>NZ_FNPM01000001.1:0-1183357 GCF_900107295.1 Variovorax sp. YR266
AGCGGTTCTTCATGCACACCATCGCGGCGTGCATGGACCACCGATCCTGCACATCAGCCCTCAGCAAAAAAAGAGGGTGCTGAGACGACGCTTACGAAAAGCTTGAACACGGGCTTTTCTGTCGTGATGATGTTCTTAGGCAAGCGCTTGCCCACCTCCGCTATGCCTGAGCGCTACCAATAGAGGAGAAGAAGAGATGGATCGAAGAGGATGGTTGGTCGGAGCAATCATTGCTGGAGCAAGCGCGGCGGCATCGGCAGGCCCGTTTGGCTTGAACGAGGGCGACACGCTTGAGGCAGTCAGCAAACTAGCAAAGCTGAAGCCGATGGAGACAGCCGGCGTCTACAAGACTGAGCGTCTGCCCAACGGGCACCCCGACATCCACGACTATCGACTTGTCTTCGGACCCACCACAGGCCTCTGCCGAATCAATGCAGTGGGGCCAACTCGCCCCACCAATTCTTTCGGAGAGCAAGTTCGTACCGAATTCACCGAGTGGCAAGCAGCTCTGGCCTCCAAGTACGGCGCACCTGAGAAGCTCGACTTTCTTGATAACGGCAGCATATGGAACGAGCCCAGGGACTGGACCATGGCCCTGGCAAAAAAGGAGCGAACGCTAGCAGCTGTTTGGAAACTCGACAGAGCCCCAGTTGATGGGTTGTCAGTCGTTAGGCTGGAAGCCCACGCGTTTACCTCAGCGAACTACGCAATCAGGCTCGTATACGAGTTCAGCAATTTTGACGCCTGCAAGGCATCGCTGCTATCCAAGCGCAACGCCAATCTTTAGCCAATACAGAGCCCGCTTCGAGCGGGCTTTTTTTGGTCCTAGGACCAGCATCGGACTGGCACCTCGGCCAAGGCCCCTCGGGAAGTTTGAACACGGCTCCTTCGGTCGCGTCTCTTGCGCGCCCGACTCGCCTCTTTCGATATGCTCACTCCCTACGACACGAGGAGCCAGAGGAATGAGCCTACAGATTTCGAAAGCACAGAAGCGAGCGGCAGGACGGCGAAGCGTCATAGCCCGCATCGTTGTCGTAGCAGCCTTGGCAGCATCGAGCTGCATTGCATCGGCACAAATCCCCAACATCCTTCAAGCAGGGCAGATGGCAGAAAGCTGCTCGCTGATGCTCAAGGGCACCGGCGGCTCGGACCGACATGCTGATTGCGCGACTCGTATTGCAGCCTTCATAGCCGGCTGGCGGGCTGGCGTTCAACGAGGATTGGTGCACTCCACGGTCAAGATGCGCCCCAAGAATGGCGCGACAAACAAAGAGGAGGTAGTCGAAGTCCTGCGCTCGCTGGTCTATCCATCCACCTGCTTGGGCGACAGAGACCTGGACTCGATAATCAAAGGATTTATCGACTACGTCGCCGCCGTGCCTTCGCGGTCGAAGGAGGTCTACGGGGACGTGCTGGCTGCCTACTTCCTGGATGAACTCTGCGAGCACTGATGGATTACCTCGCCGAACTTCGACATCAAGGCTTCGACCAGGCGGATGACCAGCCTGATTCCGAGGGGCGCGTGGAGTTCAACTCCGACCTGTTCCGTGGAACGGCCAACGAGGTCACGGTCCAGGTGTATGCCATCGATCAAGAAGAGCTTGAACGCCAGGTCGTGCCAACGCTGGAGGCCGTGCTACCGCAGGTCGATGAGATGGTCGATGCACTCGGGGAGATCGACGCCGATCTGGCGCAAATCATCCTGTATCGCGGACGACTCGGCCTCCACTTCTGGTCGCGCGGCGTCAACAACGAGTTCACGGCCGTCTATGCGCGCTGCGATGATGGCTGGGTCTTCCAGGGATTTGGTGAGATCTTCGCCGACGACTAGCTTGCGACCTTCGCTGATCTTCAAACGCAAGCCGACAGAGCCCGCGCTGAACGGGCTCTTGTTTTTCCGCTACTGCATTCGAGCCGACGCGGACTGCTCTGCCGATGATTTCGAGGAATCCCGGTGTCTGGTGATGAACCGCGGCATCCGCTTGCGCCATAGCGGTGCTCGGGCTTCCGGATAGTTGAACTCCGCGAGCACTTCTCGCCCCTTCTGGGTAACCGAGAGTACCTGTGCGGCTGAGCTGCCCCCTGACAGGGTGAGCGGTTCAGATGGCGCTGGGACCAGCGCAACCACCAGTCCTGCAGCCCGAAGGATTCGGACCTGATCGATGTCTTCAGTCCGATAGAACGAGATGGGCAAGCGAGAAGTCGCTATCTGCCGCAACAAGTTCATGGTCATTTCAAGCCTCCTTTTCGGTTGACCAAAACCTCAACAGCGCTCAATTTAGACGCCGTCCACGAAGTTTTCAAGAGGCCGAGATAGCGAGCTGATCGCCACCGCCTCATCACAAAAAAGAGCCCGGCACACGGCCGGGCTGAGGGTTACAGCAAGGCGCCACGGTTGAACGCCGTGGCGTCAGGAATGTAGGGCTGCCTCGGCCCTGGCCATGTCAGACAAATTTGATTCTTGGCAACCAGCCTGAGGCAGGAATCGAACCGGCACACCTTTCGGTGGGGGATTTTGAGTCCTCTGCACTACTGCGAGGCAGATGGCAGCAGGGGAGCTTGAACACGGGCTTTTCGGTCGTGATTTTCCGCATCCGACAAGTCATCGAGCAGACCGTTACAGACTTCGGGCGATTTTCTCTTCGACGACTGAATAGCCCGAAGCAATCACTGGAAGAGCAGGACTCTTTGCGCAGTAATCACCAAAGCTTGACACAAGCCTTCATCGAGAAATATATGGGAGCACCCTACTTCTTTTTAGGATAGAGGGCGTGATTGGGATCGACCCAGATCACATAGAACACCGAATCCACGAGTATTCCGTGAATACGCCCATGTTCATTGGCAGAGAGTTGAAATTGCCAAGCCTCGCAATCCCTCAACTGTTCGTTAAGGTGCGTATATCCATTTGGTTCACTCGTTCCCGGCCAGTCATGAGTGTGAGCTCGCAATGCTTTGCTCTTGGTCGTACGGAACTCGGAAACCTTGAAGCCAGAAACGTCGCGCAACCTCTCCATTAGGGCGGGAAAGTACGCCGCGAGACCTTTGGCTTCCGGAGCACAGTATTTGTCCGAAAAGCTGAAATGTCGAAACGAAAAACGAATTAGATCGTCCGGAAGATTCTTCTGCTTGTGTATTTGAGTGCCGCTGATCTCAAGCGGCGCCTTCCCGATAGCCATCAGCGTGGTATCTGAGACTCGAAGAACTGCTGCATGCTCTCTGGTGAGATGAGAGCGCGGGACTCTTGGTCTGGCGCAAGCCCACCACGAGCCCATTGCCAAGGCGGCTCCATGTGCGTTCGCTGCTCTAGAGAGTAGCCGGTATCGCCACCATAAACGCGAAGCACCTCATCAACGATGAACTTGGCATCAGGATCAAGGTAGGGTGCCGTCGTAAGTTCAATGATTGGTTGCCACCGGTACTGCTTGTACGACCCATACACGCTGGGCACGACAGGGCCATGGACCCACGCCTCAAATCGATCCGGAAACAGGGGTTGCTTTCTCAAGGCTAAATGCCAACCCTGAATGTAATAAAGCAATTTTTGAAGTTTCAGGTTGCTAACGGGGTCTCCGGCATCCTGAAAGAAGCGGATGACGTAGCTGGCAACCGTAGCTGCAGAAGTCATTCGTGATGTCCTTTCATGACTGTAGATTTGCTCGGCTTGACAAGCGATCCACGGCAAAAATTATAACTACCAAGGGGCTGCTGGGCGATTGGATTTTTCTATCACAGAGCATCCAACATTGCATTTGAAACTACGTGTATCTCACCCAGAGCATAGGGAGAACTCGTCGGAACGCACCTCGCTGAAGCAAAAGCTCCGCAAGCTCTGCAAGCTTTTCGGCTGCTGGTCACCTCAACATTATCTGCATCGCTCTTCCCTGTTACTGATGGCAATATCACGGGTGTGATTGATAGGCAATGCGCCGGCGGAACTCGGGCCCTGCGCGTATGCGGACTGAGCCGACACTTTGCAAGGGGTGCGATGAGCAATGATGGTGATGTAGCCTTCGCCAAGGCAATTGAGAATGATATTGCGCAGGTAATGCAAGGCTTGGAGCAATTTTCCCCTCCTGTTTTTGGCGTCCACGGCTCCGATCTCGGTACTTGCGCACAAGCGATTGGCCGCGACAGCAATGCGAGTGCAGCACGATTCGCGATCATGATGAGTGATGTCGCACAGGGGAAGGAAATCGATGCTTCAGACCTCTCTCCGGAAATCGCTCAGTATCTGCCGCCTGGGCTACCGCCCAATAGCAAAGCTAAAGCTGGATTCATCTGCATGCTGTGTGTATTGGTGACTCTCGCCTCTTGCATTGATGCTCTCGAATTCCTTCGCAAAGGAAATAAGGAGGAGTGCATACGATCCTCTGCAGATGCGAACCGATGGATGGGATTTCTGCTCGGAATGCTCACGGGCTTTAACACCAACAACGCTTTGAAGGAAAGCGGCGTTGAGAACGTGCGCCGTGCGGCTGAAGGGAGGCGCTTGATCGGATCTGCGTCGCGCGAGAAGGTCCGCAGAGTCGCCTCGAGCTATCGACACCTTGCGAGAGAGGCTGCTGCATACCCTATCGCTGAAGCGGTCGGTCTCTCTCCAGGAACCGTTAGACGGTATCTGTCCGAACTCTTTCCAGGTGAGAAATGGGACGGATCAGCTGATACGTCGCAACGCGACGCTTGATGCCACACAACTCATCAAGCGTTCAGGCATTTCGAAGGATGCCTACCTAAATCACCATGCATCCATGTCTTCTCATGAGATGCAGTGCGGCCTCAGTCAATCGTCCGATGTCAACACCTACTGGGGTGATGACCCTCGCCTACACCCAGCTTCTGGGCCTATACCCCCACTAGGGATTTGCGGCCGAGCCGCTTGCCGCCAGCATGGCGACATGCAACCCAAGACATCAATCGACTGCGGCAATCGGAGCGCTCTGTACCTCAGGCAAACCTTGGTGAAGCGTTTCACCCTGACATTGCCGACGGGCGATTTGACCCAAGCCTGCACGAGCGCTTACGGCGCCTTGTTTTCTTGTGCGATCTCTGCTTCGAGCTTCTTGTATCGAGCGAGGTACGCTTCCATCTCAACTTTCAATCCACGGATCACTCGATCTGCTTGGGCGACCTCCGCCGCCAAGGAACTGATGTCCTCCGCGCCTTGGTTGTTTTTCTTGGCCGTAGCAAACCGCTCTTTCCGCACGGTCCGGATTTCCTCGATCGTCATCAATTGCGCCTCCATCTCGAAAAGTCGCCTGGAAAGCGATGCAAGCCGAGACAGGCTCTCCGAGTGCCGCGACGGGTTGAGGCTGCGCATTACTGAAACCTCAAGGTGGGCAACGATCTCCGCATTAAGGCTTCGTTTCGATTCCGCCGCCATTTTTTCAAGTTCGGCCCGCAGGTCTTGTGGCATGCGCAGCGGGTACGGCGGTTGTTGCTTCGGTTCCATCCCCCAATCATCGATTCTTTTTGATCCTTTTCAAAAGAATCTAGTTGACTCTATCTGAAGAGTCTTTCAGAATCTATCTCACCATGACAGCAAAGACCCAAGCCGCACCGACACCCGTCCGGTTGCCAGACGACTTGAAGGGGGATCTACAGGCAGCAGCCACACAGAACGACCGCAGCCTGAACGGCGAGATCGTTAACCGCCTGCGCTCAACCTTCAAGGGCAAGCGCGCCCATTCCTCCCCACCCGCTCTGAAAGGACAGCAGTGAGCAACATCGTGCCCATCGGCGCCAGCAGCGCCATCACCATGACCAGCCTCGAACTGGTCGAATTCATCAACAGCCAGCGTGGCGACGGTGAGGTCGAGTTGCGCCACGACCACTTCATGGCCAAGGTGCCAAAGGTGCTCGGCGAGGCAACTCCCAAATTTTTGGGAGCTGCCCAATACGCGAATGGCACCGGCGGCATGGTCTCTCGCAGCATATATCGCTTCCCCAAGCGCGAAGCGTGCTTGATGGCCATGAGCTACAGCTACGAGCTCCAAGCCAAGGTCTTCGACCGCATGAGCGAGTTGGAAACGGTGACTGCCGGCGGGCGCTTCTACATCCCGCAGACCATGCCGGATGCCCTGCGCCTCGCTGCCGATCTCGCTGACCAGAACAAGGTCCTGGTTGAACAGGTCGAGACCATGACGCCCAAGGTCGAGGCCCTCACTCGCATCGCCTTGGCCGATGGCTCGATGTGCATCCAGTCCGCGGCGAAGCACTTGCAGATTCAGCCGAAGAAGCTATTCCTCTGGCTGAGCGAGCACGAGTGGATCTACCGCCGCGCGGGCGGCACCGGCTGGCTGGGCTACCAGAGCCGTATCCAGTCGGGCCTGCTCGAGCACAAGGTGAACACGGTGTCCCGCAGCGATGGCAGCGAGAAGATGGTCGAGCAGTGCCGAATCACACCGCGCGGCCTTTCCAAGCTCGCCGAGTTGCTCAACGAGAAGGAGGCCGCATGAAGCGCTGGGAAGGACGTGACGCGCGTCACTCTCCCGCAAAGCGCAGCCGAAGCATCAAATTCAACTGCACCAGAAAAGGTGAAGCCGAAACGCTTGGACCCGTTTCGGCTTCGATGAAAACCCACCCCGTCAAGGACAGGACTTCACATGAACGAGGTTAGCACGCGCCCACAAGTCGGCGCAACCAGCGAGCAATCGCCCTCCCCCATCCGCCCGGCTGCACCCAGCCTGGAGGTCGTTGCGAGCGAGGAAGTCAGCCCATCCGCAATTGGCGCAGCCTTCTCAACGCTGGCGAACTTGCTACGCCAGGCCGCTCACACCGACGAGCCGCACGCTTACTCTGGAAACTCCGACCGGCTACTCAACGTTGCGGCAGACCTCGCCAGTGCGGCCTGCGACAACGTGCCCGAGCCGGAAGATGCCGAGCGACTGGGCTACGACATCGCAGCATTGGTCATCGCGTCGCGCAACGTGCGAGGCGACACATCGAGCGAGGAGCGCAACACCTGCATTGCGCAAGCGAAACCCTTGCTAGCGTGGCTCACTGAAGCGAGCGATGTATTGCAGGAGAAGGCGCCACAACTTCCCGCGAGCATCGATCCGTTGTGCGGGCACACGCCAGCGCAAGCTCGGCTGATCTTCGAACGCATCGCCTCCATGGCCGGGACAGCTCTCGAAGTCATGGTGGCAACAAACGAGGTGCACGGCCCTCAACTGATCGTTGAGTACATCGGTGTCAGAACGAGCGAGTTGATCGCGCTGACCTGGGCCGACATCGATCTACAAGCCGGGACTGTGCGCGTCCACAGGGCTGTCGTCGAGGGCGAGGAAAAAGGCACGAAGACGCGTGCCGGCGTGCGCACCATCCCGCTGCTTCTTGCCGCCCGCCAGGCGCTTGAGGATCAACGGCAACGCACTGAGAAAGTCGGTGGCCGGGTCTTCATGAACCCGCGCAACGACAAGGAATGGACGGACCAGTCGCTGCTGCGGCTGTGGCAGCGCACCTGCAAGAAGGCCATGGCCAGCTATCGCAATCCCTACCAGATGCGGCACACGTTCGCGAGCCAACTGCTGAGCCAGGGCGAGAACCCGGCGTACATCGCCAAGCTGCTCGGCCACAAGACGACGGAGATGGTGATCAGGAACTACGGCCGGTGGGTCGAGCAAGGCGCCACTCTGGGCTTCGACCGACCGCAGGTAAAGTACGGCCGGGAGCATCTGCCTGGTCTGCCGGAGGTCGGCGACGCGAGCGATTCAGGTGCGAATCGCGTGTGAGAAGTGTGTGAATCCCGAGACGGTGAGTGACGGTCCGAGACGGAGAGCCTTTTCGTAAGTCCTTGATTTAATTGGACTTGGCTCTAGAAATTTGGTGGAGCTGGGGGGATTTGAACCCCCGTCCGCAAGCCTTCATCGCGCAGTTCTACATGTTTAGTGATCTGATTTAAGTCTCGCTTCCGGAGTCGCGCAGTCACACGCTAAACCGGACGCCAGCACCCTATTTTCTCGCCCCGACCCAAGGTACCCGGATCGGAGCCAGCCCATGTAATTATCCTTGCAGCCGGGAGGTCAGGATTGCTCCAGACCCCCTTGCCCAGCCCATCGGCCAACTGTTGCAAGGCTCACTGGCAATTAAGCAGCGAGTGCGAAACGTTCGTCGTTTGCAGTTAGTTTGTTTGAATCTGTTTTACGAGCGCATTCAGCTCGACATGCCCCGCTGCGACTCCGAACCCACGTCGAAACCAGTGCAGCCCCAAGCGACTCATTTTAGGCGCTATTGAGTAACTTCAAGAGCTCAAGGGGCGAAGAGATTGAAGCATCGGCCTGCCAGAGCTCCGAATCGGCTTGTGTCCCCATGTAGCCGTAGGTGGCTGCGACCGTGCGCATGCCTGCAGCGCGGCCCGCGATGATGTCGCGCTCGTCGTCGCCGACGTAGATGCATGCCCGCGATGCCACGCCAAGCCGGCGCGCAGCTTCATGCAAGGGCTCGGGATGCGGCTTGGCAAACGGCGTGGTGTCGCCGCTCACAACCGCGCCCGCACTCGCGAAAAGCGGAATGGCGCGCGTCAGCGGATCGGTGAAGCGCATCGACTTGTTGGTGACGACACCCCACAAGAGGCCGCGCTCGCGCAGCGCCTCGATGAGCACTTGGACGCCATCGAACACCTGCGTGTTGAGCAGCATGCGGCGCTCGTAGGTCACGAAGAACTCTTCGCGCAGCTCAGGAAACTCCGGCGATTCCGGCGTGATGCCGAACGCCACGCCGAGCATGCCGCGCGCGCCCGCACCAGCCATGGGACGGTAACGCTCCAGCGGGTACGAATCGAGGCCGCGCTCAGTGCGCATCTTGTCGGCTGCGGCGCCCAGATCGGGCGCGCTGTCGATCAGCGTGCCGTCGAGGTCGAACAGCACGGCTTTCGTCTCGATGCCCATCATCCTTGCGATTCCGACTTCAGTTCGGCCGGCTTCTGCGTGGCGAACATATAGTTGACGCTGGTGTCGCCGCTGAGCCAATAGCGCCGGGTCAGGGGGTTGTGCTCCATGCCGCGGGTGTGCCGCAGGTCCAGACCCGCTGCGCGGCAGTATCCAGCCAACTCGCTGGGCCGGATCAGCTTTGCATATTCATGAGTCCCACGCGGCAGCATGCCGAGGACATACTCGGCGCCCACGATCGCCAGCATGAAGGACTTCAAGCTGCGGTTGATCGTCGAGAAGAACACCCAGCCACCCGGCTTGACCAGCGTAGCGCAGGCCTGGATCACCGAGGCCGGCTGCGGCACATGCTCGAGCATCTCCATGCAGGTGACGACGTCGAAGCTGCCCGGCTGCTCGGCAGCCAGCGCCTCTGCGCTGATCTCACGGTACTTCACGCCGCGGGTGCCGGCCTCGAGCGCATGCAGTTGCGCAACCTTGAGCGCCTTGCCCGCGAGGTCGATACCCAGCACGTCGGCCCCCTTGCGCGCCATCGAATCGGCCAGGATGCCGCCGCCGCAGCCGATATCGAGCACGCGGCGCTGCGAAATAGGTGCAATACCGTCAATCCATTCCAAGCGCAATGGATTGATTTCATGCAGCGGGCGGAATTCGCTTTCCAAATCCCACCATCGATGCGCGAGCTCTGAAAACTTGGCCAGTTCGGCCGGATCCGCATTCACGTTTTCTGTCATACAGCGATTATGAAACGAGCAATGTCCGATAAACACCGCGCGGGCTTTGCCAAAGATCAATCACGAATTCGACAGCCATAAAAAAACCCCGCCGAGGCGGGGTTTTCATGATCGATGGAATCGATTGATTAGTTGGCGCGGGTGCCGACCACTTCGATTTCCACGCGACGGTTCTTGGCGCGGCCTTCCTTGGTGCGGTTGTCAGCCACAGGCTGCTTCTCGCCCTTGCCTTCGGTGTAGACGCGGTTGCGTTCGATGCCCTTCGAGACCAGGAAGGCCTTGACGGCTTCGGCGCGACGCACCGACAGACGCTGGTTGTAGGCGTCCGTACCGATCGAGTCGGTGTGGCCCACAGCGATGATGACTTCGAGGTTGACGCCACGGATCTTCTCGACCAGATCGGTCAGCTTGGCGCGACCTTCAGGCTTCAGAACCGACTTGTCGAAGTCGAAGAATGCGTCGGCAGCGAAGGTCACCTTGTTGGCAGCGACTTGCGGGGCAGCCGGGGCAGCCGGGGCAGCAGCAGCCGGAGCAGCAGCAGCCGGAGCAGCAGGAACCAGAGCACCGTCGCAACCAGCGGCAGCCGTAGCCGGCGTCCAGTTGGCATCGCGCCAGCACAGTTCATTCGTGCCGTTCTTCCAGACCAGTTCGCCGGTGCCGTTTTGCCAGTTGTCGATCGTAGGACCGCCGTCCGCAGCGGTGACACGGGTCTGCGCGCCGGCGGCAGTGGCGAGCGCAGCGACTGCAAACATCATCGCCACTTTATTCAGTTTCTTCATGGTTCTCCTCTTGGGGAAAAAGCCGCAGCCGCGCTGCGAATCAAGGACGCTTTAAGTGACCACCACCCAAAACGTTGAGGCGATTGTGCCATAGGGTCTTTGGCAAACAGGCCGCTGGACGGCCCCGAAGCGTAGGACGGAGGCGGAATAGGCACCTTGTGTTGCGGCGGTGCGACACCCCTCACAGCGTAAAATTTCGCCTTCCTGCCGCCAGCCCCTCGCTCATGACCTCCTTCGCAAAAGAAACCCTGCCCATCAGTCTCGAAGAGGAAATGCGCAGCAGCTATCTCGACTACGCCATGAGCGTGATCGTGGGCCGAGCGCTTCCCGATGCCCGCGACGGTCTCAAGCCTGTGCACCGCCGCGTGCTGTACGCGATGCACGAGCTCAACAACGACTGGAACCGGCCATACAAGAAGTCGGCCCGTATCGTTGGCGACGTGATCGGTAAGTACCACCCGCACGGAGACCAGTCGGTCTACGACACCATCGTGCGCCTGGCCCAGGACTTCTCGATGCGCCATATGCTGGTCGACGGCCAGGGCAACTTCGGGTCGGTCGATGGAGACAACGCGGCCGCAATGCGGTATACGGAAATCCGGCTGGCCAAAATTGCGCACGAAATGCTGGCCGATATCGACAAGGAAACTGTCGACTTTCAGGACAATTACGACGGCTCCGAAAAAGAGCCGAAAGTGCTGCCGAGCCAGCTGCCGAATTTGCTGGTCAATGGCTCCGGCGGTATTGCGGTCGGCATGGCCACCAATATTCCGCCGCACAACCTGAATGAGGTTGTCGACGCCTGCCTGCACCTGCTGCGCAACCCCGAAGCCAGCATCGACGAGTTGATGGAAATCGTGCCCGCGCCCGACTTTCCCACCGCCGGCATCATCTATGGCATCAACGGCGTGAAGGACGGCTACCGCACCGGCCGCGGCAAGGTCGTGATGCGCGCCAAGTGCCACTTCGAGGACATCGACCGCGGCCAGCGCCAGGCGATCATCGTCGACGAGCTCCCCTACCAGGTCAACAAGAAGACGCTGCAGGAGCGCATGGCCGAGCTGGTGCACGAGAAGAAGATCGAAGGCATCAGCCACATCCAGGACGAGTCCGACAAGTCGGGCATGCGCCTGGTGATCGAGCTCAAGCGCGGCGAAGTGCCCGAGGTGGTGCTCAACAACCTCTACAAGCAGACGCAGCTGCAGGACACCTTCGGCATCAACATGGTGGCGCTGGTCGATGGCCAGCCCAAGCTGTGCAACCTGAAGGATCTGATCCAGGTCTTCCTGCAGCACCGCCGCGAAGTGGTCACGCGCCGCACCGTCTTCACGCTGCGCAAGGCCCGCGAACGCGGCCATGTGCTCGAAGGCCTCGCGGTGGCGCTGGCCAACATCGACGAGTTCATCCGCATCATCCGCGAATCGCCGACACCGCCCGTCGCCAAGGCCGAGCTGATGACCCGCAGCTGGGACAGCAAACTGGTGCGCGAAATGCTCACGCGCACGCGCGCCGACGGCGGTGTGATCAACGCCGACGACTACCGCCCCGAAGGCCTCGAGCGCAATTTCGGCATGGGCGGCGACGGCCTCTATCGCCTGTCGGAAACGCAAGCCCAGGAAATCCTGCAGATGCGCCTGCAGCGCCTGACCGGCCTCGAGCAGGACAAGATCGTGGCCGAGTACAAGGACGTGATGGCCGAGATCGACGATCTGCTCGACATCCTGGCCAAGCCCGAGCGCGTCTCCACCATCATTGGCGACGAGCTCGGCACCATCAAGCAGGAGTTCGGCCAGTCGAAGGTCGGCGCGCGCCGCAGCCTGGTGGAGCACAGCGCCTACGACCTCTCGACCGAAGACCTGATCACGCCGACCGACATGGTGGTGACGCTCTCGCACAGCGGCTACATCAAGAGCCAGCCGCTGGGCGAATACCGCGCGCAGAAACGCGGCGGCCGCGGCAAGCAGGCCACCGCCACCAAGGACGACGACTGGATCGACCAGCTCTTCATCGCCAACACGCACGACTACATCCTGTGCTTCTCCAACCGCGGCCGGCTGTACTGGCTCAAGGTGTGGGAAGTGCCGGCGGGTTCGCGTGGCTCGCGCGGGCGCCCCATCGTCAACATGTTCCCGCTGCAGGAAGGCGAAAAGATCAACGTCGCGCTCGCGCTGACGGGTGAAAAGCGCAACTTCCCGGCCGACCAGTACGTGTTCATGGCGACCTCTATGGGCACGGTCAAGAAGACGGCGCTCGACGAGTTCAACAACCCGCGCAAGGGCGGCATCATTGCCGTGAACCTCGATGAGGGCGACTACCTGATCGGCGCGGCACTGACCGACGGCAAGCACGACGTCATGCTCTTCAGCGACGGCGGCAAGGCCGTGCGCTTCGACGAGGAAGACGTCCGCCCGCTTGGCCGCAATGCCCGCGGCGTGCGCGGCATGTCGCTCGACCCCGGACAGGGCGTGATTGCCATGCTGGTTGCCGAAGATGAGCAGCAAAGCGTGCTCACGGCCACGGAAAATGGTTACGGAAAGCGAACAAGCATTACGGAATACACCCGCCACGGCCGGGGAACCAAAGGCATGATCGCCATTCAACAGAGTGAGCGCAACGGCAAGGTCGTTGCTGCCACTCTCGTGCATGCGGATGATGAGATCATGCTCATCACCGACAAGGGCGTGCTGGTGCGCACCCGGGTTGCCGAAATTCGTGAACTTGGTCGCGCAACGCAAGGCGTTACGCTGATCGGACTCGACGAAGGCGCCAAACTCAGCGGGCTACAACGTATCGTCGAAAACGACGCGAACGGCGAAAGCGAGCCTGACGCGGACGATACTTCCTCATCTTCAACGGAGAATCCTCAGTGAAAAAAATCAAACTCGCACTTCTGACGGTCGCCCTGGCAAGCAGTTCGATGGCCGCCATGGCCCAGGACAAGGCCACGCTCATCAAGCAGTTCATCGACATCCAGCGCCCCGGCATCGAATCGCTGGCACGCGGCCTGGTCGAGCAATCGAGCGCTCCGATCGCGCAAGCGGGTTCGCAATACCTGCAGACGCAAGTGCCTGAAGCCAAGCGCGAAGCTGCCGCCAAGGCTGCCGACGCCGAGCTGAAGAAATACTTCGACGAAACCTACCCCATCGTTCGCGACAAGGCCGTTCAACTGGCCCCGGGCGCCCTCACCCCGCTGATGGAGCAGAACTTCAACGAAGACGAACTCAAGCAGCTGCTGGCCTGGATCAACTCGCCCCTGAGCAAGAAGTACCAGGACCTGAACCCGAAGATGCAGACCGCACTGACGGAAAAGCTCGTGGCCGACACGCGCACCACGGTCGAACCCAAGATGCGCGCGCTCGACACCGCAGTCGCCAAGGCACTCGGCGCACCGACCGATGGCGCCGCCCAAAGCTCCGCTCCCGCCAAGGCACCTGCCAAGGCCCCAGCCAAGAAGTAAAAGCAACGTGACCCAGCAGCAGACGCCGGCCGGCAAGCGCCCCTACAACTTCTCGGCCGGTCCGGCTGCCATGCCGGAGGCGGTGCTTCAACGCGCCGCCGCCGAAATGCTCGACTGGCAGGGCAGCGGCATGAGCGTGATGGAAATGAGCCATCGCGGCAAGGAATTCGGTGCGATCTGCACCCAGGCCGAAGCCGACATCCGCACGCTGCTGGCCATTCCCTCGAACTTCCAGGTCCTGTTCATGCAGGGCGGCGGACTGGGCGAGAACGCCATCGTGCCGTTGAACCTGTCGCGCGGCAAAACCGCCGACTTCGTCATCACCGGCAGCTGGAGCATCAAGTCGCACAAGGAAGCGCAGCGCTACTGCACAGCGCGCGTTGTCGCGAGCAATGCCGACGACCAGCACACGAAGCTGCCCGACCCTGCGACCTGGCAGCTCTCCAAGGATGCCTCGTACGTGCACGTGTGCTCGAACGAGACCATCAACGGCATCGAGTTCCAGCAGTTGCCCGATCTGGCCGCGCTCGGCAGCAACGCCTCGCTGGTCATCGATTTCTCCTCGCACGTCGCCTCGCGCAGCGTCGACTGGAGCCGCGTGGGCCTCGCCTTCGGCGGCGCGCAAAAGAACCTCGGCCCTGCCGGCCTGACCATCGTGGTCGTGCGCGACGACCTGCTGGGCCACGCGCTCGAGATCTGCCCGAGCGCGTTCAACTACAAGACCGTGGCCGACAACCACTCCATGTACAACACCCCGCCGACCTGGGGCATCTACATGGCGGGGCTCACGTTCCAATGGCTGTTGCAGCAGACCGAAGGCGCGCACACCGGCGTGGCCGCCATGGAGCAGCGCAACATCGCGAAGGCGAAGCTGCTGTACGACTTCATCGACAGCTCCGACTTCTACGCCAACCGCATCGACCCGGGCTGCCGCTCGCGCATGAACGTGCCGTTCTTCCTGGCCGACGAAGGCCGCAACGAGGCTTTCCTGGTCGGCGCGCGCGAAGCCGGGCTGCTGCAGCTCAAGGGCCATAAGTCGGTCGGCGGCATGCGCGCGAGCATTTACAACGCCATGCCGCTGGCAGGGGTGCAGGCACTTGTGGCCTACATGCGAGAATTCGAGCGATCGCATGCCTAGGCGCATGCCCAGCTGCTCGCACCGATGACCGCCTCCGCACCCACACCGCCCTCTTCTCCCTCCGACAACTCCGAAAGCCTGGCCGATCTGCGCGTGCAGATCGACTCGCTCGACCAGCGACTGCTCAGCCTGCTCAACGAGCGGGCCCATGTGGCCGAGCTGGTCGGCGAGGTCAAGAAGCGCGAGGGCACCCCGTTCTTCCGCCCCGACCGCGTGGCGCAGGTCATCGACAAGATGCAGAAGAGCAATGGCGGTCCGCTCAAGGACCTCCACGTGGCGGCCATCTGGCGCGAGATCATGTCGGCCTGCCTGGCGCTCGAATCGCCGCAACGCGTGGCCGTGCTTGGCCCCGAAGGCACCTTCTGCGAGCAAGCCGCCATCGAATACTTCGGCGGCGCCGCCGACCTGATCTATTGCGCCAGCTTCGACGAGGTGTTCCACGCCACCGCCGCTGGCAGCGCCCAGTACGGCGTGGTCGGCGTCGAGAACTCGACCGAAGGCGTAGTCACTCGCTCGCTCGACCTGTTCCTGCACTCGCCCACCCATGTCGTCGGCGAAGTCAGCCTGCTGGTACGTCATCACCTCCTGCGCAGCAGCAATTCGCTCGAAGGCGTGGAGGCCGTGCTGGCCCATCCGCAGGCGCTGGCACAGTGCCAGACTTGGCTGTCCAAGCACTTGCCGAACGCCGAGCGCCGTGCCGTATCGAGCAATGCCGAAGGCGCACGCCTCGCGGCCACCAACCCGGCCTGGGCCGCATTGGCCGGCGAACGCGCCGCCACCCGCTTCGGCCTGCACATCGTGGCGCACGCCATCCAGGACGACTCGTACAACCGCACCCGCTTCTCGGTGATCTGCCTGCCGCAGACGCTGGCCATGCCGCCAGCCTCGGGCCGCGACTGCACGAGCCTGATCGTCTCGGTGCCAAACCGGCCCGGCGCGGTGCACGACCTGCTGGTGCCGCTGAAGGCCAACAACGTATCGATGACCCGCTTCGAGTCGCGCCCCGCTCGCACCGGCCAGTGGGAGTACTACTTCTACATCGACCTCGACGGCCATCCCTCGCAGCCGAACGTGGCCGCGGCGCTGGCCGAGCTGCGCGGTCTCTGCGCGTTCTACAAGGTGCTGGGCGCCTACCCCGTCAAGGCCTGAGCGGCAGGCAGCCCCACAACATGTTCGAACAACTGGGACTGATCGGCTGCGGCCTGATGGGCGGCTCTTTCGCGCTCGCACTCAAGCGCGCGAAGCTGGTGAAACGCGTGGTCGGCTACAGCAAGTCGCCCTCCACCACCGAGCGGGCTCGCCAGCTTGGCGTGATCGACGTGGTAGCGCCTTCGGCGCTGCTGGCGGTGTCGGGCTCCGACATCGTGCTGCTGGCGGTGCCGGTGGCCGCATCGGAAGCCACATTCAAGGCCATCCGCCACGGCATCTCGAACGAGACGCTGGTGATGGACGTCGGCTCGACCAAGGGCGACGTGATCGAAGCCGCGCGCAACGGCCTGCAGCGCCAGTTCGCGAACTTCGTGCCGGCACACCCGATCGCCGGCAAGGAGCTCTCGGGTATCGAGCACGCAGAGGCTTCGCTGTTCACCGGCCGGCAGGTCGTGCTGACGCCCGTGAAGACCACGCTGCGCTCGAACGTGCAGCGGGCCTCGCAGGTGTGGAGCGGCATCGGCGCGCACGTCGTCACCATGACGCACGAAGAGCACGACGCCGCTTTTGCCGCCGTGAGCCACCTGCCGCACCTGCTGGCCTTCGCGTACACCAACGCCATCGCCAGCCAGCCGCAGGGCGACCGCTTCCTGAGCCTCGGGGGACCGGGCTTTCGCGATTTCTCGCGCATCGCCGCGAGCGACCCGGTCATGTGGCGCGACGTGCTGCTGGCCAACCGCGAACAGGTGCTGCAACAGTCGCAGGCCTTCCGCAAGGCGCTGGACGATCTCGAAGCGCTGATGGCTGCGGGCGACCTGCAGGCGCTGGAGCAATCCATTGCCGCCGCCAGCAAGGCCCGCGCGGCCTGGAAACCGGCCACCGACACCTCGTCGCAGCAGCAGGACAACTGAGATGTTCTCGACGACCTTCCTCGATCTCCCGCCCCTCGCGGGCGCGGCCGGTACGGTCCGGCTGCCGGGCTCCAAGAGCATCTCCAACCGCGTGCTGCTGCTCGCCGCGCTCGCGAGCGGCACCACCACCATCCACGACCTGCTCGATTCGGACGACACGCGCGTGATGCTCGACGCCCTGCGCGCGCTCGGCTGCGGCATCGACCCGGACGGAAACACACTGCGCATCACCGGCCTCGGCGGCCAGCTGAAGCCCAGCGAAACGCTGCTGCCGCTGTTCCTCGGCAACGCCGGCACCGCGATGCGCCCGCTCACCGCGGCGCTGTCGCTGCTGGGCGGCGAGTTCGAGCTGAGCGGCGTTCCGCGCATGCACGAGCGCCCCATCGGCGATCTCGTCGACGCGCTGACCCAGCTCGGCTGCCGCATCGACTACCTCGGCAATCCCGGCTATCCACCGCTGCGCATCCATCCGGTGCCCCACGGTGATTTGGCGCTCGACGCGCCGATCCGCGTGCGCGGCGACGTGTCGAGCCAGTTCCTCACCGCCCTGCTGCTGGCGTTGCCGCTCGCGGCGGCCGGCGACATCGTGATCGAAGTGGTCGGCGAGCTGATCTCCAAGCCGTACATCGAGATCACGCTGAACCTGCTCGCGCGCTTCGGCATCCAGGTGCGGCGCGACGGCTGGGAGCGCTTCACCATTCCGGCGGGCAGCAGCTACAGCTCGCCCGGCGATATCCACGTCGAGGCCGATGCATCATCTGCTAGCTATTTCATAGCATTGGGCGCTATAGCGACGGGTGTTTCCGGCAAGGACGGCATCCGAATCGAAGGCGTGGGCGCCGATTCGATCCAGGGCGACATCCGCTTCATCGACGCCGCCCGCCAGATGGGCGCGCAGGTCGACAGCGGTCCGAACTGGCTCGAAGTGCGCCGCGGCGCCTGGCCGCTCAAGGCCATCGACCTCGACGCCAACCACATTCCCGACGCCGCGATGACGCTGGCTGTGATGGCGCTGTACGCCGACGGTCCGAGCACGCTGCGCAACATCGCGAGCTGGCGCGTGAAGGAAACCGACCGCATCGACGCCATGGCCAACGAGCTGAAGAAGCTCGGCGCCGCCGTCGAGGCCGGCCCCGACTTCATCCGCGTGCACCCGCTGGCGCAGGCCGGCTGGTGCCCGGCGAGCATCCACACCTACGACGACCACCGCGTGGCCATGTGCTTCTCGCTCGCGGCATTCAACCCGGCGGGGGTGCCGGTGCGCATTCTCGATCCGCACTGCGTCGCCAAGACCTTTCCCGATTACTTCGAGACCCTGTTCTCGGTGGCAGAGGCCGCCGAGGTGCCGGTGATCTGCATCGACGGCCCGACCGCTTCCGGCAAGGGCACGCTCGCGGCCGAAGTAGCGCGCCTGCTCGGCTACCACTACCTCGATTCGGGCTCCCTCTACCGCGTGACCGGCCTGGCCATGCGCCGTGCAGGCCTGAGCGCTGACGCCCAGCACGAAACGCAGATCGCTGCACTCGCGGCCGCCCTGCCCCTGCAGTTCACCGAAGGAAAGGTGCTGCTGGCCGGCGAAGACGTCAGCGACGACATCCGCACCGAAGCCGCCGGCATGGACGCCTCCCGCGTCTCCACGCTGCCAGCCGTGCGCGAGGCGCTGCTGGCCCTGCAGCAGCGCTTTCGCCAGCTGCCCGGCCTGGTGGCCGACGGGCGCGACATGGGCACCGTGATCTTCCCCGACGCGACGCTCAAGGTCTTCCTCACGGCCAGCGCCGCCCAGCGCGCCGAGCGGCGGCATAAGCAGTTGATTTCAAAGGGTATTTCGACTACACTCGACAGTCTTCGCTCCGACTTGGAAGCACGTGATGCCCGGGACTCCTCCCGCAGTGTCGCCCCTCTGAAGCCGGCGCAGGACGCTCGCCACCTCGACAACTCCCAGCTGTCCATTGAGCAATCGATCGATCAGGTCTTGGACTGGTGGCAACAAGTACAGCCTTTCAAGCCCGCTTGAAAAGCTGGCGCCCGACGGAATATCCCGAAATATTCATAAGGCGCATACCGCTCCAGCAGGCTCCTTCCGCGCGACAGCGCACCGGCCTGCTGGTTGTTCAACCAACCCGGGTTTATATCCAAAAAGCCCACAAAACCGCCGTCTACAGACCCACAGCAGCCGCACGCAATTTCGCAAGAGCGCCTGCCAACCCTGCCTGACGGAAGGAACCATAAATGTCTGAATCTTTTGCCGACCTATTCGAAGAGTCCCTGAAGCGTTCCGAAATGCGCACCGGCGAGGTCATCACGGCCGAAGTCGTGCGTGTCGAACACAACCACGTCGTCGTCAACGCCGGTCTGAAGTCCGAAGCGTATGTGCCGATCGAAGAGTTCAAGAACGACAAGGGCGAACTCGAAGTTCAGGCCGGCGATTTCGTTTCCGTTGCCATCGGCAGCGTTGAAAACGGCTACGGCGACACCATCCTCTCGCGCGACACCGCCAAGCGTCTGGCTTCGTGGCTCGCCCTCGAGAAGGCACTGGAATCGGGCGACTTCGTCACCGGCACCACCAGCGGCAAGGTCAAGGGCGGCCTCACGGTCCTGGTCAACGGCATCCGCGCGTTCCTGCCGGGCTCGCTGATCGACACGCGTCCGATCAAGGACCTGACCCCGTACGAGAACAAGACCCTCGAATTCAAGGTCATCAAGCTCGACCGCAAGCGCAACAACGTCGTGCTGTCGCGCCGTGCCGTGGTCGAAGCCAGCATGGGCGAAGAACGCGCCAAGCTGATGGAAACGCTGAAGGAAGGCGCAGTCGTGCGCGGCGTGGTCAAGAACATCACCGAATACGGTGCGTTCGTGGACCTCGGCGGCATCGACGGCCTGCTGCACATCACCGACATGGCATGGCGCCGTGTTCGCCACCCGAGCGAAGTCGTTCAGGCCGGCCAGGAAATCACCGCCAAGATTCTCAAGTTCGACACCGAAAAGAACCGTGTCTCGCTGGGTCTCAAGCAAATGGGTGACGACCCGTGGATGGGCGTTTCGCGCCGCTACCCGCAATCGACCCGCCTGTTCGGCAAGGTCACCAACATTGCCGACTACGGCGCGTTCGTCGAACTCGAACCCGGCATCGAAGGCCTGGTGCACGTCTCCGAAATGGACTGGACCAACAAGAACATCGCTCCGAACAAGATCGTCTCGCTGGGCGACGAAGTCGAAGTCATGGTCCTGGAAATCGACGAAGACAAGCGCCGTATCAGCCTGGGCATGAAGCAGTGCAAGGCCAACCCGTGGCAAGAGTTCGCGCAAAACACCAAGCGCGGCGACCGCGTCAAGGGCCCGATCAAGTCGATCACCGACTTCGGCGTGTTCGTGGGTCTGGCTGCCGGCATCGACGGCCTGGTTCACCTCTCGGACCTCTCGTGGAACGAAGCCGGCGAAACCGCCGTTCGCAACTACAAGAAGGGCCAGGAAGTCGAAGCGATCGTGCTGGCTGTGGACGTCGACCGTGAGCGCATCAGCCTCGGTATCAAGCAGCTCGACAGCGACCCGTTCACCACGTTCACCACCGTGAACGACAAGGGCCAGATCGTGACCGGCAAGGTCAAGACCGTGGACGCCCGCGGCGCTGAAATCGACCTCGGCGAAGACATCATCGGCTACCTCCGTGCTTCGGAAATCTCGCGCGACCGCGTCGAAGATGCCCGCAACGTGCTGAAGGAAGGCGACGAAGTCACCGCCATCGTCGTGAATGTGGATCGCAAGACCCGCAACATCCAGCTGTCGATCAAGCAGAAGGACATGGTCGACGAACAAGGCGCCATGGCCAGCCTGAGCCAGCAGTCGGCACGCGAAAACGCGGGCACGACCAGCCTGGGCGCCCTGCTGCGCGCCAAGCTCGACAACAACGACAGCAAGTAAGCTGAGTCGGAAGACAGAGCAGGCCCTGGGGCCGCTCTGTCTTTTTTTTCGTCCACGTTTTTCGTTTATGTTCGGCCTATGACCCGCTCAGACCTCGTCGAAGAACTCGCAGCGCGCTTTGCACAGCTCACGCACCGCGATGCCGAATACGCCGTCAAGACCATCCTCGATGCCATGAGCGACGCGCTGGTGCGCGGACACCGCATCGAGATCCGTGGCTTCGGCAGCTTCTCGGTCAACCGTCGTCCGCCGCGCATCGGCCGCAACCCGCGTTCGGGCGAGAGCGTGCAGATTCCCGAGAAGCGGGTGCCGCACTTCAAGCCCGGCAAGGCGCTGCGCGAAGCCGTCGATGCACGCACCGCGGAGCTCGACGCCGGCGGCAAGGAAGCCAAGGGCCGCAAGGCCTGACGCACGTGGATGCAAACGTAGAATGCTCCCGGCAACGGGAACGGCTATGAAATACCTCCTGTGGCTGCTCAAGGCAGCCATTTTTTTTACGCTCTTCGCTTTCGCGCTGAACAACCAGCACGACGCGACCGTCTATTTCTTCTTCGGCACCTACTGGCGTGCGCCGCTGGTGCTCGTCGTGCTCGCGGCCTTTGCCGGCGGGCTCGTGGTGGGTGCACTGGGCATGCTGCCGGGCTGGTGGAAGCACCGCACCGCCGCGGCGCAAGTGCCTGCCGCTGCCGAAACCCAGGCTTCCGCGCCATCGACCGCCACAACCGCGCCCGCAGCGGCTCCGACCATCTCCGCCACCGACCTCCCCGCCGTACGTCAACATGGACTTTGATCCCAGCTGGCTGCTGATCAGCTTGCCCGTCGCCTTCGTGCTGGGCTGGCTCGCATCGCGCTTCGACATCCGGCAACTCAAGCTCGAGAACCGCCAGGCCCCAAAGGCCTACTTTCGCGGCCTCAACTTCCTGCTCAACGAGCAGCAGGACCAGGCCATCGACGCCTTCATCGAAGCCGTTCAGAACGACCCCGACACGCAAGAGCTTCATTTCGCACTCGGCAATCTCTTCCGCCGTCGCGGCGAGTACCAGCGCGCAGTGCGCGTGCACGAGCACCTGCTGGGCCGCGGCGACCTGAGCCGCAGCGACCGCGAACGCGCACAGCACGCACTGGCGCAAGACTTCCTGCGCGCCGGCCTGCTCGATCGCGCCGAAGCCGCGCTGCAGAAGCTCGAAGGCACGCGCTACGAGAACGAGGCGCGGCTGTCGCTGCTGGCCATCTACGAGCGCTCGCGCGAATGGGCACAGGCCGCCGACGTGGCGCAGAAGCTCGACGAATCAGACCAGGCCAGCTACAGCACGCGCCGCGCGCATCACCTCTGCGAGCAGGCGACCGAACGCGTTGCGGCGGGCGACCTGCCCGGCGCCGCAAAGCTGCTCGCGCAGGCCGTCGAACTCGCGCCGCAGGCACCGCGCCCCGCCATCGACACAGCCAACCTGCAGTTGCGCAACGGCGAGGCGGCCGCGGCCTTCGACACGCTCGTGGCCCTTAGCGAGACCGCACCGCTGGCGCTGCCGCTCTACGCAGCCGCGCTGCAGCAGGCTGCCGTGGCCGCGCACCGCGAAGGCGAAGCGCTCGCGCTGCTGCAACGCCGCTATGTGGAGTCGCCGTCGATCGACGTGCTCGAGGCGCTGATGGCGCTCGGCGGCACACCGACCGCCACCGCAGAAGAACCCAACCCCACGCCGCGCGACGGCTACATCGCGCATCTTGCACAGCAGCCCTCGCTGGTCGCGGCCTCGCGCTGGCTCGCGGGCGAACACTTCGAGCACCAGCAGTTTCATCCGCAGGTGCAGCGCGCGCTCGACCAGGCCACCCGGCCGCTCATGCGCTACCGCTGCGCAGCCTGCGGTTTCGAGGCGCACCAGTACTTCTGGCACTGCCCTGGCTGCCAGGCCTGGGACAGCTATCCGCCGCGCCGCGTCGAAGAGCTCTGATCACATTTCTGAACAATGGTCACGTAGAAGCCGGCACGGCTTTTACGCGTCAACGCCCTTCTTTCCCTCCTCGTTGAGCCTGGGCCGACGCTTCTGTCGGCTGTCACTCATCAACAAAAAAGAGGGAGTTTTTCATCATGTTCAAGAAGATCCTGGCCACCACGGCCTTGCTGTTCGCGGCCGTTTCGTTCGCCGCCGTCGACGTCAACAAAGGCACCGAGGCCGACCTCGATGGCGTCAAGGGCGTTGGCCCGTCGATGTCCAAGCGCATTCTCGAAGCACGCAAGGAAGGCGAGTTCAAGGACTGGCCCGACCTCATGCAGCGCGTCAAGGGCGTGAAGGAGAAGAAGGCGGCCAAGCTGTCGGCCGAGGGCCTGACGGTCAATGGCAAGAGCTTCGGTGGCGCGGCGCCATCCGCATCGAAGGAAGCGAAAGCTCCCAAGGCCGCCAAGCCCTGATTCCGCTCCGGTAGAAATATGCAAAGCCGCCTTCGGGCGGCTTTTTCATGCGCGCCATGGCAGGGAAATGCCTCAGGAAGTGGTCCGGAATTTGCACGTAAGCTTCCTTTCGTTTTGCTTTCAATCCATTCCGGAGCGCGTACATGAATCACAAGTTCGGCATTGCCCTCGCGGGCCTCACCCTCGGCGCCGCAGCCTTCGCGCAGACCAAGTGGGACCTCCCCACGGCCTACCCCGCCACCAACTACCACACGGAAAACATCACGCAGTTCGCGAAGGACGTCGACGCCGCCACGGGCGGCAAGGTGAAGATCACGGTGCATGCCAACGCCTCGCTGTTCAAGGCACCCGAGATCAAGCGCGCCGTGCAGAGCGGCCAGGCGCAAGCCGGCGAGATCCTGCTGGCCAACTACGCGAACGAGAACCCGATCTACGCGCTCGACGGCGTGCCCTTCCTCGCCACCACCTACCCCGAGGCAAGGAAGCTCTACGACGCATCGAAGCCCGCCATGGACAAGTTGCTCGCGGCCCAGGGCATCAAGGTGCTGTTCATGGTGCCGTGGGCGCCGCAGGGCATCTACACAAAGAAGGAAATCGGCTCGGTGGCCGACCTGCGCGGCATCAAGTGGCGCGCCTACAGCCCGGCCACCGCCAAGATCGCCGAACTCATCGGCGCGCAGCCCGTGCAGATCCAGCAGGCCGAACTCAGCGCGGCCATGGCCACGGGCGTGATCGAGAGCTACATGAGCTCGGGCTCCACCGGCTACGACACCAAGACCTACGAGCACATCAAGAACTTCTACGACACGCAGGCCTGGATTCCGAAGAACGCGATCCTCGTGAACGCCAAGGCCTTCGACGCGCTCGACGCCACCACCAAGGCCGCCGTCACCAAGGCCGCAGCCGATGCCGAGGTGCGCGGCTGGAAGGTCGCGCAGGAGAAGAACGACGAATACAAGCGCCTGCTCGCCGAGCGCGGCATGAAGGTGCACAAGCCCTCGCCCAAGCTCGACGCCGACATGCGTCAGGTCGGCGGCATCATGCAGACCGACTGGCTCAAGGCAGCCGGGGCCGATGGCGCCGCCATCGTCGACGCTTATAAAAAGAAGTAAGCCGTGCGCCGCTTCCTCGACCGCCTGTACGACGGTGCAGGCGCGCTCGGCGCGTTCTGCGTGTTCCTGATCTTCGTGCTGATGATCCTGGCCGGCGTGGGCCGGCAGATGAACTGGCACGTGAGCGGGCTCAACGACGTGGTGGCCTGGCTGTGCGCCGCCGCCGCGTTCTTCGCGATGGCGCATGCATTCCGTCACGGCGATTTCGTGCGCGTGACGCTGCTGCTCGAAGCCGTGCCGCCGAAAGTGCGGCGCATCCTCGACGTGACATGCCTGCTGATCGCGTCGGTGTCCGTGGCCTACCTGACCTACTGGGCCACCAGCTTCACCTACGAGAGCTACGAATTCGCCGAGATGGCGACCGGCCTCGTCGTCATTCCGATCTGGATTCCGCAATCGACCTTCGTCATCGGCTGCTGGCTGCTGCTGATTGCCATGGTCGACGAGCTGGTGGGCGTGGTGCGCGGCGAGAAGCCCAGCTACCAGCGCGCCATCGAAGAGCGGCATGCTGCCGGCGATTTCTCCTCCGACGTCTGACGCCCATGCTTGAAACCCTGCTCATGGGCGCGCTGCTGCTCGCCATCATGCTGCTTCTGCTCGCGGGCGGCGTCTGGATCGCGATGACTCTGGCCATCGTCGGCTGGGTCGGCCAGGCCTTCTTCACCAACACGCTGCCGGGCAAGAACCTGTTCTCGGCCTTCTGGGAAAGTAACGCCAGCTGGGAGCTCGCGGCGCTGCCGCTGTTCATCTGGATGGGCGAGATCCTCTTCAGAACCAAGCTGAGCGAGGAGATGTTCGAGGGCCTGCGCCCCTGGCTCAACCGCGTGCCCGGCCGGTTGATGCACACCACCATCCTCGGCTGCGGCGTGTTCGGATCGGTCTCGGGCTCGTCGGCGGCCACCTGCGCGACCATCGCCAAGGTGGCGCTGCCCGAGCTCAAGCGCCGCGGCTACAACGAGAAGCTGGCCATCGGCTCGCTCGCCACCGCGGGCACGCTGGGCATCCTGATCCCGCCGTCGATCACGATGGTGGTGTACGCCGTGGCCGCCGACGCGTCGATCATCCGCATCTTCCTGGCAGGCTTTCTTCCGGGCTTTCTGCTGATGCTGCTGTTCTCGGGCTACATCGGCTGGTGGAGCCTGCGCAATCCCGACCAGGTGCCGCCGGCCGATCCGCCGACCACTTTCATGGAGAAGATCCGGCTCTCGGGCAACCTGATTCCCTGCGCGCTGCTGATCGTCTTCATCGTCTGGGTGCTGGTGGCGGGCTGGGCCACGGCCACCGAGTGCGCGGCCTTCGGCGTGCTGGGCTCGCTGGCCATCGCGGCCTGGGGCCGCAGCCTGACCTGGAAGAACTTCAAGGACGGCATCATGGGCGCCACCCGCACCAGCTGCATGATCATGTTCATCCTGGCTGGTGCCGCCTTCCTCACCAAGACCATGGCCTTCACCGGCATTCCGCGCGAGCTGGCCGAGTGGGTCGACAGCATGCACCTGTCGCCCTATGCACTGATCGGCGCGCTGGTCGTCGTGTACCTGGTGCTGGGCACGGCGCTCGACGGCATCTCGATGATCGTGCTGACCAGCGCGGTGGTGCTGCCGATGATCCAGAAGGCGGGCTTCGACCTGATCTGGTTCGGCATCTTCATCGTGCTGCTGGTCGAGATCGCCGAGGTCACGCCGCCGGTGGGCTTCAACCTCTTCGTGCTGCAGAACATGACCGGGAAAGACAGCAACGTGATCGCCAAGGCTGCCATTCCGTTCTTCTTCTGCCTGGTGCTGTGCATCGTGCTGATCACGCTGTTCCCGAGCATCGTGACGATCCTGCCCGATGTGGTGATGGGCAAGGAGAAGTAGAAAGAGCAAGGCCGTCCGGCAGCTTGCGGATAATCGCCGGCATGCTGCTGAACGTCCTCGTCATCTGCCTCGCCGCGTGTGTCGGCGCCCTCATGCGCTGGGGCTTTGCCCTGTGGCTCAACCCCGGCGGCATCCTGCCCTGGGGCACGCTGGCGGTGAACCTCATCGGCGGCTACCTGATCGGCGTGGCCATCGGTGTGTTCAGCGGCCTGCCGGACATCAACCCCGCGTGGCGGCTCATGGTCATCACCGGCTTCCTGGGCACGCTCACCACCTTCTCCAGCTTCTCCGCGGAAGTGGTCGGCATGCTCATGGGCGGCAGGCTCGGCCTCGCGATGGGCACGATCGCGTTGCACCTTGGCGGTTCGCTGTGCATGACCTGGCTCGGGTTGCGCACGGTGCAGGCTTTCTCCTCCTGAATCGAGCGAAAAACTGCCTTATGTCTTGCGGTTATAGATAGGGCCTTCCATAGGGTCGGTCGATAGAATTGCCCGCAATGCCCCTGGTCTTTCTCATCGCCCTCCCCTTCATTGCCAGCGTGCTGGCCGCGTTGATGCCTTCCAACGCACGCAACAGGGAGTCGACGCTGGCGGGGCTGGTCGCGCTGGGCTGCGCCATCCAGGTCGCATGGTTCTTCCCGCAGATCGCGCACGGCAACGTGCTGCGGCAAGAAATCGAATGGCTGCCGGCCCTCGGCCTGAACCTCGTGTTCCGCCTGGATGGCTTCGCATGGCTGTTCTGCATGCTGGTGCTGGGCATCGGCGCGCTGGTGGTGCTCTATGCGCGCTACTACATGTCGGCCTCCGATCCGGTGCCGCGCTTCTTCTCGTTCTTCCTCGCGTTCATGGGCGCGATGATGGGCGTGGTGCTCTCGGGCAACCTCATTCAGATGGTGCTGTTCTGGGAGCTCACCAGCCTCTTCTCCTTCCTGCTCATCGGCTACTGGCACCACCGCCGCGACGCGCGGCGCGGTGCGCGCATGGCGCTCACCGTCACCGGCGCTGGCGGGCTGTGCCTGCTGGCCGGCGTGCTGGTGCTCGGCCGCATCGTCGGCAGCTACGAGCTCGACGTGGTGCTGGCCTCGGGCGACCTCATCCGAGCGCACGCGCTGTACCCGGTCGCACTGGTGCTGGTGCTGCTCGGCGCCTTCACCAAGAGCGCGCAGTTCCCGTTCCACTTCTGGCTGCCGCGCGCCATGGCCGCGCCCACGCCGGTGTCGGCCTACCTGCACTCGGCCACGATGGTGAAGCTCGGCGTGTTCCTGATGGCGCGGCTGTGGCCCGTGCTCTCGGGCACCGAGCAGTGGTTCTGGATGGTGGGCGGCGCGGGCGCCGTCACGCTGCTGCTCGGCGGCTTCATCGCCATGTTCCAGCGCGACCTGAAGGCGCTGCTGGCCTACTCGACCATCTCGCACCTCGGGCTCATCACGCTGCTGCTGGGCCTGAACAGCCCGCTCGCGGCCGTGGCGGCGGTGTTCCATGTGATGAACCACGCGACCTTCAAGGCGTCGCTCTTCATGGCGGCCGGCATCATCGACCACGAGACCGGCACGCGCGACATCCGCAAGCTCAGCGGCCTGATGCGGCTCATGCCCATCACGGGCACGCTGGCCATCATCGCCAGCGCCTCGATGGCCGGCGTGCCGTTGCTCAACGGCTTTCTCTCGAAGGAAATGTTCTTCGCCGAGACGGTGTTCATCCAGTCGACGCCGTGGGTCGACTTCAGCCTGCCGGTCGTCGCCACCATCGCGGGCATCTTCAGCGTGGCGTATTCGGCGCGCTTCGTGTTCGACGTGTTCTTCGGCCCGCCCTGCGGCGACGAGGTGCCCAAGCACCCGCACGAGCCGCCGCACTGGATGCGCGTGCCGGTCGAACTGCTGGTGCTTCTGTGCCTGGTGGTGGGTGTGGTGCCAGCGTGGTCGGTCGGCCCGATGCTGGCGGCGGCCGCCACGCCGGTCGTCGGCGGCACGCTGCCCGAGTACAGCCTGGCGGTGTGGCATGGCTTCAACCTGCCGTTGATGATGAGCTTCGTCGCGCTGGCGGGCGGCGCCGCGCTGTACCTGCTGCAGCGCCGTCGTCGCGCACGCGGCGGCCTCGAGCACACGCCGCTGCTGCATCGCTTCGATGGCCAGGTCATCTTCGAGCACCTGCTCGCGCTGCTGAGCGAAGCGGGCCGGCGTAGCCGTCGCCTGTTCGGCACGCGCCGGCTGCAGTGGCAGTTGCTGCTGCTGGTAGTCGCGGCCGTGGCGGGCGCCGCGGCTTCCCTGTGGGCCACGCCCGCAGCACCCGGCATGCGCGAACTACTGCCCTTCTCGCCGATGTTCGCCATGACCTGGATCATCGGCGGCACCTGCGCGCTGGCCGCCGCATGGCAGGCCAAATTCCACCGGCTGGCGGCGCTGATGCTGGCCTCGGGCGCGGGGCTGGTCTCTTGCGTGACCTACATCTGGTTCTCGGCACCCGACCTCGCGTTGACCCAACTGGTGGTCGAGGCCGTGACCACGGTGCTGATCCTGCTGGGCCTGCGCTGGCTGCCGATGCGCAGCAAGGACGTCATTCAACCCGCCCGCGCGCGGCTGCGACCGTGGGGCCGGCGCGGGCGCGACCTGCTGGCGGCCACCATCGCCGGCGGCGGCATGGCGGCGCTGGCGTGGGCAATGATGACGCGCAACTTCCCGCAGAGCATCTCGCCCTTTTTCCTCGAACACGCGCTCACCGAGGGCGGCGGCACCAATGTGGTCAACGTGATGCTGGTCGACTTCCGCGGCTTCGACACCTTCGGCGAGATCACCGTGCTCGGCGTGGTCGCGCTCACGGTGTATGCGCTGCTGCGGCGCTTCCGCCCCGCGATCGAATCGATGGCCCTTCCGGTCCAGCAGCGGCTACAAGTCGACGACGGCAGCAGCGACCTGCTGAACCCGCGCCGCGCCAAGGACACCGCCGTGGGCTACCTGATGGTGCCGGCCGTGCTGGTGCGGCTGGTGCTGCCGCTGGCGGCGCTGGTGTCGGTCTACTTCTTCATGCGCGGCCACAACGCGCCGGGCGGCGGCTTCGTCGCGGGGCTGGTGATGTCGGTCGCGCTGGTGTTGCAGTTCATCGTCTCGGGCACCGAATGGGTGGAAGAGCATCTGCGCATCTACCCGCGCCGCTGGATCGCCATCGGCCTGCTGCTGGCGCTGGCCACCGGCGGCGGCGCGGTGTTCTTCGGCTATCCCTTCCTGACCACGCACACCGCGCACCTGCATCTGCCGCTGCTGGGCGAGGTGCACGTGCCCAGCGCCCTCTTCTTCGACATCGGCGTGTTCGCGCTGGTGCTCGGCGCCACCATGCTGATCCTCACCGCGCTGGCCCACCAGTCGATACGAAGCCACCGCTGGGCCGACGAGCAGGCCGAAAAAGAAGCCGAAGCCGCCGCAGCTGCCGTCGCCGCCGGGGGAGCCAGCTGATGGAAATCGTGCTCGCACTCGCCATCGGCGTGCTCACCGGCTCGGGCGTATACATGCTGCTGCGCCCTCGCACCTTCCAGGTCATCATGGGCCTGACGCTGATCTCTTACGCGGTCAACCTCTTCATCTTCAGCATGGGCCGGCTCAAGGTCGACAGCGAGCCGGTGCTCATCAAAGGCCTCACCTCCACGCTGGCCAATACGGCCGACCCGATGCCTCAAGCCCTCGTGCTGACTGCCATCGTGATCGGCTTTGCGATGACGGCGCTGTTCCTCGTTGTGATGCTCGCCTCGCGCGGCCTCACCGGCACCGACCACGTGGACGGTGAAGAACGGCAGGAGGCAGAGTGAAAGAGATCTTCCACCTGCTCGACGAACTGCTCGAGTTCAGCATGCCGCACCTGGTGGCGGTGCCGATCCTCGTGCCCATGCTCACGGCCGCGCTCATGCTGCTGCTGGGCGAGAACCGGCGGCGCACCAAGTCGGCCCTGAGCGTGGTCTCGGGCCTCGTCGGCCTGCTTGCCGCGCTCGCGCTGCTGCGTTGGGTGAACGCTGCCGACACCGGCGGCGGCCCCGGCTCCATCGGCGTCTACCTGCCGGGCAACTGGCGTGCACCCTTCGGCATCGTGCTGGTGGCCGACCGGCTCTCGACCATGATGGTCGCGCTCACGGGGGTGATCGCCTTTGCCGCGTCGATCTATTCCACCTCGCGCTGGGACCGCGCGGGCGTGCATTTCCATCCGCTGCTGCAACTGCAGCTCATGGGCCTGAACGGAGCCTTCCTCACGGGCGACCTGTTCAACCTGTTCGTCTTCTTCGAGGTGATGCTCGCGGCCTCCTACGGCCTGCTGCTGCACGGCTCGGGCCGGCTGCGCGTGCAGGCGGGGCTGCACTACATCGCGATCAACCTCGCTGCGTCGTCGCTGTTCCTGATCGGCGCGGCCATCCTGTACGGCGTGACCGGCACGCTCAACATGGCCGATCTCGGCGTGCGCATTGCCGAACTCGCGCCGGGCGACCGCGGCCTGGTGCATGCGGCAGCCGCCATCCTCGCGACCGCCTTCTTCGCCAAGGCCGGCGCGTGGCCGCTCAACTTCTGGCTGGTGCCGGCCTACAGCGCATCGGTGTCGCCCGTTGGCGCGGTGTTTGCGCTGCTGACCAAGCTCGGCGTCTACACGATCCTGCGGCTGTGGACCGTGCTGTTCGCGCCCGACACCGGCGACTCGGCCGCCTTCGGACAGGCGGCGCTGGTTGGCGTGGGCCTTGCCACGCTCTTCGTCGGTGCGCTCGGCATCGTCGGCACGCAGCGGTTATCGAACCTCGCGGGCTTCAGCGTGCTGGTGTCTGCGGGCACCCTGCTCGCGGCGGTCGGGCTCGGCCAGCCGGCCGTGTGGGCCGGCGCGCTGTACTACCTGCTGAGTTCCACGCTCGCGGTCAGCGCCTTCTTCCTGCTGACCGACATGATCGAGCGCTGGCGCAACGCGGGCATGAGCGTGGCGCCGCACGAGGCGGCCGGCAACGCGCCCTTTCTCGCCGAAGACCTGCGCGCACTCAACGACGTGAACCTCGACGACGAGGCGCAGGCACTCTACGGCCGCGCGATTCCCGCCGGCGTGGCCTTCCTGGGCCTGAGCTTCATGGGCTGCACGCTGCTGCTCGCGGGCCTGCCGCCGCTGTCGGGCTTCATCGGCAAGTTCGCGATGCTCTCGGGCATGCTCGGCGCCAAGGCGATCGGCACCGCCGGCTGGATCTTTCTTGCGCTGCTGATCGCCTCGGGCTTTCTCTCGCTGATTGCATTGAGCCGCACCGGCATCCGCCACTTCTGGACGCAGCTCCACCCCACCATGCCCTCGCTGCCCGCGCTCGAAGTGCTGCCGGTGGCCGGACTGCTCGCGGCCAGCGTGGCGCTGACTGTGTGGGCCGGGCCTGTCATGCAGCACGCCAGGGCCACCGCTGAAGGACTGAAGACACCCACGCCCTATCGCAACGCGGTGCTGGGCGCGCGGCAGATTCCGAATCCGGTGAAAAAGGAAGAAGCAAAGGAAGGCACGGCCCCATGAAGCGCCTGATTCCTTCTCCGTCGCTGTCGTTCGCGCTGTTCATTGTCTGGCTGCTGCTCAACCAGTCGCTCGACGCCGCCACGCTGCTGGCGGCCCTGATCCTCGCCATCGCGGTACCGCTGCTCACCGAGGGCCTGCGCCCGGCGGCGGTACGCATGCGTCGGCCCGGCGTCGCGCTGCGGCTGTCCTTCGTCGTGACCTTCGACATGCTGAAGTCGGCGTACGACGTGGCCCGGTTGCTGCTCACGCGGCGCACCTCGCGGATCGCCTCGAAGTTCGTGCAGATTCCGCTCGACATGCGCGACCCCAACGGGCTCGCGGTGCTGGCCATGGTGATGTGCCTCACGCCCGGCACCGCCTGGGGCGAAGTGTCGTTCGACCGCAGCACGCTGCTGATCCATGTGTTCGACGTGGACGACGAGGCCGCCTTCGTCGCACTGATCAAGCAGCGCTACGAGCGCCCCCTGATGGAGATCTTCGAGTCATGACACCCATCCTCTTCTGGGCCCTGAAGTTCGCGCTCTTCCTGCTGGCCGTGGCCATGCTGTGCGCGCTCTCGCGGTTGCTGATCGGCCCGAGCGCACAAGACCGCGTGATGGCGCTCGACTGCCTCTACATCAACGGCATGCTGATGATGCTGGTGCTCGGCATCATCTACGCGAGCAACGTCTACTTCGAGGCGGCGCTGCTGATCGCGCTGTTCGGCTTCGTCGGCTCCACGGCCATGGCAAAGTTCCTGCTGCGCGGGGAGGTGATCGAATGACGGACTTCATCGTGGGCCCGCTGCCGCTGTGGGCCGAGATCATCACCGCAGTGTTCGCGGTACTGGGCGCGGCCTTCGCGGCCATAGGTTCTTTCGGCCTGGTTCGGCTGCCCACCTTCTTCCGCCGCATCCATGCGCCCACACTGGGCGCGACGGTCGGCGTGTGGTGCATGACGGTCGCCACTATCGTCTATTTTTCGGTGCAGGGCTTCAGCCTGTTCCTGCATGCCGTGCTGATCGTGCTGTTCATTGCGCTCACTGCGCCGATCACCACTATCTTTTTGATGCGCGCGGCGCTGTTCCGTGAGCGGCAGAAGGGGGGCGACGTGCCGCCCGAGGCAAAGTCGGGCTGATTCACTGGCGGAAGGGAGCACCCTGTGCCATTCGCACGCACCCCGAAAAAAGCAAATCAGCCGGGCAGCAGCTGCTGCATCTCCTTGGCCCGCGCCACCTCGACCTCACGCGGCAACGTCACCGCATTCTTCACAGCCAGTATCTCGGCCATCACGCTGACCGCGATCTCCGGCGGCGTCTTGCTGCCGATGTAGATGCCGATGGGCCCGCGCAGACGCGCGAGCGATTCTTCGGTCTGGTCGAAGTGCTCGATCATGCGGTCGCGCCGCGCGTCGGCATTGCGGCGCGAGCCGATGGCGCCGACGTAGAAGGCTTCGCTCTGCAGTGCTTCAAGCAGCGCGAGGTCGTCGAGCTTGGGATCGTGCGTGAGCGCAACCACGCAGCTGCGGCGGTCGGGCTTGAAGGCCAGCACCGCGTCGTCGGGCATCTCGGTCGTGATGTGCACGCCGGGCAGCGACCACGCGGTGCGGTACTCGGCGCGCGGGTCGCACAGCGTCACGGCAAAGCCGCTGAACTTGGCCATCGTCGCGAGGTACTCGGCCAGCTGGCCGGCGCCGATCAGCAGCATGCGGTACTCGGGGCCGAAGGTGTTGGTGAGCTCCGTATCGTTCACGGTGAGCTCGTCGGGGGCTTTCGCCTCAGCGAGCCGCACCGCGCCGGTGGCGAGCGTCACCGTGCGCTGCATGAGCTTGCCTTGTTCCAGCTGCGCGACCAGCAGGTCGAGCGAGCTGGCATCGGGCGCGTATTCGAGCAGCAGCTCCAACGTGCCGCCGCAGGGCAGTCCGAAACGATGCGCCTCGTCGGCAGTAATGCCGTACTTCACGAGCGCGGGTGGCGCACCCAGCGGAACGTCTTCGCCCTTGCCATGCGCGTGGCTGTAGCGCGCGATCAGGTCGTCCTCGATGCAGCCGCCCGAGACCGAGCCGACCACCGCGCCGTCTTCGGCCAGGGCCATGATCGAACCCACGGGCCGGGGCGACGAGCCCCAGGTGCGCACGACTGTCGTCAGCAGCGCGCGCTTGCCGGCACGCCGCCAATCACGCAGCGTGCGCAGCACCATGACGTCGAGATTTTCCATGGCGCGGCCGGCTCCTAGCTGCTGGCATCGCCCGGTGCGGGCGCGTCCTTGTTGTCGCTGTTGTCGTCCTTCTTGCCGAGACCGATCTTCTTCATGAGGCCGGACATCATGCCGGCCTTCTCTGCAGGCGCGTCGGCGGTGGCTTCCACGACGGGCGCGGGCGGCGGGCCGTAGCGGCTCTGCATCTCGGCCTCGAAGCGCTTGAAGAAATCGTCGGCAGTCGACTTGGCGGCGCCGTCGATCAGACGCTGGCCGAGCTGGGCGATCTTGCCGCCAACCTGGGCCTGCACGGTGTAGTCGAGTTCGCAGCCGGGGACGGGAGGAGGCGATGCGGCCTCGGCTTCATGCGCGACGGCAGCCTCGGCCGGTGCAGCTTCGGCCGTCACCGGCTTGAGCGAGACACTCGACGAGCCCTTGGCGAACCCTGCCACGCCGCCCTGCCCTTCGAAGCTCAGCTTGTAGCCATCGGGCGCCACGATGTCCGACAGCATCACCTTGCCGTTGAACTTGGCCGACACCGGGCCGATCTTGACGGCGAGCGCGACGCTGTACTGGTTGTCGCCCGTGAGCTCGAACTTGTCGCAACCGGGAATGCACTTCTTCAGTGTCTCGGGGTCGTTGAGCGCTTCCCAGGCCTGTTGTTGGGTGATGCCGAGGCGGCGGTTTCCGAGCATTTCCATGGTGGGTTTCCTTTGTCTTCCTTCCCGGGCAACGCTAGCGGCCGGACCGCATCAGGGCGGCCAGGCTCGCTGCGAGCTGTTCGAGTGCGCTGAGATTGTGAACTGCCAGCATCGCGTCTGCTTGCCGGTGCAGAACACTGGCCCCACGCGCCAGAGGGGCGTAGCCCTCGAAGCGCAGCAAGGGGTTGAGCCACAGCAGGCGGCGCGAATGGCGCTTGAGCCACAGCAGCTCCTGCTCCAGCAGCGACGGCTCGCCGGTGTCCAAGCCATCGCTGATCACCAGCACCAGGGTGCGGCGGCCGGTCAGGCGGCGGGTGTGGGCTCGGCGCAATTCGGTCAAAGAGCTGCCGAGCCGGGTGCCGCCCGCGAAGTCGTCGATGGCGAGGCTGGCTGCGCCGAGCATGGCGTCGGTGTCGGCGAGCCGGAAGGCGGGGGTCAGATCGGTCAGGCGGGTGCCGAAGGCGAACACGTCGCGCCGGCCCGCGCGGCGAGTGGCGGCGTGCAGGAAAGCCAGCAGCAGCCGCGCATAGCGCTCCATCGAGCCCGACACATCGACCAGCACCAGCAGCGGCAAGGGCTGCTGGCGCCGGGCCAGTTTGGGCAGCCGCAGGATCTCGCCACCCGTGCGCGCCGCCTCGTGCAGCACGCCCGGCCAATGCATGCGCGCATGCTGCCGGCCCGCGTCGCCAGCCACGCGCAGGCGACGCGACGGCAGCTCGGGAATCGGCAGCCTGATGTCGCGCGCAAGCCGCTCGACCAGGCGGTACTCAGAAGCGCCGAGCGCGTTGAAGTCCGCATGCTGCAGGCGCTGGCGGTCGCTCGACGTCATGGCAGCGTCGAACTCGATCTCGCGGTCGGGCTTGGCCAGCTCGGCTGGCTTGGCAGGGTTGCGCGGTGCGGTGAGCGCCTCGCGCACGCGCGGCCGGCGCTTCGATGGCTCCGCCTTGCCTTCGGCGCTCGGCAGCATCTGTGCGAGCAGCTTGTTGGCCAGCTCCGGATCGCGGAACCAGGCGTCGAAGAGTTCGCGGAACACCATGCGGTCCTGCTCGCGGCTCACCATCACGGCTTCCATCGCGGCGCTCAGGTCGAGCCTGTCTTCCACCCCCACCAGCGTGGCCGCTTCGGCAGCCAGCGCGATGCGCATGGCGTCGGTGCGCACTCCGGCGCGGCGCAGCGCACGGCCGAAGGCAGTGATGTTGCCGGCGAGCTTGCCGCTGCGAACGTCGCCGAGTTGCTGGATACCGGTGGTCGTCATGCCTCGGGCTTGAGCAGGTCCGACGCCAGCTCCCGCGTCAGCGCGGCCACGTCGTCGCGCTGCTTGAACAGGATGCCGGCGGTGTCGACCACCACCTCGGGGTCGAGTTCGACGGTGTCGAGCGCAATCAGTGCCCTCGCCCATTCGACGCTCTCGGCGATGCCGGGTGCGCGCTGGAAGGCGTTGACGAAAGGCGCCTCGCGCAGCCGCGCGACGAATGCCGACACCTGCGCCGACAGCTTCTCGCCGGCCTGCGGCACCTGTGCGCGCACGATGGCCAGTTCGCGCTCTCGCTCGGGATAGTCGAGCCAGTGATAAAGGCAGCGGCGCTTGACCGCATCGTTGAGTTCGCGCGTGCGGTTGCTCGTGAGGATGGTGACGGGCGGCACCACGGCGCGTACCGTGCCCAACTCGGGAATGCTCACCTGGTACTCGCCCAGGTATTCGAGCAGGAAGGCCTCGAAGGGCTCGTCGGCGCGGTCCACCTCGTCAATGAGCAGCACGGCGCCGGGCAGCGGCGTCTGCAGCGCCTGCAGCAGCGGGCGGCGGATCAGGTAATGCGGCTGGTAGACCTCGGCTTCCACGTCGCGCGCCGCACCCGTGGCCTCGGCCGCGCGCATGTGCAGCAGCTGCGCTGCGTAGTTCCATTCGTAGAGGGCTTCGCGCTGCTCCAGGCCGTCATAGCACTGCAGGCGCAGCAGCTCGCGGTTAAGAGCGGTCGACAGTGCTTTCGCCAGCTCGGTCTTGCCGACGCCGGGCTCGCCTTCGAGCAGCAGCGGGCGCTGCAGCTTGAGCGCAAGAAACACAGCCGTCGCCAGCCGCCGGTCGGCGAAGTAGCCGGCCTGCACCAAAGCTTCGGAGAGGGAATCGATGGTCGGAAAGATCATGGCGAAGCGTAGCGGAAGACGCGAGAGTCTCGCGCCTTCCGGTGGGCAATCGGCAGCCCCGGCCTCTTCAGCCCAGGGCCTTGGTGACGGCGCGTTGGGTCAGCACGCTGATCAGGTTCGCGCGGTACGCAGCCGACGCATGCAGGTCGCTGTTGAGATCGCTCGCATCGATCTTCACCGCTGCAGCGGCGGCTGCGGTGAAGCTCTTGTTGAGCGCGTCTTCCAGCCCGGCATGGCGGAACACGCCGTTGCCCGCGCCGGTGATCGCCACGCGCACGCCGCTGTCGTATTGCGCAAGGAACACGCCGACCAGCGGAAAGTTCGACGCCTTCTGGCGCAGCTTTTCGTAGACGGCGCGCTTCGGAATGGGAAAGCGGATCGCGGTGATCAGCTCGTCTTCTTCCAGCGCCGTGGTGAACAGGCCCAGGAAGAAATCGTCGGCGGCAATCTCGCGCTTCGACGTGACCACGGTCGCGCCCGAGGCGAGCACCGCGCTGGGGTAGCACGCCGCCGGGTCGTTGTTGGCCACCGAGCCGCCAATGGTGCCCATCGCGCGCACCTGCCGGTCGCCGATGCGCGAAGCCAGGTCGGCCAGCGCCGGGTAGGCGGCCTTCACGTCGGCGTTGTTCGCCACGTCGAGATGGCGCGACATGGCGCCGATGGTGATGGCGTTGCCGTTTTTCGTGATGCCGGTGAGCTCCTTGATGCCGCTGAGGTCCACCAGCTGTTCGGGCGCCGAGAGCCGCAGCTTCATCGAAGCCAGCAGGGTCTGCCCGCCCGCCAGCGGCTTGGCGCCGGCGGCAACGAGTTTGGCCGCATCGGCCACGGTGGCGGGCCGTTCGAGTGTGAAGGCATACATGGTGTGATTCCTTCTTTGTTTTAGTGTTGGGCCACGGCCTGCATCGCTTCCCAGACGCGGCTGGGAGAGGCAGGCATATCGAAATCCTTGACGCCCAATGGCGCCAGCGCGTCGAGCACCGCATTGATCACGGCCGGCGGCGAGCCGATGGCCCCCGCCTCGCCGCAGCCCTTGGTGCCGAGCGGGTTGTGTGTGCACGGGGTGCACACGGTGTCGAGCTTGAATTGCGGAAAGTCGCCTGCTCGTGGCATGGCGTAGTCCATGAAGCTGCCGGTGAGCAGCTGGCCTGTCTCGTTGTCGTAGACGCAGTTTTCGAGCAGCGCCTGGCCGATGCCCTGCACCAGCCCGCCGTGCACCTGGCCCTCGACGATCATCGGGTTGATGATGGTGCCGAAGTCGTCCACTGCAGTGAAGCGGTCGACCTTGACTTCACCGGTCTGCTTGTCGACTTCGACCTCGCAGATGTAGGTGCCGCCCGGGAAGGTGAAGTTGGTCGGGTCGTAGAAGGCGGTTTCGTTCAGGCCCGGCTCCAGCTTGTCGAGCGGGTAGTTGTGCGGCACGTAGGCCGTGAGCGCCACCTGGCCGAAGGGGATCTTCTTGTCGGTGCCCTTGACCGTGAACTCGCCGTTGGCGAACTCGATGTCGGCGTCGCTCGCCTCCATCAGGTGCGCGGCGATTTTCTTGGCCTTGGTCTCGATCTTGTCGAGCGCCTTCATGATGGCCGCGCCGCCCACCGAGATGGAGCGCGAACCGTAGGTGCCCATGCCGAAGGGCACGCGGCCGGTGTCGCCATGCACCACGTCGACGTTCTCGACCGGAATGCCCAGCCGCGCCGCGACGACCTGTGCGAAGGTGGTTTCGTGGCCCTGCCCGTGGCTGTGCGAGCCGGTGAACACGGTCACGCTGCCGGTCGGGTGCACGCGGATCTCGCCGCATTCGAACAGGCCCGCCCGCGCGCCAAGCGCCCCGGCAATGTTCGACGGCGCAATGCCGCAGGCCTCGATATAGCTCGAGTAGCCGATGCCGCGCAGCTTGCCCTTGGCCTCGGTGGCCGACTTGCGCGCCGCGAAGCCATCGACCTCGGCCAGCACGCGGGCCTTGTCCATGCAGGCGTGGAAGTCGCCCGTGTCGTACTGCAACGCCACCGGCGTCTGGTACGGGAAGGTGCTGATGAAGTTGCGCTTGCGGATCTCGTCCTGCCCCAGCTTCATTTCCCAGGCGCAGCGCGACACCAGCCGCTCCAGCAGGTAGGTAGCCTCGGGCCGCCCCGCTCCGCGGTAGGCATCGACCGGCGCGGTGTTGGTGAACCAGGCGTCGACCTCCACGTAGATCTGCGGCGTGGTGTACTGGCCCGCCAGCAGCGTGGCGTAGAGGATGGTGGGCACCGCGGTCGAGAAGGTCGACAGGTAGGCGCCGAGGTTGGCGTCTGTATGCACTCGCAGCGCGAGGAACTTGCCGTCTTTGTCCATCGCCATTTCGGCGTGGCTCACATGGTCGCGGCCATGCGCGTCAGACAGGAAGCACTCCGAGCGTTCCGCCGTCCACTTGATGTTGCGGTTGAGCTGCTTGGCGGCCCAGGTCAGGCACACGTCTTCTGCATACAGGAAGATCTTGGAGCCGAAGCCGCCGCCCACGTCGGGCGCTATCACCCGCACCTTGTGCTCTGGCAGGCCCAGCACGAAGGCCGTCATCAGCAGGCGCTCGACGTGCGGGTTCTGGTTGGACACGTAGAGCGTGTAGTCGTCGGTGCCCCGGCTGTAGCTGCCGATGGCCACGCGTGGCTCGATGGGGTTGGGAATCAGCCGGTTGTTGACCAGGTCGAGCTTGGTGACGTGCGCGGCATTGGCGAACACCGCATCGACCGCCGCCTTGTCGCCCAGCGCCCACTTGTAGCACTGGTTGTCGGGCGCCTCGTCGTGCAGCACCGCGCCGCCGGCCTTCTTCGCCGCATCGGCCACGCTCACGAGTGCGGGCAGCACGTCGTAGTCGACCACCACCGCCTCGGCCGCGTTCTTGGCCTGCTCGACCGTCTCGGCCACGACCATCGCGACATGGTCGCCCACGTAGCGCACCTTCTTGATCGCGAGGATCGGGTGCATCGGCTCCTTCATGGGGGTGCCGTCGGGGTTGTTGATGAGCCAGCCGCAAGGCAGGCCGCCCATCTTTCCTTCGATGTCCTTGCCGCTGAAGATACCGATCACACCGGGCATCTTCAGTGCCTCGGCAATGTCGATCGACTTGATGGCGGCGTGGGCGTGCGGCGAGCGCACGAAGACCGCATGGCTCTGGTTGGCCAGCGTGATGTCGTCGGTGTAGTTGCCGGCGCCGGTCAGGAAGCGGTAGTCTTCCTTGCGCCGTAGCGCCTCGCCGATGTGCGGCAGGTTCGAGAAGTCGGAAGCACCCATGATGTCGCTCCCTTCATGCCGTTACGGTTGTCTTGACGGGAGTGCCCGAGGCCATTGCCTCGCCGCCCATCTTCACTGCCTTCACGATGTTCTGGTAGCCCGTGCAGCGGCACAGGTTGCCGTCGAGCAGTTCGCGGATTTCCGACTCGCTCGACTTGGGGTGGTGGGTGCACAGGTCGATGGCGCTCATGACCATGCCGGGGGTGCAGAAACCGCACTGCAGGCCGTGGCATTCCTTGAAGGCCGCCTGCATGGGGTGCATGGTGCCGTCAGCCTCGGCAATGCCCTCGATGGTGGTGATGTCCGCGCCGGCTGCCTGGGCTACCAGCACATTGCAAGATTTGACGGCCCGGCCATTCACGTGGACGGTGCAGGCACCGCACTGGGCGGTGTCGCAGCCAACGTGGGTACCGGTGAGATGGAGGTGCTCCCGGATGGCGTAGACGAGGAAGGTGTTGGGAGGAGCGTCGACCGTGACCTGACGGCCGTTGACCTTGAAAGCGACCTGCATTTGGCTGTCTCCGTTAAAGGTGATGGCTGTTTCAGCAAAAGCATCTTGGATGCCGACCTTTCGCACTATCCTAGGCAAAACCCTTGACACTTGCACAGACCGCGCGAAATTCTCAAAATGAAACAGCTTGCCGTCCGGCGAGCCAGGAAAAGCCGCCCCACACGCGCGAAAAACCACGATGCCCGTCTCTATCGTTTCGCCATCGCCTGAGCGTTCCCTGGCCATTGCCCAAGCCCGCCGCGAAGTGATCGAGGGCGAGTCGGCCGCCCGGGCGCGCGGCGCCGCCTGCGTCGATTCGTGGATCACCCGTTCCTGGCAGCGCTGCATCGAGGCCGGTCGCCGGCCCCAGCAGCGAGTCAGCTTCGACCCGGTGAGCCGCTCGGCCAGCCGCGACGTCGCCGAGCGCAACCGGGCGCTGGTCTCGGCGGCCCGCCCGGTGATAGAGCGACTGTCGCGCGCCATTGCCGACACCCGTTATTTCGCCGTACTGACCGATGCCGACGGCATCGTCATCGACGTGGGCAACCTGCCTGACGGCGCCGACGCCGCCAGCCGGTATGCACGCGACATCGGACGCGTCGGCGTCGACCTGTCTGAGCGCGCCATCGGCACCAGCGCCATCGGCACCGCGCTGGCCGAGCAGGAATCGGTGTGGCTGCACCGTGGCGAGCATTTCTTCGACGACACCGGCGTCTACAGCTGCGCCGGCGCCCCGCTCTTCGGCCCCCGTGGCGACTGCATCGGCATGCTCGACCTGACCGGCGTGCAGGTGGTCGAACGACCCGAGCTGCGCCACCTGGCCACCCTGTCGGCGCGCAGCATCGAGAACATGCTGGTGATGCGCGAGCCCTGCGAACTGCTGCTGCACCTGGCGTGGCCCGGCAGCACGAACAGCGAGGCCACCGAGGGTCTGCTGTGCATCGACGCCACCGGCAGCGTCACGGGCGCCAACGCGGCGGCCCGGCAGATGCTGCACCAGCCGCTGCCGCGCAGCGAGCATGCATTGCACTTCAACGACCTGTTCGCGCTGCCGCTGCACATGATGTTCGACGCGGCCCGACGCGCCGACGCGGTGCTCGAAGTGCCGCTCTGGTCGGGCCTTCGAGTGCAGGTGCGACCCCAGCGCAGCAGCACCAGCGGCACGGCGGGCGCGCCTGCTCCCGACACCCGCCCGCGGCTGCGCGATGTGGAAACCGCGCTGATCCGCAAGGCAGTGGCCGATGCGCGCGGCAATGTGGCGGAAGCGGCGCGGGCCCTGGGCATCAGCCGGGCGACCGTCTACCGCAAGCTGTGGCGTGGACGGCCGGCCGGCGCGCCGGATTGAGCGCCGGCGTTCAGCTTTCGTTCAGGCTCAGGCGCCGACCGGCACCTTGTCCAGAAAGCCCGTCACCGAACTGAGCTTGCCTGCATCGAGCCGCACGAAGTCGGTGCCCTGGATCAGGTCTTCCGCTCCGCTCGGCCCCAGCGTCCACGAGAAACGCAGGTGATCGCCATGCGCATCGGCCTTGCCCAGCAGGTTGAAGCGAAAGCCCGGGTAGCGCTGGTGCACCACGCCGACCAGCGCACTGATCTGCTCGTGCCCGCTGGCCTGCGCCATCGGGTCCACGTAGCGGGCGTTGGCGGTCCACCCGGCTTCGATCAGCGCGGCGCGGCGCGCGGCGTCGGTTTCGTTCCAGACGGCGATGTAGCGTTGGGCGATCGCGGTGGCATCGTGTGCGGCGGTGTTCATGATGACGATTCCTTTCGAGGGTTTCGACCCGCAACATCGCGGGGTGAAGGAATGGTCGCGTCGCACGCGATTCGCGTCGATGACGTCTCAGGTCATGCTGCAGCGTCCATCGAGGCGTTCGCATCCAGCGGAAACACCGGCCGGCGCACCTTGCTGAACGGGAACAGGCTGTAGTCCGAGCTCGTAACGCCCGGGCTGTCGCACTCCACCAGCGCGGCCGACAGCGGCTCGAACACCGGCCGGCAATACATGCGCGACTTGAGCAGCAGAAAGCGCTCCTTGCGCGGATCGAGCCCCGCGCATTCGAAGACGCCGATGTCCCAAGGCTCCTGCGTGCGCTCGGTCACCACGATGCGCGCCGTGCCGATGTCGAACAGCACCGTGCGCCCCATGCTGCTGCGCTGGCCGGTGTACGTGGGACCGGTAATGACGTACTCGCCTTCGCTGATGGTTCGCACGGTGCCCGTCAGGCGCACCGGCGTCTTCGAGAGGCCGATGCCTTCGAGCGAGACCTTGTTGCCGAGCGCCACCGTCACCTGCGCGCCCTCGCCCGCCGCGACCAGTTGCGCCACCGCTTCGGGGTCGCACAGCGGCCCGACGCCGATGCCGTGCAGCCCCTGCGCCAGCGCCTCCTGCAGCACGTCCATGGTGTCGCAGCTGCCGCCGGACATGCAGTTGTCGCCATGGTCGAGCAGCAGCACCGGGCGCGTCGCGCCCTCGGCAATCAGCTTCGCGCGCCCGATCGACTGCGCCAGCGGTTCGCTGCGGTAGATGAAGGCCTCGCGCTCGCTCCACATCTGCGCGGCGATGCGGTCGGCCGTGGCCTGCGCGCGCTCGGGCGACTGCGCATCGACGACGATCACGCTCATGCACGGCGACTCGATGTCCGACAGCGAAAAACCCGCCAGGATCGACACCGCGAGCGACTCCGACTTCTCGGCCTCGCGCGCCGCCTCGATGGCGCGCTGCATCGCGCCGGTGAACGACGCGCTGCGCAGCGTGTGCGCCATCAGCGGCAGCCGGTGCCAGCGCATCGCCGGCTTGCTGCGCCCGGCCAGCAGGTCGAGCAGCAGGCGGCCGGCGTGCTCGCCGGTCTCGTACATGTCGATGTGCGGATAGGTCTTGAAGCCGACGATCACGTCCGCGTTTTCCACCATCTCGGGCGTGACGTTGGCATGTAGGTCGAGCGCCACGCCAATTGGCACGCCCGGTGCCGCCGCGCGCAGGCGCACCAGCAGGTCGCCTTCGCCGTCGGCGCTGTTCTGCGCCACCATCGCGCCGTGCAGGTCGAGCAGGATGGCATCGCAGCCCGCAGCCGCATCGACGATGCATTGCGTCAGCAGCGTGTAGGCCTGCGCGTCGACCGGCCCGCTTGGGTTGGCCGAAGCCGACACCGGCGTGACGAGTTCGGCGCCGGCCGCTTCGGCCAGGTCGATGAAGGCCGACATCGCCGTGCGCATGCTCTTGTTGTCGCGGTAAGCCTGCTCGCCGAAGGTCGGCCCGTCGGGCCCGAAGGCCGCGAGCGGCGTGGGCACGGGCGAGAAGGTGTTGGTCTCGTGGTTGAGGCGCGCTATCAAGACTTTCATTGAGCAAACTTCCCGCCGCTTGCCAGCATCGTGATGTCGCCGAAATTCGAACCGTTGCGGTTGTCGGCCTTGAACGTCAGCATGTAGCCACCCAGGTTCATGGGCGGCGAGGTCTCGATGGTTCGCCTGAGCGATTCGGTGGTGATCGGCCCCTTGACACGCTGCAGTGCTTCCGCAAACGCCTTGGCCGTGATGTAGCCCTCCAGGCCCAGGTAGGAGCCCTCGCCCTCGCTGCCCGCGCTCTTGCGCGCGCGCTGGTACTCGTCGACGATCGGGAAGCGGGTCTTCCAGAACGGCGGCATCACCTGCGACAGCACGATGCCGCGACTCTTCTCGCCGAGCTCCTTGTAGAGCAGGAAAGAACTGGCCACCGAGTTCGTATAGATCTGCGGATGAATCGGCGCGGCGACCAGCGCCCGGATCATGTTGATCGCCGGCATGCCGGCCGCAATGACGTACACGGCCTGCGCGCCGCTGGCAATGATCTGCTGCGCGGCGCGCGTCGGTTCCTTTTCCTGCGGGTCGAAGCGCAGCGCCAGCACCTGGGACAGCCCGTTCTTCTGGAGCGCGTCTATCGCGTCCTTCTCGATGCCCTTGCCGTAGGCGTCGTCGCTGGAGACGATGGCGATGCGCGTCAGGCCCACCGTCGCCAGGTGGGTCATCACGCGCCGCACTTCGTCGGCATACGACTCGCGCACGTGATAGATCGGCACCTTCGGCCCGCGCAGCACCGCAGCACCGGTCAGCCCCCCGAAGATGAAGCTGTCGTACTTCGCCGCCACGGGCGCCATGGCCGCGCCGATGCCCGTGCCCATGGTGCCGAAGAGGCAGACCACGCGGTCGGTGCCCAGCAGCTTCTCGGCGTTGGCCGCGGCCTTGTCGGCCGCATAGACATCGTCGTACGTGATCATCTTGACGGGCCGCCCGCCGATGCCACCGGCCTTGTTCAGCTGGTCGAACAACAGCGTCTGGCCTTCCATGAACGCGAGGCTGTTGGGTGCCAGCGGCCCCGTCAGTACCGCGGACTGGCCCACCAGGATGGGTTCGGCAGCGCCTGCCGGCACCACGGACCATGCGAGGGCAAGCGCCATCAGGGCGCGGCTCCACGCCTTCACGACACGACTCCCGCGCTTTGCAGCATGGCTTGCAGCAGCACGTTGCAGCCGGCTTCGAGATGGTCGGGCTGTGCGTCCTCAATCTCGTTGTGGCTGATGCCGTCGAGACAAGGCACGAAGATCATGGCCGTGGGGCACACGCGTGCGAGGTACACCGCGTCGTGGCCCGCGCCGCTGATCACGTTCATCCAGGTCATGCCCTGCGCCTGCGCGGCTTCGCGCACTGCGGACACCAGCTTCGGCGTAAAGGGCTGCGGCTGGAAGTACACGACCTGCTCCACCGACATCTCGACCTTGCCCTTCATGGCAATGCGCTGCACGGCTTCTTTCAGTTCGGCGTCCATGGCCGACAGCACCACGTCGTCGGCCGCGCGCAGGTCGACGCTGAGCTTCACGCGGCCCGGGATCACGTTGCGCGAGTTCGGGTAGTTGTCGATCCAGCCGACCGTGCCGCGCCCATGCGGCGCGTGGGCGAGCGCAATGCGGTTGACCTCGATCACGAGTTCGGAGGTGGCCAGCAGCGCGTCCTTGCGCAGTTCCATCGGCGTGGGGCCGGCATGGGCTTCCATGCCCTGCACCACCACATCGTACCAGCGCTGGCCGAGAGCGCCTTCGACCACGCCGATCACGCGTTCGTTGGCTTCGAGCACCGGGCCCTGCTCGATGTGCGCCTCGAAGTACGCGCCCACCGGCGATGTTGTTGCCGACGCGGGCGTGCTGCCCGCGTAGCCAATGGAGGCAAGCGCGTCGGACACGCTGACGCCGTCGTTGTCGCACTGCGCCAGTGCATGCTCGAGCGTGAACGCACCGGCGAACACGCCGGAGCCCATCATCACGGGCACGAAGCGCGAGCCTTCCTCGTTGGTCCACACCGCCACTTCGAGCGGCGCCTCGGTTTCGATCTTCGCGTCGTTCAGGCTTCGGATCACCTCCAGCCCCGCGAGCACGCCGTAGTTGCCATCGAACTTGCCACCGGTGGGTTGCGTGTCGATGTGGCTGCCGGTGGTAACGGGCGGCAGCGCGTTGTTGCGGCCGGCGCGGCGCGCGAAGATGTTGCCGATGGCGTCCACGCGGACTTCGCAGCCCGCCTCGCGCACCCAGTGCACGAACAGGTCGCGGCCCTGGCGGTCGAGGTCGGTCAGCGCGATGCGACAGACGCCGCCTTTCTCGGTGGCGCCGAGTTGCGCCAGTTCCATCAGCGAGTTCCAGAGCCGCTGGCCGTCGATGCGGAGTTCAGTGTGTGAGTTCATGGCTTTGCGATAAGGATGAGTGTTGCGGGAAGCCTCAAGCAAGGCCCACGCCCAGATAGCGGTCTTTCACTTCATGGTCGGCCATGAAAGCTGCGTTGCCGGCCTCGTGCACGATCACGCCCTGCTCCACGATGTAGTGGCGATCAGCCAGCTGCACGCAGACTTCGAGGTTCTGCTCGACCAGCAGGATGGCCACGCCGGCCGCCTTGATGGTCTTCAGCTGCGCGACGATCTCCTCGACGATCACCGGCGCCAGGCCCTCGACCGGCTCGTCGAGGATCAGCAGGCGCGGGTGGTTCATGAGCGCGCGGCCAATGGCCAGCATCTGCTGCTCGCCACCCGAGAGCTGCCCGCCGCCGTTGCGCCGCCGCTCCTTCAGGCGCGGAAAGATGCGGTAGATGTCGGCCAGCTGCCAGGGCGATTCGCGCCGCAGGCCGAGCAGCAGGTTTTCTTCTACCGTCAGCAGCTTGAAGACGCCTCGGTGCTCCGGCACCAGGCACACGCCGCGCGTGGCGATGCGGTGCGGCGGCATGCCCGCGATGTCGGCGCCCTGGAAGCGCACGCGCCCGCTCGTGGGGGTGACCGCACCAGCAATGCTCTTGAGCGTGGTCGACTTGCCCGCGCCGTTGCGGCCCAGCAGCGTGACGAGCTCGGCCTCGCCCACGCGCATCGAGATTCCCTGCAGCACGTGGCTCTTGCCGTAATGCGCATGGAGTTTTTCGACTTCGAGGATGTTCTGGCCGCTCATGCCTTGCCTCCGGTGATCATGTTGCCCAGATAGGCCGTGCGCACGCGCGCATCGGCACGGATGTCGCCCGGCAGTCCCTCGGCGAGCACGCGGCCCAGCTGCATCACGGTCACGGTGTCGGAAATGTCCATCACGATGTTCATGTTGTGCTCGATCAGCACCACGGTGTGCCGGTCGCGCAGGCTGCGAATGAGCTGCTTCATGTCGTCGAGGTCGTCGATGCCCATGCCCGAGGTCGGCTCGTCGAGGAAGATGGCCTTCGGCCTGGCGGCCAGCGCCATGCCCACTTCGAGGCGGCGCTGCTGGCCATGCGAAAGCTCGCTGGCCGGCGTGTTCGCCAGCCGTTCGAGCCCGACGCGCTGCAGCACCTCGTCCACCGTCTGCGTGCAGGCCAGTTCGCCGACCGGCGCGCGCCAGCAGTTCATGGCCTGGCGCGGCGAAACGCCCTGCGCCGCCACGCGGAGGTTCTCGCGCACCGACAGGCTGAGGAACAGCGCCGTGACCTGGAACGAGCGCGCCATGCCGCGCTGCACGCGCCGGTGGTCGGGCTCGCGCGTGACGTCGTGGCCGTCGAACAGGATGCGGCCGCCAGTGGTCGTGCCGGTGCCCGTGAGCATGTGGAACAGCGTGGTCTTGCCCGCGCCGTTGGGGCCGATCACCGAATGCACGGTGTTGCGCCTGATCTTCAGGTCGACCCCGCCGAGCGCGGCGAACTTGCCGTAGTGCTTGGTGACGCCAATGGCTTCGATGAGAACGTCGCTCATGCCTTTTCTCCTTGCGCAGCGGAGGCGTTTGGAGCCGGGGGCGTCCGCCGGAAGATGCGTTTCCAGATGCCCTCGCCCAGCCCCCAGAGCCCGCGCTGCATGCCGATGCTCACGCCGATCAGCAGCAGCCCAAGCAGCAGCAGCCAGCGCGGCCACAGCGTGGAGAGCCAGTCGGCCAGCAGCACATAGAAGGCCGAGCCCAACACCGAGGCAAACAGGTTGCCGGTGCCGCCGATCACGGTGATGACCAGGATCATTTCGCTCGTGTGGTACTCGGCGTTCGACAGCGGCGCGATGCCGGTCATCATGGCGTGCAGCCCGCCCGCCAGACCGGTGACGGCACCCGAGATCATGAAGGCCAGCAGCTTGAAGCGCTTGAGGTCGTAGCCCACGGCGGCGGCCCGATCCTCGTTGTCGCGGATGGCGAGCAGCGTGCGGCCGAAGATCGAATCGGTCACGCGCAGCAGCAGGCCGAAGGCGATCAGGAAGATCACCGCGACGAAGGCGTAGTACTTCCAAGGCGTGTCCATGAAGCCGGGGCGCGGCACGTCGAGCAGGCCGTTGTCGCCGCCCGTGAGGTCGGTCGCGGTGTAGGCGATGAAATAGAACATCTGCGCGAAGGCCAGCGTGAGCATCACGAAGTAGGTGCCGCGCTGGCGGATGGCAACCCAGCCGACCACCGCCGCGCCGATCGCACCCATGGCCATGGCCGCGAGCAATGCGAGCGGCATGGGCAGGTGCAGGCGCGTGAGCAGAATCGCGATGGTGTAGCTGCCCAGCCCGAAGAAGATGCCCTGCCCGAAGGACAGCAGCCCCGTGTAGCCCAGCAGCAGGTTGCAGCCCAGCGCTGCCAGCGCGTAGATGAGCACTTCGCTCGCGAGCGAGCCCGAGCTCAGCACCAGCGGCAGGCCCAGCGCGGCGATCAGCGCCAGGAGGAATGTGATTTTTCTCGGCATGACGTCGTTCATCCTTTGCGGCCGAGCAGGCCATGCGGGCGCAGCAGCAGCACGGCTGCCATCGCGATGTAGATCATCAGACTCGCCCCCGGCGGCCAGATGGTGCTCATGAGGCTTTGAACGATGCCGATCACCAGCCCGCCCACGAGCGCGCCACCGAAGCTGCCGAGCCCGCCGATCACCACCACCACGAAGGCCACGCTCAGTGCCTCGACGCCCATGAAAGGCTCCGCACCCCGAATCGGCGCGGCCAGCACCCCGGCCAGCGCAGCAGTGGCCGCGCCAAGCGCAAACACCAGGCTGAACACGCGGAACACGTTGATGCCAAGCAGCGACACCATCTCGGTCGATTCGCTGCCCGCGCGCACCGCGCTGCCCAGGCGCGTGCCTTCGAGCACCCACCACAGCAGCACCGCGAGCACGGCGGTGAAGCCGATCACGAACAGCCGGTACTTGGGATAGACGAAGGCGCCCCACATGACCACGCCCTGCAGCAGGTCGGGCGTGGCCACGCTGTTGCCCAGCGGGCCCCAGAACACGATCACGATCTCCTGCACCGCGAGCGCGAGGCCCACCGTCACGAGGATGTGGAATTCGTGCGCCTTGGCATACACGCGGCGCAGCAGCAACTTCTCGGCCAGCCAGCCCAGCGCGCCGACGGCGAGCGGCACCACGAGCAGCGCGACCCAGAAGTTCAGGCCCCACTGCATGGCCTGGTAGCACAGGTAGGCACCCAGCAGATAGAAAGCCCCGTGCGCGAAGTTCACGAAGCGCAGCAGGCCGAACACGATGGACAAGCCAACGGCCAGCAGGAAATACAGCATGCCGATGCCGATTCCGTTGATGGTCTGGAGCAGGTAGACGGACATGGGCGCGTCGGTGTCCTTGCGTGCTCAGGCCAGCTTGCAGCCGGTCTTGTCGACGGGCAGGAAGGACTTGCCCGAACTCACCACATCGACGTAGTCGGCAGCGTCCTTCATCTTCGACTTCGCCTTGCCCTTGAGCAGGTAGTAGTCCTTGATGACCTGGTGGTCGGCCTTGCGGATTTCCTCGGTGCCGGTGAGGCCGTCGAACTTCATGCCTTCGAGCGCGGCAATCACCGCCTTCTGGTCCACGGTGCCGGCCTTCACGATGCCATCGATCAGGATCTTGGTGCACACGTACGAGCCCGCGAGGCTGTAGTTGGGCACGATCTTGAGCTTGTCGGCGGTGCGCTTCACCAGGTCCTTGTTGAGCGTGGTGTCGGCCGTGTGCCAGTACTGCGCGCCGAAGTAGACGCCGTCGCACAGGTCGGCGCCCAGCTCGTCGAACTGCTCAAGCCCCGAGGCCCAGGCCATGAGGATCGTCATGTTCTTGTGCATGCCGAAGCTCACCGCCTGGCGCAGCGCGGCCGAAGACTGCGCACCGAAGTTCAGCAGCAGCAGCACGTCGGGCTTGGCGGCCATGGCGTTGGTGAGGTAGCCGCTGAATTCCTTCTCGTTGAGCGAGTGGTAGCTGTTGCCCACGTGCTCGATGCCCTTCTCCTGGAAGATGTTCTTGGCCGCGCTCAGCAGGCCGTCGCCGAACACGTACTGCGGCGTGATCGTGTACCAGCGCTTGGCCTTCGGCATCGAGGCGATCAGCGGGCGCACCGTCTGCTCGATGGCGCCGAAGGTGGGCACCGACCAGCGGAAGGTGGCGGGGTTGCAGTCCTTGCCGGTGATTTCATCGGCGCCGGCGGTGGTGATGAACAGGCCGCCGGCCTTTTCGGCCTCCTTGCCCATGGCCAGCGCTTCCGACGAGAGGATGCCGCCCGCGAAGAACTTCGTGCCCTGCTGCTGCGAGGCTTCCTGCACCTTGCGCACCGCGGTGGCCGGCTTGCCTTCGGTATCGAGCACCGTGTAGGCCAACGGACGCTTCAGCACGCTGCCGTACTGCTCGATGGCCAGCTTCATGCCCAGGTCGGCGAACTTGCCATTGGCTGCGAAGGCACCCGACATCGGGACCGGGCAGCCGAAGCGGATCGCGTCCGCCGACTGGGCAAAGGCGGCGCGGCCGCCCAGGAGCGAAGCGGGGGCAGCCGACAGGGCGGCCAGCTGAAGAAGATGTCTGCGTTGCATGAGTTCTCCGGTCGTGGTGGGAAGTAAGGGAAAGGTGGTGCCTGCGATCGCCGGCTAATTTAAGCGGATAAATCGGATTAATATGCTGGTAAAAACCCGCTAGCAATCCTTGTGCCCAAAACCAGACCGCCCCGTCGCACGACGCCGTTTAAGATCGCCCGCTGTTGCGCATCCCGCGCATCTCCCGATGGGCATGGAGCGTGTGAATGAGAGTGGGGCAGAACCGCCCGAAGCGGCAAAAGCTCTCGGACGTCATCGTCGAAGACGTCAAGCGCTGGATCGTGGCGGAGCGCAAGCAGCCCGGCGACCGGCTGCCGAACGAGAAAGAACTGATCGAGCTTTTCGGCTATTCGAAGAGCACGGTGCGCGAGGCCTTGAAGGCGCTGGAAGTGCGCGGCCTGGTCTCCATCCGCACCGGCCCCGGCGGCGGGGCGTATCTGCAGCAGGTGTCGGTGGACCATGCATCGGAGCCGCTGCGCAACTTCCTGCACTTTCACCATCTCGACGGCCATCACATCTACCAGTTGCGCAAGGCGCTGGAGCCCGAGCTGGCCGTGAGCGTGGTGGGCCGACTGACACCCGAGCAGTTCGAGCAGCTGGAAGAAAACGTCCGGCTGTGCACGATCGAGCCGACCAACGAAGACGAACTGCGCACGCAGCGCGAGGCCGAACTCGGCTTTCACACGATGCTGGCCGAGAGCTGCCCCAATCCGGTGCTCTCCTTCATGTGCCGTTTTCTCAACGACCTGCTGCGCGACCTCGTGGTCTACAAGAAGGCGCTGGACCACCACCACTTCGGCGAGGCCAACGTGGACTATCACACGCAGCTGCTGGCCGCCTACCGCAAGGAAGACGCCGAAGAAGTGCGCCGGCTGATGTCCGAGCACATGATCGATGCCGAGCAGCACATGCACGAGATGGAGGCGCATATCGGCGCCAAGCATCTGCTGCTGCCGAGCGGGCAGCGCTGACCTGCTTTACCGGTGCGCCTTCTCCAGGCATTCCTGAAACGCCAGCACCGCACGTGACGGCTTCGGCGAACGCCGCAACAGGCTGACGAAGCGGCACGCATAGTTGAAGCGCGCCGGCAGTACCGCTTTCATCAGCCCGCGCTGCTCGAACACCTGCGCGTAGTGGTCGGGCAGAAAGCCCAGGAAGCGCCCCGAAAGAATCAGCGTTGCAATCGCCTCCTGGTCGAAGCCGGTGGCCTTGCGCGACAGTTTCGCGCGGTGACTCAGCTCCATGTTCGGCGAGTGGTAGCCGAGCCCCGCGAAATGGTGCTCGCGCAACTTGGCCCAGGTGAGCCTGGCGTGATCGGCGCCGAACAGCGGGTGCTTCGCGCCGCAATACAGCAGCATCGTCTCGTCGAACAGGTCGGCGTACACAAGGCTCTTGGAGCTGCGATGCGCCGGGATGATGCCGATCTGGAAATTGCCCTCCAGCACGCCCTGCTCGATGGCGTTGATCGAGCCCACGTGCAGCGCCAGAGTCACCTCGGGTGCGATCTCGGTGAAACGCGCGATGGCCTCGCCGATGCGCGCCTTCGGGTTGGTCGCCGTCTTGTCGAACAGCGCCACGTCCAGCTGCCCGCCCATGCGGTTGTGGATGTCGTCGATGCTGCCGCGGAAGGCGTCGACCGAGGCCAGCAGGCGCAGCGTCTCGTCGTATACGCGCTGCCCCTCGGCGGTGAGCGCAAAACCCGCCCGCCCGCGCCGGCACAGCACGAGGCCGAGCCGCGTCTCCAGGTCTTTCACGTGGCGGCTCACCGTGGAGGTGCCGATGTTCAGCTCCAGCTCGGCGGCCGCCATGCCGCCGCAGTCGACCACGCTCTTGAACACCTTGAGCAGGCGCAGGTCCATGTCGCTGAGCTGCCCCAATACGGCGCGGTTGCGGGCACTGTTTTGGGTACCGCTTCGGGCTTTGGCCTTTACTTGCATGAAGTGTCAAGTGAACATTGATATTGCGCCATTCTCCACACTGAAGGCTCTGCCAACAATCGGCACATCCCATCACCCCCGGAGCCCGCCCCGTGCGGGAAGCGCCATGACCCTCGCAACGCCCGCCATCGAACCGACGCCCACCGCGCGCACCGACGCCGCCTGGCTCGACGCGCACTGGATGCCCTACACCGGCAACCGCAACTTCAAGGCCGATCCGCGGATCATCGTGGAGGCCAAGGGCGCCTACTTCACCGACATCGACGGGCGCAAGATCTTCGACGGCCTCTCGGGCCTGTGGTGCTCGGGCCTGGGCCACGGCCGCCCCGAAATCACCGAGGCGGTGAGCCGCCAGATCGCCAAGCTCGACTACTCGCCCGCCTTCCAGTTCGGCCACCCGCTCTCCTTCGAGTTGGCCAACAAGATCAAGGAAATGACGCCCGCGGGCCTCGACTACGTGTTCTTCACCGGCTCGGGCTCCGAGGCCGCAGACACCTCGCTGAAGATGGCGCGCGCCTACTGGCGCACCAAAGGCCAGGCAAGCAAGACGCGCCTGATCGGCCGCGAGAAGGGCTACCACGGCGTCAACTACGGCGGCATCTCGGTCGGCGGCATCGCGGCCAACCGCAAGCTCTTCGGCCAGGGCGTCGAAGCCGATCATCTGCCGCACACGCAACTCGCATCGAATGCCTTCACGCGCGGCATGGCCGAGAACGGCGCCGAGCTGGCCGACCGCCTGCTCGACCTGATCGCGCTGCACGACGCATCGAACATCGCGGCCGTCATCGTCGAACCCTTCGCGGGTTCGGCCGGCGTGGTGATTCCGCCCAAGGGCTACCTGAAGCGCCTGCGCGACATCTGCACGGCCAACAACATCCTGCTGATCTTCGACGAAGTGATCACCGGTTTCGGCCGCTGCGGCGCGCTCACCGGCGCGGAAGCCTTCGGCGTGACGCCCGACATCATGAACATCGCCAAGCAGGTGACCAACGGCGCGCAGCCGATGGGCGCAGTAGTCGCCAGCAAGGAGATCTACGACACCTTCATGGCCGCGGGCGGCCCCGACTACATGCTCGAGTTCCCGCACGGCTACACCTATGGCGCACACCCCGTGGCCTGCGCCGCCGGCATCGCCGCACTCGACGTGCTGCAGAAGGAAGACATGATCGGCCGCGTGCAGGCGCTGGCGCCGCATTTCGAGAACGCCGTGCACAGCCTGAAGGGCAGCAAGCACGTGGCCGACATCCGCAACTACGGCCTCGCCGCCGGCATCACGATCGCCGCGCTGCCGGGCGAGCCTGCACGCCGCCCGTACGAGATCGCGATGAACTGCTGGAAGAAGGGCTTCTACGTGCGCTACGGCGGCGACACCATCCAGCTCGCCCCGCCCTTCATCGCGGAGAAGGCCGAGATCGACCGCATGGTCAACGCACTGGCGGACGCGCTGGCCGAGACGGCCTGAGCCTGCTCCGGCTCCCGGCCTGATCGGAGGCCGGGTCCTACAGGCGGCACGCCGGCCGCCTCCCAATAATCGGCGGCATGACGGTACTGAGCAGCGACATCCCCGCCCGCCTGGACCGCCTGCCGTGGTCGCGCTGGCACTGGCGCGTGGTGATCGCGCTGGGCGTGGCCTGGGTGCTCGACGGGCTCGAAGTCACGCTGGTGGGTTCCATCGGCGCAGTGCTGGAGCGGCCCGACACGCTGGGGCTCACGGCCGGCGAGATCGGGCTGTCGGGCTCGGTGTACGTGGCGGGCGCGGTGCTCGGCGCGCTGCTCTTCGGCCGGCTCACCGACCGGCTCGGGCGCAAGAAGCTCTTTCTCATCACGCTGGTGGTCTACACGGTCGGCACGCTGGCCACTGCGTTTTCTCCCAACTTTGCTTTCTTCGCGCTGTGCCGCTTCGTCACGGGGCTTGGCATCGGCGGCGAGTACGCGGCCATCAACTCGGCCATCGACGAACTGATCCCGGCGCGCGTGCGCGGGCGCGTCAACCTCGCGATCAACGGCAGCTTCTGGATTGGCGCGGCGCTGGGCGCGGCGCTCAGCCTGGTGCTGCTCGACGCTCGCGTGATCGGCCCGGTGTGGGGCTGGCGCGCGGGCTTTGCGCTGGGCGCGGTGCTGGCGGTGGCTATCTTGCTGGTGCGGCGCGACGTGCCCGAGAGCCCGCGCTGGCTCATTGCACACGGACGCGCCGACGAGGCCAAACGCATCGTCGACCAGATCGAAGCGGAGATCGAGGCGCAGCACGGTCCGCTGCCCGCGCCGCAAGGCTCTGTCGTGAACTACACGGCCGCGCGCGCCAACAGCCCGTCGATGCGCGAAGTGGCGCGCGTGCTGCTCAGGCGCTACCCGCAGCGCAGCATGGTCGCGCTGGCGCTGATGATCTCTCAGGCCTTCTTCTACAACGCGATCTTCTTCACCTATGCGCTGGTGCTCACGCGCTTCTACGGCGTGCCTGAAGGCAGCGTGGCGCTCTACATCTTTCCGTTCGCGCTGGGCAATGTGCTCGGGCCGCTGCTGCTGGGCCCGCTGTTCGACAGCGTGGGCCGGCGCCGGATGATCGCGCTGACGTACGTACTCGCGGGCGTCGGCCTCGCGCTCACGGGCTGGGCTTTCATGATGGGCTGGCTCGATGCGCGCAGTCAGGCGCTGTGCTGGTCGGCGGTGTTCTTCCTGGCGTCGGCGGCGGCGAGCTCGGCGTACCTCACTGTGAGCGAGGTGTTTCCGCTCGAGATGCGTGCCATGGCCATCGCGATCTTCTATGCAGTCGGCATGGGTGCGGGCGGCTTCGCTGCGCCGCTGCTGTTCGGCCTGCTGATCGAAACCGGCAGCCGGGGCGCGGTGATGGTGGGCTACGGCATCGGCGCGGCGCTGGTCATTGTCGCGGGGCTGCTGGCCTTGCGCTATGCGGCTGATGCTGAGCGCAAGCCGCTGGAGGAAGTGGCGCCGCCGCTGTCTTCGGAAGCCGGCGGCGAGCGCTGACTGTCTCTACAGCGCGCAGGTTCTGAAGCCGAAGAATCCGTCATCGCGCTCGGGCAGCGCAAAGCCACGGCGGCGCGGAGAACGCAGGCGCGCACGCGTCGCGAACGAAGCCCCGCGCAGCACGCGGGCCCGGCCGAAAGCAGCCGCAGGATCGAACTCTCCCCCCGCGCTCCACGGGTCGGCCCGATACCCCGGCCACGGCTGCAGCGTGCCCGCCGTCCACTCGTGAACGTCGGCCCACCGGAAGCCACGCCGCCCGGCCGTGTGCGCAGCGATCTCCCATTCGACTTCGGTCGCGATGCGCCGCCCGGCCCAGCGCGCCCAGGCGTCGGCCTCCCACCAGCTCAGGTGCACGGCGCTGTGGTGGCCTGCCGCACGCACTGTCACGCCAAAGCGCTGCTGCAGCACCGAACCGCCCGTGCCGTTGCGCGCCGCGCCAATCTGCTCGACATGGCGCGGCCCGCGCCGGCCCTCGATCTGCGCCCCGAGCCAGCGCCAGCCTTCGCCATGCCACAGCTCCTCGCGGTCGTAGCCGCCGTCGTCAACGAATTCGATGTACTGGTTCCAGGTGACGGGCTGCGCGTCGATCTCGAACTCGGGCACGTCGACCCGGTGCGCGCTGCGCTCCTGTGCGAAGGCGAAGCCGCCCTCGGGCATGCCCAGCTCCCATCGCGTGGCAGGCAGCAGCAGCGGCTCGCGCGTGACGGCGATGGGCGCCTGCTCGACGCCCAGGGGCAGCCCCAGTGTCTGCGCCATCACCACGAACTGCTCGCCGCGCAGGTCTTCGTGGAACAGCGCGAGGCGGTAGAAGTACAGGCCGGCATCGGTCTCGGCTGCGTTCTCGAGCAGCTCGAGCGTGCTCTCCAGCGTTTCGAGCAGGTAGGCCTTGGTCTGGGCGAGGTCGGGCAGGTCGGGCGACCAGCGGCGACCCGGTGTGCTCTGTGATGGGTTCCACCAGTCGTCGGCGCCGGGGTCGATGGGCGCCAGACGCGTGGGCCGCACCGGGCAGTCGACGCCGAAGGCGCGCTGGGTGTTGCGCCCGATCCACCATTCGGCAAACCAGCCGATGTGGCCGGCCAGCCAGACCGGCGGCACCACGCCCTCTTCCTCGGGCACAGGCGGCACGGCAAGCGCTTCGGCGCCCAGGGCCTCCTCATAGAGCGACAGCAGATGCAGCGTGTGGTTGCGCGCGTCGATCAGCGCCAGGGACAACAACTCGCGGCCCGCGCGGCACATGTCGGGCGAATCGATCGAATGGGGCAGGCCCATGGCGCCCGAAGGCGTCGAAGGCGGAAGGCGCGAAGACATGGACGATTATGGCGACCAGGGCCGCCTCCCACGCCCCGGACAAGACCCGGATTCCGGGTAAACCCCGCCCCTCATGCCAAGTAGATACAAAGGTTCAACGGGGTAACATCTCGGGCTTTGCGCAGCTCCCACCAGGGGCCGGCGTTTCACCTTGGGCTTCGCGGGAGACACCCCCTTGTCTGCATTCCTCAAATTCGCGACCGGCATGGACTGGATCAGCGAAAAACTCGGCAAGATCGCCGGCTACGCCGTCCTGGCGGCCTCGCTCATCTCGGCGGCCAACGCCCTCGTCCGCTACGGCTTCGACTTCAGCAACAACGCGTTCCTCGAGATCCAGTGGTACCTGTTCGCCGCCACCGTGATGCTCGGCGCGCCCGTGGTGCTTCGCTTCAACGAGCATGTGCGCGTGGACATCATCTACGGCAAGCTCAAGGGCTACGGGCCGGTGTACGTCGACCTGTTCGGCCTGATCTTCTTCCTGCTGCCGGTGATGGCCCTCTTCACCTACGTCACCTGGCCCATGTTCTGGAACATGTGGGTCACGGGCGAGATGTCCGGCAACATCGGCGGCCTGATCCGCTGGCCCGCCGCGCTGCTGATGCCCGTGGGCTTCGCCGCGATGTTCCTGCAGGGCGTTTCGGAAATCATCAAGCGCATTGCCTACCTGCGCGGCCTGATCGAGATGGACACGCACTACGAGAAGCCGGTGCAGTGACGGGCGCTTTTCGCATCCCTCGCGCCCCTTCTGGTCTAGCCCTCTCCCGCACCGCAGGATAAGTAGAAATGCACATGGAAAATTTCGCCCCGATCATGTTCGCGGGGCTCGTGGTGATCATGCTGATCGGCTTCCCGGTCGCGTTCTCGCTCTCCGCCCTCGGCCTGATCTGCGGCTTCTTCGCCATCGAGATGGGCTGGTTCCCGGCCGGCTTCATGGCCAACCTGCCGCTGAACGTGTTCGGCATCCTGTCGAACGAGACGCTGCTCGCGATCCCGTTCTTCACGTTGATGGGAGCCGTACTGGAGAAATGCGGATTGGCGGAGGACATGCTCGACTCGATGGGCCAGCTCTTCGGTCCCATCCGCGGCGGCCTCGGCTACTCGGTGATCATCGTGGGCTTCATCCTCGGCGCCATCACCGGCACGGTGGCCGGCCAGGTGATCGCAATGGCGATGATCTCGCTGCCAATCATGATGCGCTACGGCTACGACATGCGCTATTCGACCGGCGTGCTCGCCGCGTCGGGCACCATCACGCAGCTGGTGCCGCCTTCGCTGGTGCTGATCGTCATGGCCGACCAGCTCGGCACCGACGTGGGCCAGATGTACAAGGGCGCCTGGGGTCCGTCGATCCTGCAGGTCATCATCTTCGCGATCTACACCTTCATGGTCGGGCGGCTGCGCCCGCACTACGTGCCGGGCCTGCCGGCCAGCGCACGTACGCTGAACGGCTGGGCGCTGTGGGGCAAGTGCCTGCGCGGCATCATCCCATCGGCCATCCTGATCTTCGCAGTGCTCGGCTCGATGGGCGGCCTGCCCTTCATGGACAAGGCCATCGCCACGCCGACCGAAGCCGGTGCGATGGGCGCGGTGGGCTCGCTCATCCTCGCGCTGATCCATCGCCGCCTGAACTGGCAGCTGATGAAGGACGCGATGGAAGGCACCATGCGCCTCACTGCGATGGTGGTGTTCATCCTCATCGGCTCGCGCGTGTTCTCGCTGGTGTTCCAGGGCGTCGACGGCGCCAAGTGGATCGAGCACATGCTCTCGGGCCTGCCGGGCGGCCAGGTGGGCTTCCTGATCGCGGTGAACATCTTTGTGTTCTTCCTCGCGTTCTTCCTCGACTTCTTCGAGATCGCGTTCATCATCCTGCCGCTGCTGGGCCCCGTGGCCCACAAGCTGGGCATCGACATGGTGTGGTTCGGCGTGCTGCTGTGCGTGAACATGCAGACCTCGTTCATGCACCCGCCCTTCGGCTTCGCGCTGTTCTACTTGCGAGGCATTGCCGACACTCTCTTCAAGAACGGGGCGCTACCCAAGAAGGTGGAGTCGCGCGACATCTACCTCGGCGCCGTGCCGTGGGTGCTGATGCAGCTGCTGCTGGTGGCCATCGTGATCTTCTTCCCGCAGACGGTCACCGTGTTCCTCGAGAAGGAAAAGGTCGTCGACATCGACAAGGTCAACCTCGACATGCCCGCCGACGCAGAGCCGCCGCCCGCGCCCGACAGCAATGGCGTGAACATGGAAGACCCGTTCGGCAACGAGAAGAAGACGCCGGAAGAAACACCGGTGGCGCCGCCGGCTTCCGGCGAAGCCACCAAGCCGTGAGCGACGACGGCGGCAGCACCCCCTCGCTCGAAAGCCCCGCCTTCCCTGCGCTGCTGCGCACGCTGGCGGTGGTGCTGGTGGTCGATCTCTTCGCCTTCGCGATCTGGAGCCTGCCCTCGCTGCGCAGCACCGCGTGGTCCACGAGCGCCCTTGTGGTGTTCGGCATCGCAGCGCTATGTGTGGTGTGGGTCGGCTACTGGATCGTCTACAGCCGCACGCGGCTCGAAGGCGACGTACTGATCCAGACCTGGCTATGGAACAAGCGCGTGAGCGCGCAGGAAGTGGCGCAGCTCAAGCTGGTGCACATCCGCCTGCTCGAACGCGTGATCGCGCCGCGGCTGCTGGTGCGGCGGCGCTGCGGCGGCATGACGTGGTTCCACTCGGCCGATGCGAGCGTGCTCGTGGCCTTCGGCGAACAGGTGGCGAAGCGCTCCATTCCACCGAAGCCGGATACCCCCGAACCCGAGACCGGGTCGACGAAATAAAAAAGCCCCGCTGGTTCCAGCGGGGCTTTTTTGCATGCAGTGCGCGAGGCGCCTGCTTACAGCTTCTGCTGCTGCATGAAACGGTCGAACGTGCCTTCCGTGTAGCGGAACCAGGCGTTCTGGTCGGCCAGGAATTTCGACCAGTCGCCGTAGATCTTCTTCCACTCGGGGTTGGTGTTGTTCAGGTCCGAGTAGATCTGCTGGGCCGACTTGAAGGCCGCATTCATCACGTCCTGCGAGAACGGACGCAGCTTGGTGCCCGAACCCACGAGCTGCTTCAGCGCGATCGGGTTCTTGGAGTCGTACTTGGCCGTCATCGTGATGTTGGCGTGTGCGGCAGCCGCCTCGACGATGGCCTTGTACTCGGCCGACAGGCCTTCCCATGCCTTGGTGTTGATGTAGAAGTCGAGCTCGGGGCCGCCTTCCCACCAGCCGGGGTAGTAGTAGAACGGCGCGATCTTGTTGAAGCCCAGCTTCTGGTCGTCGTACGGGCCGACCCATTCGAGGCCGTCCAGCGTGCCCTTTTCGAGCGCCGGGTACAGGTCTGCGCCGGGGATCGATTGCGGGATCACGCCGAAAGGCTCGAGCACCTTGCCCGCGAACGGGTTGGTGCGGAACTTCAGGCCCTTCAGGTCGGCGACCGACTTGATTTCCTTGCGGAACCAGCCGCCCATCTGAGCGCCCGTGTTGCCGCCCGGCAGGTTGATGATGTTGTACTTGGCGTAGAACGCACGCATCAGCTTCAGGCCGTTGCCTTCGTACATCCAGGCGTTCTGCTGGCGGGTGTTCATGCCGAAGGGCACTGCGCAGCCCAGGCAGAAGGTCGGGTCCTTGCCGTAGAAGTAGTACGGGGCCGTGTGGGCCATTTCGACCGAGGCGTTCTGCACGCCGTCGACCACGCCGAATGCGGGCATCAGCTCGCCGCCGGCATGAACGGAAATCTGGAACTTGCCGCCCGTCATGTCGCTGACGCTCTTCGAGAACACCTCGGCGGTGCCGAAGATGGTGTCCAGCGACTTGGGAAAACTCGACGCCAGGCGCCAGCGAACGGTGGCCTGCGCGTGAACCGCGGGTGCGATGCCGGCAGCCAGAACGCCCGCGATGCCGGCGTTTTTGATGAGGGAACGACGATCCATTGATAGCTCTCCGAGTTCTTGGAAAAACAAAACGCGGCTTGTGACCGCGTTGGGGACTTTTGTCTAAGTCCGGACGATTGTAAAAACGCGCTTACAGCCGCCGGCAGGGGTTTACCCTGCGCTCGAAACGAAGCGCTCGCGGATCGATGCCTCGATGCCGATGGCGTCCAGTCCGATCGACGCCAGCAGCTTGGCCGGATCGCCGTGTTCGATGAAGCGATCGGGCAAGCCGAGTTGCAGCACCGGCTTCTGCACGTTGGCGGCTTGCAGTGCTTCGAGCACCGCACTGCCCGCGCCGCCCATGATGGCGCCCTCTTCCAGCGTGACGATGGCATCGTGCGTGCCTGCGACCTTCAGCAGCAGCTCGACGTCGAGCGGCTTGGCCCAGCGCATGTTGACCACCGTGGCGTCGAGCGACTCGGCGGCGGTGAGCGCAGGGTACAGCAGCGTGCCGAACGCGAGGATGGCAATGCGCTTGCCTTCGCGGCGAATCTCGCCCTTGCCGAAGGGCAGTGATTCGAGCGTGAGGTGCGGCGTGACGCCTGCGCCGGAACCGCGCGGATAGCGCACGGCCACCGGGTGGTTCTGCTCGTAGGCACTCGACAGCAGTTGGCGGCACTCGCGCTCGTCGGCCGGGCAGGCCACGCTCATGTTCGGGATGCAGCGCAGGAACGGAATGTCGTACGCGCCCGCATGCGTGGCGCCGTCTGCGCCCACGAGGCCCGCACGGTCGAGCGCGAACACCACCGGCAGGTTCTGGATCGCCACGTCGTGGATCAGCTGGTCGTACGCGCGCTGCAGGAAGGTCGAGTAGATCGCGACCACCGGCTTCAGCCCCTCGCATGCCAGGCCGGCCGCGAAGGTCACGGCGTGCTGCTCGGCGATGCCGACGTCGTAGTAGCGGTCGGGAAAGCGCTTCTCGAATTCGACGAGGCCCGAGCCTTCGCGCATCGCGGGCGTGATGCCCACGAGGCGGCCGTCGTGTGCGGCCGTGTCGCACAGCCACTGGCCGAATACCTGCGTGAAGGTCTGCTTGGCCACCGCAGCGGACTTGACCAGCCCCACCTGCGGATCAAACTTGCCGGGGCCGTGATAGGCCACCGGATCGGCCTCGGCCAGCTTGTAGCCCTGCCCCTTCTTCGTGACCACGTGCAGGAACTGCGGGCCTTCGAGGTGCTTGAGGTTCTCGAGCGTGGGCACCAGCGAGTCGATGTCGTGGCCGTCGATCGGGCCCACGTAGTTGAAGCCGAACTGCTCGAACAGCGTGGCCGGCACGACCATGCCCTTGGCATGCTGCTCCAGGCGCTTGGCCAGCTCGAACAGCGGCGGCGCATTGCGCAGCATGCTCTTGCCGACGTTCTTGGCGGCAGCGTAGAAATTGCCGCTCATCAGTTGCGCGAGGTAGCGGTTGAGCGCACCCACCGGCGGGCTGATCGACATGTCGTTGTCGTTCAGGATCACGAGCAGCTTGCAGTCGCACACGCCCGCATTGTTCAGCGCCTCGAAGGCCATGCCCGCCGTGAGCGCGCCGTCGCCGATGATGGCCACGGTGTGGCGGTCTTCGCCCTTCTGCTTGGCAGCCATGGCCATGCCGAGCGCGGCCGAGATGCTGGTCGACGAGTGGGCAGTGCCGAAGGTGTCGTACTCGCTCTCGCTGCGCTGCGGAAAGCCCGAGATGCCGCCGATCTGCCGCAGCGTGGGCATGCGCTCGCGCCGGCCCGTGAGGATCTTGTGCGGGTAGGTCTGGTGGCCCACGTCCCACACCAGCCGGTCGTGCGGCGTGTTGAACACGTGATGCAGCGCGACCGTGAGTTCGACCGTGCCGAGGTTGGAGCTCAGGTGGCCGCCGGTGCGCGAGACGTTGTCGAGCACGCTGGCGCGCACCTCGTCGGACAGCTGGCGCAGTTGCGCCCGGTCGTATTTGCGGATCGGCGAGGGGTCGTGAAGTGTGGGAAGCAGCGGAGCCATGGGGAGGTATTTTCTTTTCTCAGTGTTCCATCACGCTTCGTGGGGCCCGCAACGCATGAAACTGCCGCGATTCAGTCGGGAGACACCGCGGAACCGGCTTTGCCGGGCTGCTGGTGTCGCCCCCTGAAAGGGGGTTGGCGAAGCGACACGAAGTGCGCGAAGACTGGGGGTAAGTTTCATCCTAGCGGTCGCGGTCGACCACCATGTGGGCCAGCGCGCGCAGGGCTGCGGTGTCGGCCAGGCCGCTCTTCTCCAAGGCGGCGAGCGCATCGGCCAGCAGCTGGCGGGCCTGGGCACGCGCGCCGTCGAGGCCGAGCAGAGACACGTAGGTGGGCTTGTCGGCCGCGGCGTCCTTGCCGGCGGTCTTGCCCAGGGTCTGCGAGTCGGCCGTGACGTCGAGGATGTCGTCGACCACCTGGAACGCGAGGCCGATGGCGGCGCCGTAGTCGCGCAGCGCGGCCAGTGCCGCGGGAGTGACCGAACCGCAGGCGGCGCCCATCTCGACGCTGCCCTGAAGCAGCGCGCCGGTCTTCAGGCGATGCATTTCGCGCAGCTGCGTTTCGTCGAGCGCAATGCCGACGCTGGCCAGGTCGATGGCCTGGCCGCCGGCCATGCCCTGGCTGCCCGCGGCGCGCGCGAGCAGGCGGCACAGCAGGGCCTGGGTGGAGGCGGGAATCTCGTCGCCATCGGGCGTGAGCAATTCGAAGGCCAGTGCCTGCAGCGCGTCGCCGGCCAGCAAGGCGTCGGCCTCGCCGAATTTCACGTGCACGGTGGGCTTGCCACGGCGCAGCACGTCGTTGTCCATGCACGGCAGGTCGTCGTGCACCAGCGAATAGGCGTGAATCAGTTCGGTGGCGCAGGCCGCGCGCAGGGCGGCGGCCCGGTTGCCGCCGACGGCTTCGCTGGCGGCCAGCACCAACAGGGGTCGCAGCCGCTTGCCGCCGTCGAGCACGGCATAGCGCATGGCGTCACCCAGCAGCACGGGGGCGTCGACGCCGACCCAGCGCGACAGCGCCGCTTCGACATTCGCCAGATGGGGGTCGCTCCAGCCGGCTAGCGTGCGGGCGTCCCAATGGCTGGAATTCAGCGCGGCGGCGCTCATTCAGGCGTCCAGACCTTCAGGCTGCCCGAATCGAGCACCTTGATCTGGTCTTCGACCGCCTGCAACTTGTCGCGACAGAAGGCGAGCAGCGCCGCGCCGCGCTGGTAGCTGACTAGCAACTGGTCGAGGGGCAACTGGCCCGATTCGAGTTCCGCCACCAGTTGCTCCAGTTCCTGGAGCCCGGCTTCGTAACTGGCAGGCAGCGGGCCCGTATCGGGCGTTGCCGCCGGGCTGGACGAGGAAGGGGGGGGCACCTTGGGCATGCAAGCGAAACGTGGGTGAAATCGGGCATTTTAGGACTGGGATCGAAACAACTGGCGACCGCCGCCGGACCGGGTGAAAAGCCGGGGGCACAAAAATGCCCCCCGCGTACAATGCGAACTTCTCTCGTTGACGACGTCAACACATTCTTCGGGCCGCCGACCCTTCCTGGCGGCGCCTTCCGTTCTTTTCTCTTTTTCTCCCTGTGGGGAGCTTGGTCAGGTCCTCCATGTCTGATTTAAGTCTTCAACTGCAGCAGGCCGCGAGCCAACTTCCAGTTTCCGCGTATTTCGACGAGGCGCTCTATGCCCGCGAAATGCAAAACCTTTTCGCGCGAGGGCCCCGCTATGTCGGCCATCGCCTGGCCGTGCCCGAAATGGGCGACTTCCACACCCTGCCGCAGGAGCATCAGGGCCGGGCGCTGGTCCATACGCCCAAGGGCGTAGAGCTGATTTCCAACGTCTGCCGCCACCGCCAGGCCCTGATCCTCCAGGGCCGGGGCCAGCTCGACAACCAGGCCGGCGGCAACATCGTGTGCCCGCTGCACCGCTGGACCTACGCCGCGAGCGATTCGCGCACCACCGGCACGCTGATCGGCGCCCCGCATTTCGAGCAGGACCCTTGCCTGAACCTGCACAACTACCCGCTCACCGAGTGGAACGGCCTTCTTTTCGAGAAGAACGCAGACGGCTCCGGCCCCGACGTGGCGGCCGACATGGCCGGCCTCGGCCCGCAGGCCGACCTGGATTTCAGCGGCTACGCGCTCGACCGCGTCGAGCTGCACGAGTGCAACTACAACTGGAAGACCTTCATCGAGGTCTACCTCGAGGACTACCACGTCGGCCCGTTCCACCCGGGCCTGGGCAGCTTCGTCACCTGCGACGACCTGCGCTGGGAGTTCAAGCCCCGCTACTCGGTGCAGACGGTAGGCGTGGCCAACCGCCTGGGCCGCGCCGGCAGCCCGGTCTACCAGAAGTGGCAGGAGCAGCTGCTCAAGTACCGCGACGGCAAGCCGCCGAAGTACGGCGCCATCTGGCTCACCTACTACCCGCACGTGATGGTCGAGTGGTATCCGCACGTGCTCACGGTGTCGACCCTGCACCCCGTGAGCCCGACGAAGACGCTCAACATGGTCGAGTTCTTCTACCCCGAGGAAATCGTCGCGTTCGAGCGCGAGTTCGTCGAAGCACAGCAGGCCGCCTACATGGAAACCTGCGTGGAAGACGACGAGATCGCCGAGCGCATGGACGCCGGACGCCGCGCGCTGATGCTGCGCGGCGACAACGAGACCGGCCCCTACCAGAGCCCGATGGAAGACGGCATGCAGCAGTTCCACGAGTGGTACAAGGCCGCGATGCAGAAACCAGCCTGAGACCGGCCCGCCCCGCACTCGCCGGGGCACTCTTTTTCCTTACCTTAGAGTCGAAACGATGCAAGCGCTGTGGATGGTGCTGGGGGCCTTTTTGTTCGCCACGATGAGCGTGGTCGTGAAAGTCGCCTCCGAGTGGTTCAACAGCGGTGAGATGGTCTTGGGCCGCGGCCTGATCGGCATCGTCTTCCTCTGGCTGCTGGCCCGCAATCGCGGCGTCTCGCTGGCCACCCGATACCCCGGCATGCACGCCTGGCGCAGCACCATCGGCGTGCTGTCGCTGGGCGCCTGGTTCTATGCCATCGCCCACCTGCCTCTGGCCACGGCCGTCACCCTCAACTACATGAGCAGCGTGTGGGTCGCAGCCTTCCTGGTCGGCGGCTCGCTGCTGGCCTGGGTGCCGGTGCCCGGGCGCGACGGCCGCGTGGAGCGCCCGCCGCTGCAGGGCACGCTGGTGCTGACCGTGCTCGCCGGCTTCGTGGGCGTGGTGCTGATGCTCAAGCCCAGCGTCAACGGCAGCGAGGGCTTCGCGGGCATGCTGGGCCTGCTGTCGGGTCTTACGGCCGCGTTTGCCTACATGCAGGTGATGGCGCTGTCGCGCATCGGCGAACCGGAGCTGCGCACGGTGTTCTATTTCGCGGTCGGCTCGGCCGTAGCCGGAGCCTTCGCCACGGCGGCTACCGGGTTTTCGGGCGGTGGCGCGTGGACCTGGCAGCATGCGCTGTGGCTGCTGCCCATCGGATTGCTGGCCGCCCTCGGACAACTCTGCATGACCCGCGCCTACGCCACCGCCAAGACCCAGGCCGGCACACTGGTGGTGGCCAACCTGCAGTATTCGGGCATCGTGTTCGCGGCGTTCTACAGCGTGGTGCTGTTCAACGACCGCATCGATGCCACCGGCTGGGCGGGCATGGCCCTTATCATCGCCAGCGGCATTGCTGCAACCGTGTTGCGACAACGGGCGGTGCCCAAGGCGCCGGCCGAGGAACATTGACTCTTTCTGCATTGACCTGACCAGAGAAGGACACACACCATGTACACCACCCTCATCAGCGTCGAACAACTCCGCAAGCTGCAATCGACGGACACGCCTCTCATGGTGTTCGACTGCACCTTCGACCTCATGAAGCCCGAGAGCGGCGCGCAGCAATACGCGGCCGCGCACATTCCGGGCGCGCTGTACGCCAACCTCGACACCGACCTCAGCGCGAAGCACGGCGCCCCCGGCGCGCACGGCGAGGTGGTCGTGGCGCAGGAAGACGGCCTGCCCGCCTCGGGTGGACGCCACCCGCTGCCCAGCCGCGAGAAGTTCGCGGCCTGGCTCTCGAGCATCGGCTTCGCCAACGGCATGCAGGCCGTGGTGTACGACCGCAACGGCGCCAACTACTGCGGCCGCCTGTGGTGGATGCTCAAGTGGATGGGCCACGACGCAGTGGCCGTGCTCGACGGCGGCCTGCAGGCCTGGCAGGCCGCGGGCGGCGAAGTCACGAGCAGCGAGGAGCCCGCGCGCTTCCAGTCGAACTTCGTCATGGGCGAACCGATTGCGAAGCTCGTCACTACCGACACCGTGGTGCGCCGGCTCGGCCAGCCTGACCAGAACCTGATCGACGCACGCGCCGGTGCACGTTACCGCGGCGAGGTGGAACCTCTGGACCCGATTGCCGGTCACATCCCCGGGGCCCTCAACCGGCCTTTCGCCGACAACCTCGGCCCCGACGGCAAATTCAAGCCGGCATCGCAATTGCGTGCCGAGTTCGAAGCGCTGCTCGCGGGACGCGATGCGGCGACAGTCGTCCACCAGTGCGGCAGCGGCGTGAGCGCCGTGCCGAATCTGCTCGCCATGCAGATCGCGGGATTCGGGACGACCGCGCTCTATGCCGGCAGCTGGAGCGAATGGAGCAACACGCCGGGGCTGCCGACCCGGCAAGGCGCTGAACCATGACATTGACGACGACGAATCGACGTTCCCGAAGCCTTGGCCGCACCACCGGCCTCGCCATCGCCGCCGCCCTCCTCGCGGCCGCCCCGTTCCTCACCGCACAGGCCCAGCAGCAGCACGCCCACGTGCACGGCCAGCTCAAGCTCGACGTGGCCGTCGACGGCCCCACGGTGGTGATCGACATGGAGTCGCCGCTCGACAACATCGTCGGCTTCGAACGCGCGCCCAAGACAGACGCCGAGAAGAAGCTCGTCGAGGAAGCAGTTGCGCAGCTGCGCGCGGCCGACAAGCTCTTCATCGTCGATCCGGCCGCCAACTGCAAGCTCGGCCCGGTCGACCTGCGCTCCGGCGCACTGGGCCTGGGCAACCCCGACCCGAGCGAGCCCGTCGGCCATGCCGACCTCGACGCCACCTTCTCCTTCAACTGCACCAACGCGGCCGCCGCGAAGTTCATTGACCTGAACCTGTTCAGCGTGTTCAAGGGCCTGCGCCAGATCGACTCGCAGATTGCCACGGCGCAGGGCCAGTTCAAGCGCCAGCTCAAGCGCCCGGCCGGCGCGCAGGCAAGCCAGCCCGCCCGGCTCAGCTGGGGCAAGTAACGCTGTGAGTACCCATCCCGAGGCAGAGTCGTCGCCCTTGCGCGTCGTGCTCGCCGCCGAAGCGCTGCGCTTCGCATGGCCCGGCGTGAAAACGCCGTGTATCGACATCGAGGCCTTTCGTATCACCGCAGGCGAATCGGTGTTCCTGCATGGCCCGAGCGGCTGTGGCAAGAGCACGCTGCTGTCATTGCTGGCCGGCGTGCTGGTGGCAGACGAAGGCCGCGTCACGCTGCTGGGACACGACTGGTCCAAGCTCTCGGGCGCAGCGCGCGACCGCAGCCGCGTGGCGCACGTGGGCTACATCTTCCAGCAGTTCAACCTGCTGCCGTACCTGAGCGTGATCGACAACGTGCTGCTGCCCTGCCGCTTCTCGCAGCGGCGCGAAGCAAATGCCGCACGCAACGGCAGCTCGCGCGACGAAGCCGAGCACCTGCTTCACCAGATGGGCCTCGACCGCAACCTGTGGAAGCGCCAGGCGCTGCAGTTGTCGGTCGGCCAGCAGCAGCGCGTGGCCGCGGCGCGCGCGCTCATCGGCCAGCCCGAAGTGGTGATTGCCGACGAGCCCACTTCGGCACTCGACGAAGACCGGCGCGAAGCCTTCCTCGACGTGTTGCTGACAGCCTGCGCCGAGAACCACAGCGCGCTCGTGTTCGTGAGCCATGACCAGCGCATCGCGCAGCGCTTTGTGCGACACGTGCTGCTGCCCGAGATCAATCGCGCCGCCACCAGCGCAATGGCGGTGGACGCATGAAAGCACTTTTCTCGATTGCCTGGCGCAGCGCCTGGAACCGCCGCTTCACGCTGGCACTCACGGTGTTCTCGATCGCGCTGTCGACCTTTCTTCTTCTGGGTGTCGAACGCATCCGCACCGAGCTGCGCGAGAACTTCGCATCCTCCGTCTCGGGCACCGACCTGATCGTGGGCGCGCGCACCGGCTCCACGCAGCTGCTGCTGTACTCGGTGTTCCGCATCGGCGCGGCCACCAACAACATCTCGTGGAAAAGCGTGCAGGCGCTGTCAGAGCACCCTGGCGTCGACTGGGTGGTGCCGCTGTCGCTCGGCGATTCGCATCGCGGCTTCGCAGTGCTGGCCACTTCCACCGACTACTTCACGCACTTCCGCTACGGCGACAAACAGACGCTGAAGCTGCGCGAGGGCAAGCCCTTCAGCGAACTGTTCGATGCTGTAGTTGGCGCCGAAGTGGCCGACAAGCTCGGCTACCACGTGGGCCAGAAGATCACGCTCGCGCACGGCAGCGGCGAGCTCAACGTAGCCGAGCATGCGGACAAGCCTTTCACCGTGGTCGGCGTGCTCGCGCGCACCGGCACGCCAGTCGACCGCACGGTGCACATCGGCCTCGCGGCCATGGAAGCCATCCACCTCGAATGGGTGGGCGGCGCGCCGATGCCGGGCGTGCACATTCCGGCCGAGCAGGTGCGCAAGTTCGACCTCACGCCCAAGAACGTGACAGCCGCGCTGGTGGGCCTGAAGAACCGCGCCGCCGTGTTCGGCGTGCAGCGCTGGATCTCGACCTACACCGGCGAGCCGCTGATGGCCATCCTGCCCGGCGTGGCGCTCGACGAACTGTGGAGCGTGATCGGCATCGGCGAGAACGCGCTGCTGCTGATGTCGGCGCTGGTCGCGCTGGTAAGCCTTGCGGGGCTGGTGTCTGTGGTGATGGCCGGCCTCAACGAACGCCGCCGCGAACTCGCCGTGCTGCGCGCCGTGGGCGCGGGCCTGCGCCACGTGCTGGCGCTGCTCGCGCTCGAAGGCGCGATGGTCACCGTGCTGGGCGTGGCCTTCGGCGTGGTGATGGCGGTGCTCGGCATCGCCCTGCTCTCGCCATGGCTGCAGGCACAGTTCGGGCTGACATTGAGCCTTTCAGAACCTACACTGAACGAATGGTTGCTCATGGCAAGCCTGCTGGTCGCTGGATGGCTGGCAAGCCTCTTGCCTGGCATCCGCGCCTACCGACTCTCCCTTGCCGACGGCCTCTCACCGAGGATTTGAACCATGCCCATTGCACACACGACGTCCAAGAGCAAAGCTTTCATCCGGCTTTCAATGCTGATCGCCGGTGCCGGCCTCACGGCCGCCGCCTGGGCCGCCGAGCCCGCGCCCAAGGACACCACCGCCAACAACCCATTGGGTGGCAAGGCCGCGGCACCCGCCGCCGCCAAGGCCGCACCGGGCCAGCCTCGCCAGATCACCTGGGAAGAACTGGTGCCCAAGGACTGGGACCCGGCCAAGGAGTTCAAGGGCATGGACCTGAGCGCACTCGACGATGGCGACCCGCGCGCCAACGAGCTGCTCATGAAGATGCAGGAGGTGTCGAACAACGCGCCGACCAACCCCGCGATGAACGGCACCGAAGTCAAGATTCCGGGCTTCATCGTGCCGCTTGAAGAGGCCAAGGGCGAGGTCACCGAGTTCCTGCTGGTGCCCTACTTCGGCGCCTGCATCCACACGCCGCCGCCGCCCGCCAACCAGATCCTGCACGTGGTGCCGCAGAAGGGCGCCAAGTTCCGCGCCATGGACACCGTGTGGGTCACCGGCAAGCTGCAGACCCTGCGCAACGACTCGATGATGGGCGTGAGCGGCTACCACGTGAGCGCCGCCAGCGTCACCAAGTACACGGGCGGCGCCAAGTAGCAGCAACGCAGCGGCGCGGGAGGCAGCGGCCTCCCTGCCGTGTGGTTCTGCGCCGACAGGTTTGACGGCGCACCACCGACACAGACCGTTGCATCCACGGCGCAGGCTTTGTCATCGCCTGCTGTCGCGCACCGTTGAAAGAGTTCCGGGCACGACGCCGGCGTCCTCATGGAACTCCAGATGACAAAAAATCTCCCCCTCGCTCTGCGACTGCTGACGATCTCGCTGTGCATCGGCGCCCTCGTCCTCGCAGGCTGCGACAAGACCCCCAGTACGCCGGCTGCCGCGCCCACTGCCGCCGCCACTGACCCGGCAACCACCATGCCCGCGCCCTCGGTGCCGCAGACACCGGCCCCTGCCGCAGCCCCGGTGCAGGCTGCCTACACGCCGCCCGCCGCCGAGCAGCTCTACCAGATGGTCGCGCCCATCGCGCTCTACCCCGACAAGCTGGTAGCCCAGATCCTGGCCGGTGCCACCTACCCCGAGCAGATCACCGCCGCGCACGAATGGCTTGCGCAGAACCGCAACCTCAAGGCCGGTCCGCTGTCCGATGCAGCCAACCAGCAGCCCTGGGACCCGAGCGTGAAGTCGCTCACCGCATTCCGCCCCGTCATCGACCAGATGGCCGGCAACATCCCGTGGACCGAGGCGCTCGGGCAGGCCTACTACAACGACCCGGCCGATGTGATGAACGCGATCCAGGTCATGCGCCAGCGCGCATCGAAGGCGGGCCGCCTCAAGAACAACGACAAGCTGCGCGTGGCCAGCGCCGCGCCGCCGCAGAACTACGCGCCCTCGCCGGACATGCAACCCATGTACGCAGGCCCCGCGGTGATCGAGCCGCCACCGCAGTTCATCACCATCGAGCCCGTGCAGCCTGACGTGGTGTACGTGCCAGCCTATGACCCGCAGGTCATCTACGGCGATCCGCAGCCGATCTATCCCGGCTATGCCTATGCACCGCCGGTCGAGGTCGTGTCGCGAGGCTACAGCGGCGGCCAGGTGGCGGCTGCCGGTGCGCTCGCGTTCGGAGCCGGCGTGATCGTGGGCGCCGCGCTGGAGCGGCACGACTGGGGCTGGCACTCATGGAACATGAACTGGGGCGCGCCGCGCGGGCGTGACCGCGATCGTGGCCCCGCCGTGCAACCGGCCTTCGCCCGGCCGGCCGTGGTCTACAACAACAGTACCTACATCTCGCGCTCGACCACGGTGGTCAACAACAACGTGCGCAATGTCTACAACAACAATGGCGGACCGCGCGGCGCGCTGCCGCCGGGGGCACCGCCACCCAACTTCGCGGCCGGCCCGGGCCCTGCGCAACAGCAGCAGGCACTATTCGCGCAGCAACAGCAACAGCAACAGCAACAACAACGCCAGCAGCAGCAACAGCAGCAGGCGGTGCTTGCGCAACAACAACAGCAGCAACAACAAGTCCGCCAGCAGCAAGCCCTGATGCATCAGCAGCAGGCGCAGCAACAAGCCCAGCAACGTTCGCAGCAGCAGACCCAGCAGTTGCAGGCACAACAGCAACAACAGCAAGCGCGCGAGCAACAGCAGCAGGCACGCCAGGCCCGGCTCCAGCAGCAGCAAGACCCTGCGCGCCGCCAGCAAGCCCAACCAGCGCAACAACAACAGCTGGCCCAACAGCAGGCGCAGCAACAGCAGCGCCAACAGCAGCAGGCGGTACAGGAACAGCAACGCCAGCAACAACAGCGCCAGCAACAGGCCCAGCAAGAGCAGTCGCGCCGCCAGCAGATGCAGCAGCAACAGCAGGCGCAGCAACAGGCCCGCGCGCAACAGCAGGCCCAACAACAGCAACAGCAGGTCCAGCGCCAACAAGCGCAACAGCAGCAGGCCCAGAACCAGGCCCGGCAGCAGCAGCAAGCCCAGCAGGAGCAGCTACGCCGCCAGCAGCAGGCGCAACAACAGGCACAGCAGCAAGCCGCGCGCGCTCAACAGCAACAGGCGATGCAGCAACAGCAGCAGCAACAGCAGCAACGTCAGCAGCAGCAGATGCAGCAGCAGGCCCGTGCCCAGCAACAGGCGCAGCAGCAACAACAGCAGATCCAGCGCCAGCAGCAACAGCAGCAGCACCAACAACAGCAGGCCCAGCAGCAGCAACAGCGCGCGGCCGCCGCGGCTGCAGTCGCGGCGCGGCGCCCACCGGGACGGCCCGGCGAGCCCGGACAGCAACAGCAGTAGCGCGCCTGCGCCGCCAGGCGGCGTCTATCAGTTCTTGCCGATCTCGGTCAGCAGCCGCGTGACGAGGTAGAGGCGCGGCACGATCGAGTCGACTTCGATGTACTCGTCGCGCGCGTGGTAACCGAAGCCCGCGAGACCGAAGCTCTCGACCACCGTCGCCTTGCCCGAACGGCCCGCATAGCCCGCGTCGGTGCCGCCGCCGGTCATCGGCGTCAGCGCGAGGTCGCGATCGATTTCCTTGTAGATGGCCTGCGCCTTCTCGGCCAGCGCGCGGCCCTTGTCGCCCGCGATGAAGGCCGGGCGGCCCACTTCCACCTTCACCGTGGTCTCGGTGTCGGGAATCAGCTTGCCGGCCGCGATCTTCGCCTGCAGCGCCTCGTTGAGCTTCTTCTCGGCGCCGGGCTGCGTGATGCGGATGTCGCCCAGCGCCTGCGCCTTCTCGGTGATCTGGTTGATCGGGCCGGTGGCGCGCGCCACGGTCCAGTTGAGCGTAACGCCGGGGATGTCCTTGGCGAGATCCTTGGTCTGCAGCATCTGGTACGACAGCTCGTACAGCGCGTTGCGGCCCAGTTCGGGCGCGGCGCCGGCGTGTGCCGCGCGGCCTTTCACTTCCATCGTGGCCTGCGCGATGCCGGCCGCGCCCAGCAGCAGCGACTCGCCCTTGACCACCGACTTCGCCACCGTCGGCTCGAACGACAGCACCGTGTCGTGCTGGTCGGCCATCGTGGCGATCAGCTCGCCGGAACCGACCGAGCCCACTTCCTCGTCGGGGTTCATCACCACGGTGAGCGTGTCGTAGTCGCGCCAGCCGGCATCGGCCAGGATCTTGAGCGAGGCCATCATCACGGCCAGGCCGCCCTTGTCGTCGGCTATGCCGGGGCCGTAGATACGGTTGCCGTCGACCTTGTAGGGCTGGCTGCTCAGGATGCCCGGTGAATACACCGTGTCCATATGGCCCTGCAGCATGATCTTGCGCTTGCCCGTGCCCTTGATGGTGCCGATCACGAGGTCGGCGCCCGCGCCGGCCGTGGCCTTGCGGCGCTCGGTCTTGAAGCCGGCGGCCTTCAGGCGCCCTTCCACCACGTCGGCCATCTTGAGCAGGCCGTCGACGTTGAGGCTGCCCGATTCGATCAGCACCATCTCCTTGAGGTTGTCGATCACCGCGGGCTGCGCCTTCTCGGCGGCGGCGAGCAGCTTCGCATCGGGCGCGGCGTGCGCGCCGGCGACAGCGCCGAGCGCGAGGCCGCAGGCCAGGGCCATGGAGCGAAGCGGGAAGGAGGACAAACGCAAAGTCATGGTGTTTTTCTCGGGAGTGAATGACGGCACACAGCATAGCCACGCGCTCGTGCCGGGCGAGCAAATCGGAGACACGGCAACGACAGGGTTTGCCCGACTGGTCCGCCGCAGGGCTCCATACGCAAAAGCTACCGCAATGCATTCCGGAAAATGTATTTGTGGATATGCATGGCGGCTCCTAGCATCGGCCGCATCAGCGCCAAAGAGCAGCTGCATCCATCAGGAGACAAAAACATGTCATCGCTTCCACTCGCCGGGGCCAGCCGCCCGCCACGCGCCCTCCCCTACGCCAGCCGCTTCTCGATCGTCGTCTGCTTCCTGATCGCATTGATCGACGGCTACGACACGCTGATGCTGTCCTTCGTCGCACCGCTCATCTCCAGGGAATGGGGCATGCCGCCCGGCGCCTTCGGCAAGGTGTTCGCCGTGAGCTTCGCGGGCGCTGTGGTGGGCGCACTCACCGTGGGTGCGGCGGCCGACCGCTTCGGCAGGCGCCGGCTGCTGCTTGCTTCGATCCTGGTGGCAGGCGGCTTCATCCTGCTGAGTGCGACATCGGCCAGCCCGGAGCAGCTGATGCTGTGGCGCTTTCTCTCGGGAATCGGCCTCGGCGGCGCGATTCCCACCATCTCGGCGCTGGCGGCCGAGCATGCGCATCCGGACCAACGCAGCGCGACGGTCTCGCGCATGTTCCTGGGCTTTCCCATCGGGGCCGTGGCCGGTGGCGCCATCACGGCGGCGCTGATGCAGTCGGTGGGCTGGCGCGGCATCTTCATCGGCGGCGGCACGCTGGCGCTGGCGCTGCTGCCGCTGGTGTTCGCAATATCCGAGTCGGGGCGCACGGCTGCGACGGCGGCTGACACAGGCCCCGCTCATGCCCGGCGTCCTTTGGCCGAACTTGTCGCAGATGGGCGCGGCCCGGGCACGGTGCTGATCGCCACCGCTGCCTTCATGATCCTGCTGGTCAGCTACTTCCTGCTGAGCTGGACGCCCAGCGTGCTCGCCATGAACGGCATGAGCCCGCAGCGCTCCGCGCTCGCCGGCGTGATGCTCAACGTGGGCGGCGTGGCCGGGGCTTTCGCCATGTCCTTCGTGGTGGCACGGCGCAGCCCCTTTGGACCGGTGGCGCTGTGCCTGGCGCTGGGTGCAGCGCTCGTGCCTTTCTTCGGCTTTCACATCGTCGGCAGCGAGGTCGCCTCCTTCTGCCTGGTGTTCGCCATCGGCCTGCTGGTGATCGGCGGGCAGATGAACATCCCCGCGCTATGCGTGCACTACTACCCGGCGAGCGTGCGCGCGACCGGGGTGGGGCTGTCGATGTCCGTCGGCCGCATCGGCTCCATCGTGGGGCCGCTGGTCGGCGGCCTTCTGGTGGGTGCGAAGTTGCCGTGGGGGCAGCTGTTCTTGCTCGCCGCGATCCCGGCCTTCATCGCGGCGGCGGCCCTGGGCTGGATCGCGTACCGCAAGCCGCGCGGCTGACAGATCGTCCTCAGCGCTTGCGGCTCGACGCGACCTGCGTGCCGCGCAACAGCCGCAACAGGCTCTCCAGGTGCGGATTGGCGTCTGCATCGCGGTAGCCCAGATACAGGCTCGACACCGCGTCCTTGTCGAGGATGCGGCTGTACAGCACCCCTTCGAGCTGGATGCACTGCGTGTCGGCCGGCACGATGGCCACGCCGAAGCCCGCCGCCACCAGCCCGACCATGGTCGAGGCCTCCCGCGTCTCGTGCATCACCGCCGGGCGGAAGCCCGCCTTGGCGCACAGCTCCTGCACCTTCCAGTACAGGCCGATGCCCGCGTCGCGCGGATAGACGATCAGCGGCACGTCCTTCAGTTCGCGGATGTGGATGCCCTTGCCGCGCGTGAGCACGTGCTGCTGCGGCATCGCCGCGACCAGCGGCGCCGAGTACCACTCCTCGATGGTCACGCCCACCGGAATGCTCACGTTGGGCTTGCGCAGCACGCCGAGGTCGAGCTCGCGGGCATTGATGGCGTCGAGCTGATGCATCGACGCCATTTCCCGCAACTGCAGCTCGACCGCCGGAAAGCTCGCGCGGTACTGGCGAATGCCCGATGGCAGCGCCGTCGTGAGCATCGACGAAGCGGTGAAGCCCACGTTGAGCTTGCCGACCTCGCCCGCTGCGGCGCTCTGCACTTCGTCTTTCGCGCTCTGCACCGAGGCAAGGATGGTGCGCGCCCGGTCGAGAAAGTGCCGCCCGGCCTGCGTGAGATACACGCGGCGCTTGTCGCGCTCGAAAAGCTGCACCCCCAGCTCTTCTTCGAGCCCGCGAATCTGCGTGCTCAGGGGCGGCTGTGCCATGTAGAGGCGTTCCGCGGCGCGGGTGAAGTTGAGTTCTTCCGCCACGGCAACGAAGTAGCGCAGGTGTCGAAGTTCCACGATATCTCCAGCGTATCGAATGCAATCCGAATCCGGTATTTCCGGATATGACACCCATTCTCTAGCATCCCTTCACACCTTTACAACCACAGAGACAAAGGAAGAACCCGCATGGTGCAAGACAGCGCAACGGCGTCCGCCGACGCCGCATCGACCAACCTCGTCGTGAGCCGCCTGCGCCAGCGCCTGCCGGTGGCGGCACTGGGCATCCGCGCTTCGCGCACGCCCGACATCGCACGCATCGCCAAGGCCAGCGGCCACCACGCGATCTGGGTGGACCTGGAGCACAGCAGCATCGCCATCGACGCGGCCGTGCAGATCTGTGCCGCCGCAATGGACATCGGCCTCATGCCCTTCGTGCGTGTGCCGGAGCGCGAGTACGGCGTGATCGGCCGGCTGCTCGACGGCGGCGCGGGCGGCATCATCGCGCCGCGCATCGAGACCGTGGCACAGGCCGAAGACCTCGTGGCCGCCTGCCGCTTTCCGCCGCTGGGCCATCGCTCGGCCATCGGCACGCTGCCGCACGTGGGCTATCGCAAGATGGCCGCGGCGGATTTCAACGTCGCCATGAACCGGGCCACCGCGCTGAAGGTGCTGATCGAAAGCCCGCTGGGCATCGAGAACATCGAGCGCATCGCCGCGGTGCCGGGCATCGACATCGTGGGCATCGGCACCAACGACCTGAGCGCCGAGCTGGGCGTGGCCGGTGACTTCAAGCACCCGCTGGTGCGCGCCGCGCACGAGACGGCGCTGGCCGCCTGCCTGCGCGTGGGCAAGCCGCTCGCCATCGGCGGCATTGCTGACGCGGCCTACTCGGCCGAGCTGGTACACCGTGGTGCAGCGCCTTTCCTCATGACCGGCATCGACACCGACATGCTGCTGGCCGCCGCGCACGAGCGCGTCGCGAAGGCGTTGAGTTCGGTCGGTGTGGAGAACGGCGATGCGGTCGTGCGCTGAAGCAGCCCTGCGCCGCACAGGCGCCGTGCTCGCGCTGCTGCTCGGAACGCTGGCCTTGCCCGGCCCTGCGCTCGCCCAGGTTGCACAAGGAGCGACGACCCTCGTCGTGCCGACGCCGCCGGGTGGCCCCATCGACCGCGTCGCCCGCATCGTGGCGCAGGGCCTGTCTTCCGTGCTGGGGGAACCGGTGGTGGTCGAGAACAAGGGCGGGGCCGCCGGCAAGATCGGCGTGCAGGCGGCTCTGCGGGCCGCACGCGACGGCCACACGCTGATTGCGGTCTCGCCTTCCATCGCATCGGTCAATCCGGTGGTCGACAAGGCGGCGGGCTATGACCCGCTCAAGGACTTCGATCCGCTCGGCATCGTCGCCTTCAACGACGGCGTGCTGGCGGTGCGCGCCGACCTGCCCGTGACCGACATGCCCGTGACCGACATGCCGGGGCTCGTGGCCTATGCGAAGGCGCACCCCGGTGCGCTGACGTATGCCTCCTTCGGCGTCGGCACCAGCCTGCACCTGCAGACCGAGGAGTTGCTGCACACGCTCGGCATCACGGCGCGGCACGTGCCCTACAAGGGCGAGGCGCAGGCGATGAATGCGCTGATCGCAGGCGAGGTCGACATGATGGCTTACGTCACCTCGCCCATCGTGCCCTTCGTGGCAAACGGCCGCGCGCGGGCGCTCGCCGCCACGGCATCGACCCGCTGGGCTGCGCTGCCCGCGGTGCCGAGCTTTGCGGAGACCGGCATCGACGCACTGCGCAACTACACCTACCGCTCGTGGGTCGGCATCGTGCTGCCGGCAGGCGTGCCGGCGGCTGCGCGGCAGCGTGCCACTGCGGCGCTGCGCGAGGTGCTGGCCCGGCCCGAGACGCTCAAGGCACTCGAAGCGCAGGGCTTCGCGCCGGTCACGCCCGACGCCGAGACGATGCGCCGCACCGTCGCCGCCGAACTCGAGCGCAACCGCCGGCTGATTGCCGCCGGCGGTATCTCGCTCGAATGAGCCTTCATCGATTTTTTCCTTTCATCATTTTTCCTTCGACATCATGAGTTCCCAGATCCTCACTTCCACGCCCATGCGCGCGCCCGAAACGCTGGCGCGCCCCGCCTTCACCGTGCCTGCCGGCGCCTGCGACTCGCACGTGCACGTGTTCGAAAGCGAAGACCGCTACCCGCACGTCGACCAGCCGCACTACACGCTGCCCGACGGCCCGCTCACCAAGCTCGACGCTATGTGCGAGTCGCTGGGCCTGGCGCGCTACGTGATCGTGCAGCCCAGCTTCTACGGCACGGACAACCGCTGCATGCTCGACGCCCTGGACATCGCCGGCGAGCGCGCGCGCGGCGTGGCCATGGTGGACGACAGCGTCACCGAAGACACGCTGCACGACATGCACCGCCGCGGCGTGCGCGCCCTGCGGCTCGACCTGTTCCTGCGCTCGGGCCTGCCGACCGCCGAGCTGGTGCAGTACATCCAGCGCAGCGTGCGCATGACGAAGGCTCTGGGCTGGCACCTGCAGTTCTACACGCCGGGCTGGGTGGTGCGCGACCTCATTCCGTACCTGGGCGCCATCGATGCCGACTTCGTCATCGACCACATGGGCTACATGCTCGAGAGCGACGGCCTCACGCGGCAGGACTTCGACCGCCTGCTGCGGGTGCTGGCCGACGGGAGCGGCTGGATGAAGCTCTCCGGCCCCTACCGCGTGGCCAAGGACGGCAACTTCGAGAAGCTGCGCCCGCTGGCGCACGCCATCGTCGACGCCCTGCCCGAACGCACCATCTGGGGCAGCGACTGGCCGCACATTCCCGACGGCGCGCGCGACACCGGCGAGCTGCTGAACCTGCTCGCGCCGTGGGCGCCCGACGCACCGGCGCGCCAGCGCATCCTGGTGGACAACCCGGCGCGGCTGTTCGGCTTTGCGCCGATTCCGCAGTAAGGTGCGCATGCCGAACGAAAGAACGACCGCGATGAAAAACATCCAGGACCTCGACACCTCCGGCGCGCGCGCAGCGGAGACCTTCATTCACGGCGGCACGCGCTACCTCGTCGTGCCGCAGCTCGCAGTCGACGTGCCGGGGCAGCCCGCGATGATCACCGTGGGCAACAGCGATATCGATGCGCTGGTGTACCGCTGGCAGGACGAAACCTTCGTGCCGCACACGCGACTGCCCGTGCCAGGTGGAGAAGACGCGGAGTTCTTCGAGATCGGCGGCCGCGCCTTCCTGGCCACCGCCAGCCTGAAGTCGGGCGTCGGTCCGTACGAGCTCAATGTCGACTCGGTCATCTTCGAACTGAAGGACGGCGCATTCGCTGAGTTCCAGCGCGTGCCCACTTTCGCGGCCAAGCAATGGACGCACTTCACCATCGGCGAACGCCACTTTCTGGCGCTCGCACAAGGCGTGGCGATGGAAGGCACCGAGGCCCGGAATCCGTCGAAGTCGGCCATCTACGAATGGAACGGCGAGTGCTTCGCCGAGTTCCAGGTCATCGACTCGACCTGGGGCTACAACTTCGCGTTCTTCGAGATCGGCGGGCAGCGCTTCCTGGCCTATGCCGACCACGTGGCGCGCTCGCGCGTCATGCTGTGGAGCGGCACGCGCTTCGAGGACTTCCAGCTGCTCGACGGCAAGACCGGCCGCGCCTTCCAGTTCTTCGAGGCACAGGGCGAAGCCTGGCTGGCCTTCGCCTGCCTGCACGACGACACCGTGCTTCTGCGCTGGAACGGCACCGGCTTCGTCGCGCACCAGACGCTGAGCGGCCCCGGCGGGCGCGAGTTCGTCTGGCGCGAAGATGCGCAGGGCGGCGAGCTGGTGCAGATCAACTTCCTGCTCGGCAGCCGCGAGGCGCCCGTTACCTCGCTGACCTCGGTCGGCTACCGCTTCGCCGACGGCAAGCTGGTGCCGCAGCGCGAGTTTCCGACCTCCGGCGCCACCGATGCCTGCGCCTTCGAGGACAGCGGCCACGCCTACCTGGTGGTGACCAACAGCCTCGGCGCCGACATCCGCTTTCGCACGCCGAGCAAGGTGTACCGGCTCGGCGCATAGACAGGAGCCACCATGACGGCAAACCCGAATTTCCAGAGCCCCGAGTTCCTGCGCCTCTTCGAGACCTACACCGCGAGCGCCGACAGCATCGGCGCGAAGATGACGCACGCCACCGCCGAGGCCGCGCCCGACGCGGCACTGATCGTTGCCACGGCGGCCGACTTCATCCTGTTTCCCGGCAGGGGCAGGCCACCCGAGGTCGAGGGCTACCGGCTCACGACGCGCGGCTTCAAGGAACTGGCGGCGGTGTCGCACCTCGGCCCCGCGCTGGCCTCGCTGGTGCGACTGCGCGAGCTCGACCCCGAAGGCACGCTGTGGCGCAGCGAAACCGAACGCCTGCTCGCCGCCACCGTGGCCGCGCGCGAAGCCAACAGCGTGGCGCTCTGGCGCGACGACATCGCAGTGCCCGCCTATCGGGGCCGCGAGACGGCCATCGCGGACATGGTGCACTACGCCTGCGAAGTCACAGAGCGCTACATCGCGCGTGCCCTCGCCCACCCCGAGACCCTCACTGCCGCCGACCTGCGCACGCACTACCTCGAAGCCACGGGCGATGCCATCGGCGCGAGCGTGCCGATGAACAAGGTGATGATCGCCACCTTCTTCCTTGTCGGCCTCGACACCGGGCACCGCGTGATCGCATGGTTCGAGCGCCACCGCATCGACTGGGCGAACGCAATGGTGCTGATCGTGGGCAGGCAGGGCCGCCCCACCGCGGGCGTTACCTGGAGCACCAACGCCGTGTGCTCGATGATCCTCGCCTCGTCGCACCATGCGCTGCCGCTGGAGCGCGTGTACATCGCACCGCATGCACCGGCGCCCACCTTCACCTACCCCGTCGACCTGGCGGCCGTGTCTGCCCACGAGGCGCCGATGCGCAAGCTCTGGTGGGCCACGCGGGCCATGAGCGACCTGGGGCCGATGATGTACGAGGGCTACCCGCGCTTCGCCCCCGGGCGCGGCGGCCGGCCGGTGCTGCAGCCCGACACCACCGAAGTCAGCGAGATGCCCGCCATAGGCGGACCGGAGGACTGGCATGCGCTCAACACCCGCATGCGCGTGATCCTCGAAGACCCGCGGCAGTTGCTGGCGGGTTGCGTTACCGACTATGCGGCGGACCAGCTGCAGGGCAATGGCAACGACCCGCTGAAGGCGGTAGTGCCGGGCCTGGACGGCACGGACTACCCCGCGTATTTCTCCTGAGGGGCTAGGCGCCCTTTCTGCTTGCTGGCGCCTTGGCCTTCACGGTCTTGCGTGCCGCAGGCTTGGCCGGCACCGGCGCCTTGCGCGCCTCTCCCTCGCGCGCGGACTGCATGTGCCGGCTCTCGCCGATGGTCATGCCCACGATCCGCGCGAGTTGCCGGCTCACGCTGATGTACGCATGGCCGAGGCGGCTGTCGAAGTACAGCGAATCGCCGCGCGCCATGTGCAGCACTTCGCCGTTGTCGAAGTGCACCTCGATCTCGCCCGACAGCACATAGGCGAACTCTTCGCCCGCGTGCCGCACGAAGTCTTCCGGCCCGTGGATGCGCCGCGCATGCACCGTGCCCACGATGGGGCTCATCTGCTTGCCCGCCGCCGTGGTGCCGAGGAACTCGTAGGCAATCGACAGCCCCCGGTACACCACGCCCTTGCCCGCGCGCGTGACCACCGGCCCGTCGAGCTGCGCGGGCTTGACGCCGGCGCCCGCGAACATCGCGTTCATGTCCATCTCGAGCGCACGGCCCAGCGCGGTGAAGTTTTCATAACCCAACGCGAGCTGCCCGCGCTCGGCGCGCGAGATGGTGGTGATCGACACGCCCGAGCGCTCGGCCAGCTGTGCCAGCGTCCAGCCGAAACGCTTGCGCGCGCTGCGCAGGCGATGACCGAAAGTGGTGCGGTCCAGCGTGGGCGGCTCGTCCTTCGGCTTCGTTGCCGTCCTGGTCCCTGTGTGTGGATTCACGCTTGGCTTTCTCTTGTGATGCAAGTGGATTCTGCCAGCCGGGCGGTGCGCCATCCATGCCAACCCGCGTGACGCAGGCGCGGAAGTTGCGTATACGCAAATTGCGTTGACGCAAATTTCACCGAAGCGGTGCACCATGGTTTCCCCTTGGTGCCACCAAATCAATTTGCGTATCCGCAAATTTCTACCTACACTTTTTGCCGATGACTTCCAGCACCCCAACGCCCGTCGTGGCAGATTTCCTCGTGATCGGCGGCGGCATCGCCGGGGCGTCGGTGGCCCATTGGCTCGCACCGCATGCCAGCGTGATCCTTCTCGAGCGCGAGTCGCAGCCGGGCTACCACTCCACCGGCCGCTCCGCCGCCCTCTTCATGGAAAGCTACGGCACGCCGCAGGTGCGCGCCCTCACCATGGCGAGCCGCGCCTTCCTCGAACATCCGCCCGAAGGCTTCTCGGAGCACCCGCTGCTCACGCCGCGCGGCGCGATGATGGTCGCGAGTGCCGATCACATGGCCGAGCTCGAAGCCCACTGGGAGGTGCTGCGCGCCATGGACACCGGCGCCTCGCGCCTGAGCGGCGAGCAGGCCCGCGAGATGGTGCCGGCGCTGCGCCCCGAGCAGGTGATGGGCGCGGTGTACGAACCCGACGCGTCCGACATGGACGTGCATGCCATCCACCAGGGCTACCTGCGCGGCATGCGGCGCGCCGGCGGCAAGCTGGTGTGCGATGCCGGCGTTACGACCATCGAACGCGTGGGCCAGCGCTGGCGCGTGGAGGCCGGCGGCGCCGTGTACGAGGCGCCCGTGGTGCTCAACGCGGCGGGCGCATGGGTCGACACCGTCGCACGCATGGCCGGTGTGCCGCCGCTGGGCATCGAGCCGCGCCGGCGCTCGGCCTTCATCTTCGCGCCGCCCGAAGGCCAGAGCGTCGCGCACTGGCCCATGGTGTTCGGCGCCGACGAAGGCTGGTACATCAAGCCCGACGCCGGCATGCTGCTCGGCTCGCCGGCCAATGCCGACCCGGTCGAGCCGCAGGACGTACAGCCCGAGGAGATGGACATCGCCATCGCCATGCACCGCATCGAGGAAGCGACCACGCTCGCCATCCGCCGCCCCACGCGCACCTGGGCCGGCCTGCGCTCCTTCGTGGCCGACGGCGACCTCGTAGGCGGCTTCGAGCCCGCCGTGCCCGGCTTCTTCTGGGTGGCGGCGCAAGGCGGCTACGGCATCCAGACCTCGGCGGCCATGGGCGAGGCCTGCGCCGCGCTGGCACGCGGACTGCCGCTGCCGGAGCGCATCGCCTCCTTCGGGCTCACGGCCGAGATGCTGGGCCCGCAGCGGCTGCGCACGGCCAAAGCCTGAGCGCGGACACACACAGAAAAACATCCCACTCCACGAGACATCACCATGCGCGTCTTCAGTGCCTCCCTCGCCACCGAAACCAACACCTTCGGCCCGATGCCGACCGGCCTCGCCTCCTTCAAGGACCGCGGCTACTTCCCCGCCGGCAAGCACCCCGAAGCGATGACGCTGTTCTCGGGCCCGCTGTGGGCCGCACGCATGCGCGGCGCCGACAAGGGCTGGACGCTCTTCGAAGGCATGGTGGCCGGCGCACAGCCCAGTGGCACCACCACGCGCCACGCCTACGAAACGCTGCGCGACGAATTGCTGGCCGACCTGCGCGCGGTGCTGCCGGTCGACATGGTGCTGCTCGGCCTGCATGGCGCGATGGTGGCCGACGGCTACGACGACTGCGAAGGCGACCTGCTGGTGCGCGTGCGGCAGATCGTCGGGCCCGGCGTGGTGATCGGCGCGGAGCTCGACCCGCACAACCACCTCACGCCCGCGATGGTCCAGAACTCCGACCTCATGATCTCGTTCAAGGAGTACCCGCACACCGACGTGCTCGAGCGCGGGCTGGAGCTGGTGGACATCTGCGCCGCCATGGTCGAGGGCAAGGTCAAGCCGGTGACCGCGGTGGTCGACTGCGACATGATCGTCACGGTCCATACCTCGCGCCAGCCGGCGCGCGGCTTCGTCGAGCGCATGCAGTCGCTCGAGGGAAAGAACGGCGTGCTGTCGGTCTCGCTCACGCATGGCTTCTCTTGGGGCGACGTGCCCGAGATGGGCACCAAGGTGCTGGTCTACACAGACGGCAACCAGGCCCAGGCCGACGCTCTTGCGCGCCAGCTCGCCGACGAAGTCATCGCCATGCGCGACGGCCTCACGGTGAACTACCCGAGCATCGATGCCTCGCTCGACGAAGCACTGGCCTTCGATGGCGGCCCGGTGGTGCTGTCCGACGGTGCGGACAACCCCGGCGGCGGCGCGGCAAGCGACTCCACCTTCATCCTGCGCCGCATGGTCGAGCGCGGCATCAACAACGCGGCGCTGGGCCCGCTGTGGGACCCGATCGCGGTGCGCATCGCATTCGACGCAGGAGTGGGCGCCAGGCTGCAGATGCGCATCGGCGGCAAGATCAGCCCGCTCTCTGGCGATCCGCTGGACCTCGACTGCACCGTGAAGGCGCTGAAGCACGACCTGGTGATGACGGGCCTGGCAGGCACGCCCACGCTGATGGGCGACAGCGCGCTGATCGAGGCGAACGGCATCGAGATCGTGCTGATCACGCTGCGCAACCAGGCGATGGGCACCGACCTGTTCACCCAGCTGGGCTGCGACCTCGCCGCGAAGAAGATCATCGTCGTGAAGTCGTCGCAGCACTTCTATGCGTCGTACTCCAAGGTGGCGAAGCACGTCATCTACGCGGGCGCACCGGGCGCCGTGACGCTCGACCTGAACACGCTGCCGTACCGCAAGGCCCGCCTGCCCAAGTGGCCGATCGGCGTCGCCGCCTGACCTCCTCTTTTTCTTTCCTTCGCCCCCGACCGGAGAACCGACGATGAAACGACGAACGCTTGCCGCCCTCGCTGCCCTGGTGCTTTCTCTCCCGGCGTTCGCCCAGACGCCGCCTCCCAAGACGCTGAAGGTGGTGGCGCACGCCGACCTGAAGATCCTCGACCCGACCTTCACCACGGCGTACATCTCGCGCAACTTCGGCTACATGGTCTACGACACGCTGTTCGCGCAGGATGCGAGCGGCAAGCCCCAGCCGCAGATGGTCGACAAGTACACGACCTCGAAAGACGGCAAGCAGTGGAGCTTCACGCTGCGCCCGGGCCTCAAGTTCTCCGACGGCAGCGCCGTGACTTCGGCTGACGCCATCGCCTCGCTGCAGCGCTGGGCCGCACGCGACAGCCTGGGCCGCGCGATGGTGGCGAGCGGCGCCGAGTGGAAGGCAACCGATGCGCGCAGCTTCACGCTCACGCTCAACGAGCCCTTCGGCATGGTGCTCGAGGCACTGGCCAAGCCCTCGGGCTTTCCGCCGGTGATCCTGCCCGAGCGGCTGGCCAGGATGCCGGCCACCGCGCCGCTGACCGAGGTGCTGGGCTCCGGCCCCTTCATCTTCAAGCGCGACGAGTGGGTGCCGGGCAACAAGACGGTGTTCGTGCGCAACCCCAACTATGTGGCGCGCAGCGAACCGCCGAGCGGCCTGTCGGGCAGCAAGAAGAGCAGTTTCGATCGCGTCGAATGGCTCTACCTGCCCGACGCCAACAGCGCGGTGGCCGCCCTGAAGCGCGGCGAGGTCGACCTCATCGAACAACTGCCTCCCGACTACATCGCGCCGCTGCGCACCGACACCAGCGTGAAGATCGGCGCCTTCGGCACCTACCAGGGCTTCCTGGTGATGAACCAGCTGCATCCGCCCTTCGACAACCCGAAGGTGCGCCAGGCACTGCTGCAGGCGGTGAGCCAGGAACGCTTCGTGGCGGCCATGGGCTTCCCGCTGGACATGCGCATGGCCTACTGCGCCACCTACTTCATCTGCGGCAGCCCCAACGACACGGCCGCCGGCGCCGACCCCTACCGCAAGGCCGACGTGGCCAAGGCCAAGCAGCTGCTCGCAGCCTCCGGCTACAAGGGCGAGAAGGTGGTGCTGATGGTGCCCAGCGACGTGCCCTACCTCAACGCCGAGGCGCTGATGGCCGCGCAGACCATGAAGAGCATCGGCCTGAACGTCGATGCGCAGAGCATGGACTGGGCCTCCATCGGCGCGCGCCGTGCCAAGCGCGACGCGGCCGACGCGGGCGGCTGGAACATGTACGTCACCGTGGCCGGCGAATTCGACGCCAACTCGCCAATCGCCAACGCCTACCTGGGCGCAGCATGCGGCAACACGCTGCCCGGCTGGCCCTGCGACAAGCCGCTCGACGAGCTGCGAACCGCATGGCTGAAAGAGACCGTGCCGGCCAAGCGCAAGGAGCTGCTCGACGCCTTCCAGCGCCGCGCCTACGAGGCCGTGCCGTACATCAACGCGGGCCAGTATTCGGCCGCGTTCGCCGCGCGCGCCAGCCTCAAGGGGCTGGACAAACTCTGGGCCGGCCTGCCGACGGTCTGGGTACTCGACAAGTAAGACGAAGCGCCAGCACAAGGCATCGCCATGGGCTACATCGTTCGACGCTTTCTCTCGACGCTCCCCGTCATGGCGGTGGTGGCCGTGGTGGTGTTCCTGCTGATCCACCTGTCGCCCGGCGACCCGGCCGCGCTCATCGCGGGCGACCTTGCAACCACCGAGGACATCGAGAAGCTGCGCGCCGCGCTCGGCCTGAACCTGCCGCTGTGGCAGCAGTTCGCGCTGTGGATCGGCAAGCTCTTCACCGGCGACCTCGGCACCTCGATCTTCACGCAGATGCCGGTGGCGCAGCTGCTGGGGCAGCGGCTGGAGCCGACGGTGTCGATCGCCGCGCTGACCATGCTCATCACGCTGGTGGTGTCGGTGCCGCTGGGCACGCTCGCAGCGCATCGCGCGGGCAGCTGGATCGACCGGCTGGTGATGCTGTTCGCGGTGCTGGCCTTCTCGGTGCCGGTGTTCCTGGTGGGCTACCTGCTGGTCTACAGCTTCGCGGTCCAGCTGCCGTGGTTTCCGGTGCAGGGCTATGTGCACTTTGCCGAGGGCCCGGGCGAGTGGCTGCGGTCGCTGGTGCTGCCCTGCGTGAACCTGGCGCTGGTGTACATCGCTCTGGTGACGCGCATGACGCGCGCCACCGTGCTCGAAGTGCTGCACGAGGACTACATCCGCACCGCGCGCGCCAAGGGCCTGGGCGTGCTGCCGGTACTGGGGCATGCGCTGCGCAACGCGGCCATCCCCATCGCCACCACCGTCGGCGCGGGCATCGCGCTGCTGATCGGCGGCGTGGTCGTCACCGAAACGGTGTTCGCCATTCCGGGCGTGGGCCGGCTCGTGATCGATTCGGTGCAGCGGCACGACTACCCGGTGATCCAGAGCGTGCTGCTGCTCTCGGCGGGGGTGTATGTGCTGATCAACCTGCTGATCGACCTGAGCTACCGCCTGTTCGACCCGCGCATCCAGTACTGATGAAGAAGAACCCCACGCAATGTCCACGGTCCTTCCCTTGAACACCATCCAGACACCCGACGCCGCGGCCGACGACGAAGCCCCTTTCGTGCCGCCGCGCTGGCGCTGGGTGCGCAAGCACCCGACGCTGATCATCGGTGCGCTGCTGCTGATTGCGGTGGCCATTCTCTCCATTGCCGCGCCGTGGATCGCCACGCACGATCCGCAGGACATCGACCCGCTCGCGCGCATGCAGCCGCCCTCCGGCGAGCACTGGTTCGGCACCGATGCGCTGGGCCGCGACGTATTCAGCCGCGCCGTGTGGGGCGGGCGCGTGTCGATGATCGTGGGCGCCGCGGTCGCGGTGCTGGCCACCTTCTCCGGCATCGCGCTCGGACTGGTGTCGGGCTTCGTGCGCTGGGCGGACGGGCCGATCATGCGAGTGATGGACGGGCTCATGGCCATTCCCGGCATCCTGCTGGCCATCGCGCTCATGGCGGTGACGCGCGCCAGCCTCGCGACGGTGATCATCGCCATCACAGTGCCCGAGATTCCGCGCGTGGTGCGGCTGGTGCGATCGCTCGCGCTCACGCTGCGCGAGCAGTTGTTCGTGGAGGCAGCACACGCGGTAGGCACGCGGCTGCCGGTGATCCTGGTGCGCCACGTGCTGCCGAACATCGTGGCGCCGTTGGTGGTGCAGGCCACCTTCGTGGCGGCGGCCGCCGTGCTGACCGAGGCCGCACTCTCATTCCTCGGCGTGGGCGTGCCTTCGCAGACGCCGAGCTGGGGCAACATGATGGCCGAGGGGCGCAACTTCGTGACGGTGGCGTTCCACATCATCCTGTACCCGGGGCTGCTGCTGGCGGCGACGGTGCTGGCGATCAACCTGCTGGGCGACGGCCTGCGCGATGCGCTGGACCCACGCCTGGCACGGCAGCTGTGAAGGACATGTCATGACGATCACCATGTCCCACACCGCCCTCGCCCCCGGCGAGCCTCTGCTCGAAGTCGACAACCTGCGCACGCACTTCCACACGCTGGCGGGCGTGGTGCGCTCGGTCGACGGGGTTTCGTACACGGTGCGCGCAGGCCGCACGCTCGGCGTGGTCGGCGAATCGGGCTGCGGCAAGAGCGTGACGGCGCTGTCGATCCTGCGGCTGGTGCCTACACCGCCCGGACGCCACATGGGCGCGGTGCGGCTGCGCGGCACCGACCTGATGCAGCTCAGCGAACGCGAGATGCGGCAGATTCGCGGCAACCGCATCTCGATGATCTTCCAGGAGCCGATGACATCGCTGAACCCGGTGCTCACCGTGGGCCGGCAGATCGCAGAGACGGTGCAGTTGCACCAGAAGGCCAGCCGCGCCGATGCGATGAAGCGCGCGGTCGAAATGCTGCGCGTGGTGCAGATCCCCGAGCCCGAGCGGCGCGTGAACGAGTACCCGCACCAGCTCTCGGGCGGCATGCGCCAGCGCGTGATGATCGCGCTGGCCCTGGCCTGCAACCCCGAAGTGCTGATCGCCGACGAGCCGACGACGGCGCTCGACGTGACGATCCAGGCGCAGATCCTCGACCTCATCAGGCGCCTGCAGAAGGAGCTGGGCATGGGCGTGGTGATGATCACGCACGACCTGGGCGTGGTGGCCGAAAGCTGCGATCGCGTGGTCGTGATGTATGCCGGCAAGAAGGTCGAGGAGGCCGACGTGATCGACCTGTTCGACCGCCCGCTGCACCCCTACACGCGTGCTCTGATGGCCTCGATGCCCGCGATGAACACTGCGAGCACGCGGCTCACCGAGATTCCGGGGCTGGTGCCGGCCGCACACGAACTGGGGCGCGGCTGCGCCTTTGCGGCGCGCTGCAGCCATGCGCGCGAACGCTGCCGCGCCGAGATGCCGCAGCTCGTGCAGCAAGGCGGCGACCATGTGGTGGCGTGCTTTGCAGTCGAAGAACACTGGGCAGGTACCGAGGAGATGGCTGCATGACGACGACCGCTGCAACGCCACTGCTGCAGGTGCGCAACCTGCGCAAGCACTACATCTCGCCCAAGCGCTGGCTGCGGCCGGCCAGGCCTTCGATCCAGGCGGTCGATGGCGTGTCGTTCTCTGTTGCGCGCGGCGAAACGCTGTCGCTGGTCGGCGAATCGGGCTGCGGCAAGACGACCACGACCAAGTCGGTCATGCGGCTGGTCGAGCCGACCTCGGGCTCGGTGGAGCTCGAAGGCGAAGAGCTGCTGACGCTGTCCGCCGAAGACATGCGCATGCGCCGGCGGCAGCTGCAGATTATTTTTCAGGACCCGTATGCCTCGCTGAACCCGCGCCTCACAGCCGGAGACATCGTGGCCGAGCCGCTGCGAAACTTCGGCATGGGCATGGCAGCGGAACGGCGCGAGCGCGTGCAGTGGCTGTTCTCGCGCGTCGGGCTGCGGCCCGAGGCGGCGAAGAAGTTTCCGCACGAGTTCTCGGGCGGACAGCGGCAACGGCTGGGCATTGCGCGTGCATTGGCGCTGAACCCGAAGCTGATCGTGTGCGACGAGCCGGTGTCGGCGCTCGACGTGTCGGTGCAGGCGCAGGTGGTCAACCTGCTGATGGACCTGCAGGCCGAGTTCGGTATCGCGTATCTCTTCGTGGCGCACGACCTTGCGGTGGTGCGCCACATCAGCCATCGCGTGGCAGTGATGTACCTCGGGCACATTGTGGAGATTGCCGACCGCGACACGCTGTTCTCTTCGCCGCTGCATCCGTACACCGAGATTCTTCTGTCGGCCGTGCCCGTGCCCAATCCACGCACGCCCGCACGCCGCATGCTGCTGCAGGGCGATCCGCCGAGCCCCGCCAACCCGCCTTCGGGCTGCCGCTTCCACACGCGTTGCCCGATGGCGCAGGCTGTGTGCAAGGAGAAGACGCCCGAGCTGACCGAGCGGCCGTCGTCCGCGAACGGCAGCCACTGGGTTGCCTGCCATTTCCGCTGAAGAAGAAAGAAAGGATCTTTCCGTGTCCGAAAAACCTCCCCACTACGACCTGCTGATCCGCGGCGGCACCGTCATCGACGGCACCAAGGCGCCGCGTTTCGATGCCGACGTCGGCATCGTGAACGGCCGCATCGCCGCCATCGGCAAGCTCGCGGGCCACACGGCCGAACAGACGCTCGACGCCACCGGCCGCATCGTCGCGCCTGGCTTCATCGACTCGCACACGCACGACGACCAGGCCGTGCTGTCGCAGGCGCAGATGCCGTTCAAGGTGTCGCAGGGCGTGACCACGGTGGTGGCGGGCAACTGCGGCATCAGCGCCGCACCGCTGCGCGCCGACATGGACCTGCCGATGCCGCTGAGCCTGCTCGACTCGCCGGCGGAAGGCCGCTTCACCACCTTCGCGGCGTACCTCGATGCGCTGCGCGCCACGCCCTCATCGGTGAACGTGGCGGCGATGGTGGGCCATTCGACCTTGCGCGCCGTGGTCATGGCCGACCTCGACCGGCCCGCGAACGACATCGAGATCGCGGCCATGCAAGCGCTGGTCGAAGAGGCGATGCAGGCCGGCGCCATCGGCCTGTCGACCGGCACTTTCTATCCGCCGGCCGTGAAGGCGACGACCGAGGAGATCATCGAAGTCGGCCGCCCGCTCAGCTCGCGCAAAGCGCTGTACGTGACCCACATGCGCGACGAGAGCGACCGCGTGATGGAGTCGCTGGAAGAAACCTTCCACATCGGCCGCACGCTCGACATTCCGGTCGTGGTGTCGCACCACAAGGTGCAGAACACGCAGAACTTCGGCAAGACGAAAGTCACGCTGCCTTTCATCAAGGAAGCGATGCAGCACCAGTGCATCGGGCTCGACTGCTACCCCTACACGGCCGGCTCCACCATGATCCGCACCGACCGCGGAATGATGGAAGGCCGCGTGCTCATCGCATCGAGCGTGCCGCACCCTGAATGCGCAGGCCGCGACCTGAAAGACATTGCAGCCGGATGGGGCGTGTCCGGCGAAGAGGCGGCCAGGCGGCTGCAGCCCGGCAGCGCGATCTATTTCATGATGGACGAGGACGACGTGCAGCGCATCCTCGCGTTCGACGAGACCATGATCGGCTCGGACGGCATTCCGCTGGGCGAGAAGCCGCATCCGCGCCTGTGGGGCACCTTTCCGCGCGTGCTGGGCCACTACAGCCGCGACATCGGCCTGTTCCCTCTGGAGACGGCGGTGTGGAAGATGACGGGGCTCACGGCGCGCAACTTCGGCCTGCACGAGCGCGGCACGCTGAAGCCGGGCCACCATGCCGACGTGGTGATCTTCAACGCCGCGACGGTGCGCGACACCGCGAACTACGAAACGCCGATGCAGCCGGCAGAGGGCATCGATGCGGTGATCGTGAATGGCGCCGTGACCTGGCGCGATGGGTCGCACTGCGGGGTGCGCAACGGACAGGTGATCACGCGGCGCGAGACTGCCTGAATGGCTTGAGCAGGCTCAGTCCGGAGCGTTCATCACGCGGTCGAACTCTTCGTCGGCCGGCACGTTGTCGGCATCGAGTTCGCTCGCATCGGTGAGATCGATGCCCGTTTCCTCCGACAGGTCGTCGGACACGTCGCTGTCCTGCTCCTCGAAGTCATCGGCGGGCGTGTCGTCCTCATCGTCTTCGGCGGGCGAGGCGGATCGCGCGGTGGCGTCGATGGTATTCATGATCGGTTCCTCGGCTGATTTCTGACAGACCCCCTATGGTGCGCCTGTTTCGGCCGTTCCGGTTCATCCGGCGCGCAGCGTCGGTGTCGGAAAGTTTCCCGCGGGATTCGCTAACCGGCTGACCGACCGTCAGTCCTTGTGCACGTGGCCGTGCTCCCCGTGGCCCGGGTCGTCGTGGCCGTGGTCGTGCCCATGCTCGCCATGCGCCAGCCGGCTCACTAGCGTGACCAGCACGATGCCCGCGGCCAGCCACAGGATCTGCGCGGCGGTCTGGCGTGCCGGCAGGCGCTTCTGCAGCTGCGGAATCAGGTCGGCCAACGCCACGTAGACAAAACTGCTGCCGGCCAGCACCAGGAAGTACGGCAGCCAGCTGTGCAACTGGTCGACCAGCCACCAGCCCGCGATGCCGCCCAGCGCGGTCATGGTGCCGGCGAGCGACACCTTCACCAGCGCCGCGCGCTGGTTGGCGGAGCTCTGGCGCAGCACGACGAGGTCGCCGATGTGGTGCGGAATTTCGTGCGCCAGCACCGCGATGGCGGCAACCAGGCCCAGGCGCAGGTCGGCGGTGAAGGCCGAGGCGATCAGGATGCCGTCGCCGAAGCAATGCACGCTGTCGCCTGTGAGCACGGCCCAGCCGCCGGTTCGGGGGCCGTGGTCGTGCGTGTGGCCATGCGAGTGCCCGTGGTCATGGTCGTGCCCCTCGTGCACGCTCTTCTCGTCGCCATGGTGATGTTCGTGCCCGTGGTGCCACAACTCGGCCTTGTCGAGCAGGAAGAAGAACACCAGCCCGAACAACAGCACCGCGAACAGCAGCGCGGGCTCGATGCGGCTCTCGAACGCCTCGGGCAGCAGATGCATGAACGCCGTGGCAAGCAGCGCGCCAGCTGCCAGGCTCAGCAGATGCTGCGGGTTCACGCCGCCCGAGCCGCTGCGCACGCCCACCTTCAGCAGGAGGGCCGCGAGCCAGACGCTTCCGATACCGGCAACCAGGGTCGCCGCGATGATGACTATCAAATTCATAGCTGCTTGCGCAAGAGGAGCGGCCGCTGAAACTGTTTCAACAAGGCCGTTGTCCGTTCATAAAAAGAGAAAAGGCCGTCATTCGACGGCCTTCGGCGGGGGTGGCTACAGGGCGCCGCGTTCAGGCGACGCCATTGGCTTTGAACCAGGCCGTGGCACGTTGCCAGCCGTCGTCCGCCGCGCTCTTGACATAGCTGGGGCGGTAGTCGGCATGGAATGCGTGGCCTGCTTCGGGGTACACGACGAAGCTCGACGCCTTGGCCGCCGGGGTTCCAGTGGCCAGAGCTGCTTTCATCTTATCAACCGTGTCAAGGGGGATCCCCTGGTCTTTTCCGCCGTACAGGCCAAGCACCGGCGCCTGCAGGCTGGCGGCGATGTCGATGGGGTGCTTCGGCGTCAGTTCGCTGGGCTGCCCGACCAGCCGGCCGTACCACGCCACGCCCGCCTTGACCTTGCCGGTGGCGGCATACAGCCACACGATACGCCCGCCCCAGCAGAAGCCGGTGATGCCGGCCTTGCTGGTGTCGCCGCCGTTGGCCTTGGCATATGCCAGCGCACCGTCGAGGTCGCCCAGCACCTGTGCGTCGGGCACCTTGCTGACGATGTCGGCCTGCAGCTTGGGAATGTCGGTGTAGCCGCGCGGGTCACCCTGGCGCGCATACAGCTCCGGCGCGATGGCCAGGTAGCCGAGCTGGGCGAAGCGGCGGCAGGTGTCGGCGATGTACTCGTGCACGCCGAAGATTTCCTGGATCACCAGAATCACCGGCAGGCCGGTCTTGCCGGCGGGTGCCGCAGCGTAGGCGGGCACATCGAAGCCGTTGACGGTGTACTTGATCGGGCCGGCCTTCAGGCCTTCGGCCGAGGTGCTGATGGCAGTCTGCGCGGCCACCGGCAGCACGGCGGCGGCATAGCCCACGCCGATGGCGGCCTTGAGTGCAGTGCGGCGCGTGGCGCCCTGCTCGGTGCTCTCGCCGGGGCGAAGCGAATCGAAGTCGGAACGGCTGTCGTCGAGGGGCATGGGAAGGGCTCCAGTTGGATCGTCGGACAAGGGGCGTTGCGCTATCAAAAACGCACGCCGCAATGTAGGCGAAATCGACTCCTGCCTCTATGTCCCCTGGTTTCAGTGGGGTTGGTAGGCCCGCCGGGCCAGCGCCGCAGCCAGCACCTGCGCGGGGTCGACGAGGTCGAGGCCCGCCACCGCGGCCGAACCCTGCAGACCCAGCGGCACTTCGGTACAGCCCATGATGATGGTGACGGGGCCATGGCGCTCGGCCAGCCGCAGTGCCACATCGGAAAAGCATTGCTCGGCGAGCTGCATGTTGCCGGCCTTCACGCCGTCGAAGATGCCGCGCGTGATGGTGTGGCGCTCCGCCGGCGTCGGCACGTGGCAGCCCAGGCCCGCTTCGGCCAGCGCCTGTTCGTAGAGGCGCACGCGGTAGGTGCCCTCGGTAGCCATCAGCGCGACGCTGGTCGTGCCCTGCCCGGCCAGCTGTTGCGCGGTTTCGCGCGCCATGTGCAGCAGCTCGACCTGCGGAAAGCGCTCCTGCAGGTTGGCATGCCAGGCATGCGCGGTGTTGCATGCGATGGCCACGGCCCGGCTGCCGAGCGCGGCCAGCCGGCCCAGCGCCTGCAGCATCGGCTCCAGCGGCTGGTGTGCGCCCTGTTCTGCCGAAGCCAGTGCGTCGGTACGGTCGGGCACCGGCACCTGCGCGAGCCAGTGTTCGGGAAAGGACTGGTCGCGCACCGGCTCGCCACGCGCACGCATCTGCTGCGCGCAGGCCAGCACGAAGAGCCGTACGAAGTCGGCGCCCGCCGCGGGGCCCATGCCTCCAAGAATGCCGACCACCTGCGTCACTGCCATGTCCTTTTCTTATCTTCTCGTCGCGCCTGGATCAGGTCGCGGGCTTGTCGCTGAGAGCTTTCAGGTTCTCTTTCAGCTGCGGGCTCATCGGCAGGTTCAGCGGCACGTTCTTCGGCGGGATCGGCTGCATGAACCACTTGTTGTAGAGCTTCTCGAACTCGCCGCTCTTCATCAGGCCGGCGAAGGTGTCGTCGACCAGCTTCTTGAAGGCCGGGTCGTCCTTGGGCAGCATGCAGGCATAGGGCTCGACCTGCAGGGAATCGCCCACCACCTCGAAGTCGGCCGGCGTCTTGGCGTTGGCGATCAGGCCGAACAGCAGGATGTCGTCCATGGCGAAGGCCACGGCGCGGTCGCTCTCGACCAGCAGGAACGAATCGGCGTGGTCCTTGCCGAGCACGATGTCCATGCCGAGATTCTTCTCGGTGTTGTACTTGCGCATTACCAATGCATTGGTGGTGCCGGTGGTGCTGGCCACGGTCTTCTTCGCGAGGTCGGCGTAGTTCCTGATCTTCGAAGACTTCTTCACCAGCAGGCGCGTGCCGGTGTAGAAGTGGTTGATGGCAAAGGCCACGTCCTTGCCGCGCGCGGTGTTGTTGGTGGTGGAGCCGCACTCCAGGTCAACCGTGCCGTTGGTGATCAGCGGAATACGGTTCTGCGAGGTGACGGGCATGAGCGCGACCTGCAGGTTGGGCTTGTTCAGTTTTTTCTTCACCGCCTCGACCACGGCGTTGGAGAGTTCGACCGAGAACCCGATCGGCTTGTTGGGGCCGTCGAGATAGCTGAAGGGCACCGACGACTCGCGATAAGAGAGCGTGATCTTGCCGGACTCGGCGATCTTGGCCAGCGTGTCGGCAGCCTGCGCGCCAGTGGCGCTGAAGAGCACCGTTGCGGCCATGGAAGCCATGAGGACGGGGAGTTTCATGCGAGCCTTCATTCGGTTGAACTGAACATGCGGCCAGTTTAAGAAGCAGCGAAACAAAACAACAATTCCAATTGAAAGCCGACCCATGCCCAAAGGTTATGGGCGGGGGTTCTTTTGGCATTTCCGGCCGGAGCCGTGCGCGCCTACAGTCACGGCTCAAGTTCTCAATCTCCGGAAAGTTGCCTCCATGCATGTGTGTGTGCTCGGTGCCGGCATCGTGGGCCTGGCCACCGCCTGGCAGCTCGAACGCCAGGGCCATCAGGTCACCGTGATCGACCGCGCCGCCCCTGGCGCGGGCGCAAGCGGCGGCAATGGCGCGCAGCTCAGCTACTCGTACGTGCAGCCGCTGGCCGACCCGTCGATCTGGAAGCAGTTGCCCAAGCTGTTGCTGTCGCCCACATCGCCGCTCAAGCTGCGCCCGCAACTCGACCCGCTGCAATGGCGCTGGGGCATGGCCTTTCTCGCGGCCTGCAACGCGCAGACTTCGCGCGACACGACGGCTGGGCTGCTGGCGCTGGCCGCATCGAGCCGTACAGAGTTCGAGGCGATGCGCGCCGATATCGCACCCGATTGCGATTTCTCGGCCACCGGCAAGCTGGTGCTGTATGCCAGCTCGGCTTCGCTCGAAGGTGCGCGCGCGCAGCTCGAACTGCAGCGCGCCATGGGTAGCGAGCAGCGCCTGGTAACGCCTGACGAATGCATCGCCATCGAGCCCGCGCTTGCCAGCTACCGCGGCCAGATGGCGGGCGCCGTGCACACGCCGAGCGAGTGCGCGGCCGACTGCCTCAAGGTGTGCACCGAGCTCATGCGGGCATTGAGCGCGCGCGGCGTGCGCTTCATGCTCGGCGCCGACGTGCATGGCTTTGCGCGCAGCGAGAACCGCATCGCGGCCGTGCACACCAGCGAAGGCGACGTGGAAGCCGATGCTTTCGTGATGGCGCTGGGCTCTGCCTCGCACAAGCTGGGCCGAGCACTGGGGGCCTATCTACCGGTGTATCCGCTCAAGGGCTACAGCATTACCGTGGAGGTCGATCCGTCGCCCGGCGCCGCGCCGCACGTGAACGTGACCGACAGCGCACGCAAGGTGGTGTTCGCGCGCATCGGCTCGCGCCTGCGCGTGGCGGGCATGGCCGAGCTGGTGGGGCACGATGCAAGCATTCCTGCGACGCGCATCGAGACGCTGGCAACGGCGACGCGTGCCCTCTTCCCGCATGCAAGCCGGCTCGAGGAACTGCACCCGTGGACAGGCATGCGGCCCGCCACGCCGAAAGGATTGCCGATCATCGGCCGTCTGGAGAGCGCGCCGTCGAACATGCTGTTCAACACGGGCCACGGCGCACTGGGCTTCACGCTGGCCTTCGGCTCGGCGCTGCAGATCGGGCAGGCCTTGCAGGCCTGAGCGCAACCTGCTTCCTTCTCAGCTGGTGGTGACCAGCTTGAGCCCGATCACGCCGGCCAGGATGAGCGCAATGCACAGCAGCCGCATCGGCGCGGCCGAATCGCCCAGCACCACCATGCCCACGATCGCGGTGCCCGCGGCGCCGATGCCGGTCCACACCGCGTAGCCCGTCCCCATCGGCAATGTCCGCAGCGAGAGCGAAAGAAGCACCACGCTCGACAGGCCGGCAGCGACCGTGAACAGCGCGGGCACCAGCCGCGTGAAACCCTCGGACGACTTCATCGCAAAGGCGAAGACGATTTCAAGAACGCCGGCAACGCCGAGCAATGCCCATGCCATGGCGTTCAGGCCTTGGCAGCGGCGGCAGTGGCAGCGGGCGTCGAGCGGAACGTGATGCCGAAGCGGTTGAAGGCGTTCATCAGGCCGATCGCGTAGGTGAGGTCGGCCAGTTCCTTGTCGCTGAACTCGGCGGCAGCGGCTTCGTAGTCAGCATCGGGAATGCCGGTTTCAGCGACGCGCGTCACGGTTTCTGCCCAGGCGAGCGCGACCTGTTCGCGGCGGCTGAAGACTTCGCCCGCGTCGTGCCACACCGGAACCAGCACGAGCTTGTCGACCGCCAGGCCGGACTTGAGCAGGTCGCGCGAATGCATGTCGATGCAATAGGCGCAGCCATTGATCTGCGAAACCCGCAGGTAGACGAGATCGACCAGTTGCTTGGGCAGGCCGCTTTTCTGGACGGCCATGTACACCCCTCCGAAAGCCTTGTAGACCTCGGGCGAAATCTTTGCGTAGTCGATGCGATTGCTCATGAAGAGTCCTTGTGTGCGTGCTGGTTGGAAAGGACTCCATGGTGTCGAATCTTGGTCTAGCCCAGAAGATCCATGAATGGCATTTGATACTGGGCCATGATCTTCCAGATCACATCAGGCTCAGGATGCGCTTTCCGAGCTTCTCGGCGGTGCGCCGGGAATCGATGTTCGTGAAGTTGACGAGCAGGGCCGAAGCGCCCTCGCCCTCCTTCGTCCAGTCTGACAATGCCTCCGCGTACAGGCCCTCTTCCCGCATGCGCGCCACGAGCTCGCGATCCGATTGCCGGCCTTGCAACCGCAAGATGAGATGCATGCCACCGGGTTGCGCGTCGATTCGCACGTGCTGCCCGAGCACGCTCTGCAAGCCCGCGCTGGTCGCCTCGCGACGCTCGGCATAGAGCCTGCGCATCCGCTGGATATGTCGCGCGAAGTGCCCCTCCGTGATGAAGGCGGTGACGATGGCTTGCGTCAGTTCGGGGCTGCCCCCGGCGAAGGTCTGGATGATCTGCTCGAAGCGCTCGACCTGCGACTCCGGCACGACGAGATAGGCCAGCCGGATGCTCGGGAAAAGCACCTTGCTGAAGGTGCCCGCATAGAGCACGCGTCCGTCGCGGTCCAGGCTCTTCAGCGCAGGCAAAGGGCGGCTGACATAGCGGTATTCGCCGTCGTAGTCGTCCTCGACGATCCACGCGTTGTGCCGTCCGGCCCAGTCGAGCAGCGCCTGGCGCCGGGGCAAGGACAACGACACGCCCAGCGGACTCTGGTGCGCCGGCGTAACCACGGCTGCACGCGCGCGTGGCGCCGACTTGATGCCCTCGGAAACGACCATGCCCTCCTGGTCTACACGCACCGGGACAGCCGCGATTTGCATGTGCGCGAGCAGCTCCCGCGTGGGCGGGTAGCCGGGGTCTTCGAGCCAGACGCGGTCTCCCGCCTTCAGCAAGGCGAGGCCGATCAGCTCGATGGTGTGGCGGTATCCCGAGGTCACGAACACCTGCGATGCAGCGCAGTTGATGCCACGCGACACCTGCAGATACGCGGCAATTTCCGCACGCAGCTTTGGCAACCCGTAGATGGAAGGATGCGCCATGTCGGATGGCTGCATGGCACGCACGCAGCGCGCACCCAGGCGGGCCCATATCTTTCGAGGGAATTCGTCGAGGGCGGGCAGCCCCATTTGAAACGGAAGAATCGAATCCGGCCGGAAACCGATCGAAGAAATTCTCTTGTCGAGCGGAGGCTCCGGAATTGCCACTGGCGTTTGCGGCTTGAGGCCCGGCGCCACGATGGTCCCGGCCTGGCCACGTGCCTGGATGTATCCCTCGGCGACCAGCAAGGAGTACGCGGCTTCGATCGTTCCTCTTGCCAGGCCCAATTCCTTGGCCAGTGCGCGTGCGGCGGGTATCCGGTCGCCGGGCTTGAGCAATCCGCTGGAGATGGCATTGCGAAACCGCTCGTAGATCTGCCGGTAGTAGGGCTCGGCCGCTGCGGGGTCCAGGGGCGATACGGGGCTGGTCTTCTCGGCGATCATGGATCAATCACAAGCTCCATTCTTGGCTCTGGAGTGTAGGCCATGCAAATTCTAGGATTGACGCTTCTCCCTTGCGGCCATATCAATCATGAAAATCCTGCACGTCAATTGCAGCTCCCGCGGGCAAGCCTCGGAGAGCTTCAAGCTTTCCCGAAAAATCGTCGATCTTCTGCTGAAGAAGTCGCCCGATGCCGTATTGGTCAAACGAGAAATTGGCGGCGGCGCCCTGAGGCATATCGACGCGAATTACGCGCTCGCCCAGCATTCGTCCACGGCAGAAATAAATCAGGAAGGCTCGATTTCCACATCCGAAGAATTGATCCGGGAACTGGAGAACTCGGACGTCGTGGTCATCGGAACGCCCATGCACAACCTGAGCGTGCCCTCTGCGCTGAAGGCCTGGATCGATCATGTCGTTCGAGCACGCCGTACGTTCAATGTGGGCGCTGCGGGCAAGGTGGGCACGCTGCGCGACCGCCCGGTCTTCATCGCCGTGGCTTCGGGCGGGAGATTTTCCGGGGAACATGCACGGCAGCCGGATTTCCTGACGCCATACCTGACGACCATCCTGGGCACCATCGGGCTGAAGGACCTGAACTTCTTCTCAATCCAGGGCACGGGCCTCGGCCCGGATGTCGTCGCGCACGCCAGGGCCACGACCGACCTGGCGCTGCAGGCGTATTTCTCTTAGAGCGCCTCTTGGATCGCCTGCTGCATGCAGCGCGTGATGCCGCGCACCGCCACCGAATCGGGCCGCGCCGCAAAACGCAGCGCGCGAATCGGCACCGGAATGTGCGGCTCCAGCGTCAGCACCTCGACCTTCGCGCGGTCCGCCGATCGCGCCGTGCAACCGTCGACCAGCGCCACGCCGATGCCGTGGTGCGCCATGGCCAGTGCCGCGTGATAGGTCTGCACCGTGACCACCGCCTGCTGGAAGCCCACGCCCGCCTGCCGGCAGGCCTGGCTCAGGCTGGTGCCGACGGGGTCGCGGCTGTCGAGGCCAATCACCGGGCGGTTGACGAGATCGTGCAGCGCCACCGAACCGTTGCGCACCAGCGCGCGCGGCAGCATGCCCTTGGGCGCGATGCACACCATGCGGCTGTCGGCCAGCGTCTCCTGCGTGAGCGAGGGATGCACCGCGGGGCTGAAGGCAAAGCCCACGTCGGCTTCCTGCAGCAGCAGCGCCGACATGATCTGTGGCGAGTGCAGCGACTCGACGGTGATCGCATAGCCCGGATGCTTTTCGCGAAAGGCCTTGAGCGCGCGCGGCAGGATGTCGTAGCTCAACGCCAGCACGCTGAGGATGCGCAGCTCGCCCGTGTCGCCCGCGGTGCGCAGGTTGGAAGCAAGCCGCTGCACCTCGTCGAGCTGCGCGAACAGCCGCTCGATGTGCGGATACAGCGTGAGCGCTTCTGTGGTCGGCGTGAGCCGGCCCTTGGCGCGCTGGAACAGCGGAAAGCCCAGCTGCAGCTCGGCATGCTGCAGCGTGCGGCTCACCGCTGGCTGCGTGATGTTGATGAGCCGCGCCGCCGCGCTCACGCTTCCAGTGAGCATGATCGCGTTGAAGACCTCGATGTGGCGAAGGCGCATCGCGAACGGCGGGTCAGTTGCCCGAAGCGGTCTTGCCTCGTGCGATGTCCATGACCATGCGGGTGCCGAGGTACAGGCGCGGTTCGATGGAGTTGACCAGCACGTACTCGGCATCGGCCGAGTGCGCGCCGAAGCCCTGCAGGCCGAAGCGCTCGATGACGGGCGCCTTGGTCTTCAGCGCGGCAAAGGCCGCGTCGGTACCGCCGCCGGCGGCCTTGTCGTCGGCGCCCAGCGGCAGGCCGAGCTCGTCCTTGTAGATCTGCTGCGCATGGCGGGCCATGGCGCGCGAAGCGTCGGTGGCCTCGAGCGGCGGACGGCGGCGCTCGAAATTCATCTCGACCTTGGCCTCGGGAATCAGCTGTTTCTTCACGCGCTCGTTCACCTGCTGCTCGATGCGGTCGTAGTCGCTGACCTTCAGCACGCGCACGTCGGCGCCCGCGGTGGCGCTGGCCGGAATCACGTTGCGGTTGCTGCCCGACTTGGAGATGGTCCAGTTCATCTTCAGGCCGGTGGCCGGGTCGGACAGGTCGCGCATCTGCAGGATCTGGTGCGAAAGCTCGTACAGCGCGTTCACGCCCAGCTCGGGCGCCGAGCCCGCATGCGAGGCCTTGCCCGTGACATGCAGCGTGACCGAGGCAATGCCCGCCGTGGCGAGCGAGAGCTTGTCTTCCTTGACGTAGGCGCCTTCGAAGGACAGCACCGCATCGTGCTCGCTGCCCATGCGCGTGATGAGCGCGCGTGCGCCGGGCGAGCTGATTTCCTCGTCGCCGTTGATCAGCACGGTGAGCGTGCCGTATTCCTTGAACTTCATTGCCTGCAGCATCGACACGATGTGCGTGATGACGGCCACGCCCTGCTTGTCGTCGGCGATGCCCAGGCCGTAGGCTTTGTCGCCGTCGATGCGGAACGGCTGCTTGTTGAGCATGCCCACGGTGTAGACCGTGTCCATGTGCGCGATCAGCAAGATCTTCTTCTTGCCCGTGCCCTTGAAGGTCGCGCGCACCACGCGGCCCATTTTCTCGGGCGTGTCTTCCATGCGGTAGGCCTCGGCGCTCGGGTCGATCAGCTCGACCTGGCCGCCCAGCGCCTTGAACTTCGCGGCGATGAGGTCGGAGATTTTCTCGAGTCCGTCGAGGTCGCGGCTGCCCGATTCGATGGAGACCAGCTCCTTCAGCGTGTCGAGCAGAGCCGGCTTTTCCTTGGCGGCGAGCGAAGCGACTTGCGCGTCGGGTGCGGCGAAGGCGGTGCCGAAGCAGGCCGCGCAGACAGCGGCGAGCAGAAGTTTGCGGTGCGGAAATTGAGTCATGTTCGTGCGTTCTTCTCGGTTGGTTGTCTCGTCTTTTTATTCATCAATGCGCCTTGTCCCAATTGGGACCGACACCGATCTCGGCCAGCAGCGGCACCTTCAGCGCGGCCACGCCGGCCATGAGACGAGGGATTTCGGTGCGTACCCATTCGATCTCGGCCTCGGGCACTTCGAACACCAGTTCGTCGTGCACCTGCATGATCATCCGGGTGCCGCGCTTCTCCTCGTCAAGCACGTTCTGTACCTTGACCATGCTGAGCTTGATCAGGTCGGCGGCCGTGCCCTGCATCGGCGCGTTGATGGCCGCGCGCTCGGCGCCGCCGCGTCGCGGGCCGTTGGGCGAATTGATCTCGGGCAGGTAGAGGCGGCGGCCGAACACGGTCTCGACGTAGCCCTGCTCCTTGGCGAGCGCCTTGGTCTCGTCCATGTAGGCCTTCACGCCCGGGTAGCGCGCGAAGTAGCGCTCGATGTACGAGGCCGCGGCCTTGGTCTCGATGCCGAGGTTGCGCGCAAGGCCGAAGCTGCTCATGCCGTAGATCAGGCCGAAGTTGATGACCTTGGCATAGCGGCGCTGCTCGCTCGACACCTGGTCGGGCGTGGAGCCGAACACCTCGGCGGCCGTGGCGCGGTGCACGTCGATGCCTTCGGTGAACGCGCGCAGCAGCGATTCGTCGCCGCTGATGTGGGCCATGATGCGCAGCTCGATCTGCGAGTAGTCGGCACTGGCGATCACGCTGCCCGCCGGTGCCACGAAGGCCTCGCGTACGCGGCGGCCTTCTGGCGTTCGGATCGGGATGTTCTGCAGGTTGGGGTCGTTGCTGCTCAGGCGCCCCGTGACTGCCACGGCCTGCGCATAGTGCGTGTGCACGCGGCCGGTGCGCGGGTTGGCGAGCTGGCCGAGCTTGTCGGTGTAGGTGCCCTTGAGCTTCGACAGGCCGCGGTGTTCGAGGATCTTGGCCGGCAGCGGATAGTCTTCGGCCAGTTTTTCGAGCACCTCTTCGTCGGTGCTGGGTGCGCCGCTCGGCGTCTTCTTGACCACGGGCAGGCCCAGCTTGGTGAAGAAGATTTCGCCGATCTGCTTGGGCGAACCGAGGTTGAAGGGCTGGCCGGCGATGTCGTAGGCCTCCTGCTCCAGTTCCATGATGCGCTTGCCGAGTTCGTGGCTCTGCGTGGCAAGCGTAGGGGCGTCGATCAGCACGCCGTTGCGCTCGACGCGGTAGAGCGCCTCGCTCGAATCCATTTCGAGCTGGTAGATGAAGCGCAGTTTTTCGTCGGCTTCGAGGCGCGGCCACAGCGTGTTGTGCACGTCGAGCGTCTGGTCGCTGTCCTCGCACGAATACTCCGCCGCCTTGGCGATGTCGACCTGGCTGAACGGGATCTGGTGCGCGCCCTTGCCGCACAGGTCTTCGTACGAGATGCCGCTGCGTCCCAGATGGCGCTCGGCCAGGCTGGAAAGACCGTGTGGCTTGTGCACTTCGAGCACGTAGCTCTGCAGCATGGTGTCGTGCGCGTAGCCCTGCACCTCGATGCCATGGTTGGCGAACACGTGGCGGTCGTACTTGATGTGCTGGCCGAGCTTTTTCTTGGCACCGTTCTCCAGCCAGGGCTTGAGCTTCGCCAGCACCTCGTCGATGGGCAACTGCTCGGGCGCATCGGGGTAGTTGTGCGTAAGCGGGATGTAGGCCGCTTCGCCGGGCGTGACGCTGAAGCTCACGCCGACGATCTGCGCGACCATCTCGTCGAGCGAGGTGGTCTCGGTGTCGATGGCCGCGAGGTCGGCAGCTTCGAGCTTTGCGAGCCAGGCGTCGAACTGCGCCCAGTTCGTGATCGTGTCGTACTTGAGATTGCTCGCGGGCGCGGCGGCCTCCTGCGCTTCGAGCTCGGAGGGCTCGTCGAACAGGCCGCCCTGGTCGCTGTCGGCCTTGGAGGCAGCCTTCTTCTTGATGCTCTCTTCGATCAGCTCGGGCGGCACTTCCTGCGCTTCGAGCGACTTGACCAGGCTCTTGAAGCCGAACTTCTCGTAGAAGGGTTTCAGCTCGGCCGTCTGCGGCGCGCCGACGGGCAGGCCTTCGAGCGACGGCAGGCCGGTAACGTGGCCGTCGAGGTCGCAGTCGGTGCGAATGGTGACGAGGCGTTTGCTCAACGGCAGCTTGTCGATGGCCTGGCGCAGGTTCTCGCCCGCGGCGCCCTTCACTTCGGCGGCGCGTTCGATCAATGCGTCGAGCGAGCCGTATTCGAGCAGCCATTTGGCGGCAGTCTTGGGGCCGACCTTCGGGACGCCTGGCACGTTGTCGACCGTGTCGCCGACCAGCGTCTGGTAGTCGATCATCAGGTTCGGCGGTACGCCAAACTCGGACGTCACACCCGCCACGTCGCGCTTCTTGCCGTTCATCGTGTCGATGATGGTGATGTGCTCGTCGACCAGCTGGCTCAGGTCCTTGTCGCCGCTGGACACGATCACCTCGACGCCCTGAGCGGCGGCGACTTTTGCGAGCGTGCCGATGACGTCGTCGGCTTCCACGTCGGGCACGCTGAGCACGGGCCAGCCGAGCAGCTTCACCACTTCGTGGATGGGGTCGATCTGGCTGCGCAGGTCATCGGGCATCGGCGAGCGGTTGGCCTTGTACTCGGGGTACCAGTCGTCGCGGAAGGTCTTGCCGGGAGCGTCGAAGATGCAGGCTGCGTAGTCGGCGCGCACCTCGCGCCGCAGCGCGGTCATCATGTTGATCATTCCCCGGATCGCGCCGGTCGCCGGGCTCTTGGGGTCGCCGGGCACGGCCCGCAGATCGGGCATCGCGTGGAAGGCGCGGTAGAGGTAGCTCGAGCCATCGACGAGCAGCAGCGTTTTCTTGTCGGTCATCGGGCCATTTTGCCGTGCCCGCGACGGCGTCCGAAGCCACGACGGCACGAGGTGTCAACCGACGCCCCGGAACCGGGGGCGAGCCTACAATCAAGACATGCCTAGCTCCACACTCCTGGTCGCCCGCCGCATCCTGCTGGCGCTGGCTTTCGCAGCCCCCTTTGCCGCCGTACAGGCGCAGCAGCCCGCAGCCTCCCCCGCGGCGGCCCCCGCCGCATCGCTACCAAATCAGGAGCAGGACAAAGCCGAAGGCCGACGCAACCAGAAGGTCGAGAACATCCATACCGAGGACAGCGGTGCCTCGGTCGACGAAGTCCGCTACGGCGGCCGCACGCAGAGCATCAACGTCACGCCCAAGGCCAACGTGCCGGGCTACGAAGTGCTGCCCGCCGACGCGTACACGGGACGCCAGGGTTCGTCCGAAACGGGCGCCAACGGCCCCCGCGTCTGGAACGTGATGAAGTTCTGACCGTGCGTTCTTTCGTCCTAGTTTTTGCAGCGGCAACGCGGCGCTGAGTACCGCGATGGCAGTTTTCACCGAAGTCAGTTTCGGCGAGGCAGACGCGCTCGTCCAACGCCTGGGCCTGGGCCCGCTGCGCGAACTGCGCGGCATCGAGGGCGGCATCGAGAACACCAACTACTTCGCGACCACCGAGTCCGGCGAGTTCGTGTTGACGCTGTTCGAGCGCCTGAGTGCCGAGCAGCTCCCGTACTACCTTTGTCTGATGAAGCACCTGGCGGCTGCCGGCCTGCCTGTTCCCGCGCCCGTGGCGGCAGCCGAGCCCGCCGCCGCCGAGAAGCCCAGGAAGAACCAGCCCCCCGTGCCCGCCGAAGCCGCGTGCGACCTGTTGCACATCGTGGCCGGCAAGCCTGCTGCGGTGGTGCAGAAGCTCTCGGGCCACAGCGAACTGGCCCCCGGCACGGCACATTGCGCCGAACTGGGCGCGATGCTGGCACGCATGCACCTCGCGGGGCGCGACTACCCCCGCATCCAGCCGAACCTGCGCGGCCTGCACTGGTGGAACGAGACGGTGCCGGTGGTGCTGCCGTACATCGAGGAATCGCAAGCCGCCCTGCTTCGTGCCGAACTGGCCTACCAGAACCACGTCGCCGAGTCTTCGGCCTATGCGGCCCTGCCGCGCGGCCCGGTGCATGCCGACATGTTCCGCGACAACGTGATGTTCGCGACCGGTGGCGAGGCCGGCGCTGCGCCCCGCCTGACCGGCGTGTTCGACTTCTACTTCGCCGGCACCGACACCTGGCTGTTCGACCTGGCCGTGTGCCTGAACGACTGGGCCATCGACCTACCGACCGGCCGGCACGATGCCGAACGCGCTGACGCACTGCTGTCGGCCTACGAAACCGTGCGACCGCTGAACGCCGCCGAGCGCGCCCTGCTGCCCGCGATGCTGCGAGCCGCGGCGCTGCGCTTCTGGATTTCCCGGCTCTGGGACTTCCATCTGCCGCGCGAGGCGAGCATGCTCAAGCCCCATGACCCCACGCACTTCGAACGCGTGCTGCGCGACCGCGCCACCCACCCGCATGCCATGGCACAGGCCCTCGAGCCGCTGCTGGCTGCCTGACCTCTACACATGAAACTCAACCTCGTGCCGGCGCGAACCGGCGTCGAATGGGTCCGCCTCGGACTCAAGAACTTCTGGCGGCAGCCGCTGGCCTTTGTCTCGCTGTTCCTGATGTTCATGGCGCTGATCACGAGCATTTCGCAGCTGCCGCTGATCGGCAGATTCATTCCGTTCGTGCTGCTGCCGTTCTCCACGCTGGGCTTCATGGTCGCGGCGTCGGTGGCCGACGCCTCGGCGACCAACACCGATCTTCCTGGGGAAGCGGGCGGCGTGAAGAAGCCGACCGGCGCGCTCATGTTCCTGTCGGTGGCCCGTGCCATGCGAACGGAATGGCGCGCTCTGGCTGTACTTGGCGTGATCTCGGCGGTGTATTGCTTCCTGACCGTGTTCCTGACGGCACTGGTCGATGGCGGCCAGTTCATGCGCAGCTACCTGCTAGGCGAAACCCCGACCAAGGAAGTGCTGGAAAGCAGCCGCTTCCAGATGGCGAATCTGCTTCAGATGTGCCTCGCGCTGCCGCTGGTCGCGGCGATGTGGCATGCCCCCGCGCTGGTCCACTGGCACCGGGTGGAGCCGGTGAAGAGCATTTTCTTCAGCCTGGTGGCGATGTTCAGGAATTTCGGCGCCTATGCGCTGTACTGGCTCGCGTGGTGCGGCGTGCTGGTGCTTGGCCTGCTGGCGGCGGCGCTGGTCGGCACCATCGTGATCGGCGTGGGCTCTCTGGGCTCGGACACCGGCGCAATGGCCATCGGCAACATCCTGATGGTCGGCACGGTGCTGACGCTCGCCGCCATGGCGCAGGCGTCGAACTGGTTCACCTTCCGCGACACTTTCAATCCGGACTGAGCGCCGCCGCTGCAAGCGGCGCCGCAAAGCTCAGATCGGCGTGAGCTTGGCCACCGACAACGCCAGCCACTTCACGCCATGCCGCGCGAACTTGACCTGTGCGCGTGCGTCGTCGCCCGTACCTTCGAGCGCGGTCACCGTGCCTTCGCCGAACTTGTTGTGGAACACCTGCATGCCCGAGCGCAGGCCGTGTGAAGGCGCTGTCTTCTGCGGCGGCACGGGTGGGCTGGCGAAGGTGTCCTTGTCGCGGCTGCTGCCGCCGCCTCCATAGCCACCACCGCTGTAGCCGCCTCCACCGCCGCGCGTGCTCGCGTAGCCTCCGCCATAGCCGAAGGCCGATGGAGTGAAGCCCTGGTTCTTGGGCGTGAGCCACTTCAGCGCGCCTTCGGGCAACTCGTCGAAGAAGCGGCTCTTGACGTTGTAGCGCGTCTGGCCGTGCAGCATGCGCGTCTGCGAATGGCTCAGGTACAGGCGCTTGCGGGCACGCGTGATCGCCACGTACATCAGGCGGCGTTCTTCCTCGAGGCTCTCGAAATCGCTCATCGAGTTCTCGTGCGGAAACAGGCCCTCTTCCATGCCGGTGATGAACACGCAGTCGAACTCCAGGCCCTTGGCGGCATGCACGGTCATCAGTTGCACCGCGTCCTGCCCGGCTTGCGCCTGGTTGTCGCCCGATTCGAGCGCGGCGTGCGTGAGGAAAGCGGCCAGCGGGCTCAGCGTTTCGCCGGTTTCGGCGTCGGGCGCGAGCGGCTCGTCGAGCACCGGACGGCTCGGGTCGATACCCTGGCTCGCAGGCGACTGGCGCAACTCGTCGACCGGCAGCGCAACGGCGTCGCGGCCGAAGCCTTCCTGCGTAACAAAGCTCTCGGCCGCGTTCACGAGTTCGTCCAAGTTCTCGAGGCGGTCGGCGCCTTCGCGGTCGGCTTTGTAGTGCTCGACGAGGCCGCTGTGGTCGAGCACCAGCTCGATGATCTCGCGCAGGCTCACGCCTTGGGTCTGCTCGCGCAGCACGTCGATCTTGGCAACGAAACCCGTGAGGTTGGCGCCGGCCTTGCCGCCGACGACGCTCACCGCATCGTGCAGCGAACGCCCGGCCGCGCGCGCCGCGTCCTGCAGGGTTTCGAGCGTGCGCGCACCGATGCCGCGCGGCGGGAAGTTGACGACGCGCAGGAAGCTGGTGTCGTCGTCCTTGTTCTCCAGCAGGCGCAGATAGGCCAGCGCGTGCTTGATTTCGGCGCGCTCGAAGAAGCGCAGGCCGCCGTACACGCGGTACGGCACCGAGGCATTGAAGAGCGCCGTTTCGATCACCCGGCTCTGCGCGTTGCTGCGGTAGAGCACGGCCATTTCCTTGCGCTCGTAGCCGTCGCGCGCGAGCTGGCGCATTTCCTCGACCATCCACTGGGCTTCGGCGAGGTCGGTGGGCGACTCGTACACGCGCACCGGCTCGCCCGGACCCTGGTCGGTGCGCAGGTTCTTGCCCAGGCGCTTCTTGTTGTGACTGATGAGCTCGTTGGCCGAGTCGAGGATGTTGCTGTAGCTGCGGTAGTTCTGCTCCAGCTTGATCTGGTGGCGCACGTCGAACTCGCGCACGAAGTCGGTCATGTTGCCCACGCGCGCGCCGCGGAAGGCGTAGATGCTCTGGTCGTCGTCGCCCACGGCGATCACGCTGCTGTTCTCGCTCGGTGTGAACTGGCCCGCGACGGTGTTGCCGGTGAGCATCTTGATCCACGCGTACTGCAGGCGGTTGGTGTCCTGGAACTCGTCGATCAGGATGTGGCGGAAGCGCCGCTGGTAGTGCTCGCGCACCGGGTCGTTGTCGCGCAGCAGTTCGTAGCTGCGCAGCATGAGCTCGCCGAAGTCGACCACGCCCTCGCGCTGGCATTGTTCTTCGTAGAGGCGGTAGAGCTCGACCTTCTTGCGGTCGTCGTCGCTGCGCACTTCTACGTCGCCGGGGCGCAGGCCGTCTTCCTTGGCGCCGGCGATGAACCACTGGGTCTGCTTGGCCGGGAAGCGCTCGTCGTCGACGTTGAACTGCTTCATCAGGCGCTTGATGGCCGAGAGCTGGTCTTGCGTGTCGAGGATCTGGAAGGTCGACGGCAGGTTGGCCAGTTTCCAGTGCGCGCGCAGCAGGCGGTTGCACAGGCCGTGGAAGGTGCCGATCCACATGCCGCGCACGTTGACGGGCAGCATCGCCGTCAGCCGCGTCATCATTTCTTTCGCGGCCTTGTTGGTGAAGGTCACGGCGAGGATGCCGCCGGCGGAGACCTGGCCCGTCTGCAGCAGCCAGGCGATGCGGGTGGTGAGCACGCGCGTCTTGCCGGAACCGGCGCCGGCCAGGATCAGCGCGTTGCCCTCTGGCAGCGTGACCGCGGCGAGTTGCTCCGCGTTCAGGTTCTGGAGCAGCGGCAGCGCTGGGGGGTGGGCGTCAGCCGCAGGATCGTTAAACAACATCATGTGATTGTAGAAACCACGGCGTATGCGGGTTATATGAAGAACCGGAAGACCTGCCTTTGCGAGACCGCGTAAAATCAATCACCGGGCCCAAGTTTCTTGCGCCCGGTTTTTTGTGGGCGTTTTCCTTGCAGAACGCACCGCGAAAGCCGGCCGGACCAAGCGCTCATTCGTTTCTTTCAACGATTCCTTTCAGGAGCCTGGTCATGCAAATTTTCGATTACGACAACATCCTCCTGCTCCCGCGCAAGTGCCGCGTGGAGAGCCGTTCCGAGTGCGACACCAGCGTCACGCTGGGCGAGCGCAGCTTCCGCCTGCCCGTGGTGCCCGCCAACATGAAGACGGTGGTCGACGAGTCGATCTGCCTGTGGCTGGCGCAGAACGGCTACTTCTACGTGATGCACCGCTTCGACCTCGACAACGTCAAGTTCGTCAAGGAGATGCAGGGCAAGGGCGTGTTCGCCTCCATCTCTCTGGGGGTGAAGAAGGCCGACTACGACACCGTCGACCAACTCGTGGCACAGGGCCTCGTGCCCGAGTACGTCACGATCGACATCGCACACGGCCACGCCGACAGTGTGAAGAACATGATCGGCTACCTGAAGGAAAAGCTGCCCAAGACCTTCGTGATTGCCGGCAATGTCGGCACGCCCGAAGCGGTGATCGACCTCGAGAACTGGGGAGCTGATGCGACCAAGGTCGGCATCGGCCCGGGCAAGGTCTGCATCACCAAGCTCAAGACCGGCTTCGGCACCGGCGGCTGGCAGCTGTCGGCGCTCAAGTGGTGCGCGCGCGTGGCGACCAAGCCGATCATTGCCGACGGCGGCATCCGCGACCACGGCGACATTGCCAAGAGCGTGCGCTTCGGCGCGTCGATGGTCATGATCGGCTCGCTGTTCGCGGGGCACGAGGAGTCGCCGGGCAAGACGGTCGAGGTCGACGGCGTGCTGTTCAAGGAGTACTACGGCTCCGCCAGCGACTTCAACAAGGGCGAGTACAAGCACGTCGAGGGCAAGCGCATCCTCGAACCCATCAAGGGCAAGCTGGCCGAAACGCTGGTCGAAATGGAGCAGGACGTGCAGAGCTCGATCAGCTACGCGGGCGGCCGCGCGCTGATGGACATCCGCAAGGTCAACTACGTCACGCTGGGTGGCGACAACGCGGGCGAGCACCTGTTGATGTAAGCCCCCGCCCCCGGGGCACCGGTCAGGCTTCCAGCAACTGCACCGCGTGCCGGTGCAGGGTGTGAGCCGGATCGGCGAGCGCGTCGACCACATCGAAGTGGTTGAGCCCCGGTAGCACCTCGCACACCGGCACGGTGTTGCGGCCCCACGCCTCGCGGATCATCGCGTTGTGGCGGATGAACTCTTCGCTCTCCCCGCCGCCAGCAACGGCGTAGAGCTGGCCGCGTTTGGGCGCAGGCCACAGTGCCGGGCTGGCACGCAGGGCGTCTGCATCGGTCAGCTTCAGCACATTCTCGAGAAATGGCGTGCGCTGCAGCGGGCGAAGGTCGTAAAGGCCCGAGATCGACAGCGCGTTGCGCACGAGCTGCGCGGGCAGATCGGGTGCGACCGCCTTCCAGTCGCAAGCCAACAGCGCCGCCGCCATATGACCACCGGCCGAATGGCCTGCGACGGTGATCCGCGAAGGATCGCCGCCATGGGCCGCGATGTGGCGCCAGGTCCATTCGAGCGCACGCACCATCTGCAGCAGGATGCCGGGCACCGTGACAGGCTGCTCCGGCGTACCGGGGCACAGCGCGTAATTGGGCTGGACCACGCAGATGCCGCGGTCATTGAACGCAGGCGCAATGAAGGAGTGGTCTTTCTTGTCCATCGCGCGCCAGTAGCCGCCGTGGATGAAGACCAGCACGGGCGCGTCGGGCACCGGTGCGGGAAAGATGTCGAGCGTTTCGTTCACGCCCTGGCCGTAGGGAAGATCGATCCGCGCCGGCAACGCCTCGCGCACTGCGGCCGATTCGCGCGCCCAGCGCTCGAAGTACGCGGGGTGATCTTTGACCCGCGCGAGGTTGTTGTACATGCATTCCAGCCAGGCGGGGTCGAACGAGGCCATGCGATCTTTGCTCCGTGTTTCGCGAGGCGCGCATCTTGGCACGGCAGAGTGCGCCAAAACAGGAGTTCCGGTTAAAATTCGCCCTGCGTTGGGGGGGTAGCTCAGCTGGGAGAGCGCCGCGTTCGCAATGCGGAGGTCGTGAGTTCGATCCTCATCCTCTCCACCAACCAATACAGAAAAGGCCCTGGCATCCGCCAGGGCCTTTTCTTTTTTCCGGCTCAGGTATCCAACGTCAGATGCTGGCCGTGCAGCGCTGCTGCGCCCGGCGATGCAAGGAAGCCGATCGTCTGCGCGGCGACTGAGGTCGACACCCAGTCAGCCGGATTCGCATCGGGCATCGCCTGCCGGTTGGCCGGCGTGTCGAGCACGCTCGGCGCCACGCTGTTGATGTTGACGCCATGCGGTGCCGCCTCTGCGGCCATGGCTTCCACCAGCCGCTGCAGCGCACTCTTCGAAGCGATGTACGCGGCCATGGCCGGAACGCCGCGCGCTGCGACCTTCGCCGTCACGGCGATGACGCTGCCTGCGCGTCGCTCGATCATCGAGGGCAGCACGGCCTGCGTCACCGCCACGAACGACCATGCGTTGAGATTCATCATCCGGTCCCAGCTCGCGCGCGTGAGCGCATGCGTCGCCTCACCCATCTCGAAGCCGCCTGCGATGTGGACCAGCGTATCGATGCGACCGAAAGACTTGAGCGCCTGCTCCGCGAGGGCTGCCATCTCGGACGCGGAAGTCACGTCGCCCGCCAGCAAGAGGTGCTGCGAGTTGTCGAGGCCCGGGAAGACCTCCGCAAGACGACCTGCATGGTGGTCGACCAGCGCAAGGCGCGCGCCCTGGTCGATGAAGTGCTGAGCCACGGCACGGCCCAGTGCGCCTGCGGCGCCGGTGATCAAGACATGGGGCGTGGTGTTGGCGTCGCTCATCGAAGTTCTCCTGGTTGAGAGGGCCGTGCCCCCGTCGGTGGTGGCGAATCCTAACGCCGCGACCTACAATTTTTTTGGACGAGCAGAAATTCTGGGATATACTCGTGGTCTTGCCAGAAAACACCAAACGTTTTCAACGCAAGGGCTCTTAGCTCAGTTGGTAGAGCAGCGGACTCTTAATCCGTAGGTCGAGTGTTCGAGTCACTCAGGGCCCACCAACCAACATCGCGTCATCGCTGGAACGCCCGCTACTCACAAGGTAGCGGGCGTTTTTCATTGTGGCTGCTGCCGCATGTACTGAGTGGGAGTGGCACCAAACGTGCGCTTGAACAAGGCAATGAACCCACTGATGTTGCTGTAGCCGAGCTCGGGGGCAACGGTCGTGACGGAGCGTCCCTCAGCCAGGAGCTCCAACCCACGCAGCAAGCGCGCACGCTGCCGCCATGTTCCAAGGCTGTATCCGGTCTCCAAGGGAAAGCGACGGTTCAGCGTGCGAGGCGAAATATTCGCCAACCCGGCCCAGGCGTCCAACGAACGATCGTCAGCGGGCTGCGCCAGGAGCTCTTGCGCGATCTTCATCAGCGATGGGCTTGTCGGCATCGGCAGGCTGAGCTCTTCGATCGGCAAGGACCTGATCTCGTTGACCACGACGAGTTCGAGCAAACCTCGCATCGCTCCAGCAGGCTCACTGTTGAGATTTTCAAGCCGCCGCACTGTCTCGCGCAACAGGGCCGAGATACGAAGCGTCGCCGGTCGTTCAGGCAGCCCCTCACCCGCACCGCTCTGGACGTAGATGCTCCACGTGTCGACCTGTCCGTGCGCGCTCGCCCAGTGCAGTTGCCCGGGCGGTATCCACACCGCGTGCACGTTCGGCACGAGCCATTTGCCGAACTCCGTGCCAAGCGTCAGCAGGCCTCGCCAAACACCAAGGAGCTGCCCTCGTCCGTGGCTGTGAGGCTCCACCAGCGAACTCCCTTCGACGCATTGGGAAACAACGATCGCCAACGGCCCCGCGGCGCCATCTTTCAGGTCCGCAAGGTCGGGCTGCTGGGTTGTCGAGGACATGGCGCAAATGAGCTATTGAATGGCCTGAACAGCATAGCAACGCCAGGTCCAAAAACCTAGCATCGATCCAACACTTCAGAGCAGATGACCGCCATGCAAGCCCAAGACATCCTTCCCGACAGTGCCGACATGGAAGACAGAGCAAGAGAACGCAACGTCGTTGCACTCGGCGAGCTGTACGCCGAGCCATCCCCGATGATCCAGAAGGCGGTGTCTCGCAGACTGACCGAGTACCACCGCCCCTACCTTGAAGCCGCGACGTTCTTCTGCCTTGCGACGGGGCGCGAGAGCTCGGGCCTCGACGCTTCTCCGCGCGGCGGTCCGCCTGGCTTCGTGCACATGCTCGATGCCCAGACGCTCACGTTCGCGGATTGGCCCGGCAACAACCGCATCGAGTCACTGAAAAATCTGCAGGACGACGACAGGGTTGCAATGCTCTTTCTCTTTCCCGGGCTGGATGTGTTCATGCGCATCAATGGCCATGGGCACATCTCCACATCGCCGGATCTGCTTGGCAGGCTTGTCGAGCGAGGCAAGCATCCCAAAGCCGCCGTCGTGGTCACGGTCGAGGAAGCCTTGTTCCACTGCGGCAAGGCCGTCAATCGCGCGCGGCTGTGGGATCCGGCCGCACTCCTGGATCGCAACTCCCTGCCAACGGTCGGGACGGTGCTGGTCGCACTTGCAGAGCTGCACGACGTCTCTGCGTCGGTCCTTGATGCGAAGTACCAGGACGCGGTCAAACACGATTTGTACTAACACGGAGCAATACATGACATCCAAGGTTTGGTTCATCACAGGCTCGTCTCGAGGACTCGGACGCGCATGGGCACAGGCGGCGCTGGAACGCGGCGACAAGGTCGTGGCAACAACCCGCTCCATGGAGGCACTACAGCCGCTGGTGGCGAAGTACGGCGACGCCATCCTCCCGGTGACTCTCGACGTCACGGATCGCGACGCAGTATTCGCAGCGATGGACGCGGCGATTGCCCGTTTCGGCCGACTTGACGTCATCGCCAGCAATGCCGGCTACGCGTTGTTCGGCACCATCGAGGAAAGCAGCGAACCGCAGGCGCGTGCGCAGTTCGAGACCAACCTCTTCGGAACTCTCTGGGTCATTCAGGCAGCGCTTCCCCACCTGAGGGCGCAAGGCGGAGGGCACCTCCTGGTGACCTCGAGCGTGGCGGGAGTCATCACCTTTCCCACTGCCGGGGTCTACAACGCAACCAAATGGGCCGTCGAGGGACTCGTGGAAACGCTCGCATCGGAAGTCGGGGCCTTCGGCATCAAGGTGACGCTCGTCGAGCCCGGCGGCTACGACACGGACTGGCGAGGAGCCTCGGCCATCAGCGCGGAGCCGATGCAGGTCTACGAGGGGCTGCGCCAGAAGATCAAGGCCCTCAGCGCCACCCGAGCGCTGGGCAATCCGGTTGCCACGACTGCGGCGATCCTCGCTGTAGTCGACGCAGAGGAACCGCCGCTGCGACTCTTTCTCGGAAAGGCCTGCTTGCCTGCCGCGAAGCAGGCCTATTCGCAACGCATGTCGACCTGGGAAGCCTGGGCTGCCGTGTCCGAGGGAGCACAAGGCTGACCTGCGGACCGCCGGTGAACCGGACTATCAGGAAGCGGCTCCCTGCCGCGCGATCCAGTCGTCGACACAGCGCTCGAGCAGATCGCGCCGCTCACCCACCTCGGCCATCAGATACTGGCGCGCGTGTGTCTGCGCCAGTTCGCTCGACAGGAACCATTGCTCGCGCTCCGGGCTTCCTTGTGCCGGCGGCGCGCCCCATGCCGAACTGCCGAGAAAAGCCTCGGTGACGGGCATTCGCCCATCGGTCTTGCCGATGTCCGACAAGGCGTCTCGCGCGCCGCCGAGGACGATGCGCACCTGCACGACCTCATCGTCCGCCTCGATGGAGGCCGCGAGGCCGCCCGCTTGATGCACGTGCCAGAGTTGCGCTGCAGAAGCATTGCGAACCCAGCTCTCCAGCGCGCGCGTCAAACTTTCAAGAATGATTTCTTTGTTCATACGGGAATATTTCACGGTTTTGCCTATCACTTGCAACCTGCTTCAGCCCCGACCTGCAAAAGACACCCATTGGGCATGGCATCTTGTACCTGCTGTCACGCATCACAACAACAAGAGACACAGGGATATCAACTTCGAAGCCAAAAAGCTCGTTCGGCCCGCTCATGCGGGTATTTTTTTGTCCGGCCGCAGCCAGGGCCGGTGACGATGTTCGGAGGCCACAGAATGTGACCTGCCTCGGACCACGCTTCGGGCGTGAGCTATATTTCCTCCCATGGAAAAGGCGTCCGACATAGGCAAACCCACCGTCCCCATCGACCTGATCGGGCCAGATCACTGGCCGCGCTCGAAGCGCGGTTCCGGTCGTGCCACCAAGGTGATCCTCGCGGTCGTGGGTGGCTTGGCGGCCGCAGGCCTGATCGCCTACCGCTTCTTCGGGCGCTGACCACCGATCCCCCGCACAAACAAAAGCCCGCTGTCCGGAAGACAGCGGGCTTTTTTCATGGGCATGGGTCAAGGTCACAGCCCTGCCCTTACTGAAGCCGCGAGCCCTTGGGCAGCCGCTTGGCCAGCCACTCGTGCACGTCCGCACGAATGTTGCGGCCTTCAAGCAGAAAGTTCTCATAGCGGCTCGGCACATAAGGCAGATAGACCAGCGGCATGCCTGCTTCTTCCGGCGTGCGCGCGGCCTTGCGGTTGTTGCAGACTGCGCATGCGCTCACGAGGTTGGTCCAGGTCCATGGGCCTCCGCGCGATTCGGGCAGCACGTGCTCGCATTGCAGGTCGCGCTCGTGGAACACGCCCGCGCAGTAGGCGCAGGTGTGACGGTCGCGGCGCAGCAGCTTGCTCTTGGTGACGCTCGGAATCACGTCGAAGAGGTTGATCTTCGACGCACCGCGCAGCGCGATGATCGGCGCCACTTCGACGCGCGACTGCACACCGCGCGCCACGTTGAAGCCGCCACGCAGCGTGGCCAGCGGCAGGTCGCCGTCTTCCCATGCGACCGAGCCGGTCGCGTAGTGCAACACCGCCTGCTCCAGCGAAATCCAGGCTTGCGGCGTGCCCTGAATATCGAGTTGCAGGACGTGAGGGTGCATGACTCGCCTCCTTTTGCGGCGATGGTTGTGAGGTTGAATGAAATGAAACCATGGGGTGCACGAACGGAATCGAACCGTCGTCAGCGGGACCACAACCCGCGGCTCTGCCGTTGAGCTACGTACACCATAAGAAAAAGACGAGCAGCCGACTCACCACTCGCCGACCGCGCGCACGCGCTGGTCGAGATCGAGGCCTTCGAGTGGCGCCTCTCGGCCCGGCGACGTCGGCGCGCGTTCGTTCGCGCGACGTGCATCGGTCACGATGCCGAAGCGTTGGGCCAGGGCCAGCACCATGCGCTTGCGCGGTTGTGCCGGGCGCACGGTGATCATCCGGATCGGGGTGTTGCGCTTGCGCATGGTGGCTCCTTGGTTGTGTGACAGCTGAACAAAGAAAGAAATGGCCCCACGTGCACGACTCGAACGTGCAACCCCTTGCTTCGTAGGCAAGTGCTCTGATCCATTGAGCTAACGCGGGTCAAAAAACAAAAAGTGTCCGGTTACGAGTTCCGGCGCCGCCCAATCTTTGCGGCCGGTTTCCGCGGGAGGGCCATCTGCAATGGCCCGGTCCCGCTCGGGTTCGGTGTTGTTCAAAAAAGCGGTGGCCCGCTTTCCATTTCGGTTGTGTCCTCACGCGACGGACAGCGCGCTGGGCGCTGCCCCGTACGACGTCGCTGCACAGGAGTGATCAATTCCTGCACATCCCGCCAGACCGTCTACGCGGTGGGCTCTGGCGGTGTGGTGAAGGCACACCCGAAATGGCAAACAAGAAGCCAAAAACAAAAAGGCCCGGAACCTTGCGGTGTCCGGGCCTCTGCATGAGAGAGCTTGGAAGGTGTGCGCCTATGCGCAACCTCCACCCGGTAGCACCTGATCCTCGACTTTTCCAACGCGCAGGCTGGCTGCAGCTTTTGTGGAATACACGTGGCTCTGGTGCTGATTCAGTCGGAACGACGGCATACCATCGAAACCACCACACGCCCAGACGCGCACGAGCGATCGACCCGAGGCGGGTCGAATGCTGGTGAGGTTCAATGCGGTGTTCACGATGGTTCCTGAGTCAAAAATTGCCGCTGTCGGCTGTAAAGGGTTGGGAAAAAGGTACGGCTTTGGGCCGCGATTGAGGGCAACTGTAAATAGTGTTTACGACTGCGTCAACAACCGGGACAATCTTTTTTTGTCTTGTTGTTGTTTTTGAACAGTGCCCAATATCACCGTCGCGCGCCGCCGCAATGCTCTCGCGCTGCACCGCCGCTTTCTCGAAGAGGCCGTTGCCGCGGGCCTGCCTGCCAAGGGGCTGGACCAGGCGTTTGCGAAGAAGATCGAAATCTCCCCCAGCATGTGGAGCCAGATCAAGAGTTCCCGGCCCATCGGCGACAACCTGGCACGGCAGATCGAACGGCACTGCAACGTGGAGCTGGGCTGGCTCGACAAGGAAGATCGCCCCTCCGAGGTGCCCGATGCAGCAGAAGAACGCTTCATTGCCGCCGCGCGCGAGGCATGGCGCACGGCCAATGCCAAGGGCAAGAAAGAGCTCAGCGGCTGGCTGAAGAAGCGCGCACAGGACACTGCCGGCAACGAGCCCGCGCCCTGAACAAGGATCAGCCCAGTTCGGGCGCGTTGCGCAGGATAGCCACGCGCATGTCGTCCGGAATGGCGACGGCGCGATGCGTTTCAAGCGAAGTCGTCACGATCACCTGTGTCATCTGCATGCGCACTTCGCCCGTCTCGGCGCTGAAGCAGCGCACAGCCAACGTCATCGAACGCGAGCCCAGCCGCTGCACCGTGAGCCCGAGGAGCACCTGGTCGCCCATGCGGCTCACGGCGCGGAAATCGATATCGAGCTTCACGGTCGGCAGGCCGATGCGGCGCTGCGCCACCAGGCCGTGGTAGCTGAGCCCCAAGCCTTCATTGACCCAATCCTCGATCAGCCCGTTGAGCATCACGAAGTACTGCGGATAGAAAACGATGCCCGCCGGGTCGCAATCCGAAAACCGGATCAGCCGCGGCCTGCGGAACTCATTGCTCGCGGCCGCCAGATCGACGTGCGTGTCGTCGCTCATCCTCAGCTCTCCTCGCCCGAAGGCTCGCCGCGCATCACATGCACGCGCAGCAGGCCCAGCTGCGTGTGCATCTGCTTGACCGTCTTCATGTCGAGCCCCGAGAACATCTCGAGGATCCACTGCTCGTGCTCGCTCGCCATGGTCTCGAAGGTGCGGCGCCCCGTGGGCGTGAGGCTCACGATCCACGCGCGGCGGTCGTCGGGGCTGGGCGCGCGCGCCACCATGCCTTCGCGTTCGAGCTCATCCGTCAGGCCCGTGACGTTGCCGCCGGTCACCATCAGGTAGCGCGATAGCACGCGCATCTTGAGCCCATCCTCGTAGCGGTAGAGCTGCGCCATGTAGTCGAAGCGCGCCAGCGAGATGCCGAAGCGCTCGCGCAGCCGGCGCCGGATCTCGGCCTCGATCTGCGTGGTGCTGGCCAGCATGCGCAGCCACAGCTTGAGCATCGCGTGGTCCTCGTGGCCCGCGCGGGCTTCGTGGCCCAGTTCTTCCGCATCGCTCAGCGCGGCGTGCGAGGCATCGTTGTTGCGTGTCATGTCACTTCTCCCCCCGAAACCGAGATGGACTGCCCGGTGACCGACGCTGCACCGGGCCCGCACAGCCAGCGCACGGCATCGGCCACCTCGGACGGTTGCACGATCCGCTTCTGCGGATTGACGCTGGAAAACTCCGCCAGCGCGTCGGCCTCGCTGCGCCCGGTCTTGCCGACCACATTGGCGACGCTGTTGCGCAGGATGTCGGTGTCGGTGTAGCCCGGACACACGGCATTCACCGTGATGCCCTTGCGCGCCACCTCGAGCGCCAGCGAGCGCGTGAGCCCGATCACGCCATGCTTGGCCGCGGTATAGGCCGCCACATAGGCGTAGCCCTTCTGCCCCGCCGTGCTGGCGATGTTGACGATGCGGCCCCAGCCGGTGTCGAGCATGTCGGGCAGTGCCGCCTGCGCGCACAGAAAGCTGCCGGTGAGGTTGACCGACAGCATCCGCTGCCAGAGCTCGAACGACGTCTTGAGGAAGGGCGCACTTTCGGCCGCGCCGGCGTTGTTGACGAGCACGGCGACCGGGCCTCGCGCAGCGCGGGCCTCGGCGAACGCCGCCTGCACAGCCTCGGGGCTCGCCACGTCGGCGGCCACGACGCCATGCCCGCTGCCCGCGAGCGAATCGGCCACGCGCTGCAGCGCCTCACGGTCACGGCCCAGCAGCGTCAGGACGGCGCCCTCGGCTGCCAGGGTGCGGGCGATCTCGGCGCCGATGCCGCGTGCCGCGCCCGTGACGAGTGCGTGGCGGCCAGTGAGTGAATTTGATTGCATACCTGAATGTTTTAGTTCTGAATCATTTTAACGGAGTGCGCCGGCTCGGGTTGTCAGCGCATGAAACGGCCGCCGTTGAGGTCCAGCGTGGTGCCCGTCATGAAGGCTGCTGCCGGCGAAGCCAGATAGACCACCGCCGCGGCCACCTCCTCTGGCAATCCGAAGCGGCCGAGGGGAATGCCCGCCCGCAGCGCCCACTGCTTCGCTGGCTCCACGGCGTCAAGCGCGGGGCTGCGGATCGCCGCAGGGGCCAGCGCATTCACCGTCACGCCGTGCGGCGCCAGTTCCTGCGCGAACGACCGCGTCAGCGCCAGCAGTCCGGCCTTGCTCGCTGCGTAGTGCGCGCCGGTCACCGTGCTGGCCTGCTGCCCCGCCATCGAAGTCAGGTTGACGATGCGCCCCGCGCCGCGCTCACGCATGTGCCGCCCGGCAATGCGACAGCCGAAGAAGCTGCCACGCAGGTTGACGGCGAGCACGTCGTCCCACTCTTCAGGTGTGATGTCCCAGAGCGATGTGGTCGGCGTGCGCGCCGCGTTGTTGACCATGACGTCGACAGCGCCGAAATGTGCAACCGCCTTGTGGAAGCAAGCGGAGAACGCCGCCTCGTAGCGCACATCGAGTTGCAAGGCGAGCCCGCCGACCTCCGCCGCAACGGCTTCGGCATTCGCAAGCTCGATGTCGGCCAGGGCCACGCGCGCCCCGGCTTCCGCCAGCCCTCGCGCGATGGCCGCTCCCAGCCCCTGCCCCGCACCCGTCACGAACGCCACACGGCCGGAAAGCGGGAGCAGCACTGCGCTCGTCATGCGATTCGCCTCAGGCCCTGGCGGGCCGTCCGTCCCAGGTCTGCGGCCCGACACCGCGCTCACGCAGCTTGAACTTCTGCACCTTGCCGTTCTCGGTGCGCGGCAGGTCGGCCAGCAGGTCGATGTATCGCGGCACGGCGAAGTACGGCAGGCGCCCTTCGCAAAAGCGCGCGAGTTCGGCGAGATCGATCGACACGCCCTCGCGCGCCACCAGCGCAGCCATCACCTCGTCTTCGGCCAGTTCGGAGCGCACCGGGTACACCGCGCACGAGGCCACGCCCGGGTGGCTCAGCAGCACCTGCTCGACCTCGAACGAGGAGATGTTCTCGCCACGCCGGCGGATCGCGTCCTTGATGCGGTCGACAAAGCGGAATGCGCCGTCGGCATCGCGCACCACGCGGTCACCGGTGTGAAACCAGAGATTGCGCCAGGCCTCGACCGTCTTCTCCGGCATGTTGAAGTAGCCGCTCGCGAAGGCGTACGGCTCGTCCGCACGCAGCAGCAGTTCGCCCGCTTCGCCGGGCGGCAGCGCCACGTCGTCTTCATCGGCCACGCGCGCCTGGAAGCCCGGGCGCAGCCAGCCCATGACACCGCCGCGCGGCGAATCGGGCGCGGTGGCGATGGCGAAATTGGTTTCCGTCGAACCGTAGCCTTCGAGCAGCGACACGCCTGTGCGCGCCTTGAACGCAGCGCCTGCGGCAGACGGCACGCCGGGCCCCAGCCCGATGCGCACGCGGTGGTCGCGCTCCCCAGGGCCTTCCGGCTGCGCGAGCAGGATCGGCACCATCGCGCCCAGCAGATACACCACCGTCGCCCCGCTCGAGCGCATCGTCGGCCAGAAGCCCGAGGCCGAGAAGCGCAACTCGAACACAACTTGTGCGCCCGTCAGCGCGGCCTGTGCGAAGGTGTTGAGCGCGTTGATGTGAAAGAGCGGCAGCGTGGTGCACAACACATCGTCGGCGCCGACGCCGAGCACTTCAGCGCTGTTCAGGCCCCACCAGAAATACTGCGCATGCGGGCAGATCACGCCTTTGGCCGGCCCCGTAGTGCCGGAGGTGTAGAGGATCGCGAGCGGGTCGCCGGGCTGCACCGCAGCCGGATCAACGGGCTCCCCGCCCTGGGGATACGCCACGACGCGCACACCTTCAGGCGCTCGCCACGCATTGGATGCAGCTTCCCCAACCACCCAGACCTCTCGCAACGCTGTGCACGACAAGTCCGCCGTGGCCAGCCGCTCCAGAAAGCCCGCCTCGATCACCAGCAGCTTCGCCTCGCTGTTCGCCAGGAAGTATTCGATCTGCGGCCCCATCGACGCCGTGTTGACCGGCACCATCGATGCCCCCAGCCAGCCTGCACCGAGAAAGCTTTCGAGAAACTCGACACGGTTTCCGCACATCACCGCAATGCGGTCGCCACGTACCACGCCAGCCGCCGCCAATGCCCCAGCACGCACAGCCGCAGCCCGCGCCGCATCGCCATGCGTCCACTCGCTCCCCGCGATCCGCAGCAACGCACGCGAACCGAACAGCCCGGCCTGCCGCCGCAGCATCGCCGGCAGCGTGCGCAGGGCGGGCGGTACGGCGCGCGGGTCACTCGTCATCGTGCGTGCCTCCGCCGAGGTAGGTGGCCTGCACCCGCGGGTCGCTCGCCAGCTCGGCCGAAGCACCCGACAGCGCAATCTCGCCCGTCTCCAGCACATAGCCCTCGTCCGAGCTTTCGAGCGCGGCGCGCGCGTTCTGCTCCACCAGCAGGATCGACACGCCGTCTTCCCGCAGCTTGCGCACGATGGTCAGAATGTCGCGCACGATCAGCGGCGCCAGTCCGAGGCTGGGCTCGTCGAGCATCAGCAAGCGCGGCGCCGACATCAGCGCGCGCCCCACCGCCAGCATCTGCCGTTCGCCACCCGACAGCGTGTCCGCGCGCTGCGAGCGCCGTTCGGCCAGCCGCGGAAAGCGGTCGTACACCGACTGCAGCCGCTTCTTCATTGCATCGCCACGCAGCCGCTTGGCGTACGCGCCGAGCTGCAGGTTGTCGAGCACCGTGAGCTCGCCGAACAGCTCGCGCTTCTCGGGCACGAGGCACAGGCCGCGCTCCACGCGCGCTTCCACGTCCAACCCCTGCAGGTCTTCGCCTTCGAAGCGCAGCGTGCCCTTGCAGGGCAGCAGGCCCATGGCCGCGGCCAGCAGCGTGGTCTTGCCCGCGCCGTTCGGCCCGATCACCGAAATGATCTGGCCCGGCTGCAAGTCGAGCGACACTCCGCGCACCGCCTCGACCTGCCCGTACGACACATGCAGATCGCCGATCTCCAGCATCGCGGTCATACAACGCTCCCCAGGTAAGCCGCCTGCACACGCTCGTCCGCGCGCACCGCCGACGGCACGCCCTCCACGAGCTTGGAGCCGAAGTTCATCACCACCAGCCGGTCCACCAGTTTCATCACGAAGTCCATGTCGTGTTCGACGATGAGGATGGTCACGCCCTCCTCGCGCAGCTTGCGCAGCAAATCGCCGAGTGCCATCTTTTCCTTGCGGCGCAAGCCGGCAGCCGGCTCGTCGAGCACCAGCAGCACGGGGTCGGCGGCCAGAGCGCGCGCAATTTCCAGGATGCGCTGCGTGCCCAGCGGCAGGCTGCCCGCCAGTTCGTGCGCGCGGTCGCCCAGGCCGATGCGGTCGAGCTGGCGCTGCGCCTCCTGCAGGATCTGACTTTCTTCCGTGCGGTCGAGCCGCAGGCCCGCCTTCAGGATGCCCGAGCGCGTGCGCGAGTGCGCACCCAGCGCCACGTTGTCCAGCAGGCTCATGTGCGGGCGCAGCTTCACGTGCTGGAAGGTGCGCGCCAACCCCAGCCGCGCCACCTCACGCTGCGGCATGCCCGCGATGTCGTGGTCCAGGAAGCGCACCTGGCCCGCGCTCATCGGCAGCGTGCAGGTCAGCAGGTTGAACATGGTCGACTTGCCTGCGCCGTTGGGCCCGATCAGCCCGACGATCTCGCCGGCCTTTACATCGAAGCTCACGTCGTTCACCGCAACCAGCCCGCCGAAACGCTTGACCGCACCATTCACTGACAACACCTGCGAGCCGCGTTCGGGCAGCGTGCGATGCGGCAACGGTTCCACCGGCGGCGCCTCGTGGCGCGACGGCCCTTGCGAACCGCCACGACGGCGCGTCCAGCGGCGCAGCAGGCCCATCACGCCGCCGCGCGCAAAGTGCAGCAGCAGGATGAACAGCGCGGCGAAGGCCACGGCCTCCAGCTGGCCGGCGCGTTGCGTGAGCATCGGCAGCACGTCCTGCAGGCCGTTCTTCAGCACCAGCACCAGCGCGGCGCCCACCAGCGCACCACCCAGCTGGCCGAGACCGCCGGCCACCGCCATCAGCAGATACTCGATGCTGGCGCGCACGTCGAAGGGCGACGGGCTCACGAAACGGTTCATATGCGCATAGAGCCAGCCCGCCAGCCCCGCGAACAGCGCGGCTGTGACGAACAGCGACAGCCGCACGCGGTACGCATCAGCCCCCACGCTCGCCAGCAGCGTCGCACCGCCGCGCAGCCCGCGAATCGCGCGACCCGGCCGAGACTGCAGGAGGTTGTAGCTGAACAGGCAGGCCAGGCCGACCACCACCCAGATCAGGTAGTACATCGCGCGCGGGTCGGCCAGCGACCAGCCCGCGACCTGCAGCGCCGGAATGTTCGACAGCCCCGTGTGCCGACCGAGCGCATCGACGTTGCCGAACAGCATCGCGATCGACAGCCCCCAAGCGATGGTGCTCAGCGGCAGAAAGTGCCCGCCGAGCCGCAGCGTGAGCATGCCGATGGCAAGCGCCGACAGCCCCGTGAGCAGCAGCGCGAACAGCAGCCCGATCCAGGGCGACATGCCCTGCGTGGTCGTGAGCCACGCCGTCGCATAAGCCGCGATGCCCACGAAGGCCGCCTGCCCGAACGATGTGGCGCCGCCCACGCCCGTGAGCAGCACAAGGCCCAGCGCCACCAGCGCGCCGATGCCGATGTCGTTGAGCAGCGAAACGGTGAAGCTGCCCGCCAGCACCGGCACCAGTGCCAGCACGACGACGAGCCCGGCGATCCACGCCCGGCGCTTGTTGCGGTTGGCATTCATTGGTCCACCTCGTCTTCTTCCTCTTCGGCGTGCGTGGCCATGAAAGACCGCAGCATGAGCACCGGAATCAGCAGGCTGAACACGATCACGTCCTTCAGCGCGCCGCTCCAGAACGAGGCAAAGCTCTCCACCACGCCAACCGCGAGCGCGCCAATGGCCGTCATCGGGTAGCTCACGAGCCCGCCGATGATCGCGGCCACGAAAGCCTTCAGGCCGATGATGAAGCCCGAGTCGTAATACATCGTCGTCACCGGCGCGATCAGCACGCCGATCAGCCCCGCCAGCAGCGAGGCGCAGCCGTACGCCAGCAGCGCCGTGCGCACCGGGCGAATGCCCACCAGCCGCGCGCCCACCCGGTTCACAGCCGTGGCGCGCAGCGCCTTGCCTGCCACCGTGCGCTCGAACACCAGGAAGAACAGCCCGCTCAACACGATGGCCGCTCCCACCATCAACACCACCTGCCCGCTGACCGTGAAGCCATCACCCAGCGTGAACACGGCGCTGGTCAGCGGCGTGGTGCGCGAACCCTCGGGCCCGAAGAACAGCAAGCCCAGCCCCGACAGCAAAAAATGCAGCGCCAGCGACACGATCAGCAGCACCAGCACCGATGCATCCGCAATCGGCTGGAACACCACCCGCGCCAGCAGCGGCGCGATGGGCACCACCAGCAGCACCGCCACCGCGATGTGCACCGCCACCGGCACGCCCGGCCGCGCCGCCAGCCATGCGAGCACGCACGGAATGGCGGGCAGCACGCCCCACATCAGCACCGCCTTCGGAATGCGCGCGGCCTCGCCGCGACGCAGCAGGCTGCCGATCTCGGTGGCCAGGGCCAGTGCGGCCAGCACCGCGACCATGCCGATGGTCGGCGGCACGCGGTCGGTTTCGAAGGCCGCGAGCGACAGGGCCGCAAAGGCCGCGATGTCGCCGAACGGAACGAACACCACCCGCGTGACGGAAAAGATCAACACCAGCCCGAGCCCGGCCAGCAGATAGACGGCCCCGTTGGCCAAGCCGTCGGTGAGGAGAATCAGCGCCACGTCCCATGTCATCGCACAACCCTCCGGAAAAACAAAGGCGAGAGGTTCAAGGTGCGAGCTTCCATTGGCCGTTGTCGAGCTTGACGATCACGCGGGCGCGTTCGTCCACGCCGTAGAGACTGCCGGGCTTGAAGGTGTAGACGCCGTGCGTGCCCACCACTTCCTTCGTGCTGAAGATGGCATCGCGCAGCGCCACGCGAAACTCGGGCGTGCCCGGTTCCGCCTTCTTCATGGCGCGCGAGGCGGCATCGACGAACACCAGCCAGCCGTCGAACGAGTAGGCCGAGAAGGCGTCGCTGGTCGGTGCGTTGTTGACCTTCTGGAACACGGCGCGAAAGTCGGTCGCGATCTTCTTGGTCGGGTAGCTGTCCGGCAGTTGCTCGGCCACGATCACCGGGCCGGTGGGCATCAGCGCGTTCTGGCCGGCCGCGCCGACCACGCGCACGAAGTCGGGGTTGATCAAGCCGTGCTGGCCGTACACACCTCCCTTGAAGCCACGCTCCTGCAGCGCGAGAAACGGCAGCGCCCCCGGCGTGCCGGCGCCGCCGGTCATCACCGCATCGGGCCGCAGCGCCACGATCTTCAGCACCTGCCCCGTCACCGAGGCGTCGGCACGCGCATAGCGCTCGTTGCTCACCACCTTGATGCCTGCGCCGGGCGCGGCCTTCATCAGCGCGTCGTAGACCAGGTCGCCCCAGGCGTCGGAGAAGCCGATGTAGCCCACGGTCTTCACGTTGTTGCGCTTCATGCGCTCGACGACCGCATCGATCATCAGCTGCGTCGGCTGCGCCACCGTCATCACCCAAGGGTTCTCGTTGGGGTCGAGCAGGATGGGCGTGAGGCCGATCATTGGCGTCTTCGCCTCCTTGCCCACCTGCGCCATCGCGATGGCGGCCGGCACGCCCGATGTGCCCATGAGCACGTCGACCTTCTCCTCCTCGATCAGCTTGCGCGCGTTGCGTCCGGCCGTGGTGGGGTCGGAGCCGTCGTCGAGCACGACGAGCTGGATCTTGCGGCCGTTCACCTCGCCCTTGTAGGCCAGCGCGGCCTGCATGCCCTTGGCATAGGGCACGCCCAGCGAGGAGTTGGGCCCCGACAGCGACACGCTGAGGCCGACCTTGAGGTCGGCCGCGAACGCGCTCGCTATGCCACAGGCGGTCAGCGCCGCGGCGAGGGTGCCGCGCGTCAGGATCTGCATCAGGCTCTTCATGTCGTAGCTCCGGTGAGGATTGTTGGAATGGACAGGTGGGTAACTCAGATGAACAACTGGATGGCCGGCAACGCGCGCGGGGCGTTGAGCAGGTCGATGCGCTTCTCGCGGATCAGCCAGCCGGTGGAGGTGCGAACAAGGTGATGGCGGGCGGTGCCGCTCAGCAGGATCTGGTCTTCGCCGCGCGCCTCGACGTAGAGGAACGGCGTGCGCAGCCATGCCTCGTCGCCCTCCTCGCGCTCGATGCGAGAAGGCTGCAGCACATGCTGGCTATGGCTCGCAGGATGCTGCGAATGCGCGCGCGGGTTCTTGAGGCGGTCGACGCGCAACTGCAGCAGCAGCCGGTCTTCATAGGCCAGCGAGTTGTGCGAGAACGGGTCGGCCTGCGCCGCACCGAGCAGCGGCACCCAGTAGTGGCCGTCTTCGGCGAACAGGGCCAGCCAGTCATCGAGCCGTCGCTCGTCGAGCAGCGCCGCCTCGTGGGCGACGAAATCGCGCGGGTCTGTCATGCCGCAGCCTCCATGCCCGCCGCCATGGACTTCGCCCAGGCGCGGAACTGGTTGCGCATCAGCAGTTCGTTGGTGCCGTTGGTGGTGACCGTGGTTTGCTGCGTCTCAGCCGGGTCGTAGTTGCGGTGCAGGCTCACCCACTCGTTGCCGGCGGCGCGCAGGCCCTGCTGGATGCTCTCGAACAGGTGCACGTCGTCGTGCGCGACCACCGACATCGGCGAGAACACGAGGCGGTTGTAGCTCATGGCGCGCTCGAACAGCAGCGCGGGCGCACCCGCCGCACGGAAGCTCCAGGCCTCGATCAGCGTGCGGTTGGCCGCCAGCGGGCGAATCACGCGAATGGCCTGCGGCGAGCCCTTGACCGACAGGCTCGGATAGAAGACCGAGTTCTGCGGCGAGCGCTGCAATATCTCGGTGGCCCGCGCCTCGCCGTGCGCGGCGCGCATCGCGGCTTCGTACTCGGGCAGCTGCGCGTAGTTGGAGTGGATGCTGAAGTTCACCCCCAGCACGCTGTGCCCGTTGGCGAACACGCGCCCGCCCATCTTGTCGAAGAACTCGTAGCCCGAGCCGAATGGCAGTATCTGCTCCATTGCCATCGGCTTGGGGTCCGTGGGCGCATGGCCCTCCCACAACGCCTCGGCCGCCTTGGTAGCCGACTCGTGCGTCGACATCGGGTGCACCGTGTCGTTGATGTTCTCCAGGTACATCTTCCAGTTGCAGTGGACGATGTTGCGCAGCACACCTCCGCCCACTGTCAGCTTGCCTTCGGGCGAGCGGCCGACCATGTTGTCGATGGCGCCCAGCACCTCGCCGAAGTAGTCCTCGAACGAAGGCCCGGTGTCAGACAACCGCACGAACACGAAGTCGCGGTACACCTTCACGTGCTTCACCACCGACAGCCCCTGCCCCGATTCGCAGGCCTTGAGCTGCGTGCCCTCGTAGCCGTTCTTCAGCGGCAGCCCGAGCGGCGCGCCGTCGAGCTTGTAGGTCCACGCGTGGTATGGGCAGCGGAAGAACCGGCCGGTGTTGCCGCATTCGTCCGTCACCAGTTGCGTACCCTTGTGGGCGCAGCGGTTGTAGAGCACGTGCACATCGCCATCGGGCTGGCGCACCATCAGCAGCGGCCGCCCCGCGATGTCCTGCGTGACGAAGTCGCCGGCCTCGGGCACCTGGCTCGCGTGGCCGAGGAAGACCCAGGTGTTGGCGAACAGGTTCTCCTGTTCGAGCACGAAAAGCTCCTCGCTGAGGTACAGGTCGCGGTGCACCCGGTCGTCCTGCACCAGCGCCGCGACGAGATCGGGGCGGTTGCGATAGATGGTCATGGCGATGTGCTCGGTGGTTCGGCGGAAACTACGGAACCAGCTTCCACTGGCCCTTTGTCATCTGCACGATGACCACGCCGCGCTGGTCGGAGCCATAGCGGTCGTCGGGCTTGAAGGTGTAGATGCCGTGCGTGCCCACCAGCTCCTTCGTGCTCACGATGGCGTCGCGCAGCGCCGTGCGGTACTGCGGCGTGCCCGGCTCGCCCTTGGTGCGCGAGGCCGCATCGGCCAGCAGCAGGTAGGCGTCGTAGGTGTACGACGAGAAGGCATCCGTTGGCACCGCGCCATTGACCTTCTGGTAGGCGTTGCGAAAGCCCATCGACACCTTCTTGATCGGGTTGCTGTCGGGCAACTGGTCGGCCACCAGCACCGGTCCGCTCGGCACCTGCAGGCCTTCGATGGAAGCGCCACCCACGCGCACGAAGTCGGCGTTGATGAGGCCGTGCGTGCCGTAGATCTTGCCCTTGTAGCCACGCTCGGCCAGCGCGATGTAGGGCAGCGCGCCGGGCGTGCCCGAGTTGCCGGCGAACACTGCATCAGGCCGCGACGCGACAATCTTCAGAACCTGCCCGGCCACGGACGAATCGCTGCGCGCATAGCGCTCGTTCGCCACCACCTTGATGCCGGCGGCGTCGGCGCTCTTCACCAGCGAGTCGTAGGCCAGGTCACCCAGTGCGTCCGAGAAGCCGATGAAGGCCACCGTCTTCACGCCCGATTTCTTCATGCGCTCGACCACACCAGCGACCATGAGCGGGAACGGCTGCGACACCGTCACCGTCCACGCGCCCTCGGGGCCGGCGATGGTGACCGGCGTGGGCGAGATCAATGGCGTGTTCAGTTCCCTGGCCACCGCTGCTATGGCCATGGCGCCTGGCACGCCGGAGGTTCCGATGAGCACGTCGACCTTGTCTTCGGTCACCAGCTTGCGTGCGTTGCGCCCGGCTGTGGTGGGATCAGAAGCGTCGTCGAGCACGATCAGCTGTACCTTGCGACCAGCAATCTCCGGGTGCTCGGCAATGGCGGCGCGGATGCCCTTTTCGTAAGGAATCCCGAGCGCGGCCACGGGGCCCGAGAGCGAGCTGATGAAGCCGATCTTCAGGTCAGCCGCCATGGCCTGAGAAGCCGCCAGCGCAAGCGCTGTTGCGCCAAGGATGTGGGTTAGCTTGTTCTTCATCTCAGGGCACCAGCTTCCATTGACCCTTTTCGAGCTTCACGACTACGCGCGAGCGGTCATCCGAACCATAGCGGTCGGTGGGCTTGAAGTTGTAGACCGAATGCGTGCCCACCAGCTCCTTGGTGCTCACGATGGCATCACGCAGCGCCAGCCGGAATTGCGGAGTGCCAGGCTCAGCCTTGCTGGCCAACGCGCGTTGCGCAGCATCGAGATAGATCAGCCACGCATCGAAGCTGTAGGCCGAGAAGGTGTCGGTGGGCGCCGCGCCGTTGGCCTTCTGGTAGGCGGCGCGGAAGTCCATCGCGATCTTCTTCATCGGGTTGTTGTCGGGCAGCTGCTCGGCTACCACCACCGGGCCCGTGGGCGCCAGCAGGCCTTCGACCGACGGGCCACCAACGCGGATGAAGTCGGGGTTGATCAGCGAATGCATGCCGTAGATCTTTCCCTTGTAGCCGCGCTCGGTGAGCGCGAGGTAAGGCAACGCACCGGGCGTGCCCGACGCACCGGTGATCACCGCGTCGGGGCGCAGCGCCACGATCTTCAGCACCTGGCCGGCCACCGACGAATCGCTGCGCGCATAGCGCTCGTTCGACACCACCTTGATGCCTGCCGTGGGCGCCGACTTCATGAGCGCGTCGTACACCAGGTCGCCCCAGGCGTCGGAGTAGCCGATGTAGGCCACCGTCTTCACGCCGGCCTGCTTCATCTTCTCGACCATCGCGCCCATCATCAGCGGCGCGGGCTGCGGCAGCGTCACCATCCATGCGCCTTCTTCGCCTGCCAGGTCGGCATTGGCGATGGAGATCAGCGGGGTCTTGGTTTCACGCGCCACGCCGGCAATGGCCAGCGAGCCCGGCGCTCCGGCCGTGCCGATGATGACGTCGACCTTGTCTTCCTCGATCAGCTTGCGCGCATTGCGCGCCGCCGTGGACGGGTCTGACGCATCGTCGAGCTGGATCACCTGGACCTTGCGGCCGCCCACCTCCGACTTGTAGGCGACTGCCGCCTTCATGCCCTTGTCGTACGGAATGCCGAGCGACGACACCGGCCCCGACATCGAAGTGATGAAGCCGACCTTGAGATCGGCGGCCCACGCGCCCGCGGCGCTCAGCGCGCCGAGGCCCGCGGCAATGGCCGCGAGTGTGCGAATTCGGTTCAGGACTTTCATGGCGAGGCTCCAGAGGTGGTTTTGGATGAACGTGAGGAAAGCAAAAAACTCAGAGGGCGAGACTTCCGACGCTGGTGCCGCCGCACACATACAGCACCTGGCCCGTGACGAAGCTGTTCTCGGCATCAGCGAAGAAACGCACGGCGCGTGCCACATCGGCTGATTCGCCGAGGCGCTTGACGGGCACCGAGGCTGCAAGCGCTCGTTCCTTCTCGCTGCCGGCTTCGACCACGTCGTAGAACATGTCGGTGCGGATCGGCCCCGGGGCCACCACGTTCACCGTGATGCCGTCAGCGGCAAGCTCCAGCGCCCAGGTGCGCGCCATGCCCAGCATGCCGGCCTTGGTGGCCGAGTAGCTGGTGCGCGTGGCCAGCCCCAGCGCGGCGCGTGACGACAGCAGCACCACGCGGCCGAAGCGCTGCGCACGCATCGCGGGCAGCGCACCTTGCACGAGCTGAATGGCACAGCCCAGGTGCAGGTCAACCAGCGCGTCCAGGTCGTCGAGCTTCACTTCGGGCAGCAGCGCGGCGCGGATGACGCCTGCGTTGTGGACGATGGTGGTCGGCGCGAAGCGTTCGACCAGTTCGCGCACCGCCTCGCCGGTTGCGGCGCGGTCGCTCAGGTCGACCTCGATGCTGTGCAGCTTCGGGTGGTCGATCTCGACCTTGCGGCGTGCGAGCGACACCACCTCGTAGCCCTGCGCGAGCAGGTCTTCGCAGATTGCCTTGCCGATGCCCGCGCTGCCGCCGGTGACGGCCGCGACTTTGGGCGCCGCGCTCATGCCGAGGCTCCCACCAGAGCCAGCACGCGCAGCGGGCTGCCGCTGCCCTTCTCGATCTTCAGCGGCGGGCAGATCAGCACCGCGCCGGCCGGTGGCAGCAGGTCGAGGTTGCTCAGGCACTGCAGTCCGTAGCGGCCCGCGCCGTGCATGTAGTAGTGACACGGGTACGGCGGCCGCAGGTGATAGCCCTGCCCCGCATCGGTGCCGATGGCTTCGGAGCCGAAGCCCAGCACGTCGCGCTGCTCGACCAGGAAGCGCACGGCCTCGGTGCTCGGACCCGGCGTGTGCTGGCCCGTCTCGTCGAAGTTCTGATAAGCCTCGGGGTCGCTGCGCTTGGACCAGTCGGTGCGCATCAGCACCCACGCGCCCTTCGGGATGCGGCCATGCGCCGCCTCGTAGCGCTCGATGTCAGCCACGCTCAGCAGGTAGTCGTCGTTCGACTGCACATCGGCCGAACAATCGATCACGCAGGCCGGCGCCACGAAGTGCTGCACGGGAATGGTGTCGACCGAGTTGTTCGGCAGGTCACGGCCCGAGATCCAGTGGATCGGCGCGTCGAAGTGCGTGCCGGTGTGCTCGCCGCAGGAAAAGTTGTTCCAGTACCAGCCCGGGCCGCGCTCGTCGTACTTCGACACTTCCTCGATGCGGAAGGGCCAGCACTGGCCCATCTCGGGCGGCAGCGCGATCTGCGGGAACTCGGGCGTGAGCGTCTGCGTGAGGTCGATCACGCGGATGCGGCCACTGGCCATTGCGGTCACCAGGCCGCCGAGGATTTCGGCGGCGGACATCAGTTCGGTTGTCGTGGTCATTCGTATGGCTCCTGTCTCAGCCGCCAGCCGCGAGCTCGCGCTCGAGCACCTTGGGGTTGTCGCGCCAGCGCTCCAGCCACTCCTGCGCCACGTCACCGGGGTAGACATCTTCCACGCCGTCGCGCAGCGCCTTCACGATGGCGTTGGCCAGCGCTGTGGGTGCGAGCTTGGGTGGTGGCGTGTGCTGGTTCCATTCGTCGTCGATGGGCCCCGGGAACACATTGATCACGCGGATGCCGGCCGGCCGCATCTCGGCACGCAGGCACTGCGCGAGCGAGTGCGCTGCGGCCTTCGACGCGCTGAAGGTGCCGTGCGGCGGGAAGTTGCTGAGCGCGTAGATCGACAGCAGGTTGACCCAGGCTGTCGCGCCGGTTGCGCCGTCGGCCGAGCGGCCCTTCAGCGCGGGGCCGAACTCCTGCGCCAGACGAAGCAGGCCGAAGTAGTTGATGTCCATCTCGGCCTTGGCCACGTCGGTGCCGCGCCGCGCGCCGATGCCGAAGGTGCGGTGCACCTCGGCGTTGTTGATCACGATGTCGACCTTGCCGCCGATGGAGCCCGCAAGCTCGGTCACCTGGCGGCCGTTGGTCAGATCGAGCGGCACCAGCGTGACCTGCGGCAGCGCCGAGATGTCGTCGAGCCCCTCGCCCATCTTCTTCCAGGGCTCGGCATGGCCGACCCAGACGATGTCTGCGCCAGCCTTCACCAGCGCGCGCACGATGGCCTGGCCGGTCTCGGTCTTGCCGTCTGTCACCAGCGCCTTGCGGAACTTGGGGTCGCTGGTCATTTCGCGAAGCATCTTGTCGTCGGCCATATGGGCACTCCCTTCATTCGGAAAACCAATGAGAACGGCCTGCCCCGCGCGGTCGAGCCGGGCGCCGACACGCACGCGTTGCGGCGCATCGCCGACTTCGCCGTGCAGGTGGACCATGAGCGTCGGGCCGGCATCGAGATGCACCAGGCCCAGCCGCCAGGGCAGCCGCTCGCGGAAGAACAAGTCGTTGCTGTGATGCAGCGTGGTGCTGCCGAGCAGCTCGCCCTCGCCGCTCTGCTGGCGCCAGCGCAAGGCGGCCGAGAGGCACTTGTGGCAGACCTCGCGCGGCGGGTACTGCACCGTGCCGCAGTCCTCGCAGGTCTGCAGCTCGAAGCGGCCTTCGGCGGCAGCGGCCGTGAGGCCGAGCGCCACGCGGCCACGCGCACCGGGCGGCAGGTTCATCTGCCGGGTGCGCAGCACCGGGTTCTTGCGCGGGGGGCGCATCATCGGCATGGTCATAGCGCCTCCGCCGGGCCGCCCCAAGGCAGGCGCGCGGCCCCCTCGGGGGGCAGTGCAGCCGTGAAGCGGCAAACGTGGGGGTACATCATTCCGGTCTCCCCAGGATGACGGCGCCTGTGCACAGGCAGCGGTCGTAGGTCACCATGCCGAAGCCGGCGACCAGGCCCAGCTGTGCATCGGGCACGGTGCGTGGGCCTGCTTGATCAGTCAACTGGCGGATCGCCTCGACCATGCCGAGGAAGCCGCCCGCCGCGCCGGCCTGTCCGGCCGAGAGCTGCCCGCCGCTCGTGTTGTTCGGAAAGCTGCCGTCGAAGGTCATGGTGTGCGACTGCACGAAGGCCGGGCCCTCGCCCTTCTCGCAGAAGCCCAGGTCCTCGAACTGCATCATCACGATGACGGGGTAGTCGTCGTAGGTCTGCACGAAGTCGAGCTCGGTGGGCTGGATGCCGGCCTGCGCATACAGGTCGTCGCGGTCCTTCCGCCATCCGCCCTGCACCATCACGGGATCTTCGGCGTAGGCGTTGTGGCGCTCGATGGCGCCGCGGATCACCACGTGCGCCAGGCCCAGGTCGCGCGCGCGCTCCTCGCTCATCACGAGGAAGGCATCGGCGCCCGCACAGGGCATCACGCAGTCGAACAGGTGGATCGGGTCGGAAATGGGCCGCGCGGCCATGTACTCGTCGAGCGTCAGGCCCTTCTTGAACATCGCGTTCGGGTTGCCGAGCGCGTTGGTGCGCTGGTCGACGCAGATGCGGCCGAAGTCTTCGCGCTTCGCGCCGTAGGTGCGCATGTAGTTGGCGGTGATGAACGCGAAGATCGAGTTCGGGCCGCCCGAGCCGTAGGGGTAGCTGGCATCGCGCGCGAAGTTGCTGAAGCTGCCCAGCGTCTGTCGGAAAGAATCGACGTGGTTGGTGTCGGCACCCACGCAAGCCACGATGTCGGCATCGCCCGCCTGCACGGCCCGCGCCGCGCGGCGCAGGCACATCACGCCAGATGCGCCGCCGGTAGGCACATGGTCGAGCCAGCGAGGCGACAGGCCCAGGTGCTGCGTGACACCCACGGCCGTGTCGGGCGCGAGCGAGAAGCTGCTGAGGCACAGGCCGTCGATCTGCTCCTTGGCCACGCCGCTGGCATCGACCAGCGCCTCGATGGCCTGCCCGATGAACCAGTGCGCGGTGCGCGTGGAGTAGCGCACGTAGGGCACGGTCACGGGCACCGCGACCGCGACGCCTTCGTAGGAGAGCCGTCGTTTCGTCGTCATGCCTGCCTCTTCTTCATGGCGCGTGTGTCGACGCAATGGCCCTGGCCCGGCAGCGACTGCGCCATTTCGCGCAGCTGGCCGCGCTGGATCTTCTGCGAAGGCGTGAGCGGCAGCGCATCGACGAAGGCCACGTAGCCGGGTGCCTTGTAGTACGCCAGCTGGGCCAGTGCGTGTTCGACGATGCTGGCGGCGATCTGCACGCGCTGCGAGGCATCGGCGCCTTCGCGCATCACGATGCAGGCCAGCACCTCGTCACCGCGCACCGCGTCGGGCGTGGCGGCAACGGCCGAAGTCTTCACCGCCGGGTGCTGGTTGAGCACGCTCTCGACCTCGACGGCAGAGATGTTCTCGCCGCTGCGGCGGATCACGTTCTTCTTGCGGTCGACGAAGAAGAAGTTGCCCTCGGCGTCGCGGCGCACCAGGTCGCCGGTGTGGAACCAGCCGTCGGCCCAGGCTTCGCGCGTGGCTTCCTCGTCCTTCAGGTAGCCGGTGAAGAAATAGCGCTTCGGGTCATTGCCGGCCGAACGCACCAGCAGTTCGCCCGGTGCATCGACGCCGACGTCGCTGCCATCCTCACCCATGAGGCGGATCTCGACGAAGTCTTCCTGCCGTCCGAAGCAGCTGGTGCCCACGAGACGCGGCTCGCGGTTGGCCATGATGCAGGCGGCTGCGCCGGTCTCGGTCATGGCCCAGGCCTCGACCAGCGGGAAACCGAAGCGCTCTTCGAAGGGCGCATGGTTCTTGCGGTCGACACCGGCGCCGAAGCCCCAGCGGATGGCGTGATCGCGGTCGGCCGCCGACTGTGGCGCGGACAGCAGCATGGCCGGCATCACGCCGAGGTAATGCACGATGGTCGCACCGCTTTCCTTCGCACTCGCCAGCCAGGTCTTCGGATGGAAGCGATCAAGCTGCACCAGGCAACCGCCCGCAACCAGCACCACCATGGTGGAGAAGGCCATTGCGTTCATGTGGTTCAGCGGCAGCGGCGTGATGACGCGCTCTGCATCGGGCCGGATGCTGCACACGCCGTCGAGCGACGCATACCACTCGCCCGCACGCAGGAAGTAGGCGTTGCTCAGGATGCAGCCCTTGGGCCGGCCCGTGGTGCCCGAGGTGTAGAGCAGGCCGCATTCGGTGTCGGTGCCCACGGGCTCATGGGTACGCGGTGCGGCGGTCTTCGCCGGCGGCACGGCGTCTTCAGGCCCCATCGTCTCGAAAGCCACGCCCGCCTGCGCCGCCGCGGCACGCAGGTCGGCCGCGCGCGCCGGCAGCGTCACGGCCAGGCCGATCTCGCTGTGGCCGATCAGGTAGACCAGCTCGGCCGAGCGCATCTCGGCGTTGATCGGCACCACGCTCACGCCCAAGGCATTCAGCGCGAGCCAGTGGAAGATGAAGGCAGGCCGGTTCTCCAGCAACAAGCCGACGCGGTGGCCGTGCCCGTAGCCGGCTTGCGCGTAGGCCGTGCGCAGGCGCTCGATCTGTGCGGCAGCCTCGCTCCAACGGATGGCGCCTGCTTCGATGCCATAGGCGGCCGCAGTCACCGATTCGGTGAACAGGAATTCGGCTTGCGGCGTGCGCGCCGCGGTGGCCGCAAAGACTTGATGGACGGTGGCGTGTGACATCTCGTCCCAGTCAGATGAAGAGCTGCACGGCCGGCAGGGCCGCATCGCAGTTGAGCAGGTTGACGCGCTTGAGCGTCATCCGCAGCGCGCCATCCTGCACCGTGAGGTGGTGGAAGAAGGTGCCGACGTAGAACTGCAGTTCGTCACCCTGCGATTCGGTGTAGTGAAACCCGGTGCGCACCACGTAGCGATTGGCCTCGGCATCGAACTGCTCGACCACCGGCACCTGCAACAGGTGGTGGCAGCGGCTCGGTGGCTGCTGCGAGAAAGCGCGCGGGCTCTTCAAGCGCTCGATGCGCAGGTCGCGCAGCAGCTTGTCTTCGTACAGGTGCGAGGTGTGGTTGAGGCCGTCTTCCTGGTCGGGCACCAGCGGAATCCAATAGAACGCGTCGTCGGTGAAGAGCGCGTTCCACTCTTCGTAGCGCCGCGTGTCGAGCAGGTGTGCTTCGTTCACGACGAAGTCGATCAGGTCCTGGCGGGTGACTTCGGTACCGGCCATTACATCGTCTCCGTCATGCGTTGCACCCAGCTCCGGTACTGGTTGCGCATGGGCAGCTCGTTGGTGCCGCCCGTTGTGATCTCGCCGCCCTTCAACTCGGAGGGGTCGTAGTCGCGGTGCAGGCTCACCCACTCGTTGCCGCTCGCGTGCAGGCCGGCCTGCATGCCTCGGTAGGCCTGCAAGTCGTCATGCCCCACCACCGAGAACGGCGAGTTGATGAGCCGGTTGTACATGGTGGTGCGCTGCAGCAGCTCGGACGGCGCCCCCTTGAGGCGGAAGGTCCAGCTCTCGATCAGCGTCTTGTCGGCCGAGATCGGCTTGACCACGCGGATCGCCTGGATCGCGCCCTTGATCGTGAGGTTCGGGTAGTACACGGTGTTGTGCCGCGCCATGCCGAGGATGTGCGCCGTCTTCTCCTCGCCGTAGCGCGCCTTCATGGCGTCGTCGTACGCGGGGATCGCCTTGTACTTGCTGTGGATGCTGAAGTGCACGCCCGTGAAGCTGTGGCCGTTATCGTAGGTGCGGATGCCCATGTCCTCGAAGAACTTGTAGTCGGACATGAAGGGCGCGAACTGCTCTACCGCCATGGGCTTGGGCTCGTCTTCGGGCTTGTCGGCCCACATGCGCTTGGCGGTGCCGGCGGAAGATTCGTGCGCCACCATGGGGTGCATGGTGTCGTTGAGGTTCTCGACGAACATCTTCCAGTTGCACTGGTGCATGAAGCGCAGGCAGCCGCCCGCAATTTCGAGCTCGCCTTCGGGCGAGCGGTCGGCCATGTTGTCGATGGAGCTCAGCGAGTCGCCGAAGTATTCGTCGAAGTCGGGGCCTGCGTCGTTGATCTTCACGAAGATGAAGCCACGGTGGCTGCGCACGTGCTTCACGGTGGTAAGGCCCTTGCCCGACTCGCACTCGTGCAGTTGCGTGTGCTCATAGCCCGTCTTCAGCGGAATCGCCAGCGGTGCGCCGTCGGTCTTGAATGTCCAGGCGTGGTACGGGCAGCGGAAGAACTTACCGGTGTTGCCGCAGGGCCCGTTCACGAGCCGCGAGCCTTTGTGGGCGCAGCGGTTCATCATGGCGCGCACGCTGCCGTCGGAGTGGCGCACGATGATCAGCGGGCGGCCCGCGATCTCGTTGCTGATCCAGTCGCCGGGCTTGGGCAGTTGGCTTTCATGGCCGACGTAGTTCCAGGTGTTGGCGAAGAAATGCTCTTGCTCCAGCTCGAACAGTTCCTGGCTGGTGTACAGGTCGCGGTGCACGCGATCATGCTGCACCAGCGCGCGGATGGCATCGGGGTTGTCTCGGTACGAGGTCATGGTTCTCATGGCTCCTTGCTTCATCAGATGTAGAGCACCAGGCGCGCACCCTTGGCGCGCGAGATGCAGATCTGCATGACGTTGCCCTCCGCCTTCTCACGGGCGGTGAGCACGTAGTCGCGGTGGTCGATCTCGCCTTCGAGCACCGGCACCGCGCATACACCGCATTCGCCGCGCTTGCAGTCGAACATCGGGTCGCAGCCGTTCTCTATCAGGCAGTCGAGGATGCTCTGGTCGGCCGGCACGGTGAAGCGCTGGCCCGACTGGGCGAGCTCCACCTCGAAGGGCTGATCGCCTTCTTCCGCGACGGGCTCGGTGAAAAGCTCGAAGTGCACGCGGTCATGTTCCCAGCCGCGCGCCTGGGTGCGCTCGAGCACGGCGTCGAGCATGACCTTGGGGCCGCACACGTAGAGGCGGTCGCCGGTGGGAACGCTGTCGAGCAGCGCGTCGATATCGAGCGGCGTGCCGGCCTCGGCGTCCGCGTGCACGCGCAGGTCATCGCCGAGCAGGGTTTGAAGCTCGGGCAGGAAGGCCATCAGGTCGCGGCTGCGGCCGGCGTAGTGCATGCGCACGGCTGCACCTTCGGCGCGGCGGCGGGCGGCCATGGTGGCGAGCGGCGTCACGCCGATACCGCCGGCCACCAGCACGGTGCCGCCGGGGCCGGTGTGCAGCGGGAAGTCGTTCTTGGGCGCCTCGATGGCGAGGGTGTCGCCCTCTCGCAGCTGCTCGTGCATGAAGCGCGAGCCGCCCCGGCCTTCGGCCTCCTTGCGCACTGCGATCACGTATTCAGCCGGCGCATTGGTGGCATTGCGCGCCGTGTCGAAGTTGATGAGCGAGTAGTGGCGCCAGTCGGTCTTGCCGTCGGGCAGCGACACCTGCACGCGGATGTGGGCGCCGGCTGCAAAGCCGGGCAGCGCGCGGCCGTCTTCGGCGCGCAGGCGCAGCATGCGGATCAGCGGATTCAACGCCCGCGCCTCGACGACGCGCAGTGAAAGGGTGGCTGAGGGTGCGGTCATCTTCGTTGTCTCTTCAGGCCAGTGCGTGCTGTGCCAGTGCAGCCTGCAGCTTGTGGCCATGTTCGTCGGCCAGGGCCGCATCGCGCAGTTCGCGCAGCGTGGCCGGTGCCAGCGCTGTGCCGGCGCGCTCGACAGCACGCATCACGGTGTCGTAGTTGCGGATGCCGCGTTCGTGCGTATCGCTGTAGCCCTTGACGAGGCGCTGGCACTGGGCCAGTTCGACGGCCAGTTCGGGGTTGCGTTGCGCGGTGGCGGCGATGCGCCGCAGCCATTCCTCGATACGGCGGTTTTCTTCGGCATAGCGCATCGTCGACAGGCGCCAGCGCTTGCATGCCGCCACGATGCGCAGCATGAGGTAGCCGCGCAGCGAGCTGGTCTGGATCACCCGGCCGTGCTGCGTGAAGCGCTCGACGAGCTTCTTGGGCATCGTCGAGTTCATGAGCCAGCGGCCGATGCCGCCAGGCAGCGTCTCGCAGATTTCCTGCAGGCGCGGGTGCATGTATTCGTTGATGGCGAGCACCTGGCCCGGTTGTACGCGGGCCTCGCCGCGCACGCGCTCGAAGCGGGTGGCGCGGGTCTTCAGGGCTGCGACGCGGGCGGTGTCTTCATAGGACATCCAGAGCGCGAGGTGACGCGCGGTTTCGCGCAGCAGGCGATGGTCGTCGTTGCCCGGCAGCGCGGCGATGGCGGCCATGCGGTCGAGGTACAGGCTGGCGTAGGCCGGGTCCTGGTAGTCGATGAGACGGCGCACGCCTTCGAGCAGGAAGTCTTGCGCTTGCACCGGGAAGTCGTGTTGCACCCGCTCAACCAAAGCCCGCACGGCCGGGTGGCGCGGTTGCGGCGCCGGCGCGGCGATAGGCACTTCTTTCGCAGGCTCGCCGTCGTCACCGCCCTGTGCGCGAGAGAACGCCGCGCCAAAGGCCTTGAGGCTGGGCTTCACGCCCACGCCGCCTCGCTCGATGGTTGCCTCGAACTGCGCGCGGCTGAATGGCAGCACGCCCGAACCTGCCAGCGTGCCGAACAGCACGGCGCTGATCACGCTGCCCGAAGCTTCGGCTGCCTGTGCCATGTCGAAGCGGATGAAGCGCTTGGCTGCCTTGGCGGTGTGTGCGAGAAGCTGGTCGCTGTCGACGCGGCCATCGCCCAAGGCGCTTTTCTCCGCAATGGAGAAGACACGGTGCGTGGATGCGATCAGCGTGGTGCGGTCGCGCGTGACGAGGCCGCGCTGCACGGCACGCCCGGCCTCCATGAGCTCCGACGCCAGCACCACGTCGACGTCGCCCGGCAGCGGCATCAGCGCGAGCACCGGCAGGCCGCCATCGGCCTCGGCCTGCGCCGCGGGATACAGCTCGACGTAGTAGATGGTCGCGCCGGTGCGCTGGGCCACGCCCGGCACCGAAGTGGTCTGGGCGACGTAGCCGTTGGCCTCGCCCATGTCGACGATCCAGTCGGCCAGCACGCCGCCGCCCTCCCCGCCCATGGCGAGGATGGCAACCTTTATGGGTTGTGCGTTGCTCGTCATTGCTTCAGAAGGCATAGGCTTCACGGCGGCGCGCTTCGCCGCGTTGCAGCCAGCCGATGACGGCGGCGCGCACCCGCTCGCGCAGCATGTCCCAGCGGCTGGGGTTGCTCACGATCTGCGCCTTGTAGAACGACGGGCACAGCACCGCGGCATGCGAGACCTCGCCGCACACGCCGCAGCCCACGCAGCTGTCGAGCACGGTCGCAACGGGGTCGGTGCGCAGCGGATCGGGGTTGGGCTTGATCGACAGCGACGGGCAGCCCGACAGGCGAATGCAGGAATGGTCGCCGGTGCATGTGTCTGAATCGACGCCGAACTTCTCGCGCACCATGCGCTTGCCGTCGGCGATGGCCTTGCGCACCAGCGGCTTCTCGCGGCGCTGCTTGTTGAGCATGCACTCCGACTGGGCGATCAGGACCTTGGGGCCCTTCTTCGTGGTGGTGAGTGCGTCTTTCAGCGCGTCGCGCATGCCTGCCACGTCGTAGGTGCGGCGTAGCGTCTTGACCCACTCAACGCCCACGCCGCGCACGGCGCGCTCGATTTCGTGGCCGGTGCTGCGCGTCTTGTTGACGGCGTGCGACGACAGGATGTCCTGCCCGCCCGTGGCCGAGGTGTAGTTGTTGTCTACGACGATGGTGAGGTTGTCGCTCTTGTTGAAGACCGCGTTCGCGACACCGCTGGTGAGGCCGTTGTGCCAGAAGCCGCCGTCGCCCATCATCGAGATCGCGCGCTTGCCTGCCGGTGCATTGAGCGCCGCGGCACCTGCGCCGCCCAGGCCGTAGCCCATGGTGGTGTTGCCGATGTTGAAGGGCGGCAGGATCGAGAACAGGTGGCAGCCGATGTCGGCGCTCACGTGGTGCGCTCCGAGTTCGCGCTCGACCAGCTTCATGGCGCTGAAGATGGGGCGCTCGGGGCAGCCGGTGCAGAAGCCCGGCGGACGGGCGTGGACTACCTCACCCAATGCTGTCGACGGTTGCGCGGGCTCGGGTGCGGCATCGACGCCGATGGCCGCCACTTCCTTCAACGGAATCACCTTGCGCACCGGCGCTGGCACCGGCAGCGGTGCCAGGCGTTCGTAGCGCTCGCAGAAGCTGCGCGCGCCCTTGAGCAATTCGGAGGCGGTGTACTCGCCAGCCACCGGCAGCATGTCCTTGCCGTGCAGCGCAGTGGTCGAGCCGGCCTGGCGCAGGATGGCTGCCAGGTTCTGCTCGACGAAGTTGGGCTGCCCCTCTTCCACGACCATCACGGCGCGCTTGCCTTCGCAGAAGCGGATCACCTCGCTCTCGATGACGGGGTAGGCCACGTTCATCACATAGAGCGGCACCTGCGTGTTGCCGTACACGTCGGCCAGGCCCAAGCGCTCGAGGGCGCGCAGCAGCGTGTTGTAGCTGCCGCCCTGCACGATGATGCCGATGTCGTCGGCGTCTTCGGAGAAGAACTCGTTGAGCTTGCGCTCCTCGATGAAGCGCACGGCAGCGGGCCAGCGGTCTTTCACCTTCTCTTGTTCATGCACGAAGCTCGCGGGCGGCAGCACGATACGGCTGACATCGCGCTGCGGGTTCTCGAGCGCGTCTTTCAGCGTGAACTTCGGGCGGCGGTTGTCGCCTGCAATGAAGTGGCCGTGCACGTGGCAGGCACGAATGCGCAGCTGCAGCATCACCGGCGTGTTGCTGGCCTCCGAAAGATCGAAGCCCTGCTTCACCGCGTCGACGATGCTCGGCAAGTTGGGGCGCGGATCGAGCAGCCAGATCTGCGACTTCATGGCGAAGGCATGGCTGCGCTCCTGCATGATGGACGAGCCTTCGCCGTAGTCTTCGCCGACGATGATGAGCGCGCCGCCGGTGACGCCGCCGGATGCCAGGTTGGCCAGCGCGTCTGACGCGACGTTGGTGCCCACGGTCGCCTTGAAGGTGACGGCGCCGCGTAGCGGGTAGTTGACGGAGGCGGCCAGCGTGGCAGCGGCGGTGGCCTCGCTCGCGCTGTTCTCGAAGCGGATGCCCTGCTCGGCGAGGATGTCCTGCGCGTCGGCCAACACGTCCATCAGGTGCGAGATGGGTGCACCCTGGTAGCCCGCCACATAGGAAACTCCCGATTCGAGCAAGGCCTTGGTAACCGCCAGAATGCCCTCCCCACGGAAGACTTCCCCACCAGAAAGCCGCAGCTTCTTGACTTCTTCAACGAATGAACGCTCGGCCATCTGGGTCCTTGTTGTCTATCGTGGGACGATGAGCTTGGGGAGCTGCATCGCGGTTCATATAATGTTGACAAATGAATGTATCCACAATCATGAATTACCCTAGACATGCAAACAGCGTGCCCGCGGCGACTGTGAGGTGCCTTCATGGCTGAAGAACAATCCGTCGAATCGCATCGCTTCGTCGATGACTACCTACCGGCGCTGCTGGCGCAGGCCAGTCAGCTGATCTCCTCGGAGTTCCACGAGGTTGCGCGGCAGCAGGGCTTTTCTGTGTCGGAGTGGCGCGTGATGGCATCGCTCGCAGGCAGCGAGCCGATCAGCATCGGCCAGCTCGCGCAGGTGACAGTGACCAAGCAACCCACGGTGACGCGGCTTCTGGACCGCATGGAATCGCGCGGACAGGTCGAGCGCCTGCCCCACGAAAGTGATCGCCGCATCACGCTGGTGCGCATCACGCGCAAGGGACTGAAGGCTGTCGAGCATCTGATGGAACTGGCACGCGACCACGAGCGGCGCGTGCTCGAACCCTTCGGGCTACGGCGCGCCGAAGAGCTCAAGCAAACGCTGCGGCAGATGATCGACCTGCACGTGCATGTGCCGGTCGAGGAGCCGCAAGAAGACTGAGCTTGCTTGCTTGCTCGCTCGCCTCTCCGCTCAGAGGCGGGGCACGAGGACGGCGCGGCCGCGGTGGCCGCGTTGTGCGATCCATTCAAGCGCGCGAGCTGCATCGGCAAATGCGAACGGCTGCACGTCGAGGTGCAGGCGGCCATCGGCCAGCCTCGCGAGCAATTCGGGCGCCGCGGCACGGCCGACGGCTTCACGTCGAAACATGTTGAGAGGCAACAGCGCAACGTCGCGTTGCAGGAAGTGCGCGATGTCGAGCTGCAGCGTCGGGCCGGCGGTATAGCCGACCAGCACGGCACGGCCGCCTGGCCGCACCGAAGGCAGCACCTTGGCGAGCACATCTCCGCCGACTGTGTCGATCAGCAGATCAGCGCTGGCAGCGGGTGGCGGCGCGGCATCTGGGTTCACTGCCCTCACCGTGCAACCTGCGTCGCGTGCGAGTTGCATCACGAGCGAGCCGACGGCGCCGCTCGCGCCGGTCACGAGCACCTGCTCACCGGCCTGCAGCTTCGCGACTTCGTGCAGCGCCACCCATGCCGAGGTCGTGGGCGAGAAGAAAGCAGCGCCCAACGCCATCGGCACAGCGTCGGGCAACAGGCCCAGCGCTTCGTCGGGCGCATCGATCTGCTCGCACCAGGTGCCGTCGAAGAGCGTGCCGAGTCCGCTGCCGCGCAGCCACACGCGCTGGCCGATGGCATACCGTTCGCTTGCCATCACTACACCTGCAGCCTCCACGCCAGGCGTGTAGGGCAACGGCGGATGGCGAAGGAAACTCCCGCGCCACACTGTGCGGTCGATGTGCCCGACCGTTGCGGCCTCCATGCGCACCAGGGTGCGGCCCGGCCGCGCGACAGGGTCGGCAATCTCCTCCAGCACGGGGATCGCATCGAATCCGTGGATGCGCACTGCCTTCACGGCAGCGTCTCCAGAAAATCGAGCACCGTACGCGCGAAGGCTTCAGGCATCTGGTCGGGCAGCGGCACCATGCCGCCTTCGATGTCGACGATGCGTGCTTGCGGCAGGTGGTGCTGCAGCTCCTCGGCATGCGGCGCCGCGAACGGGTCGGCGGTGGCGCGAACGATCAGCGTGGGCTGCGTGACGCGACTGATGCGCTCTTCCATGCGGTACGACGCGACGGCGCGATGGCCCTCTTCGACACGCTCGACCTTCAATGCATCGAGCACGAAGGCTTCGAGCAGGTCGGGACGTCCTAGCGGATAGAAACCCTGGCGCTTTTGCCACAGCGCTGCGAGGTGAGAGCCGTCTTCGCTCGGCGCGACTTCGTCGATGGGTGGACGTTGTGCCCGTGCCTTGCGAAAGGGCTCGTCGGTGTACGGCGTCGAAGACAGCACCAGGCTGCGAACGCGCTCAGGAAACGCTGCCGCGAGCTCGACTGCGATAACGCCGCCTGTGTGATGCCCCACCACGTCGGCCTGCGCGATGCCCAGCGCATCCAGCAGTTCACAGGCCACGCGTGCCCATTGCCCGATGCTCGCCGGCACTCCGCCGTCGGCCGAATCGCCGAAGCCGGCTGTGTCCATCGCGATGGCCCGACGATGCGCGCCGATCAACGGCAGCACTGCGCGGTACTCGGCCCAGCTGCGCGGCGACTGATGCAGCAACAGCACGGCCGGCGCCTGGTGGTCGCCGCACGCCGCGTAGTGCACCTGCCCCACCGACAGATCGGCAAAGGCGCGGCGGATGCTCATGGCAAGGTCTCGTCCGCGGGCGCGCGCCAAAGGCCCGCATGCCGCAGTTCGCCGAGCGTGCGCGAGAGCACGTCACGCCGGTAGGCCGCGATGTCGCGGCCTTCGTAGTCGTAGAAGCCGCTGCCGCTCTTGAGGCCCAGCCGGCCCTGCTCGACCATGCGGCCGACGATGGCTGGCGCGGTGTAGCGGCCCGCGTCGAGCGAGGCCGACATCTCGCGGCTCGCGTGATGCAGGATGTCGCAGCCGCCGAAGTCGATGAACTCGACCACGCCCAGCGCGGCGAAGCGCAGGCCCAGGCCGTAGCGCGTGGCCTTGTCGATTTCTTCGGCGGTGGCGGCACCCTCCTCGATCATTCGTGCGGCTTCGTTCATCACCAGCGCCTGCAGGCGCGGCACGATGTAGCCTGGCGAGGCGCCGCAGACCACGGGCAGCTTGCCGATCTCTTCCATCAGCGTCTTGGTGCGGGCGAGCACGGCGGCGTCGGTGCCGGGGTGGCAGCTCAGCTCGACCACGGGGATCACGTAGGCCGGGTTGAGCCAATGCATGTTGAGGAAGCGCCCGGGCAGCCGCACCAATGACGCCAGTTGCGTCACGAGGATGCTGCTGGTGGTCGAGGTGAGGATCGCGTCGTCGCGGCAATGGCGGTTGAGCTGCTCGAAGGCCTCGCGCTTGGCTTCCATGGTTTCGGGGACGCCTTCGAACACGAGTTCGGCTGCGGCCAGCGCCTGCGGGGCGGCCGCGGCGTTGACGAAGTCCACGCGCGCGGCGATGCGCTCGATCTGCGATGCGTCGATCACGCCGAGCTGCGCGAGACCCGAGAGGCTGGCTTCGATCTCGGCCTTTGCTTCGTCGCGCAGGCGCTGCCAGGCTTCGTCGCTGCGCGGGCGCAGGTCGATCAGCGAGATGCGGTGGCCGGCATAGGCGAATGCGATGGCGATGCCGCGCCCCATGCGGCCCGCGCCGACCGCCGCGAACCGGGGGAGCGCGGCGTCATTCGCCATCGTGCAGCCTCTGCTTGAGTTGCGCCGCGCTCAGGTCGGCGAGGCCCAGGCTTTCGAAGGTGCGCGGCCCGCGCCGCAGGTCGCGCCCGAGAAAGCCGCCAACGATGGCCAGCAGGCCGTGGGCGATGGGTGCATCCACGCCCGCGTGGCGCGCGGCCGAGGCCAGGAAGGCCAGGCCGAGCTCGGTGTCTTCCGTGATGTAGCGGTGCGTGTGCAGGTCGATGTTCTCGCGCCAGTCGCCCGATTTGACGAGTTGCTTGTGCGCGTCGCCGTACATCCACTGGTCGTTGTTGTAGTGGTCGGCCAGCGGATAGTGCGGCGCGCCCTGCCCGAAGGCTTCTCGCACGGCAATGCGTTCCTGGTCGAGCCGGTCGGTCACGTCGCGCACGGCGCGCTGCGTGCCTTCGTTGTGGATGTCCCAGCGCTCGAAGTGCTGCAGCGGCGCGGCGTTCATCACCATCAACGGCGGGTGGATGACTGGGCCGGCGTTCATCAGTGCACCCGAGAGCGCGTCGCCGCAGCCGTGCACGGACGGATAAGCCTTGCGGATCACCTCGATGGCTTGCGCCTCCTTGCGGGCCGGATAGACGCCGGTAGGCAGGCGAATGGCGCGGATGGTGACGTTGACTTCGCGCTCGCCGTGCTTGCGCGCCAGGTAAGGCAGGGTGCCGGTCTCGGCCCAGGCGACGTCGGCACGGCTGCCGGCCTCTTTCACCGTCTTGGCCATCACATAGCTGCCGAAGGTGCCCGGCGGCAGGAACACGACCTGCCCGTCGACCAGGTGCGGTGCCATCGCGAGTGCGATGTCGTACTGGGCGATCGCGGGGGTGGGAATGACGATCAGCTCGGCGCCCTTCAGGGCTGCGCCGATGTCGGCGGTGGCCAGCGCAATGGGCACCTCACGTGCGCCGTCGGCGTCCTTCAGTGTGATCGAGCCGGCACGCACCAGCGGCTCGAGCGCGGCGGCGTCGCGGCGCCACAGGCGCACTTCATGGCCGGTTTCAGACAGGTCCGCAGCGGCCGCATAGGCGCCGTGGCCACCCCCAAGAATCGCAATTTTCATGTCGAAAGTCGAAAAGCAGGTGTCGATGAACCGGCGGCCGCAGGGCGGACCCGGGGAAATAATGCCTTATTACATTACTTTTCATCGATTCAGATGTCAATCAAATTCGACGTCACCTGACTGCTCGGAAACCCGAAATGAAAAAGCCCGCGTTCGTTAGAAGCGCGGGCTTTCTGGGGGCGAGGCGGCCGTCAGGCCGCTCGGGAAGCAGGATCAGCGGCTGGGCTTGAACGCGCGCTTTTGCGCGTCGCGGGGCACGAACACCTTGCCTGGGCCGCCATGACCGGCAGCGCCATTGCCGCGGGGCGCGAAGCCCTCGCGCGGCGCGAAGCCGCCGTCGCCGCGGCCACCGCCGTGACCGTGGCCGCCGCGCGGAGCGCTGTCGCCCCAGCCCGGCTTGCGGCCGTAGCCGGCACCGCCGCCGTTGCCGCCTTCGTCACGGCCGCCGCCGAAACCGGCGTTCTGGCCGCCCTGGAAGCCACGCGGGCCCGGTGCGGCCGGACCACGCGAGTTGCGGTCGTTGAAGCCGCTGGCACCGGCATAGCCGCCGTTGCCGCCACCATTGCCGCCGCGGTAGCCACCGCCGCCACCGAACTTGCGGTCGCGCGATTGGCTGTCACCACGGCCGCCGCGGAATTCGCCTTGCGGCGGACGCGATTGCGGCATGCGCTGTTGCGGCTCCATGCCCGGCACCACTTCGGCCTTGAACTGCTGGCGGCTGTAGTGCTCGATGTCCATGATCTTGCGGCGATCGCGGAACTCGGCGAACGTGACGGCCAGGCCGTCGCGGCCGGCACGGCCGGTGCGGCCGATGCGGTGGGTGTAGTCCTCGGCCTTCATCGGCAGGCCGAAGTTGAAGACGTGGGTGATGGTCGGCACGTCGATGCCGCGGGCGGCAACGTCGGTGGCCACCAGGATCTGCACCTGGCCCTGGCGCAGCGCCATCAGGCGGCGGTTGCGCAGGCCCTGGCTCAGGGCGCCGTGCAGCGCCACGGCGCTGAAGCCTTCTTGCTGCAGGTCGTTGGCGAGGCCATCGCACTCGACTTGCGTGCTCGCGAACACGATCGCCTGGTTGATGCTGGTGTCGCGCAGCCAGTGGTCGAGCAGCTTGCGCTTGTGCTGGCTGTTGTCGGCCCAGAACAGCACCTGCTTGATGTTGGCGTGCTTTTCCTGCGGGCTGTCGATGGTGATGCGCTGCGGTTCGCGCATCACGCGCTGGGCCAGCTGCTGGATGCGCGGCGCGAAGGTGGCGCTGAACATCATCGTTTGCTGGCGCTCGATGGTGAGCTGGTTGACTTCGGCCAGGTCGTCGGAGAAGCCGAGGTCGAGCATGCGGTCAGCTTCGTCGACCACCAGGAACTTGACCTGGTCGAGCTTGAGTTGCTGCGAGCGTTGCAGGTCGAGCAGACGGCCGGGCGTGGCAACCACGAGGTCGGCGTTCTGCAGCTTGGCGATCTGCAGTTGGTAAGGCATGCCGCCCACCACGTTGGCGATGCGCAGGCCGCGGCAGTGGCGAACCAGTTCGATGGCGTCGTGCGCGACTTGCTGCGCGAGTTCGCGCGTCGGGCACAGGATCAGGGCGCCGGGCGTGGCGGCCTTGAAATGGCGGGCGTTGGTCGGGTCCTTGCGCTTCGGCTTCTTGGGCGGGGCTTCGCCGCGGGCAGCAGCTTCGGCGGCCAGGCGCTGGAACTCGGCCTTGGCCTCGGCTTCTGCCTCGGCCTGGCGCTTGAGCAGCGTGTGCAGCACGGGCAGCAGGAAGGCGGCGGTCTTGCCGGAGCCGGTCTGGCTCGACACCATCAGGTCGACGAAGCGGGCAGCGCCCTCTTCGCCCATGGCGATCGGCACGACCTTTTCCTGCACGGTGGTGGGCTGGGTGAAGCCCAGGTCAGCCACGGCGGCGATCAGCTCGGGCGCGAGGCCCAGCTTGATGAAGCCGTTGGGCTTGGCGGGCTCCTCGGCCGCGGCAGCTTCGGGGGAAGCTGCATCCAGCGCCTCGAGGATGGGCGCCTCGGACATGGTGTCCGTGGCGGCGGTGAATTCGTTGTGGGTAGCGGATTGCACAGGCGCGAACTCGCCCTGCGCTTCAAAAGCGTCGGTCATGAATATCAATCTCAAACGCGAGCGCTGCCGTAGGCGGCGCCCCGTTGGTGGTTAAAAACATCAACCATCCAACGACATTCAACTTCGGGCTGACGCCTGAGGTTGCGGCCCTTTTTGATCAGCGAATGCGATCGGGCGCGGTGTGCAAGATAGGGAGATGCAAGAGACGCTGGCCGGGCTTGAAATACCTTCCCGATCAGCGAAGCCTGCGATTATGGCATGGATTCGGGTTTTTACCTAATCCCCGCTTTACTCAATCCGTAAGGCGCAGAAAGGTCTCGCGGTAGTGCGCCAGTTCCTCGATGGATTCGTGCACATCGGCCAGCGCGGTATGCGCCTGCTGCTTCTTGAAGCTGCTGTAGGCCGTGGGTTTCCAGCGCTTGGCCAGCTCCTTGAGGGTGCTGACGTCGAGGTTGCGATAGTGGAAGTACGCCTCCAGCTTGGGCATGTACTTGACCAGGAAGCGCCGGTCCTGCCCGATGGTGTTGCCGCACATGGGCGAACCGCTGCGCGGGATGTATTTGGCGATGAATTCCAGCAGTTGCTGCTCGGCGGCCGCTTCGTTGAGGGTGGATGCCTTGACCTTGTCGATCAGGCCGCTGCGGCCGTGGGTGCCCTTGTTCCAGGCATCCATGGCGTCGAGCACGGCGTCGCTCTGGTGAATGACGAGCACGGGGCCGTCGATGATGGGCGTGAGGTCGGGGCCGGTAACGACCACGGCGATTTCGAGCAGGCGCTCTTTTTCGGGGTCGAGGCCGCTCATTTCGCAGTCCAGCCAGACCAGGTTCTGGTCGCTTTTCTTCAGGGTGGGCGCGGCTGCGGGGGGCGTCGGTTCAAGGGATTCAGGCATCGCAGGATTGTCGTCGAAGGGCTGCGGCCCCAGATAGCGGGGACTAAACTCGCCGCTCCATGTCCTATTCGCTCATCTTCACTGTCGCCTTTGCGGCCGCATTGGTTGCAGGCCTGCTCGTGAAGTTCTGGCTGGCCACGCGGCAGGTGCGCCATGTGGCGCAGCACCGCGGCACCGTGCCGGCCGCTTTCGCGCAGACCATCACCCTCGCCGCCCACCAGAAAGCGGCCGACTACACCATCGCCAAGGCGCGCTTCGGCCTGGTCGAGATGGCCTGGGGCGCAGCGCTGCTTCTGGGCTGGACCTTGCTCGGCGGCCTCGACGTGCTCAACAAGCTTCTGCTGGCGTGGATCGGCGGCGGCATGGCGCAGCAGCTGGCATTGCTGGCAGCCTTCGCGGCCATCGGCGGCCTGCTCGAACTGCCCTTCACGCTCTGGCAGACCTTCAGGCTCGAAGATCGCTTCGGCTTCAACAAGATGACCTGGAAGCTCTGGCTGGCCGACACGCTCAAGTCGACGCTGCTGGGCGCGGTGATCGGCCTGCCGATCGCGGCGTTGATCCTCTGGCTCATGGGCGCGGCCGGGCAGCTGTGGTGGTTGTGGTCCTGGGGCGCGTGGATGGGATTCAACCTGCTGCTGATGCTGATCTACCCGACCTTCATCGCACCGCTGTTCAACAAGTTCAAGCCGCTCGACGACCCGACGCTCAAGGAGCGCGTGACGGCATTGATGAAGCGCTGCGGCTTCGCGGCCAAGGGCCTGTTCGTGATGGACGGCAGCACGCGCAGCGCCCATGCCAACGCCTATTTCACCGGCTTCGGCGCCAGCAAGCGCGTGGTGTTCTACGACACGCTGCTGCGCCAGCTCAACGCCGGCGAGGTCGAGGCCGTACTCGCGCACGAACTGGGACACTTCAAGCACCGCCATATCGTGAAGCGGCTGGTCGCGATGTTCGCCCTGAGCTTGGCCGGCTTCGCGCTGCTGGGCTGGGTGTCGACGCAGGTCTGGTTCTACACGGGCCTGGGCGTGCAGCCCAACATGACGGCGCCCAACAGCGCGCTGGCGTTGCTGCTGTTCATGATTGCCGTGCCGGTGTTCGGCTTCTTCGTTGCTCCGCTGCCCGCACGACTGTCGCGCAAGCACGAGTTCGAGGCCGACGCCTACGCAGTGGCGCAAACCAGCGGCGCCGACCTGTCGGCCGCCCTGCTCAAGCTCTACCAGGACAACGCCTCGACGCTCACGCCCGATCCGGTGTTCGTCAAGTTCTACTATTCGCACCCGCCGGCTTCCGAGCGCCTCGCGCGCATGACGGCCGCCTGACCCGACTCCCCTCATTTCGAAGAAGCCCATCATGAGCAGCATGTTCAAGCCCAAGGACTGGAAGAACCTCCCTCCCCGCAAGGCGCTGAGCGCCACCGAGATCGTGGCCGGCCTGGCGCGCCTCGACGGCTGGATGCTCACCGGCGACGGCGCCAACGTCGCCATCGAGAAAACCTTCAGCTTCACCAACTACTTCGAGACCATCGCCTTCGTGAACGCGCTGGCTTTCGTGGCCCACACGCAAGACCACCACCCCGACCTGGCGGTGCACTACAACCGCTGCGTAGTGCGCTTCAACACGCACGACGTGGGCGGCCTGTCGGTCACCGACTTCGACTGCGCCCGCCAAGCCGACGCGCTGGTCGCGCCCCCCGCCGCATGACGGAACGAGCCCTTGGCTAAGCCCGGCCGCGCCGCGCCCGCAGCCGCTGCTGCGAAGGCACTCCACGACGGCCTTGTCGTTGCCAGCCACGGGCGTCATTGCCTCGTCGAAACGCCCACGGGCGAGCGGCTTATCTGCCACCCGCGCGGCAAGAAGAGCCAGGCCGTGGTCGGCGACCGCGTGCACTGGCAGGCCAGCGAGGACGAAGGCACCATCGAGCAGGTGCTGCCGCGGCGCAACCTGTTCTATCGGCAGGACGAGATTCGCACCAAGTCGTTCGCGGCCAACCTCGACCACGTGCTGATCCTGATCGCGGCCGAGCCGGAGTTTTCCGAACATCAGCTGGCTCGCGCGCTGATCGCGGCGGAGGCCGAGCGCATCACGCCGATCATCGCGCTCAACAAGAGCGATCTGGTCGAGCCCTTCGAGCGCGCATGGACCAAGCTGGCACCCTACCGCCGCATGCACCACGGCGTGCTGCCCCTGTCGCTGAAGGCGTCAGGCGAGGCGGACTACGCCTCGCTGATGAAGCTTCTGGCCGGCAAATCCACGCTGGTGCTCGGTCCGTCCGGATCGGGCAAGAGCACGCTGACCAATCTGCTGGTGCCGGGCGCGACCGTGCTGACCCAGGAGATTTCGCAGGCGCTGAACTCGGGCAAGCACACCACCACGAGCACCACCTGGTACTGGATCGATGAAGCCCGCACCACCGGCCTGATCGACTCGCCTGGCTTCCAGGAATTCGGCCTGAACCACATCGCGCCAATGCAGCTCGCCGGGCTCATGCCGGACATCGCCGAGCATGCGAACGACTGCAAGTTCTACAACTGCACACATCTGCACGAGCCGGGCTGCGGCGTGATTGCGAACGTGGAAACAGCAAGCAGCGGACCGGGCGCCATCAGCGCGAGCCGCTACAAGATTTATGGCGAGCTGTTTGCCGAGTTGAGCCAGAAGCGGTACTGACCGAAAGGCAGCTTCAGCCGAGCCAGATGCGGTAGGACTTCCAGGTCGGGTCGAAGACAAGGTCCAACGTCACCGGCAGATCCATGTCGTCCTGCAGCGATTGCGCATGCGAAATCGCTGCCTCAGGGTCGGACACCTGGAAGTGGACGGTGCGGATGCCCTCCTCCAGTACCACGTGCGTGCAGCAGCCTGCTTCGTGCGTCTGCAGCCGCGCCGTCAGCCGGTCTTCGTAGACGCGTGCCTCTTCCAACTCCTCACCCGATTCGACCGGCACGGCCGTCGACAGGCGATGGCACAGGTCGGCGCGCCCCACCAAGGCAGTGGCCGCGTCATTGCGCATGACGATCACCTCGATCTCGCGGTCGTCCTCGGCCGTGCGCGTCGCGTTCATGCCCGACCAGGCGTGTTCACCCTGGGGAAACACACCGGTGTGGCCGAGTTCGTCGCGCCAGCAGGCGTCGAACACGGGCACGAAATCGTCGAGCGGCACGCCATCGAAATCCGCGTGCGCGTCGGCCTCGACGTAGTCGACCGCCCCGACCTTCACCGCGAAGTCGTACTCGCCAAGGATATGGTCGAGCATGATGAGGCTCATGTGGCGCGCATGGTCCTGCATGTCCATCGGGATGGGCTTGGCGAAGCCGATCTCCAGCGCCACCCGCCCCCGGTAGAGCTCGTGCTTCACAAGGACTTCGGAGCTTGCCAATTCGAAGTCGTTCATGCGCATGCCGAAACCATCGCTCGAACGCTGACGAAAGGCTTCCACCTCGACCTGCGGCAGCTTGGGGCTGCTTTGCACCAGCGCCATCAGATCCTCGAAGTCGTCTACCGAACCGTGCGCCGTCAGCACCAGCTTGAACTCGGGCGGCTCGCCAGCCACTTCGGCCGCCAGCCGCGGAAAGAAGGGTTCGAGCAGTTCGTTCAACCCTTCCATCAATTCGCGAGCGGGCAAGGCGCGCAGGCTCTCGAGCCGGGCGCTCACTGCTTGCCAGAAGCCTGTGCAGGCCGCTGTGCGCGGATCGGTGTCGTGGGTCGGCATCGCCAGGGGTTCCTTCAAGGGGTTGGAGTGAGGATGTCCTGCAGCCGCTGAACCAGCGTGCTGCATTGCTGGCGCGTGCCGATGCTGATGCGCAGGTACTGCGCGATGCGCGGCTGTTTGAAATGCCGCACCAGCACCGCACGCTCGCGCAGCAGGGCCGCCAGTTCGGCAGCGTCGCGCTGCGGATGGCGTGCGAAGACGAAATTGGCCTGCGACGGCAGCACCTCGAAGCCCAGGTCTTCGAGCTGCAAGCCGAGGCCCTCCCGGGTGTCGACGATCTTGTCGCGGGTGCTGCGAAACCAGTCTTCGTCTTCGAGCGCGGCGACGGCGCCGGCCGAGGCCAGCCGGTCGAGCGGGTACGAGTTGAAGCTGTCCTTGACGCGCACCAGCGCGTCGATGAGGTGCGCCTGGCCGCAGGCAAAGCCGACCCGCAGGCCAGCCAGCGAACGCGACTTGGAGAGGGTCTGCACCACGAGCAGGTTCGGGTGCTTGCCGATCAGCGGCAACGCACTCTCGCCACCGAAATCGACGTATGCCTCGTCGACCAGCACCACGCGATCGGGGCAGGCTTCGAGCAGTTGCTCGATGCGCGACAGCGGCAGGCCGATGCCGGTCGGCGCGTTCGGATTCGCGATGACGATGCCTGCGCAACCTTGGCGGGCACGCGCTGCAAGGGCGTCGACATCGATGCGCAGGCCCTCGTCCACCGGCTGCTGCTCGCAGACGATGCCGTACAACTGCGCGTAGACCTTGTAGAAGCTGTAGCTCACGTCGGGCATCAGCAGCGGCTCGGCCTGCTGGAAGAACGCGAAGAAGGCGTGCGCGAGCACTTCGTCCGAGCCGTTGCCCGCGAACACTTCGTCGACCCGCAGGCCATGCCGCCGCGCTACCGCTTCACGCAGCACGAGCGAGGTGGGGTCGGGATAGCGCTCCAGGCCGTTCTCGGCTGCACGCCGGATGGCCTCGATGGCGACCGGCGACGGCGGATACGGGTTCTCGTTGGTGTTGAGCTTGACGAGGTTCGCGATGCGCGGCTGCTCGCCGGGCACGTAGGGTTCGAGCGCGCCGATGCGCGGGCTCCAGAAGGCCGGCACTGGATGTGTCATGGTTCGTTCGCCGCTTCGCTCAACCGAGCAGGCGAGCCAGGGTGAGCAAGGCCAGCAGCACCATCCACATCACGACCGAGCGCCAGACCAGACCCACCACACTGCGCAGGTGGCCGGGCTCGGGCTCGCGCCCCGGCGTGCTGCCGGTGTCGGTGCGGCGGCCGTCGGCCAGCGATTCGCCGGCCTGGGCGCGCGGCAGCGGGTCGGTGACCGGAATCGGGCGCAGCGAACCACCGCCCAGGCGCACATTGACCGCGCCCGACGTGGCCGCGAGGATCACACCGTCGTTCTCATTGGGAAAACGCTGTGCGTCGTTGCGCCAGCAATCGATCGCTTCCTCGAAGCTGCCGACCACCGCGAAACCCAGCGCCGTGATGCGCGCGGGCAGCCAGTCGATCATGTGCCAGGCGCGATCCGCGGCCTGTTGCACAGAAACACTCGACGGCTGCACGGCAGCGCCGTTCTTGTGCGCCCAGTAGCGCGAGACGAACTCGCTCATGCGATAGAACACTGCGCCCGCAGGCCCAAGACCGATGGCCGCAATGATCGAGAACCACGCGAGCACGCCGAACACATGGCGGTGCGCTGCGATCACCGAATGCTCGATCACGTGGCGCACGATCTCGCTACGCGGCAGGTTGGCAGCATCCACGCCCTGCCAATGCGCGAGCAGCGAGCGCGCGAGCGGCTCGTCGCCTTCGTCGAGCGCATCGCGGATGTCGGTGAAGTGGTGGCTGAACTGCCGGAAGCCCAGCGTGACGTAGAGCACCGCAATGCTCCAGAGCACCGCGAACGGCAGGCCGAGCGTGAGCACCAGCAGCCAGTGCACACCCAGCGCGCCGAGCGTGGGCACGAACACCGCGAGGCCCCAGGCGATCCATCCGTGATGCGGCTTGCCCGCGTCGAAGTTGCGGCTGGTCCAGCGTGTCCACGCCAGCACCGCGCCGTACACGGGGTTGTGCGGGCCCAGGGGCCGCACCTGCTCGATCAGCAGCGCGCACAGGATGGCAAAAAAGCTCATCCTTCGATGATAGCGAGAGCGCCTGAAGGTTCAGGCCATCTTCATTCGAGCCGCGGATTCAGTCAGGCCGCGAGGAAACGATAGAGATTGCGCAGCATGCCCGCGGTCGCGCCCCAGACGAAGCGCTCGTCGGGCCCGTCCTGATAGGGCATCGAGTACCACTGGCGCCGGGTGCCATCGGGTGCGGGCACGGTGTGGTGACGGTGATTGGCCGGGTCCATCAGCCATGCGAGCGGCACCTCGAAGGCTTGCGCGACCTCATAAGGATTGATGGTGAGTTCGAAGTCAGGTTGCACCAGCGCAACCACCGGCGTCACGATGAATGAGGTCACCGTCGTGTAGGTCGGCAGGTTGCCCAGAACCTCGATGTATTGCGCCGAGAGGCCGACCTCCTCCCAGGCCTCGCGCAAAGCGGCAGCCGCGATGTTGGCGTCCTCCGGGTCGACGCGGCCACCGGGAAACGCGACCTGCCCCGAATGCGTCGACAGATTCGAGGTCCGCTCGGTCAGCAGCACGGTCGCGCCCTGGGGGCGTTGCACGATCGGCACCAGCACCGCAGCCTGCGCGGGGACACGGTCGGTCATCCGCGGATCACGCCGCAGCTCCGGCGTCCAGGCAGGCGGTGTCGCGAAGCGCGTCCGCAATGCCTGTGCCGTCAGCTGCACGGCCGACACCGCCGGCAATCCCTCGACTCCTCCGGCCACAAACGGCACTTTGCGCGGGTCGAACTGCAGCAGCGTGGGCGGCGCCACGGCGTTGACGGGTTCGACGGATGCGGCCTGCAGAGGAATGGATGAGTTGGTCAAGAGATGAAACGTACCTGAGGCGGAGGAAAGAAAGAAGTAGAGCGGAAAAAAGGAAGGTTGTCGCTGAGCGGGGACAACAATGCAAAAAGCCGCCAGAGCGGCGGCTTTTCTTGCACGGCAGGCGAGCTGCTTACTTGGCAGCCGCTGCAGCCGTCGACTTGCTCGGCAGCTTTTCCTTGATGCGTGCCGAACGGCCGCTGCGGTCGCGCAGGTAGTACAGCTTGGCGCGGCGCACATCGCCACGGCGCTTGACTTCGATACCGGCGATCAGCGGGCTGTAGGTCTGGAACGTACGCTCCACGCCTTCGCCGCTGGAGATCTTGCGCACGGTGAAGCCGCTGTTGAGGCCACGGTTGCGCTTGGCGATCACGACGCCTTCGTAGGCCTGCACGCGCTTGCGGGTGCCTTCGACGACGTTCACGCTGACGATGACCGTGTCACCGGGCATGAAATCGGGGATGGTCTTGCCGAGACGGGAGATTTCTTCCTGCTCGAGGGTCTGGATGAGGTTCATGATTTCCTGAAAGTCGATCGTGTCGGGCTACACAAAAGGCGCCTTGGGCTTTCACGGGATGACCGGGAAAAGACCGGGCGCGGCCGGGCAGAGGATCGGGGAACCGGGGATTATAGCTTTTTTTTCAGCGCGGCCTCATCGGCTTTGCCAAGACGACCCGCCGCGCGGGCGGCGTCGATCAGGTCGGGGCGCCGTGCGGCCGTGATGGCCAGCCGCTGATCGCGTCGCCAGCGCTCGATCTGGGCGTGGTGACCCGAGAGCAGCGGCGCCGGCACGCCCTGCCCGTTCCATTGCTCGGGCCGCGTGTAGTGCGGGCAGTCGAGCAGGCCGTCGAGCGCGGGATTGAAGCTGTCCTGCACGTGGCTGGCCTCGTCGCCGAGCACGCCCGGCTGCAGCCGGGCCACGGCGTCGAGCAGCGCCATGGCCGCGATCTCGCCACCGGAAAGCACGAAATCGCCGAGGCTGATCTGGTGAGTGACGCGCGCGTCGATGAAGCGCTGGTCAATGCCTTCGTAGCGGCCGCAGATCAGCACCGCGCCTTCGCTGGCCGACCACTTCTCGACCGCCTCATGGCGCAGCGCCTCCCCGATCGGAGAAAACAACACGACGGGCGCCTGCGCTCCGCGTTCAGCCAGCGCCGCATCAAGGCAGGCCGCCAGCGGCTCCGCCATCATCACCATGCCTGGACCGCCGCCAAAGGGGCGATCGTCCACGCGCTTGTAATTGCCCTGCGCAAAATCACGCGGATTCCAGAAGACGACTTCGACCTGCTTCGACTCGTAGGCACGGCGCGTCACGCCGCTGGCCATGAAAGGAGCGAACAGTTCAGGAAAAAGCGTGAGGACGTCGAAGCGCATGCGCGCAAGGTCCGGATCAGAAATCGGGTTGCCAGTCGACCGTGATGAGACGGCCGGGCAGGTCGACCTTGTCGACGAAGACCGAGACGAAGGGCACCATGCGCTCGATGGCCTTGCCGTCTTCTTCGGCGGTGAGCACCAGCGTGGTCTGCGGGCCGGTTGCGAGCAGCTCGCGCACGGTGCCGAGCACCACGCCTTCGCGGTTGACCACCGACAGGCCGATCAGGTCGACCCAGTAGTACTCGTCGTCACCAGCCGTAGGAAAGCTCGAGCGCGGCACGAACACGCGCGCGCCACGCAGCGCCTCGGCCGCATTGCGGTCGGGCACGTCCTCGGATGTGGCGACGATGCAGTCGGAATGTTCTTTGGCCTCGCGGATCGCGAGCCGGAAAGCGGTGCTTGCCGAGGCTCCGGGAGCCTGCAGGAACCAGCGCTTGGAAGAAAAAAGCGCCTCGGGCTGGGCGCTGTGGGGCAGGACCTTGAACCAGCCCTTGATGCCCCAGGCATCGGCGATGCGCCCTACTTCAATCGCATCCGCCGGCAATTCGGCGGTTTCGAGTGCGGGCAGCATCGCCGTGCGGACGGCTTAGGCCGCCGCCTTGGGAGCTGCCGAGGCAGCTTGACGGATCAGGCGCAGAACGGTGGGCGAAGCTTGTGCGCCGACGCTCTTCCAGTAAGCCAGGCGGTCCTGGGCGATACGGATGCTTTCTTCGTTTTCCTTGGCGGTCGGGTTGTAGAAACCCAGGCGCTCGATGAAACGGCCATCGCGGCGAACGCGCTTGTCCGACACGACGATGTTGAAGAACGGACGGCCTTTGGAGCCGCCGCGGGAGAGTCGAATGACGACCATGATTTATCCTTGGGTGGTCAGCAGGCCTTATGGATGAAGAAGAGGCCCGCTCACAATGTTCTTCCAGCGTCGAGACACGCGACATGGCCACCCGGCCAGCGACACGCTGAAAAGCCCGCGATTATAGCCCGACCCGCGTTTTCTCCGAATTCCGGCCTTGCGCCATCCGTTTCCACCGCATGCCCCTCACCATCCGCCCCAGCCGCGACGAAGACGTCGAGGCCATCGCCGCCATCTACGCCCACCACGTGCTGCACGGCACCGGCACCTTCGAAACAGAGCCTCCTTCCCCCGCCGACATGGCCGCCCGCCGGGCCGACGTACTGGGCAAGAACCTGCCGTATCTGGTTGCCGAAGAAAATGGCGAAGTGTTGGGTTTTGCCTACTGCAACTGGTTCAAGCCGCGCCCGGCCTACCGTTTTTCGGCCGAAGACTCGATCTACATGTCGGAGTCAGCACGCGGCAAGGGTCTGGGCGCCAAGCTGCTGGCAGCGCTGTCGCAGGCTGCCGAGGCGGCCGGTGTGCGCAAGCTGATCGCGGTGATCGGCGATTCGGCCAACGCCGGCTCCGTCGGCGTGCACCGCAGCCAGGGCTTCACGCACGTGGGCGTGCTGAAAGACTGCGGCTGGAAGTTCGGCGAATGGCGCGATGTCGTATTGATGGAAAAAGTGCTCGGCGAAGGCAGCACCACCAAACCCGAATGAAAAACAAGACTGTTGCCGCCTGGCTCTCCTTCCTCGGCGGCCCGCTCGGCCTGCACCGCTTCTACCTGCGCGGCATGGGCGACTTGCTCGGCTGGCTGCTGCCCATTCCCACGGCGCTGGGCATCTACGGCATCGAGCGCGTGCGCATGTACGGCGTGGACGACGGCGTTAGCTGGGCGCTGATCCCGCTGCTGGGCTTCACCATCGCAGGCTGCGCGTTGATGGCCATCATCTATGGCCTCATGACGCCCGAGAAGTGGAATGCCCGCTTCAACGCCAGCGCGCCGGCCGACGCGGAACCCGGCCGCACGAACTGGTTCACCATCGGTGCCGTCGTGCTCTCGCTCTTCTTCGGCAGCACGATCCTGATGGCCAGCATCGTGTTCAGCTTCCAGCGCTACTTCGAGCACCAGGTCGAAGAGGGCCGGAAGATCTCGCAGTAGCCGTCAGAACAGCTGGATGCTGATCCAGTAGGCAATCGCCGCCACGAACGCCGAGGCCGGGATCGTGAAGATCCACGCCCATACGATATTCCCCGCCACACCCCAGCGCACCGCACTCGCGCGCTGCGTCGAGCCGACACCGACGATGGCGCCCGTGATGGTGTGCGTGGTCGACACAGGAATGCCCAGCGCCGTCGCCAGGAACAGCGTCAGCGCCCCGCCCGTCTCGGCGCAGAAGCCGCCCACGGGCTTGAGCTTGGTGATCTTCTGGCCCATCGTCTTCACGATGCGCCAGCCGCCGAACATCGTGCCCAGCGCGATCGCGGCGTAGCAGCTCACGATGGTCCAGGTCGGCGGGCTCGCATCGCCGGCATTGGCATAGCCGGTGGCGATCAGCAGCATCCAGATGATGCCGATGGTCTTCTGCGCGTCGTTGCCGCCGTGGCCCAGGCTGTAGGCACCGGCCGAAACCAGCTGCAGCCGGCGGAACCAGCGGTCCACGCGCGACGGCGTGGCGCGCCGGAAGCCCCAGGCCACCACGACCATCATCATCGAACCGAGCAGGAAGCCCAGCAGCGGCGACACGAAGATGAAGGCCACCGTCTTCCAGATGCCCGAGGCCACCAGGCCACTGGTACCGGTCTTGGAGATCACCGCGCCCACGATGCCACCGATCAGCGCGTGCGACGAGCTGCTCGGAATGCCGTAGTACCAGGTCACGAGGTTCCAGCTGATGGCACCCACGAGCGCACCGAACACCACGTGCACGTCGACCACCCCCGGCTGGGCGATGCCCTTGCCCACGGTGGCGGCCACGCTCAAATGGAAGATGAAGATCGCGATCAGGTTGAAGAAGGCCGCGAACACCACGGCCTGCCCCGGCTTGAGAACCCCGGTGGACACCACCGTCGCAATCGAATTGGCGGCGTCGTGGAATCCGTTCATGAAGTCGAACAGGATCGCCAGCGCGACCAGCACTATCACCACCCAGAGGGCGACCTGAACCGTTGCCATCAGCGCTGCCCGCTCAGGAATTCTCGAGGACGATGCCCTCGATCACGTTGGCCACGTCCTCGCACTTGTCGGTGATCGTCTCGAGCAGCTCGTAGATCGCCTTGAGCTTGATCACCTCGCGCACGTCGGGCTCTTCGCGGAACAGCTTGCTCATGGCGCTGCGCATCACGCGGTCGGCATCCGATTCGAGGCGGTCGATTTCCTCGCAGGTCTTCAGCGTGGCCTCGGCCACGGCCGGGTCGGCGATCTTGCCGAGGAACTTGACGGCGTCCTTCAGGCGGTCGCAGCACTTCACGCTCAGTGCCGTGAGGCGAACGATCTCGTCGGTCATGTGGCGCACGTCGTACAACGCCATGGTTTCGGCCGAGTCCTGGATCAGGTCGGCCACGTCGTCCATCGTGTTGATGAGCTTGTGGATCTGCTCGCGGTCGATGGGCGTGATGAAGGTCTTGTGGATCAGCCGGTTGACGTCGTGCGTCACGCGGTCGGCGGCGCGCTCGGCGTTGTCGACGTCGCGGTTGTACTGCTCGCGCAGGTGCACGTCGCTGTAGTTGGCAACGAGCTGCTCGAAGGCCCTCGCCGCCTCCACGATGCGCTCGGCGTGCTGGTTGAACATCTCGAAGAAATTGCCCTCGCGGGGCAGCAGCTTGCCGAACATGAAAACTCCAGGGGAGCGCCAATCACAGTTTCATGACGCCTTGATGAAAAACCGGCGAAGTTTAACGGGCGCGCGACCCCTGCCCGGCCCGGCCGGCTTTTCGGGGCCGCCGGAACCCCCTCAATTCAGGCTGGCAAGCGCAGCACCGGCAGGTGCCAACCGCCGTAGATTCCGCCCAGGCGGAGCGCCACGATCAGCAGCACGCCGGCGTGAAAGGCCCAGCGCCGCGGCGTTCCAGCCGCCTGCAGCAGAAGGTAGGCCGCGATGCCCGCGATGGCGGCCGAGCCGTAGATGCCGCTGCTCAGCAGCAGCGGAACGCGGGCGGTGAACACATCGCGCAGCAGCCCGCCGGCCGCGCCGGTCATGGTGCCGACCAGCAGCACGATGACGGCCGGCAGGCGCCGCTCCTCGGCCACCTGCGCACCGGTGATGGCGAACAGGCCGAGCCCCAGGGCGTCGGCAACGGCCAGCGCATGCTCCGGCACTGCCAACAGGTGCACCCAGACGATGGTGAGCGCCGCAGCCGCGAGGATCACGTAGACATACCGGGTGTCGCGGATCCAGAACACCGGATGGCGGTCGAGCAGCAGGTCGCGCAGCGTGCCGCCGCCCACCGCGGTGACCGAAGCGATCACCACCACGCCCAGCCAGTCGAGGCCCGCATGGCCGGCCCCCAGCGCCCCACTGACCGCGAAGACCGCCACGCCGGCGAGATCGAGGACGTAGAGCAGCACAGCCTTCAGACGATGCGCTTGACCACCTGGCCCGTGACACGTGCCAGCGCCGCGCGCGGCACCTTGTCGGGCGCGATTTCGGCGAGCGGCTTCAGCACGAAGGCGCGCTCGCGCATGCGGGGGTGCGGCAAGGTCAGCGTCGGCGTGTCGATCACCGAGTTGCCGTGCATCAGCAAATCGAGATCGAGCGTGCGCGGCGCGTTGGGAAATGGCCTTTCGCGGCCAGCCAGCGCCTCCAGGCGCTGCAACGCCACGAGCAACTGCTCGGCATCCAGGCCGGTGCGCACCGCCACCACGGCGTTGATGAAATCGGGGCCTTCGGCATCCACCGGCTCACTGCGATAGAGCGACGAACGGGCCGTCACCACGGTTCGCTGAAGTGCGCCGATGTCCGCCATGGCGGCCTTCACGGCTGCCTCGGCATCGCCCAGGTTGGCGCCTATGGCGATGAAGGCCTGTGCCGTGGGGTAGTCCTCCCGCGGACCGCGCGGGCTGCGCGAAGGTGCACGGGTGGGCGCGCGGCGCGCGGGCGGTCCGCTCTTGGCGCCTGCAGACGGTGGCTTGGCACCACCGCCCGCACGCGGCGGTGCAGCCTTGGCCTTGGGGCCCGGCTTGCCGTCCTTCGGCCGGTTGGGCGTGCTCATGCGCCTCCGGCGCTCCCGCCGCCCCCACCACCAGCACCGCCACCACCTCCGGTGCGGGGCTTGCGGCGACGCCGGCGCTTGCGCGGTACCGCCTCGCCATCGGGCGGCACGGCGCCGGCCTCTACTTCAACCTCTTCGACTTCGTCGTCCTGCTCCGAATCGGGGGCCTGGCTCTTGCGCGCAGCCGGTTCACCGCCGCGCGGCTTCGGCGCCGGGGTTTCGCGCACCCGCACGCGCTGACGCACCTTCTGCTCCTCGCGCACCTGCTCCAGCAGGTCCTGGCGGCGCACGTCGTCGGCGGTGCTGAATTCCTGCCACCACTCGGCAATCGCCTCGCTCACCTCGCCCACGTCGGCGCGCAGGCGCATGAAGTCGAAGGCGGCGCGGAAACGCGCCTGCTCGACCAGGCTGTAGGGCGTGGATCCGGTGCGCTTGTCGAAGCGCGGCTGCATCATCCAGATCTCGCGCATGTCGGCGGCCAGCTTGCCGCGGCCCGAGACATCGCCGATGCGGGCGTTGAACACATCGTCGATGGCGTCCTGCAGCGCCGGGAACGGCGGCTGCGGGCGCTGGCCGTGGCGGCCTTCCTGGCGCTGGGCCCAGCCGTCGCGCACGTCGGCCCACAGCACGCATGCCAGCAGGAAGCTGGGCGCCACGGGCTTGCCTTCGCCCACGCGGCGGTCGGTGTCCTGCAGGGCGGCCTTCACGAAGGGCTGGTCGGCGCGCTCCACCACCACGTCGAGCAACGGATAGATGCCACGGGCAAGGCCGAGCTTGTTCAGCTGCTCGACGGTCGCAATCGCGTGGCCGGTCTGCAGCAGCTTGAGCATTTCGTCGAACAGGCGGCTTTGCGGCACGTCGGCCAGCAGCTTGCTCGACTCGATCAGCGGGGCCGCCGTCTTGGCTTCCATCTTGAAGCCCAGGGCGGCGAGCTTGGCCGAGAAGCGGATGGCGCGAATGATGCGCACCGGGTCTTCACGGTAGCGCGTGGCCGGGTCGCCGATCATGCGCAGCGTGAGCTTCTGCGCGTCCTTGATGCCGTTGTGATAGTCGACCACGACCTGGTTGGCCGGGTCGTAGTACATGGCGTTGACGGTGAAGTCGCGGCGCGCCGCGTCTTCTTCCTGCGGGCCCCAGACGTTGTCGCGCAGCACGCGGCCGCTGGCGTCCACGGCGTGCTTCATGCTGGCAAGCTCGCCCTTGCTGGTGCGCTCGTTGCCCGCCACCTGCTCGGCCGCGGCGTTGTCCATGTAGGCGCGGAAGGTCGAGACCTCGATCACCTCGTGCTCGCGCCCACGGCCGTACACCACGTGCACGATGCGAAAGCGCCGCCCGATGATGAATGCACGGCGAAACAGCGACTTGACCTGCTCGGGCGTGGCGTTGGTGGCCACGTCGAAGTCCTTGGGGCGCAGCCCCAGCAGCAGGTCGCGCACCGCGCCACCCACCACGTACGCCTCGTAGCCGGCCTGCTGCAGCGTGGTGACCACGTTCTTCGCGCGTTCGTCGACCAGGGCCGGATCGATCTTGTGAACCTCTGCCGGCACCTCCTGGCGCTTGCCGAAGCGGCTCTTGCCCTGCGTGCCGCCGGCGGTCTTGCCGAGCAGCTTGTCGATGAATTTCTTGATCATTGTTGGTTGAAAGCCTAGTTCGCTCTTTTATTCGTTCTCGAGCATGGAGCGGATCAGCGGAATGGTGATCGCGCGTTGCGTCTGCAGGGCATAGCCGTCGAGCTGCGTGAGCAACTCCATCAGGCTGCCGAGGTCGCGGCTGAATCGGTGCAGCATGTAGTCGAGCACGTCGTCGGACAGCATCACGCCGCGCGCATCGGCGGCCTGGCGCAGCACCGCGCGGCGTTCGCTTTCGCTCAGCACCTGCAAGTGGAACACGTGGCCCCAGCCGAGGCGGGTGCGCAGGTCTTCGCGCAGCGGCAGGTCGGCCGGCGGCAAGGCGCCAGCGGCGACCACGCCACGCTGCAGGGTCTGGGCGTTGACGAACCAGTTGAAGGCCGCGTGCTGCTGCACGGCGGTGTAGAGGTGCACATCGTCGAGCAGGACGGCGCCCCAGCGCTCGTCGAACTCGGGCGGCTCCAGCAGGCCGGCGTGCAGCCAGCCCACGCTGGCGCCCTGCTCGCGCAGTGCGACACGCACCGATTCGAGCAGATGGCTCTTGCCGCTGCCGCCTTCGCCCCACAGATAGGTTGGCACCGGCGAGTGCAGCGCGGGGCTGCCGGCGCCGCCCACCCACACTTGCAGGTGCCGCAGCGCCGCCTCGTTGGGGCCGGCAAAAAAGGCGTCGAAGCTGGGGCCCGTCGCAATGCCGATATCGAGCGCGAGCTGTTTCATCCCGGGAAGGTTCATGGAGGGGGCCGCGAGGGCCCTTAAAATCGTGAGGAATTCTATCGGCCCGGCCACCATGGTTACCGGCGCCGCCTTCCGCTCCTACTCTTCGCGTCCTTCCCGACCTCGACCACCCATGACTTCCCCTACGCCCACTCCTCTCAGCTACAAGGATGCCGGTGTCGACATCGATGCCGGCGACGCGCTGGTCGACCGCATCAAGCCCCTGGCCAAGAAGACCATGCGCGAAGGAGTGCTGGCCGGCATCGGCGGCTTCGGCGCCCTGTTCGAGGTGCCCAAGCGCTACAAGGAGCCGGTGCTGGTGAGCGGCACCGACGGCGTGGGCACCAAGCTCAAGCTGGCCTTCGAATGGAACATGCACGACACGGTCGGCATCGACCTGGTGGCAATGAGCGTCAACGACGTGCTGGTGCAGGGCGCCGAGCCCCTGTTCTTCCTCGACTACTTCGCCTGCGGCAAGCTGGACGTGGACACGGCCGCGGCCGTGGTTGGCGGCATCGCCCGCGGCTGCGAACTGTCGGGTTGCGCTCTCATTGGCGGCGAAACCGCCGAAATGCCCGGCATGTACCCGGCCGGCGAGTACGACCTGGCGGGCTTTGCGGTCGGCGCGGTCGAAAAGTCGAAGATCCTCACGGGCCAGAACGTCAAGCCCGGCGACGTGGTGCTGGGCCTTGCCTCGGCCGGCGTGCACTCCAACGGTTTCAGCCTGGTGCGCAAGGTGATCGAACGCGCCGGCGCCGACCTGCCCGCCACCCTCGACGGCAAGCCCTTCCGCGAAGCCGTGATGGAGCCCACCCACCTCTACGTGAAGCCGGTGCTCGAAGCGCTGGACAAGCACCCGATCAAGGCGCTGGCCCACATCACCGGCGGCGGCCTGCTCGAGAACATCCCGCGCGTGCTGCCCGAAGGCACCGCCGCCCACCTGAAGAAGGGCAGTTGGCCGCAGACCGAGCTGTTCGCCTGGCTGCAGAAGGTGGCCGGCATCGACGACGTCGAGATGAACCGCACCTTCAACAACGGCATCGGCATGGTGGTCGTGATCGACGCGGCTGAAGCCACCGCCTGCGCCGCCACGCTGCGCGCCGCTGGCGAATCGGTGCACGAGATCGGCGTGATCGCCGAGCGCGGCGAAGGCGCCGCGGTAGTCGTCGGCTGAGCGCCGGCTGCCCATCCACAATGTCCTGAACTGAGCACGCGACGCCCCGGATGGCCAAGAAGCCACAACCCATCAGCCCCGCCGTGACAACGGCCCCCGTCCACCGCCCGGCCGCCTCGCGCGGCGTGATGATCGCAAGCTACCTGCTGATGCTGGCCGCGTTGCTGCTGGTGATGTGGGAGCACCTGCTGCCGGGGCTGCTGTGCGTTTGCATCGGCTTCCTGGCCACGCGGTGGTTCGCACGGGTGCTGAGTGCGGGCATGCGGCGCATTCCGGCACTCGGCGGCCAGCGCGCCGATGGCTGGGCCGGCGTGCTGGCCGTCATCCTCGTGCTGGTGGGGCCGATCGCGCTGATCACGCTGCTGCTGTCGCAGGCCCGCGAATACATCGTCGACGCGCCTGACCAGTACCGCGAACTGCTCGACTACACGGCGCGCACGGTGCTCGAGTTGCGCTCCAAGCTGCCGGTCGAAATCGCTGTCTACCTGCCCGAGGGCGCGGCCGAGGTGCAGCGGGTGATCGCCAATTACCTGCGCGCGCAGGCCGGCTCGCTGGCCGTGGCCGGGCGCGCCTGGCTGCACGGCATTCTCTTTTCGTACGTGGGCCTGATCGTGGGTGGCCTGGCCGCCGTGGCGCACGCGCCGCTGCGTCGCCTGCCGCTGGCCGACCAGCTGCACCAGCGCGTGCGGACCTTCGGCGAAGCCTTCGGCCAGATCGTGGCGGCCCAGTTCTGGATCGCGGCCTTCAACACGCTGCTCACGGCGATCTTTCTGCTGTTCATCATGCCGACGTGGGGGGCTCACCTTCCGTACACGCCGGCGCTCATCACCCTCACCTTCCTGGCGGGGCTGGTGCCGATCGTGGGCAACCTGGTCTGCAACTCGGTGATCACGCTGGTGGGGCTGTCGGTGTCGCCGGTCACGGCGGCGGCGTGCCTGATCTTCCTGATCGTGATCCACAAGGCCGAGTACGTCATCAACGCCAAGGTGGTCGGCGCACGCACGCAGATGAGCGTGTGGGAGCTGCTCGCCGTGATGTTCGTGGCCGAGGCGGTGTTCGGGCCGGCTGGGCTGGTGGCGGCGCCGCTGTACTACGCGTACCTGAAGAAAGAGCTGCAGGCGGCGTCGCTGGTCTGAGGCAACCGTCGGGCAGCAATGTCCTGATCTGATCGGTTTTGGTCCGGCCACGAGCGGACTGCGGGCTGGCAAGGCAGAAGAATAGGCGGCATCATCCACTTTGCCTCTGCGAGCCCCGCCATGAAAACCTGTCTGATTGTGATCGACGCCCAGGAATCGTTCCGCCAGCGCGCGTACTGGTCCGAGAGCCAGGCCACTCCCTACTTCGCCGCGCAGAACGCGCTGATCGAAGGCTGCGCCGCCGCCGGCGTGCCGATCGTGCGGGTCTTTCACACCGACGAGCCCTCCGATGCGAGCAACCCGTTTGCCGTCGAATCGGGCCACGTGTGCCCCATCGGCGGGCTTGCCGACTTTGCCGCAGCAGCCACCTTCACCAAGCACCGCCACAGCGCGCTGGTCAACAGCGGGCTGGACATCTGGCTCACGCAGAACGGCATCGGCCGGCTGATCGTGAGCGGCATCCGCACCGAGCAGTGCTGCGAAACCACAACCCGCCACGCCTCGGACCTGGGCTGGGAGGTCGACTACGTGACCGACGCCACGCTCACCTTCGACATGGTGCAGCCGAACGGGCAGCCGCTTTCGGCCGCCGACATCAAGGCCCGCACCGCCACCGTGCTGCAGGGCCGTTTCGCCACCGTCTGCACCGTGGCGCAGGCGCTCGAACGGGCCGTGGCGTGAGCGGCATGAGCTTGCGCGTGCTCATCCTCGCCTTCGACGGCGTCGAAGCGCTGGACTTCGCCGGCCCCTTCGAAGTGTTCACCACCGCGAGCCGGGTCAGCCAGCGGATGCAGCCGGGCACCGCGGCGCCGTTCGATGTCGCATCGGTGGCCCACGCTGCACACGGCCAGCCCGTGCAGGCGCGCGCCGGTCTGCAGCTGCTGGCCAACCACGCGCTGGCCGACAGCCCGAAGGCCGACGTGCTGATCGTTCCCGGCGGCGTGATCGACGCGCCGATGGCCAGCCCCGACACGCTGCGATGGATCGCCCACAGCGTAGCCGGTGCGCAGGTCGTCGCCTCGGTCTGCACCGGCGCCTTCCTGCTGGCCGAAAGCGGCGTGATCACGAACGACACCGTCACCACCCACTGGGAAGACATCGCCGACCTGCGCGAGCGCTTTCCTTCGCTCGACGTACGCGACGGCGTGCGCTGGGTCGACAACGGCCGCATCGTCAGCTCCGCGGGCATCAGCGCCGGCATCGACATGAGCCTGCACCTCGTCGAGCGGCTGGCCGGACGCGAACTGGCCGAGCGCACCGCGCGCCAGATGGACTACGCATGGACCCGCAACCCCGGCCACAACCCATCCGCGTAGTCTTCGTCCTCCTGCCCGGCAGCATCGTGCTCGACTGGGCCGGCCCGGCCGAGGCGCTGCGCATCGCCAACCAGCGGCTGTGCGCAATGGGCCAGCCCGAGCGTTTTGCCATCGAGTTCGCGAGCCCCCGGCCGACGACGATGGGCTCGGTCGGCGTCGCGCTGGCCGGGCTCTCGCCCTTGCCGACGCAGTGGGACGGCCCCGGCTGGATCGTGCTGGTCGGCCTGCCCGGCGACACCATCGCCATCGACAACCCCGAGACGCAAGACCTGCTGCACTGGCTGCGCGGCCTGCGCTTCGAACGCGACCGGCTGGAGCTGATGACGATCTGCGCCGGCGCGGTGCTGGCCGCGCACGCCGGTACGCTGGCAGGCCGACGCGCCACCACGCACCACCAGCACCTCGACGAACTTCGTGCCGTGGAGCCGCGCTGCGACGTGGTCAGCAACCGCGTGTTCGTGATCGATCCGCCGCTGTACAGCAGCGCGGGCGTGACGACCGGCATCGACCTGGTCCTGCACCGCATCGCCGGGCTGTGCGGCGAAGCGCTCGCGGCGCAGGTCGCGCAGACCATGGTGGTGGCGCTGCGCCGCGGCCCGCACGACCCGGAGCTGTCGCCCTTTCTCGCCTACCGCAACCACCTGCATGCCGCGCTGCATCGCGTGCAGGACGCGGTCAGCGAGCAGCCGCAGGCCGACTGGAGCGTGCCGCGCATGGCCGAGGTGGGGCACACCTCGGCGCGGCATCTCACGCGGCTGTTCGTCGAGCATGCGGGCGTGGCGCCGCTGGCCTATCTGCGGCGGCTGCGGCTCGCAGCTGCGCAACTCGCGCTGGCCTCGGGCGCGAGCGTGACGCGGGCGGCGGAGCAATCGGGCTTCGGCTCGGACACCCAACTGCGCCGCGCGTGGCACCAGTTCGGGTTGCCGGGCTCGCCTTCGGAGGCGGGCTCTGCTTTCAAGGCCTGAAAACGCTCAGTGCCAGACGCCGACGGGCGCCGGCCCGGGCACGCGCAGCAGCCTGTCGTCGCCGATCTCCAGCAGCCGGTTGGCCGCATAGCTGTTCTGCGAGTCGGGCTCCAGCGCCGCGCTGACCAGCGGCGACAGCGGCTGCGCGAGCGACACGTAGAAGCTCCCCGGCTGCACCACCGCGCGACCGGCCCGCGGCCGCACGCGGAAGGCGCGGATCGCCTCGCCGTCCTCGATGGCACCACGCGCATCCTGCCGCTGGCCGTCGGTCTGCGACAGGATCTCGTAGCGCTCCACCTGCCAGGGCGCCGCGCTGTCGATGCGCTCTACCCGCACGCCCAGCATCTGCAGGCGCTGCACGGCCGTGGTCTCGCTGGCCGCGAGCAGATAGCCGCACGGGCGCGGGCGCGCGTTGGCAATCTTGAGCGGCTCGGCGGCGCGCCATTCGACGTCGATGGTCTTGTCTTCCCCGGTCTTCGCGTCGAGGAATTCGAGGCGCTGCCGCGTCGGCGTCTGCCAGGCCTCGACCACCAGATCGCCATGGCACGCCTCGGCCTTGGCGCGCTGGCCAGCCTGCGCGGTGAGCTGCATCAGCGCCGGCCCCTGCTTCGCGGCCGTCTCGATGACGGTGGTGGCGGCCAATACCTGCGTGTGCACGCGGCGCGCAAAGTGCGCACGCCCGAGCCCCACGCCGCGCACTTCGAGCAGCAGGCTCACGGCCTGGCGCAGCGCGCTCACGTTGCGGCCGGTGTCGGGCTGCACGCCGCCCATCGACACGGTGCGGTCCTCGCTCTTGCCGCCGGAGGTGGTGTGGTACTTGAAGCCCTGCAAGCCGGCCTGCGTGAATGCGGACTGGATGGCGTCGACGTAGTCGCGCTGCGCACCCACGGCGATGGCGGAGTCGAGATTGCCCACGGTGGCAGGCTGCAGCAGGCCGTCGTACTTCATGACCGCGCCGAACTTCTCGATCCAGCGGCCGCCGACGGTGAACTCGTGCAGGTCGAGCACCACCTGCGGCTGGTAGCGCAAGGTGGCGGCCGCGAGCATGCGCGCCTCGGGCGTACGCAGCAGCAGGTGGTCGCGATTCACGTCGATGCCGTTGGCCGTGACGCGGGTGAAGCGCTCGGCGCCGTCCGGGTTGCCGCGCGGCACCAGCACCAGGTTCACCTTCTTCAGCAGCGCGGCGCCGGGCTCGCTGGCGAACTGCTGCGCCAATGCCAACACCGCTTCGCCACCGGCCGGCTCGTTGCCGTGCTGCTGGCCGATCACCATCACGGTAGGCCGTGCGGGATCGATTCGTCCCTGCTCGGCCAGCACCACCAGCGGCATTTCACGTCCCTGCTGCGTCAGGCCCAGGCGCTCGACGCGAACGTTCGGCGACTGGCGCGCAAGGTCGTTCAAGAAGGCCAGCACCTCGGCATGCGAAGGAAAGTCGGCGCGCCCGGCGCGAAAACCCGGCGTGGCGTAACTCACCGGCGGATCGGGGAAACGCGCGGCGATGGCCTGCGGCTCGACCCACGCCTTGGCGGGGTCGAACTGGGCCTGGGCCGAAAGGGCCGGCAGCAGGGCCAGGCAGGAAACGCACAGGAGGCGGAGGGAGGGGGTGCGCAGCATGGCGCGCATTTTCTCCCGGCACCGGCCGCGCGGGCCAGCGCAGCTTCAGCCGGCGCTCAGCTCACCCGGCGGGGCCGTCGAGGAGGCAGGCGCGCGCACGTGCGAGCAGCAGCGCCCGCTCGCGCGTGTTGCGCGTGAGCGCCGCGGCGCGGTCGAATTCCTTGCGCGCCTCGTCGCGGCGGCCGAGCTTGAAGAGCAGATCGCCGCGCACGGTCGGCAGCAGGTGGTAGCCCTTGAGCGAGGGCTCGTCCATGAGCGCATCGACCACCTCCAGCCCCGTCGCCGGCCCGAAGGCCATCGACAACGCGACCGCCCGGTTGAGCTCGACGATGGGCGACGGCGTGAGCTCGGCCAGCGCGTCGTAGAGCGCGGCAATGCGGCCCCAGTCGGTTTCGTCGGCGGTGCGCGCGCGGCCGTGGCAGGCGGCGATGGCGGCCTGCAGCGCATAGGGGCCGAGCGCGCCGCCGAGTGCTTCAGCACGCGCGAGCGCCGCGAGGCCGCGACGGATCAGCATCTGGTCCCAGCGCGCGCGGTTCTGTTCGAGCAGCAGCACCGGCTCGCCGGAAGGCCCCATGCGCGCGGCGGTGCGCGAGGCCTGGATTTCCATCAGCGCCACGAGGCCGTGCACCTCCGCCTCCTTCGGCACCAGCTCGGCCACGATGCGGCCCAGGCGCAGGGCCTCGTCGCACAGCGTGGGGCGCATCCAGTCGTCGCCGGCGGTGGCCGAGTAGCCTTCATTGAAGATCAGGTAGATCACTTCGAGCACCGAGGCGAGCCGGGCTTCGAGCTCGTGCCGGCGCGGCACCTCGAAGGGCACGCGCGCCTCGGCCAGCGTGCGCTTGGCGCGCACGATGCGCTGCGCCACGGTGGCCTCGGGCACGAGAAAGGCGCGCGCGATTTCATCGGTGGTGAGGCCGCCCATCAGCCGCAGCGTGAGCGCCACGCGGGCCTCGGTCGACAGCACCGGGTGGCAGGCGGTGAACACCAGCCGCAGCAGGTCGTCGCCGATGTCGTCGTCCAGCGCGGCATCGACCGCCTCGGAGAAATCGTCTTGTGCCATCTCATGCTGCGCGTCGATTTCGCGGCCGATTTCGCCGGCCTTGTGTTCGGCCAGCTGCAGGTGGCGCAGGCGGTCGAGCGCGCGGCGTTTGGCCACTGCCGTGAGCCAGGCCGCGGGGTTGTCGGGCACGCCGGATTCGCTCCATTGCTCAAGCGCCGAGACCAGCGCGTCCTGGGCCAGCTCTTCAGCCAGGCCCACGTCGCGCACCATGCGCGCGACGGTGGCGATGATCTTCGCGGACTCCATGCGCCACACCGCCTCGATGGTGCGGTGGATGGCGGCGACGTCCGCGCGGCCCTCTTCCCTGATCACTGCTTTACGGCTCGGTCTTCTTGACCGTCTGCATCGACGCGAACTCGCTGGTCAGCGCCTGCACGTCGGGCGGGTAGTCGCCGATTTCCTGGATCTGGCGCACCTCGATGACTTCGTTGTCGGAGCCGGGGCAGCGGGCAGCCCATTCGATGGCGGCGGCGCGCGAGGGCACGTCGATGACCCAGAAGCCGCCGAGCACTTCCTTGGCCTCGGCGAAGGGGCCGTCGACGATCTTGGGCTTCTTGTCCTTGAAGCTCACGCGCGCGCCCATCGAGGGCGGATGCAGGCCGTCGCAGCTGATCAGCACGCCGGCTTTCTGCATCGATTCGTTGTAGGCCATCATGGCCGACACCGCATCGACGTCTTCGGGGATGGTGCCGGGCGCGGCGGTTTCGTAGCCGTGGGGAATCATCAGCAGCATGAATCGCATGGTGGATCTCCTTGGGTTCGATTCGGTTGCGGCTGCTTCAGCTGCCGGCCTTGGCACGGGCCTCGGTCTCGGCGCGCAGGCGGTCTTCCTGGGCGAGCAGCTCGGGAGTCATCGAATCGCCGAAGTCGGCGGCCTCGAACACCTGGCGGATCTCGATCTCGCCTTCCTGGAAGGGGCTGCGCTTGATCCACTCGATGGCTTCTTCCTTTGACTTGACCTGGAACAGCCAGAAACCAGCCAGCAGCTCCTTGGTTTCAGCGAAGGGGCCGTCGATGACGGTGCGCTTGGTCGGGCCTTCGCAGCGCACGCGCACGCCCTTGGAGCTGGGGTGCAGGCCTTCGCCCGCCAGCAGCACGCCGGCCTTGACCAGTTCCTCGTTGAACTTGCCCATGGCGGTGAGTATTTCGGTGCTGGGCATCACGCCGGCTTCGGAATCGGCGTTGGCCTTGACCAGAATCATGAATCGCATGTCGTTTCTCCTGAAGGTTGATGAGACTGGGAGCGGCTGACGAATGAAATTTGCCTGCTCCTGTTCACACGTCGGACGAGCGGAAGACGGATCGACACGATCGCATCGATCTATTTGTAATTTTGTGTTTCTGAAATCGAGGCTTCAGGGCAGGTAGCCGCAGAAGCGCAGCACGTGGCCGTCGGGCTCCCGGATCGCGAATTCGCGCAGTCCCCAGGGTTGGGAGGTCGGCGGCTCGATGACCGTCACGCCGCGCTTCACGTAGGCGGCGTGCAGGCCGTCGATGTCCTTGCCCACGTGGATCACGATTTCGCCGCGCCAGGGCTTGGCCTCGCGCGAGTTGCATTGCCACAGCCTCAGGTAGACCGGGTCGCCGTAGCTGCGGTCGCCCTTCTTCACCCGGGCGTAGCTGGGCGGCTCCCCCGCGATGAAGTCGAGCTCGAAGCCCAGCACGTCGCGAAACCAGCGCGCGGCGCGCGACACGTCCGACACCGGCAGCACCGGCTGCACGCCGTGGAATTCATGCAGGGTGCCCAGGTCGGGCGCCGGGCTCACACCGGCCTTGGTGTTCATTTCAGCTAGCCATTCGGCGCAACATGGCGACGCGCTCGGCGATCGCGTCGATGTCGAGGGCGTCCTCGGCCTTCCCCAGATAGGTTTCCAGGTCGCGCACGGCCTGCGCCGTGTTGCCCTGCTCGGCGTGCGCGATGCCGCGGTCGCGGTACTCGCCCCAGGCACTGGGCAGCAGGGCGATCAGGCGGTCCTGCACGGCGATGACGCGCTGCCAGTCTTCCTGCGCGTGGTGCACTTCCTTCAGGTTGCGCAGCATGCGCGCGATGATTTCGCGCGGGCTTGCGGGCTGCAGGTACAGGCCCAGCGGCACGTCGAAATCGCCGACCAGGCCATTGCTGCGCTTGTAGGGTTCGAGCCGCTCGCCGAGTTCCTCGCGCGACAGCGACTTGCCGGTGAAAGGATCGATCACCACCTGCCCCTTGGGCAGCGTCACCTTGAGCATGAAATGCCCCGGAAACCCGATGCCGCGTGCCTGCAGGCCCAGGCCCTGCGCCAGTTCCATCCACAGCACGGCCAGCGAGATCGGAATGCCGCGGCGGGTGCGCAGCACGGCGTTCAGGTAGCTGTTGTCGGGGTCGTAGTAGTCGTTGACGTTGCCGCCGAAGCTCAGGTCATTGAAGAAGAACTGGTTCAGGGCGCGCAGGCGGGCCAGCGGTGCGGCGTCGGCCGGCAGGCGGCGCTTCAGGCGGGCCAGGAGCTGGTCTACATCGCCAAGCACCTGCTGAACGTCGAGATCGGGGTATTCGTCCTGCGCCAGGCTGGCGGCAGCTTCGAGCAACGGAAATTGATCGTCGCTGCGAACCAGCGATTCGAAATACTCCAGTGCGGTAGGAACCTGAAAGCTGAACGTCATGTGTCTTTGTAGAGGAGCATTCAGGGAGCGTCAAGGCGGGACACGTGCGTATTGCCAACGCCCTGCGCGCGGGCTTCAGCGGCGCAGGAAGCTGCGCAACCGCACGCCGACGGCCGCCAGCACGGCGAAATAGAGCAGCGCCGAGCCGGCGATCAGCGCGGCGAGCAGGCCGATGCGCAGCAGGCGCTGCTCGCGCAGGCCGACCCAGTCGAAATGGCCCGAGCCCCAGAACAGCAGGCCGGCCAGCACCAGCGTGCCCGCCAGCACCTGCAGCGCGAACTTGCCCCAACCCGGTTCGGGCTTGTAGCTGCCGCGGCGCATCAGGCCGACAAGCAGCCAGGTCGAATTGACCAGCGCGCCGATGGCGATGGTCAGGGTCAGCGCCGCGTGCTGCAGCACCGGCACCAGGAAGATATTGAGCACCTGCGTCAGCACCAGCACGCCCACGGCAATGAGCATCGGCGTGCGCGTGTCGTGCTTGGCGTAGTAGCCGGGCGCGAGCACCTTCACGGCCACGATGCCGACCAGCCCAACGCCGTAGCCCATCAGCGCCAGGGTCGTGCGGCCCACATCCTCGCCGGTGTACGCGCCGTTGTGGAAGAGCACCGCCACCAGCGGCTTGGCAAACAGCAGCAGCGCGATGGCGCAAGGCGCCGAAAGCAGCACGACGAGGCGCAGGCCCCAGTCGAGCAGCGACGAATAGCGCGCGTCGTCCTTGGCGGCGCGGGCGCCGGCCAGCTGCGGCATCAGCACCACGCCGAGCGCCACGCCGAGCATGGCGGTGGGGAATTCCATCAGCCGGTCGGCGTTGGTGATCCAGGTCACGCTGCCCACCGCGAGGTGCGAGGCGATCTGCGTGTTGATGAGCAGCGAGATCTGCGCCACGCTCACGCCCAGCAGCGCGGGCAGCATCAGCTTGAGCACCTTGCGCGTGGCAGGGTCGGTCCATGCGGTCCGCAGCGCCCGGAAGCTCGCGCCGACACGCGGCATCAGCCCGAGCTTGCGCAGCGCCGGAATCTGTAGCGCCAGCTGCAGCACACCGCCCACCAGCACGCCCACGCACTGCGCATAGATCGGCTCGATGCCCCAGCGGCGGAACAGCGGCGCCCCGACCACGATCGCCAAAATCAGCGCAATGTTGAGCAACACCGGCGACGCCGCCGGCACCGCGAACTTGCGCCAGGTGTTGAGAATGCCGCCCGCCAGCGCCACCAGCGACATGAAGCCGATGTACGGGAACATCCAGCGCGTCATGATCACGGCCGGGTCGAAGCCGGGCAGTCCGCTCGCCATGGCCCAGACCAGCAGCGGCGCGCCGGCCACGCCGGCCACGCACACGACCAGCAGCGTCCAGGTGAGCAGCGTGGCGACATGGTCGATCAACTGCCGGGCGCCCTCTTCCCCGTCTTCGGCCTTGCGCGCGGCCAGCACCGGCACGAAGGCCTGGCTGAAGGCGCCTTCGCCGAAGACCCGACGGAACAGGTTGGGAATGCGAAATGCGACGTTGAAGGCGTCGGTCAGCGCGCTGACGCCGAAAACCGAGGCAAACAGCACGTCGCGCACAAGGCCCGTGATCCGCGAAGCGAGAGTCAGCAGGGAGACGGTGGAGGCGGATTTGAGCAGGGACACGGGGGCCGAGTGTAGGGCCCGCGAAGGTGCCGAAACGGGCCGATTCGGGCGCGAATTGGGCAAAAGGGCCAACCCGGCCTATAATGGAGGGCTTTGCTGCATCATCCTCAGACACCTAAGGAACATTAAATATGGCATCCGCCAAGCCCAAGAAGAAGAACCCGCGCCTCGCCTCCGGCCGTAAGCGCGTCCGCCAGGACACCAAGCTCAACGCTGCGAACACCTCGCTGCGCTCCAAATACCGTACCGCTGTCAAGAACGTCGAAAAGGCTGTTCTGGCTGGCGACAAGACCAAGGCAAGCGAACTGTTCGCGAAGGCCCAGAGCATCGTCGACACCGTCGCCGACAAGGGCATCTTCCACAAGAACAAGGCAGCCCGCGACAAGAGCCGCCTGTCGGCCAAGGTCAAGGCGCTCGCCCTCGCGCCTGAAAAGGCCGCCGCCTGACACCTGTCAGGCAAGCCCGGACCGGAATCCTCCAGTCCGCCGTTTGATCGGGGTGCGCTGCAGCAAAGTGAAAAACCGCCTTCGGGCGGTTTTTTCATGCCCGTTCGATTTGCGCCCCAGCGCGACGGGCAAGAAAAAAGGCCGCTCAGGCCTTCTTGGGGGGGATGGGCGTGTCGGGCACCAGACAGGCCTCGGCCACCTGCAGGTCGTTGTCTCTCGCGAAGTTCACGCAGAAATCCCAGGCCATCGGCTCGGCATCGCGCAGCTCGCGGTTCACGATCACGCACTTCACGCCGTTGATGGTCGTCGGAATGCACCAGGGCGAGTAGCTCAGGTGGCTGCCCGGATAGGCGCCGCCGGGGCGAAAAGAGCACATCACGCCGGCCAGACGCTCGGCCCAATCGCTGGGGCGGAATGTCCGGCCATCCTTGGTGATGCCCTGGATGAAGATTTCTTTGGCAGTGGGGGAAATCATCGTTGAATGAGGCGACCGGAGCGGGTGCTGCGGTGCAGCAAGCGATTCTATCCGCGGCACTTTTTGCATCCTGAACATGGGGCATTGCTGTAATGCGGAATCCTCAACGAAGCCGTCAAACGGCACGCCTAGAATCCGCCTTCCCTATCTGGAGAACCCGAATGAGCGCTACCGCCCAGCCCACCTCGCCCCACGTCATGAACACTTACGGTCGCCTGCCGATCGCACTGTCGCACGGTCAGGGTTGCCGAGTCTGGGACACCACGGGCAAGGCCTACATCGACGGCCTCGGCGGCATTGCCGTGAACACGCTGGGCCACAACCACCCCGAGCTGGTGCCCGCCCTGCAGGACCAGCTGACCAAGCTGATCCACAGCTCCAACTACTACCACGTGACCGGCCAGGAACAGCTCGCCACCAAGCTGACCGAGATTTCGGGCCTCACCAACGCGTTTTTCTGCTGCACCGGCCTCGAAGCCAACGAAGCCGCCCTGAAGCTGGCGCGCAAGTTCGGCCACGACAAGGGCATCGAGCGCCCCGAAATCGTCGTCTACGAAGCCGCCTTCCACGGCCGCAGCATCGCCACCCTCTCGGCCACCGGCAATCCCAAGGTGCAGGCCGGCTTCGGCCCGCTGGTCGAGGGCTTCATCCGCGTGCCGCTGAACGACATCGAGGCGCTGAAGAAGGCCACCGAAGGCAACCCCAACGTGGTCGCCGTGTTCTTCGAAACCATCCAGGGCGAAGGCGGCATCCACCCGATGCGCGTCGAATACCTCAAGCAGGTGCGCCAACTCTGCGACGAGCGCGACTGGCTCATGATGATCGACGAAGTGCAGTGCGGCATGGGCCGCACCGGCAAGTGGTTCGCCCACCAATGGGCGGGCATCAAGCCTGATGTGATGCCGCTGGCCAAGGGCCTGGGCTCGGGCGTGCCGATCGGCGCCGTGGTGGCCGGCCCCAAGGCCGCCAACATCTTCGGCCCGGGCAACCACGGCACCACTTTCGGCGGCAACCCGCTCGCCATGCGCGCCGGCATCGAAACCATCCGCATCATGGAAGAGCACAAGCTGCTCGAAAACGCCGCCACCGTCGGCGCCCACCTCAAGGTCGCGCTGGAGCGCGAAATCGGCGGCCTGCCCGGCGTGAAGGAAATCCGCGGCCAGGGCCTGATGCTGGGCATCGAGCTCGACCGTCCCTGCGGCGTGATCCTGAACCGCGCCTGCGACGCCGGCCTGCTGCTGAGCGTGACGGCCGACAAGGTGATCCGCCTCGTGCCGCCGCTCATCCTGAGCATTGCCGAGGCCGACGAGATCGTTGCCATCCTCGCGCCCATCGTCAAAAACTTCCTGTCGGAGCCTGCCGCCCAATGACGACCGCCACGACGACCGCACCCGCCGCCATCCGGCACTACCTGCAGTTCTCGGACTTCACGGCCGACGAGTACGCCTACCTCTTCGATCGCATGGCGATCATCAAGAAGAAGTTCAAGACCTACGAAAAGCACCAGCCGCTGGTCGACCGCACGCTGGCCATGATCTTCGAGAAGGCCAGCACGCGCACCCGCGTGAGCTTCGAGGCCGGCATGTATCAGCTCGGCGGCAGCGTGGTCCACCTGACCACCGGCGACAGCCAGCTCGGACGCGCCGAGCCCATCGAGGACAGCGCCAAGGTCATCAGCCGCATGGTCGACATCGTGATGATCCGCACCTACGAGCAGACCAAGATCGACACCTTTGCCGCGCACTCGCGGGTGCCGGTCATCAACGGGCTGACCAACGAGTTCCACCCCTGCCAGATCCTCGCGGACATCTTCACCTACATCGAGCACCGCGGCTCCATCCAGGGCAAGACGGTGGCGTGGGTGGGCGACGGCAACAACATGGCCAACACCTGGCTGCAGGCGGCCGAGATCCTGGGCTTCACGGTGCACGTGAGCACGCCCAGCGGCTACGAGGTGGACCAGTCGATCGCCGGCATCCGCTCGGGCGACAGCTACAAGGTCTTCAAGGACCCGATGGAAGCCTGCCGCGGCGCCGACCTCGTGACCACCGACGTCTGGACCAGCATGGGCTACGAGGCCGAGAACGAGGCGCGCCGCAAGGCCTTTGCCGACTGGTGCGTCGACGAGGACATGATGCGCATCGCCCAGCCCGGCGCCCTGTTCATGCACTGCCTGCCTGCCCACCGCGGCGAAGAAGTGCAGGCCGAAGTCATCGACGGACCGCAGTCGGTGGTGTGGGACGAGGCAGAGAACCGCCTGCACGCACAAAAGGCGCTGATGGAGTTCCTGCTCCTCGGCAGGCTCTGACTCCCTGAAGCACAAGGCGCAGCCGCATGTCCGATTGCCAGCAATGCGGCGCCTGCTGCGCCAGCTATCGCGTCGACTTCAGCGTGCATGAGCTCGACGACAACGGCGGCAAGGTGCCCTCGGGCCTCGCCGTCGAGGTGAACGACGCCATCTGCCGCATGCGCGGCACCGACCACACGCCCATGCGCTGCGCCGCGCTCACCGGCAAGATCGGCCAGTCCGTGGGCTGCGGCATCTACGAATGGCGCCCCAACCCGTGCCACGAGCTGCAGGCCGGCAGCGACGCCTGCGAGCGGGCCCGGGCACGGCACGGGTTGCCGGCGCTGTCGTCGTTGCACTGATCCGTTCAACTCGTCACGTTCGGTGTTGGAAATAACCGACACCACGACCCCTCGCCCGGCGCTAACTTCGCGCCATGGCTCCATCACATCAGCAACGCATCTGGGACATCTCGCCGCCCGTGCATGAAGGCGCGCCGGTCTTTCCCGGCGACACGCCCTACCAGCAGCGCTGGGCGGCGACCATTTCACCGGACTGCCCGGTGAATGTCAGCGAGATCAAGCTCTCGCCCCACGTCGGCGCGCACGCCGATGCGCCGCTGCACTACGACCCCGAGGGCCAGACCATCGGCAACGTCGACCTCGCGCCCTTTCTCGGCCCCTGCCGCGTGATCCACGCGATCGACAAGGGCCCGCTCGTCGAGTGGGATCACATCGCCCACGCCGTCGACAGCACCCTGCCCCCGCGCGTGCTGGTGCGCACCTACACCACCATGCCGGTCGGCCAGTGGGACCCGCAGCTTGCGGCCTACGCCCCCGCCACCGTCGAGCGCCTCGCGGCCATGGGCGTGAAGCTCATCGGCATCGACACCGCCAGCATCGACCCGGCCGACAGCAAGACGCTGGAAAGCCACCAACGCATTCGCCGCCTCGACCTGCGCGTGCTCGAGAACCTCGTGCTCGACGACGTGCCCGAGGGCGACTACGAACTCATCGCGCTGCCGCTCAAGCTGGTCAGCGCCGATGCCTCCCCCGTTCGCGCCGTGCTGCGCGAACTCCCCCGCTGAAAACTCCACCATGACGACCCTTGCAGACTGCCGCGCGCTCGACGCGCAAGACCCGCTGCGCGCCTTGCGCGACCAATTCACCATTCCCGAGGACGTGCTGTACCTCGACGGCAACTCGCTCGGCGTGATGCCCAAGGCCGCACCGGCACGCATCGCTGAGGTGGTGACGAAGGAATGGGGCGAAGGCCTGATCCGCTCGTGGAACACCGCGAGCTGGTTCAACCTGCCGCAACGCCTGGGCGACAAGGTGGCACGACTGATCGGCGCAGCGCCCGGCGAAGTGGTGTGCACCGACAGCACCTCGGTCAACCTCTACAAGGTGCTGTTCGCGGCACTCTCGCAACAGAAGGACAGCGGTCGCAAGCTGGTGATCAGCGAGCGCAGCAACTTCCCGACCGACCTGTACATCGCCGAATCGCTGTGCCGCGAGCGCGGCTTCACGCTGAAGCTGATCGACGCGAGCGAATTGCCCGGCGTATTGACCGACGAAGTGGCCGTGCTGATGCTCACGCACGTCAACTACCGCACCGGCGCCATGCACGACATGAAGTCCGTCACCGCCGCCGCCCACGCCGTGGGCGCGCTCACGGTGTGGGACCTCGCGCACAGTGCGGGCGCCGTGCCGGTCGCGCTCAACGACAGCGAAGCCGACTACGCCATCGGCTGCGGCTACAAGTACCTGAACGGCGGCCCCGGCGCGCCGGCGTTCGCGTGGGTGAACACGAAGCACGCGGGCCAGTTCGAGCAGCCGCTGTCCGGCTGGTGGGGCCATGCGGCGCCCTTCGAGTTCACGCCGCACTACCGGCCTGCCCCGGGTGTCGGCCGCTACCTCTGCGGCACGCAGCCGATCATCGCGCTGGCCGGGCTCGAATGCGGGCTCGACACCGTGCTCGCGGCCGAAGCCTTCAACGGCACGAACGGCGCGATGGCCGCGCTGCGCACCAAGTCGCTCGCGCTCACCGACCTGTTCATCGCACTGGTCGAAGAGCGCTGCGCCAGTCAAGGCCTCTCGCTCGTCACCCCGCGCGACCACGCACTGCGCGGCTCCCAGGTCTGCCTGAGCCGCGAAGAAGGCGCCTACGCCATCGTGCAAGCGCTGATCGCGCGCGGCGTGATCGGCGACTACCGCGCCGGCGACTCGCAGATGCCCGACATCCTGCGCTTCGGTTTCACGCCGCTGTACCTGAGCTTCGAGGACGTGTGGAACTCGGTCGAGCACCTGGCGCAGGTGCTGGAGACGGGCGAGTGGAAGCGCGAAGAGTTCAACCGCAAGAACGCCGTAACCTGAGACGAAGCCAGCCATGAAATCCCGACTGATCATTCTGTACACCGCCTTGCTGATGCTGGCGGCACCCGCCCTTGCACAGCAACCGGCGTTCACGCTGCCGCAACTGAAGGCCTTCGCCGAACTGACGCCCGACGCCTTTCGCCAGCAGATCAAGAGCCAGGGCTTCTCGTATGCCGACAAGACCGTGACCGACGAGGTCAGCATGATCGAGTACGAGAAGTTCGTCGACGGCCAGACCACGCACCTGATGAAGTCCACCTACGTGGAAAGCCGCCGCAGCGAGGACGGCGTGCAGCTCTCGCTGACCGACAAGGCCGCCTTCGAGCGCCTCGTGAAGGAGGCACGCGACACCGGCTACAAGCCGGGCGAGAAGGGCCGCATTCCCGGCGGCGAGACCTACCAGGAATACAAGCGCAAGAACGAGGTCGTGCGCTTCGTCTATCCGAAGAAGGAGTCCGGCATGGGCCTTCCTTCCTATACCGCCGTGGTCTGGCGATGACCCGCCAGCAAACATCATGAGCACCGACAAGTCCCCCGAGAACATCGTCCACGAGGAAAAAGCGCAGCTGGACTTCAGCAAGTCCATGAGCTACGGCGACTACCTGCACCTCGACGAGATCCTCAACGCGCAGCATCCGCTTTCGCCCGCGCACGACGAAATGCTGTTCATCGTGCAGCACCAGACCAGCGAGCTCTGGATGAAGCTGATGCTGCACGAGCTGCGCGCCGCCACCGCCCACATCGCCGAAGAGAAGCTGGCCGACGCATTCAAGATGCTCGCGCGCGTGAGCCGCATCATGGAACAGCTGGTAAGCGCATGGACCGTGCTCTCGACCATGACGCCGCCCGAGTACACGGCGATGCGCCCCTACCTCGCGAACTCCAGCGGCTTCCAGAGTGCGCAGTACCGGTGCATCGAATTCGCGCTCGGCAACAAGAACGCCGCCATGCTCAAGCCGCATGCGCACCGCGCCGATCTGCTGGCGCAGGTCGAAGCGGCCTATCGCGCGCCTTCGCTGTACGACGAGTCGCTGCGCCTGCTGGCACGCCACGGCCTGCCGGTGCCCGCCGACCGGCTGGAACGCGACTGGACACAGCCCTACGAATCGAGCGATGGTGTCGAAGCGGCGTGGCTCACGGTCTACCGCAATCCGCACGATCACTGGGACCTGTACCAGCTCGGCGAAAAGCTCACCGACCTGGAAGACGCGTTCCGCCTATGGCGCTTCCGCCACGTGACGACGGTCGAGCGCGTGATCGGATTCAAGCGCGGCACCGGCGGCACGGGCGGCGTTAGCTACCTGCGCAAGATGCTCGACGTGGTGCTGTTTCCGGAAATCTGGAAGCTGCGCACCGACCTGTAGCCCGCGAGGCCGCGCGCGAAGTTGGCTCCTACAATCCGCGCGGCACCAGCACTTCAAGACTCGACAAGGCTCTGCGATTCGTCGCCTGGTCTTGTACTGCGGGGGAACCCCGTGGTGGATGGATGGCCACACATTCCGGCGCGTGAGCGGACCTGCGCTACCGCGCAGCCCAGCTAGCGCATCACCGGCTGGTTGAAGGGCTGGTTGCCACCCACCTTCACAGGCCTCGCCATCTTCATTCATGACGCGTGAACTGAGCTACAGCGAATGGATCGCCCAAAGCCTAGCGCGCGCATTGCTTGCCGATGCGAGGCAACCCGGCGGCACCGCGCCCGGTGCGTTACGTGCGCGGGCTGCGGCAACGCTGGGCGCCGACGCGCCCTGGCTGAAGCCGCTGGCGGAAGCGCTCGGCAACCGGTCGCGAGCCACTTGGCGGCGCACCGACCTGCCCACGCTGGCGAAGGCGATCCATGAAATGCCTGAGTTCGATGCGGCCTTCGAGCAGGACGAGGAGCCACGCGTGCGGCGAATCATCCTCCGGCCTGCGGAGATGTTCCCCCGCCCGATGGGGCTGGACCATTTCGCGCTGCCGAACATCCCGACGCTCGCCGACCTCGCGCAGTGGCTGGAGCTCGACGCGGACCGGCTGGCCTGGCTCACATCGCCGGCACAGGCTTTTCGCGCACCCAGCGATCCCGGCGTGCAGCTCTCATCGCACTACCGCTACCAATTGCAGCCCAAGCTCCTCGGCGGCCTGCGCCTGCTCGAGATTCCCAAGGCCGGCCTGAAGCGCGCGCAGCGCCGCATCCTCGACGACCTTCTGCAGCACGTGCCCGTGCATGAAGCGGCGCACGGCTTCGTGCCGGGCCGCTCGGTCGCGAGCCACGCGGCCGCCCACGCCGGCAAGGAGGTCGTGATCGGATTCGACCTGCGCGACTTCTTCCCCGCCGTTCGCGCCTCGCGCGTGCATGCCACGTGGCGCACGCTGGGCTACCCCGAAGGCGTGGCGCGCGCCCTCACCGCACTGTGCACGCACCGCACCGATGCCGCCGTGATCGAGCGGCTGCGCGACGACGGCGGGCTCGACTGGATGGGCGCCAAGCGCCTCGCCGCGCCGCACCTGCCCCAGGGCTCGCCCTGCTCGCCCGCGCTGGCCAACCTCTGCGCATTCCGGCTCGACCTGCGGCTCGAAGGCCTGGCGTGGGTCTTCGGCGCCACCTACACGCGCTATGCCGACGACCTGGTGTTCTCCGGGCCGGCCTCGCTGCGCGCGCGGTTCACCGCCTTGCGCGCCTGGGTCGACGGCATCGCGGCCGACGAGGGCTTCGAGCTGCACCCGCGCAAAGTGCGCTGCATGCCGCAGCACCGCCAGCAGCGCGTGACCGGCGTGGTCGTCAACGACAAGGCCAACGCGCCGCGCGAAGACTTCGACCGGCTCAAGGCCGTGCTGCATCGCTGCGCGCTCGACGGCCCCGCCGGCCAGAACCGCGCGAAGGCGGCCGACTTTCGCGGTCACCTGCTGGGCCACATCGCATGGATCGGCCAGTTCAGCCCGACGCGCAAGGCCCGGCTGATGAGGCTTTTCGACCGCATCGACTGGACGGGTACCACGCAAACGCCCTCATGAAGCTGGGGTGGACCTGATTGTTCCGTCGGCGCAAAGCGCTACAGTTTTGAAAACAACGGAGGCCCCCGCCATGCACGACATCAGGTTCACACCCGACGAGCTCTCCACCCTGCGCGAACATGGCGTCGTGCTGTTCGCCGACCGCGTGATCTTCGACGCGCAGCCGCCAATGCCGCCGCAGCAGATCGACGCCGTGCAGGCCCTGTGCGCAGGCCCCATTCCCGAAGCGCTGCTCGCGCTGTGGCAGCAGACGGCGGGCGGGCGGCTCGACTACGACCTGTCGCTCGAGATGAACGGCAACCTCGAAGCCATCAGCTGGAACGAGCTGTTCTGGAACGGCAGCGACGGCTACCACGACCTGCAGGGCTGGATCGAGCACGAACTGGAACTGGCCAAGGAAGCCGCCGAGGACGGCGGCAAGCCATCGAGCGGCAAGCTCACACACCTGCCCTTCGGCGGCTTCGAGTACACCGACCGCGTCTACGCGGTGGTCGAACCCGGTGCCGGGCACGGGCAGATCGTCGCGTGGAAGAAGGGCCTGCCACCGGCCTGGACGCACGCGCTGCATGAAGACAGCGTGAACACCATCGCGCCCGACCTGCGCGGCGCATTCGCGGCGCTGCAGCTCGACGAAGACCCGCTGGCACCCACGAGCGACTACTTCTCGGGGCAGACGCTGCTCGGCTACCTCGACGACCGCCACCAGGACCACGGGCTCGACCTCGACCTGATGGACAAGCTGGTGACCTTCTATTGCCACGCCGTGGTCGACTGGCACACGCCGCTGGCCGAAGGCACGCTGCGCCACCATCCGTCGATCGCGCGCGTGGCCCTGCGCCATGCGATCGCGGCCGACGATGCCGGGCTGGTCGCCGAACTCGCCGCCTCGGGCGTGGGCTTCGACGGGCCGCATCAGGGCAGCGCGCTCGCGACCGACGTCGCGGTGGGGCACGGCGCCTTCGCCGCCGCAGCAGCGCTGGTGCGCGCAGGCGCGCCGGTGGCGGCCGACGCCCTGCGCAACATCGACGGGCAGATCGCTCCCGAACTCACGAGCGCGTTGCTTGCCAACGGCGCGGAGCCCAACGTGACGGCCATCGTCAAGTGCGCGGCGTGCGGCGCGCCCGCAAGCGCGCACCTGATCGCTGATGCCTGCGCGCAGGCGGGCATCGATGTGGCGCCCGCATTCGTTGCGGAGCGCGATGCGATGCTGCTCGAACTGGAGACCACGCTCGCGCAGATGCAGGACGGCACGCACGGGCACTACCTCGGGCAAGAGGGGCTCGCGGAACGCATCGAGCACCTTCAGACCTTCCGGCTCTGAAAGGCGCCGGCGCGCCGTTCGCTCAGCCGCCGTACAGCCAGGGCTGGTCGAGCAGCTTTGCGCCCAGCAGGCGCATCGCCATGTCGCGGCCCAGGCGCACGGCGCCCGTGGCATGGAAGATCTCGCCGTTGCGGCGCGCACGTGCCTGCACCTGCGCGTTGCGTGCCCAGCGCGCCTCGGCATAGCGCGCGAAGGCAGCGGGCACATCGGCCGCACTGCCGTCGGCTAACGAATCGGCCAGCGCCACCGCGTCTTCGATGGCCATGCCCGCGCCTTGCGCGAGGTACGGCACCATCGGATGCGCGGCATCGCCCACCAACGCGACACGCTCATGCGCCATCTCGGCTGCGCTGGTCATGGGGGCGCGGTCGCCGAGCGACCATGCGCGCCAGCCGGGCATGGCATCGAGCAACGACTGCAGTCCGGCGCAGCTGCGGCCCATGGCCTGCTTCAGGGCGGCGATGCTGCTGGACTGGTCCCAGTCGCGCGCGTCGCCGGCCGGGGCCGATTCGGCGATCACCACCACGTTGAGCCAGTCGCCGCCGCGCACCGGGTACGCCACCGCATGCAGGCGTGGGCCGAGCCACACATCGACCTGCTTGCGGCGCAATGCGGCAGGCAGGCTCGATTGTTCGATCAGCGCGCGCCAGGCCGTGTGGCCGGTAACGCGCGGTGGCTGCGCGGCAGACGCGCAATCGAGCTGCCGACGCACCATGCTCCAGAGGCCGTCGGCTCCGACGATGGCTTCGCCCTCCCAGGCGCGCGCGTCGGTGCTCGACAGGCAGACGAGGTCATCGCTGGTTTCCACCTGCCTGATCTGCGCGCCAGTCACGAGTGAGCCGGTGCCGCGCGCACGCACGGCATCGAGCAGCAGGCCGTGCAGGTCGGCGCGATGCACGCAGAAGTAGGGAGCGCCGTAGCGCTGCTGCATGGCGTCGGCGAGCGGCATGCGGGCGAGTTCGGAGCCGCTTTCTGCGCTGTGCACCACCAGCGCATCGGGCCGCGCCGCGATGGCCGCGAGCCCGGGGCCCAGGTCGAGTTGCTGAAGACGCCGCGTGGCATTGGGCCCGAGCTGCACGCCGGCACCGATTTCGCCGAAGACGGCGGCCTGCTCGAAAACGTCGACCCGGTGCCGGCCCTTGGAAAGCGCCAGCGCAGTGGCCAGCCCCCCGATGCCGCCCCCGGCGACGAGGATGTGCGCGGGCATCGGTCTCAGCGGCCGTGCATGGACGGGCTGATGGTGGCCTGGTCGGCTTCCGGTTGTTTGAGAGGTGTCTTGGGACCGCAGCTTCCGCAGCTGTCGCACGAGCCGCAGCCCGAGGTCTTGGCGAGCGATGCAGCCAGTTCCTTGGCGCGTTCTTCGTCGACCCAGCCCGCGCGATGCGTGCCGGCCGCGAGCTTCTGTGCCGCGCCGCGGCGCCAGCCTGCGGGCATCCAGCGCCAGACCGCGTAGAACGCGGCGGCCGCGACGATCAATCCGACGATCAGTTGCTGTGCCATTTCTTCTTCAAACCTTTCATGACAGGTTTTAACCCGCTCCGAGTGCCACCGCAACGCGGTAGGTGATGAAGCAGGCCATGTAGGCCAGCGCGAACAGGTAGCCAGCCATGATCCAGACGTACTTCCACGAGCCCGTCTCGCGCTTCACCGCAGCCAGCGTCGAGATGCACTGCGGCGCGAACACGTACCAGACCAGCAGCGACAGCGCGGTAGCCAGCGACCAGCTGCCAGCGATGAGCGGCTCCAGCTGGCCCGCCACGTCGTCGCCCGTGGCCGACAGCGCGTACACCGTGCCGAGCGCACCCACGGCCACTTCACGCGCCGCCATGCCGGGCACCAGCGCGATCGAGATCTGCCAGTTGAAGCCAATGGGCGCGAAGATGTGCTCCAGCCCGCGGCCGATCATGCCGGCCAGGCTGTACTGGATGGCCGGGCCGGTCGCGCCTTCTGGCGGCGACGGGAAGGTCGACAAGAACCACAGCAGGATCGTCAGCGTCAGGATGATCGTGCCTACGCGCTGGATGAAGATCCAGGCACGCTCGTACAGGCCCAGCGCCAGGTTGCGCGGGTTCGGCCAGCGGTAGGCCGGCAGCTCCATCAGCAGCGGCGAATGCTGCGTGTTGTCGCGGAAGCGCTTCATCACCCAGGCCACGGCCATCGCCGAGACGATGCCGAACACATACAGCGCGAACAGCACCACGCCCTGCAGGTTGAACACGCCGCCCACGGTGCGCGCCGGAATGAAGGCCGCGATGAGCAGCGCATACACCGGCAGCCGCGCCGAACAGGTCATGAGCGGCGCGATCATGATGGTCGTGATGCGGTCGCGCCAGTTGCTGATGGTGCGCGTGGCCATCACGCCCGGAATGGCGCAGGCAAAGCTCGACAGCAGCGGAATGAACGAGCGGCCCGACAGACCCACGGTGCCCATCACGCGGTCGAGCAGGAAGGCCGCGCGCGGCAGGTAGCCAGAGTCTTCCAGCGCAAGAATGAACAGGAAAAGAATCAGGATCTGCGGCAGGAAGACGATGACGCCGCCCACGCCTGCGATCACGCCGTCGACCAGCAGGCTCTGCAGCATGCCCTCGGGCATGGCCGTCTTGAGCAGGTTGCCCAGCCCTTCGGTGCCGGCCTTGATGGCGTCCATCGGCACGTTGGCCCAGCTGAACACGGCCTGGAACATCAGGAACATGGTGACGGCCAGCACCAACATGCCCCACACGGGGTGCAGCACCACGCGGTCGATGCGGTCGCTGGTGGCAAGGCTGCCGACCGGCTCCTTCACCGTGAGACCGAGGATGCGGCGCACCTCGCGCTGCGTGGCCAGCACGTCGTCGAGGCCCGGCGCCTGCCAGGGCTGCGGCGTGGCGGCGGCCACTGGCGTGTCGAGCGCTGCGAGCAGGCCTTGCGCGCCGCCGGTGTGCACGCCGACGGTCTCGATGACGGGCACGCCCAGTTCGCGCGAGAGCACGGCCGTGTCGACCACGATGCCCTGCTTCTTCGCCATGTCGGTCATGTTCAGCGCCACCACCATCGGCAAGCCGAGCCGCTTGGCTTCGATCACCAGCCGCAGGTTCAGGCGCAGGTTGGTGGCGTCGGTAACGCACACCAGCAGGTCGGGCAGGGCTTCCTTGCTCTGGCCGGTGACGATGTCGCGGGTGACGGCTTCGTCGGCGCTCAGCGCGTTCAGGCTGTAGGCGCCCGGCAGGTCGAGCACGAACACGCGGCGGCCCGAGGGCGTGCGCAGCGTGCCCTCCTTGCGCTCGACGGTCACGCCGGCGTAGTTGGCCACCTTCTGGCGGCTGCCGGTGAGCAGGTTGAACAGTGCGGTCTTGCCGCAGTTGGGATTGCCCAGCAGGGCGATGCGGCCCGGCTGAGCGGTGGCGGCGAGGCGGCCGGGGCCCTGGATGACGGCTTCAACCATGGTTTGCGGCTCCCGGCGTGACGTGGATCAGCGCGGCCTCGTGGCGGCGCAGTGCGAAGGTGGTGTGGCCGAGGCGCACCGCCAGCGGCTCGCGGCCCGGAATGCCGCTGGCGACGATGCGCACGGCCTCGCCCGGCACGAAGCCGATTTCGGTCAGGCGCAGGACGAGTTCCCGGTCGTCGGCGTTGTCGGGGCGCGCCACGTCGAGCACGGTGGCCCACTGGTTGTTCGGAAGCTGGTCGAGGCGCAGGGCGACGGCGGTGGTCGGCGCTGCGCCGAAATCGTTGGTTCGCACGGTGAGAGGACGCCCGGGATATCGGGCGCGCCGGTAAGCAAAACCTAGATGCTAGCAATTCTCACTCACAAATACCTGACCAACCCCTCGAAATCAGGCTCTATCCGCCCAGAAACACCAAGAAACCGGCTCAAGGCCGGGTCTCAGGTGCCTCCCCCGGTAGAGGGAAGACCACCCTGCGGGTCGATCGAGACGACGCGCGCAGTCACTGACGCACCGTCGATAACGAGTTCGGCGACGGAAATCGGCAGCTTGAACCGTCGCGGGCCCGCACTGCCCGGATTGACGTAGAGCACACCATCGCGCTCTTCGACTTTCGGCTTGTGCGAATGGCCCGAGACGACCACGCGCACGCCGGCTGCGGGCGGGTCGATGTCGAGCTGCGCAAGATCATGAATGGCATAGAGGTGCACGCTGCCGAACTTCACAAGTTCGGTTTCCGCGATGGCATCTGCCCAGGGTTCGCGGTCGTTGTTGCCTCGCACGACCGTCAACGGCGCAATGGCCGCGAGCGCTTCGAGGATGCCGGCGTTGCCGATGTCACCGCCGTGCACGATGAAGTCGCTGCCCTTCAGGAAGGCGATGGCCTCGGGCCGCATGAGCCCGTGCGTGTCGGAGATCAAACCGATGCGAAGCATGGGCAGAAGAAGAAAGTTATTCAGGCAAACCCGGGGCGACAGCCGGCAAGAAGCACGGCCCCCAAGGGCATGATCGACGGCATGCCCGAAGACATCATCGCACCGCAGCAGCCTCCCGAGAACACCGAAGAAGCATCCGCTTCGCCTCCGCCCACGCAGGACACCCCGCCGCGCGCGAGCCTGTGGCGCTGGCTGGTCGGCGGCCTGCGCGCCTCGCTCCTGCTGGAGCCGCGCGTCGATGCACGACCCGCGCCCTGGCAGTTGCTGCTGCTCGTGCTGCTGCCCGAACTCGTCTGGACTGGCTTGGCGCGCCTCGAAATCGCCGGCCCCGCACGGCTCTACGAAACCGTCGGCCTCAACACGCTCTGGGTGCTCGGCGTGCTCGCGTGGCTGGGCTGGTTCGCGCTGTCCGGGCGGGCCCGCGGCGGCGGACTGGCGCGCTGGTTCGTGCTGGCCACCTGGGCGATGTTCCCGGCCAACCTGGCGCTCGGCATGCTGGCGCTGGGCTACACGCGCGGCTGGTTGCCGTCGGCGATCGCCACCTCGCCCGGCTACTGGGTCGTCTTCGGCCTGGGATGCGCGTGGATGGTGCTGGCGCTGGTTCGGTTCACCGCGCGCGAAGCCGGCGCACGTTGGCGGCTTGCGATCTTCGCGCCCGCGTTCGTCGCCCTGCTGACGCTGACTTTCTGGCAATCGCTCAACACACAAGACCGCATGTGGCAGCCCGATGCCACCAGCGCATCCACCCAGCCCGAGCGTCCGCGCATGCAGCTGACGCAGGAACTCTTCGAAGAACAGCAGGCGCTGTGGGAGCGCACGGTCGCGGCGCTGCCCGCCGGCAAGCCGGGGCAAACCAACGTCTACGGGCTGGTGTTTGCGCCCTACGCGTCTGAAGACGTGTTCCTGCGCGAGAGCAACATGGTCACCCAGTTGCTGGAAGAGCGCTTCGACGCCAAGGGCCGCGTGATCCACCTGATGAACCACGCGACCACAGCCGAGACGCTGCCCTGGGCCACCCCGCTCAACCTGCAGCGTGCCATTGCCGCGCTGGCCGAGCGCATGGACCGCGAGAACGACGTGCTGATCGTCTACCTCACCTCGCACGGCGCGCGCGACCACCAGCTGGCCGCCGCGCACTGGCCGCTGGCCGTGCCCTGGCTCACGCCGGAAGAACTGCGCGAAGCGCTCGACGAAGCAGGCATTCGCCACCGGGTGGTGGCGGTGTCGGCCTGCTATTCAGGGGGTTGGATCGAACCGCTGGCCAACGAAAACACGCTGGTGATGACCGCCGCCGACGCCACGCACACCTCGTACGGATGCGGCCGGCTGTCGGAGCTGACCTTCTTCGGCCGCGCGATGTTCAACGAGGAACTGCGCAAGACGCGCTCCTTCGAAACCGCCTTCGCGGCGGCCGTGCCGCTGATCAAGCAGCGCGAGATCGAGGCCGGCAAGGAAGACGGCTTCTCGAACCCGCAGATCCGCGTTGGCGAAAAGATCCGCCCGCTGCTCGACCAGCTTGCGCAGCGACTCGACGCCGCCTCGAAGTAGCAGCGCCGACGGGCCATGCTCCCGGGGTTATTCCAGGAGCTGCCGGAGCACGAACGGCAGGATGCCGCCGTGCTTGTAGTAGTCGACCTCGATAGGCGTGTCGATGCGCAGGCGCACCGTTACCTCCTGGTGCGTGCCGTCGGGGCGGTGCACCACCAGCTTCACGTCCATCTGCGGCTTCAGCTCGCTGCCGATCACCACGTCGATCTGCTCGTCGCCCGTGAGGCCCAGCGTCTGCCATGAATCGGCGCCGCGGAACTGCAGCGGCAGCACGCCCATGCCGACCAGGTTGGCGCGGTGGATGCGCTCGAAGCTGCGCGCCACCACGGCTTTGATGCCCAGCAGCTGCGTGCCCTTGGCGGCCCAGTCGCGCGAGGAACCGGTGCCGTACTCTTCGCCGCCGAACACCACCGTGGGCACGCCCTGCTCCATGTACTTCATGGCGGCGTCGTAGATGAACATCTTCTGGTTGCCCGGCTGAAACAGCGTGACGCCGCCCTCTTCCTGCGTGCCGTTGGCATCCGGCGGAATCATCAGGTTCTTGATGCGCACGTTGGCAAAGGTGCCGCGCATCATCACGTCGTGGTTGCCGCGGCGCGAGCCGTAGCTGTTGAAGTCGGCCTTGGGCACGCCGTGCGCCTTGAGCCAGATGCCCGCGGGCGAACTTTCCTTGATGGAGCCGGCCGGCGAGATGTGGTCGGTGGTGATCGAGTCGCCGAACAGCGCCATCACGCGCGCGCCCTTGAAGCCCGCGTCCGACGCATGCGGCTTCATCTTGAAGCCCTCGAAGAACGGCGGCTCGGCAATGTAGGTCGACTTCGGCCAGTCGTACACCTGACCATTGGTGCCCTTGATGCTGCTCCAGAACTTGCCCGGGTCGGTCTTGACCTTGTCGTAGTTGGAGCGGAACGACTTGGCGTTCATCGCGTAACGCAGGTTGTCGTCGATTTCCTTCGGCGTGGGCCAGATGTCGCCGAGGTACACGTCCTTGCCCTTCTTGCCCTTGCCCACGGGCTCGGTCATCAGGTCGGTCATTACATTGCCGGCGATGGCAAAGGCAACCACCAGCGGCGGCGAGGCGAGGAAGTTGGCCTTCAGGTTCGGGTGGATGCGCGCCTCGAAGTTGCGGTTGCCCGACAGCACGGCCGCGCCGATCAGGTCGTTCTTGGTGATCGCCTCGTTGATCTCGGGCGTGAGATCGCCGGCGTTGCCGATGCAGGTGGTGCAGCCGTAGCCCGCAAGGTAGAAGCCGAGCTTTTCGAGGTACGGCAGCAGGCCTGCCTTCTCGAGATATTCGGTCACGATGCGCGAGCCGGGAGCCAGCGAGGTCTTGATGTGCGGCTTGACCGTGAGGCCGGCCTCGACGGCCTTCTTGGCCAGCAGGCCGGCGGCCAGCATCACGCTCGGGTTCGAGGTGTTGGTGCACGAGGTGATGGCCGCAATCAGCACGTCGCCGTTGCCGATGGTGACTTCGCCCTTGGGCGCCGAAGGCGCGGTGGCGCTCACGTGCGCGGCGGCGTTGGTCGAGCGGTTGGCCACCATCTCGACCACGTCGAGCGGCGCGCCTGCTGGCGGCGGGGCGGCTTCTTCGTCACCGGCCTTGCCGGCCGCGACCAGCGGATAGCGCAGCTTGAGCTTGTCGGCCGGCTGGTTGAAGCCGTTGGCGTCGTTGGGCTTGCTGTAGAGCTCCGAGAACTTGGTGGAGAGGTGGCCGAGGTCGATGCGGTCCTGCGGGCGCTTCGGGCCGGCCAGGCTGGGCGAGACGGTGCCCAGGTCGAGCTTGACGATCTTCGTGTAGTCGATGTCGCCCGGGTTGGGCATGCCGTAGAGGCCCTGCGCCTTGTAGTAGGCGGCGAAGCGCTCGACCTCTTCCTTGGTGCGGCCGGTGCCTTCGAAATACGCCACGGTCATGTCGTCGACCGGGAAGAAACCCATGGTCGCGCCGTATTCAGGCGCCATGTTGCCGATGGTCGCGCGGTCGGGCACGGCAATGGATGCGGCGCCGGGGCCGAAGAATTCGACGAACTTGCCGACCACCTTTTCAGCCCGCAGGATGGAAGTGACGTACAGCACCAGGTCGGTTGCCGTGACGCCTTCGCGCAGCTTGCCGGTGAGCTCGAAGCCCACCACGTCGGGCGTCAGCATGTAGACCGGCTGGCCCAGCATGGCCGCCTCGGCCTCGATGCCGCCAACGCCCCAGCCGACCACGCCGATACCGTTGATCATGGTGGTGTGGCTGTCGGTGCCGACCAGCGAGTCGGGGTAATACGTTGGTTTGTCGTTCTTGTCGCTCGGGCTCTTGTAGACGCCGCGTGCAAAGTATTCGAGGTTGACCTGGTGCACGATGCCGAAGCCCGGCGGCACGACGCGGAAGGTGTCGAAGGCCTGCATGCCCCACTTCATGAACTGGTAGCGCTCGTTGTTGCGCTGGAATTCCAGCTTCATGTTCAGGTCGAGCGCCTTGGGCGTGCCGTAGTAGTCGACCATCACCGAGTGGTCGACCACCAGGTCGACGGGCACCAGCGGCTCGATGGTCTTGGGCGACTTGCCCAGCTTGGCGGCCACGCTGCGCATGGCGGCCAGGTCGGCCAGCAGCGGCACGCCGGTGAAGTCCTGCAGCACCACGCGGGTGACGACGAAGGGAATTTCGTCTACGCGCTCGGCGTTGGGCGCCCAGTGGGCCAGCTCTTCGACGTGCTTGGCCGAGACTTTCTGCCCATCGCAATTGCGCAGCACCGACTCGAGCACGATGCGGATGGAGACGGGCAGGCGGTCGATGGTGGGGTATTGCTTGGCCAGTTCCTTCAGGGACCAATATTTGCCGGACTTGCCTGACGGGGTCTTGAAGGTCTTGAGGGTGGACGCAAACGCATGCGCCGGGGCTTTGGCCATGGAGAGACTCCTGTTTGTTCGTGGAAGCCTCTCAAAGATATCAGGGATCAATGTCAGCCGTTGTAGTCGGTCTTCTCCGATCCCGCCTTCTGCCGCCCTGTTCCTCATCGCGAAAAATGCCGGGTAAAGGGGTGTCGCCGGCATTTGCGCGAGATCAGATCACCAACGACCGGCCGGCGTAAGCCCGGTGACCGCGCCTGCACTGCCGCGGGTGCGGCGCAGGCCAGTCCATTGCAGCTCGGCCAACACAACCACGCACGCCACCTGCGCCAGCACCCAGGCCATGCCCAGCACAGTGACCGCAAACATGCCGCTCACCAGCAGCGCGATGCACGCCACGGCCCAGCCGAAGTTGCCGGCGACGACCAGGCCGATCAGCGTGCGTGGCGGCGTGCTGCGGCTGGCCATGAAGGCCGCGGCGGCGGCATAGACCAGCAGGAACACGCCCGTACCCATGAGCAGCGGCGCCGGCAGCCCGGTCAACCCGGCCAGTGCGCCGGTGAATGCCACCTGCAGCGCGCCGGTCGCGGCGCAGGAGGCGGCGTCGGCCCACATCACGGCGGGCAGGAAGCGGGGGGATGCGAAGACGGACATGTGAATCTCCTTGGTTGCTACGCTGCAGGCCAGTCCTGCCGCGTTGGAGCCAATGATTCCGGCCAGCGTGGATCGCGTCGATGACCTGGGAGGTCATGGCGCCGCGCCGCCGCCGCGCCAGAATGCGCCTCATGAACACCACCCGCTCCCACCCGACCAAGGCCAGCCAGCCCGGCGCGCGCGACCCGTTCGGCGCCCACCTGCGGCACTGGCGCACCCACCGCCGCCTGAGCCAGCTCGACCTGGCGCAGGAGGCCGAGGTCTCGACCCGCCACCTGAGCTATGTTGAAACCGGCCGCGCCGCGCCGAGCCGCGAGATGGTGCTGCGCCTGGCCGAGCGGCTCGAGGTGCCGCTGCGCGAGCGCAATGCGTTGTTGGTGGCCGCCGGCTTCGCGCCGATGTATCGGCAGCGCTCGCTCGATGATCCGGCAATGGCCGCGGCACGCCGCGCGGTCGATCTGGTGCTGAAAGGCCACGAGCCCTTTCCCGCGCTGGCCGTGGACCGCCACTGGAACCTGGTCGCGCACAACGCGCTGGTGCCGCTGCTGATGGAAGGCGCCTCGCCCGAGCTGCTGAAGCCGCCCATCAACGTGCTGCGCCTGAGCCTGCACCCCGACGGCGTGGCGCCGCGCATTGCCAATCTCGCGCAGTGGCGCACTCACCTGCTCGAACGGCTGCAACAGCAGATTGCCGCCACGGGCGACGCGGTGCTGCAAGCGCTGCACGATGAACTTGCGGCCTATCCCTCGCCCGCCGTGAGCCATGACGCGCCCGTCATCGACACCGCGCTGTCGGCGGTGGCCGTGCCCTTTCAGGTGGTCATGCCGAGCGGCGTGCTGAGCTTCATCAGCACCATCACGATCTTCGGCACGCCGGTCGACGTCACATTGCAAGAACTCGCGGTGGAGTCGTTCTTTCCGGCGGATGAGCAGACGGCGGCAGCGCTGACGGCACTGGCTGCGCAGCAGCAACAGGCGGGCTGAGGTCGGCCCTGCCGTCTGCATCGCGCGGCGGGCCTTCGAAGTCGTCCACCTGGATGACCTTGTCGGCTGCCTTCAGGTAGGCGAGCGCCAGTTCGGGGTCGGGCGCCGAGCGGGCCGCCTCTTCGAGCGAGTTCATGCGGCGCAGCGCCTTGTTGAGCGCAGCCGTGGCGTCGCCTAGCTGCGCGCCCAGTTCCATCGCGTACATCAGATCGCGCAGGCCGCCGGCGGCTGGCTCGCTCAGGTCGGGCGCCAGGCGTTCGACGATGCGCGGGTCCTTGCGCAGCAGGTCGGCCAGTTCGAGCAGTTGCACGTCGCGCAGCGGCGCCAGGTGCGCGGTGCGGCGCAGTACCAGCGCACCGATCACGCGCCGGCCCGCCGTCGGCAGGTTGGCATAGAGATCGCGCAGGATCTTGCCGGCCTCGTCGATCTGCAGGCGGATCGCAGCCCGTGCGAAAGGCAACAGCTCCGGTGCCGCATCGACGCGATAGCGCCAGATGCACGAACTGGCCAGGTACAGGTGCGCGAGCACATCGCCCAGGCGCGCCGACAGCAGCTCCATGCGCTTGAGCTTGCCGCCGAGCATCCCCATCGCGAGATCGGCCGTGAGCGCGTACTTGGCGCTCATGCGCGCGACGAGCCGCGCTTCGTGCATCAGCTCATCGGGCGGCGCGCCGAGCACCGGCGCGCCGAAGAGGCTGCGCCACAGGTTCACCGCCACGTGCCTGCCGTGTGCCATGAGCGCCTTGCCGAGCGCGGTCTCGTCCTTCGCCTGCACGGCAGCCATTTCGTCGAGCACATGCGGATGGCATCGCACCGCGCCCTGCCCGAACACGATGAGCGCGCGCGTGAGGATGTTCGCGCCCTCCACCGTGATCGCGATCGGCGCCTGTCGGTAGGACACGCCGAGCAGGTTTGACGGGCCGGAGATGATGCCCTTGCCGCCGAGGATGTCCATGCCGTGGTTGACCGCGCGGCGTCCGGCTTCGGTCAGCTGCACCTTGAGGATGGCACTGGCCACGCTGGGCCGCTCGCCCTTGTCGAGCGCGGCCGCCGTGAAGCGTCGCGCCGCATCGGTCGCGTACAGCTCGGCCGACATCTGCGCCACCAGCCCCGCGACCGCGTGGAACTTGCCGACCGGCATGCCGAACTGTTCGCGAATTTGCCCATAGCCGTTGCTCACGTACAGCGCTGTCTGCTGCATCGCCGAGCCCAGCGCCGGCAGCGATATCGCGCGGCCCGCCGCCAGGCATTCCATCAGCATGCGCCACCCCTGCCCGACCTGCTGCTCGCCGCCGATGATCCAGTCCATCGGCACGAACACCTGCCGGCCGTGGATCGGGCCGTTCATGAAGGCGCTGTCCATCGGGCGATGGCGACGGCCGATGTCCATGCCCTCGTGCGGCACTGGAATCAGCGCGCAGGTAATGCCGAGTTCGCGCTCGCCCTCGGGCCTGCTTTCGTCGATGGCGTGGAAGGCCAGCCCGACCACGGTGGCGACCGGCGCGAGCGTGATGTAGCGCTTGTCGAAATCGACAAGAAAGCCGCGCGTCGGCTTGCCGTTGAACTCGCACTCGACCACCACACCACGGTCGGGAATCGATGCCGCATCCGACCCCGCATACGGCGATGTCAGGCCGAAGCACGGCAGCTCACGGCCGTCGGCAAGGCGCGGCAGGTAGTGCTCTTTCTGCGCATCGGTGCCGTAGCGCAGCAGCAGTTCGGCAGGCCCCAGCGAGTTGGGCACCATCACCGTGACGGCCGTGGCCACGTTGACGGTGGCGATGCGCGCCACCACCGTAGCGTGTGCATGGTGACCGAAGCCGAGGCCGCCGAATTCCTCGGGAATGATCATTCCGAAGAAGCGCTTCTCGCGCAGGTAGCGCCACACCTCGGGCGGCAGGTCGTGCGCCTGGTCGATGGCGTGGTCGTCGAGCATGTGGCACAGCTCGCGCACTTCGTTGTGGAGAAAGGCCTGCTCGCGTTCGGTGAGCTGGTTGGGGCCCATGGCCGCCAGTGCATCGAAGTCCGGGCGGCCTGCGAAGAGCTGGCCTTCGAAGCCGACGGTGCCCGCCTCGAGCGCCGCGCGCTCGGTGTCGCCCAGCGGCGGGAGCGCCTTCGAGAATGGCTGCATGGCCCATCGGCCGATCAGTGTCGCCAGAGGCATGGTGCGTCTCCTTCCGCGACGAATGCACGCGGATTGGCACCATTCTTGAGGCTTGTGGCTGGCCCCGAGGGCCGGTCAAGGGCTCCCCGGCCTGTCGGAGACGGACGCGCCTACCGCTTCTTCGGAGGCTGGGCCGCAGCAGCGGCGGCTGGATCCCGCCAGCCATATTCGACATAGCGCCGGATGACCAGGCAGCCCGGCGGCGAATCGATCAGCGAGACCGACGAAGTCGGCTCCTTCTCGTCGGTGTAGACCGCGTAGTTGGGCAGCAGCCGCGTCATCTTGTAGCTCGCCAGCTCCTGCTGGCCGACGCTCGCGCAGGTGAAGGGCGCGACCGAGATGCGCTCGGCCGACACGGTGCAGGAGCCGCTTTCATCGGGAATGGCCGTGATCGACGCGGCCACGCCGGCGTTCGGAAACTCCATGCCGATCAGCGAGAACATCGGCCCGGCGTCGGGGCGCTTTCGGTCCCAGTCGAGCAGCACGTCGTGGCTGCGAGCCCCCTGCACGGTGAGCGTGGAAAGCCGCGTGATGGCCGGCAGGCAGCGCTTGATGCCCACGCTGGTGGCAGCGCGCGTAAGCGTGTCCTGCGGGGCCGCGGGCGGGGCCTGGGGCACCAGCACGCCTTGGGCAAGCGCGGTGCCGGCGGCGGCCCATGCAAGGGCGGCAATCAGCAGGCGGGAGATTCGTTGGGTCGGCTTCATCCCGGTCCTCATGCGTAAAGGTTTTCGATGGCGGCGGTGTAGGCGCGCACGTTGTCCTCGCCCTCGGGGTCGAGCGTGGCGATGAAGCGGCGCGCGCGCTCGCGGTAGGCCGGCAGGTTGGCGTCGTGCTCGGCGAAGGCGCGCTGCAGGGCGCGGCCGCCCTCCTCGCAGTCGAAGCCGTGGTAGCGGTAGCCGCAGTCGCCGATGAGGTGCGAGTTGTGGACGAGCGGGTAGCCGCCGTACAGCGCCTCGTAGTAGAGGTAGTTCTGCGCGTTCTCCCAGTGGTGCGCGAACACGGCGTCGATCTTGCCGGGCATCACCTGGTACATCGGAAAGCGCCCCTCGAAGGTGGCCAGGCCGTGCTGCACGAGGTCCAGGCTCTGCGCGAAGCCGATGAACAGCGGCTTGTCCTTCAGGTGAAAGCTGTTGTAGACCCACATCTTCTCGATCAGCCGCGGCTGCGCGCGGTGCGCCGCCTCGCAGCCGAGCATGGGAACGAAGCTGGTCTTCACCATGCAGATGTTGGGCTCGAAGATGGCCACGCGCCACTGCTTGCGGCCGGGCTCGTAGACAAAGGGCGGGCCGTCCGCCGGCGCGCGGGCCATGGCGCGCTCCAGCACCATCGGGCTCCAGAGATGCGGCATGAGCCGCACCGGCGCGCGGAAGGTGCTCTCGAAGTAGGGCTTGCACGAAACCTCGTACTCGGGAATCGTCCAGACCTCGTCGTAGGGCGCGCCCGAGATCAGCAGGCCGTGCGGCTTGTCGAAAATCATGCGCTCGATGTCGATCACGTAGTCGTTGCCCACGCGCATCGAGACAATCTTGCCGCCGCGCTCACGGAACGCCACGGACCACGGCATGGCCAGCTGGGCGCTCATCTCGATCATGAGGTCGAGCTCCTGCGCTGCCGTGGCCATGTCGATGATGGGCACCGGCGAATCGGCGAGGAAGTTGGTGGCGTCCGCCGGGCCGCCGTCGCCGCCGCCGGCCACCAGCACGGCGCTTTCCACGCGCGGCGAACGCAGCAGCAGCATCACGAGGAACAGGCAGTTCTGGTAGACGCCGTTCTCCCACAGGCTCTGCTCGCCCTTGCGGATGAAGATGGAAACGCCGACCTTCAGCTTCGCCGGCATGGCGGTCTTTTGTTGCTGCGCCTCGTTCATGCGGCAGCCTTCACGCCGTCGGCACGGAATGCGGCATTGCCACCCACCAGGTTCAGCAGGCGCTGCGCATAGCCGTCGACGTTCGCGGGGTTGAGCGGATCGACCGCGTCGAAGACGCGTTGCGAGCGGGCGCGGTAGTCGTCCAGCTGCCGGTCGTGATTGCGCACGGCCTGCTGCAGTTGCGCCGCGCCGGCGGCGATGTCGAAGTCTGGGTAGTAGTAGCCCGCATCGCGCAGCCAGGGCGAGTTGTGCACCAGCGGGTAGTTGCCGTAGAGCGCATCGAGGTAGCTGTAGTTCTGGTCGTTCTGCCACTGGTGCGAAACCACCGCGTCGGCAAACTGCACCATGAAGCCCGCGAAGTCGTGCCGGCCGTGGAAGATCGCCTTGTGCTGGCGCACGATGTCGAGCGAGTTCGCCAGGTACAGCATGGTCGGGTGGTCCTTGATGTGCAGGGTGTTGAGCACCTGCATCGAGGTCACGGCCGCCGGGTCTGCGCGATAGGCCCCGTCGCAGATCAGCATGGGCACGCTGCTGGACTTCACCACCGAGATGTTGGGCTCGAAGATCGCCACCCGAAAGCCCGGCTGCTCCACAGTACGCGGCGTGTACCCGAAACGATGGCCCGCGGCCTCGACCTCCGCGACGCGCTGGGCCAGGAACTGCGGCGACCAGAGGTACGGCACCTCGAACACCGGGCAGCGATGCATGGTGCGCATCATGGGCGCGAACACCGCGTCTTTCGGCAGCAGCCACACCTCGTCGCAGCGATCGGGCTTGCTGAAGTGGCCCTTGTCGGTGAACACGATCGGCTCGGCCAGCGCCGCGAAAGGCTGGCCCACGCAATGGAACACCACGCGGCCGCCGCATGCGCGAAAGTAGGAGAGCCATTGCACGTCGAGCGCGCCGGCCATCTCGATGACCACGTCGAGCGCATCGGTCAGCTCGCGCGCCCGCCCGAAGGCCAGGCCCATGGCAGCAAGGTCGACCTGGGGCGGCATGCTCGACTGGTCGCCGGCGTCGATCAGGGTGACGGATTCGACGAACCCGATGCGTTGCAGCAGCCGGGCAAGAAACAGGACGTTCTGCCCCATCCCGTTCTCCCAGATGTTCTGCCCCGCGTGGGTGAGGACTGAAATACCAATGCGCATGGGGGCGAAGTGTGTACCAAAAGAAAAGGCTCCCGCACCATCACAGCGCGGGAGCCGGCCGGTCGCTGGCCGATTCAGTGGCTTATTTCCACTTCCAGCCGATGCCGGCGTTGACGCCCCACTCCTTGCCCGTGGTCGTCAGGCCCGCGCCCCAGGACATCTTGCCGTCGTCGGACAGCGCCTTGAAGGTCAGCGCCACCGCGCTGTAGCCCTTGTAGCTGCCGAGGCCCACGCCCACCGTCTTCTCGCCGGGGTACAGCGTCGGCAGGTAGGTGCCCGACATCGCGAAGGCCATGGCCGTGCCCGAGTAGGCAATGCGGGCCACATCGCCGACCTGGCTCTGCACCTGGTTCAGCTGGCTCATGTTGACCGCGTCGCCCGGCAGGATGCCCGGCGCCACGTTGCTGATGCGCGTGCCGCCCGGCGCCTGGCCATTGCCCAGCGTGATCTGGTTGTAGTTGACCGAGCCGTCCGGGTTGGTCGCGTACTGCACGCTGCCGGCCTTCGCGGCGGCTGCCGATGCCTTGAGCTGCGCCACGTTGGTCGCGTCGCTGTCGGCCGTGCCTGCTGCCACGCCCGTGATCTGGCGGTACTGCCCGTTGGCCGCATCGCCCACCGACACCGCGGCCTGCGTGCTGGTGGTCGCATTGACGGCTGCCTGCTGCTGTGCCGACGCACCGCCCGGCACGTAACCGGCCACGCCCGCCGCGGTGGAAGCCACCGAGCCCGAGCCCAGTGCGACGCCGCCGCTTTGCGTCACGATCGCGCCGAAACCGATGGCCGTGCCCTGCGAGATGTTCTGCGCCTTGCTCAGCTGCGTGCCGCCGGCATCCGCGTTGTCGCCCAGCGCCACGCCGCCGCCGCCCGCGCGGGAGTTCACGCCGATCGCCTGCGAGCCCGTGGCCAGCGCCCCTGTGCCGATGGCGATCGCGTTCGCACCCGTGGCCTGGGCGCCGAAGCCCACCGCCACCGCGCCGTCGGCCGTCGCCTTCGCACCGTTGCCGGCCGCAAAGGAGTTGGCGCCGCTGGCCACCGACTGCGGGCCGATCGCCACGGCTTCCTGGCCGCTGGCGTCTGCGTCTGCCGCCGTCGAATTGGCGTGGAAGTACTTGGTGCCCGTGTTGTAGATGTTGTTGACCGACGTGCTCAAGCTGTTGACGTTGACATTGGTCGTGCTCAGGCTGGTCGACAGGCTGCCGACGCCGGTCGAGAGACTGGCGATGTTGCTGGTCGCAGTGCTCAGGCCCGACGAGGTCGAGGTCGACAGGCTTGCGAGGTTGCTGTCGGTGGTGCTCAAGCCGGTCGACAGGCTTCCGATGCTGCTTGTCGCAGTGCTCAGGCCCGTCGAGGTCGACGTGGACAAGCTGTCGATGCTGCTCGTGGCAGTGCTAAGCCCCGTGGAGGTCGAGGTCGACAGGCTCGCAACGCTGCTGTTCGTCGTGCTCAGGCCGGTCGAGGTCGAAGTCGACAGGCTGGCAATGGCGCTCGTCGAACCGCTCAGGCTCGTCGACAGACTCGCCACATTGCTGTTCGTCGTGCTCAGGCCGGTTGACAGGCTGCCGATGCTGCTGGTCGCCGTGCTCAGGCCCGTCGAAGTCGACGTGGACAAGCTGTCGATGCTGCTCGTGGCAGTGCTCAGACCCGTGGAGACCGAGGTCGAGAGGCTGGTCACATTGCTGTTTGTCGTGCTCAGGCCGGTCGACAGGCTGCCGATGCTGCTGGTCGCCGTGCTCAGGCCCGTCGAAGTCGACGTGGACAGGCTGTCGATGCTGCTCGTGGCGGTGCTCAGGCCCGTGGAGGTCGAAGTCGAGAGGCTGGAAACGTTGCTGTTGGTCGTGCTCAGGCCGGTCGACAGGCTGCTGATGCCCGTCGAAGTCGATGTGGACAAACTGCCGATGCTGCTTGTGGCGGTGCTCAGCCCTGTGGAGGTCGAAGTCGACAGGCTGGAGACGCTGCTGTTCGTCGTGCTCAGACCGGTCGACAGGCTGCCGATGCTGCTGGTCGCGGTGCTCAAGCCCGTCGAGGTCGACGTAGACAGGCTGTCGATGCTGCTCGTGGCGGTGCTCAGGCCCGTGGAGGTCGAGGTCGACAAGCTCGAGACGTTGCTGTTCGTCGTGCTCAAACCTGTGGACAGGCTGCCGATGCTGCTCGTCGCAGTGCTCAAGCCAGTCGAAGTGGAAGTCGACATGCTGGCAATACCGCTGGAAACCGAGGTCGACAGCGAAGTCAGTTGGCTGAAGTTCACCGCGTCGGTGGGGTTCACACCCGCGGCAACGTTGGTCAGGATGACCGGCGATGTCGCGCCGACGCCGCCCAGCGTGACCTTGGTGTGAGTCGCATCGTCGTACTGGACCGAGTTCGCGACGCCCGTGGACAGGCTGCCGATGTTGCTGTTGGCGGTGCTGAGGCCGGTGGACAGGCTGCCGATGTTGCTGGTGGCGGTGCTCAGGCCGGTCGACGTCGAGGTCGACAGGCTGGTCACGTTGCTGTTCGTCGTGCTCAGGCCGGTCGACAGGCTGCCGATGCTGCTCGTCGCTGTGCTCAGGCCAGTCGAGGTCGAAGTCGACAGGCTGGTGACATTGCTGTTCGTCGTGCTCAGGCCCGTGGACAGGCTGCCGATGCTGCTTGTGGCTGTGCTCAGGCCAGTCGAGGTCGAAGTCGACAGGCTGGTGACATTGCTGTTCGTCGTGCTCAGGCCAGTCGACAGGCTACCGATGTTGCTGGTCGCGGTGCTCAGACCCGTCGACGTCGAAGTCGACAGGCTGGTCACATTACTGTTCGTCGTGCTCAAGCCGGTGGACAGACTACCGATGCTGCTCGTCGCAGTGCTCAGACCAGTCGACGTCGAAGTCGACAGGCTGGTCACGTTGCTATTCGTCGTGCTCAAACCTGTAGACAGGCTACCAATGCTGCTCGTCGCAGTGCTCAGGCCAGTCGAGGTCGAAGTCGAGAGGCTGGTGACATTGCTGTTCATCGTGCTCAAGCCAGTCGACAGACTACCGATGCTGCTCGTCGCAGTGCTCAGACCAGTCGACGTCGAAGTCGACAGGCTCGTCACATTGCTGTTCGTCGTGCTCAAGCCGGTCGACAGACTGCCGATGCTGCTCGTCGCCGTGCTCAGACCGGTCGACGTTGAAGTCGACAAGCTGGTCACATTGCTGTTCGTCGTGCTCAGGCCGGTCGACAGGCTGCCGATGCTGCTTGTCGCTGTGCTCAGGCCCGTGGAGGTCGAAGTCGACAGGCTAGTCACATTGCTGTTGGTCGTGCTCAAGCCGGTCGACAGACTGCCGATGCTGCTCGTCGCCGTGCTCAGACCGGTCGACGTTGACGTCGACAAGCTGGTCACATTGCTGTTCGTCGTGCTCAGGCCGGTCGACAGGCTGCCGATGCTGCTGGTGGCTGTGCTCAGACCGGTCGACGTCGAGGTCGACAAGCTGGTCACATTGCTGTTGGTCGTGCTCAAGCCGGTAGACAAGCTGCCGATGCTGCTGGTGGCTGTGCTCAGACCCGTCGACGTCGAGGTCGACAGGCTGGTCACGTTGCTGTTTGTCGTGCTCAAGCCAGTGGACAGGCTACCGATGCTACTTGTCGCTGTGCTCAGACCCGTCGACGTCGAGGTCGACAGACTGGTCACATTGCTGTTCGTCGTGCTCAGGCCCGTCGAAAGGCTGGCAATGCTGCTCGTTGCGGTGCCGATGCTGCTCGACAACGAAGCTGTGACGGTCTTGACTTGCAGGACGTTGACGGCGTCCTGGTCCGCGCTGCCCGGCGCCACGCCTGTGATCTGGCGGTTGCCCACGTTCACTTCACCCGATGAGCTTTGCTTGCTCGTCAGGCCGAACGCATCGTAGTTGGCCAACGCACCCACGCTGGCCACCGAGTTCGCACCCAGCGCCACGCTGTCGGGCTTGGTGGTCTGGGCGTTCTTGCCGACCGCCACGCTGTTGTCGCCGTTGGAGATCGCGTTCTGGCCGATGGCCACGCTGTCGGCGCCGTTGGCCTGGCTGTCCGCGCCGGTGCTGTTGGCGTGGAAGTACTTCGTACCGGTGTTGTAGATCGAGCTGACCGACGAGCTCAGGGTGCCAAGGTTGCTGTTGGTCGTGCTCAGGCCAGTCGACAGGCTGCCGATGCCGCTCGTTGCGGTGCTCAAGCCGGTGGACAGGCTGGAGACGTTGCTGTTGGTCGTGCTCAGGCCTGTAGACAGACTGCCGATGCTGCTCGTCGCAGTGCTGAGACCTGTCGACGTCGAAGTCGACAGGCTGGTCACGTTGCTGTTCGTCGTGCTCAAGCCGGTAGACAGGCTGCCAATGCTGCTCGTGGCGGTGCTCAGACCCGTCGAGGTCGAAGTCGACAGGCTCGCAACGTTGCTGTTGGTCGTGCTCAGGCCTGTAGACAGACTGCCGACGCTGCTGGTCGCGGTGCTCAAGCCGGTCGAGGTCGAGGTCGACAAACTCGCAACGGCGCTGTTCGTGGTGCTTAAACCAGTGGACAGGCTGGAGACATTGCTGTTGGTCGTGCTCAAACCGGTCGAGAGGCTGCCGATGCTGCTTGTCGCGGTGCTCAGACCTGTGGAGGTCGAGGTCGACAGACTGGTGACGTTGCTGTTCGTGGTGCTCAGGCCAGTCGACAAGCTGCCGATGCTGCTCGTCGCGGTGCTCAAACCGGTCGAGGTCGACGTCGACAGGCTGGAGACATTGCTGTTCGTGGTGCTCAGGCCAGTGGACAGGCTGCCAATGCCGCTAGTCGCCGTACTCAGACCCGTCGAGGTCGACGTGGACAGACTGGTCACGCTGCTGTTCGTGCTGCTCAAGCCGGTCGACAGGCTGCCGATGCTGCTCGCCGACGCGCTCAGGCCAGTGGACAGGCTGCTGACGGTGCTGTTGGTCGTGCTCAAACCAGTCGACAGGCTGCCGATGCTGCTCGTCGCAGTGCTCAGGCCCGTCGAGGTCGAGGTCGACAGACTGGTCACATTGCTGTTCGTTGTGCTTAGGCCCGTGGACAGGCTGCCGATGCTGCTCGCGGCAGTGCTCATGCCCGTGCTCAACTGAGCCACGGTCACGGCGTCCTGGGGCGCCGCGCCATCGGCAACGTTCGTGATTCGCCGCAGGGCGGAAGACGAACCCACCGAGACCTCGGACGCAGGCGCGTTGGTGTTGGTGAGGAACCCCTTGCCGGTAGGCGCCGCGGCGCCGGTCACGCTGCCCGCGCCAATTGCGACGCTGTTTGCATACGCTGCATTGGCGCTGTCGCCGACAGCAATGCCGGACGCGCCATTGACGGCTGATCCACGTCCGACGGCAATGCCGGAGGTTGCCGTCGCAGCGACAGCGGACTGCCCACCAATGGCGATCGAATCGTTCGCAAGCGCCTTCGCCCCGCCAACGGAGTTGGAGCCAATCGCGGTGGATCCGTCAGCGAACGAATTCGCTGTCCGGCCAAGGGCCACGGAGTAGGCGCCTGTGGCGTTGGCTCCCGAGCCAATGGCAGCGCTGCGGTCACCCATGGAAGAAGCATTGGTGCCGACCGCCAGGCCGTTTGTTGCACCGGCGCCGGTCTGCGCGGCATAACCGATAGCTGCGGAGGTGGCGCCCTGGGCATTCGAAAGGGTCCCGAATGCCGTGGAACCGCTGCCCGTGGCATTTGCGCTGTTGCCGAAAGCGGTCGAAGGTGCCAGTCCCGATGCATCGCCAACGGCACGCGCGTTGGTGCCGAAAGCCATGTCGTTGCCGAAGGCTGCATTGGCGTTGTTGCCGAAGGCCGTCGCGCCGCCGCCATTGGCCTTGGCACCGGCGCCGACCGCGACTGCGTTGGCGCCAGAGCCGATGGCAGAAACGCCGAGGGCTATCGCGTTGAGGGCCGACGCATTGGCGCCGTCGCCAACGGCAACACCGGCTGTGCCGCTGACGCTCGAGCCGCGACCGACCGCGATACCGGAGTTGGCGGCAGCCGCCACTGAGGACTGACCGCCGATGGCGATGCCGTCGACGGCCGCCGACTTTGCCACGTCGGTGGTGTTGCTGCCGATGGCGATGGAGCCGGTGTTCGAAGCCAGCGTGCCATTGCCCGCTGCCAGCGAGTTCTGGCCCGTGGCCTTGGCTCCCACCCCGAAGGCGGTCGCGCCGCTGGCAGAAGCCGTGGTGCCGTTGTTGCCGATCGCCAGCGTGTTCAAGGCACTGGCCGTGGTCTGGCCGCCGACGGCGGTCGAATCCTGGCCGGTGGCCTTGGCACCCGTGCCAACGGCGGTGGAATCGCCCAACGATGCAGCCGTACCCGTCGCCACGGCGCCCCAGCCGATCGCAAGATTCGAGGCGCCGGTAGTCGCAGCATTGGCATTCGTGCCGATGGCGATGGCATTGCTGCCGATCGCGTTCGCGCCGTCACCGAGCGCAATCGCACTGGTACCCGCGACGTTGGCGCCGCGGCCGATGGCTACGCCCGAAGTGGCCCCGGAACTGACAAAAGCCTGGCCGCCGATGGCGATGGAATCCGTCGCGGTCGCCTGCGCGCCCTTGGTCGCGTTGCTGCCGATGGCCACGGCCCCACTGCCCGAGGCGGTGGTCGAGTTGGCAACGGTCAGCGGGGTGGTGCCGTCCCCGCCAGCGCCGCCGATGGCTACGGAATTGAGCGCGGCAGCGTTGCTGCCGAAGCCCATCGCGATGCTGGAGATGCCGCCCGCGTTCGACTCCAGCCCGTAGGCGCTGCTCCACTTGCCGCTCGCGTTGCTGAGGAAGCCGAATGCGGAAGCCCCGGTTGCCCGGCCCTGGGCGAACGCGCCGTACACGGTCACCGCGGTCGAGCCCGTACCGGTCGCGTTGCATCCCGCCACCAGCGAGTAGGTGCCGGTACCGTCTTGCGTCGGTGCACCGGTCGCTCCACTGGTGCTTCCGGGATTCACGCGGCCGACGATGCCACTCGATCCCGTCACACAGGTGCCGTCGGTATTGATGACGTTGGCGTACGCCACCCCGGCTCCGCCCTGCATCACCCCATAGATGGCCGCCACGGCCAGGAGACGGAATGTCGACCGCTTCGCGCTACCGCTTCGCTTGCCGCGCGCCGAGGTGAGCTCGGAAGCCGCCACCCATGCTCCCAGGGCTTCGTTCCATATGCTTCTGTATGACTTGTTCATTTACTGTTCGGCTCGCGGTGAATGGATTGACGGGTTCAGATCGACAAAAAATGCGATGCCCCTGCGTCAGGTTCCATCGCTGAAGGCACGCGCTTGGGAGTGCCTCGATTACAGGAATGCTGGAATGTACGGACTTGTTTACATTTCAGTTCGCATGCCGCAATAGGGAAATTTCGAACCAATGATTTAGTTCACAAAAATGAAATATGAGTGAACTCATTTAGGCCCGAGGGTTGCCGACAAGCCACTGAAAGCGGGAGGCCACATAGAATCCAAAGCGCGGCTTCAGCGGACTTTTTTCACACAACTTCGCCGATAAGCTCCCTTTCTCCTTCTTCTCGCCGCCGGCTCAAAGAACAGTGCGTCTGCTCTTTGCAAGCCTCGAAGAATGACAAAGCCCGCTGAAATAGGAATTTCGTCACATAGCAGTTAATTAATTGCCAACCCCAGAAAACGATCTGCAATCGCCGCGGATGGCAATTAACATTCTTGAAACAATTAAATGAGGTCCGCCATTCAGCTGCGCATCGGCATCACCATCGGCCTCCACCACGAGGCCGAAACCCTCTGGAACAACGGCATCAAGCAGAACGCCGTGTTCCTGGCGGAAGCACTGAAGCACTGCCCGGATGTGGCCTCGGTGGTACTGGTCAACACCACGGCGATCCCGATCACCCCGGCCCTGCCCTGGGACCAGACACGCTGGCCTACCGTGACCTTCGAGGCGGCCAAGGACAACGTGGACGTGCTGATCGAGCTCGGCGGCCAGATCGACCCGGCGCAGACCGACTACCTGAAGCAGCGTGGCGCGCGGCTGGTGTCCTACTGCTGCGGCTTCGAATACGTGCACGCCATGGAGTCGATGCTGTTCAACAAGCCGCTCTGGGGGCAGAACCTGTTCGTGAACCAGCGCTACGACGACATCTGGATGGTTCCGCAGGTGGCGAACATCAGCCAGCCGTACTTCGAGGTGCTGCGCCGGACCGAGGCGCGCCCCGTGCCTTTCGTGTGGAGCCCGGTATTCCTGGACGAACGCACGCGAGCCCTCCCCGACGCCGGCGTCTACCAGCCGCACGCCGGGCCGCGCCGCCTCAGCGTGATGGAGCCGAACATCAACGTGGTGAAGTTCTGCCTCTATCCGGTTCTGATCGCCGAGTTGGCCTACCGCGCCCGGCCCGAAGCCATCGCGCTGCTGCAGGTCACCAATGCCGAACGGCTGGCCAGGGAGAACATGGAGTTCATCACGCTGATGAACCAACTCGACCTGGTCCGCGAGCACAAGGCGGTCTTCCTGGGCCGACATGAAACGCCCGTGTTCCTCGCGCAGAACACCGACATCGTGGTTTCGCACCAGTGGGAGAACCCGCTCAACTATTTCTACCTGGAAACCTGCTGGCAGGGCTACCCGCTGGTGCACAACGCGCACCTGTGCGCGGACCTCGGCTACTACTACCAGGGCAACGACGTGGCCGGCGGCAGCGCCCGGGTGCTCGAAGCCATCGACACGCATGATGCGCAGGCAGCCGCCTATCGCGAGCGCCAGCGCAGCCTGATCGACCGCTACCTCCCCGGCAACGCCGCGGCCACCGAGGTCTACAACAACCTGCTGCTCGGCCTGATGCAGCGCCCCGCCCGATAGACAGGCACACGGAGCCCGAAATGCTTGACCCGTCCGAACTCCGGCAGTTCTTTCCCGTGGTCGTGACGCCGAGTCACGACGGCAAGTTCTTCCAGAACTACGTCGCCTCGATGCTGAACTTCACTGTCCAGGCCGAGCGCGCCGGCCTGCGCATGCAGGTGCTGATGCACCAGGGCGAGAGCCTGGTGACGCGTGCGCGGAACAACTGCGTGGCCCAGTTCCTCGCCAATCCGCAATGGACCCACCTGTTCTGGATCGACGCCGACATCGGCTTCTCGGCGCAGGCGGCCTTCCGGCTGCTGCTGTCGGGCTACGACATCGCGGCCGGCGTCTATCCGCTGAAGCGGGAGAACTGGCCCGAAGGCGGCGTGGCAGCGGGCACGACGCAGCAGCAGTTCGAGGCCACCTTCACCCGCTACACGGTCAACGCCAAGGCCTCGGAGACCACTTCGCAGGTCGAACTCAAGATCCAGCCCGACGGCTTCATGGAGATGACCGAGGCACCGACCGGATTCATGGTGATCAAGCGCGCCGTGTTCGAGCGGCTCATGGCGAGCTACCCTGATCTCGCCTACGTGCCCGACAGCATCGGCGAGGCCGACCTGGGCCTGCACTACCGCTTCTTCGACGTGATGGTCGACCCGCAGACGCGCCGCTATCTCTCGGAAGACTACGGCTTCTGCCGCCTGTGGTCGGGGCTGGGCGAGTCGATCTACATCGACGCCAATTCCAACCTGACACACCAGGGCGCCAAGCTGTACCGCGGCGACTTCGCCAACTCGCTGCTGACCTCCCTGCCCCATGCGGTGGGCGGCCCGGTCGGCGCGAAGATGGTGCTCACGGGCCAGGAGTACCTGCAGCCCAACGCGCCCTCGCTCTGAGCTGAACGAAGGCGCATCACCCACAAAAAAGCCCCGCCGAAGCGGGGCTTTCTGATTGGAGCGAGCCGAAGAAGATCAGGCCGCGACCGTGTCCGCCACGCCCTTGTAGTCTTCGATCTTGTCGAAGTTCAGGTACTGGTAGATCTGCGCGCTGGACGCATCGAGCACGCCCGTGGCGGCCATGTACTCCTCGCGGGTCGGGATGCGACCCAGGCGCGAGCAGATGGCGGCCAGTTCGGCCGAGCCGAGGTACACGTTGGTGTTCTTGCCCAGGCGGTTGGGGAAGTTGCGCGTGCTGGTCGACATCACCGTCGCGCCTTCGCGCACCTGTGCCTGGTTGCCCATGCACAGCGAGCAGCCCGGCATTTCGGTGCGGGCACCGGCATTGCCGAACACGCCGTAGTGGCCTTCCTCGGTGAGCTGCTGCGCGTCCATCTTGGTGGGCGGAGCGATCCACAGCTTGACCGGGATGTCGCGCTTGCCTTCGAGCAGCTTCGACGCGGCGCGGAAGTGGCCGATGTTGGTCATGCACGAGCCGATGAACACTTCGTCGATCACGGCGCCGGCCACGTCGCTGAGCGTCTTCACGTCATCGGGGTCGTTCGGGCAGGCCACGATGGGCTCGTGGATCTCGGCCAGGTCAATCTCGATCACGGCGGCGTAATCAGCGTCGGCATCGCCCTTGAGCAGTTGCGGGTCCGCAAGCCAGGCTTCCTGCGCGGCGATGCGGCGTTGCAGCGTGCGGGCATCGGCGTAGCCTTCGGCAATCATCCACTTCATCAGCGTGATGTTGCTGTTGATGTACTCGATGATCGGCTCCTTGTTCAGGTGCACCGTGCAGCCGGCGGCCGAGCGTTCGGCCGAGGCGTCGCTCAGCTCGAAGGCTTGCTCCACCTTCAGGTCGGGCAGGCCTTCGATTTCGAGGATGCGGCCCGAGAAGATGTTCTTCTTGCCCTTCTTCTCGACCGTCAGCAGGCCGGACTTGATGGCGTACAGCGGAATTGCGTTGACCAGGTCACGCAGCGTCACGCCGGGTTGCATCTTGCCCTTGAAGCGCACGAGCACCGATTCGGGCATGTCCAGCGGCATCACGCCGGTGGCGGCCGCGAAGGCCACGAGGCCCGAGCCCGCCGGGAAGCTGATGCCGATGGGGAAGCGGGTGTGGCTGTCGCCGCCCGTGCCCACGGTGTCGGGCGTCAGCAGGCGGTTGAGCCACGAGTGGATCACGCCGTCGCCGGGGCGCAGCGACACGCCGCCGCGGTTGGCCATGAACTCGGGCAGTTCGTGGTGCATCTTGACGTCGACCTTCTTGGGGTACGCCGCCGTGTGGCAGAACGACTGCATCACGAGGTCGGCCGAGAAGCCCAGGCAAGCCAGGTCCTTCAGCTCGTCGCGCGTCATCGGGCCGGTGGTGTCCTGCGAGCCGACCGAGGTCATCTTGGGTTCGCAGTACGTGCCCGGGCGAACGCCCTGGCCTTCAGGCAGGCCGCAGGCGCGGCCGACCATCTTCTGTGCGAGCGAGAAGCCCTTCTTGGTGTCGACCGGGCTTTGCGGCAGGCGGAACAGCGTCGACACGGGCAGGCCCAGCGCCTCGCGCGCCTTGGCCGTCAGGCCGCGGCCGATGATCAGCGGAATGCGGCCACCGGCGCGCACTTCGTCGAACAGCACGTCGCTCTTGACCTGGAACTCGGCGATGACCTTGCCGTCCTTCAACGCCTTGCCTTCATAGGGACGCAGCTCGACCACGTCGCCCATGTTCATCTGCGCCACGTCGAGCTCGATGGGCAGCGCGCCCGAGTCTTCCATGGTGTTGTAGAAGATGGGAGCGATCTTGCCGCCGAGGCAGACGCCGCCGAAGCGCTTGTTCGGCACGAAGGGAATGTCTTCGCCGGTGAACCAGAGCACCGAGTTGGTCGCGCTCTTGCGCGAAGAACCCGTGCCGACCACGTCGCCGGCATAGGCCACGAGGTGGCCGCGGGCGCGCAGGTCTTCGATGAACTTCACGGGGCCGCGCTTGCCGTCTTCTTCGGGAACGATGCCCGGGCGTGCGTTCTTGTGCATCGCGAGGGCGTGCATCGGAATGTCGGGACGGGTCGTCGCGTCGGGTGCGGGCGACAGGTCGTCGGTGTTGATTTCGCCGGCCACCTTGAAGATGCTGACGGTGATGCTCTCGGGCACTTCGGGACGGCTGGTGAACCACTCGGCATCGGCCCAGCTTTGCAGCACGCCCTTGGCGTTGGCGTTGCCCTTGTCGGCCTTCTCCTTGACGTCGTGGAACTGATCGAACATCAACAGGGTTTTCTTCAGGCCTTCTGCTGCCACAGCGCCGACTTCAGCGTCGTCGAGCAGGTCGATCATGGGGCTGATGTTGTAGCCGCCGAGCATGGTGCCGAGCAGTTCGGTCGCGCGGGCGCGCGAAATGAACTCGCTCTTCTCGGTGCCGTGGGCCACGGCCGCGAGGTAGCTCGCCTTGACCTTGGCGGCGTCGTCGACGCCGGCGGGCACGCGATAGGTGAGCAGGTCGAGCAGGAAAGCGCCGTCCTTGGCGTTCGCGCTCTTGAGGAGCTCGATTGCTTCAGAGGTCTGCTTCGCGCTCAAGGGCAGCGGCGGGATACCGAGCGCGGCGCGTTCGGCAACATGGTCAACGTAGGCTTGCAACATCTTCTTTTCTCCGGAAACTGAGCTGGCGGGCGTGCAGTACGGCAAGCAAGAGCCGCGCCGCACGCCGTTTCGTTACTTACTTCTTTTCGCCGTCGGCGCCTTCGAACAGGGCCTTCGGCGGGTTCTTCTTCATTTCTGCGGCAAATGCGACCTGGGCGTCGGTCTGGCATTCATCGGCAATGCGCAGGCCGGCCTTCTGGTTCATCAGCATCGACTTGTTGCCGAGCTGGAGCCACATGGCGCCGGCACGCGGGTCTTCGAGGCGGATGGCGCCGGTGCGGCTTTCGACCGGGTGCATGCGGTACTTCAGGCCCTTGGTGGTCACGGTGAAGAAGCCGGGCTTCTTTTCGTCGGGCGTGACGGTCACGTCGGCGCCGAGTTCGCATTGGGCGCGGCCGATCGACACGCGCTGGGCGACGGCCAGGTCGGCATCGGTGAGCACGACGTTCGTGTCGTCGGCGATCGGCGTGACTTCCTCGACAGCCTTGGCCGCCTTGCGGGTGACCTGGCGCTTGGGAGGCGTCTTCTTGGCTTCGGCCTTTGCCGCAGGCTTGGCCGCGGGCTTGGCGTCCTGCGCGACTGCTGCAAGCGGCAGGGCCAGGGCGACGGCGGCGATCAGGGCAATTTTCTTCATGTGTGGGTTTCCTTGAGGCTGGATTCAGAGAGTTTCAGGAGGCCGCGAGCGCAAACCAGGCTTTCGCCTCGGGGGGCAACGCGCGCCCTGTTGCGTGGGCGCGCGTCAAGACCTGCCAAAAGTGGCGGTAGCTCGCGCGGTCGTGCAATGTGCCATCAATTTGTGTCGGAGCCCAATCAGCAAGTGCCGCTTTTGCAATGATTTGTGTGGCAACTTGAATCTGCGCCTCGTCGGGCGCAAAGGCCTCGAGGATGGGGCGGATCTGGTTCGGGTGGATGCTCCACATGCGCGTGTAGCCGAATTCGGTGGCCGCCTTGCGGGCGGCCGTGCGCATGGCATCGGTGTTGCTGAACTCGGTGACCACGCAGTGCGAAGGCACCTTGCCGTAGGCATGCGCGGCCGATGCGATGGCCAGCTTGGCGCGCACCACCAGCGGGTGGCTGAACTGCCCTGCCGCACCCATGCCATCGGCAGGGATCGCGCCGGCGTGGGCCGAGACGAAATCCATCAGGCCGAAGCTCAGCGACTGCACGCGCGGATGGGCGGCAATCTCGAAGGCGTTGTGCACGGCGAGCGGCGACTCGATCAGCACGTGCAGCGGCAACGTATCGGCATCGGCCGCCTCGAGCGCCGCGACAGCCTGCAACACATCGGCCACCGACTCGACCTTCGGCACCATCAAATGGCTCAGGCGCTGGGCGGCACGGCCGGCAATGGTGACCATGTCGCCGGCAAAGGCGGGATGGTCGACGGGGTGCACGCGCACGCCGACGCGCATGCCGGGTTTGGCGGCCAACGCTAGTTCGGTGACTAGCGCGGCATGCTCGGCTTCGCCGCCCACCGGGGCGCCGTCTTCGCAATCGAGGGTAACGTCGAACACGCAGGCGCCGAACTCCTCGGCCATTTCGGCCTGGAGCGCGAGGCTCTTCTTCATGCGCGCCTCGACGCCGCTGTAGTGGTCGCACACGGGCAACGTCACAGCGCCGGCTTGTGCGCCGAGCAGTACTTCAGCGGGATGCGCCGTCTTCGTCATGCCTTTTTCTGCGCCACGATGAACATGCGCGGGAAGGCGAGCAGCCGCTTGCCGTCGGTGCGCGCCGGATAGGCTCCGTTCACTCGACGCTCGTACTCGGCGAGGTAGCTCGCCTGCAGGTCCGGCGGCAGTCGGTCGACGAAAGGCTTCAGCCCCGTGCCGCGCACCCATTCGACGATGGATGCGGCATCGGCCATGCGGTGCTGGTAGATCGTGTGCCAGACATCGACGTGCACCGCACGCGGCGCCAGCAGGTCGTAGTAGCCACCGAGGTCGAGCAGCAGGGTGCGCAGCTTGTCGGCGTCGCCGATGCGTTCGGCCCACGGTGCTTCAGCGGCCAACGCACGCATCAGGCGATGCGTGGGCTCCTGGCGGTTGTCGGGCATCTGGATGGCGAGCACGCCACCCGGGGCCAGCGCGTCGAACAGGCGCGGGATCAGCTTTTCGTGATCGGGCACCCACTGCAGGGACGCGTTGGCATAAATGAGGTCGGGCGCTTCTTCCTGGGATTGCGGCGCCCAGGTCGCAATGTCGCTCAACTCGAAGCGCGCCTGCGGCAGACGCTCGCGCGCGCTGACAAGCATGGCTTCGGAGTTGTCGGTTCCGAGGACTTGCGCCTTCGGGAACCGGTTGACCAGCAGCTCGGTGGAGTTGCCCGGTCCGCACCCGAGGTCGACCACGCGGGCGGCCTCGGTCAGTGGCACCCGCGCCAGGAGCTCCTGTGCGGGTCGGGTGCGCTCGTCCTCGTAGCGACGGTAGAGCGCGGGGTTCCAGTCGAGCATGCTGGCTGGTCGTGCTTTAGAGCAGGTGAGCGACGCCGGCGCGTTCGCCTTCCAGTTCTTCCAGGGTCTTGTTGATGCGTTCCTGGCTGAATGCATCGATCTCGAGGCCTTCGACCAGCTTGTATTCACCGTTTTCGCAGGTGACCGGGAAACCGAACATCACGTCCTTCGGAATGCCGTACTGGCCGTCAGACGGAATGCCCATGGTGACCCACTTGCCATTGGTGCCCAGGGCCCAGTCGCGCATGTGGTCGATGGCGGCGTTGGCAGCCGAGGCAGCCGACGACAGGCCGCGTGCTTCGATGATGGCCGCACCGCGCTTGCCGACGGTCGGCAGGAAGGTGTTGGCGTTCCATTCCTGGTCGTTGATCATCTTGGCGACGCTTTCGCCGTTGATGGTGGCGAAGCGGTAGTCGGCGTACATCGTGGGCGAGTGATTGCCCCAGACGGTGAGCTTCTCGATGTCGGCCACGGCCTTGCCGGTCTTGGCGGCGATCTGGCTGGCGGCGCGGTTGTGGTCCAGGCGCAGCATGGCGGTGAAGTTCTTGCGCGGCAGGTCGGGAGCGCTCTTCATGGCGATGTAGGCGTTGGTGTTGGCCGGGTTGCCGACCACCAGCACCTTGACGTTGCGGCTGGCGACGGCGTTGAGGGCCTTGCCTTGCGCGGTGAAGATGGCACCGTTGACGGCCAGCAGTTCGGCACGTTCCATGCCGGGACCGCGGGGGCGCGAACCGACGAGCAGTGCGTAGTCGGCATCCTTGAAGGCGGTCATCGGGTCGCCGTGGGCTTCCATGCCGGCCAGCAACGGGAAGGCGCAGTCGTCGAGTTCCATCATCACGCCCTTGAGCGCCTTCTGGGCCTTCTCGTCGGGGATTTCGAGCAGTTGCAGGATGACCGGCTGGTCTTTGCCGAGCATTTCACCGGAGGCGATACGGAACAACAGGGCGTAACCGATTTGACCGGCGGCACCGGTGACGGCAACGCGGACGGGCTTTTTGCTCATGGGAAGACTCCAGAAGGTAATGAAACGGTGTCGGCGCTCTCGTGGGGCGCCAGGGGTTCTGCGGGCTGGGAATACTTCCCGCAGCGCGAGACCGGCCGCATTTTAAGCCGATTCAATGAGCCTCGTCTTATGTCTTATATAAGATATCCTCCGGGGGTCCGCCAAGGCGCACCCCACCGCTGCCATGAACACGCCCACCACATTCGACGAGCCCGCGACGCCGTCCTTCAGTCCGCTCTACCAGCAGATCAAGACATTGATCCTGCAGAGCCTGCAGGCGGGCGAGTGGAAGCCTGGCGAACCCATCCCGAGCGAGATGGACCTGGCCGTGCGCTATCGGGTGAGCCAGGGCACGGTGCGCAAGGCCATCGACGAACTCTCTGCCGAAAACCTCGTGGTGCGCCGCCAGGGCAAGGGCACCTTCGTCGCCACGCATGCCGAGCAGCATGTGCAGTACCGCTTTCTCAAGCTCGTGCCCGATGCGGGCGACCCGAACACCGAGGGCCCGGCGGTGCGCACCATCGTCGACTGCAAGCGCCAGCGCGCATCGGCCGACGTGGCGCGCGCGCTCGGCCTGCGTACGGGCGACGCGGTGCTGCAGGTGCGGCGCGTGCTCGCCTATGGCGGCGTGCCCACCATTCTCGAAGACCTCTGGCTGCCCGGTGCGCCCTTCAAGGGGCTCACCGCCGAGCGGCTGCGCGCGTGGCCCGGCCCGATGTACGCGTTGTTCGAAACCGAGTTCGGCGTGCGCATGGTGCGCGCAGAAGAAAAAATCCGCGCCGTACTGCCCGATGCCGAACAGGCCGCGCTGCTCGACGTGACGCTGCAGATGCCCCTGTTGAGCGTGGAACGCGTGGCGCACACCTACCATGACATGCCGATGGAGCTGCGCCGCGGGCTCTATCGCACCGACACGCACCACTACAGGAACCAGCTGGGCTGATCCCGATGCAGACGAAGGCCGAATACCGCCGCGCCGATGTGCGCATACAAGCTGCGCATTGCGCTACGAAGTCAATAGCATCCGACTGCAACGGTGCGCCGACTCGTGCATGTCCGCTGCGCGATGGTGCATTGCAATAGAATTTTGCGTTGTTTGCATTTCCGCAGAAGAAACAAAAGCGTTCGCTCTCAGAACAAGCCAACAAGTCACAAAAGCCACGAAAGCACTTCCCCCAATGACAGAGCTTGCAACTCCCCCCCGGCCTCCGCGTCGCGAATTCCGCAACATCAATGCCTTCACCGACCTCACGACCTACCGGCTGCCGCCGGCCGGCATCGTGTCGATCCTGCATCGCGTCAGCGGCGTGCTGATGTTCCTGCTGCTGCCGTTCATCATCTGGATGTTCGACACCTCGCTGTCTTCCGACTATTCGTTCGCCAAGTTCAAGGCCGCCTTCAACAGCGGCCTTGGTTTCGTTCCGGGGTGGTTCTTCAAGCTGGTCGCGCTCGCGCTCATCTGGGCCTACCTGCACCACTTCATCGCCGGCCTGCGCCATCTCTGGATGGACGTGAGCCACGCTGCCGTGACCAAGGAATTCGGCCATACCTCGGCTGTCGTCACGCTGGCACTGAGCATCCTGCTCACCGTGGTGCTCGGCGCCAAGCTGTTCGGCCTGTACTGAGAAGGAGCCAACCATGTCTGTGAATTACGGCTCCAAGCGCATCGTCGTCGGCGCGCACTACGGTCTGCGCGACTGGCTCAGCCAGCGCATTACGGGCGGCCTGATGGCGCTCTTCACGATCGTGCTGCTCGCGCAACTGATCTTCACCCGCGGCCCCATCGGCTACGACCTCTGGGCCGGCATCTTCGCCGCGCAGTGGATGAAGGTGCTCACGTTCTCCGTGATCGTCGCCCTGCTCTACCACGTGTGGGTCGGCATGCGCGACGTCTGGATGGACTACGTCCAGCCCGTCGGCATCCGTCTCGTGCTGCAAATTTTCACCATCGTCTGGCTTGTCGGTTGTGCGGGTTGGGCCATTCAAGTGCTTTGGAAGATCTGACCCCACCATGACCTACACAAAAGAAAAAATCACCAAGCGCAAGTTCGACGTCGTGATCGTCGGTGCCGGCGGCTCCGGCATGCGCGCCTCGCTGCAACTCGCACGTGCCGGCCTCAACGTGGCCGTGCTCTCCAAGGTGTTCCCGACCCGTTCGCACACCGTCGCCGCTCAAGGTGGCGTGGGCGCATCGCTCGGCAACATGAGCGAAGACAACTGGCACTACCACTTCTACGACACGATCAAGGGTTCCGACTGGCTCGGCGACCAGGACGCGATCGAGTTCATGTGCCGCGAAGCCCCGAAGGTCGTGTACGAGCTCGAACACTTCGGCATGCCCTTCGACCGCAACCCCGACGGCACCATCTACCAGCGCCCGTTCGGCGGCCACACGGCCAACTACGGCGAGAAGCCCGTGCAGCGCGCCTGCGCCGCGGCCGACCGTACCGGCCACGCGATGCTGCACACGCTCTATCAGAAGAACGTCGAAGCCCGCACCCAGTTCTTCGTCGAATGGATGGCGCTCGACCTCATCCGTGATGACGAAGGCGACGTGGTCGGCGTGACCGCGCTCGAAATGGAAACCGGCGACCTGCACATCCTGCAGGCCAAGACCGTGCTGCTGGCCACCGGCGGCGCAGGCCGCATCTTCCAGGCCTCGACCAACGCCTTCATCAACACCGGCGACGGTCTCGGCATGGCGGCCCGCTCGGGCATTCCGCTGCAGGACATGGAGTTCTGGCAGTTCCACCCGACCGGCGTGGCCGGCGCAGGCGTGCTGCTGACCGAAGGCTGCCGCGGCGAAGGCGCGATCCTGCTGAACAGCAACGGCGAACGCTTCATGGAGCGCTATGCGCCCACCCTGAAAGACCTGGCGCCGCGCGACTTCGTGTCGCGCTCGATGGACCAGGAAATCAAGGAAGGCCGAGGCTGCGGTCCCAACAAGGACTACGTGCTGCTCAAGCTCGACCACCTGGGCGCCGAAACCATCCACAAGCGCCTGCCCTCGGTGTACGAAATCGGCGTCAACTTCGCCAACGTCGACATCACGAAGGAACCGATTCCGGTCGTGCCCACCATCCACTACCAGATGGGCGGCATCCCGACCAACATCCATGGCCAGGTCGTCATCCAGAAGGGTGAAGAGAACAGCGCAGTGGTGAACGGCCTCTACGCCGTGGGCGAATGCTCCTGCGTGAGCGTGCACGGCGCCAACCGCCTGGGCACGAACTCGCTGCTCGACCTGCTGGTGTTCGGCCGCGCGGCCGGCAACCACATCGTCGAGTTCAACGACAAGCTCAAGGAGCACAAGCCCCTGCCCAACGATGCGGCCGACCGCACGCTGGAGCGCCTGAACCGCCTCGAGTCGACCACCACCGGCGAATACGCCCAGGACGTGGCCGGCGAGATCCGCGCCGTCATGCAGCAACATGCGGCAGTGTTCCGCAAGCAGGCCTCGATGGACGAGGGCGTGACCAAGATCGCCGCCGTGCGCGAGCGCGTCAAGGCCATCGGCCTGAAGGACAAGTCGAAGGTGTTCAACACCGCCCGCATCGAAGCGCTTGAAGTCGACAACCTGATCGAAGTGGCGCAGGCCACCATGGTCTCGGCCGCCGCCCGCAAGGAATGCCGCGGCGCCCACACGGTCGAAGACTACGAACGCCCGGCGGACGATCCTGTCGCACCGCTCGGCCGCGACGACGTCAACTGGATGAAGCACACGCTCTGGTACAGCCAGGACAACCGCCTCTCGTACAAGCCGGTCAAGCTGCAGCCGCTCACCGTGGCCTCGGTTCCACCCAAGGTCCGCACGTTCTAAGAGAACGGCTCACAGTCAGCTCATACAAAGCATTCACAAGGTCACTACGATGAAGCGCACATTCCAGATTTACCGCTACGACCCGGACAAGGACGCCAAGCCCTACATGCAGACGGTCGAGATCGAACTCGACGGCCACGAGCGCATGCTGCTCGACGCCCTCATGAAGCTCAAGGCGCAAGACCCGACGCTGTCGTTCCGCCGCTCGTGCCGCGAAGGCGTCTGCGGCTCCGACGCGATGAACATCAACGGCAAGAACGGTCTGGCCTGCCTGACCAACATGAACACGCTCAAGGGCACCGTCGTGCTCAAGCCGCTGCCGGGCCTGCCCGTCATCCGCGACCTGATCGTGGACATGACGCAGTTCTTCAAGCAGTACAACTCGATCAAGCCGTACCTGCAGAACGACACCGTGCCGCCCGAAAAGGAACGCCTGCAGTCGCCCGAAGAGCGCGAAGAGCTCAACGGCCTGTACGAGTGCATCCTGTGCGCGAGCTGCTCCACGAGCTGCCCGAGCTTCTGGTGGAACCCCGACAAGTTCGTGGGCCCCGCCGGCCTGCTGCAGGCCTACCGCTTCATCGCCGACAGCCGCGACGAAGCCACCGCCGAACGCCTGGACAACCTGGAAGACCCGTACCGCCTGTTCCGCTGCCACACGATCATGAACTGCGTGGACGTGTGCCCGAAGAGCCTGAACCCGACCAAGGCCATCGGCAAGATCAAGGAATTGATGGTGCGCCGCGCCATCTGACCCTGATCCATTTGTTCGAGAAGCCACCATGCAACCCGCCGCCGACTCCGCCGACCTGCTCAGTGAACGTGCGCTGAGCAAGCTCAAATGGCGCTGCCGGCGCGGACTGCTCGAGAACGACCTGTTCATCGCCCGCTTCTTCGAGCGGCACGAATTCCGCATGACCGTGGGTCAAGCGGGAGCGATGGAGACACTGATGGACCTGTCGGACAACGACCTCCTTGACCTCCTTCTGCGCAGGAAGGAGCCCGAGCCCGCATGGGCCGGGGCCGAGGTGGTCGCATTGCTGCAGCTGATGCGTACCGACGGCGCGCAGCGTCCCGCAATCTCTCCTTCGTCCTGAATCCACCTCTGAAAGTAAACCGAAATGAAAGCATCCGATACCAAGGCCACGCTGTCGTTCAGCAACGGCGGCGACAGCGTCGAACTGCCGATCTACAAGGGCACCGTGGGCCCCGACGTGATCGATATCCGCAAGCTGTACGCACAGACCGGCATGTTCACGTACGACCCGGGCTTCATGTCGACCGCCGCCTGCCAGTCGGCCATCACGTACATCGATGGCGACAAGGGCGAGCTGCTGTATCGCGGCTACCCCATCGAGCAGCTCGCGACCAACTGCGACTTCATGGAGACCTGCCACCTGCTGCTGTACGGTGAACTGCCGGACACGGCCAAGAAGGCCAACTTCACCAAGCTCGTGACCAACCACACGATGGTGAACGAGCAGATGCAGTTCTTCCTGCGCGGCTTCCGCCGCGACGCGCATCCGATGGCCATCATGACCGGCCTGGTGGGCGCCCTGTCGGCCTTCTATCACGACAGCACGGACATCAACAATCCCGAGCACCGCGAGATCGCCGCGATCCGCCTGATCGCGAAGATGCCCACGCTCGTGGCCATGGCCTACAAGTACACGATCGGCCAGCCGTACATGTACCCGAAGAACGACCTGAGCTACGCCGGCAACTTCCTGCACATGATGTTCGCCACGCCGTGCGAAGAGTACAAGGTGAACCCGGTGCTCGAGCGCGCGCTCGACCGCATCTTCATCCTGCACGCAGACCACGAGCAGAACGCCTCGACCTCGACGGTGCGCCTGTGCGGCTCGTCGGGCACGAACCCCTTCGCGGCCATCGCGGCCGGCGTGGCCTGCCTCTGGGGCCCCGCCCACGGCGGCGCCAACGAAGCGGCGCTGAACATGCTCTACGACATCCAGAAGGAAGGCGGCGTGGAGAAGATCGGCGAGTTCATCAAGAAGGTCAAGGACAAGAACTCGAACGTCAAGCTGATGGGCTTCGGCCACCGCGTGTACAAGAACTACGACCCGCGCGCCAAGCTGATGCAGGAAACCTGCAACGAAGTGCTGACCGAGCTGGGCCTGGAACAAGACCCGCTGTTCAAGCTCGCCAAGGAACTGGAAAAGATCGCCCTGGAAGACGAGTACTTCGTGTCGCGCAAGCTGTACCCGAACGTCGACTTCTACTCGGGTATCGTGCAGCGCGCCATCGGCATCCCGGTGCCGCTGTTCACCGCGATCTTCGCGCTGGCCCGCACGGTCGGCTGGATCGCCCAGCTGAACGAAATGATCGGCGACCCCGAGTACAAGATCGGCCGCCCGCGCCAGCTGTTCGAAGGTTCGCCGAAGCGCGACGTGAAGCCGATCACGGCTCGCTGAGCTTCCGTCGAATCTCGATGATCAGAAAAGCTGCCTTCGGGCAGCTTTTTTTTGGCCTGTAAATTGCGATCTCTTTGGGCTCAAGAAGGAGAAGGCGAATGTCAGTTTTTCAACGCGTGACCTGGTTTGGCGCGAAGGCGGCATTCATTGCCTTCGCGACAACGCTGCTGTTCGGCTGCGCTACCGACGCTCCCGGCGCAAAGCCGCCACAGCAGATTGCAGTGAAGGTTCTCATCATCAGCATGTTCAAGCCCGAGGCACAGGTGTGGTTCGAGCCGCTGAAGCTGACCCGGGAGATCAAGGTGCCGGGCCTGTCCGCCGAGGATCCGCTGGTCCAGTGCAACGCCGATTCGGTGTGCCAGGTCACCACCGGCATGGGCCATACCAACGCGGCTGCTTCCATCACGGCACTGGTGTTCAGCGGGAAGTTCGACCTCTCGAAGACTTACTTCCTGGTGGCCGGCATCGCGGGCGTCGACCCGAATGTCTCGACCATCGGTTCTGCCACCTGGGCCCGGTTCCTGGTCGACTTCGGCATCGCGCACGAGATAGATGCGCGTGAAATGCCATCGACCTGGCGCTCTGGCTACTTCGGCATCGGCGCCAAGGATCCGGACTCGAAGCCCAAGTTCGAGTACCGGACCGAGGTCTTCCGCCTCGACGAAAAGCTGCTGCAGAAGGCCCTGAAGCTGTCGGCCAATGCGCCGCTGGCCGACAACGACAAGGCACGCGCCTACCGCGCCAGGTATTCGCAGGCAACCGCCAAGGCCCGCCCGTCGGTCCTGCAATGCGACACCGCGGCCGGCGACACCTACTGGCACGGCAGATTCCTGGGCGAAACCGCCACGCGCTGGGTTTCACTCGTGACCGACGGGCAGGGCAAGTACTGCACCACCCAGCAGGAAGACAACGCCACCTACGAGGCATTGAAGCGAGGCGCCAGCGCGGGGCTGCTCGACCTGCAGCGCGTGGCGGTTCTCCGCACGGCCTCCAATTTCGATCGGCCCTACCAGGGGCAGACCGCTTACGCCTCGTTGAATGCCGAGTCGGGCGGGTTCCCCATCGCTACCGGCAATCTCCTGATCGCGGGACGCCCGCTGGTGGATGCGATCGTGGGCAACTGGTCCGCCTGGAGCGCGGGGGTTCCCGCGGACTGATCCGTTCCGGGCTCAGCCTTTCACCACTTCACCCGCACGCCGATCGACCCGTTGATCGAGCTCTTGACCTTGGCGTCGCCACCGCTGGCCCAGAGCTTGCCGATTTCGCCGTAGAGGCTTGTCGTCTGGCCCAGCGCCAGCGTGAAGCCGCCTGCCAGCTCGGTGCTTGTGCCGCCCGTGGGCGCCGAGATATCGGTCGTCGTCGCCCCGTTCACGAAGCGCGCGATGTCCGCGCCGCTCGATGTCCTGTAGACGTTGAAGCGGCCGTACGGCTGAAGCGCGCCGATGCCCGTGTCGATCTGGCCCTTCACCCGAACGCCCGCACGGGCGATCCAGCCGCTGTCGGCCTGCGGCTGCGCGATGGCGCCAGCGATGGCGGAGTTGTTCAGATCCATGTGCTGGTGAATCAGCTGCAGCTGCGGCTCGACGCTCCAGCCACTGCCGCCCAACGCAAAGGCCTGGCCCACCTCGATCGAGCCCAGCAGGCTGTTGCCCTTGCCGCCGACACCCGGGCTCAGGAATGGCTCGACCGTGTAGCGGTGACGGCCCGACTGCACCACCGCATCGGCGTAGAAGCCGCTGTCGCTGGTGTAGGTGCCGTACACGCCCAGGTACTGGCTGCGCAGGTCGTTGCGGCCCACGGCCAGGTTCTGGATGCCGCTGGCGAAGCCTCTCACGCGGGCATCGCCGTCGAGCTGGCCGACGTAGAGGCCTGCTCGCCAGTTCGGCATGACCAGCAGGTCTGTGCCGGCCTGGAAGCCGGTGAGGCGCCCTTTGCTGGATGGCGAGACGGCACCGCCCTGCTGGATGTCGATGTCGGTGGAGAGCACGCGGGCCCAGGCTCGGCGATCAGAACCGGTCGGGGTGGTCGCGGTGCCCTTGACGTCGTCATCTCCCACGCGCTTGCGCAGGTCGCCCAGCATCGCGAGGTTGCCCTGTCGCAGCTGGCCCGCCAGCGCGGCGTAGAGCGAGGCTTCCGCGCGGTAGGTGATCACGGGCGCAGAGGGCGTGGGCGCACCTGGCGATGCAGTGGTGCTCGAACGCAGGAACCAGTTCTCGCCTGCGCCGTTGGCATCGGCCGCGTACAGGCGGTACTCGTAGGCGCCGGCATCCACGTGGCCATTGGCCAGCGAGAACGCATCCTTGGTCGTCTGGGCAGTGGTCGTCGCGCCGTTCTGCGCGGTGATCACCTCGATGCCGTTGCCGCTGGTGAGCGCACCCAGGCCGCCGAGGTTGGTGATCTGCACCGTGGTCTTGCCGCTGGCCACCGCAGTTGCGCCGTTGAGCACCAGACGATCCGACGGCCCCGTGCCGTTGAGCGCGGTGCCGAGCCTGAGCACGCCGTTGTTGCCGACGTACGCGCCCGTCACCGTCAGCGTGGTGCCTGCGGTCGCACCCACCAGCGAGACGGTGCCGCTGTTGGCTAGCGAGGCCACGCTCTGATTGAAGCCCGCCAGATCGAGCGTCGCGCCCGAAGCCACGCTGTGCACCGAAGCCGCGCTGAAGGTGTTGGCGGCGCCCGCCTTGAGCGTGCCCTGCGCGACGCTGGTCGCGCCGGTGTAATTGTTGGCGCCCGACAGCGTCAGCGTGCCCGTGCCTTCCTTCGTGATGAAGCCGCCGCCGCTGATCGCGCCGCTCAGGGTCGCGTTGAATGCGCCGGTGTCGATGACCGGATCGTTGTTGCCCGTGAGCTGGATCGCGTTGGCGATCGTCAGCCCGTCGGCGCTGAAGCCCAGCGTGGTGTCGTCGTCCATCGACAGCGTGCCGGTGCCCGGCGCCAGGTTGTTGCCGAGGTTCAGGCGCCCCTGGCGCAGCGCGGTGCCGCCGGTGTAGGTGCTGGCGCCCGAGAGCGTCAGCGTGCCGGTGCCCTGCTTGACGAGGCCGCCACCGGTGCCGGTCAGACTGCCGCTGAAGGTTTGCGATGTGTTGTCGGTCAGGGTCAAGGTGTTGGCGCCCAGTGCCACCAGGCTGCCCGCCACGCCCGACAGGTGCGCCACCGACTGGCTGCTGCCGGTCGACAGGTCGAACACCGCGCTGCCCCCCGTCAGCGATACACCGGTCGCCCCGGCCAGGGTGCCCGCGCCGGCCAGTTTCAGCGTGCCGTTGCTGATGGTCGTCTCGCCCGTGTAGCTGTTCGCGTTCGTCAGCGTCAGGATGCCGGCGCCCGTCTTCGTCAGGCCGCCGATACCGCTGATGCCGCTTGCCAGCGTCACGTCGTTGCCGTTGGTGTCGAAGGTGCCACCGCTTGCACCCAGCGCGTTCAATCGGCCGGAAATGTCCGTCGTGTTTGCCGCGGCCCATTGCAGGCCGCCGCCGTTCAGGGTGATGCGGCCGGTGCCGAGGTTGCCGCCGTTGCTGAAGTTGATCAGGCCGGCGTTGACGATCGTGGCGCCCGAATAGGTGTTCGCCCCGGTCAGGAAGGTGATGCCGCTGCCGTTCTGCACGACCGTGCCGGTGCCGGCGATGGCCGTGGCAAATGTGTAGGTGGCATCGGACTGGTTGAAGTTGATCGTGCCCGCATTGGTGATGCTGCCGACCAGCCCGGTGACGGTGCCGGCGGTCGTGCCGTTGGCCGTGGCATTGCCGATGTTGAGCGTGCCGTTTCCATTGATGGTGAAAGCGGCGCCGGTCAGGTTCAGCGTGCTGCCATCACCCAGGTTGAAGACACCCGCGCCGCCCGCCCCGCCGTTGCCGGAACAGCCGCAGTTGCCGCCCGTGCCACCCAGGCCGCCGATGTACAGCTGGGTGCCGACCGTGATGGTCGCCCCGCCGGTGGCAGTGAGCGTTCCACTGCCGCCCGTGCCGCCATTGCCGCCCCGTGTGAAGGGGGCTCCGCCCGAACCGCCACCGCCACCGGCACCGCCGATCAGCAGCGTGTTGGTGACGTTCAGGGCCGTGCCGTTGAGATTGAGTACCCCCGCACCTCCGTCGCCTCCATTCATGCCGCCCAGGTTGGCACCGTCCCCGCCGCCGGCGCCGCCCCCGATGCCGACGTAGTCGTAGATCGGCAGGAGGCTGCTGCCGCTGGCCGGGCTGGGGAGAGTCTGCGTCGGAGCGGGAACACCACCCGCACCACCAGCGCCTGGAAGGTAGAAGTCTGCCCCGCCACCGCCGCCGCTGATGCTGCCGTTGCCGCCGTCACCGCCGCCCGTGCCGCCGGCGCCTATGAGGAGCACGTCGGCCGCGTGCGCTAGCGGCGCGGCCAGGCCCAGCGACACCGCGAACATCGCGCTCGCCGCGGCGCGACGCCGTGCGCGGCGCTTCCCGCCCGCGCCCGCTCCTTTGACGGCCGACACGGCCAGTTCAGATACAGCCTGCCAGACGCCCAGACTCCCGTTCCAGACGACCCTGAAAGTGCGATTCATCCTGTTGATCCCGTTCTGTTTTGTCGGATCCGGCTACGTGGTCGCAGCCGCGTTTCACGGAACGCCACTCGAGGCACTTGCTCGCGATGGAGCGATGCCGGGCATCCGGGAGACTTAAAGGAGCCAATGTAAGATTTGCAACAGGACGATTCAATTACCCGAAAGAGTAGTCATGAACACCGACCCGATCCTGTTGCAGGAAATCGTGCGCCTCTACGAGGCCGAACCTGACCTGCTGACGCTGCCGCAGCTGCTCTTCGAGGGTGTGGTCCGCCTGACGGACTCCGACGTGGTCGGCTGGACGGAGGTCCACCATCGCAGCGGCGAGCTGCGCGCGCTGCTGTCGGTCGAAGACGACCCGGATCGGCGCCAGGCGGCGTTCCAGGCCTACGCACGTCATGCGGGCAGCCACCCTTTCTGGCAGAAGGATCCCGCCTTTTACGGCGAGCGCGCGGTGCGTGAATCGGATGTCTTCACCGATGAGGAATTCATGGCGCTCCCCATGGCTCGCGACGTCTTCCTGCCATCGGGCGCCCACCGCATCATGGGCGTCCTGATTCAGCACGGCGAATACGCGTTGGATCTGAGCGCGCATCGGGTCATCGGGCGACCGGCATACAGCGATGCGCAGCGCGACCGGCTCCAGATCTACCGAGGGCACGTGCTGCGCGTATACCGCCAGGCGCAGCAGCGTACCGTCGACAACCTCCCCCCTGCCGACCGCCTTCGCTACGCCTTTCCGGAGTTGACGCAGCGTCAGGTCGAGGTTGCCGTGTGGATTGCCCAAGGCAACTCGAACGAGGCCATCGCCAGTGCCATGAACGTCACTCTGGATACCGTCAAGGCGCATTTGAAGGCGATCTTCAGCAAGATCGGCACCGACAGCCGGCTCGCCCTGGCCAAGCTTGTCCACACGGTGCCGCCGTTCTCGCAGATGCCGCCGCTGTGGAAGCTGCCGATGGGAACGTGGAAAACGCAAACCAGACCTGGGTGACGCGCACGGCGAAGCCGTGCAGCCGCGGGGCATCCCGTCGCCACCCGGCAACGATGCCATCGTGCATCGCGATGGATACGGGGCGAAAACAAGGGGAAAATGACAATCTCATCGCAAAGCGCGATGACTCCCCACAGCCCCATGAGCACATCCGAACGCAACTTCGCCCGCCGCATCGACCTCACGTCGCTGCAGCTGTTCGTTGCCGTGTGCGAACTGGGCAGCATCGGCCGCGCTGCCGAGCGCGAGTTCATCGCGGCCTCGGCCATCAGCAAGCGGCTGTCCGACCTCGAGGCCACGCTCGGCACCACCCTGCTCTACCGCCACGCGCGTGGCGTCGACCTCACGCCCGCCGGCGAAAGCCTGCTGCATCACGCCCGATCGGTGCTCTACAGCCTGGAGAAGATGCAGGGCGAACTCAGCGAATACGCCGACGGCGTGCGCGGCCACGTGCGGGTGCACGCCAACATCTCGGCGATCGTGCAGTTCCTGCCCGAAGACCTGGGCGTGTTCACGCGCGCCCACGAGGCCATAAAGATCGACCTTGAAGAACACTTGAGCAGCGAAGTGATCCGCGCGGTGCAGGAAGGCGCGGCCGACCTCGGCGTGTGCCACGTGGCCGGCGGCGCGGGTGAGTTGCAAAGCCTCTCGTACCGGCACGACCGCCTCGCGCTGATCGTGCCCACGGGGCATGCGCTGGCGGCGCAGGGCGCCATCGATTTCGTGGATTCGCTCGACTTCGACCACGTCGGCCTGCACACCAACAGCTCGATCTACGTCGCGATGCACGAGGCCGCGCTCGACGCCGGCCGCAGCATCAAGCTGCGTATCCACGTGACGGGCCTGGACGCCATGTGCCGGATGATCGAGAACGGCCTGGGCATCGGCGTGATGCCGCAGCGCGCCTTCGAGCTCATGCAGAACGGCATCGGCCGCGGCCTCGTGAGCGTGGCGCTCAACGACGCCTGGGCGGCACGCGAGATCCGGCTGGTGGCGCGCGACTTCTCCACCCTGCCAGTGGCGGCGCGCTCGCTGGTGAATCACCTGCACGCGGCTGCGGACGCCGCAGAACAGATCGCGGCCTGAACCTCGAATTCACGGCCGCAACGACAGACAATCCATTTCCCCACGAAAGACAAGAGACCGACATGGCACGCACGCTCTACGACAAGATCTGGGACGAACACGTCGTCCACACCGAGGAAGACGGCACCGCGATCCTCTACATCGACCGCCACCTGGTGCATGAAGTGACCAGCCCTCAGGCCTTCGAAGGCCTGCGCGAAGCCGGCCGCAAGCTTTGGCGCATCAGCTCGGTCGTGGCCACCGCCGACCACAACACGCCAACCACGGGCTGGGAGCGCGGCTACGAAGGCATTGCCGATCCGACCAGCAAGGAACAGGTCACCACGCTCGACCACAACATCGCCGAATTCGGCGCGGCCGCGTTCTTCCCGTTCCTGAGCAAGCGCCAGGGCATCGTGCACGTGATCGGCCCCGAGTCGGGCGCGACGCTGCCGGGCATGACTGTCGTCTGCGGCGACTCGCACACCTCCACGCACGGCGCGTTCGGCGCGCTGGCGCACGGCATCGGCACCAGCGAGGTCGAGCACGTGATGGCCACGCAGACGCTGCTTGGCAAGAAGGCGAAGAACATGCTCGTGAAGGTCGAGGGCAAGCTGCCGCTCGGCTGCACCGCCAAGGACATCGTGCTGGCCATCATCGGCAAGATCGGCACGGCCGGCGGCACGGGCTACACCATCGAGTTCGCTGGCTCGGCCATTCGCGACCTGAGCATGGAAGGCCGCATGACGGTCTGCAACATGGCCATCGAGGCCGGCGCGCGCGCCGGGCTGGTGGCGGTCGACGAGAAGACCATCAGCTACGTGAAGGGCCGTCCGCTCGCGCCCACCGGCGTGGAGTGGGACCAGGCCGTGACCTACTGGCGCACGCTGCAGTCCGACCCTGGCGCGACCTTCGACGCCGTGGTCGAGCTCGACGCCGCGCAGATCCAGCCGCAGGTGACCTGGGGCACCTCGCCCGAGATGGTGGTCGATATCAACGGCCGCGTGCCTGATCCCGACAAGGAAAAAGATGCGAACAAGCGCGGCGCCATCGAGCGCGCGCTGGTCTACATGGGCCTGGAGCCGAACAAGGCCATGAACGACATCTTCATCGACAAGGTGTTCATCGGCTCTTGCACCAACAGCCGCATCGAAGACATGCGCGAAGCCGCCGCCGTGGTGAAGAAGCTCGGCCAGAAGGTCGCGAAGAACGTGAAGCTCGCGATGGTCGTGCCCGGCTCGGGCGTGGTGAAGGAACAGGCCGAGCGCGAAGGGCTCGACCTGATCTTCAAGGCTGCAGGCTTCGAATGGCGCGAGCCCGGGTGCTCGATGTGCCTCGCAATGAACGCCGACCGGCTCGAGCCCGGCGAGCGCTGCGCATCCACCAGCAACCGCAACTTCGAAGGCCGCCAGGGCGCCGGCGGCCGCACCCACCTCGTGAGCCCCGCGATGGCTGCCGCTGCTGCCGTGCACGGCCACTTCGTCGACGTGCGCACCTTCGCCTGATCTGGAGACAACACATGCAGAAATTCACCGTGCACAAGGGCCTCGTGGCCCCGATGGACCGCGAGAACGTCGACACCGACGCGATCATTCCGAAGCAGTTCCTGAAGTCGATCAAGAAGACCGGCTTTGGCGTGAACCTGTTCGACGAATGGCGCTACCTCGACGCAGGCTTTCCGGGCCAGGACCCGGCCAGCCGCAAGCCCAACCCCGACTTCGTGCTGAACCAGCCGCGCTACGCCGGCGCTTCGGTGCTGCTGGCGCGCAGGAACTTCGGCTGCGGCTCGTCGCGCGAGCATGCGCCGTGGGCGCTCGACCAGTACGGCTTTCGCGCGATCATCGCGCCGAGCTACGCCGACATCTTCTTCAACAACAGCTTCAAGAACGGCCTGCTGCCGATCGTGCTGCCCGAGGCGCAGGTGGCCCAGTTGTTCGACGAGACCTTCGCGTTCCCGGGCTACCAGCTGACCATCGACCTGGAACGCCAGATGGTCGTGAAGCCCGATGGGCAGGAGTTCGCGTTCGACGTGCAGGCCTTCCGCAAGTACTGCCTGATCAACGGGCTGGACGACATCGGCCTCACGCTGCGCCACAAGGACAAGATCAAGGCCTTCGAGGCCGAGCGCCTGGCGCAGAAGCCGTGGCTCGCGCACACGATGATCTCCTGATCGCGCGCATTTCCGTTTTCAAAAAACCTCAGACCAATTTATGAAAATCGCAGTTCTCCCGGGTGACGGCATCGGCACCGAAATCGTGGCGGAAGCCGTCAAGGTGCTCGACGTGCTCGACCTGAAGTTCGAGATGGAGTCGGCGCTGGTCGGCGGCGCGGCCTACGAGGCGCACGGCCACCCGCTGCCTGAATCGACGCTCAAGCTGGCGAAGGAATCGGACGCAGTGCTGTTCGGCGCCGTCGGCGACTGGAAATACGACAAGCTCGACCGCCCGCTGCGGCCGGAGCAGGCGATCCTGGGGCTGCGCAAGAACCTCGGCCTGTTCGCGAACTTCCGTCCCGCCATCTGCTACGAGCAGCTGGTGGATGCATCGAGCTTGAAGCCCGAGCTGATCGCGGGCCTGGACATCCTGATCATTCGCGAACTGACCGGAGACATCTACTTCGGCCAGCCGCGCGGCCGCCGCATCGCGACGGACGGGCACTTCCCGGGCGCCGAAGAGGCGTTCGACACGATGCGCTATTCGCGCCCCGAGATCGAACGCATCGCCCGCGTGGCCTTCGAGGCCGCCCGCAAGCGCAGCAAGCGCGTGACCAGCGTCGACAAGAACAACGTGCTGGAAACCTCGCAGCTGTGGAAAGACGTGATGCTCGACATCGCGAAGGAATATCCGGACGTCGAACTCGACCACATGCTGGTCGACAACGCGGCCATGCAGCTCGTGAAGGCGCCCAAGAAATTCGACGTGGTGGTCACCGGCAACATGTTCGGCGACATCCTCTCGGACGAGGCCGCGATGCTCACCGGCTCCATCGGCATGCTGCCCTCGGCATCGCTCAATTCGAGCAACCAGGGCCTGTACGAGCCCAGCCACGGCAGCGCCCCCGACATTGCCGGCAAAGGGGTTGCCAATCCTTTGGCTACAATCCTGTCCGCTGCCATGATGCTCCGCTTCTCACTCAACCAAGCCGAAGCTGCCGACCGTATCGAGTCGGCGGTCAAGGATGTGCTCGCCTCCGGGCTGCGCACGGGCGACATCTGGTCAGAAGGTACGAAGCGCGTCGGCACCCGCGAAATGGGCGACGCGGTCGTTGCAGCAATCACCAAAAAGACGATTACCGGCTAACCGCAGCCCGCTTCGTCACGCCCCTCCCCGGCTCGACGAGTCGGGGGCAAGAAAAGACAACTTTTTCTTTTTTCATAAGGGCAAACTGAAATGGCGAACGCATCTCAACCTCTGGTCGGCCTCGTGGGCTGGCGCGGCATGGTCGGCTCGGTCCTGATGGACCGCATGCAGGCCGAAGGCGACTTCGGTCTCATCGAGCCGGTCTTCTTCTCGACCTCCAACGCCGGCGGCAAGGCCCCGGCGATGGCCAAGAACGAAACCGCGCTGAAGGATGCGAACGACATCGAGGCACTGAAGAAGTGCGACATCGTCATCACCTGCCAGGGCGGCGACTACACCAGCGAGGTGTTCCCCAAGCTGCGCGCCGCCGGCTGGAACGGCCACTGGATCGACGCCGCCTCCACCCTGCGCATGCAGGACGACGCGATCATCGTGCTCGACCCGGTCAACCTGCCGGTCATCGAGAACGCGCTCGCCAAGGGCGGCAAGAACTGGATCGGCGGCAACTGCACCGTGAGCTGCATGCTCATGGGCGTGGGCGCCCTCTACAAGGCAGGCCTGGTCGAGTGGATGACCAGCATGACCTACCAGGCAGCCTCGGGCGGCGGCGCGCAGCACATGCGCGAGCTGCTGACCCAGTTCGGCACCCTCAACGCCGAAGTGCGCGCCCTGCTGGACGACCCGAAGTCGGCCATCCTCGAAATCGATCGCAAGGTGCTGCACAAGCAGCAGACCCTCAGCGCCGCTGAAACGGCCAACTTCGGCGCGCCGCTGGGCGGCTCGCTGATCCCCTGGATCGACAAGGACCTGGGCGACGGCATGTCCAAGGAAGAGTGGAAGGGCGGCGCCGAGACCAACAAGATCCTCGGCCAGGGCCCGGGCTTCAGCACCGCTGCCACGCCGGTCGACGGTTTCTGCGTTCGCATCGGCGCGATGCGCTGCCACAGCCAGGCCCTGACCTTCAAGCTCAAGAAGGACGTGCCGGTCGCCGACATCGAAGCGATGATCGCCGCCGACAACCCCTGGGCGAAGGTCGTGCCGAACACGCGCGAAGCCACCCTGAAGGATCTGACGCCGGTGGCCGTGACGGGCACTATGGACATTCCTGTTGGCCGCATCCGCAAGCTGGCGATGGGCCCGGAATACGTCGGTGCCTTCACCATCGGCGACCAGCTGCTGTGGGGCGCCGCGGAACCGCTGCGCCGCATGCTGCGTATCCTGCTCGAAGCCTGATGCGGGCTGCTCAGGGCCTTTTGAAACATGAATTGTTGCCTTACGGCAACATCGAATGTGTGCGTAAGTATGCGCGCACTGGGTAGAACAAGCGCATTGCCTTGTCAGTGCCCGGTGATGGTGCTAACGTCCTCTTACAAATTCTGGGCCTGAGCCGCCCCCTATCAGCATGACAAGACATCTGTTGCCTGCGGCCAGCCCATCGGCCGCTCGCCCGCCTCTGCCATCGAATGGCTGGCGCCTTTCCATCCTTGGCGCGGCGGCAGCCGTGGCCCTGGGCATCGTCAGCACCGACGCCAGCGCATTCGCGCTGGGTCAGCTGAAGGTGCAATCGGCGCTGGGCGAACCCTTGCGCGCCGAGATCGACGTGACCGAAATCGCCGCCAACGAGGCGGACGGTCTGAAGATCAACATCGCCACGGCCGAAGCTTTCAAGAGCGCGGGCGTTCCGTACAACTCGGCACTGAGCGACGTCAAGGCGACGCTTCAGCGCCGCGCCGGCGGCCAATACGTGGTGCGCTTGAGCGGTAACCGCCCGTTGAACGACCCGTTCATCGACCTGTTGCTCGAGGCCAACGGTTCGTCGGGCCGCATCGTGCGCGACTACACCGTGCTGCTCGATCCGCCGGCCACGCGCCAGGCGGCGGCACCGGCCACGCCCATTTCGCCCCAGATCGCCACGCCGACCGAACGCGTTGCCCCGGCAGCCCGTACTCGCCGCGAGCGCCCTCCGGTGGTGCCGGCTGCGCCTTCGGCAGCCCCCTCTGCACCTGCGGCAGCTGCACCGGCGCCTGCGCCCGCTGCGGCAGCACCCGCCCCTGTCACCGCAGCCGCTCCGGCGGTTCGCAGCGGTGGCGGCGAACAAGTCACCGTTCAGCGCGGCGACACCGCCAGCAAGATCGCCGGCGCCCACAAGCCAGCCGACGTGTCGCTGGACCAGATGCTGGTGGCGCTGCTGCTCTCCAATCCCGATGCATTCGTCGGCGGCAACGTCAACCGCATGCGCGCCGGCGCGGTGCTCGATCTGCCGAGCAGTGCCGAGGCGGCCGCCATTCTGCCGGACGAAGCCCGCCGCACGGTCACGGCACAGAGCCGCGACTTCGGCGCCTACCGCCAGCGCCTGGCCGACAACGCGCCGACCTCGAACGTGGTCGCCGCCAGCCGCAAGGCATCGGGCAAGCTGCAAGCCAACGTCGAAGACCGCAATGCAGCGGCCAGTGCCCCCGACAAGCTCACGATCTCGCAAGGCAACGCGGCCACCCGCGCCGCCGACGAAAAGGTCGCGCAGACCCGTCAGGCACAAGACAACAACAACCGCGTCGCGGAACTGTCGAAGAACATCAACGAGCTGAACAAGCTCAAGGCTGCAACGGGCACCGGTTCGTCGGCACCTGCCGCAGCCGCTGCGCCGGCAGCACCGTCGACGCCGGGCATCCCGGTTCCGGCACCGACCACCAGTGCCACGACCGCCCCCCCGGTCGCAAGCCCTGCACCGGCACCTGTTGCTGCGCCAGTTCCGGCTCCCGCCCCCGTTGCGGCAGCCGCACCGGCCGCTCCCGCCGCAGCAGCACCGAGCCCCGCGCCCACGCCCGAGGCAACGGCTGCGGCCCCTGCTGCTGCACCGGCTCCGACGGCCGAGGCTGCAGCCGCTGCCGCGCCAGCTGCAACCGACGCCGGTGCAGCTCCCGCGACGGCGGCAGCGAGCGCTGCGGTGGCCGCCGCTGCACCGAAGCCAGTCGTGAAGAAGCCCGCTCCGCCGCCCCCGCCGGAGCCCACCTTCCTCGAAGAGCTGCTGGACAACCCGCTGATGCTGGCCGGCGCGGCGCTGATCGCGCTGCTGATCGGCTTCCTGCTGTACCGCGTGCTGGGCCGCCGGCGCGAGGAAATGAGCGAAAGCGTGTTCCTCGAAAGCCGCATCCCGAAGGATTCGTTCTTCGGCGCCAGCGGCGGTGAATCAGTCGACACCAAGCATCGCGGCGACTCCACCGTCTCGTCGCTGTCGTACTCGCCGAGCCAGCTCGACGCGGGCGACGTGGACCCCGTGGCCGAAGCCGACGTGTACCTGGCCTACGGCCGCGACCTGCAGGCCGAGGAAATCCTGCGTGAAGCGCTGCGCCTGAACCCCGACCGCACCGCCATCCACCTGAAGCTGCTCGAAATCCACGCCAAGCGCCGCGATGTGCGCGCCTACGAAGGCTTGGCTACCGAAGTGCACAAGCTGACCGGCGGCCTCGGCTCCGACTGGACCCGCGTGGTCGACATGGGCAAGGATCTCGATCCGGGCAACCCGCTGTACGAATCGGGCGCTCCCCGCAGCGGTGGCGGTGCCAGCGCTGCCGAGACGGCCGCCTTCGCAGGCGCCCTCGCTTCGGCCGCCAAGCCGGCAGCAGTTCCGCCTCCCGCAGCACCGCCAGTGGCCGTTGCACCGCCTGCCTTCGTGCCCTCGGTGGCACCGCTGGACTTCGACCTCGACCTGACCACGCCGCCGGCACCCGCCCCTGCGCCGGTCCAGCACGCACCGGTCGGCGCCAGCCTGCCGAAGTCGGTCTACGCGCCCGCTCCGACGATTGCGCGCCCCGCGCCGCCCCTGTCGAACGGCCACGCCGCAACGCCTGTCGATCTCGAGAACGACTTCGACACCGCCCCCGGCGCGCTGTCGGCAGACACGCTCCCCAGTTCGCTGAGCGATGCGGAACACAACACCCGTCCCGCCGCACTGCGCAATGCGCTGCCGGCCGACTCGGGTTTCATCGAATTCGACATGAGCGCACTGGCAGGCCTGCCGGCTGCCCGCTCGGCCGAAACTGCAAGGCCTGCGGCTACCGCGCCTGACGACGAAGGCGACGACAGCCCGCACGCCGTCAAGCTGTCGCTCGCTCGCGAACTGCAAGCCATCGGCGACGTCGAAGGCGCCCGCTCGCTGGTCGAGGAAGTCGAAGCCGAAAGCGCCGGCGACCTCAAGTCGCAAGCCCGTCAACTGCTCGCAGAACTGCGCTGAGCGATTGCCGCTCCTGTCGTTCTTCCTGAATTCGTGAGGCTGGCGCTCGGCATCCGGTACAACGGCCAAGCGTACGAGGGCTGGCAAAGCCAGCGCTCGGGCCGCACGGTGCAGGACAAGCTCGAAGCGGCCCTCACGAAGTTCGCCGCGCAGCCCATCGGCACGCTGTGCGCCGGTCGCACCGATGCCGGCGTGCACGGGCTGATGCAGGTGGTGCACTTCGACACCACCGTCGAGCGCGAACCCTTCTCCTGGATGCGTGGCACCAACCGCTTCCTGCCCGACGACATCGCGGTGCAGTGGGCGCAGCCGGTGCCCGACGAATTCCATTGCCGCGCCAGCGCCCTGGCGCGCCGCTATCTCTACGTGCTTTCTCAATCGCCGGTGCGGCCCAGCCTCGATACGGGCCGGGTCGGCTGGTCGATGCATGCGCTCGACGGCGATGCGATGCGCGCCGCGGCCGCGCTGCTCGTCGGGCGGCACGACTTCAGTTCGTTCCGCGCCTCGGCCTGCCAGGCGCGCTCGCCAGTCAAGGACCTGCGGCGCATCGAGATCACGCGCGTGGGCGACGGCGAACGCTGCCGCTGGCATTTCGAATTCGAGGCCGACGCCTTCCTGCACCACATGATCCGCAACCTGATGGGCTGCCTGGTGCGCATCGGCCGTGGCGACGAACGGCCCGAGTGGATTTCTGAAGTGCTCGAGGCACGCAGCCGCAAGGCGGCGGCGCCCACCTTCTCCGCGGACGGCCTGTATTTCCTGGGCCCGTTGTACGACGCCAAGTGGGGTCTGCCGGCGGAAGCCACGCTGCAGGCCGGCGGGGCTCCGTATGATGGCCCGCCATGACCGCGCCTCCCGTTCCCCGCACCCGCATCAAGATCTGTGGCCTGACGCGTGAGGCCGACGTGGATGCGGCAGTCGAAGCCGGCGCCGACGCCATCGGCTTCGTGCTCTACGCGAAGAGCCCCCGGGCCGTGACACCCGAGCGCGCCGCCGAACTGGCCTCGCGCCTGCCCCCGTTCATCACGCCCGTGCTGCTGTTCGTGAACGAGGATGCTCCCAAAGTCATAGCAGCACTCAGCCGCGTGAAGGGCGCCATCGCGCAATTCCACGGCGAGGAGACGCCCCAACAGTGCGAAGAAGCCAGCGGCCCGGGGCGCTTTCGCTACATGCGCGCCGCCCGCATTCCGCTGGGGGCTGCCGGGGCCGGCTTCGACCTCGTAAAATACGCGTCCGATTACTCCCACGCCCAGGCCATCCTGCTCGACGCGCACGTCGAAGGTTATGGCGGTGGCGGCAAGGCATTCGATTGGTCACTTCTTCCACCCGCCGTCGACGCTCACCTCGTCTTGAGTGGTGGGCTCACACCTGCAAACGTGAGCGATGGCATTCGCATCCTGCGGACGCGCTGCAAGACGCTGTCCGTTGATGTGAGCTCGGGCGTCGAAATCGACGGTCCCGGGAACAAGGGCCTCAAGGACGCCGGAAAGATCCGGCAATTCGTCGCAGCCGTCAGGGCTGCCGACGCGTCCTTCTCCAGTTAGCCGCCGCAGCCGATCGTTGTCGGGCTGCGGCTCACCGATCGAGAACCATGCAAAGCCAATTCCAGGACTACCAGCAACCCGATGCCACCGGCCATTTCGGCAACTACGGCGGCACCTTCGCGAGCGAAACGCTCACCCACGCGATCAACGAACTGCGCGACGCGTACGCCAGGTTCAAGGACGATCCGGCGTTTCTCGCCGAATTCCACTATGAGCTGAAGCACTTCGTCGGCCGCCCCTCGCCGATCTACCACGCCGCACGCACCAGCCGTGAAATGGGCGGCGCGCAGATCTACCTGAAGCGCGAAGACCTGAACCACACCGGCGCGCACAAGATCAACAACGTGATCGGCCAGGCGATGCTCGCGCGCCGCATGGGCAAGCCCCGCGTCATTGCCGAAACCGGCGCCGGCCAGCACGGCGTGGCCACCGCCACCATCTGCGCGCGCTACGGCCTCGAATGCGTGGTCTACATGGGCAGCCAGGACGTGAAGCGCCAGAGCCCCAACGTCTACCGCATGAACCTGCTCGGCGCGACCGTGGTACCCGTCGAATCCGGCAGCAAGACGCTGAAGGACGCGCTCAACGAGGCGATGCGCGACTGGGTCACCAATGTGGAAAACACCTTCTACATCATCGGCACCGTCGCCGGCCCGCACCCCTATCCGACGATGGTGCGCGACTTCCAGAGCGTGATCGGCACCGAGTGCATCGAGCAGATGCCGGCCATGCTCGCGGCCGACGGCATCACCGGCGAGGCCGAGGGCAAGCAGCCCGACGTGGTCGTCGCCTGCGTGGGCGGCGGCAGCAACGCCATGGGCATCTTCCATCCCTACATACCGTTCGCTGGCACGCGCCTGATTGGCGTGGAAGCTGCGGGCGAAGGGCTCGACAGCGGCAAGCATTCAGCGTCGATCCTGCGCGGCAGCCCCGGCGTGCTGCACGGCAACCGCACCTACCTGCTGCAGAACGAGGATGGGCAGATCACCGAGACCCACAGCATCAGCGCGGGCCTCGACTACCCAGGCGTGGGCCCCGAGCACGCGTACCTGGCCGACATCGGCCGCGCCGAATACGTCGGCATCACCGACACCGAAGCGCTCGAAGCCTTCCACTACCTGTGCCGAACGGAGGGCATCATCCCCGCGCTCGAATCCAGCCATGCCCTGGCCCATGCAATGAAGCTCGCCAAGACCATGCGCCCCGACCAGTCGATCCTGGTGAACCTCTCGGGCCGTGGCGACAAGGACATCGGCACCGTCGCCGATCTGTCGGGCGTCGATTTCTACGACCGGCCCTCGATGCGCGGTCTGAGCGTGAAGGGAGGCAAGTGATGAGCCGCATTGCCGCCACCTTCGACGCGCTGAAAAAAGACGGCCGTCGCGCACTGATTCCCTACGTGACCGCCGGCTTCCCCTTCGCCAACATCACGCCCGAGCTGATGCACGGCATGGTCGAGGCCGGTGCCGACGTGATCGAGCTGGGCGTGCCCTTCTCCGACCCCATGGCCGACGGGCCTGTTATCCAGAAAGCCGGTGAAGCCGCGCTGGCATTGGGCATCGGCATGAAGCAGGTGCTCGCCATCGTGGCCGCCTTCCGCCAGAAGGACTCGACGACGCCCGTGGTGCTGATGGGCTATGCCAACCCGGTCGAGCGCTACGACCTCGTGCACGGCAAGAAAGCCTTCATCCACGATGCGGTCGCCGCCGGCGTCGACGGCCTGCTGGTGGTCGACTACCCGCCCGAAGAGTGCGAAGACTTCGCCGCCGAGCTGAAGGCTGCCGGCATCGACCTGATCTTCCTGCTGGCCCCGACCAGCACCGACGAGCGCATGGCGCAGGTCGCACGGATCGCCAGCGGCTACGTCTACTACGTGTCGCTCAAGGGCGTGACCGGCGCTGGCCACCTCGACACCGAGGCGGTCGGCCAGATGGTCCCGCGCATCCGCCAGCACTTGAGCATCCCGGTCGGCGTGGGCTTCGGCATCCGCGATGCGCGCACGGCGCAGGCGGTCGGATCGGCCGCGGATGCGGTCATCATCGGCACCAAGATCATTCAACTCATCGAAGACCAGCCCCGCGATCGGGTGGTGCCGGCGGTGCGCGAATTCCTTGCGGGAATCCGCGAGGCGCTCGACGCGCTGCCCGCCGCCACGGCCAAGAACGCGGCTGGTCGATAATCACCGCCAACACAAGGAGCCCCTATGAGCTGGCTTGAAAAACTGCTACCCGCCAAGATCGCACAAACCGACCCGTCCGAGCGCCGCCAGGTGCCCGAGGGCCTGTGGATCAAATGCCCCGCCTGCGAGACCGTTCTGTACAAGACCGATCTCGAGCACAACCAGAACGTCTGCCCCAGCTGCAGCCACCACCATCGCATCGGCGCCCGCGCGCGGCTCGACGCGTTCCTCGATGCCGAGGGCCGCTATGAAGTCGGCCAGGAAGTGCTGCCGGTCGACGCCCTGAAGTTCAAGGACAGCCGCAAGTACCCCGAGCGCCTGAAGGAAGCCCTGGAAAACACCGGCGAAACCGATGCGCTGGTCGTCATGGGCGGCTCGGTCCACAGCATCAGCGTGGTCGTGGCCTGCTTCGAGTTCGAATTCATGGGCGGCAGCATGGGCAGCGTGGTCGGCGAGCGCTTCGTGCGTGGTGTCGAGACCGCCATCGAGCAGAAGGTGCCGTTCATCTGCTTCACCGCCACCGGCGGTGCGCGCATGCAGGAAGGCCTGCTCTCGCTGATGCAGATGGCCAAGACGAATGCCGCGCTCACGCGCCTGGCGAAGAAGGGCCTGCCCTACATCAGCGTGCTGACCGACCCGACCATGGGCGGCGTGTCCGCAGGCTTCGCCTTCGTGGGCGACGTGGTGATCGCCGAGCCCAAGGCGCTGATCGGCTTTGCCGGCCCGCGCGTGATCGAATCGACCGTGCGCGTGACGCTGCCCGAAGGCTTCCAGCGCGCCGAGTTCCTGCAGACCAAGGGCGCCATCGACTTCATCAGCGACCGCCGCGAATTGCGCAAGACCATCGCCAGCACGCTGGCCATGCTGCTGCGCCAGCCGGCCGACGCGGTCAGCTGAGCGAAACAGGGCAAACGCAAAAGGGTCCGGGTGCGATGCACCCAGACCCTTTTTTTATTGCCGCTTCAGAAAGTCAGTTGATAGGCAAACACCAGCAGGTTGCCCAGCACGATCGCGATCACCTGCAGCACGACGATGGCTGCCAGCGGCGACAGGTCGACCCCGCCGATCAGCGGAATGAAGCGGCGAAACGGCCGCACCAGCGGCTCGGCCAGGCGCGAGATCAGGTCGAGCAGCATCGGCGAGGCGTTCGGAATCCACGACAGCACCGCATAGACCACCAGCAGCGCGGTCAAGCCGGAAACCGCCAATTGCATCAACCCGACCAGCGACACCAGCGGCAAGGTCGCGATACGCCCAAGATTGCCCACCAGCAGCCACAGCAGCAGAAACTTCAGCATCACCAGCAGCCAGGCCGCGATCAGGCTTGCCATGTCCCAGCGCTTCACCGCGGGCACGATGCGCCGCAACGGCAGCACGATCCAGTCGGTGATGGCGAACACGAAGCGCCCGAGCGGATTGCCGAACGGCACCCGGTGGTACTGCATGTAGAGCCGCAGCAGACATGCGCCGCCGAGGAGGCCGACGATCACGTCGAGAAGGAACGAGGGAATCTGATAGAGCATGGGGCGTGGCCGTGAGCGGAATGCGATGATAGCCACGCAAGGCTCTTCGATGACGACACAACCCTTTTTGCATTCACTGCCATTGTTCCCGCTCGGTACGGTCCTGTTTCCGGGTGGCCTTCTTCCACTGCGCATCTTTGAGGTTCGTTATCTCGACATGATCGGCAAGTGCCGCAAGGCCGACGCGCCCTTCGGCGTGGTGAGCCTCACCAGCGGCAGCGAAGTGCGCAAGGCCGGCGCCGATGCGGAAAGCTTCGCCGCCATCGGCACGCTGGCCATGATCCGCGAGTTCGAATCGCCGCAGAGCGGCCTGCTGCAGGTCGAATGCGTGGGCACGCAACGCTTTCGGGTTCGCAGCAATGAGCTGCAGAAGCATGGCCTGTGGGTAGCCGAAGTCGAGGCCGTGAGCGACGACATCGCGCTTGAAATCCCCGACGACCTGCGGCACACCGCCACCGCGCTGCAGCGCCTGATCGACACGCTGGAAGAGCGCCGGCGTGCGCAAGGCGAAGCGGTGCGGCTGCCGATCGGTGCGCCCTATCAGCTCAACGATTGCGGCTGGGTGGCCAACCGCTGGTGCGAACTGGTGCCGATGCAACTCGAACTGCGCCAGCGCCTGATGGAGCTCGACAGTCCGTTGATGCGGCTGGAGCTGGTCAGCGATCTGCTCGCACGCACGGGCATCACTGAATAGGCTGCTACTTTTTTTGTAGCACATTGCGCAGGATTGACGGGCGCTGGGCGCAGGTTTTATTCAAAGCCGATGGGCTAAAATGCCAGCCCCGCGCACGCTCCCGGATGCGCGCCACCCGCCTCCCATGTCCGATCAAAAGACCCCCTCGCCTCCTCCGCCCCCCGTCGACGAAAACCAGCTCATCGCAGAACGCCGCGAAAAGCTCAAGCTGCTGCGCACGGCGCAGGCCGAGGGCAAAGGCGTTGCGTTCCCGAACGACTTCAAGCCTGGCCACCGTGCGGCGGCACTCGCCGAGGCGCATGACGCCACCGAGGCCGAAGCCCTCGAGGCGCAAGCCGTTGCAGTGAGCGTAGCCGGCCGGATGATGCTCAAGCGCGTGATGGGCAAGGCCAGCTTCGCCACCCTGCAAGATGCCACCAGCCGCATCCAGCTCTACGTGACGCGCGACGCGGTCGGCGAAGACATCTACGCCGACTTCAAGCGCTGGGACCTGGGTGACATCGTTGGCGCCGAAGGCACGCTGATGAAGACCAAGACCGGCGAGCTGTCGGTCAAGGTGACCAAGCTGCGCCTGCTCACCAAGAGCCTGCGCCCGCTGCCCGACAAGTTCCACGGCATGGCCGACCAGGAGCAGAAGTACCGCCAGCGCTACGTCGACCTGATCACCGACGAATCGGCACGCGTGCGCTTCACCGCGCGCAGCAAGGCCGTGAGCGCGCTGCGCGAGTTCATGGTGGCCAACGACTTCCTCGAAGTCGAGACGCCCATGCTGCACCCGATTCCGGGCGGCGCGAACGCCAAGCCCTTCAAGACGCACCACAACGCGCTCGACCAGGAGATGTTCCTTCGCATCGCGCCCGAGCTGTACCTCAAGCGCCTGATCGTCGGCGGCTTCGAGCGCGTGTTCGAAATCAACCGGAGCTACCGCAACGAGGGCATCTCGGTGCGGCACAACCCCGAGTTCACGATGATGGAGTTCTACGCGGCCTACTGGAACTACCGCGACCTGATGGACTTCACCGAGACGCTGATCCGCACCATCGCCGACAAGGCCGTGGGTACGCAGCAGCTCACCTACCAAGGCAAGCCGGTCGACCTGACCCAGCCCTTCGAGCGCCTGACGATCCGCGAGGCGATCCTGAAGTACACCGACGCCGGTGATGGCGTCGACGACGCCGCCTGGCTCATCAACGCCCTGCGCAAGATCGGCCTGAGCGAAGAGAAGGACAAGCTCTCGCAGCGCAGTTTGGCCAGCCTGCAGGTGATGTACTTCGAGGAGACTGTGGAAGAGAAGCTCTGGCAGCCGACCTTCATCATGGAGCACCCGACCGAGATCTCGCCGCTGGCGCGTGCCAACGACGAGCGCCCCGAGGTCACCGAACGCTTCGAGCTGTACATCACCGGCCGCGAGTTCGGCAACGGCTTCAGCGAGCTGAACGACGCCGAGGACCAGGCCGCGCGCTTCAACGCGCAGGTGGCCGCCAAGGACAGCGGCGACGACGAAGCCATGTACTACGACCACGACTTCGTGCGTGCGCTCGAATACGGCATGCCGCCCACCGGCGGCTGCGGCATCGGCATCGACCGGCTGATGATGCTGCTGACGGATTCGCCGAGCATTCGCGACGTGATCCTGTTCCCGGCGCTGCGCAGGGAATCTTGAGCGTGTTGTCACCGTCGTCGCTGCCGACGATCGGCATCGACTTCGGCACCTCCAACTCCGCCGTGGCCTGCCGGGTCGATGGCGAGGCCCGCCTGTTGCCCATCGAAGGCGCGGCCACCACCCTGCCCACCGCGATCTTCTTCAACGCCGAAGACCGCACGACCCACTTCGGCCGCGACGCCATCGGCCAGTACCTCTCGGGCACCGAAGGCCGCCTGATGCGCTCGCTGAAGAGCCTGCTCGGCAGCGCGCTGATGCAGGAGAAGACCGCGATCTACGACGGCCTCGTGAGCTTCGAGGACATCATCGCGCGCTTCCTGCGCGAACTGGCCGTGCGCGCCAGCCGCGAGCTCGGCCGGATGCCCGAGCGCGTGGTGATCGGACGGCCCGTGCATTTCGTGGACGACGATGCCAGGCGCGACGAGCGTGCCGAAGAGAGCCTGCGCCACGCAGCGCGCGCGGCGGGGTTCCGCGAGATCGCCTTCCAGCTCGAACCTATTGCGGCCGCCTTCGACTACGAGCAGCGCATCGCCAAGGAATCGATCGTGCTCATCGTCGACATCGGCGGCGGCACCTCTGACTTCACCGTTGTGCGCGTCGGCCCCGAGCGTGCCGCGCGCGAGGACCGCAGCGACGACGTGCTGGCCACCAGCGGCGTGCACATCGGCGGCACCGACTTCGACCAGCGCCTGAACCTCGAGCGCGTGATGCCGCAATTCGGCTTCCGCCACCACGGCCCGCAGGGACGCGAGGTGCCGAGCAAGGTGTTCTTCGAGCTTTCGTCCTGGCACCTGATCAACTGGCTCTACGCCGCCAAGGCGGTGCGGCAGGCAAAGGATTTGCGCACGAGCTACAGCGACACACAACTGCACGACCGGCTGATGACCGTGCTCGAAGAGCGGCACGGGCACCGCATCGCGAGTGCGGTGGAAGCGGCCAAGATCGATGCCTCGGTGACCGATGCGGCGACGGCAATCGACCTCTCCTGCGCCGAACACGGGCTGGTGGCCTCGCTCACGCCGGACGACATGGCACAGCAGCTGGCCGGACCGCTCGAGAACGTGATCGCGTGCGCCCACGCCTGCGTCAAGCGCGCGGGCTTGCGCAGCGGCGACCTCGACGCGATCTACCTCACCGGCGGCTCTTCGGCGCTGCGACCGTTCCAGCACGCCCTGCGCAAGAGCTTTGCGGGCGTGAACCTGGTCGAAGGCGACCTGTTCGGCGGCGTGGCCACGGGGCTGGCCTGCGCGGCGCGCACGGAGCGCCGTCGCGCATGAAATACCTGGCGGGCTATCCGGCGCCCCTGCTGGACCAGGTCCGCCAGCTGATCGCCGAGGACAAGCTCGCTGCGCTGCTCGGCAAGCGCTATCCGGACGGAGTGCACAACGTGCAGACCGACCGCGCGCTCTACGAGTACGTGAACGAGCTCAAGAGCGAGTTCATGCGCAAGGCCGAACCGCTGTCGAAGGTGATGTTCGACAACAAGCTGCACGTGATCCGCAACGCGCTGGGCACGCACACCACGGTGTCGCGCGTGCAGGGCGGCAAGCTCAAGGCCAAGCGGGAGATCCGGGTGGCGAGCCTGTTCAAGGGCGTGCCGCTGGCCTGGTTGCGGATGATCGTCGTGCATGAACTGGCGCACATGAAGGAGCGGGAGCACGACAAGGCCTTCTATGCGCTGTGCATGCACATGGAGCCGGACTACCAGCAGCTCGAATTCGACTTGCGGCTGTATCTGACGCACCTGGACATGAACGGTCGTCGGCTCTGGGACGCCAGCTCCCGGCCCTGATCAGTCGGACGCGAAGAACGCGGACAGCTCGCGCGCCAGCACCTCGACCTCTTCCTGGGACATGGTCTCGATGGCATGCGACGCACGCAGGTTCTCGGTGCCATGAAGGCTCTCGATCAATTCATTGCGCGAGCCCGAATCGTGGTGCAAGTGGAAAAGCGGCACGTGCATCGAGTGCCAACGCAGACCCAGCCGCCCTGCCCTGCGCAGCAGTTCGTCGTCCTCGCCGCCCCATCCTTCCAGGCGTGCGTTGTACCCGCCGACTCGGATGTACTCGCTGCGCTTGAACAGCACGATGCCCCCATTGGCATTCGAGTACAGCACGCCGGCATCCGGAGGCAGTTGCTCCACGTTGATCGATGCGAATCGGGCGTAGTCGGGCAACTGCATGAAATCGCGCTTGAGTTCACCCGTCACGTTGATGACGCTCCAGTAGGGGCACAGCACCTCGCTGCTGTCCCGGTCCAGCAGCACATCGACACAGCCACGCAGCGTTGAAGGCTGGGCAATGGAATCGGCGTCGTGGAAGCAGATCACAGGGCTGCGGGCCAGCCGGACGCCCGTGTTGTAGAGCATCGACTTGGGAAACGGCCCATCGTGATGGATGAAGACATGCCGGATCTTCGGATCGCACAGCCGCTGCCAGTCGAAGCGCGGCGCCGTCGCCGCCTCCATCAACCACAGCCGGTAGTCGGTATAGGTGTAGGCCAGATGCGCCAGCACGGCATAGAGGTTCTCGCGCCGCTCTTCGGTCGCCTCCCTGTACGAAACGATGATGTCTATATCGCGAAGGGAGATCTTGTCGGTTGCCGTCATGAAACAACGTCCGTCAGAAGGGGCGGTACAGCACGACGTTGTGTTCGTCGGCCGGCTCCTTGTAGCGCGTGTCATGAATCGTCAGGTTGACGGCCTGCTTCTTGTCGCTGGAATGGTCGTTGAAAATTCCCGCTCCATTGGCCGCACTCACTACCTCCGCCAGACCCGGCCCAGCCCAGTTGTCGTGCCCCCTGAGCAGATAGAAGTGCATCACGCCGCACTGCTGGTGCGCCCAGTAGTCGTGCCAGCCGAACGAATCGGGACGCCACAGCGAGTTGTGGCCTTCGAAGAAGATGGGACGGCTCATCGGCATGCATTCCGGCGTGGAAATGATGAGATAGCGGGAGCGGTAGTTGAGAAATTCCAGCAGGTCGCGGCCTTGCGAATGGAGCATGTGCTCGATGACATCGCCCAGGATCACCACGTCGTAAAGATCGCCGCTGCGTTCATAGAGCTTGTCGGCCGTGATCGGAAGAATCTGGTGGTAGCCGACCTCGCGCAGTTGAGGAAATGCCACTTCGTCACACTCCAGCGCGGTCAGCTCGCATTCGGGCACGACGTTCTTGAGCAAGGCTCCATATTTGCCGCCCCCGGCACCGATGTCCAGGATGCGCTTGGGATTGATCGTCTTGACGACGTGCTGCGTCAAGCTGTCGAAAGTCAGCCAGGATTCGCCGATGTGCGCCATGAGAAATATCCCCCGAAACTGCCTGGTTCAGAACATTTGACTCTATAGGACGGCGCGGCTGACTTATCTGGCGTATTTGCCAGCTTGTTCACAAATGCGCCAATTCCGGATCGGCTGGACAGCCTTCAAACGTCCGTCATCCGCCTCGCATCGCGGTACCCGCGCGAAGCGACGAGCGTCGACCAATCGGGTGCGGCGCCCTGCGGCAGCAGCGCCTGGCGGCGCGCTTCGCTGCTCGCGTCCGGCAGCCATCGGCCCGCGCGCGCGGCAGCCTCGAAGCCCTCGAGGAAGTCGTCGAGCAGGCTCCCCTCGCCGATGCTCTGGTTGCACAGCAGCGCCATGTCGCATCCGGCTTCCAGCGCGGTCAGCGCCGCATCGGTATAGCTGAGCAGCCGGCCATCGATGTAGCGGCCCGCCTCCATGCTCAGGTCGTCGCTGAACACGGCCCCGTCGAAGGCAAAGCGCTGCCGCAGGATCGCCTTGAGCCATTTCGACGAAAACCCCGCCGGCCGCTTGTCGACCTTCGGATAGATCACGTGCGCCGGCATCACCGCGCCGAGCGTGCCCGACAGCCAGTCGTACGGCCGTGCGTCGTCGTCAAGGATGGCCTTGAGGCCGCGCTTGTCCACCGGGATCTCGACATGCGAATCGGCCTGCACGAAGCCATGCCCCGGAAAATGCTTGCCGCAGTTGCGCATGCCCATCTGCAGCATGCCGTGCATCACGCTCTTGGCCAGCAGCGCCACCACGCGCGGATCGCGATGAAAGCTGCGGCTGCCGATGACGCTGCTGCCGCCGTAGTCCAGGTCGAGCACCGGCGCAAAGCTGAAGTCGACGCCGCAGGCGCGCAACTCGCCCGCCAGCACCTGTCCGACCGCGGTCGCGGTCTGGGTGGCGCGCATGGCGTCGCGCATCCACAGCTCGCCGAGTGCGCGCATCGACGGCAGGTGCGTGAAGCCGTCCGTGCGAAAGCGCTGCACGCGGCCGCCCTCGTGGTCGACGCAGATCAGCAGGTCGGGGCGGATCGCCTTGATCTCGGCATTGAGCGCAGTCATCTGCGCGCGGTCCTGCCAGTTGCGGGCGAAATGGATCACTCCGCCGACCAGCGGATTGGCGAGGCGACGGCGGTCGGCGTCGTTGAGCTCGGTAGCCGCCACATCGATGATCAGCGGCGCATGGGGGCGAGCGGCGGGCCCGGCAGTCATAGCTTCTCCACCACCACGAAGCTCGCGGCGTATTCGGTTTCGTCAGTCACGGTCACATGGGCCGTGAGGCCCTGCGCCTCGAACCAGTCCTTCAGGCCGCCATGCAGCACGATGACGGGCTTGCCACTGCGCAGGTTGGCGATCTCGCACAGGCGCCAGCTCATGGGCATGCGCATGCCCAGGCCGATGGCCTTGCTGAAGGCCTCCTTGGCGGAGAAGCGGGTCGCCAGATAGCTCAGGCCGCGCTTGGGCCAGCGTTCGCTGCGGGCCTTCCAGACTGCGAATTCAGCGTCGCTCAGCACCTTGCGGGCAAAGCGTTCGCCCTGGCGCTCGAAGGTCGCGGCAATGCGACGCAGGTCGCAGATGTCGGTGCCAATGCCGTAGATCATGCGGCGCCGGCGCTCATTGCGCCTCGTTGATGCAGCGCAGGTAGTCGCGCGTGGCGGCCGTATAGCCGAGCTCCAGCGCGTCGGCCACGAAGGCATGGCCGATCGAGACCTCCTGCACGCCAGGCACGGCACGCAGGAAAGCCGTCAGGTTGTCGCGGCTCAGGTCGTGGCCGGCGTTGATGCCCAGGCCTGCGGCATGGGCCGCGCGCGCCGTGTCGGCATAACGCTGGAGCACAGCCTTCTCGTCGGGCGTTCCGCGCGATGCGGCATAGCCTTCGGTGTAGAGCTCGACGCGGTCGGCGCCCACGGCCTTGACCGCCGCCATCATTTCGGGAATCGGGTCCATGAACAGGCTGACGCGCACGCCCAGCGCCTTGGCTTCGGCGATCAGGGGGCGCAGGCGCTCGGCGTCGTCGGGGAAGGTCCAGCCGTGGTCGCTGGTCGACTGGGTTTCGCTGTCGGGCACGAAGGTGGCCTGATGCGGCCTCAGCGTGCGCACGAAGTCCATCAGGTTCTGGAAGGGGTTGCCTTCGATGTTGAACTCGATGGCCGGCCAGTCTTTGGCGAGCAGCGCCGACAGGTCGCTCACGTCGTGTGCGCGAATGTGGCGGGCATCGGGCCGCGGGTGCACGGTGATGCCGTGCGCGCCGGCTGCCAGGCAGGCCTGGGCGGCTTTCACCACGCTCGGGATGCCCAGGTGGCGCGTGTTGCGGACCAGGGCCACCTTGTTGAGGTTGACGGACAGCGAGGTGGTGGTGCCTGAAGTGCTCATAGTGCTTGCAGATCTCTCATCATTTGCCGCGTGCGCAGCGTGGACACGCCGCAATGGTAGTTGAGCAAGGTGCGCAACTGGTTTCGCAGGGCACTGTTGCTGCCAGCGTTCATGGTGGCAATTTCACGCAACGTGGCGGTAAAAGGGGCGTGGTCGTCAAGAACGGTCTGCAGAGCCTGCCAGTCGGCGCCATTCAGCGCGGCCTCGTCGTCGTCGGCTTGGCGCAGGCCGGCTTCCGGCACGAGGCTGTAGCGCTGCTCGGCGGCAAGCGGCTCCAGCGTGAGGGTCTGCACATCGAGCGACGGCAGCAGGCCGACTTCGCGCAGCAGCAGCAACTCGAAAGCACGCAGCGCGGCAGCCTGGGTCGCGGCCTGCGCGCCGACGTGATCGCCTGCCAGCACCTGAACGACCCCGGCGTAGGCATCGAACAGCGCTTCATGGGCATCGTCACGCGCCAGCAGGCGCAGCAGCAGCTCGTTGACGTAATAGCCCGACAGCAGCGCCTCGCCGGTCGGCATCACATGGCCGCCCATCCATTCGGCGCCCTTGAGCGTGCGGATTTCGGCGTCACCGCCGTAGTTGAGCTGCAGCGGCTGCAGCGGCAGCAACACCGGCCGGAAGTTGGAACTAGGCCGCTTCGCCCCTTTGGCCACGAGCGCAATGCGCCCGTGGTGGCGGGTGAAGACTTCGAGAATCAGGCTCGACTCGCTCCAGTCGTAGCGATGGAGAACGTACGCCGGTTCGTGCGAAACGCGGTGGGCAGCAGCCACTTCATTCGTAGCCGAACGAACGGACACGGGCTTCGTCGTCGGCCCAGCCCGAACGCACCTTCACCCACAGTTCGAGAAACACCTTGGCGTCGGCCAGCTTCTCGAGCTCGACGCGGGTTTCCATGCCGATGCGCTTGATGCGCTCGCCCTTGTCGCCGATCACCATGGCCTTGTGACCATCGCGCTCGACCACGATGGTGGCGGCAATGCGCAGCAGGCGCTTCTGGCCTTTTTTCTGGGGCGGCTCTTCCTCGAATTTGTCGATGATGACGGTCGAGGTGTAGGGCAGCTCGTCGCCAGTCAGACGGAACAGCTTCTCGCGCACGAGTTCGCCGGCAAGGAATTTCTCGCTGCGATCGGTCAGCTCGTCCTCGTCGTAGAACCAGGGCTGTTCGGGCAGGTACTTCTCGCAGATGCCGAACAGGCGCTCGACGTCCTTGGCGTTCTTCGCCGACATGGGCACGAACTCGGCGAAGCTGTGCTTCTCCTGCATGGTCTTCAGCCAGGGCGCGATGTCGCCGCGGCGGTGCACGTTGTCGAGCTTGTTGGCCAGCAACACGGTCGGAATGCCCTTGCCGAGCAGCTTGAGCACGCGCTCGTCGGCCGGCGTGAAGCTGCCGGCCTCGACCACGAAAAGAATCAGGTCCACATCGCCGACCGCACCCTGTACGGTCTTGTTGAGCGACTTGTTCAGCGCGTTGGCGTGCAGGGTCTGGAAGCCCGGCGTGTCGACGAACACGAACTGCGTGGCGCCCAGCGTGCGCATGCCGGTGATGCGGTGGCGCGTGGTCTGCGCCTTGCGCGAGGTGATGCTGATCTTCTGGCCGACCAACGCATTGAGCAGCGTCGACTTGCCTACATTGGGCTTGCCGACGATGGCGATGAGGCCGCAGTGTTGGGGTCCGGTGGCAGGCGCATCGCCTGCAGTGTCTTCGGGTCCCGCTACGGGATTGATAGCATCGTTCATTCTGGTTTCACGCGGTGCCGCGTGCCTTGAGCCGGATCAACATGGCGGCCGCAGCCGCCTGCTCGCCGGCGCGGCGCGAGCCGCCGATGCCGCGTTCGCGAAGCCCCAACTCGGGCACCTCGCACTCGACATCGAAAGTCTGCTTGTGCGCTGCGCCCAGTGTGGCGGCCACGCGATACACCGGCAGCTTCATTTTGTGACCCTGCAGCCATTCCTGCAATTCGGTCTTGGGATCCTTGGCTGCGGCTTCCATGCGCGGATTGATTTCGACCGCCTCGTAGAGCCGGTGCACCAGCGACTGTGCGGCCGCAAAGCCGGCGTCGAGATAGACGGCGCCGATCAGCGCCTCGAGCGCGTCGGCCAGGATCGACGGCCGGTTGGGCCCGCCCGAGCGCGCCTCGCCTTCGCCGAGCCGCAGCAGCGGCGACAGCGCCAGCCCTACCGCCAGGCGGTGCAGGGTGTCCTGCTTGACCAGGTTGGCCCGCACGCGCGACAGGTCGCCTTCGGGCAGAGCAGACAGGCGCATGTAGAGCAGGTGCGAGACCGCCAGGTTCAGCACCGAGTCGCCGAGAAATTCAAGGCGCTCGTTGTGGTCGGCCGAGAAGCTGCGATGCGTGAGCGCGAGCTGGAGCAGCCGCGGATCGGAGAAGGTGTGCTGGAGGCGCGCCTGCAGCGCGGCAAGGCTGCCCTCCACCTTTTTGGGCGCCGTGTTCAGCGGGATTGGCCCTTGTACTTGAGCGTCAGGTAGGCCGGGCCGAACAGGGGGATCTCACGCTCGTACGAGTACGACACGACCACCTTGTCGCCAACCTTCTTGATTTCAAGATCCTTGCCGCTGACCGACTGGAAGTCGTCGATGGCCTGGGCACGATCGAAGATGGCGCGCACTTCAGGCACGGTCGTGCCTTCCTTGGCCTTGTTGACCGCCTTGTCGATGGCCTGCCATTCGATCAGCGTCGGGATGACCTGCGCGACGACCACGCCCAGACACCCGAGCACGACCGCGACGAACACCAAGCCGATGAACGAAATGCCGCGTTGTTGCGCAGCCCTGCTGCGAACGAACCGATGTGTTCTCATGCCCTCATACCCCTCGAACTGAACTATTCAGATGAATGCTTATTGAAACGGACCGATGCGACCCAGATCGCCGAAGTTCATCCAGACGAAGAACGCCCTGCCCACGATGTTCTTGTCCGGCACGAAGCCCCAGAAACGCGAGTCCGCCGAATTATCGCGGTTGTCGCCCATCATGAAATAGTTGCCGGCCGGCACCTTGCAGACCACGCCCTCGACCGAGTAGCGGCAGTTTTCGATGCCCGGGAAATTGAAGCCACTGGCACCGGGAACGTAGGATGGCGTGGTTTCGTCGTTGAGGATCTTGTGCTGCTTGCCGCCGAGGTTCTCGGTGTACTGCTTGAGCAGGCGCATCGATTCGCCGTCGAGGTAGTCGGCATCCGACTCCTTGGACACCGGCTGGCCGTTGACCGTGAGCTTCTTGTTCAGGTAGGCCACCTCGTCACCCGGGACGCCGACCACGCGCTTGATGTAGTCCATGCTCGGCTTGGGCGGGTAGCGGAACACCACCACGTCGCCGCGCGCCAGCGGCGTACCGTCGGTGATCTTGGTGTTGATCACGGGCAGGCGAAGGCCGTAGGTGAACTTGTTGACCAGGATCAGGTCGCCGGTCAGCAGCGTGGGCATCATCGAGCCCGACGGGATCTTGAAAGGCTCGTAGAGGAACGAGCGCAGCAGGAACACCACCAGGATCACCGGGAACAGACCGGCGGTCCAGTCGAGCCACCAGGGCTGCATCAGCAGCCGTTCGCTCGCCTTCGCGTCGGCCGTGTCGACCTGCTTGATACCCTGCTCGGACAGGCGCGCATTGCGCTCGGTCAGCGAAGCTTCCAGCTTGGCGGCGGCCTGTTCGCGCCGGGGCAGGAAATAGAAGCGCTCGGCCAGCCAGTAGAGGCCGGTGACCACCGTCGCCAGGAACAGCAGCAAGGCAAAGTTGCCTTCGATCGCGTTGAAATACCAGGCGCCGACATAGGCGGCGAAGGCCGCGAGGACCAGGGTGGTGATGAATGCCATTTTTTTGATCAGTCTTCGACTTGCAGAATGGCGAGGAAGGCCTCTTGCGGGACCTCGACGGAGCCGATCTGCTTCATTCTTTTCTTGCCCGCCTTCTGCTTCTCGAGCAGCTTCTTCTTGCGGGTGATGTCGCCGCCATAGCACTTGGCCAGCACGTTCTTGCGAAGCGCCTTGATTGTCTCACGCGCAATGATGGTGACGCCGATGGCCGCCTGGATCGCAACGTCGTACATCTGGCGCGAAATGATCTCGCGCATCTTCGACACCACGGCCCGGCCGCGATACTGCGACTGGCTGCGGTGCACGATGATCGACAGCGCGTCGACCTTGTCGCCGTTGAGCAGGATGTCGACCTTCACCACGTCGGACGCGCGGTACTCCTTGAACTCGTAGTCCATCGAGGCGTAGCCCCGGCTCACCGATTTCAGCTTGTCGAAGAAGTCGAGCACGATCTCGCCGAGCGGCATCTCGTAGGTCAGCATGACCTGACGGCCGTGGTAGGCCATGTTCATCTGCACGCCACGCTTCTGGTTCGCCAGCGTCATGACGGAGCCGACGTATTCCTGCGGCATGTAGAGATGAACGGTGACGATCGGCTCGCGGATCTCCGCCATCCTGCCGACGTCGGGCATCTTGGACGGGTTCTCGACCATGATCACTTCGCCGTCGTTCTTGACCACCTGGTAGACCACGCTCGGCGCGGTCGTGATCAGGTCCTGGTCGAACTCGCGCTCCAGGCGCTCCTGCACGATTTCCATGTGCAGCAAGCCGAGGAAGCCGCAGCGGAAGCCGAAGCCGAGCGCCTGGCTCACCTCGGGCTCGTAGCGCAGCGACGAATCGTTGAGCTTGAGCTTTTCGAGTGCGTCGCGCAGCGAGTCGTACTCGCTCGCTTCGGTCGGGTACAAGCCCGCGAACACCTGCGGCTGGATTTCCTTGAAGCCGGGCAGTGCCTCGGTCGCCGTTGCCGCAGCGCCACCGGTGCCGGCCTTGATCAGCGTGACCGTGTCGCCGACCTTGGCCGCCTGCAGCTCCTTGATGCCCGCGATGATGTAGCCCACCTCGCCCGCTTCGAGCGAGTTGCGGGGTTCGTTGGCGGGCGTGAAGACGCCGACGCTGTCGGCGTTGTACATCGCACCCGACGCCATCATCTTGATGCGATCACCCTTCGCGAGCCGGCCGTCGACCACGCGCACCAGCATGACGACGCCGACGTATGGGTCGAACCAGCTGTCGACGATCATCGCGCGCAGCGGGCCGTCGGGGTTGCCGCGCGGCGCGGGCATCCTGGCAACGATGGCTTCGAGAATGTCGTCGATGCCCACGCCGGTCTTTGCCGAGCACGGGATCGCATTGGTCGCGTCGATGCCGATCACGTCTTCGATTTCGGTGCGCGCGTTGTCGAGGTCCGCGTTGGGCAGATCGATCTTGTTGAGCACGGGCACCACTTCGACTCCGAGGTCGAGCGCGGTGTAGCAGTTGGCCACTGTCTGCGCTTCGACGCCTTGCGATGCATCGACGACGAGCAGTGCGCCTTCGCACGCCGACAGCGAGCGGCTCACTTCATACGAGAAGTCGACGTGGCCCGGCGTGTCGATCAGATTGAGGTTGTAGACCTGCCCATCGAGTGCCTTGTAGTGCAGCGCAGCGGTCTGCGCCTTGATGGTTATCCCACGCTCTTTTTCGATGTCCATCGAGTCGAGCACCTGCGCTTCCATCTCGCGGTCTGCGAGGCCGCCGCAACGCTGGATCAAACGGTCTGCGAGCGTCGACTTGCCATGGTCGATGTGCGCAATGATCGAAAAATTTCTGATGTGATTCATCAACGGGAACGCTTAAGTACTTGAATTGGCTCGTGCGCAGAGTGCGACAGGCAAGAAAAAAGGGCGCGTCTTCTGGAGACGCGCCCTGAACCAACAAGCAATGGCAACTGCAGTAGTTGGAACTTCATTGTAGGCAAAAAGGGAAGCGCGTACATCCGGGAACGGGGTCCAAAGGGGTCGTTGCAGGTCCACAACATGAAAGATATGAACAGGTTATCAACAGGATCGGTGGAGCAGTCACTGAACAACTTGTGGGCGATCTGTGGAGCACCGGTGGACTGCTGTCTGACATCTCGCATGGTGAAGGTCAGGGCACTCCTTATGCGCCGACCGACCGCCGAGAGCGCCCTATTCTACCGAAATCCGTCCTTAGCCTCTTTAAAAGTTAGTGAGCACAAACAAAAATCGGCATTTCCGAGCCCTCAGATTTTTTTAGGGGCCGGCGCCTGAACGTCGTAAACACCTCAAAAAAACGGCCCCAAACCCGACTGCCGGGTGGGGCCACTTGACGCCAGAGCCAGATCAGCGTGCAGGGCGAATCAGCGCGTACTGCGCCCAATCGCCACGGCGGAACAGCACGCTGAGCGCCTTGCTCTTGTCGGCCTTGCCGATGGCGGACTCGAATTCGCGCGCATTCGACACCTCGACATTGCCCACCGACAGGATGATGTCGCCCTCGCGCAGGCCTGCACGGGCTGCAGCGTCACTGGCGGCATCGACCTTCACGCCGCCCTTCAGCTTGAGCTCTTTCTTCTGCGCGTCGGTGAGATCGCTCACAGCCAGACCGAGCGACTTGGCGGCTGCAGATGCGGGCGGCTTCGGCGCCGGCTCGTCGCGGTCGCCCGCACGCTTGCCCGGCTTGTCGGGCTCGATCTCGGCAATGGTCACGCTGAGGTCGCGCGAAGCGCCGCGGCGGAATACGGTGAGCGTGCTCTTGGTGCCCGGCTTGGTGTTGCCCACCAGGCGCGGCAGGTCGCTCGGCTTCTCGATGGGCTTGCCGTCGAACTTGGTGATGACGTCGCCCGGCTCGACACCGGCCTTTTCGCCCGGCGAGCCGGCTTCCACGCCGCGCACCAGCGCACCCTGTGCCTTGCCCAGGCCGATGGCCTCGGCCACGTCCTTGGTGACCTGGTCGATCTGCACGCCGATGCGGCCGCGCGAAACGCGGCCCGAGGTGCGCAGCTGATCGCTCACGCGAATCGCCTCGTCGATCGGGATCGAGAACGAGATGCCCATGAAGCCGCCCGAGCGCGAGTAGATCTGGCTGTTGATGCCGACCACTTCGCCGCGCATGTTGATCAGCGGGCCGCCCGAGTTGCCGGGATTGATGGCCACGTCGGTCTGGATGAACGGCAGGTATTCGCCCGTGTCGCGCTGCTTGGCGCTCACGATGCCAGCAGTAACGGTGTTCTCGAGGCCGAAGGGCGAACCGATTGCCATCACCCATTCGCCGACACGCAGCTTGGAGATGTCGCCAACCTTCACCGCTGGCAGGCCGGTGGCCTCGATCTTGACGACCGCGACGTCGGTGCGCTTGTCGGCGCCAACGATCTTGGCCTTGAACTCGCGCTTGTCGGGCAACGTGACCAGCACTTCGGAAGCGTCTTCGACCACGTGCGCATTGGTCATCACGTAGCCGTCGGCTGTCAGGATGAAGCCGGATCCGACGCCACGCGGACGCTCTTCTTCCTGCGGCTGCTGCGGGCGCTTCGGGGTCGGGCCCTGACGCGGTTGGCCAGGCAGAGGCTGGCCGAAGAAACGGCGGAAGAACTCCTGCATCTCCTCGTCCATCTCGCCATTGCCACCGCGCTGGGCAACCTTCTCGACGGTGCGGATGTTGACGACGGAAGGGCCGACCTGGTCGACCAGATCGGTGAAATCGGGCAGCGTGCGTGTTTGCGCATGGACCGGCTCGACCGGAAGGAATGTGGCGCTTGCAGTCAGTGCGAGCGCGCAAGCCAGCAGACCGGAACGAAGCTTGTGTCCCTCGACTTTGAAGATCATCGGTTTTCTTTCAAAAGAACAGAGCGGCTGAAAACAAGTGCTATGAGTTTGCGCTGTGTGCTTGGTTCAGCGCAATTGGCGCTTATTTGGCCTGTCAGCGCGTGCGCGCGAGGCTTTGGGCGAATGCATTGAGCGTCTGCTGCGGCACCTCGCCGACTGCGGTCAGCCACCAGTCGCTGGCCGGCTCGGGCAGACGCCGACGGATGGCGTTGGTCGCTCCGATGGTCAGCACGCCGTCGCGGGGCGCGCGCGCTGCGTCGTAGCGCTCGATGAAAAGCGACACCGAGGCCAGGCCATCGGAGAAGGTCCACTGGACCGTGGCCGCGTCCTGCTTCGACTTGCCGCTGCTGTCGCCATCACCGCCCGCTGTCGGGCGACGGAAGAAGCTTCGGGGCTTAAATCCGGCCACAGGCGTGCGCAGCGTCCAGCCTTCGTCCTGCGCATTGCTGCGCTCGAGCTCCAGCTTTTCGATGCGGTAGCCTGAAGTGTTGGACATCATCTGCGAGAGCGCCTGCGCCTTCACCGGCGCGTCGAGCTGCAGCTCGGAAAACGCCGACTGCTCCACCACGCGGGAGTCGCCGTCAATGGTCTGCAGCTTCACCACCAGGCCCGAACGGCGCTCGCTCCAGATGCGATAGCCGAAGCGCAGCGCGTCGTGCGGCACCAGTTGCACCACGTCGGCATCGAAGCCGGCCACGCGGTCCTTGCCGATCGCGCGCACGTCGTAGAAATCGCCAATCGACGAATCGGGCTTGTCCGGCAGGTTCGGGAAGAGATCGAGGTTCTCGCGCTTCTCGACCTTCACCACCTTCGCCTCCGGCAGGAAGGTCATGACATTGCGGTTGCGCCGGAAGGTCGAGCGCGGCGGCCCCGAGAGAGCTTCGATGCGTTCGATCTGATGCTCGCCGTCGCGCACATGCCAGATGCGTGCGCTCGACAGGTCGCCGCCCGGCGCCGACACCACGAAGGTGCCCACGTAATTGCGCTGCCGGGCGCCCGCGTGCATGCGCTGCAGCCACTCGGTCACGCTCATGGCCGGTGGCTCGTCCGTCTGCGCAGTTGCCGCGCTCTTCGTATTCGCAGCGCCCGAGCGGGTCTGCGCGGTGGCAGTCTGCGCAAGGCAAAAAGCAGCAAACACAAGCACGAAAGCGCGCGCGGAGATCGGCATCGGAACGGTCATTACGGGCAGCTAGGGGTGCGCGCACTCAGCGCGTCGGGCCCTCGAAAGTGGCATTGCGCAGGAAACCGGAAGGCATTTGCGAAGCACCGCCGGCTTGCTGATGCGCTTCGAGCAGCTGATCGAGCCGCGGGTCGCGCAGCATGACCTGCGGATTGCCGTTACCCACGATCACGCGGGTCGGGGTCAACGTGTTGCTCGCGGGTTGCGGGCTGTTGACCGCAGCCGCCGCCAACACCGAATTGACCGCCGGCTGCTGTTGCTGCTGGACCGAAGCCAGCTGCGCGCCGCCCTGCGGCACCGCTGTGCCGTTGCCGACCAGGGTCCAGCTGATGGCAGCCACGGCCATCAGCGACGCGGCACCAGCCACAAGCTTCCAGCGGAACACAGGCTCGTTGGCCGCTTCCGCCCTGCGCTGCGCGGGCAGTGCCACCGGTGCGGCGACCGGCACCGACATGGGGGCGACCATCACAGGCTCCGCCGCCAATCGCTGCTGGAAGCGCGCCAGGAATGCCGAGGTGTCGCTGCACGGCGAATGAGAGCCCGAACGCAGCACATCGCCCACCACGTGGTAGGCCTGCCATGCCGCGCGCGATTCGCCTTCGGCGCAGACAGCTTCGATCGCCTGCGCGAACGCCTCGCCCTGCAAATGACCATCCGCAAGTGCGGACACCTGTTCCCGAACCGTCATCGTCTGATTCATTTCATTCACCTGCTTACTTACCAACGCTTGCCGGACTGGTTGTCCAGCAGCGGCTTGACCCTGGCCGAAATGGCCTCGCGCGCCCGGAAAATACGCGAACGCACCGTGCCGATAGGGCAATCCATGACCTCGGCAATCTCTTCGTAACTCATGCCCTCGATTTCGCGCAGCGTGACCGCCTGGCGCAACTCGGCAGGGAGTGCTTCCATGGCCGCCTCGACGGCACTGGCGATTTCATTCGCCGCCATGACCGATTCGGGGGTTTCGTCGGTGGTTGGTTCGTTTCCGGGACGGTAAGTTTCATCGTCGTCCTCAGAAGAAGGCCTGAGAGCGGCCTCGGAGACAGTCGGATCGCGCTTCATGTCCACCAGCGCCTTCTTGGCGGTGTTGACGGCGATCCGGTAGAGCCAGGTGTAGAACTGCGCCTCACCGCGGAACTGGTGCAGCGCGCGATACGCGCGAATGAAGGTTTCCTGCGCAATGTCCTCGACCAGGTCGACATCGCGCACCATCCGCCCGATCAGGCGCTCGATGCGGCGCTGGTACTTGATGACCAGCAACTCGAATGCCTTCTGGTCGCCCGCGACGGTGCGCTGGACCAGCTGGAAATCGACCTCGCCCGGACGCACCACGGCGGGCGCATCGTTCAGGCCGGAATCCGGCGGCACAGGCGGAGAGGTGGTCATCGACGGAGGATCAGGGCGCGTCGGCGGGAGCCGTCGCGCGCCAGGGGTCGCCCGCAGGTGCTGCGGACGGGGGGCGCGAATATACCGCACGGCGCACGTCGCGCCAGCGCTCAGGCATGGCCCGCTGCTCGATCCAGACCCAGCGGCGGGCGCGGCCCGGCTCGCTGAGCCGCACCAGCATCAGCGACTGGAAATCGAGCGCCACGAACGCCCTGGCAGCATGCACGGCCCGGGAGGCATGGCCTCCCGTCAACGACCAGTAGAGGCCGTCGAAATGCAGAACGCCCACGCCATCGCGTCGCAAGCCGAAGCCCGCGGCGACACCTGCAAACACGACACTGAGAACCAGCAGCAGCTGGCGCCATCCGGCGCTATCGAAGAGATAGCAAGATGCGCCCGCACAGCAAGCACCCAGGGCCCAGAGGACAACGAGAATCCGGGTTGCGCCACGCGAGCGCCCCACCGGATAGGTCACCGACGGTGCGCTGTGCATGAAAGAGCAGTGCTCAAGCGCGCTTGAACACCAGCGTGCCGTTGGTGCCGCCGAAGCCGAAGTTGTTCTTGACCGCGACGTCGATCTTCAGATCGCGCGCCTCGTTGGCGCAGTAGTCGAGATCGCATTCCGGATCCTGATTGAAGATGTTGATGGTCGGCGGGCTCTTCTGCTCGTGCAGCGCCAGCACCGTGAACACCGATTCGATGCCGCCCGCGCCGCCCAGCAAATGGCCGGTCATGGACTTGGTCGAATTGACGACGAGCTTCTTCGCGTGATCGCCGAATGCCAGCTTGACCGCATTGGTCTCGTTGACGTCGCCGATCTGCGTCGAAGTGCCGTGCGCATTGAGGTACTGCACCTGATCAGCATTGACACCGGCATTGGCCAGCGCCATGGCCATCGAGCGGCGCGGGCCGTCGACGTCGGGCGCGGTCATGTGATACGCGTCGCCCGTCAGGCCAAAGCCCGCGACTTCCGCGTAGATCTTGGCACCACGTGCCTTGGCGTGTTCGTACTCTTCGAGCACCAGCACGCCGGCCCCCTCGCCCAGCACGAAGCCGTCGCGGTCCTTGTCCCACGGACGCGAGGCCGTAGCGGGATCGTCGTTGCGGGTGCTCAGCGCGCGAGGCGCGGTGAAGCCACCGATGCCGAGCGGAGAGATGGTCGACTCCGCGCCACCCGCGATCATCACGTCGGCATCGCCGTACTCGATCATGCGTGCCGACGTGCCGATGGCATGCAGGCCGGTGGTGCAGGCGGTCACGACCGCGATGTTCGGGCCCTTGAAGCCGTACTTGATCGAGACGTGGCCCGAGATCATGTTGATGATCGATGCCGGCACGAAGAACGGCGACACGCGGCGCGGGCCGCGGCTCATCAGTTCGCCGTGCGTTTCCTCGATCATCGGCAGGCCGCCGATGCCGGAGCCGATGTTGCATCCGATGCGCACGGCTTTTTCATAGGACAGCGCTTCGCCGGTCGGCAGTCCGCTGTCCTGCACCGCCTGGATGGCGGCGGCGAGACCCAGATGAATGAAGCGGTCCATGTGGCGCGCTTCTTTCTCCGAGATGTATTGGGTGATGTCGAAACCCTTGACCTCACCGGCGAACTTGCAGGCGAAGGCGCTTGCATCGAACGCGGTGATGTTCGCAATACCCGATTTCCCGGCCAACAGGTTGGCCCAGGATTCGGTTGCGGTGTTTCCGACAGGAGCGATGCAACCGAGTCCGGTCACGACGACGCGGCGTTTGGTCATGCCGGCAAACCTTTCTGGAAGCGCTGAACAGTTGCCTGTCGGCGCGTGCGGTTTTTAAAGGAAAAGCCGCCGGCCGCAGTTGCAGTGTTGTCAGCTGGCCTATCAGGCCTTTTGATTCTTGGTGGCGTAGTCGACGGCGTTTTGCACCGTGGTGATCTTCTCGGCATCTTCGTCGGGAATTTCGATGCCGAATTCGTCTTCGAGTGCCATCACGAGTTCGACCGTGTCGAGCGAGTCAGCGCCGAGGTCGGCCACGAAAGCCTTTTCGTTCGTCACTTGGGACTCTTCCACGCCGAGCTGCTCGGCGATGATTTTCTTGACACGTGCTTCGATATCGCTCATTTGGTTCCCTCTGAGGGTTGTAGGTAATCGGTGGATTTTAGCCGGGCGCATTGTGGCATTTGCCGCGCGTCCGGTACGGGAAAAACTTGCGCCTTGCGGCTACATGTGCATGCCGCCGTTGACGTGCAGCTCTTGCCCCGTGACGTAGGACGCCTGGGGCGATGCGAGGTAAGCCACCGCGTGCGCGATGTCGGCCGGCTTGCCCAAGTGGCCCAGCGGGATCTGCTGGAGCAGCGCCTGTTGCTGGGCTTCGGGGAGGCTGGCCGTCATGTCGGTTTCGATGAAACCGGGTGCGACGCAGTTGACGGTGATGTTGCGGCTGCCCAGCTCGCGGGCCAGCGCACGGGTCATGCCCGCGACGCCTGCCTTGGCAGCGGCGTAGTTGGCCTGGCCGGCATTGCCGGAGGCGCCGACCACGCTGGTGATGCTGATGATGCGGCCGTAGCGCTGCTTCATCATCGGGCGGATCACGGCGCGCGAGAGGGAGAAGACGGCCTTGAGATTGGTGTCGAGCACCGCGTCCCAGTCGCTGTCCTTCATGCGCATGGCGAGCGTGTCGCGCGTGATGCCGGCGTTGTTCACCAGCACGTGGATGGCGCCGTAGGCCTGCACGATCTCGTCGATCAGGGCCTCGACGGCGGCGCCGTCGTTCACGTCGAGCGCACGGCCGCGGCCGCCGTAGGCGCTCAGGGCCGAAGTGATCTTGGCCGCGCCGTCGTCGGTGGTGCCGGTGCCCACGACCTTGAGGCCACGCTGCGCCAGCTCCAACGCGATCGCCGCGCCGATGCCGCGCGTTGCGCCGGTGACCAGGGCGACTTGCCCTTCAAATTTGGGAATGCTCATAAGAAAAAGTGTCGGAGCCTTGCGCCGGTCAGCCGGCGAGCGATTGTCGGGTGTCCGCGAGCGTGGCCGGGTCGTACACCGACGCGGCTTCCAGATCGGGGGAGATGCGCTTCACCATGCCGGCCAGCACCTTGCCGGGACCGCACTCGATGATGGCGGCTACACCGCGCAGTTTCAAGGCCTGCACGCTCTCGACCCAGCGCACCGGGCCGGCGGCCTGGCGCACCAGGGCGTCGCGGATGCGGTCGGCATCGGTCTCGATGGCGACGTCGATGTTGTTCAGCACCGGAATTTGCGGCGCGGCCAGCGTGATGGAAGCCAGCTTGTCGCGCAGCGCTTCCGCGGCAGGTTTCATGAGGCTCGAATGGAACGGCGCCGAAACCGGCAGCAGCAGCGCCCGCTTGGCACCGTTGGCCTTGAGCAGTTCGCAGGCCTTGTCGACCGCGGCCTTGCTGCCGGCGATCACGGTCTGCATGGGGTCGTTGAAATTCACCGCCTCGACGATTTCCGCGCTGCCAGAGCCAAAGCTGGCAGTGGCTTCCGCGCAGCCTGCCACCACCTTGCCCGACTCCATGCCGAGCACCGCAGCCATCGCGCCGACACCGACGGGCACCGCCTGTTGCATCGCTTGCGCGCGGAAACGCACGAGCGGCGCAGCCTGCGCGAGCGTCAGAACACCCGAAGCCACCAGCGCCGAATACTCGCCGAGCGAATGACCAGCCACCACAGAAGGCGCGGCACCACCCTCGGCCAACCAGGCGCGCCATGCAGCAACACCAGCCACCAGCATCACGGGCTGAGTGTTGGTGGTGAGCGCCAGCTCTTCCTTGGGGCCGTTCTTGATCAGCGCGCCGACGTCTTCGCCGAGCGCTTCGGAAGCTTCGCGCAGCGTTTCAGCCACGGTCGGGTGATCGCCCCAGGCGTCGAGCATGCCGACCGCCTGCGAGCCCTGACCCGGAAAGACAAAAGCAAAGGATTTCATTGTTGTATGCGCCATCTCGCATCGCGGCCGCCCTCTTCCAGGGCGACGCAACGCACTACAGATTCAATAGCACCGCGCCCCAGGTGAAGCCGCCGCCCACGCCTTCGAGCATGAGCGTTTCGCCTTTCCTCACCTTGCCGGAGCGCACGGCCTCGTCGAGCGCCAGCGGAATCGAGGCGGCAGAAGTATTGCCGTGCTCGTTCACCGTGACGATCAGCTTCTCGCGCGGAAGCTTCAGCTTCTTCGCCGTGCCTTCCATGATGCGGATGTTGGCCTGATGCGGAATGAGCCAGTCGATGTCGGTGTCGACCTTGCCGGCCTTGGCCAGCGTGGCGCGCGCAGCCTCTTCGAGCACGCGGACCGCGAGCTTGAAGACGGCCTGGCCGTCCATGTGCAGCAGCGGCGTGCCCAGCACATTGCCGCCTGAAACGTGGCCCGGCACACAAAGAATGCCGACGTGCTTGCCATCCGCATGCAGGTCGCTGGCCAGAATGCCGGGCTCTTCGCTGGCTTCGAGCACCACCGCGCCCGCGCCATCGCCGAACAGCACGCAGGTGGTGCGGTCGTTGAAATCGAGGATGCGGGAGAACACTTCGGCCCCCACCACCAGCGCGCAACGCGCTGTGCCCGTGCGGATCATCGCGTCGGCGACGGTCAGTGCGTAGACGAAACCACTGCAAACCGCCTGGACGTCGAACGCCGGGCAGCCGGCAATGCCGAGCTTGTTCTGGAGAATGGCGGCCGAAGACGGAAACACCATGTCGGGCGTCGAGGTCGCGACGATGATCAGGTCGATGTCGCTGGCTTTACGGCCGGCAGCCTCCAGGGCGTGTCGGGCCGCTTCAAGACCAAGGTCGCTGCTCGTGACATCCGGCGCGGCGAAATGCCGCGCGTGAATGCCGGTGCGCTCGACGATCCACTGGTCGGAGGTTTCGATGCCTCGCGTCGCCAGATCCTTGGCGAGATCGTCATTGGTCACGCGGCGTGGGGGCAGATAGCTGCCGGTGCCGGTAATGCGTGAATAAGAAGGGGTCATCAAACGTGAAGGGCCGTCGCGTCGACCGGCGCCGCCGGTTCCTGTCGCGCTAGCAAAGGCGCGGCGTGGGCGATGCGGGCCCGCACGCGATCGAGCAGGTTGTTGCGAGCGGCATCATAAGCGCGATCCAGCGCATGGCCGAAAGCCACTTCGTCAGCCGAGCCATGGCTCTTGAAAACCAGGCCACGCAGCCCCAGCAAGGCTGCGCCGTTGTAGCGACGATGATCCAGGCGACTTTTGAACGCTTTTAGAACCGGATAGGCAACAATTGCTGCCATTTTGGTAAAAATGCTCCGGGAGAATTCGACGCGAATGAATTCGCCGATCATTGAAGCCACGCCCTCGCTGGCCTTCAGAGCCACGTTTCCGACGAAGCCGTCACAGACGACGATGTCGGTCGTGCCCTTGAAGATGTCGTTACCTTCCACGTTGCCGTAGAAGTTCAGATCCTTGGAGTTGGCAGCCGTACGCAGCAGTTGGCTCGCTTTTTTGATCGTTTCACTGCCCTTGATTGCTTCCTCGCCGATATTGAGCAGGCCGACCGAGGGCGCCTCGTTGCCAGTCAGCGCCGACACCAGGGCCGAGCCGAGCACGGCGAACTGGAGCAGGTCTTCGGCGTCGCAATCGACGTTCGCACCCAAATCGAGCACGGTCGTTGCCCCGCCCTTGGCATTGGGAAGCTGCGGTGCGATCGCGGGGCGATCAATGCCTTCGAGCGTCTTGAGCAGGTAGCGCGCAATCGCCATGAGGGCGCCGGTGTTGCCGGCGGAGATGGCGGCTTGGGCGGCGCCGTCCTTGACCTGCTGGATCGCGACGCGCATTGAAGAGTCTTTCTTCTTGCGCAGGGCGATTTCAACCGGGTCATCCATGCCCACCACTTCGCTTGCAGCGACGATGCGGGCACGCGGATGCGCGGCAAACCCCGCCAGTGCGGCCGGCGCGCCGACCAGCAACAACGAGGCTTCGCTGTGCCGCTCGAGAAACGCGCGGCAGGCCGCGAGCGTGACGCGCGGCCCATGATCGCCTCCCATGCAATCCACGGCGAGCGTGATTGCAGAAGGCGCAGCAGTGATTTCGGGGGAAGAAGGCGTAGCCATCAAAACAAAGGCCCGACGCTACAGCAGAAGTAGCTTCGGGCCTTGGCCTTGGAATGCGAGATCAGGCTTCAGACTTGTTCTTGAGCACCTGGCGGCCACGGTAGAAACCGTTGGGGCTGATGTGGTGGCGCAGGTGCGTTTCGCCGGTGGTCGGTTCCACGGCGATGCCGGGCACGACCAGCGCATTGTGGGAACGGTGCATGCCGCGCTTGGAAGGCGACTTCTTGTTTTGCTGGACGGCCATGATGGCTCCTGGACTGTTAGGTGAGTGATTGGATGCGGGCTCAAGCGGTGGCAATACAAAAAATTTAACGGCATGTATGGAATGCCTTTATCTGTACTGCTGCTCACGGCGGCGCGCGCGAAGCCCATGATTATAGCCCAGCCTGCGGGAAAGGGCTACTTTCCCTCTTCGGGCTTGCGCGAACGCAACGCGCCGAGCACTGCGAAGGGGTTCGGCTTGGCCTCTTCGGCCGCCTTGAAGTCCTCGTCGCTGGACGAAAGCTGCACCGGCGTGGGGCAGACAACGTGAACGGGCATGACAGGGATTTCCATCAGCAGCTCGTCCTCGATCAGGGCACGCAGGTCGAAATCCCGGCTCACGACGAGCAGGTCTTCCTCGGATTCCTCGTCTTGCGCCTCGGCAGTGGCCTCGTCGGCCACGAAACGGAACCATCGATCCACGGAAAGCAGCGTGTCGACCGGCGACAGGCAACGCTGGCAAACCAGCGGCACGGTGGCTTCAGCCTCCAGGTGCAGCCAGGGCGCGGCCTTGCCATCCGCACCGGGGCGCTCTTCCCCGTGGGCCTCCCATCGGACCACCGCGTCGGGCGCCGGGACGGCCAGTTCGGCGACCAGGCGTACATAGTTCGGAACCGGATCGGCGGCTTCCAGGGTGGCGGCAGCGGCGGTAAAGCCGGGCACATTGAGCCGTTCGGGGGCAAATTCTCTCTTCATCCGCGCCAGTCTAGCGTGCCGGCCATTTCACCGGCTTGGGGCATACCTGAGAGTTCTGGGCGGCTCACGCACAATCGTCACCATGCAACGCACCGTGATCCTCGCCTCGACCTCGCGCTACCGCCGCGAACTGCTCACCCGCCTGCGCCTGCCCTTCGATGTGCACTCGCCGGAAGTCGACGAAACGCCCCAGCCCGGCGAAACGCCGCACGACCTGGCCGTGCGCCTCGCGCTGGAAAAGGCCAACGCCGTGGCTACCCGCTTCCCAGAAGCCGTGGTCATCGGTTCGGACCAGGTGGCCGACCTGGCCGGCGAGGCGCTGGGCAAGCCCGGCGACCATGCCCGCGCCACCGCCCAATTGCGCCGCATGCGCGGCCAGACGCTGATCTTCCAGACGGCCGTGGCCGTCGTCTGCAAGGCCACCGGCTTCGTCCAGCGCGACATCGCGCCCGTGCGCGTGGTGTTCCGCGACCTCAGCGACGCCGCCATCGAACACTATCTGCAGGCCGAGCAGCCCTATGACTGCGCCGGCAGCGCCAAGAGCGAAGGCCTCGGCATCGCGCTGCTGAGCGCCATCGACAGCGACGACCCGACCGCACTGGTCGGCCTGCCGCTGATCCGCACCTGCCAGATGCTGCGCGCCGCGGGAGTCGATCTGCTGTGACACAACAAAAAGGCAAGCTCTACCTCGTTCCCGCGCCGCTCGACTTCGGTTGCGACGTGCAGGCCCCGCTGCAAGACGCCCTCCCGCTGGGCACGCTGCAGACGGCCGCCGGCATCACCCACTGGATCTGCGAGAACGCGAAATCCGCGCGCGCCTACCTGAAGCGCATCGACGAAGTGGCACCACTGGCCGCTGCGCTGCAGGCGCAGAACATCCAGGAACTGCCACGCGAAGTGCACAAGAAAGGTGATCACGCAGGCCAGTTCGACGCCCGCCCCCTGCTGGCCGCCGCGCTCGAAGGCCACGACATCGGCCTGCTGAGCGAGGCAGGCATGCCAGCGGTGGCCGACCCGGGCTCCTCGGTGGCGCGCGCCGCGCACGACCTGGGCCTTACCGTGGTTCCACTGACCGGCCCGGTCTCGCTGCTGCTCGCACTGGCCGCGAGCGGACTCAACGGCCAGAACTTCGCCTTCGTCGGCTACCTGCCGCAGGACGCCAGCGAGCGCCAGACCCGCATCCGCGAGCTCGAAGCGCTCGCGCTCAAGTCGGGCCAGACGCAGCTGTTCATCGAGACGCCCTATCGCAACGCCGCGCTGCTGCAGGCCCTCGTGCAGACCCTGCAGCACAACACCCGGCTCGCCGTGGCGCGCGGCCTGACGCTCGCCTCCGCCCACGTGCGCAGCGAAACGGTCAAATCCTGGCGCGCCAAGCCACAAGCCACCACAGACGAACGCCTGCCCGCCGTGTTCGCGATCGGCCGCTGACGATGGTGGGTGTTACCGCAGCCACGCGCTGGGCATCGCGCGCGCAGTTCTTTGCCGCCGGCTTCATCTTCGCGACCTGGGGCGTGCATGTGCCCACGGTCAAGGCGCACTACGGCATCGACGAAGCCCAGCTCGGGCTGGCCATGCTCGCGGCCGGTGCCGGGGCGATGTTCGGCCTGACCAGTGCAGGCCGCTGGATCGGCCGCCACGGCCCGCGCCGTGTAGCCGGCATCTGCGGCTGCATTTATGCACTGCTGCTGGCCGGCCTGATCGCGATGCCCGGCTATGCCGCACTGCTGGTTCTGCTGGCAGCTTTCGGCCTCGTGACCAGCGTGTTCGACGTCTCGATCAACACCGAAGCCGCCCAACTCGAACTGCACGGCGACACGCCCCTGATGAGCGGCATGCACGGCATGTTCAGCCTGGGCGGCATGGCCGGCGCCGCGAGCGGCAGCGCCGCGCTGGCGGCCGGGCTCGGCGCGCAGGCGCACCTGCTGCTGGTCTCGGCCGCGATGGTGCTGCTCGTTGCCGTAGCCTCGACACGCATGCTGCCCCGCCCCGCCACCAGCGGCGCCACCGAGGCCGATCACGGCTTCCTGCTGCCCCGCGGCACGCTCGCGGTGCTGGGCGTGCTGGCCGCACTGGGTCTGATCGCCGAAGGCGCGATCTACGACTGGAGCGTTCTCTATATGCAGCAGGAGATCGGCAGCCCGCAGCAACAGGCCGCTCTGGCATATGCGAGCTTCTCGGCCGCGATGGCCGCGGCGCGCTTCGGCGGCGACGCGCTGCGCGCCCGCTTCTCGCCGGGCACGCTGCTGCTCGGCAGCGGCCTGCTGGCCGCGGTGTCCATGGCGCTGGTGCTCATCACCGACCTGCCCTGGCTGGCGCTGGTCGGCTTCGCGGGCGTGGGGGTCGGCTTTGCGAACGTGGTGCCGATCCTGTTCTCGGCCTCGGCGAAAGTTCCGGGCATCGAGCCCGCACGCGGCATTGCGTCGGTCTCGGCCCTTGCCTATCTGGGGTTCATGGCAGGCCCGGCAGTGATCGGGCTGCTGGCGCGGGCGACCTCGCTGACCACCGCGCTCTATGTCGTCGTGGTCTTCGCCGCGGCGCTGGCGGCATCTGCGCGATACACCGCCAGCGGCGAAAACAAATAAGAGATCAGCGCAGGGCCGGCGCGGTGTGCATCAGGCGCACCGTGGTTTCAGCCATCGCCGCGCCGAACTTCTTGGCCAGCTTCTCGGCCACGTTGTCGCGCCGCGTGTAGTCGATCACCTCTTCGGCCTTGATCACTTCGCGCGCCACGTAGTCGACATTGCCCAGCTGGTCGGCCAGGCCGTATTCGACGGCCTGCTCGCCGCTCCAGAACAGTCCGCTGAACAAGCCGGGGGTATCGAGCTTCAGGCGATCACCGCGACCGGCCTTCACCACATTGATGAACTGCGTGTGGATCTGGTTGAGCATCGTCTGCGCGTGCGCGCGCTGCGCATCGCTCATCGGGCTGAACGGATCGAGGAAGCCCTTGTTCTCGCCGGCGGTCAGCAGGCGGCGCTCGACGCCGACCTTCTCCATCACGCCGGTGAAACCGAAGCCGTCCATCAGCACGCCGATGCTGCCGACGATGCTGGCCTTGTCGACATATATCTTGTCTGCGGCGGCGGCAATGTAATAGGCGGCCGAGGCGCAGGTCTCCTCGACCACGGCATAGACCGGCTTCTTGTACTTGGCCTTCAGGCGCTTGATCTCGTCGTTGATGATGCCGGCCTGCACCGGGCTGCCGCCGGGCGAGTTGATCAGCAGGACCACGCCCTTGGCGCCTTCGTCCTCGAAGGCCGTCTTCATCGCGGCGACCACGAACTCTGCGCTCGCATCCCCGCCATTGGCGATTTCGCCCTTGATCTCGACGACGGCGGTGTGCGCCGTGGTCTTGGCCGTGCTCGGCGCGCTGCGCGAGAGCGCGAACCACGCCAGGAAGACGAAGAAGGCAAGCCAGGACAGACGCACGAAGGTCTTCCAGCGGCGCGTGGCCTTCTGTTCGTTCAACGAAGCGAAGGCGAGCTTTTCGAGGGTGGCGCGCTCCCAACCGGGGCGCTGCGTGGGATCTTTGGCCATATTCGTGGGAGGGGCCGGCTCAAATGGTTCGAACCCGGCGGGTTCCGTTCGGTTCGGGTCGGTCATGTCAGAAGGTCAGGGGGTGAAGGTTCCAGCCAGTATGCCAGTGCACTACGCCGTCATGCTCGCTCAAGGCGATCTTCACGAGGCCGCCGCGGCACGGCCCGCCCGCGCATTCGCCGGTGTCGGGCTTGTAAACCGCGCCGTGCGTCGCGCACAGCAGCCACTGGCCGGTGTCGTCGAAGAAGCGGTCGGGCTGGAAGTCGAGTTCCATCGCGACGTGGCTGCACCGGTTGAGAAACGCATGCGGCCGCCCCTCGAAACGTATCGCGAAGGCGCGGCAGGTTTCTCCGCCATAGACCACGTCGAAGGGCACGGCCAGGCTGCCTTCGACCAGGTCCGCGGCATTGCACAACGGGATGCGTTCTTCGTCGCTCATGGCAGGACTTTTTTAGGCGTTTCCGAGGAGCCACGCTTCGAGATCGGCCACCGAATGCGCGATGTGCAGCGGCTTGAATTCGTCGAAGCTGGCGGGTTCATGCGCGCCGTAGCTCACACCCACGTTGGCGCAGCCGGCGTTCTGCGCAAGCTGCAGGTCATGCGTGGTGTCGCCGATCATCAGGGTGCGTTCCGGCGGCACGTCGAGTTCTTCCATCAGCTCCAGCAGCATGCGCGGATGCGGCTTGCCGAAGGTTTCGTCGGCAGTGCGAGAGGCATCGAAGCGGTCGCGCAGCGCGACCGACTTGAGCGCCTCATTGAGGCCGCGGCGCGACTTGCCGGTGGCCACGGCCAATTTGTGGCCGCGCGCGCGCAGGGCATCGAGCATCTGCAGCACGCCATCGAACAGCACGAGGTCGTCCTGGTGCTGAAGATAGTGGTAGCGGTAACGGGCGCCGAGCTCCGGGTACTTTTCTTTCGGCACGTCGGGCGCCGCACGCGCGAGCGCCTCGGCCAGGCCGAGGCCGATCACCCAGGCGGCGTCGTTCTCGCTCGGCTTGGCGCCACCGACGTCGATCACCGCGGCCTGGATGCAGCGCACGATCAGGCGCGTGGAGTCATAGAGCGTGCCGTCCCAGTCGAAGGCAATCAGGTCGAAGCGAAGAGGTCTGGAAGAATCAGTCATGGGCCGTGGGAGTGGGGTGTTGGGCCAGTGCCTCGAGGGCAGCGGGCGGCATCAGCGCGTGCAGTTCGGGCGGCAGGTCGGCCTGCAGCGCCACGCGGTGGCCGCTGGCCGGATGGTTGAATTGCAGCCGCCAGGCGTGCAGGAACATGCGCTTGAGGCCAAGTTTCTGAAATGCGCGCTGGCGTTCGGACTCGCCGTACTTGTCGTCGCCGGCAATCGGATGCCCGGCCGACGCGAGGTGAACGCGAATCTGATGCGTGCGCCCGGTCTTGATAGTCACTGCCAGCAACGACAGCGGCGCGGCATCGCCCGGCAGCGAGAGCCGCGCCAGCACCCGCACCAGCGTGACGGCGCGCATGGCGTCCGGATGGTCCTTGGCGACCACGCGCACGCGGCGCTCGCCGGCGCCAACGCCGGAACCGTCGGGCAGCAAATACTTGGCCAGCGGCGCGTCGAGCACCTTCTTGTTGGCCGGCCAGGTGCCCTCGACCAGCGCCAGATAGGTCTTGCCGGTTTCGCGTTCGCGGAACTGGCCCTGCAGCGCGACCAGCGCGCTGCGCTTCTTGGCGACCAGCAGGATGCCGGAGGTCTCGCGGTCCAGCCGGTGCACCAGTTCCAGGAATTTGGCGGCGGGCCGCGCCGTGCGCAGTTGCTCGATCACGCCAAAGCTCACGCCGCTGCCGCCATGGACGGCCACGCCGGCCGGCTTGTCGATGGCCAGCACGGCTTCGTCTTCGAGCAGCACCGGAAATTCGCGCGCCGGTGCCGGCGGGGTGCCGCCCTCTTCAGCGCGCGGCGAGATGCGGATCGGTGGCAGTCGCAGCACGTCGCCCGCCTCGATGCGGGTCTCGGCCTGCACCCGGCCCTTGTTGATGCGCACCTCGCCCGACCGGATGATCCGGTAGACGTGCGTCTTCGGAACGCCTTTCAGATGGCGGAAAAGGAAGTTGTCGAGCCGCTGCCCGGCAGATTCAGCGTCGACCGTGAGGAATGTGATGGCCGAATGCGGCGCCCCGGCTTCGCCTGGGGCTTTTTGGCCTGCGGGATTTGGAGCAGCCGCGGGGCCTTGCTTCGCACCTATAATGTTTTTCACCAGCGCGGTCATGTAAGTGCTTGATTAGACAGAAGTTTAGTCCACTGCCATCAAATACCCAGGACGGCGCTGTGAGGTCGATGCCGCTTTGGCGCCGAGCTGCAAACCCCGCGCAATTGCGCAAAGTGGCAGACCAGGCACCCAAGTCAAGCCGACACCCACGAAACACCGATACGGAATACCCAGCCTGCAGCTTCCAAGCTGCCGGCGGATCGAAGCGAGTCCCTTGTTGTGTTGATGCTGCTGATTCAAATGTGCCTGCGCTGGCCAACCTGGTTTCGACCAGTGGCCTCAGGCATTGAATCGTTGGCAGCGTGCGCCACTCTTGCGCAACCAGCTATCAAAAAGATAGCTGGCCAACACCGAATCTGGCTCGCGCCCATCCACGCGCCCCCACCCCGGCTGTCTTCTTGAGCTAACGCTCGAGAGGCCTGCTCGCGCCTGGCGCGGCAGTGAACAGCATCCGGGGCCCAAGCGGCAATTCCCTGGTTTCGCGGGCGTCGTCCGTGCATCGTTGGCCCATCAAGGGCCGGTAGAACGATACATATAAGGACAACGCATCATGAAGCGGATGCTGATCAATGCCACGCAGGCCGAAGAACGCCGCCTGGCCATCGTCGACGGGCAGAAACTGCTCGACTACGAAATCGAAATCGAAGGGCGCGAACAGCGCAAGGGCAACATCTACAAAGCCGTCGTGACGCGCGTCGAGCCCTCGCTCGAAGCCTGTTTCGTCGACTACGGCGAAGACCGCCACGGCTTCCTGCCGTTCAAGGAAATCTCCAAGCAATATTTCGCCGAAGGCGTGTCTGCCAGCCAGGCCCGCATCCAGGACGCGATCCGCGAAGGCCAGGAACTCACCGTCCAGGTCGAAAAAGAAGAACGCGGCAACAAGGGCGCGGCCCTCACCACCTTCATCTCGCTGGCCGGCCGCTATGTCGTGCTGATGCCGAACAACCCCCGTGGCGGTGGCGTTTCGCGCCGCATCGAGGGTGACGACCGCGCCGAACTCAAGGAGGCGATGGACCAGCTCGAGTACCCGAAGGGTATGAGCATCATCGCGCGCACCGCCGGCATCGGCCGCATCGCGTCCGAACTCCAGTGGGACCTGAACTACCTGCTCAAGCTCTGGACCGCCATCGACGGCGCGGCCAAGGGCGGCAAGGGCGCCTTCCTGATCTACCAGGAATCGTCGCTCGTCATCCGCGCCATTCGTGATTACTTCAATCACGACATCGGCGACATCCTGATCGACACCGACGACATCTACGACCAGGCGCAGCAGTTCATGGCGCACGTCATGCCCGAGCATGCCGCCCGCGTGAAGCGCTACCGCGACGACGCGGCCCTGTTCAGCCGCTTCCAGATCGAACACCAGATCGAATCGGCCTACGCCCGCACCGTGCAGCTGCCTTCGGGCGGCGCCATCGTGATCGACCACACCGAAGCACTGGTCTCGGTCGACGTGAACTCGGCCCGCGCCATCAAGGGCGGCGACATCGAGGAGACCGCCACCCGCACCAACCTCGAAGCCGCCGACGAAGTGGCCCGCCAGATGCGCCTGCGCGACTTGGGCGGCCTGATCGTCATCGACTTCATCGACATGGACGAGTCGAAGAACCGCCGCGAAGTCGAAAGCCGCCTGCGCGACGCTCTGCGCCAGGACCGCGCCCGCGTGCAGTTCGGCTCGATCAGCAAGTTCGGCCTGATGGAAATGAGCCGCCAGCGCCTGAAGCCCGCGCTCTCCGAAGGCTCGTCGATCCCCTGCCCCCGCTGCGGCGGCTCGGGCCACATCCGCGACACCGAATCGAGCGCGCTGCAGATCCTGCGCATCATTCAGGAAGAGTCCATGAAGGACAACACGGCCGCCGTGCATGTGCAGGTGCCCGTGGAAGTCGCCTCGTTCCTGCTGAACGAAAAGCGCCCCGAAATCGCGAAGATCGAGCTCAAGCAGCGCGTCACCGTGCTGATGGTGCCCAACAAGACGCTCGAAACGCCGAACTACAAGCTCGAGCGCCTGAAGCACGACGATCCGCGCCTCGACCACATCGAAGCCAGCTACAAGATGGCCGACGAGATCGAAGACCCGACCTCGGTCACGCGCCGTTCGCAAGAGCCCACCAACAAGCAGACGCCGGTCATCAAGGGCGTGCTGCCCGATGCGCCCGCGCCCGTGGTGCCGCCCAAGCCCGAAGCAGTGCGTGCGCCTGTCGCATCAGCACCCGCACCGGTCGCACCGCCCGTGGTGAGCGCACCGGTTCCGGCGCAGACCGGCTTCTTCGCCTGGATCAAGAACCTGTTCGGCGGCACGCCGGCCCCCGCTGCGGCGCCTGCGCCGTCCGCGATCCCGGTCGAGGCACCGAAGCCCCGTCGCGACGGCCGTCCTGGCCGCGATGGCGAAGCACGCGGCGGCGCACGTGACGGCGAACAGCGCCGTGGCGGCCGCGGCGGCGAAGGCCGCGGCGAGAACGGCGGACGCTCCGGCGGTCGCGACGGCGAACGCCGTGGCGGCCGTGGTGGCGAGCGCCGTGAAGGTCGCGAAGGCCGTGAAGGCCGCAGCAGCGAACTGCGCAACGACGCCGCCAACCAGCCGCGTGAACAACGCGAGCAGCGTGAGCCCCGCGAGCCGCGTGAAGCGCGCGCACCGCGCGACGGCGAACAACGCCGCAACGGTCGTGGCGAGCGCCGCGAAGGCGAAGGCCGCGAAGGTCGCAACAACGCACCGGCCGAAGCACTCGACGGCAACGTCAACCTCGAAGCCCAGCAACTGGCGCCCGGTGCCGTTGCAGGCGACGAAGGCAACGCTGCAGAACGCGCACCCCGCGCCCGCGGCGAACGCCGTGAACGTGGCGAGCGCGGTGAACGTGGTGGCGAACGCAATGGCGCCGACAACAACGGCGCCCGCGAACGCAACAATGCCGAAGCCGGCGAAGGCGCCGCACAAAGCGAGCAACGCCAGCCCCGCAACGGCCGCGACGAGCAGCGCGCACCGCGTGGCGAACGCAGCGACCGCAACGACGGCCGCCGCGAACGCCGCAACGACGCGCCTCAAGCCGAAGCGGATGCACGCGGCGCCGAGGCCGCAGCAGCCGATGTCGATCAAGGCAGCGAAGCCAGCATCAACGGCAACAACGAGCAGGCACCGCGCCGCGAAGGCGACGAGCGCCGCGGCCGTTCGCGTGACCGCTACGGCCGTGACCGCCGCGAACGCGGCCCGCGCGATGAAGCCGAAGCCACCGCCGAAGGCGCCGCAACGGAAGCCACGGGCGATGCACAGCAACAAGCCCCGCAGCAGCAACTGCCGCTGGCGTCGGAACGCTTCGAAGCAGTCGAAGCCGCTGCGGCACCGGAAGTCCGAGAGCCCGTGGCAGCACCGCAACAGGTCCGCGCTGAGCGCCCTGCGCCGGCACCGGCTGTCGTGGCAGCAGTTGCGCCGATCGTCGTCGAAAGCGCCAAGGCGCCTGTCGCCGCCAACGGCCGCGCACTGCCCAAGGTCCAGCCTTTCGAACTGCCGCTGAACGAGCTCGCGCAGATCGCCGAGAGCTCGGGCCTGCAGTGGGTCAACTCGGATGCCGAACGCATCGCGCAAGCACGCGCCGCCATCGAAGCCGAGCCGAAGCCGGTGCACGTGCCGCGCGAACGCCCACCGGTGGTTGTGCTCGACGAAGGTCCGCTGGTGCTGGTCGAAACCCGCCGCGACCTCGGTTCGATGTCGCTGCCGTTCGAGCAAGAGCAGCAACGCAGCCTCTGAGCCACACACGCTCCCAAGTAAAAACGGCGCCAGTGGCGCCGTTTTTTTATGCCTTGTCGTGCGCCGGCAGTTCCGGCATCTCCAGGATCAGCTGGCCGAACCGGCAGGCGCATTCCGTCTTGCCGCCCTCGCTCCAGATCAGCGAAAAATCCACGTTCGGCAAAGGCGGCAGGCCATAGCGGCCGTCGACGATCTTCATGCCCGGCTCCACGTCCTCGCGCGTGAGCACCGTCACGGCCAGCCCCGCCAGCACGGCCGCGCGAATGCCATGCTGGCTCGCGGAGGTGAACACGACGTGCCAGTCGACCGGCGTCGCATCCAGCGCTGCGCCGGCCAGTTCACGGTTGACGCAGGGCTTCGGAAAGTACGCCAGCGGCAGCGACGCGCCGGCGGGCGGCTCGAAAGTCTCAGCCGCCACCCACACCAGTTGCGTGCGCCGCAGGCGCGTGCCCTCCTCGCAATCGGCCGGCGACATCACCACCGCAAGGTCGAGCTCGCCCGCCTTGATCATTGCGCGAAAGTCGAGGTGCATGCTCACGCTGACCTCCATGCGCGTGGCGGGGAACGAGCGCGCGAACTGCGAGAGCAGCGGCGGCAGCCGGTCGCCCATGAAGGTGTCCGGCGCGCCGAAGCGCACCACGCCCGAGATCAGCGAGGGTTGAAAGCGCCGCGTCATCGTGTCGAGCGTGTCGAGGATCTGCTGCGCATAGCGAAGGAAGTCTTCGCCGTCTTCCGTCACCGTGAGGCGGCGTGTCGTGCGATGCAGCAGCGGCCGGCCCACTTGTTCCTCGAGCCGCCGGATCTGGTGGCTGATGGCCGACTGCGTCAGGTGCAGCCGCTGGGCGGCGCGCGTGAAGCCGCCGGTTTCCTTGACGGCCACGAAGGCTCGCAGCAGCGCAGGGTCGAAATCCATGGCAATCAACCAATCAATGATGAATCGTCATGGATTCTAGGAAATTAAATCATTTCCATCATGAAGAGGCCTTCCCCAGAATCGCCCGGACCTCTTTGCCAAAGACTCCCGAAAGACTTCCGATGCCTCTCTCCCATACCGGCAAGAACCTGGTCGCGCTGGCCGCGATCTGCCTCATTGCCCTGATGTTCGGCCTGGAAATCTCCAGCGTGCCGGTCATTCTTCCCACGCTCGAACAGGCATTGCACGCCGACTTCAGCGACATGCAGTGGATCATGAACGCCTACACCATCGCCTGCACCACGGTTTTGATGGCCGCGGGCACGCTTGCCGACCGCTACGGCCGCAAGCGCCTCCTCGTCGTCGGCGTGGTGCTCTTCGGCCTCACCTCGCTGGCCTGCGGGCTGGCGCAGAGCGCGCCGGTGCTGATCGTCGCGCGCTTCCTCCAGGGCCTGAGCGGCGGCGCGATGCTGATCTGCCAGCTCGCCGTGCTCTCGCACCAGTTCCAGGAAGGCAAGGAACGCAGCAAGGCCTTCGCCATCTGGGGCGTGGTCTTCGGCATGGGCCTGGGGTTCGGGCCGATCATCGGCGGTGCCATCGTGGCGCTGTCGAACTGGCAGTGGGTGTTCCTGGTCCATGTGCCGCTGGCGGCGGTGGCCGTTGCCCTGGTGTTCGGCAGCGTGGAAGAGTCGAGCGACCCCGATGCGCAAAAGCTCGACCTGCCTGGCATCGTCACGCTGTCGCTTGCGGTGCTGGGCCTGACGTACTTCATCACGCAGGGGTCGGGTCTCGGCTTTGCGAGCCCGCTGGCCATCGGCGTGATCGCGGCGTCGGCCGCGAGCTTCGCGCTCTTCCTGTGGGTGGAAAAGATCAACCCGCATCCGATGTTCGACTTCTCGGTCTTCAAGATTCGCAATTTCTCGGGTTCGATCATCGGCTCCATCGGCATGAACTTCAGCTTCTGGCCGTTCATGATCTACCTGCCGATCTACTTCCAGGGCGCGCTGGGCTACGACGCGGTCACGGCCGGCTCGGCACTGCTGGCCTACACGCTGCCCACGCTCGTGCTGCCGCCGCTGGCCGAGCGGCTGTCGCTGCGCTACCGGCCCGGCGTGGTCATTCCCGCAGGGCTGTTCGTCATCGGGCTCGGCTTCATTGCAATGCGCTATGGCAGCGGCATGGTTCACGCGGGCTGGATGACGATGCTGCCCGGCTGCCTGCTGGCCGGCATCGGGCTGGGCCTGACCAACACGCCCGTCACCAACACTACCACCGGTTCGGTGCCGAGCTCGCGCGCGGGCATGGCTTCGGGCATGGACATGAGCGCACGGCTGATCACGCTGGCCATCAACATCGCTCTAATGGGGTTCATCCTGCTCGAAGGCATTCATGCGCATCTGCGCGGCGCGTTGTCGGCATCGCTCGACGCAATGCAATTGCGCGCGCTGGCGGAGAAGATCGCGGCCGGCAACTTCGCGTCGCTTGCCGAAGGCTTTCCGGCGCTGTCGCAGGCGGACCCGTCCGGCGCCGTCGTGCATGCGGCGCTGGTGAGCAGCTTCGGGCTGGTGATGCTCTACGGGGGAGTCGGCGTCTGGGTGCTGGCCGGCGTCAGTCTGCTGATCTTCGGCGGCGGCAAACCACTGGCGCGGTCATCGAGCCTGAAGGCCGAAGGGTCCTGCCCCTGAAAACGCTCAGGTGTTCTCGATCTGCGCCGCGCGCTTCCACGCCTCGGCGGCTTGCTCGGCATCGTCGCGGTCTTCGGCCAATTGGGCCAGCGCGAGCCAGGCGCGGCGGTACAGATCGGTGTCCTGCAGCCCAAGGCCGGCCTGCGTCAACAGCTGCTGGGCCTTGCCCCACAACTGGCGCTTCATGCAGGCCATGCCTGCGAGGTACTGAAGGTTCGGGTCGCGCGGGTTGTTGCGCTGCGCGCTTTCGATGCGCGCCAGCCAGTCGGCATCGACCGAGTCGAGCCCCGCTTCGAGCGCACGCGCCAGCTTGACGCGCAGCGCATCGCCGAGCGCGCGCGGGTTGGTCACCATGCGCTCCCAGGCCGGCAGCAGCCAGCCGCGCGCCAGGGCAAGATCGCCACGCAGCGCGACCATCCGTTGGGCAGCGTGAATCGCCACTTCGGGCATGTCGCGCTCATTGGCATCGAGCTCAGTCCACGCGCGAAGCAGCTGCGCCGGATCGTGCGCGCCCGTCAGCAGCTCGGTCGCCAGCCCGCGCACGATGCTCTGTGCCGCGGCGTCAGAGAAGGCGCGGTGCTTGGCCAGCAGGCGCGCGGTTTCGAGCGCTTCGAGCGTGCGGCGATCCTGCCGTGCCGCCTTGAGCCGCAAGCGCAATGCGAGCGTGCGGCGTTGCGCGCCCTGCGGCAGTTCTTCGAGCCGCGCGAGCGCTGCGGCTGCATCGCGGTCTTCGAGCGCCCAACGCGCCGCGCGCAGTTGCACGCCTTCGCGCGTCTCCGGGCTGGCGAGCACGGCGCGGTCGGCGCTTTCGTTGAGGGCCTGCTGCAGATGGGCGTCGCGTGCTGGCTTGTCTTGCAGGGCCTGTGCGCTCTCGGCCGCCAGCAGGTGCGACAGCACGCGCACCTGCTGCGCCTGCGGCAGGCTGGCGCCGAGCGCCGACAGCGTTTTCTCCTGCGTGAGCGCGGCCTGCGCGGCCTTGCGTGCACGCGAGAAGCGACCCGAGATCAGCTGCACCATCGCATCGAGCAGGGCTGCATGCAGCGTGCGCTCCTTCTGCTGCAGCCGCCACTGGCGCGCCTGCGTCGGCAGCGAGAACAGTGCTGCCAGCGCACGCAAAGCCACGTGCATCAGCACGAAGGCCACCAGCAGGATCACGAGCACGAGATTCAGCGACAGGTCGACACGCCAGGGCGGCCAGAACACGGTGATCGTGCCCTGGTTGTTGCCTGCGAAAAGAGCGACTGCTGCTGCAACAGCGAACAGCGCGAGGAGCCAGATTGCGGCGCGCATGTCCGATCAGCGTCCTGCTGCGGCGGTGGCCAGTGCCGCGAGCGTGTCGTCGATGCGGACCGGCTCGGACGTCTTCACCAGCGCCTGCAGCTGCTGCAGCTGCGTGGCGGCGGCCTGGGTGCGGCGCGATGCGGGATCGAAATAGCGGTTGAGCGAGGCAGTTACCTGCGACAGCTCGCCGCGCGTGGCCTCCATCTGCCGCGACAGCAGCGACAGGCGCGCATTGAGCAGCTTGAGCTTCAGGTTCTCGCGCAGGAAGTAAGACTGCTCGGGCGCCAACAGGATCGCCTCCGGGCTCTGGATGCGGCCGACGCGCACCAGCGAGCGTGCCTCGCCGCGCACGGTGAGCAGCACGCGGCGCCACCACGGCGCGTCGGCGGGAATCGGTTCGGGCTGCCAGGCGTTGGTGCCGGTGCCGCGCACGGCAACGGCGTTGAGCGTGGGCAGGTCGTCCACGCCGCGCATCAGTTCGTCGAGCTTCTGCAGCGCTTCGGCGCTGTCGGTGCTTGCGGTGCTGCGCAGGCGGTCGGCATCGCGCTGCATGGCACGCTGCAGTGGCGTCAGCCGTGGCTGCGCGGCGCGCGCGATGCGCACGTCGCCGGCCTTCAGCGCAGCCAGCAGCGGCTCGACGCTGCCGGTGACCTGTGCCTGCTGCAGGGCAAGGCGCACGGCCGACTCGATGTCGACCACGAGGTTCTCGTCGCGCGAACGCGAGAGGCTTTGAATGAGTTCTTCGAGCTGCGAGCGCTGCAGCGCGACTTCAGCCACGCGGGTTTCGACCAGAGCCACGCGGGCCGAGGCCTCGCGCACGGTGTCGCTTGCCTGGCGGGCCAGCGTGCGCGCCTCCATCGATTGCGCGATGGCATCGGCACTCTGGCGTGCCAGCTGCTCCTTCATGCCGCCGACCTTCTGCCACAGCGCGATTGTCATCAGCAATGCGGCCAGCGCCACGAGGGCCACGAGGCCGAATGCGATGCGAGAGAGGATCAGCGCCCCTGCTGCCTGTGCGGCCGGCGTCTGGTGCGGTGCCAGCGTGGCGGGCACCGGCGCCGTGGCAGCGGTTGGGGAAGGAGAGGAAAAATCGTCTGACGGGGACGCGGCGCTCATGCCAAGGATTCTATAGACGCGATCAGCGCATCCCGCAGCGGTGTGCATACACGCAACGCCCCGAAACCCGCGGCCCGCGCGGCTTCGCCGATTCGTGCATGCGTGGCGACCGCGCTCGCGGCATGCCATTGCACACCGGGCATCGCGCGCTGCAGATTGCCGATGGCCTCTGAGCTGCTGAAGAGCCAGATCGCGCGGCCTTCGGCGCCGTCGATGGCCAGCCGACGTTGTACGACGTCCAGCGACGGCGGCAACCGGCGGTAGGCCACCACGGTGTCGCGATGGCCGCCCGCGACATCGATTTCATTGGCGAGCCAGTCGCGCCCTGTGGGGTGCCCGGCTTCGTCGCCGCCGCGCACGATCAGCACGCGCACGCCGGCAGACACCTGGGCCTGCACCCGCTCCCACAGCGCTTCGGAGTCGAAACGCGTGGCCTCGGGAGGTGGTGCGTCGATGAGTTCCAGCGGCACGCCGGCGCGAAGCAAGGCGCGCGTGGTGCCTGGGCCCGTGGCCCAGAAGCGGCGCCCTGCCAGCGTATCGGCAGCGTTCTTGTGCTGGAAGAAATGCTCGACGGCCGTGGCGCTCACGAACATCAGCGCCGCGTAATTCACCAACTGCCGCCACGCCGTGCGCAGCGGTTCGGCATCGGCCACTGGCGCGATCACGATGAGCGGCAGCGCCACCGCATCGAGCCCCGCGGCGCGCAGGTCACTCACCCACTGCGCCGCCTCGCGCACCGGCCGCGTGACGATGACGGGGCGGGCGGTCATACGATGACCACCGATCTCAGTGAGCCCCGGCGTCGCGCAGCAGCGCCGCGGCGCGCTCGCCGAGCGCATCGGCCTGCGCGAAATCGCCGGCCTGCGCCTGCGCATGCACCTTCACCAGCGGCGCGTTGCCCTCCGGATCGCCCCAAGCGGCGTCGATGCGCAGCGCGCCGTCGGCCTGCCAGCGTGCATGAGCCGCCAGCGGCATGGAACAGCTGCCGCCCATCGCGCGACTCACAGCGCGCTCGGCGGCGGTGGAAAGCCAATCGCCCTGGTGGGCCAGCGATCGCAGCAATTCGATGAGTTCGGTACGGTCCGCGCGCACCTCGATGCCCAATGCGCCCTGTCCCGCGGCCGGCAGCATGGTGTCGGGATCGAAGGCCACGCGGATGCGGCTTTCCAGCCCCAGCCGCTTGAGCCCGGCCGCAGCCAGCACGATGGCGTCGTACTGCCCTTCGTCGAGCTTGCGCAGGCGGGTGTCGAGGTTGCCGCGCAGCGGTTCGATGCGCAGGTCGGGCCTCAGCGCGCGCAGCAGCACCACGCGGCGCAGGCTCGAAGTGCCGACCACCGCACCCTGCGGCAGCGCGTCGAGCGATTCATAGCGGGGGGAGACCAGCGCGTCGCGCGGGTCTTCGCGCTCCAGCACGCAGGCCAGCGCGAAGCCTTCGGGCAGGTCCATCGGCACGTCTTTCAGCGAATGGACCGCGATGTCGGCGCGCCCTTCTTCGAGCGCGAGTTCGAGCTCTTTCACGAAGAGCCCCTTGCCGCCCACCTTGCTGAGCGTGCGGTCGAGGATCTGGTCGCCGGTGGTCGTCAGGCCGAGCAGGCTGACCGTATGGCCCTTTTCTTGCAAAAGCGCCCGGACGTGTTCGGCTTGCCACAGTGCCAGGCGGCTTTCGCGCGTGGCGATCACGATATTGCTCAAGACCGGTTCCAAAAGTACATGTTCTAAACCGCCGGAATGCTAGCATGTTGCGCCGCAACAACGCAGGCGGCGCATCCATTCAAGAAGTCAAAAAGTCCAGGACAAACATCGAATGAAAGCCAGCAAGACCCCTGCTCCCCCCAAGCGCCGCCAGACCGAAGACCAGCCACTGATCGACGACATCCGGCTGCTGGGCCGGATCCTCGGCGACGTGATCCGGGAGCAGGAAGGAGACGAAACCTACGCGCTGGTCGAAAAGATCCGCACCTTGTCCGTGGCTTTCCGCCGCGACGCCGACCACGCCGCCGACCGCGCGCTGAAGAACCTGCTCAAGGGCCTGAGCGCGGCCGAGACGGTGCGCGTGATTCGCGCCTTCACCTACTTCAGCCACCTGGCCAACCTCGCGGAAGACCGCCACCAGATCCGCCGCCGCACGGAAACGGAACGCGCCGGCGAAAGCGTCGAGGGCGACCTGCAAACGGCGCTCGCGCGCATCCGCAAGGCCGGCGTGAAGCCCGACGACATCGTCGCCTCGCTGGCCCACAGCTATGTGTCGCCGGTGCTCACCGCGCACCCGACCGAAGTGCAGCGCAAGAGCATCCTCGATGCCGAGCGGGCCATCGCGCAACTGCTCACCGTGCGCGACGAGATCAGGCTGCGCCAGAGCGCCTATGCGGGCGGCAAGGATGCGCTCTCGCCGCTCGAGTTTGCCGAGAACGAAACGCAGATGCGCACCCGCGTCACGCAGATCTGGCAGACGCGCATCCTGCGCTTTTCCAAGCTCACGGTGGCCGACGAAATCGAGAACTCGCTGAGCTACTACGAGGCCACCTTCCTGCGCGAGATTCCGCGCGTGTACGCCGACCTCGAAAAGGCCCTCGCCCAGGGCGGCCACACGCCTTCGGTCGCGCCCTTCCTGCGCATGGGCCAGTGGATCGGCGGCGACCGCGACGGCAACCCCAACGTCACCGCCCAGACGCTCGAATACGCCCTGGGCCGCCAGTGCGAGCTGGCGCTGCGCCACTACCTCACCGAAGTGCACTACCTGGGCGGCGAGCTGTCGCTGTCGGCCACGCTGGTCGATGTGACGGTCGAGATGCAGGCGCTGGCCGAACGCTCGCCCGACACCAACGAGCACCGCAAGGACGAGCCCTACCGCCGCGCCCTCACCGGTGTGTATGCGCGCCTTGCGGCCACGCTGCGCGAGCTCACCGGTGGCGAGGCCGCGCGCCACGCCGTCGCGCCGCAGAACCCGTACGCCACGGCCGAAGAGTTCCTGGCCGACCTGCGCACCGTGGCCGAATCGCTCGAAGAAAAGCACGGCACCGTGCTTGCCGCGCCGCGCCTGCTGCCGCTGATTCGCGCGGTAGAAGTGTTCGGCTTTCACCTGGCCACGGTCGACCTGCGCCAGAGCTCCGACAAGCACGAGGCGGTGATCGCCGAGCTGCTGGCCACCGCTCGCATCGAGCCCTCGTATGCGTCGCTGGCCGAAGAAGCCAAGCAGACCCTGCTGCTCAGGCTGCTCGACGACGCCCGCCCGCTGCGCGTGCCCGACGCCGACTACTCGCCGCTTGCGAAGAGCGAGCTGGCCATCTTCGCCGCCGCCCGCGTTTCGCGTGCGCGCTATGGCGCCGCGGCCATCCGCCACTACATCATCAGCCACACCGAAACGGTGAGCGACCTGCTCGAAGCACTGCTGCTGCAAAAGGAAGTGGGCCTGCTGCGCGGCGCGATGGACAGCAACGCGACCTGCGACCTGATCGTGGTGCCGCTGTTCGAAACCATCGAAGACCTGCGCAACGCCGCGCCCATCGTGCGCGCTTTCTATGCACTGCCGAACATCCAGGCGCTCGTCGAACGCTCGGGCGCCGAGCAGGACGTGATGCTCGGCTACTCCGACAGCAACAAGGACGGCGGCATCTTCACCAGCAATTGGGAGCTGTACCGCGCGGGCATCGCGCTGGTGTCGCTGTTCGACGAGCTCAACAAGAAGAAGGCCAACCCGATTCGCCTGCGCATGTTCCATGGCCGCGGCGGCACCGTGGGACGCGGCGGCGGCCCGAGCTACCAGGCCATCCTCGCGCAGCCGCCCGGCACGGTGCGCGGCCAGATCCGGCTGACCGAGCAGGGCGAAGTCATCGGCTCGAAGTACGCCAACCGCGAGATCGGCCGGCGCAACCTCGAAACGCTGGTGGCTGCCACGCTCGAAGCCACGCTGCTGCCGCAGGGCAAGTCGGCGCCCGCCACCTTTCTCTCGGCTGCGGGCGAACTGTCGACCGCCAGCATGGCCGCGTACCGCAAGCTGGTCTACGAGACCCCGGGCTTCGGCGACTATTTCTTCGGCTCCACGCCGATCCGCGAAATTGCCGAGCTCAACATCGGCTCGCGCCCCGCCTCGCGCAACCCCAGCCACAAGATCGACGACCTGCGCGCGGTGCCGTGGAGCTTCAGCTGGGGCCAGTGCCGCCTCACCATTCCTGGCTGGTTCGGCTTCGGCTCGGGCGTCGAACAGTTCCTCGCCGCAGCGGGCACGGCTGCGGGGAAGAAGGAGCGCCAGGCATTGCTGCAGCGCATGTACGAGCAGTGGCCCTTCTTCCGCACGCTGCTGTCGAACATGGACATGGTGCTGGCAAAGAGCGACCTCGCGCTGGCTTCGCGCTACGCCGAGCTGGTCACCGACCGCAAGCTGCGCCAGAAGGTGTTCTCGATGATCGATGCCGAATGGCACCGCACCTCCGACGCACTCACACTCATCACCGGCGCGAAGCAGCGGCTCGAAGGCAATGCCGAGATGCAACGCTCGGTGCGCCACCGCTTTCCGTACATCGACCCGCTGCACCACCTGCAGGTCGAGCTGATGCGGCGCTACCGCGCGGGCGACGGCGGCGAGCGGCTGCAGCGCGGCATCCACATCTCGATCAACGGGGTGGCGGCGGGGCTGCGCAATACGGGCTGAGCACACCCATTCCGACCACGGCAAAGGGCGCTTCGGCGCCCTTTCCTACGTCTGGCATCGGCAATCAGGCACCTGTAAGGTCATTTAAAAGGGTACGGTCGGACACGTTCACAGTTCTCGCAATCGCGCGGCAGCTCGAAGTCGTTACAAGGAGCCCGTTGCCATGCCAGTCCCGCAGTCCCTCACCCATTCGCCCATCGACTTCGTCGGCAACGACGCCGAGGCGCTGGCCTCCCACATGCGCCACTGCGCGCGCGCTCACGGGCGCTGGTTCTCGCTGCGAAGCCACATGCAACGGATGCGCGCGCTCGCTGCGGGCCGCATCGTCACGATCGCCTGCGTGGCCGTGGTGCTGGGTATCGGTCTCTTCGCCATCGCTTGAGCGCCGCAGCCGTCGTCGACCGTCTCCAGGGACTCAGTCCGTACGCCCGGGCGCTGCTGCTCGGCCCGCATGATCCGGTAGCCGCACCGATCCGCGCCGAACTCTTCGGCATCCAGCGTTTCGAGCAGCACGGCCACAGCCTCGCCCGCGCCCAGGTGGTGGAAGAAGACCGCCGCCTCGCGCGCGAGGGTGCGCCCTTCTTTCCGCGCGTGGACGAAAACCTCGCGTCGCTGCGCAACGCCTTCGACTACATCGCGCTGATCTCGCTCAGCGGGCGCTACGTGTCGCCCGCGGCCGAGTGGCTGCTCGACAACTTCCACCTGGTCGAGGCGCAGCTCCAGCAGATTCACGACGGCGTGCCGCGCAGCTACTACGCGCGCCTGCCCAAGCTCGCCGCGCCGCCGCTGGCGGGCCTGCCGCGCGTGTACGGCATTGCATGGGCCTACGTGGCCCACACCGACAGCGTGCTCAACAAGACGCTGTTCACCGCTTTCCTCAATGCCTACCAGGACATCGACGAGCTCACGCTCGGCGAGCTGTGGGCGCTGCCCACCACCCTGCGCGTGGTGCTGCTCGAAAACCTGCGCCGCGTGGCCGAGAGCATTGCCGAGAACAAGGTGGCGCGCGAGATTGCGCATGCCGCATGGGACGCCGCGCCGCACCTTTCGGTGCAAGACCTCGACGTGCTCTACCGCGCGCTGCAAAGCCACGGCCTGCAGGACAACTACCTCACGCAGCTGTGGCAGCGCCTGCCCGTCGAGCACGGCGAAGACATGCCCGCGCTGGTGCGCTGGACCGAGCAGCACTGCCCCAACGGGCCGGCACTGATCGGCGAAGCGCAGAACGCACAGGCCGCCGCCAATCTCACGGTCGGCAACATCATCACCACGCTGCGCATGATCGGCCAGGTCGAGTGGAGCGACCTGATCGAGCCCGTGAGCCGTTCGCTGCGTGTGCTGCGCGAACTGCCGAGCTTCGCCAACGAGAGCGAACTCACGCGCCAGCAGATCACGCATGCGATGGAGCAAGTGGCGCGCAGCAGCGAACAGCCCGAGCGCGCCATCGCGCAAGCCGTGGTGCAACTGGCCGCCAGCGCGCCGGCCGACGACGCGGGCGCGGAGACCGACCGCGCCGACGGCACCGCCGGCTACTACCTCTTCGGCCAGGGCCGGCCCGCGCTCATCGCGGCGCTGCAATCGAACGGTCATGCGGGCCGTGCCGGGCGGGCGCCCGACACGCGGCAGGCACGCAGCCATCGCGGCTGGCGATTGCCCGTCTACGTCGGCTCCGTTGCGCTGGGCACCGCGCTGCTGCTGTTCGCCGTGGTGCACAGCCTGCCGCACCGCGAAGACTGGACCACCGTGCTGGCGCTCGTCCTTCTGGCGTGGCCGCTGTCCGAAGCGCTGCTCGCGCTTGCGCAACGCATCATGGCCGAGTCGGTGCGAGTGCAGGGCCTGCCGCGCCTGGACTTTGCGAACGGCATTCCCGAGCGGCACCGCGCGCTCGTCGTCATGCCCACGCTGCTGGGTTCGGCAGCGAACAACGTGCAGCTCGCGCACCGGCTCGAACTGCACTGGCTCGCCAACCGCGAAACAAATGCGCAGTTCGCGCTGCTCACCGACTGGGCCGATGCACCGCTGGCCTCGCTGCCCGAAGACGGCCCCCTGCTCGACGACGCCCTGCAGCGCATCGCCGCGCTCAACACCAAATACCCCGTGGCGCCAGGCGAAGCGTCGCGCTTCCTGCTGCTGCACCGCCCGCGCAGCTGGAGCGACACCGAGCAGCGCTGGATGGGCTGGGAGCGCAAGCGCGGCAAGCTCGAAATGCTGGTGCGCCTGCTCGCAGCCGGTGACGCCAGCGGCTTCCTGCCGCTCGCACCGGGCCTGCGGCTCGCCGCCGGCCGCACGCCGTATGTGCTGACGCTCGACAGCGACACCGGCCTACCGCCGGGCGCCCTGCGCGACCTGGTGTCGATTGCCGCGCATCCGCTCAACGCGCCCGAAATCGACGTGCAACGCCAGCGCGTGGTCGCCGGCTTCGGCATCCTGCAGCCGCGGATCGTCACGCCGTTTCCGCAGCGCCACGAGCGCTCCTTCTTCCATTGGGTGTTCGCCGGCCAGTGCGGGCTAGACCCCTACGGCAGCGGCGCCTCCGACATCTACCAGGACGTGTTCGGCAGCGGCTCCTTCACCGGCAAGGGCCTGCTGAACGTGCGTGCGCTGCACGCCACGCTCGATCGCCGCCTGCCCGACGGCGCGGTGCTCAGCCACGACCTGCTCGAAGGCACGGTCGCGCGCTGCGCGATGGTGAGCGACGTCGTACTTGTCGAGGACCATCCGCACCATGCCGGCGTTGCGGCGTCGCGCGTGCACCGCTGGGTGCGCGGCGACTGGCAGCTGCTGCCGCTGATGTGGCGCGCGCGCCGCTTCGGCATCGATGCGCTGGGCCTCTGGAAGATGAGCGACAACCTGCGCCGCTCACTGGTGGTGCCGGCTTCTTTCGCGCTGCTGGTGCTGGTGATCTTCACGCAGGCCATGCCGCTGGGCTGGGCGCTGGCGGCCGTGGCGTCGGCGCTCACGCTCGGGCCCTTGCTCGGCGCGCTGGCCGGGCTGGTGCCCACGCGCCGCGCCATCGAGCTGCGCCATTTCTTCGACGTGGGCGCGGTCGAGCTGCTGCGCGCCATGGCCGGCGCGGCCTGGCAGTTCGTGCAACTCGCGGCGCAGACGCGGCTGCTGCTCGACGCATGGTTCCGCGCGACATGGCGCCTCGTGGTCAGCCGCCGGCATCTGCTCGAATGGACCACGGCCGCGCAGGCGCAGGCGCAATCGAGCGGTCGCCTCGCATCCTTTGTGCGCAATGCCGCCGCGAGCAGCGTGGCGTGCCTCGCGCTCGCCGTGGCGGCGCACTGGAGCGCATACCCCGTGATCGGCGCGCTGCTGTTCGTGCTGTGGGCGCTGGCGCCGGTCGCGGCCTGGTGGGGCAGCCGCTCTGAAGCAAAGGCACCTGACCCGCTCAGCACCGACCAGCGCACCTACCTCGAAAAGCTTGCGCACGATACCTGGCGCTTCTTCGAGCACGTGGTGGGCCCGGACGACAACCACCTGCCGCCCGACAACCTGCAGCTCGAACCGCAGCCCACCGTCGCGCATCGCACCTCGCCGACCAACATCGGCATGTACCTGCTGGCTACCTGCTGCGCGCGCGAGTTCAGGTGGATCGACACCGCCGCCCTGCTCGCCCGCATCGCCGCCACGCTTGACAGCGTGGACCGCATGCAGAAGCACGACGGCCACCTGTTCAACTGGTACGACACGCAAACGCTGAAGCCGCTGCCGCCCGACTACGTGTCGAGCGTGGACAGCGGCAACTTCGCGGGCCACCTCGTGGCCGTGGCGCAGGCCTGCCGCGCCTTCGCCGCCGAAGGCTGCCAGCCGCATGAAGCGCCCGCGCTCGAAGCACTGGCCGTGCGCTGCGACGCTCTGCACGCCGGCATGGACTTCAGTGGCCTCTACGACCCCAAGCGCCACCTGTTCCATATCGGCCTGCGGGTCGAGGAGAACGTGCTCGACGCAAGCTACTACGACCTGCTGGCTTCCGAATCGCGGCTGCTGAGCTTCCTGGCGATTGCCAAGGGCGACGTGCCGCGCCGCCACTGGATGGCGCTGGGCCGACCGTTCCTTCTGGTGGGCTTCCAGCCCAGCCTGAAGTCGTGGTCGGGCTCGATGTTCGAGTACGTGATGCCCGCGCTGGTGATGACCGAGCCTGCCGACGGCCTGCTGCAAGTGGCCAACGCCGCCGCCATTGCCGAGCAGCAGGCCTTCGGGCGGGCGCAGAACCTGCCGTGGGGCGTTTCCGAATCGGCCTACTTCGCACAAGACCACTCGCTGGCCTACCAGTACTCGCCCTTCGGCGTGCCGCGCCTCGCACTGCGGCGCACGCCGCCCACCGACCGCGTGGTGGCGCCCTATGCGAGCGCCATGGCCGCGCCGTTCGCGCCCGGGGCGGCGGTGATCAACCTGGAACAGCTCGAATCGCTCGGCGCGCGCGGCGAGTTCGGCTTTCACGACGCGGTCGACTTCACCGTCTCGCGCCAACCCGAGGGGCAGGACTTCACCGTGGTGCGCAACTTCATGGCGCACCACCAGGGCATGTCGCTGGTGGCGCTGTGCAATGTGCTGTGCGCCGATGCGCCGCGCCGCTGGTTCGGCAGCGCCGCACTGGTGCAGGCGCACGAGTCGCTGCTGCACGAGCGCACGCCGCGGCAGATCATCGGCAGCGCCGATCCCCGCACGCCGCCCGAGCCCAGCCAGGCCGAGCTGGCGCCGCTGTTCCAGCCCCGCTTGGTCGACCCGATGGCGCCCGGCTTCCAGCCCACGCACCTGCTGTCGAACGGCCGCTACACCGTTGCCCTGCGCGCCAACGGCGCCGGTGTGAGCCGCTGGCATTCGTTCAACGTGACGCGCTGGCGCGACGACCCGCTGCGCGACAGCTACGGCACCTTCTTCTTCGTGCGCGACGAGGGCACCCAGGAACTCACCTCGCTCACCGCCCTGCCCGCGCCGGGCGACGGCTGGCGCTACCGCACCCGCTTCCTTGCCGACCACGTGCAGTTCGACGCGACCGGCCCCGGCCTGCAGGTGCGTACCACTGTGCTCATCAGCCCCGAGGACGACACCGAGCTGCGCAACATCACGCTGCACAACTCGGGCGAGGAAACGCGCACGCTCGAACTGGTCTCGTACTTCGAGCCGGTGCTGTCGAACCCCAAGGCCGATGAGGCGCATCCGGCCTTCGCCAACCTGTTCGTCGAGTCGCGCTGGGAGCCCGCATGGCGCGCGCTGCTGATGTCGCGCAAGCCGCGCCTGCATGGCGACGCGGTGATGGCCGCCGCGCACTTCCTGGCCTCGGCGGACGCGCAAGTGCTCTCGGTCGACTGCATGACCGACCGGCGCGCCTTCATCGGGCGCAACCGCACGCTCGCCAGCCCCGCGCTCGACGCGCAGCCGCTCACGCCCAACGGCAAGCAGGTCAACGGGCTCGACCCCATCGCCTGCCTGCGCGTGCGGCTGTCGATTGCGCCCGGTGCCACCGCGCGCTTGAGCTTTGCCACCGCGGCCGACAAGAACATCGATGCGCTGATGCCCGGCATCGACCGCTACATGCAGCCCATGCACGTGGAGCGCGCCACCCGCATGGCCGCCACGCTGGCGCAGGTGCGGCTGCGCGACCTGAGCATCGCGCCCGCGCAGAACCTGGCGCTGCAGGACCTGACGACCATCCTCACCTACACCACGCCGCGCGTCATGCGCGACCGCGGGCTGATCGACCTGCGGCAGATCTGGCGCTTCGGCATCTCGGGCGACAAGCCCATCGTGCTGGTGCACATCCATTCGATGATCGGCATGGGGTTGATCAACACGCTGCTGCGCGCCCAGCCCTGGTGGGGCTTCGGCGGCGTGGCCTGCGACCTGGTGGTGCTCAACAGCGAGCCCAACTCGTACCTGATGCCGCTGCAGCGCGAAATAGAAAGCCTGCGCGCGCGCGTCGCGCAGCAGACGCAGAACAGCTTTCCGCGCAACGACACGGCCGGCTTCTACCTGCTGCGCGACCAGGACGTGGTGCCCTCGGAAAAGGCCGCGTTCTCCAGCCTGGCGCGCGCGGTCTTCACGGCCGACGGGCGCCCGCTCGAAGTGCAAGTGGCTGCGCTGCACGAGGCCCGCAACGACACGGCATCGATGGTCAATGACGCCGCCGCACTGCCGGGCGTGCCCCTGCTGCCGCGCCCTGCCCCGACGCCATCGGCTACCGCCCCGACCGGCGACTTCGACGCCGGCACCGGCGAGTTCCGCTTCGAGGTCGGCGCGGGCCGGCGTACGCCGCGGCCGTGGATCAACGTGATCGCCAATGCGTGCTTCGGCTTCCAGGTGTCCGAGTGGGGCACGGGCTTCACCTGGGCCGGCAACAGCCGCATGCACCAGGTGACGCCGTGGTCGAACGACCCGGTGCAGGACCCGGCCTTCGAGCACTACCTGCTGCAGGACCTTGCTTCGCGCGAGATGCTGCCGCTGACACCTGCCGGCGGCAGCGCGGGCAGCGCACGCCACCGTGTGCGACACGGACAGGGCTACACGGTGTTCGAGCACAAGGCGAACGATCTCGCGCTGGAAACCACTTTCTTCGCGGACCGCGACGAGGCCGTCAAGCTCGTGCATGTGCGCGTGCGAAACGGCGGCACCGGCACGCGCCGCCTGCGCGCACTGGCCATGGCCGAATGGCAGCTCGGCGACGCGCGGGGCACGCGGCGCACCGTGCATTGCTGGAAGCCGGAAGACCAGCCGGCAGTGTTCGGCCAGCAGCGCGAATCGGGCGCGGGCTTCGGCGGCAGCACGGCCTTCCTGCTGCTGGCGGGGCTGCAAGGTGCCACGCAATGGACCTGCGACCGCAATGAATTCTTCGGTGATCGCGGCATGGTCGAAGTACCCGATACGCTCGCACGGCGCACCGGCAGCGGGCTCGACGCCTGCGCGGCCATCGGCGGCGAGTTCGTGGTGGCGGCCGGCGGCACCGCGGGCTTCACCTTCGTGCTGGGCCACGCGGACAGCGCCGACGCCGCACTCGAACTCGCGCGCCGCTGGCGCCAGCGCGACGTGCCCGAAGCATTGGCGCAGGTGCGCTGCTTCTGGGACGAGCTGCTCGGCCGCCTGCAGGTGCGCACGCCCGATCCGCTGTTCGACGCACTGGTCAACCGCTGGCTGATCTATCAGACTCTGGCCTGCCGCCTCTGGTCGAAAGCGGGCTTCTACCAGGCAGGCGGCGCCTTCGGCTTTCGCGACCAGCTGCAGGACGCGATGGCCTTCGCGCTCACCGACCCGGCGCGGCTGCGCGAGCAGATCCTGGTCAACGCGGCGCGGCAGTTTCCCGAAGGCGATGTGCAGCACTGGTGGCACATGCCCGGCGGTGCCGGCGTGCGCACGCATTTCTCTGACGACCTGCTGTGGCTGCCGTACGCGTCGGCGCACTATGTCGAGGTGACGGGCGATGCATCTCTGCTCGACGAGATGGCCGGCTTCATCGAAGGCCCCGCCATTCCCGACGGTGCCGAAGACGCCTACTACGCGCCGCAGCGCAGCGGCCAGATGGCCAGCTTGTTCGAGCACGGCGCGCGCGCCATCGACCGCAGCCTGAAGACCGGCGTGCACGGCCTGCCGCTGATGGGCACCGGCGACTGGAACGACGGCATGAATCGCGTGGGCAACGAAGGCCGCGGCGAATCGGTGTGGCTCGCGTGGTTCCTGTGCAGCGTGGTCGCGCAGTTTGCGCCGCTGGCCCAGGCACGCGGCGAACACGAACGCGCCGCGCGCTGGACCGCGGCACGCACCGGCTGGATCGCCGCGCTGCACGATGCCGGCTGGGACGGCGCGTGGTTCCGCCGCGCCTTCTTCGACAACGGCGCGCCGCTGGGCTCTTCGTCCAACGACGAATGCCGCATCGACCTGATTGCGCAGGCGTGGTCGGTGCTGTCGGGCGCTTCGGACGCGGCGCACACGGGGCCGGCCATGGAATCCGTCAAGAAACTGCTGCACGACGAACCGGCCGGCCTGCTGCGCCTGCTGACGCCGCCGTTCGCCCGTTCGGGCAACAACCCGGGCTACATCCAGGCCTATCCGCCCGGTGTGCGCGAGAACGGCGGGCAGTACTCGCACGGCGCGGTGTGGGCGCTGATGGCGCAGGCGCTGCAGGGCGACCACGAGGCCGCATGGCGGAGCTTCGAGGGGCTGAGCCCTGCCCATCGCGCACAGCACCCCGAGCGCGGCCCGGCCTACGAGCTGGAGCCCTACGTGATGGCGGGCGACATCTACGGTGCCGCGCCCTACGTGGGCCGCGGCGGCTGGAGCTGGTACACCGGCTCGGCCGCGTGGCTGCACCGCGCGGCGGTCGAGACGCTGCTGGGCCTGAGCGTGAAGGGTCGCCAGCTCTCGCTGACGCCGCGCGTGCCTGCGCACTGGCCGGGCTTCGAGATCGCACTGCGGCTCGGCGCGCGCAAGCTCACGCTGCAATGGGGCGATGTGCAAGGTGCCGCCGCCTCAACGCATCAGCTGGCGGTGGGCGAATGGATCGACTGGCAGGCGCTGCCGGCCGATGCGGTGCTGCGGGTGGGATGAGCCGGCACTCGCGGTGGCCCTAGACTCGCAACCAGACCTCGCATCAGAAGTCGTGACTCGATCACGCATCCGACATTCCATCGCTTCCCGAAGCGGCGCCACCCAGAACATGAGCACCACCAAGATCCAGTTCCGCCGCAAGGTCATCGTCATCGTCCTGCTGTGCGTGGCCGTCGGTGGCGCCGTCGTCCGTCACTACGCGACACCCGGCACCACCACGCGCGACATCGCCACGCTGCTGATGGTGCTGTGGGTGCCGATCATCGGCAACGTGATTGCATGGCTCATCAGCAAGCGCCCGCGCCGTGCGCCAAGTGCGCCGGCCGTCATGCCGCCGAGCTTCGACACGGCAGGCGCCTTCACGCCGCATGCGCGCGTCGAGCTCACCTTCCGCAAGCCCGCGCTGCCCTCGCAGGACGTGCCGATTGCGCCGGGCGAATACCGCTGCGCACTGGTGATCGACAAGGAAGGCTTCTCGGCGCGCTGGGTCGTGCCGCCGGGCGATGCGCTGGAGCGCGGCAAGCCTGCGGCGCTGGAGGTCGAATTTCTCTCGCCGGCCGTGGCGCAACCGAAGTTTGCGCAGGGTGCGGTCTTTCGTGTACTGATCGGCGACTCGTTCATCGCCGACGGCCGGGTGCTGTAGCTGCGGGCCACGCCAGCAAAGCCAGCAAATACGGATACGCGGATGGCTACAGTCATCAAAAGGGTCGATTGTTCGCCCCAGGGAAACTGACTACTGCTCCCCGGCGTCTTTGTCGCAGAGGCGACGGCTCGCACACTCCAATGCCTCTTCACCAGCATTGGCCCACGCGTCGCCGATGCTTCCAAGGACAGCTTCCCATGATGAATTCCCCAAGCAGCAACCCGTGCATCGACGACCTCGCTGCACCGGCGCCGGTCTCCGCACCGGTGCCTGCGTCCCGCTCCGCATGGCTCGCCGTCAGCTCCATCGCCGTCGGCACCTTCGCGATGGTCTCGACCGAGTTCATGCCCATCGGCCTGCTGACCGACATTGCGCGCGGGCTCAACGTGTCCGACGGCACGGCCGGCCTGATGGTCACCATGCCCGGCGTGCTGGCTGCATTCGCCGGCCCCGCGTTGATCGTGGCGTCGGGCAAGCTCGACCGCCGCACCGTGCTGATCGCGCTCACCACGCTGCTGATTGCCTCGAACCTGCTCGCCGCCTTCGCGCCCAACTTCGGCACGATGCTGGTGGCGCGCCTGCTGCTCGGCCTGTGCGTCGGCGGCTTCTGGACTTTTGCGCCCGCCGCTGCCACGCAGCTGGTGCCGCATGCATCGCAGGCACGCGCCATGTCGCTGGTGCTGGCCGGTGTGTCGGCCGCCACGGTGCTCGGGGTGCCGGCAGGTTCGTTCCTCGGCACGCTGTTCGGCTGGCGCGCCTCGTTCGCGGTGACCGGTGCACTGGCGGCCGTCGTGCTGCTGGTGCAGCTGTGGCTGCTGCCCGCGATTCCGCCGGTGCGCGCCATCGGCGCACGCGACCTGCTGACGCCGCTCACGCGCCGCATGGCGCAGGTCGGCCTGCTCGCGGTGCTGTTCTTCATCGCCGGCCACTTTGCGGCATACACCTACCTGAAGCCGCTGCTGCAGCAGGTGTTCGGCCTGGCGCCCAACTCGGTCTCGACGCTGCTGCTGGTCTACGGCGCGGTGGGCTTCGTCGGCACCTTCGTCGGTGGCAGCCTGGTGGCGCGCAGCGTGCGCGGCACCACCCTGCTGGCGGCGTTGATGCTCGCCACTGCCCTGCTGCTGACGACGGTGATCGGCTCCGGCTTCGTGCCCGGCGCGGTGGTAGTCGTGATCTGGGGCGTGGCCTTCGGCCTGATCCCCGTGGCGCTCACGGGCTGGATGATGGAAGCGGTGCCCGACGCACCCGAAGCCGGCCAAGCCCTGCTGGTGAGCGGCTTCCAGGTGGCGATTGCCTCCGGCGCGCTGATCGGCGGCGTGACGGTCGACAACTTCGGCATCTCCAGCGCGATGGTGCTCAGCGGCGTGCTGGTGCTGATCGCTGCGCTCATCGTCGGTACGCTGGGCCGGGCACGCGGCGGCGCGTCGTTGGCTGCGGTTCCGGAATAACGCAGCACTGACCCTTCAGCGGCCGCCGGGCTTCTTTCCGGCCGCCACGATCGCATCGAGCACCACGCGCAAGGCCTTGTTGACGGGCTTGTCCCGCCGGATCACCACGGCCAGCGTTCGGTGCATGCGTGGATTCAGGCGGCTGGTCTTCAGCTCGGGGTGGGCGCCGCGACCCACCATCGACATGCCGGGCACGATGGCATAGCCCAAGCCCGCGGCCACCATCTCCTTCATCGCCTCGACGCTGCCCAGCTCCATTACGGGCTGCGGCTGCAGGCCACCGGCGGCGAACCAGCGGTCGACCAGCTTGCGCGTGTTGGCGGCGGGCTCGAACAGCACCAGCGGCAGCGCGCCCAGATCGGCCGGCGCCACCCTCGCCTTCAGCGGCGCGAGGTCTGCCCGGCCGATGGCGACGAACTCGTCGTCGAGCACCGGCATCACCGTCAACGAGCGCCCAGCCGCCGGCAACGTGACCAGCGCGAGGTCGAGGCTGTTCTCTTCCACCTTGCGCGCCTGGTCTTCGGTGTTGCCGGTGCTGACCACCACGCCCAGCTCCGGAAACTGCTCGCGCAGTCCGCGCAGCACGGCCGGCAGGAAATGCAGGCAGGCCGTCGCGCCCGTGCCAAGCCGCACACGGCCCGCGATGCCGCTGGCATGGTCGGCCAATGCATCGACGGCGTTCTCGACCGCGGTCTCGATGTGTTGCGCATGGCGCAGCAGCTCCATGCCCGCTGGCGTGGCCTTCGCGCGCTTGCCGACCCGCTCGACGAGGCGCACCGCCAAGTGGCGCTCCAGCTGACGAATCTGCAGGCTCACAGCCGGCTGCGAGATGCCGAGCCGGTCGGCCGCTGCCGAGAAGCTGCCGGTTTCGATCACCAGCCCGAAGGACCTGAGCTGGTCGAGGTTCAGTGATTTATCCAAAGTATTTCTTATGCCTTGCATAGCTCAGCGAAGCTTCACTTATCAAGTGTGGATCGTCAAGATCGGGCCATGTCATCTCCATGCCTCACTTCCGCCACCGTTGAAATCCTCGACGCCGAGCCGCATCACGTGGCCGCCGTGCAGGCCATCTACAGCCACTACGTGCTGCACGACCTGTGCTCTTTCGAGGAAGAAGTACCCACCGTCGACCAGATGCAGGCGCGCCGCGCCGATGTGCTCCAGCGCGGCCTTCCGTACCTCGTCGCGCTGAAGGACGGCGAGGTCGCCGGCTATGCCTACGCCACTGCCTACCGCGCCCGCTCCGCATATCGGCACACGGTGGAAGACTCGATCTACGTCGCGCAAGGCATGCACGGCCATGGCATCGGCAAGGCGCTGCTGCGCGAGGTGATCCGGCGCTGCACCGACGGCGGCTTCACACAGATGGTGGCGTGCGTAGGCAACAGCGCCAACACGGGCTCACTGCGGCTGCACGAAAGCCTGGGCTTCGAGCAGGTCGGCGTGCTGCGCGACATCGGCTTCAAGTTCGGGCAGTGGGTCGACACCGTGCTCCTGCAACGTGCATTGCGCTGAGCCCGCCCCGCAGCGCGGCTGGCTGGCGCTGCTGTGCACGAGCCGGCTGCTGCAGGCGATGATCGTCACCGCCTATTCCGGCGTGCTGCCGTTCATGATGGCCGACTGGCACATGACGGCCGCGCAGGCCGGCTCGATCCAGAGCGCCTGGCACGTGGGCTACATGAGCTCGCTGTTCGCCGTGGGCCTGCTGGCCGACCGCTACGGGCCGCACCGCATCTTCTTCGCCGGCAGCGCCATCAGCGCGATGGCGGCACTGGCCTTCGCCGTCTTCGCGCGCGGCCATCTCTCGGCGATGCTGCTCTATGGCCTGGCCGGGCTGTGCGCGGGGGCCTCGTACACGCCGGGCCTGCAGCTGCTGGCGCGCAACACCGAGCCCGCCGTGCGCGGACGCGCGATGGGCCTTTTCATCGGTTCGTCGTCGATGGGCTATGCGCTCTCGCTCGCGGTAGTGGCGGCATTCAGCCATCTGCAGCACTGGCGGCTGGGCCTGCTGGTTGCGGCGGGCTGCACCGTGGCGGGCGCATTGCTGACGCTGCAGGCGCTGCGCCGCATGCGGCCGCCTTCGGCGCCCGTGCCTGGCGCGGTCCGCGAAGGCACCTGGCACGCACTGGCCGCCACGGTGCGCGACAAGCCCGCGATGGCGGGCAACTGGGCCTACGCCTTCCATTGCTGGGAGCTCATGGCGCTGTGGGCGTGGCTGCCGGCCTATCTGGTGGCATCGTCGGGCACGGCGACATCGTGGCAAGGCGCGGGCATCGCGCTTGCCGCGCTGGCGCACCTCGTCAGCGTGTTCGGCAGCGTCGCAGGCGGCGCAGCCTCCGACCGGCTTGGCCGCGCGCGGGTGATGATGATCGCCACCGTCGCAAGCCTGTGCATGTCCTTCGCCTTCGGCTGGATGTGGAGCTGGCCGCTGTGGCTTCTGGCTGCGGCCGCCGCCATTTACAACCTGCTCGCCATTGCGGATTCGTCGGTCTACTCGACCGCGCTGGCCGACGTGGTGGCGCCGCACCGGCTGGGCGTGGCGTACTCGGTGCGTTCGGTGATGGGCTTCGGCGCGGGTGCGCTCAGTCCGTGGGTGTTCGGCCTCGCGCTGGACTGGGGGCAGACGCGCTTCGGCCTGGGCAGCACGCACGGCTGGGTGGCGGCGTGGAGTTCGGTCGGGCTGGGCGCGCTGCTGGGGCCGTTGATGATCGCGCGCTTCTCACGGCTGCATCGTGCGCACGCGGCTGCTGCTCACTAAGCTTCTTCGCCCTCGGACCACTCGGGGCTGTAGCCGCCGAGCGTCGGGTGGTACATCTCGTCGCCCGAATGCTGGGTGAACTCGACATTGAGCCGGTCTTCGCGCAGGCCCAGGATCTCGATGCAGTCGCGGCACAGCGCCTTGGCCACTTCGAGCCGCAGTTCGGCCGAACGGCCGCGCCGGATGTCGCACATGAGCACCGACACCTCGGCGGGCTCGCCGTCCACCATGCGCCACACGCCACCTTCGCCCACTTCGCGGATTGCGATGCTGATGCGGCGGATGTCGACGCTCATCATCTGCGCGTAGGTTTCGCTGAGTTTCTTGGCGAGGCGTTTCTTGTCGGCCACGGGGTGGCGGCCGTTCACATCGAGTTGGAGATAGGGCATGTGGGGACTCCTTCAGGCTGATCCTAGCCATTGCAGTTTTACTCTGCAACCGAATGGCCATTGCGGTCTAAACTCGCGCCCAACGCAGGAAGAAAAGCCATGGCCCGAAGAAGAAGCCTCAAAACCGACGCATGTCCGATGGCACGCGCGCTCGAGATCGTTGGCGACCAGTGGTCGCTGCTCGTCATCCGCGATGCGTTCGATGGCATGAAGCGCTTCGGCGAGTTCCAGCAGAGCCTGGGTGTCGCGAAGAACATCCTGTCGGACCGGCTGAAAAATCTCGTGCAGGAAGGCGTGCTCGACCTCGTGCCCGCCTCCGATGGATCGCTCTACCAGGAGTACGTGCTGACGGCCAAGGGCAAGGGTCTGTTTCCCGTGGTGGTGGGCCTGCGGCACTGGGGCGAAGCGCATCTGTATGCCAAGGGCGAGCGCCATTCGGTGCTGCTCGAGCGCGACAGCGGCAAGCCGGTGCCGAAGATCGATCTGCGCACGCGCGATGGAAAGCCGCTGGACCCGGACCTCACCTTCGTGAAGAAACTGCCGGCAACAACAGCGACTAAAGCAGGCTCTCGCTGATGAACGGGAAAAGCAGCCACAGCTGCAGCCGCGTGCCGAAGTCGACGCCGGGGTCGCTCTCGTAGACGGTCTCGGTACCGTTCACGCTCCCCACCCACTGCAACCGATCACCCGATTCTCGGCGCTGTCTTCGCTGGTGGGTGCAGTGTCGCTGTCGCGTGCGGTCAACGACGAGGCTCTTTCGCGGGAAATCCTCACGGCTGCGGCTGGCGAGTTGAGGGCCCTGCTGGGCTAGGCCTACTCCCCCAGCAGCTCCCCGATCGGCTGCAGGTCTTCCACCCGGTCGCAGATCGACTTGATCACCATCGTGATCGGAATGCCCAGCAGCAGGCCCCAGATGCCCCAGAGCCAGCCCCAGAAGATCACGCCCACGAACACTGCCACCGGGTTCATGCGGCTGGTGCGGCTGGTGAGCCAGGGCATCAGCAGGTTGCCGATGATCGTGTGGATCGCCAGCGACACGCCACCCACCACGATGCCCATCTGCAGGCTGTTGAACTGGAGGAAGGCCACCAGCCCCGCGGCCGCCAGCACGATCACCGAGCCGATGTAGGGAATGAGGTTGGTCACGGCCGCGATGATTCCCCACACCGCCGCGTTCTCCACGCCGAGGGCCCAGAACGCCAGCCCGGTCGCCACGCCCACCACCCCGCTCACCAGTATCTGCACCAGCAGGTAGCGCTCGATGTTGCGGGTGATGTCGTCCAGCACGTGCACCGTGACCTTCTTCTTCTGCAGGCTCGACCCGGTGATCTTGATGAGCTTGCGGCGGAAGGTGTCGCCCGAGCAAAGCGCGAAGTAAGTGAGGAAAGCCACCAGCGTGAGCTGCCCCATCGCGCTCAGCAGCCCGACGGTGCCGCTCAGCAGGTAGTCGCGCACGTTGAAGCCCGGCCGTTCGATGACCACGCGCGCCACGCCCTTGCGCGCTGCAACGCGGGCGGAGTTTTCTTCGGCGGCTTTCTCGAGCTGCGCGGCGGCCTGCTGCACGCTTTCGAGCGGCGTGGCGCTGGCGCCCTTGTCGCGGCGCATGGCCTGGCCGAGCTTCTGCGCGGCCACCGGCAACGAATCGAGCAATTGCGAGGCGCTGCCCGACAGCGAATAGCCGGTCCAGCCCAGCCCGCCGAACAGCCCCACGAGGATCAGCGCCGCGCCAATCCAGCGCGGCAGCTTCCAGCGATGGAGCAGGTCCACCAGCGGCGAAAGCGCGTAGGTCAGCAGCAGGCTCAGCATCAGCGGAATGAACACGGCCTGGCCCCACTGCAGCGCGAACACGCTGGCCAGCACGGCGAGCACCACCAGCGAGGCGCTGCGCACGTCGACGGGCATGTGCAGCAGCAGGCGGTCGCGCGCGGGCGTGGGCGGCTCTGGCTCCGGTTCGGGCTCGGTGACCGGTTCGGGCTCTTGCGCCTCGGGCGCAGGTGCGGGCTCGACCGCTGCGGCCTGCGGTGGTTCGGCAGCCGGTTCCGGCTTTGGCTCAGGCGGCGGTGGCGCCTCGGCAGCCGCGGGCTTGTCGTCGCTCATCGCGCTTCCTTGAGCACTTCGCGCACCGCGGCAAGCTGGCGACGCGACACGGCCACGGGCTCGGGAATGGCGTCGAGGCGCAGGGCCCAGCCTTCGGCGTCCTCGCCGTCGTCGTATTTCTCCAGCGCGCGAATCGCCGAGCGCGCCACCAGCGCATTGCGGTGCACGCGCAGGAAGCGGTTCGGATAGCGTTCCTCGAACTCGTTGAGCGAGCCGTCGAGGATGTGGCTGCGCGTGGCGGTACGCACGGTGAGGTACTTGTATTCGGACTTGAGATAGAGCACTTCAGACAGCGGCACGCGCTCGGCGCGGCCTCGGTCCTGGATCAGCACCGTCTCGGGCACGGCCTCGGCCTGCAGCGCGCGGCGCTCCTTCAGGAAGCGTTCTGCCTTCTGCAGTGCCTGCTGCAAGCGCTCGGCGCGCACGGGCTTGGTGAGGTAGTCGACCGCATCGAGGTCGAAGGCCGTCACCGCGTGGGTCGCATGCGCGGTCACGAACACCACGGCCGGTGCATCGGAGCGGCTGCGCAGCGCGCGCGCCACCTCGATGCCGTCGACGCCGGGCATGTGCACGTCGAGCAGCACCAGGTCGAGCGCCATCGTCGTCAGGTGCTGCAGCGCCTCGGCACCCTGCGAGGCCTCGGCCACCACCTCGGCGGCGGGCGATGTGCAGTCGCGCAGCAGCGTGCGAAGGCGCGAGCGCGCCAGGGCTTCGTCGTCAACGATGAGTGTCTTGAGGGTCATGATTCGGCGGGGATCGCTATGCGCACCCGGTAGCTTTTCTGGTCCATGCCGGCGCTGAACTGCATCTGCATGTCGTGCAGCAGCCGCAGCCGGTCGCGCACGTTGGCCAGCGCAATGCCGTGGCCGCGCGGCAGCGGCTCGTCGGCCCAGCGCAGCGGCGGCAGGCTGTTGACCACCTCGATCACCACCATGGAACCGCGCCGCTCGGTGCGGATGCGCAGCCTGGCGCCCTCGGGGCTGGGCTCCACGCCGTGCTTGATGGCGTTCTCGACCAGCGGCTGCAGCAGCAGGGGCGGCAGGCGCGCGTTGCTGGCGGCGGCGTCCAGGTCCCAGCGGATGCGCAGGCGGTCGCCGAAGCGCACCTGCTCGATGGCCAGGTAGCGCTCGGCCAGCGCGATCTCGTCGGCCAGCGTGCACGATTCGCCCGGGTCGGCCAGCGCCTGGCGGAACAGCTCGGCCAGGTCTTCGAGCATGGTCTCGGCCTTGGCCGGCTCTTCGCGCACCAGCGCGATGGCGCTGTTGAGCGTGTTGAACAGAAAGTGGGGGCGGATGCGCGATTGCAGTTCTTCGAGCCGCGCGGTGGTCGCCGCCGGCGTCTGGCCCCGGGCGCGCAGCACCATCGCGGCCATCACCAGCCCCGCGAACAGGGCTCCGGTCAACGCACTGGCCAGCCACGGCGCACTGGCAAGAACACCCGTCAGCCGCAGCAGGCCACAGCCATACAGCGCCGACACCGCGCCGAGCACGGCCCCGGCCGCGTACTGCCCCTGTTTCGGCAGGCGCCGCAGCGGCTTCTTGAGCCCGCAGGCGCTCACCAGCCACATCAGGGTGGCTGGCAGGGCCCCGCCCGTGACCGTGGCCGTCTGCACCAGCCATTCGCCGGGCGTGGAGGCCACGAACAGGGTGGCGATGGCCACCACCGCCTCGACGAACACCACGGTGCGCAGCACCACCCCGATCTGGCAGGCGTCGAAGATCGATGGGTCGCCGCGCAGGGGCGTGCGCACCCTTTCCGACGATGACGGGGGCGTGGGGGTAGAGCTGGCCGATAAAATCGCCGGGTTGCGCATCGCAGACATCAGATCCATCGGGTGACCAACCCATTATTGCCTCCTGGACGGCTCCCATGACCCAAAACCAATTCGACAAGAAATCCGAAGCCTGGTCGGCCCTTTTCTCCGAACCGATGAGCGACCTGGTGAAGCGCTACACCTCCAGCGTCTTCTTCGACAAGCGCCTGTGGCAGGCCGACATCCAAGGCTCGCTGGCCCATGCCGGCATGCTGGCCGCACAGGGGATCATCGGCGTGCAGGACCACGCCGCCATTGAACGCGGGATGACGCAGATTCGCGCCGAAATCGAATCCGGCGCCTTCGAGTGGAAGCTCGACCTCGAAGACGTGCACCTGAACATCGAGGCCCGCCTGACCCAGCTGGTCGGCGACGCCGGCAAGCGCCTGCACACCGGCCGCAGCCGCAACGACCAGGTCGCCACCGACGTGCGCCTGTGGCTGCGCGGCGAAATCGACCTGATCGGCGACCTGCTGGTCGAGCTGCAGAAGGCACTGGTGGACATCGCCGAGAAGAACGTCGACGTGATCCTGCCGGGCTTCACCCACCTGCAGGTGGCGCAGCCGGTGAGCTTCGGCCACCACATGCTGGCGTATGTCGAGATGTTCAGCCGCGATGCGGAACGCATGGGCGAGGTGCGCAGGCGCGTCAACCGCCTGCCGCTGGGCGCCGCCGCGCTGGCCGGCACCAGCTACCCGCTGGACCGCGAGCTGGTCGCCAAGACACTGGGCATGGACGGCGTGTGCCAGAACAGCCTGGACGCCGTGAGCGACCGCGACTTCGCCATCGAATTCACCGCTGCCGCCAGCCTGTGCATGGTGCACATCAGCCGCATGAGCGAAGAACTCATCCTGTGGATGAGCCAGAACTTCAGCTTCATCCAGATCGCCGACCGCTTCACCACGGGCTCGTCGATCATGCCGCAGAAGAAGAACCCCGACGTGCCCGAGCTGGCGCGCGGCAAGACCGGCCGCGTGGTCGGCCACCTGATGGCGCTCATCACGCTCATGAAGGGCCAGCCGCTGGCCTACAACAAGGACAACCAGGAAGACAAGGAGCCGCTGTTCGACACCGTCGACACGCTCAAAGACACCCTGCGCATCTTTGCCGAGATGATCGGCGGCATCACCGTGAAGCCCGAGGCCATGGAAATGGCCGCGCTGCGCGGCTACGCCACCGCCACTGACCTGGCTGACTACCTCGTGAAGAAGGGCCTGCCCTTCCGCGACGCGCACGAAACGGTGGCGCATGCCGTCAAGGCCGCCACCTCGCACAAGGTCGACCTGGCCGAGCTGCCGCTGGCCGTGCTGCAGCAGTTCAACCCGGGCATCGAGAAGGACGTGTACGACGTGCTGAGCCTGCGCGGCTCGCTGAACGCACGCAACATCCTGGGCGGCACCGCCCCGGCGCAGGTGAAGGCGCAAGTGGCGCGCCACCGCGCCCGCCTCGGCTGATCGCGGCAACACCGGCGGCCGCACCGTGTTCTACGCCATCCCGCTCGAGAACAAACCGAGCTGGCGCAACCCACCGTGGATGACGGTGCTGCTGATCCTCCTGAACATGCTCGTGTTCTGGGGGCCGCAGCGCAGTGAAGAGAACACGCGCGAGCGTGCCGCCAACTACTACACGAAGAGCGTGCTGCCCGAACTGGAGCTGCCGCCCTTCGTCGAATGGCTGGAAAAAACCGACCCCAAGCGCGGCAAGCTGGCCCGGCGCATGCTGCCGCACGAAGAGGCTTATCCACAGCTGCTGGAAGGCCTGCAGAACGACAAGAAGTTCCTGGCGAAGCTGCGGGCCGACGAGGTCATCAAGCCCACGAACCCGCAGTACGGCGAATGGAAGCGCGACCGCCAGCAGTACGAGGCGATGCTGCCGGCGCCCTTCACCGAGCGCTGGTCGCAGGACTACAACAAGGACGCCGAGTTCAAGCCCTGGACCTGGATCACCGCCGCCTTCCTGCACGGCAGCACCGGCCACCTGCTGGGCAACATGCTGTTCCTCTTCCTGTTCGGCTTCTCGGTCGAGCTGGCGCTGGGGCGCGGCACCTACCTGACGTTCTATCTGCTGGGCGCCGTCGGCTCCTCCCTGCTGGCCGGCTGGGCCTATGCGGGCAAGGAGGGCTACGGGCTCGGCGCCTCGGGCGCCATCTCGGCGCTGATGGGCATGTACGCGGTGATGTACCGGCTGCGACGCATCCGCTTCTTCTACCAGCTGTTCTTCTATTTCAACTACGTCACCGCGCCGGCCTTGCTGCTGCTGCCGGCCTGGATCGTCAACGAGCTGATGCAGCACTGGCTGGGCGGCCAGGGCATCGCCTACATGGCCCACCTGGGTGGCCTGCTGACCGGCGCCGCGCTGATGACCGGCGCCATGCTGCTGGGCCGCGTGAAAACGCCCGAAACCGTCAAGTCGGAAATGACGAACGACGACGACCATTTCGATGCGCACGTGGCCGCCGCACGCCGGCTGGCTGCCGCAATGAAGTTCGAGCCCGCCTGCGCCGAGTGGCGCGCCGCCGCCGCCCTGCGCCCCAACGACGCCGACACCCTGCGCGCCTGGTTCAACACCGCGCGGCTGCAGCCCGCGAGCGACGACTTCCACCAAGCTGCGCGCCGCATCTTCCGCCTGCCTGGCACCGACCCCGAAACGATTGCGCTGCAACACGCCAGCTACAAGACCTACCTCGACCAAGCCAAACCGGGCCTGCGCCTGAAGCCCGACGACATGGCCCGGCTCGCGCGCCGCTTCGCCCGCATCCGCGAGTTCGGCGATGCCGACATGCTGTGCCGCATCCTGCTGAAGACCGCGCCCGATCATCCGCAGCTGGCCGACACGCTCTCCGTGTGCGCGAACGGGTTATTGCATGCCGGCGAACGTGAAAAGGCATTGGGCCTGTTGCCGCACCTGCTGCGACTGGCGCCGAACGACATGGTCACGCGCGCCCTGCAGCGCGCCTGACAAGCAAGGAGACACGCATGAGACAGCCCGTGCTCTCCCACGCCATCGACCGCCGCGCCTTCTGCGCCGCGGGCGGACTCCTGCTGGCGGGCTGCGCCGGCACCAGGGCCAGTTCGCAAGCAGCCGCCGCGGCGGAGCTCGGCGGTACCGGCAAGCTGCGCGCCGCCATCAACTTCGGCAACCCGATCCTCGCCAGCCGCGGCGCGGGTGGCGTGCCGAGCGGCGTCTCGGTGGACCTTGCGCGCGAGGCGGCGCGCCGCCTCGGCCTGGCCGTCGAGCTGGTGCAGTTCAACTCCGCCGGCAACGTGGTCGAAGCGGTCAAGGCACGGCAGGTCGACATGGCCTTTGTCGCCATCGACCCGGTGCGCGCGGCGGACATGGAATACACCGCGCCCTACGTGATCATCGAAGGCGCCTATCTGGTTCGCAACGGCTCGCCGCTGCAGCGCAACACCGATGTCGACCGCGCGGGAACCCGTGTCGTGGTGGGCCGCGGCAGCGCCTACGATCTGTTCCTCACGCGCGAGCTGAAGGCCGCCACGCTGGTGCGCGCGCCGACCTCGCCCGAGGTCACGAACCAGTTCCTGGCCCAGAACCTCGACGTGGCCGCCGGCGTGAAGCAGCAGTTGGAAGCGGATGCCGCGCGAGTGGGCGGCGTGCGCCTGCTGCCGGGCCGCTTCATGGTGATCGAGCAGGCCATGGGCGTACCGAAGGGCCGGCTCGCTGCGCAGGCGTGGCTCAGCGATTTCATCGAGGAGATGAAGGCATCAGGCTTCGTTGCCGAGGCGCTGAAACGGCACGGCATCGAGGGCGCCGCCGTGGCGCCGCGCCGCGCCTCGTAATACCGCGCGCTAGGCCGCCGGGGTCGGCCGCAGCAACCAGCGCACTTCCTGCGTCTGCTCGCTGTCGGGGTAGCGCGACTCCATCGTCGTCAGGATGGGCTGCGCCATGTCGGCCCGGCCCAGCCCCTGCACCAGCGCGCGGGCGGCCAGCTCGTAGGCCTGCGGAATCGCCTCGTTGCCGCGAAAGCGCTTGTCGAAGCCCGACAGCAGTGCCAGCGTGGCGTGCGCATCGCCGTTGCGCCATTCGGCGCGCGCCATCGCGATCACCATGGCGGCATCGTCGAGCGCGAAGGCCTTGTCCTTTTCCTTGCAGGCCTTGAAGACCTTGAGCGCCTCCGAGGCCAGGTCGCGCCGCATCAGCAGCGGGATGAAGCGCCGCGCCTGATCGAGCATCGTGTCCTTCTTGTCGGGCATCAGCGCCAGCACGCGGTGGTAGCGGCGCTGCGCCGCGAGGTCGTCGGACGCGGCCGTGCGCTGGGCCTCGTAGGCCGAGCCCAATGCGGCCGCGAGGTCGCCCTCGGTGATCAGCTGCGCCACTTCTGCGTCCATGCGCTGCGCGGCGATCTGCTCGGGCGTGCGGCGGTCGACCGTGGCGCCGTCGCCCAGTTCGCTGCCCGGCACGGCGTCGAAGCCGAAGGCGTCGTGGTGCTGGAACATCACGTAGCCCAGCAGGCTCGCCATGACCCAGCCGAAGTAGATGAAGGCGAAGTTGATCACCGGCAGCGCGATGCGCCCGTCGAACATCGGCAGCAGCATCGACAGCGCCACCTGCGCGCCCGTGCTCAGCAGGAACAGGAAGAAGCACAGCAGCGCATACGGCCAGCCGATGATGCGCATCGCGTCCATCACGTTGCCGGGGTTCATCGCCTGGAAGAAGCTGGCCGACTGCACCAGCACGATCACCGCCGCCGGGAACGTGAACGACATGACGAACAGCCCCACCGTGCCGAGGATCGGCGCATACCAGGCAAGCCAGCCGATGAGAAAGGCCTGCACCATCGTGATCGCGAACAGCTTCCACGGCAGGTAGGTCCAGTCGTCGCTGGACTCGCGGCCGAAGTCCGCCGAATCGCGGATGCCGCGCGCGCCCAGCGCAATGATCTTGAAGCCGTAGCGGCTGGCCGCCAGCATGATGCCGACCTCGATGACGAAGAGCGCCAGCGCGTCGGGCAGGAAGAAGATAGCGTCGAAGAACAGGCTGCAGAACGACAGCAGCAGCCCGTAGGCCAGCGGCCGCATCTGGAACGGAAAGGCGAAGAAGCTGTTCAGGCGGTGCCAGAACGGCGGTGGCGGCGGCGCCGCATCCTTGACGACGATCATGGCAACGACCCCCTGTTTTTATGGATTCGCTTACTTGCGGAAGAAATCGCTCTGGCTCATGGCGCCCCGGCCGCCCAGGCGCACCACGGTGGCCTCTTCGGCATGCACCAGGCGCATCTGGCCCAGCTCGCTCTCCAGACGCTGCGTGAAGCTGGTCTTGAGCTGAATGACCGACTCGCCCATCTGCAGCACGCTGGTGCCCTTGACGATGGCGCTCTTGCGGTTGGGCGCCACTTCGACGGAATCGATGTGGTAGTCGTAGTCGAGGGTGAGGATGCCGCCCATCTGGTCGCCGACGCGGCGCAGGATCTCGAAGGTCTTGTGCTGCGCCTCGCAGGCCTCGTCGCGGTTGTGCGAGGTCTCTTCCGTGCGGCCCATCATGGTCGTCTTGCTGTCGATGACGGCCTTGCGGCTGAGCTGCTTGCACAGCTTGTCGGCGTCGCGAGCGGCAATGGCGCGCGCTTCCTTCTGGTAGTAGTCGCGCACCATCGGCTCGTCGAGCTTGCGACCGCCGATAAAGAAATACCACGCGCCCACGCAGAGCACGATCGCAATCGCAATTTGCTTCATTTCCCCGCTCGCGCGTGTGCGCGTCCCTCTAAATTTTGCGGGCAGTATACGTTGCCGAATGTTTCCTAAAGACTGCATTCGACCTGAAATCGGGCCTGCAGCATGAATCCGGCCACCCGGGCGCCCCGTATATCTGGCATGTGCATCGATGCCCCACAATCCGCGGATGCCAGCTCCCAGCCCCGACGCCGAACTGATGGCGCTGATCGACCGCATCGGCCATCGCGACGAAGCCGCCCTGCGCCAGCTCTACGACCGCACCTCGCCCAGGCTGATGGGCCTGGCGATGCGCGTCGTGCGGCAGCGCGAATGGGCCGAGGACGTGCTCCAGGAGGCCTTCCTGACTGTCTGGCGAGTCGCTGGCGACTATCGCGCCTCGCTCAGCCCGCCGCTGGCGTGGCTCGGGCTGATCGTGCGCAGCCGGGCGCTCGACCTGCTGCGCCGCCGCACCGCCGACCGCGCCCAGCTGACCCAGGAATTCGACGAGCTCATGGCCGACCAGCTCGAATCGGACGCGCCCAACCCGGCCGACACCGCCGATGCGAGCGAGCAGGCCTGGGCGCTGCACCAGTGCCTGAGCCAGCTAGAGGGCCGCCAGCGCGAAGTGGTCAGCCTGGCCTACCTGCGCGACATGAGCCACGGCGAGCTGGCCGAGCAACTGAAGCTGCCGCTCGGCACGGTCAAGACGTGGATCCGGCGCGGGCTGGAAAAGCTGCGCGTCTGCATGGGGCGCTTTGCGTGAGAGCGACGATGAACAAGGCAGCCTCCCAATGAACCTCATCGCCCACCCCGAACTGCTCGAACTGCTGGCCGCAAGCCATGCGCTCGGCACGCTGCGCGGCGGCGCCCGACGCCGCTTCGAAGCCCTGGCCCGCGAACAGGCGCCGGTGCGCGCCGCCGCGCTGGTCTGGCAAGGCCGGCTCGCGGGCATGACCGAGCTGCAAACCTCGATCGCGCCCGACCCGGCCGTGTGGACCCGCATCCGCAACATGATCGACGCCGAGCAGTCGGCACTCGCCATCGAACGGCAACGCGATGCCGCCAATGCCAAGGCCGACAGCGAGCCGCGCCAAGGCGGCTGGCTGCGCAGCCTCGCGCTGTGGCGCGGCGCCACCGCCGCCGGCGCGCTGGCCACGGTGCTGGCCGTGGCGGTCGGCCTGAACCTGCGCGACCAGCTGCACAACGCCCCGGCGGTGCAGTACGTGGCCGTGCTGAGCGACGACAAGGACGCAGCCTCGATGCTCGTGACCTTCGACCCCAAGAAAAAGCAGCTGGTGCTTCAACGCGTGGGCGGCTTCAATGAAGGCAACGACAAGTCGCTGCAGCTCTGGGCCCTGCCGCCGGGCGGCGCGCCGCGATCGCTGGGTGTGCTCGACAACGCCCCGGGCCTGCGCCTCGCGGCATCGGAGTCCGACGTGCATGCCGTGCCTGCGCTGGCCATCACGCTCGAAGCCAAGGGCGGCGTCCCGCCGGGCAGCGGGCCGAAAGGACCGGTCCTGTTCAAGGGCGCGCTCATCGAGAAAACCATCTAGGCGAGACCCGGCTGTCAACGATCACGGCCACTGGAGCGTCGTGATGGAAAATCCGCCTACCGCTCGCTCCCCGCCCTTCTTCCGTTCTTCCGATGCATTCGATGAAAACCGCGCTGGCCGCGATCGCCCTGCTCGCCGCAGCGCTCACAGCGCACGCCCAGTCCAGCTTCTTCCCCCAGGAATCCGAGACGGCCGCTGCCGAGGCCGCGGCCGCGCGCGACTACCTGGCCGCCAAGGACCGCTGGCACAACGAGCTCGCGGCTTTTGCGCGCGCCGACCAGGAACGCTTTCCCGCGCCCGGCGGCGTGGTGTTCGTCGGCAGTTCCACGGTGCGCATGTGGACCCGCCTGCAGCAAGATTTCGCGCGCGTGCCCGGCGGCGTGATCAACCGCGGCTTCGGCGGCTCGACGCTGCAAGACTGCAGCCTCTTCGCGCGAGACCTCGTGGTGCGCTACAAGCCCCGGCAGGTGATGGTCTATGCGGGCGACAACGACCTGGCCGAGGGCCGCACGCCGCTACAGGTGCTCGACAGCTTCGCGCGCTTTGCCAACGCGGTGCGCGCCGAGCTGCCGGATGCGCGCATCAGCTTCATCTCGGTCAAGCCCAGCCCCTCGCGCGAGCAGCTGATGCCGCAGATCCGCGAGACCAATCACGTGATCTCGGCCTACCTGAACCTGCTGCCCAACAGTGAGTTCATCGATATCTACACGCCGATGCTCGGCGCGGATGGCCGCCCGCGCATGGAGCTGTTCCGGGGCGACAGGCTGCACATGACGGACGAGGGCTACCGGCTCTGGCACTCGGTGATCGCGCCGCACCTGCCTGTTCCGCCCGCGCCGCCGACGGCCAGCCTGCCCTGAACCTGGGCGCTCAGGCCGGCGCGGGCTCCGACGGCACGTCGTCGGCCGGCGGCGGCACGTCCGCCCCACGCGTGAAACGCGCCACGAAGTACATCCCCGAGAACACCGCCAGCAGCAGCAGGCCGTCGCCCCACCATGGCCGCGCCGTCTGGCTGTCGCCGTAGAAGGCCAGCACCAGCAGCACCGCCACCAGGTGCGCGCAGAACACCGGCAGCGAGGCCGAGCCCATTGCCTCCAGCCAGCGTAGCCGCGGAATGCGCCGCATCAGCCAGGGCCCGAAGCGCACCGCCAGGATGCCCAGCGCCACAAGGTTCACCAGCCGCAGCGGCCCGAGCTGCCATTTGTCGAACAGCAGGTTCAGCTCCACGTCGCCGCCGAACGGCGCCTGCCCGTTGATGCCGGTGTGGCGCCAGTAGACGCCGTACAGCGCGATGCCCGCCGCCAGCACCAGCAGCCAAGCCGGAAAGCGCAGCGGCCGGGCTTCCGGCCCGTTGCGGGTGGCGCCGATGCACAGCCCCGCGAACCACAGGAACTGCCAGGCATAGGTGTTGAACGCGCCCATCTCGTGGAACGGCACCGGCACGCCCAGGTAGCGCTCAGCCAGCCCGTAGACCCATTCGCTGAGCCCGAACTGCGCCGCCGCCCACACGGTCGCGCTTGCCACCATCACCCAGGTCCAGCCATGGCGCATGGCGAAGGCCAGCACCCAGGGGCTCAAAAGCATGAAAAAGATGTACATCGGCAGGATGTCGAGCAGCGCCGGCTCGTAGATGAGCAGCAGCCCGAACAGGAAGCCCTCGCGCGGCTCCGCCAGGTAGTAAGACACCAGGTTCTTCACGGCCGGCTGGTCGATGTGCAGCCCCACCGCCGCGATCACCGTGAACAGGAACAGCAGGATCGCCGCCTGGCACAGGTAGACCTTCAGCACGCGCCGCCAGAAGGCCTGGCGCATCGAATCGACCCCGCGCAGATAGCCGATGCGGCTGTACACCAGCCCGGCCACGAAGGCCGACAACAGCACGAAGCCCTCTGCCGCCGAAACGAACCCGAAAGGCTGGCCCAGCGGATCGGTCAGCCGGGTGGGAAGATGGGTGACGGTCATCAGCACGAGCATCAGCCCGCGCAAGGCGTCTATTTCCCAGTAGCGTTTCATCGGTCGGCGGCGAGGTCTTGGTGGCGGTCCGCGCGGCGCACGCACGACAGCGGCTGATTGTAAGAAGGCCGGTGTAAAGACGTTCCGGGGTGCGCGCGAATGACACCGTCGTAGTGAGCGCAGCTCCGGACAGCGCCGACGGCCTATGACTGTTGGCACTGCCGAAGCGTCGCGCAAATCGGCTACGCTGCGCGCTGCCTCAAGGTGGAGATACAAAAAAGTGAACCGTTTCCTTCCAACATTGCTCCTGGCCGGCGGCGTCCTCATGGCCGGCCCGGGCTTTGCCCTCCAGATCACCAGCCTCTCGCCCCAGGGCGAGGTCGCGCGCGTACGCCAGGTCGTCGCCAAGTTCGACCAGGCCGCCGTCAACTTCGGCGACCCCAAGGCCCCCGCCCCGCTCACGGTGAGCTGCACCGACGCGCAGGCCGCCAAGGGCACGGGCCGCTGGACCGACGCCAAGGCCTGGGTCTACGACTTCGAGAACGACCTGCCGCCCGGCGTGCGCTGCACGGTCACCCGCATTCCCACCTTCAAGCCCGCCAGCGGCGAGCTGACCGGCCCCGAGCGCTACCAGTTCAACACCGGCGGCCCCTTCGTGCGCAACTACATGCCGGGCAGCTACAGCCGCATCGACGAACAGCAGATGTTCGTGCTCGAGCTCAACGGCGCGGCCACGCTCGACAGCGTGCGCCAGAACATCTGGTGCGCCGCCGACGGCGTGGGCGAGCGCATTCCCGTCAAGCTGCTCGACGGCGAGCAGCGCGCAGGCCTGCTCAAGGCCTTCGGCCGCGACAAGGCCGCCGAGAAAGACCCGCTGCGCTTCGTCACCATGCAGTGCAACCGCACGCTGACGCCCGGCGCCAAGGTGCAGGTCGTCTACGGCAAGGGCGTAGCCACGCCTTCCGGTGTGCCCAACAACGTGGAACGCCGCCTCGACTTCCAAGTGCGCGAGCCCTTCGCCGTCTCGTTCACCTGCGAGCGCGAGAACGCGCAGGCCGCCTGCCTGCCGCTGCGCCCGATGCAGCTGACGTTCAATGCACCGGTCACGCGCAAGCTGGCTTCACAAATTCAGCTCAAGGGCGACAAGACCATCAAGGCCAAGCTCGAGAACGAGGGCGGCACGCAGAGCGACGATGACGTGGTCAACGGCGTGAGCTTCGAGCCGCCGCTGGCCGAGAGCACTCAATACAGCATCGAGCTGCCCTCCAAGTTCGAGGACGCCTCGGGCCGACCGCTGGCTTCGCCCGGCACCTTCCCGCTGAAGGTGGCGACCGGCATGATGCCGCCGCTGGCCAAGTTCGCTGCCTCGCCCTTCGGCGTGGTCGAGCGACTGGCCGAGCCCGACACCCCGGCCATGATGCCGGTCACCGTACGCCGCGTGGAGCCGAAGCTGATGGTGAACGCCCTCACGCCCGGCAAGGTGAGCGACATGAACCCGAAGACCGACGCGGAAATCATCGCGTGGTTCCGCAAGGTGCGCCGCTACGACAGCTTCACCATCTCGCGCGAGCAAGCCCGAAAGGACGTGAAGGGCCCGCTGCCGCCGGTCATCGACAAGGACGACCGCACCAGCCTGCAAACGCGCATGCTGTCGCTGCTGGCGGGCCAGTCGGGCGTGAAGGCGCTCGACATGCCCAAGTCCGACGCCGGCGATCCGCGCCCCTTCGAAGTCATCGGCATTCCGCTGACTCCCGGCTTCCACGTACTCGAAATCGCCTCGCAGAAACTCGGCGAGGCGCTGCTCGACGAGCGCTACAACGCCGGCCGCACGATGTACGTGCGCACCACCGCGCTGGCCACCAACCTGGCCGTGCACTTCAAGCTGGGCCGCGAGAACTCGATGGCCTGGGTGACCACGCTCGACAAGGGCAAGGTCGTGGCCGGCGCCGAAGTGCGCGTGTCCGGCTGCGACGGCAAGGCCGTGGCCAGCGGCACCACCGATGCGAACGGCATCGTCATGCTGAACGGCGTGTCGCCGCAGCCGCCGTCGTGCAACGGCCCGAACGAATACGAAACGGGCGCCTGGTTCGTCAGCGCCCGCGCCAAGGACGACAAGGGCGTTGAAGACCTCGCCTTCACCTGGAGCGACTGGCAGCGCGGCATCGAGCCCTGGCGCTTCAACGTGCCGACCAACCTGCAGGCCGAACCCGATCGCGTCGCCCACACCATCTTCGACCGCACGCTGCTGCGCGCCGGCGAAACGGTGTCGATGAAGAGCCTGATCCGCACGCAGACCAGCAAGGGCTTCGGCCTGCCGGAGAGCCGGCCCGACACCCTCGTCATTACCCACACGGGCAGCGGCCAGCGCTTCACGCAGCCGCTGAACTGGCGCAAGACGGCCACCGGCGGCCTGAGCGCGGAGAACACATTCCCCATTCCGCCGGCAGCCAAGCTCGGCGTGTACGAGGTGATGCTGCGCACCGGCAAAGGCAAGGATGCCAACGGAGAAGGCGAGTCCGACGGCGACGAGGACTACGCCCGCAGCTTCAGCACCGGCATGTTCCGTGTCGAGGAATTCCGCCTGCCCGTGCTCGAAGGCCGCATCTCGCCCACCGAGAAGAAGCCGCTGGTGGCCGCAACGAGCGTGCCGACCGACGTGCAGATCAACTACGTTGCCGGTGGCGGTGCCGCCAACCTGCCGGTGCGCGTGTCGGCCATGGTGCGCGGCAAGGCCCTGAGCTTCTCCGACTACGACGCCTTCAGCTTCAACCCGCCGCGCGCCACGCAGGGCGACGGCACCGAGGCCGCCACGCCGGCCGCGGACACGAGCGCCGGAGAGGAAGACCTCAACAGCGTGAACGACACCCGCGTGATCGCCGACAAGCTGCCGCTCACGCTGAACAAGGACGGCGGCGGCAAGGTCACGATCGACAAGGTGCCGAAGGTCAAGGCCGCGCGCGAGCTGCTGCTCGAAGCCACATACGCCGACCCGAACGGCGAGGTGCAGACCATCCGCAGCACGCAGACGCTGTGGCCCGCATCCGTCATCGCCGGCATCAAGACCGAGGGCTGGGTTTCCACCGCCCAGAAGCTGAAGTTCCAGGCGCTCGCGCTCGACCTCACTGGCAAGCCCCAGGCCAACGTGACGCTCAACGTGCGCGCCGTGGCGCGCATCACCACCACCAGCCGCAAGCGCATGGTGGGCGGCTTCTACACCTACGACAACAAGACCGAGACCAAGGACATCGGCACCGTCTGCAGCGGCAAGAGCGATGCGCGCGGCCTGCTGCTGTGCGAGTCGGAGCTGAAGGAAGCCGGCGAAGTCGAACTCATCGCCAGCGCCACCGACAGCGACGGCCGCGACGCCAAGGCCGTGAGCTCCGTCTACGTGACGAAGCAGGGCGAGCTCTGGTTCGGCGGCGAGGACAACGACCGCATCGACGTGCTGCCCGAGAAGAAGAGCTACCAGCCCGGCGAGGTCGCCAAGTTCCAGGTGCGCAGCCCCTTCCGCTTCGCGACCGCGCTGGTCGCGGTGGAACGCGAAGGCATCATCGAGACGCACGTGGTGCAGCTCGACGGCAAGGACCCGACCGTCACCCTGCAGGTCAAGCCCGAGTGGGGGCCCAACGCCTACGTGAGCGTGCTCGCCCTGCGCGGCCGCCTGCGCGAAGTGCCGTGGTACAGCTTCTTCACCTGGGGCTTCAAGTCGCCGCGCGAGTGGTGGACGGCCTTCTGGTACGAAGGCAAGGAATACGTGGCGCCGACCGCCATGGTCGACCTGAGCAAGCCGGCCTACCGCCTCGGCATGGCCGAGATTCGCGTCGGCACGCGCGCCCACCAGCTCGACGTGACCGTCACCAGCGACAAGCCCAGCTACCCGATACGCAGCAAGGCGCAGGTCACCATCAGCGCGAAGCTGCCCGACGGCAAGCCGGCGGCAGGTGCCGAAGTGGCGCTGGCCGCGGTCGACCAGGCCCTGCTGGAGCTGATGCCCAACGACAGCTGGAACCTGCTCAACGCCATGCTGCAGCGACGCAGCTGGGGCGTGAGCACCTCCACCGCGCAGATGGAAATCGTCGGCCGGCGCCACTACGGGCGCAAGGCCGTGCCCGCGGGCGGTGGCGGCGGCAAGGGCCAGACGCGCGAACTGCTCGACACCCTGCTGGTGTGGAACCCGAAGGTGGTGCTCGATGCCAACGGCCAGGCCGTGGTGACGGTGCCGCTGAACGACGCGCTCACCACCTTCAAGATCGTGGCGGTGGCCGATTCGGGCACCAGCCTGTTCGGCACCGGCCAGGCCAGCATCCAGGCCACGCAGGATCTGCAGATCATCAGCGGCCTGCCGCCGCTGGTGCGCGAGGACGACCAGTTCCGCGCGCAGATCACGCTGCGCAACACCACGCAGAAGCCGATGAAGGTCGAGGCCACGCCGCGCGCCACCCTGCTCACGCTGGAGCCGCAGACCGTGGACATTCCGGCCGGCGAGGCGCGTGAAGTGGCATGGACCGTGACCGCGCCCGCGCAGCTCGCGCAGACGCGCGCCGAAGCCATCCTGTGGGAGATCGAGGCGAAAGACATCATCGGCGGCGCGCAAGGTGCGAGAGATGCGCTCAAGGTGCGCCAGCGCATCGTGCCTTCAGTGCCGCTCACGGTGCAGCAAGCCACGCTGGTGCAGGTCGATGGGCCGTTCACGCTCGACGTGGCACCGCCCGCCGACGCCCTCCCCGGCCGCGGCGGCCTCAAGCTGTCTCTGCAGCCCAAGCTGGCCGAAGGCCTGCCAGGCGTGCGGGACTGGTTCGCGAACTACCCCTTCATCTGCCTCGAACAGAAGACCAGCAAGTCGGTCGGCCTGCGTGACGCGAAGATGTGGCAGGGAGTGCTGGCCCAGCTGCCGACGTACCTCGACAGCGACGGCCTGGCCAACTACTTCCCGCCGCGCGACGGCGAGGCCAACCGCGGCAGCGACATCCTCACGTCGTACCTGCTCGCGGCGACGAACGAGGCCGCGCAGCTCAACCCGGCCTTCGCGCTGGCCGACGACGTGCGCGCACCGATGGAGTCGGGCCTGATCGCCTTCGTCGAAGGCCGCATCACGCGCGAGTTCTGGAGCCCGCGCAAGGACCTCGACGTGCGCAAGCTCGCCGCGCTCGAAGCGCTCTCGCGCTACGGCAAGGCCAAGGGCAGCATGCTCGGCAGCATCACCATCGCGCCGAACCAGTGGCCCACCAGCGCGGTGATCGACTGGCTCAACATCCTCAAGCGCGTGAACGACGTGCCGCAGCGCCAGCAGCGCCTGGACGAAGCCAACAACGTGCTGAAGGCCCGCCTCTCATACCAGGGCACCAAGCTGATCTTCAGCACCGAGCAGGACGACTACTGGTGGTGGCTGATGACCAACGGCGACGTCAACACCGCCCGCCTGCTGCTCAGCGTGATGGACGACCCGAGCTGGAAGGACGACATCGGCAAGCTCGCCAACGGCTTCATCGGCCGTCAGCAGAACGGCGCATGGCACACCACCACCGCCAACCTGTGGGGCGGGCTGGCGCTGGAGAAGTTCAGCAAGGTGTTCGAAAGCACGCCGGTGGCCGGCGTCACTGCCGCCACGCTCGGTGCAGTGAAAGCCCAGGTCAACTGGAGCCAGGTCGAACGCGTGAAGACCAGCGACCCGGCCGGTGCACCGAACCAGACCACCTTCTTCGGCGCGCCCGCTTCGCCGGGCAACCTGAAGAACAACACGATGTTCCTGCCGTGGGCAGCATCGCCGTCGGGCGCACCGGTGCGCGACACCCTGCTGGTAACGCAGCAAGGCACCGGCAAGCCGTGGCTCACGCTGCAGTCGATTGCCGCCGTGCAGCTGAAGGCGCCGTTCGCGGCCGGCTACGCCATCAAGAAGACCATCACGCCGGTCGAGCAGGCCACCGCGGGCAAGTACACGCGCGGCGACGTGCTGCGCGTGACGCTGGAAGTGAACGCCAGCGCCGACATGACCTGGGTCGTCATCAGCGACCCGATTCCTGGCGGTGCCACCATCCTCGGCGGCGGCCTCGGCCGCGACTCGCAGATCGCCACACAGGGCGAGAAGAAGTCGGGCGCCGGCTGGGCCGCCTTCGAGGAACGCAGCTTCGAGGCCTTCCGCAGCTACTACGAGTACCTGCCCAAGGGCGTGGTGAAGATGGAATACACCGTGCGCCTGAACAACGTCGGCGACTTCGCGCTGCCGCCAAGCCGCGTCGAGGCGATGTACGCGCCGGAGATGTTCGGCGAGGCGCCGAATGCACGGGTGAAGGTGGAGGCGGCGAAGTAACAATTTAGCGGTCATCGCTTCTTCACCGGCGGTCGTCACCATCGCGGCGAACCAACAACCTGGAGGAAAGATCATGGGTCTGGCTGTCTGTGTCGGCATGCTCGCCGAATTGCTCGAAGACGATCCCGAAAGCGCCGAGGGCTTCGAAGAAGAACTGGCCGAAGCCAACCGCGTGCTGGCCGCCGCGGGGCTTCCCCAGCACACGGAGCCACGCGAGCCGATGGAGCTCGACTCGCGCGCTTCGATCGACGGCTTCCCGTATTCCTTCATCCACTACCTGCGCCGCGCCTACGCCCACCGACTGCTCTCGCCCGACTGGGTGGCCACGCCGCTGCCGGACGACGTCGACCCCACGGCCGACCCGAAGATCCAGGCGCTGCTCGACGGCTCGGCAAGCCACCTGCTGTGTCACTCGGATGCGGAAGGCTTCTACGTTCCCATCGATTTCAAGGAAGTGCTGTTCGACGGGGATGACAGCTGCGAGGAGGAAGGCGAAGGCGAGGAAGATGAAGAAGAGGAAGCCGGCCTCCCCGGCGGCATGCTCGGCTCGTCCTACCGCCTGCTTGAAGAACTCGTGTTCGTGGCTCCGGCCCTGGGCATCCACCTCGACAACGGCAAGCTCTCGGACGAGGAAGCGGAACGCATCGACGCGCTGATCGAGGAAGACGGCGGCCTGTACCGGGAATACGTGTCTTGGCTGCTGCTGTACGAATCTGCTCGGCTGAGCATTGCGCACAAGACGGCGATTGTTTTCTGCTGACGCCGTCACTGAACCCCGGCTGACCGCGACGCAGGCAGTGTTGAACGCCCTCTGACGCGCCCATCGGCCTAAACTGCTTTCCCACCCGCCCCTTCCCCAGGAGACAACAATGACCACGCTCGAAATCGCGAACAAGCTCGTCGCGCTGTGCAGAGAAGGAAAGTTCGAGGACGCGAAATCGCTCTACGCCGATGACGCGGTGAGCGTCGAGGCGGGCGCCCCGCCCGGCCAGCAGCGCGAAGCCGTCGGTCTGGCAGCCATCGAGGCCAAGGGCAAGTGGTGGAGCGACAACCACGAAGTGCATTCGTTCAAGATCACCGGCCCCTGGCCGCATGACGACCGCTTCATCGTCGGCTTCGATTTCGACGTGACCATGAAGCCCACGGGCCAGCGCTTCCAGATGGAGGAAGCAGGCCTCTACACCGTGAAGGACGGGGCCATCGTGCGAGAAGAGTTCTTCTATTCGATGGGCGGCTGAGGCGCCCCGGGGCACGAACACCGGCAAAATGCCCGCAGGTGCCCCCATGAACACACGATTTGTAGAAGCCTTTCTCTGGGCCGCACGGCTCGGCAGCTTCCGCGCGGCGAGCGACCGGCTCCACATCACGCAGGCGGCGGTGTCCAACCGCGTCGCCTCCCTCGAAGAAGACATCGGCGCGCGCCTGTTCGAACGCGATGCGCGCGAGCTGCGGCTCACGCCGGTGGGCGTGCGGCTGATGGACTACGGCGAGCGCCTGCTCGAGTTGCGCCGCGAGATCGTCTCGCTCGGCCGTCCGCGCGAAGACATCCTCGGCCTGGTTCGCATCGGCGCCATCGAGACCGTCGTCCATACCTGGCTGCTGGGCTTTCTCACCAACCTGCGCTCCACCTACCCGGGCATCGAGGTGCAGCTGACCTCCGAGACCACGCTGGCCCTGCACCGAGGCCTGCGCGAAGGCGCGCTCGACATCGCGCTGCAGACCGACCACATCGCCGGCGCGGGCATCGTGAGCACGCCCTGCCTGCCGATGCCGATGGGCTGGGTCGGGCCGCCCGGCGCCGAGCCCATGCAGACGGTCGAGCAGTTGCTGCGCCAGCCCGTGCTCACGATGAGCCCCGGCTCGCAGCCGCACGAAGCGCTGAAGAACCTGTTTCGCGCGGCGGGCATTCCGCTGGGCAAGGTGCACTGCGTGAGCTCGATCTCTGCATTGGCGCGGCTGGTGAAGGCGGGCTTCGGCAACGCGCTGGTGCCGCTGCCGCCCTGCTATGAATACGTGGCCATCGGCGACGTGCGGATCATCGAGTGCGACGCGCTCATCTCGCCGCAGCGCATCGTGGTGAGCCACCTCGAAGCCGCAGACTCCGACGCCATCCGGCTCGTGGCCGAGCTGGCGTGCCGCGCTTCCGACCAGTTCACCACGTCGGCAATCGCACCAACCTGGAGCGCATCGGCAGAGGGTTAACCCTCAAAACAGCGCATTTCGGCCCCGAAAAGGGGCCAGTAATTCTTGTGGCTGTAGCCCAGAAAAACTCGTTTGTGACAGTTCGACCCCGCGACGGAAGATCGCGCCTTCATTTTTCGAAGGCCCGCCTGCTCTTCCGCCGCCATGAACACACCTGACCTTTCTTTCCCCGCAGCGAACGCGAACGGCCTGCTGTTCGTCGCTTCCGATGTCGAGCCGGCCGACGATGCCGACTTCAACCGCTGGTACGACCAGGAGCACGTGGAAGAGCGCGTGCGCATCCCCGGCTTTCTCTCGGGCGCGCGCTACTTCTCGCTCGAAGGCGGCCGCAAGTACCTCGGGCTGTACCGCACCGAATCGCTGGCGGTGTTCGGTTCGCCCGGCTACCGCGCCGCTTTCGAGAAGCAGACGCCGTGGTCCATCGCCAACCTCGACCGCATGCGGCAGCCAGTACGCCGCGTCTGCGCCGTGCGCGCCGTCACGGGTTTCGGCAGCGGCAGCCACGTGGTCGTGCTGCCCCTGCCGGTGGCCGCCGACGCTGAAGCGCTGGTGCAAAGCGCAGAGCGCACCGGCCTTCAGCTGAAGAAAGAGCAGGCAGGCTTCGTGCAGTCGTACCTGCTCGTGCCCGACACCGCGCTCAGCACGCCGCTGCCGCGCGAATCCATCGAAGGCCGCGTGCTGCAGCCGATGCTGGTGATTGAGACCAGCAGCGCCGACGCCGCGCGCACCGCACGTGCCACGGCCGCCGCCGCCTTCGATGCCGACCCCGCCACAGGCTGGCTTCTCGCTCTCGGCTGGAAGCTGAGCGCGGCCGAACTGGGCTGACCCGACTTCCATCTCCTCCCTGAACAAAGGTATTCCAATGACCGAACATGTTCTTCCCGCTGCGGCCACCGCAGCCACGCCGCCCACACCCAGTTCCAGTTCCGGGTCCGCCAAGATGGGCCGCCTGGCCATGGCCAGCTCCATCGGCACCACGCTGGAGTGGTACGACTTCACCGTCTACAACATCATGGCCGCGCTGGTCTTCAACGCGGTGTTCTTCCCGTCGTTCGACCCGCTCACCGGCACCATCCTCGCGTTCTCGACCTATGCGGTCGGCTACATCTCGCGTCCGCTGGGCGGCATGGTGTTCGGCCACCTCGGCGACCGGCTGGGCCGGCGCTTCGTGCTGGTGGCCACGCTGGTCATCATGGGTGTGTCCACTGGCCTGATGGGCCTGCTGCCCACCTATGCAACGTGGGGCATCTGGGCGCCGGTGGCACTGGTTGCGCTGCGCTTCGTGCAGGGCGTGGCGCTCGGCGGCGAATGGGCCGGCGCGGTGCTGCTGTCGATGGAACACGGCAAGCCCGACGAGCGCGGCCGCAACGCCTCGTTCACGCAGGTCGGCCCGTCGTGCGGCACGCTGATAGGCACGGGCTTCATCGCCATCGTGTCGGCCTGGCTGAGCCCGGAAGAGTTCCAGGCCTGGGGCTGGCGCCTGCCGCTGATCTCCAGCGTCGCGCTGGTGCTGTTCGGCCTGTGGCTGCGCCGCGGTGTTGACGAGACTCCCGTGTTCCGCGAGATGGAAGAGAAGAAGGCCACCGCCAAGACCCCCATCAAGGAAGTGTTCACCCAGCACTGGCGCAGCCTGCTGGTGGCCGGTGGCTCGCGCATCGGCTCCGACGTGCTGTACGCGCTGGTGGTGGTGTTCACGCTGACCTACGTGACGACGGTGCTGCACCTGTCGCGGCCGCTGGCGCTCACCGCCACGATGATCGGCGCGGCCTGCAACGCGATTGCAGTGCCGTGGTTCGGCAGCCTGTCTGACCGCATCGGCCGCCGGCCGGTCTACATTGCCGGCGCGCTGCTGGGCATGGTGTGGGCCTTCGTGTTCTTCGTGCTGATGGACAGCGCGCAACCGGTCGCCATCTGCGCGGCGGTGGTGGTTGGCCTCTTGATCCACGCAATGATGTACGGCCCGCAGGCCGCCTTCGTGACCGAGCAGTTCCCCGGCCGCGTGCGCTATGCGGGCGCCTCGCTGGCCTACACGCTGGCCGGCATCGTGGGCGGTGGCTTCGCGCCGCTGATCATCGCGAGCCTGTTCAAGTCGTGGGGCACCACGGTGGCCGTGTCGTTGTACGTGGTGGCCGCACTGGGCCTGACGCTGATCGCCCTCGTGGTGGCCCGCGAAACCGCCAAGCGCCCACTGGAGAACTGATGACGACGAGCATGCATTCCCCTCTGCACTCCCCCCTGCGCTTCGCCTGCGAGAGCATTGCCGACGACGGCACCCGCTCTACCGCCCTGCACAGCATCGCGCCCCGTGCGCTGGTGGTGGCGGGCTGGACCGGCCGCGACATCGCTGCCATCGAGCACCACATCGAAGAACTGGCGGAGCTCGGCGTGCCGCGCCCTTCGAGCGTGCCGCTGTACTACCGCGTCGCGGCCCAGTTGCTGACGCAATCGCCGGCCATCGAGGCGCTGGGTGACCAGAGCTCCGGCGAGGCCGAGCCCGTGTTCTTCTTCTCGCAGGGCGAGTGGTGGCTGAGCGTGGCCTCTGATCACACCGACCGGCATGTCGAGAGCTATTCGGTGGCCGTTTCGAAGCAGATGTGCGCCAAGCCCGTGGCCGAGACCGCATGGCGCTGGCGCGACGTGCAGGCGCACCAGGACTCACTCGAACTGTGCTCGCGCATCTTCGAAGACGGCCGCTGGACCGACTACCAGCGCGGCACGCTCGCATCGATCCGGCCGCTGGCCGCGCTGCGCGACGGCATGCCCGGCGCCGGCAGCGCACCCGAGGGGCTGTTCATGACCTGCGGCACGCTGGGCGCACTGCCCAACGCGAAGGGCGAAGGCATCCGGCCCGCCGGGCAGATGGAAATCGAACTGCACGACCCGAAGCTGCGGCGCCGCATCGTGCATCGCTATGCGGTGGAAGCACTGCCGGTGGTGGCGTGATGAAAGACGGCTTCACCATCGCAGCCCTGCGCGAACGCATCGCGCGCGGCGAGCTGTCGCACGAGGCACTGATCGAACAGGTGCTCGAAGCGGCCACGCAACCCGCTGCCGAGCACGTCTTCACGCGGCTCTACGCCGATGCCGCGCTCGCTACAGCCCGGCACGCCGATGCGGCGCGCAAGGCCGGCATCGAACTCGGCCCGCTCGCCGGCCTGCCCGTGTCGGTCAAGGACCTCTACGACGTGGCCGGTGAAACCACCATGGCCGGCTCCGCCGTCTGCGCAGGCGAACCGCCGGCCACGCGCGACGCAGTCGCCGTGACGCGGCTGCGCACGCAAGGCGCTGCCATTGTCGGCAAGACCAACATGACCGAGTTCGCGTTCTCGGGCGTGGGCATCAACCCGCACTACGGCACGCCGCGCAATCCGGCCGACGCGGCCACGGCGCGCATTCCGGGTGGTTCGTCGTCGGGCGCTGCGGTGTCGGTGGCGCTCGGCCTCGCTGTCGCGGGGCTGGGCTCGGACACGGGCGGCTCCATCCGCATTCCTGCCGCGCTGTGCGGGCTCGTGGGCTTCAAGAGCACCCAGTCGCGCGTGCCGCGCACCGGCGCCTTCGAACTGGCGCGCTCGCTAGACACGGTCTGCGCCATGGCCCGCAGCGTGGAAGACTGCCTGATCGCCGATGCGGCCATTGCCGATGCACCGCTCGCGGTGCGCCGCCGCCCGCTGCAGGGCATGCGCCTTGCCGTGCCGCGCACGATGATGTTCGACGATATCGAGCCCGCAGTGGCGCACGCCTTCGACCGCGCGCTGCAGGCCCTATCGGCCGCTGGCGCGCAGATCATCGACATCACACTGGCCGAACTCGCCGAGATCGCGACCGTCAACGCGCCCGGCGGCTTCTCGCCGGTCGAGGCCTCTGCGGTGCACCGCGAGCGCTTCGCCGCAAAGCGCAGCGGCTTCGATTCGCGCGTGGCCGCCCGCATCGCGCTCGGCACCGAAGTGCGCGCCGCCGACTACATCGCCATGCAAGACCGCCGGCGCGACTGGATCGGCCGCGTCGAACGGGCCATCGAAGGCTTCGACGCCCTCGTGTGCCCGACCGTGCCGATCGTCGCGCCGCCCATTGCGGCGCTGGCGGAAGACGCCGCCTTCTTCAAGGCCAACGGCCTGCTGCTGCGCAACACCTTCGCGATCAACCTGCTCGACGGCTGCGCCTTCAGCCTGCCCTGCCATGCGCCGGGCGAACTGCCGGTGGGGCTGATGCTGGCCTCGGTGCGCGGCGACGACGCGCGGCTCGCGGCCGTAGCGCTGGCTGTGGAGGCTGCGCTGTAGAAGCCCGGAACGTAAATCAGGGGCTGACGAATCTCGGGTCGAGCTGCGCTGCACCGGCGTGATCGTGACGGCGGCGCTGTAGGGCGTCGCGTCAGGGCGCTTCGCACTCGTCGATGAAGTTCTCGAGCAGCTTCTTGAGCTGGCTGGTCTTGCGCGGCCCCAGCGCTTCTTCGATGACATCGTGGTGCGCGTCCACGCTTTTCTTCAGGCGCGAGACCGTTTCCAGGCCCAGGTCGCTGATGTAGACCAGCACCCTGCGGCTGTCGGTGGCGTCGGCTGCGCGCTGCACCAACCCGCGGCTCACCAGCTTGTCGATGTTCTTGGTCAGCGCCGGGTGGTTCAGCAGCACGGTTTCCGCCAGGTCGCCCATGGAACGCCCCTGCTCGTCGGCCAGCACCTGCAGGATGCGCCAGTGCTCTTCCGTCACCTCTTCCGCGGCGATGGATTGGGCCAGGCCGATGCGCATGCGCCGGTTGGCTGAGGCCAGCAGGTAGGCCAGGTACTGGGAAATGTCTTGCTCGGGCATGGGCGGCGGGGCGGTCTGCGTCGGAATCGGATGCGGGTGAGTCTACGCAGAATCGTTTGCCTTGGAAAGTATTGGCGCGATTTTTGCAGCATGCTCAGCCCCAGTCGCCGTCCTTCCATCCTCCGCACCGGTCATTCGCCCCATGCTCGCCCTCTCATCGAACAGGATTGCGGCCCGCGCGCAACGGCCGCGGCCCCTGCTTGCGCGCCAGGAACTCAACATCGCGCTGTGCGTGCCGCTGGGCGGCACGGCCGGCATATGGGCTCCCTCTTCCCTCGCCTGCGCCAAGCTGGCGCAGGCCGAGCTCAACCGCGACGCGGGCATCGGGGGCCGCTCATGCCGGCTGCTGACCGTCAATGCCGCGGGCGATTCGGCCGACATCGAAGCCACGCTGACCGAACTGGTGCAGGCCGGCGACATCGACGCCATCATCGGCATGCACACCAGCGCCGTGCGCCATCGCATCCTGCGCGCCGTGGGGGGACAGATCCCGATCGTCTATACGCCGCTGTACGAAGGCGGGGAATCCACGCCAGGCGTCTTCGCGATCGGCGAGACCGCCGCACGCCAGCTGCAGCCGGCGATCGGCTGGCTGGGCCGCCACAAGCACCCGCGGCGCTGGTTCGCGGTCGGCAACGACTACATCTGGCCGCACATCTCGCACCGGATGGCGCGCGGCTACATCGCGCAAGCCGGCGGCGAGCTGGTCGGAGAGACGTACGTTCCCTTCGGAACCACGGATTTCTCGCAGGTGCTCGACGCGCTCCACAAGGGCAGCGTCGACGCCGTCCTGCTCTCGCTCATCGGACAGGATGCCATCGAGTTCAACCGGGCCTTCGGCCGCACGAGCCTGTCGCGCGCCATGCTGCGGCTGTCCTGCGCCATCGGGGAGAACGAACTCCTGGGCATCGGCGCCGACAACGCGGAAGACCTCTACATGGCCTGCGGCTACTTCGCCACGCTCGACACGGAGGCCAACCTGGCCTTCAAGGAGCGCTACCACGCGCATTTCGGCGAGCGCGCGCCGACTCTCAACACCTTCGGCCAGTCGACCTACGAGGGCATGCATTTCCTGGGCGCGCTGTTCGCCGGGAGCAGGCAGCCCATGGCCTGCCTGGAACACCTGGGCGGCACGCCGATCCACTACCGCAGCGCGCGGGAAGCCGACTACCAGGGCGGTGGAGTGAACCGCACGCCGATCTATCTGGCCCGGGCCGAAGGCAATGCGTTTCGCGTCATCACGCGACTTTGAGTGAGCTGAGAACGGTTGTGTTTTATTTTCCAAGGAAAATAAAATCCTTGACTTGGAAAATATCGGCACACAGAATAAAGCCGTGACGAGCCTGTAGGCGCCCGCTGCTTCGCACGGTGCGGCAAGGCCGACGCAACGCCGATCCGGCCGCCTCTTCGGGGCTGCCGGCGCCCACTCAACGAAGAACGCGGAGTCCGCTCATGGCCATCAAGCGCCCTACCCTCGACCAGCTGCAGGACGTTGCCCTGGGCCTGGGCATCCATCTGTCCGAAGCGCAGGCCAGCAGCTACAACGCGCTGCTGCAGGCCAACTTCGACGCCTACGACGCGGTCGACGCGATGCCCGACTACCTGCCTGTCGTGAGCTATGCGCGCACGCCCGGCTACCGCCCCCTGGGCGAAGAAAACAAGTACGGCGCCTGGTACGTCAAGACCACGATCAAGGGCAAGGCCGAGGGCAAGCTCGCCGGCAAGACCGTGGTGCTCAAGGACAACGTCTGCCTCGCCGGCGTGCCGATGATGAACGGCGCCTCCACGCTCGAAGGCTATGTGCCGAACGTCGACGCCACCGTCGTCACCCGGCTGCTCGATGCCGGCGCCACGGTGGTGGGCAAGTCGGTCTGCGAATACTTCTGCTTCTCGGGCGGCTCGCACACCAGTGCCTCCGGGCCGGTCCACAACCCGCACCGCATGGGCTACTCGGCCGGAGGCTCCTCGTCGGGCAGCGCAGCGCTGGTGGCCGCGGGCGAGGTCGACCTCGCGATCGGCGGCGACCAGGGTGGCTCCATCCGCATGCCGGCGTCCTATTGCGGCATCTACGGCATGAAGGCCACCCACGGCCTGGTGCCCTACACCGGCGTGATGCCGATCGAACTCACCATCGACCACACCGGCCCGATGACGGCCAACGTGACCGACAACGCGCTGATGCTCGAAGTGCTGGCCGGCCCCGACGGGCTCGATCCGCGCCAGCATGCGGGCCAGGCCGCCAAGCCCTACAGCGAGCTCATGAAGGACGGCGTGCGCGGCCTGCGCATCGGCATCGTCAAGGAAGGCTTCGGCTGGCCCCAGTCGGACCCCGCCGTCGGTGCCAAGGTGCGCAAGGCGGCCGAGGTGTTCACCCGGCTGGGCGCGATCGTCAGCGAGGTGTCGGTCCCCATGCACTCGGTCGGCCCGGCGATCTGGCTGCCGATTGCCGCCGAGGGCGCCACCCAGCAGATGATGAAAGACAACGGCCACGGCTTCAACTGGAAGGGGCTCTACGTCACCAGCATGGTCGACTTCCACGCCGGCTGGAAGCACCGCGCCGACGAGCTCTCCGAAACGCTCAAGCTCACCATGGTGCTGGGCGAGTATTTCATCAAGCACTACCGCGGCCACTACTACGCCAAGGCGCAGAACCTGGCCCGCCAGCTGACCGCGGCCTACGACAGCGCCCTGTCCGATGTCGATCTGCTGCTGATGCCCACGCTGCCGATCACGGCCACGCCGCTGCCAGCGCCCGGCGCCAGCATCGAGGAGGTGGTCACGCGCGCCTTCGAGGTGCTGCCCAACACCTGCCCCTTCGACGTCACCGGCCATCCCTCGATGAGCGTGCCCTGCGGGCTGATCGACGGCCTGCCGGTCGGGATGATGCTCACCGGCCGCTGCTACGACGAGGCCACCATCTACCGCGCCGCCTATGCCTTCGAGCAGGCCGGCGACTGGAAAGCCATCTGACGCTTTCGCCCGCTTTCTTCTGTTCCCACCCTTCCCGACAACACAGTGGCGGCTGCGCCCGCCGAGCAACGAGGAGTTAGTTCCATGGATCGTCGTTCCTTCATCCAGTCTTCGGCCGCTGCCCTGGCGGGCACTGCAATGCCGCTGTTTCCGATGGCAGCCATGGCCGCCGACGAGATCGTCGTCGGCAGCATCGTCGACATGTCGGGCGGGCTGGACATCTACGGCAAGCCGATGGCCGACTGCATGACGCTCGCGGTCGAGGAGCAGAACGCCGCCGGCGGCCTGCTGGGCAAGAAGATCAGGCTGGCCACCTACGACCCGCAGTCGAACATGCAGCTCTATGCGCAGTTCGCGCAGCAATCGGCGCTGAAGGACAAGTCGACGGTCGTGATGGGCGGCATCACCTCGGCCTCGCGCGAGGTGATCCGGCCGGTGCTCACGCGCAACAAGACGCTGTACTTCTACAACACGCAGTACGAAGGAGGCGTGTGCGACCGCAACACCTTCTGCACCGGCGTCACGCCCGGCCAGACCGTCGCCAAGCTCATTCCCTACGCGATGAAGAAGTGGGGCAAGAAGGTCTACGTGGTGGCGGCCGACTACAACTACGGCCAGATCACCTCGCAATGGGTCAAGAAGTTCGTGCAGGAGAACGGCGGCTCGGTCGCCTCCATCGACTTCTTCCCGCTCGACGTGACCAACTTCGGCCCGACCATCTCGAAGATCGAGGCGGCCAAGCCCGACATGATCGTCTCGGCGCTGGTCGGCGGCGCACACATCTCCTTCTACCGCCAGTGGGCCGCCGCGGGCCTGACGAAGAAGATCCCGCTCGCGTCCACGACGTTTGCGGGCGGCAACGAGCACATCGTGCTGTCGCAGGCCGAGGCCGACGGCTTTCTCATCTCCTACAACTACTTCCAGAACCTCGACACGCCGCAGAACAAGGCCTTCAAGGAGCGCTTCTACAAGCGCTTCGGCGCCGACTATCCGAACATCACCGAACTCGCGATGGGTACCTACCAGGGCTTCAAGCTCTGGGCCGAGGGCGTGAAGAAGGCCGGTTCGCTGGACCGCGAGAAGATGATCGCCGCCCTGGAGACCGGCATCAGCATCGACGGCCCGAGCGGCAAGGTCTCGCTCGACCCGGCAACCCACCACTGCGTGCTGAACGTGAGCATCGCGGAGGTGCGCAACAAGCAGCTCAACATCGTCGAGACCTTCCAGCAGCAGCCCCCGGTGGACACCAGCGCGGTCTGCAACCTCGTGAAGAACCCGAAGGACAACCAGCAGTACGTGATCAAGGTCTGAAGGCAAGGCACCGGCATGGATCTCGCACTCGTCGTTCTCATCCAGGTGCTCTACGCGGTGGCGAGCCTGGTCATCGTCTCGGCCGGGCTGGCCGTCATCTTCGGGATGATGAAGGTCATCAACCTCGCGCACGGCGAGTTCATGATGCTCGGTGCCTATGCCGTCATCGCGGCGCTCAAGATCGGCGTCAACCTGTGGATCGCGATGTTCATCGTCGCGCCGATCGCGGTGGGCCTGGTCGGCGTGGTGCTGGAGCGGCTGGTCATCCGCCGCCTCTACGGCCGCATGGTCGACACCATGCTGGCCACCTGGGGACTGTCGCTGCTGCTGGTGGGCATCGTCACCTCGGTGGCTGGCAACACCACGGCCGGCGTCTCGGCGCCGCTGGGCAGCTTCTCCGTCGGCGCCTATTCGGTCAGCGGATACACGCTGGTGATCATCGCGGTTGCCGTGGCGCTGTCACTCGCGATCCGCTTCGTGCTCACGCGCACGCAGCTTGGCCTGATCGCACGCGGCACCATGCAGAAGCCCGACATGGCGAACGCACTCGGCATCAGCCCGAGCCGCGTGTACTCGGTCACCTTCGCGGTGGGTGCCGCGCTCTCCGGCCTGGCCGGCGGGTTGCTCGCGCCGCTGACGGGCGTGGTGCCGACCATGGGCGCCGCCTTCGTGGCCAAGGCCTTCATCACCGTGATCGGCGGCGGGCCGGCCATCCTGGCAGGCTTGATCGGCGCATCGACGCTGTTCGGCGCCATCAACCAGCTCGCGACCTTCGTGACCACGCCGGTGCTGGGCGAGGTGGCGCTGCTCGTGGCCGCGATCGTGATGCTGCGGCTGCTGCCGCAAGGCATCACCGGGCGTTTCTTCAAGGGGTCCCTGTGAATCGTTTTGCCAAGTCCTGGGCCAGCGCGGCGATCAGCCTGGCCGTTGGCGTCGCGCTGCTCTTCGGCCTGCCCGGCGTGATGGACGACTACACGCTGATCGAAGTCACGATCTACGCCGTCATGTCGATCCTCGGCGTGAGCCTGGCCTTCATCTGGGGCTTCGGCGGCATCCTGTGCTTCGGGCAGGCAGCCTTCTTCGGGCTCGGCTCGTACACCTACGCGATCGCGATGATGAACATGGGCGACAGCACCGTGCCCTTCCTGCTCGCGATCGTGGTCCCCGCGCTGTTCGCCGCGCTGCTGGGCTACGTGATCTTCTACGGCCGGCTGTCGGACGTGTACATGGGCGTCATCACCCTCACCGTCACGCTGATCCTGTTCAACCTGATCAACTCGACCGCCGGGCCGGAGTGGCGCATCGGCAGTGCGCCGCTGGGCGGCTTCAACGGCATCCCGGCAATACCGACGCTCAACTGGCCCGGGCAGCAGGACGAGGTGCTCACGCCGAAGGACCTGTTCTACGTCACCTTCAGCTGCCTGCTGCTGGTCTACCTGGGGCTGCGCGTGCTGATCAGCTCGAAGATCGGCCGCGTGATCGTCGCGGCCAAGGAGAACGAGCAGCGCGTGCTGCTGCTGGGTTACGACGCGCGCGCCTACAAGCTCTTCAGCTTCACGCTGGGCGGCGCCATCGCGGGCCTGGCGGGCTGCCTGTTCGCGAACTGGGGCGCGTTCACGAGCCCCACCATCTTCGGCCTCGGGCAGTCGGCGCAGATCATCATCTGGGTCATCGTCGGCGGCCTGGGCACGCTGGTCGGGCCGATCGTCGGCTGCATCGCCATCCAGTGGCTCACCTCGCAGATCGGTACGCAGCAGACCTTCAATTCAAACCTGGTGCTCGGCGGCATCCTGGTGGTCTTCGTGCTGCTGGTGCCGCGCGGCATCGTGCCGACCCTCGGCGACCTGATCGACATGGCGTGGCGGCGCCTGCGCAAGACGCCGGCCCATGCCCCGAAGGCGGCCTCGCCCGCGGCAGTCCCCAAGGCCCCGGTCGAAGCGCCGCACGCGCTGGCCGCAACGGAGACGGCCCCATGACGACACCCCTGATCGAGACCCGCAACCTCAACGTGCGCTTCGGCGGCGTGCACGCCACGCGCGACGTGAACTTCACGCTGGCCGAAGCCGAGCTGCGCTGCGTGATCGGCCCGAACGGCGCCGGCAAGAGCACCTTCTTCAAGCTGCTGACCGGCCAGGTCAAGCCGACCTCGGGCCAGATCCTGTTCCGCGGCCAGGACATCTCGAAGATGCAGCCGCACGACCCGGGCCGCCTGGGCATCGGCATCAAGACCCAGGTGCCCAGCCTGTTCAACGGGCTGAGCGTGTGGGAGAACGTGTGGCTCTCGGCGCGGCGCCTGAACAGCACCGCGCAGGCCGACCGCATCACGCGCGAGACGCTCGAACGCGTAGGCATGCATGCCTACCGCGACGTCACGGCCGGGCTGCTGGCGCACGGCATGCGGCAGTGGGTCGAGATCGGCGTGGTGATCGCGGCCGATCCGCCGCTGATCCTGCTCGACGAACCGGCCGCCGGCATGAGCGACGCCGAGGTGGCGCGCACGGCCGAACTCATTCTGGAAATCAACCGCCAGCATGCGCTGGTGGTGGTGGAACACGACATGAACTTCATCCGCATGATCGCCAGGAAGGTCACCGTGCTGCACCAGGGCGCCGTGATCAAGGAGGACACGCCGGACCGCATCATGAGCGACCCGCTGATCCAGCAGATCTACCTCGGCAAGAAGCCGCACTGAACCCGAAGGCGCACCACAAAATGCTGGACGTATCGGGTCTTCACGCAGGCTACGGGGCCATCCCCGTGCTGCACGACATCTCGCTGAAGATCGCACAAGGCGAATCGGTCGGCATCCTCGGCCACAACGGCATGGGCAAGACCACCATGCTGCGCACGCTGATCGGCGCGCTGCGTGCCACATCGGGCACCGTGCGCTTCGGCGATGCCGACGTCACGCGCCTTGCGCCGCATGCGCGAGCCCGCCTCGGCATGGCCTACGTGCCGCAGGGGCGCGAGATCTTTCCGACGCTGAGCGCGATGGACAACCTGCGCATGGGCCTGGTGAAGACCGGCGAGCGCACGCTGCACACCATCGAGGGGCTGCTGGAGGACTTTCCGCGCCTCAAGCCGCTGCTCGAACGGCCCGGCGGTTCGCTCTCGGGCGGCGAGCAGCAACTGCTGGCACTGGCCCGCGCACTGGCCGGAAAGCCCACGCTGCTGCTGCTCGACGAGCCCACCGAAGGCATCCAGCCTTCGATCATCGAGGAGATCGCCGAAACGCTGGCGGCGCTGCGCGACCGCATGAAGCTCACGATCGTGCTGGTGGAGCAGAACCTCGAATTCATCGCCGCCGTGTCGCAGCGAGTGCTCGTCATCAAGCGCGGCCAGATCGGCGGGGAGATCCCGCGCGAGCACCTCGGCGATTTCGAAATCATGAGTCAATACACAGGAGTCCATGGATGAGCAACGAACTGCATTACCTCGAGCTGGTGGACATCGGCCAGCGCATCCAGCGCAAGGAGCTCTCGCCGGTCGAGGTCACGCAAGCGCAGCTCGACCGCATCGGCAAGGTCGACGGCGCGCTGAAAAGCTATGCGATGGTGACGGCCGAACAGGCGCTGGCCGAAGCGCGCCGCGCCGAGGCGGAGATCGCAAAGGGCCAGATTCGCGGGCCGCTGCATGGCGTGCCGGTCGCGGTAAAGGATCTGTGCTGGACCGAGGGCGTGGCCACCGCCGCCGGCATGACGCTCTACCGGGACTTCGTGCCCACCGAAGACGGCACGGCCGTGCGCAAGCTGCGCGAGGCCGGCGCCGTGATCCTCGGCAAGCTGCAGCTCACCGAGAGCGCGTATGCCGACCACCACCCCACAGTCACGCCGCCGGTCAATCCGTGGAATGCGGCGCACTGGTCGGGCGCGTCGTCGAGCGGCTCGGGCGTCGCGACCGCGGCGGGGCTTTGCTATGGCTCGCTGGGCACCGACACGGGAGGCTCGATCCGCTTCCCCAGCGCCGCCAACGGGCTCACCGGCCTCAAGCCGACCTGGGGCCGCGTGAGCCGCCACGGCGCCTTTGAGCTGGCCGCCACACTCGACCACATCGGCCCGATGACGCGCAGCGCCGCCGATGCGGGCGCGATGCTCGGCGCCATCGCGGGCGCCGACCCCAAGGACCCGACCGCGAGCCTGGCGGCCGTGCCCAACTACCTGGCGGGCATGCAGCGGGGCCTGCGCGGCTTGCGCGTGGGCATCGATGCGCGCTGGAATGGCGAGGGCGTCGATGCGCAGACCCTGAAGGTGATGGAAGGCGCGCTCGCGGCCGTGCGCGAGCTGGGCGCCGAAGTGCGCGAAGTTGCCTTCCCCGACCCGGCGCAGGTCATCGCCGACTGGTTTCCGCTCTGCGGCATCGAGGCGGCCGTGGTGCACGAGTCGACCTACCCCGCACGCAAGGACATGTACGGCCCGGCCCTGTCCGGCCTGCTCGACCTCGGCCGCGCACAGAGCGGCATGGACTACCAGAAGATCGTGCTGAACCGCCATGCCTTCAGCGGCCGGGTGCGGGCGATGTTCGAGGGCATCGACCTGCTGCTGGTGCCGGCCCACGGCGTGGCGTCGCCCACGCTCGCGCGCATGGCCACTTTCGGCGAGGATGCCGCGCTGATGTCCGCCATGCTGCGCTATACCTGCCCCTTCGACATGAGCGGCAGCCCCACGATCACGCTGCCGGGCGGCTTCACCGAGGCCGGCACGCCGGTTGCCTTCCAGTTCGTCGCCCGCCATTTCGAGGAAGAACTGCTGGTGCGCGCGGGCTGGGCCTTTCAGCAGGCGACCGACTGGCACCAGCGGCATCCGGCGCTTTGAAGGCGTACGACACGATCATCGTGGGCGCCGGCACAGCAGGCTGCGTGCTGGCGAACCGGCTGTCGGCCGATCCGGCCCGCAAGGTGCTGCTGCTCGAGGCGGGCAGGGCCGCGCCCCGCGCCTCCAGCATTCCGGCGCTGTGGTCGTCGATGCTGAACACCGAGGTGGACTGGAGCTTTCATACCGAGCCGCAGCCGGGTTGCAAAGGAAGGCGCCTGTACTGGCCCAGAGGCAGGATGGTCGGCGGATCGGGCGCCCTGAACGCGATGATCTACATGCGCGGCGTGCCCTCCGACTACGACCGCTGGGCAGCGGCCGGATGCGCCGGGTGGAGCTGGAAAGAGGTACTGCCGTTCTTCAAGCGGTCCGAGCAGAACCTTCGACTTGGCGCTTCGCCCCTGCACGGCGGCGAAGGGGAACTGGTCGTCTCCGACATCGCGCACGTCGACGCGGTGGAGCGCCTCTGGCTGCAGGCCGCGCAGGCAGCCGGCTTGCCGGCGAACGAAGATTTCAATGGCCCGCGCCAGGAAGGCGTCGGGCTGTTCCAGGCCACGGTGAAGGACGGCGCGCGCTTCGGCACCGGCAGTGCGTTCCTGGCGCCCGCGCTGGCGCGTCCCAACCTGTCCCTGCACACCGGCGTGACGCTCCTGCGCCTGATCTTCGAAGGTACGCGCGCGACCGGCGTGGAGTTTCTTCACAACGGGATTCCCGGACGCGTCACCGCCTCTTCCGAGGTGGTGCTCTGTGCAGGCGCCGTGGGCTCGCCTCACCTGCTGCTGAACTCGGGCATCGGTGCGGCCGACGAGCTTTCCCGTGTCGGCATACGCCCGCTGATCGACCTGCCCGGCGTCGGCAAGAACCTGCAGGACCACGTCAATGCCTCCATCACCTGTGCCACGCACGAGCGGTTCGGCATTGCACAGGCTGCGGACGAGGAAGCGGCGCTTCACATGAAGCTGTGGGAGCAAGACCGCAGCGGACCGCTCGCCTCGAACTGGTCTTCATGCGGGGGCTTCGCGCGCGTCGAACCCGGCACCGGCGACCCCGACCTGCAGCTCTATTGCATCCCCAGCGCCAACCGCGACCACAACCGCCATCTCTCGGCAGGCCCGGGCATCACGCTTTTCTCGGTCCTGCAGCGACCGCGGAGCCATGGCGAGCTGCGCCTGCGTTCCGCCGATCCGCTCGAAGCGCCGGCCATCGACCCTCGGTACTTCAGCGACGTGCAGGGCAGCGACCTGCAGCTTCTGGTGGAAGGCATCCGCCTGAACCGGGAGATCTTGCGCCAGGCGCCCATCGCCGAACACCTCGGCGATGAGATTTCAGCCAGTGCGGGCGCAGTCACCGATGCGCAGCTGCGCGATTTCGTTCGCGGCCACGCATCCACCCTGTATCACCCGACCAGCACCTGCAAGATGGGCATCGACGACCTGGCAGTCGTGGACCCGACGTTGAAGGTTCACGGCATCGAAGGCCTGTATGTGGCCGATGCCTCGGTGTTCCCCTGCATGGTTTCGGGCAACACGAATGCGCCGACGGTGATGGTGGCGGAGCGTGCGGCGCACTTCATCGCCCCCTGAGTCGCCCGTTACCGGCTCAAGGCAATGAGGCTCCACACGATCGCCACGAGCTGGGCGAGGTTGATCAGGATTGCGGTGATGTGGGTCCTGCGGAATCCCGGGATCGCATCCATGTAGTTGGACTGGATCTGCGCCCCGAGCGCGTCCATCTTGGGAATGACCTTCTTGCGCAGCGCGACGGCAATCAACGCCAGCGCCGCAGCACCCACCGCGAGCCCCGGGCGACCCGCAAATGCAAAGCTGACGGCCGTTGCAGCCGCGGTAACGAATGCGGCGCGGTAGTAGATGTTGAAGAAGCCACGCACAAAGCGGGCGTCGAGCGGCGTGTCGTGCTTCAGCACCAGGAGCGGGATGGAACCCATGATGAAGTAAGCCGTCGTGACGAGGAGTGCCACTGTGAAGAACAGGGCGGCAAACATGGCAGCAGACATCTTGGTTTTCCTCCACGCCATGGGGCTTGGGACGACCGGCACATTATGGGCATTGACCCGCTGCCGTCCACTGGTGGCTGCCCTGCCCCGGGGTCATCGGCTATCGTCCTGTTCATGTCGCTCGCGCAACCCTCACTCACCGGCCCTCGCCTTCTGCTGCGCCCGCTGCTCGCTTCCGACGCGGCGGCGCTCGTCGAGGCAGCCTCCGACGGCGAACTCTGGAGCCTGCCGTTCACCGTCGTGCCCTCGGCCAAAACCGTCGATGCCTACATCGGCAACGCCCTCGCCGGCCGGGACGCCGGCACTGTGATGCCCTTCGCCACCGTGCTGCGCGAGACCGGCAAGGTCATCGGCTCCACGCGCTTCTGGAAGATCGACCGCATCAACCGCAAGCTGGAAATCGGCAGCACCTGGATCGCGGCCTCATGGCAGAAGACCTTCGTCAACACCGAGGCCAAGCTGCTGATGCTGCGCTACGCTTTCGAAGAACTGCAATGCGTGCGCGTACAGCTCACCACCGACGAGATCAATGCCAAGTCGCGCGCGGCCATCCTTCGGCTCGGTGCGAAGCAGGAAGGCGTCGTGCGCAACGAACGGATCATGCCGGACGGCCGCAAGCGCAATTCGGTGCGCTTCAGCATCATCGACGACGAGTGGCCGGCGGTAAAACAGCAACTGGAAGCGCGGCTTGGCGCAACGGAGGGACCCAGAGGATGAGTCATTCGGTCATACCCACATCGGAAGAGCACTTCGAAGGCTTGCATCGTGCAGTCGACGTCGTCGCTCGCGAACACAAGTACCTGGCGCTGATCGAGGCGCCGCCGCTCGAACAATCGATCGCCTTCTATCGCGACGTGCTGGCCAACGATTTCCCGCATTTCGTGGCCTTGCATGGCCGGGCCGTGGTCGGCTGGTGTGACGTCGCGCCGGTCTTCGGGCATTCGAGGGCGCACATCGGCGTGCTCGGCATCGCGCTGCTGCCCGAGGCGCGGCACAAGGGGCTCGGCGCCGCGCTGCTGCAGGCCGCCATCGACAAGTCATGGACGCGCGGACTGACGCGCATCGCGCTGTCGGTTCGCACCGACAACCTCAACGCCAAAGCGCTGTACGAAAGATTCGGGTTCGAGCTCGAAGGCACGTACCGCCGCGCCAACCTGATCGACGGCGTGTATTACGACGCCCACGCCATGGCCCTGCTTCGCTAGACTGGACAGCGTCGTCGAACGGAGAGTGCCCATGTGCCGCAGCATCAAGACCCTCTACAACTTCGAGCCGCCGGCCACCGAGCAGGAGATCCGCGCCGCCGCGCTGCAGTTCGTGCGCAAGCTCAGCGGCTTCAGCGTGCCGTCCAGGGCGAATGAAGAAGCCTTCGAGCGAGCGGTCGATGAAATGGCCGCCACCGCGGCGCGGCTGATCGACTCGCTGGTCACCACGGCCGAGCCGCGCGATCGGGCCATCGAAGCCGAGCGCGCCAAGGCCCGCGCCGCCGTGCGCTTCGGCAGCAGCACCGCCGGATAACCTGCCGCCAGCGTCGCGGCATCGCCTTTGATATGGTGCTCTCCAGCACCACCATGCGAATTCCGAGCGTATGAAAAAGACCTACACGGGCGGCTGCCATTGCGGCGCCGTTCGATTCGAAGCCGATATCGACCTGAGCCTGGGCACCCTGCGCTGCAACTGCTCGATCTGCACCAAGACCCGCTTCTGGCCCGCCATCGTCGCGACCGATGCCTTCCGGCTGATCGAAGGCGAATCCGAACTCAGCGAGCAGATGCTCGACACCCGCAACAGCCACTACATCGTCTGCAGGCATTGCAGCGTGCGCTCCTTTGGCGTGGGCCATTCGCCCGAGACCGGCGCGAGCGCCTATGGCGTGAACGTGACCTGCCTGGACGACATGGACCTCGACGACCTCGCCAACTCGCCGATAAGCTACGTGGACGGACACCGCGGCACCTGGCACATCGCGCGCACAGCCATCGGAATCTGACGAAGAGAACCGCTTCCCGCACAAACCACCATCTGGAGATATGCACATGCCCATCGAACTCTGGCTCGCCTTCGTCGCGGCCTCCGCCGTCATGCTGATCATTCCGGGGCCGACCATCCTGACGGTGATCAGCTATTCCATGTCGCACGGCCGCCGCGCCAACGTGCCGCTGGTGGCGGCCGTGGCGCTCGGCGACTCGACGGCGCTGGTGGTGTCGCTGCTGGGGCTGGGCGCGTTGCTGGCCACATCGGCCTTCTGGTTCACGGTAGTCAAGTGCGTGGGCGGGCTGTACCTGCTGTACCTCGGCATCAAGCTGCTGCGCGCGGGCATCTCGTCCACCGAGGTGGCCGCGCCGGCCGCGCCCGCATCGCGGCTGCGGCTGTTCGCCAACACCTACCTGGTGACGGCGCTGAACCCGAAGGGCATCGTGTTCTTCGTGGCCTTCCTGCCGCAGTTCATCAGCCCGGCGGCCGACGTGACGCGCCAGCTCTGGGTGCTGGCCGTCACCTTCGTGGTGCTGGCGGCGACCAACGCGACGCTCTATGCAGTGTTCGCTGGCTCGGCGCGCAAGCTGCTGTCGTCGCCGCGCGCGCAGCGGCGCTTCAACTTCGCGGGTGGCTCGCTGCTGAGCGCGGCGGGTATCTGGGCGCTGATGGCTCGCCGGCCGGTGTAGCCAACCCGCGCAGCCCCATGAAAAAGGCCGCGAAGCGTCATGCTTCGCGGCCTTTTCTTTCGTTGCCGCTCAGTTGCGGTACGGGTTGTTCGGATTGCGGTCGTAGCGGTTGGGAACACCGTCGTTGTCACGGTCCCTGTCGTAGCGGTTCGGCACGCCGTCGCGGTCACGGTCGCCGTAGTGCTGGCCGCGCGGCGGCGGCGGACGGTCGTAGGGTGCGACCACACAGCCGGCCAGGATGGCCGATGCGGCCAGCAGGATCGCCAATGTCTTCGTCATGTGAGTTCTCCTTGGAGTGTTTGTGAAACCGGGGTTCGCCTCCTGCGAGCCGGTACTGCATTGAAGGCCACGCCGGTACGCGTTGGGTTTCCGCATTGAAGCCCCCGAGTGAAGTTCGTTACCGGATGTGGAACCTGCAGAGAACTCTGAGCCGGAGTTCCAGCTCCGGCAAGGCGGCGGGCCACCCGTCCCCGAGTAGGCGAGGTTCCCGTGGTGCATCGCCGAGAATGTCGTGGCCTCACGCCTTTCGGACACGAATCTTTTCGATGCAGCTCGCGCCCCTCATTCCCGCCCGCAAGACCCTCGCCGCTGCCTTGCTGACCGTGGCTTGCGCGCACCCTGCCTGGGCCCTCGTCAGCTTCGAGGAAGTGAAGCGCGATTTCCGCTCGTCCGACACCGCGGTGCTCGACCGCAACGGCGAACTGCTGCAGCGCGTGCGCACCGACCCCACCGTGCGTCGCGGCCAGTGGACCGCGCTGGCCGATGTGTCGCCAGCGCTGCGCACGGCCATGGTGCTGAGCGAGGACAAGCGCTTCTACGAGCACAGCGGCATCGACTGGCGCGCAGTTTCGGCGGCCGCCTGGGGCAACTTGTGGAACACGCGCACGCGCGGCGCCTCGACCATCACGATGCAGCTGTCAGGCCTGCTCGACGAAGACCTGCGCCGCAACTCGGGCGGGCGCAGCTTCACGCAGAAGATCGGGCAGACGGTGGCGGCCGCGCAGCTGGAGCGCAACTGGCGCAAGGACCAGATCCTGGAGGCGTACCTCAACACCGTGCCGTTCCGCGGCGAGATCGTGGGCATCGACGCGCTCTCGCGCACGCTGTTCGGCAAGGCGCCGAGCGGGCTCGATGCGCGCGAGGCGGCCGTTGCGTCGGCGCTGGTGCGCGCGCCGAATGCCAAGCCCGCCGTGGTGGCGCAGCGCGCCTGCGAGGTGCTGCACGCGATGGAGCCGCAGCAGAAGACCGACTGCGAGGCGCTCGACATGTTCACCAGCGCGGCGGTGCAGCGAAAGGCCTTCGAGGCGAACGAAGGGATTGCGCCGCATGCGGCGCGGCGTGTGCTGCGGGAGTTGAGGGACGCGAATGCGGGGGCAGCCCCCACCCCGGCCATCGCCCAGCGCCCGAAGGAGAAAGACAGGGAAGTCGGCGTGCGAACGACGCTGCGCGCACCGCTGCAGCGCTTTGCGCTCGACTCCCTGCAGCGCCACCTGCGCGAATTGCGCGAGCGCCATGTGGAAGACGGTTCGCTCGTCGTGCTCGACAACGCAACGGGCGAAGTGCTCGCCTGGGTCGGCTCCTCCGGTCCGCTGAGCCAGGCGGCCGAGGTCGATGGCGTCACCGCCTTGCGCCAGCCTGGCTCCACGCTCAAGCCTCTGCTCTACGGCCAGGCGATTGCCGAGCGGCGCATCACCGCAGCCTCGCTGATCGAGGACTCGTCGGCACAGATCAGCACCGCCAGCGGCCTCTACATTCCGCAGAACTACGACCGTCGCTTCAAGGGCCCGGTGTCGGCGCGCACCGCGCTGGCAGCGTCGCTCAATGTGCCAGCGGTGCGCACGCTGGTGATGGTGTCGCCCGAGGCCTTCGCGCGCGAGCTGCGCGCCGCCGGCCTGCCGCTGCGCGAGAGCGGCGACTACTACGGCTACAGCCTCGCGCTCGGCAGCGCCGAGGTGTCGCTGCTGTCGCTCACCAATGCCTACCGCATGCTGGCCAACGGCGGGCGCTACGGCACGACGACACTGACCGCGCGGCCACCTGTGCCTGCGGACAAGACGAAGGCAGTCGCCCCGCCGCTGCTCGACCCGCGCGCCGCCTTCATCGTCGGCGACATCCTCTCCGACCCGAACGCGCGCACGCGCACCTTCGGCCTCGACAGCATCCTCTCCACCCGCTTCTGGACGGCCGTGAAGACCGGCACCAGCAAGGACATGCGCGACAACTGGGCCGTGGGCTGGTCGCAGCGCTACACGGTGGGCGTGTGGGTCGGCAACGCCAGCGGCGAATCGATGTGGGACGTGAGCGGCACCAGCGGCGCCGCGCCGGTGTGGGCCGAGGTGATGCGCTTCCTGCACGCACGCGAGCCGAGCCGCGCACCCGCGCCGCCGCCGGGCCTCGTCGAAACGCGCGTGAGCTTCGGCCCCGGCGCCGACGGCAACCCGCTCGAAGCGGCGCGCAGCGAATGGTTCCTGCAAGGCACCGAGCAGCCGCTGTTCGCGCTCGACACCGGCATGGCGGCCGACACCGTCTCGGCGCGCATCACCGCGCCGACCGACGGCACCATCATCGCGCTCGACCCCGACATTCCGCCCCAGCGCCAGCGCGTGCGCTTCGACTCGGAAGGCCGCGGCGTGCAGTGGCGCGTCGACGGCAAGCCCTTTGCGCGCGGCAACAGCGTGCAGTGGTTTCCCTGGCCGGGGCGCCACGTGATCGAACTGGTGGACGCCAACGGCAAGGTGGTCGACCAGCGCCGGCTCGAAGTGCGCGGCGCGGGCGTGGTGACGAAAAGCGCGCGCCGGTAATTGGCCCGGTTGCCGTCCGGGCCAATCACCGGATGTACAGTCCGGGCTTCGGACGGCAAAATTCGTCCAATCATTGAATGACCAGGCCCACCTGATGCTTGCCCAAGCCCCTCGCACATCCCTGGCGGACACCGCCGCCGACAGCATCCGCGCCGAAATCTCCGCCGGCCGCTGGGCCGTCGGCTCCCGCATTCCCATCGAGCCGCAGCTCGCGCAACTGCTGGGCGTGAGCCGCGGCACGGTGCGCGAGGCGGTCAAGACGCTGGTGTCGCGCGGGCTGCTCGAAGTGCGCCAGGGCTCGGGCACTTACGTTCGCTCAGGGTTCGACCCGTCTTCCAGCCTGCAGAAGATGCGCCTGGCCAGCCTGCGCGACCAGTTCGAGGTGCGCCGCGCACTCGAAGTGGAGGCCGCGCGGCTCGCGGCCGTGCGCCACACGGCGCGCGACCTGCGCCGCCTGCACACCCTGCTGGACAAGCGCGGCACCTTCGACGCCAGCGACAACGGCGCGGGCTTCATCGAACGCGACCTCGCCTTTCACCTCGCCATCGTCGACGTGTCGGGCAATCTCGCCCTGGCCGAAACCTGCCGCTTCATCACGGGCTACATCAAGGAAACCATCGCGAGCTCGCTGGGCAGCAGCAACCTGCCCGAGCCCGACGAAGCCGCGCACCGCGCCATCGTCGAAGGCATTGCCAGCCGCGACCCCGACGTGGCCGCCGCGGCGGTGCGCACCTTCATGGCGCCGATGATCAACGCGCTGGCGCTGGGCTCGTGATGAGTTCGGCCACTTTCGCGCCGGGCAACGGCGCCACTACGCGCCACGCAAGCAACGACCTGCTGATCGACGCCGAAGCCGACAGCCTGCCCATGCCGCGCCCCACACCCGCACCAACACTCGCCCGCCGAATCCTGCTCGGCGCGAGCGTGGTGCTGATCGCCTTCAACCTGCGCCCGGTGTTCGCCAGCCTCTCGGTGGTGCTGCCGGAAATCATCAAGGCCACCGGGCTCTCGTCCACCGCCGCGAGCCTGCTGACCACGCTGCCGATCGTCTGCCTCGGCGTGTTCGCGCCGCTCGCGCCCGGCCTGGGCCGGCGCTTCGGCACAGAGCGCACGCTGCTCGCGTGCATGGTGCTGATCCTGGTCGGCACGGTGCTGCGCGGCACCGGCAACATTCCGCTGCTGTTCCTGGCCTCGGCCATCGCGGGCAGCGGCATCGCGGTGTCGAACGTGCTGCTGTCAGGCCTGGTGAAGCGCGACTTCGCGGCGCAGGCGGCGCTGATGATGGGCCTGTACACCATGGCCGTGTGCGGCGGCGCGGCCAGCGCCGCCGGCCTCACGGTGCCCATCGAGCACGCGCTGGGCGGCGGCTGGACCATGGCGCTCGCTATGTGGGCGCTGCCGGCCGCGCTGGTCACGCTGATCTGGGCGCCGCAGGCGCTGCCGCTCAAGCCTGTGGCGAGCGAATCGGGCTTCACGGTGCGTGGCCTGTGGCGCGACAGGCTGGCGTGGCAGGTCACCTTCTTCATGGGGCTGCAATCAGCCCTTGCCTACATCGTGATGGGCTGGCTCGCGCCGATATTGCGCGAGCGCGGCCTCGGCAGCGAAACAGCCGGCTACGTGGTGTCGCTGTCGGTCATGACGCAGGTGGTCACCTGCCTCGTGGTGCCGGCGCTGGCGGTGAAGCTGCGCAACCAGCGCGGGCTGGCCGTGGTGCTGGCGATGCTCACGGTGGGCGCCATGCTGGCGATGCTGTTCGCGCCGCTCGGTGGGGTATGGGCCTGGGCCGTGCTGCTGGGCATTGCGCAGGGCGGCACCTTCGCGCTGGCGCTCACGATGATCGTGCTGCGCTCGCCCGACTCGCACGTGGCCGCGCACCTCTCGGGCATGGCGCAGGGCGTGGGCTACATGGTGGCGGCCTTCGGTCCGCTGGTGGCCGGGCTGCTGCACGGCTGGACGGGGAGCTTTCGCGCCTCGTCGTGGCTCTTCATCGGGCTGGGCATCGCGCTCGTCGTCGCGGGGCTGGGCGCCGGCCGCACGATGCACGTGGGCACGACGACCGTGCCCCGGCACTGAGCAGGTCTGCTGCCTTACTGCGGCCCGCCGCAGAAATCCGCGCGTTCGGTGGTCTTCGCGGTGAAGCGGATGCGTGTGCTGCTCGCTGAGCTTTTCGGCTCGTTCTGCGGCCACTCGCTCTGCAGCCAGGTGTATTGCCACTCGTACGACGCACCCGGCTTCGCGGCTTCGCCGTAGGCGATGCGCAGGCTGCCGTTGCTTTCGTCGTGGCAGTGCTTCGAGGTCTTGTATTCCTTCTCGCTGAAGCAGGCGCGGATCATCTTGAAGCACGAGAACGGAATGCCTTCTTGCACGGCCTTGCCGCCTTCGAGCGGGATGAAGTCGGCCGTGTCGAACGAGGCGCCGCCGCCGGAGTACCCCTCGAACACGGTCTGCAGCACGGCCACGGCCCACTTGCCTTCAGCCAGCGGGTAGAGCGCGGGCGCAAGTGACAGGTGCGTGTCGGGCCGGTCGGCGTCCTTCTTCAGGCCCTGCGCGTAGTCCGAGAAGTCATGGAGGCGATCGAGCTGCCAGCTCTTCGCATCGATGCCTCGCTTGATGCGCGCCATGACCAACGGCTCGCCGGAGAGCACCACATAGTCATTGGGCGAAGCGCCGCGCGGGCGGTACAGGCCGAGCTCCTGCACGTCGCAGGGCTGCGGCAGCAAGGCGCAGAGGTGCGCTCGCCATTGCGCATCGAGCGACTCGGGCTTCTTCACGGCATCGAACACCTGCGCGGACGGCGCGGCGAGCACGGGGGCGGCGCACGGCAGGGCGAGCAGCAGCGGCAACAGCTTTTTCATGGAGCCGAATGGTAGCCACGGCCTGGGCGTTGCGCGAGGGTCGCTTGCTAAAGTCGGCTCCGACCATGAATCTTTCTTCTCCTCCCCTCCTCCGGATCGATGCGCTGCGCTTCGCGTACCCCGACCAGCCTGCGCTGGTGTCGAACTGGAGCGCATCCATCGGCCCGGGCGTCACGCTGCTCTATGGCGACACCGGCACCGGCAAATCAGCGCTGCTCCAGGTGATTGCAGGCACGCTGCCCGCCATCGGGCGGCTGACGATGTCGGGGGTGAGCCTCGATGCCGCGCCCGAGGCCTATCGCCGCCAGGTGTTCTTCGTCGATCCGGTGACCGACCGCTTCGACCAGCTCACCGCACGCGAATGCACGGCCTCGCTCGTCGAGGGCGACGCAGGCTTCAGCGACGCGAAGTGGCAGGCCATTGCCGACGGCTTTGCGCTCGCCCCGCATCTGGACAAGAAGATGTTCATGCTCTCGACCGGTTCGAAGCGCAAGGTGTGGATGGCAGCCGGGCTTGCATCGGGCCGCCCGCTCATCCTGCTCGACGAGCCGACGGCCGGGCTCGATGCACCGTCGACCCGCTGCCTGTGGGCCACTCTTACCGGCTTTTCGGCGCAGTCAGAGCAGGCGGTCATCGTGGCCAGCGCGGCGCGCATCGACACGATGCCGCTCGCGGCCACCATCGAGCTTCCGCTGGGCTGAAGCTTCTCTTCAGGCCGCGTCGAAGTTCGTGCTGCGGCTCACGGCCTCCCAGGCCTCCATGTCCTTGAGCAGCGCCTGCGCATGCGCACGCACCGCATCGACCGAATCGTCGCCCAGTTGCAGGCGCAGCGGCGTGTGTTCGGCGTCCAGCGCCTTTTCGATGGCTGCCGCGGCCTTGCGCGGATCGCCGGCCTGCGTGTTGTGCATGGTGTGCGCGAACTCGCGCGTGGCGCCCACCACCGGCTGGTAGGCCTCGATCACCGGCATGTGGCGCATGCCGCTGCCCGCGAGCTGCGTGCGGAACTGGCCCGGCTCGACGATCAGCACCTTGATGCCGAAGGGCGCCACTTCCTGCGCCAGCGCTTCCGAGGCGCCTTCCAGCGCGAACTTGGAGGCCGAGTACGCGCTGAAGCCCGAGAACGACAACTGCCCGCCCAGGCTGGAGATGTTGACGATAGCGCCCGACTGCTGCGCGCGCAGCACCGGCAGCGCGGCGCGGGTGACGGCCATGGCGCCGAAGAAGTTGGTGTTCATCAGGGCGCGCAGCTCGGCGTCGGGAGTTTCTTCTAGCGCGCCGACCACGCCGTAGCCGGCGTTGTTGATGAGCACGTCGATACGGCCGAAGCGCGCGACCGCGGCTTGAACGGCGGCTTCGGCTGCGCCGGCTGCGTCCACGTCGAGCGGCGTGGCCAGCACGCGGCCGGGCGCCAGCGCCACGAGATCGGCGAGGCGGCCGGCGTCGCGGGCGGTGGCGACCACGTTGTGGCCCTGCGCCAGCGCGTGTTCGGCAAAGGCGTGGCCGAAGCCGGAAGCAGCGCCGGTGATGAACCAGGTCTTGCGGGTTTCGGGAGTGGTGGCGGTGGTGGACATGAGGCTGGCTCCTTCGGTGTTTGCGGGTTGTTGGAGAGGCATGGCGTGACTGTTCCAGCAATCGCATTCATCGACTAGACGGTTCAAATCGAATGCACCTTGCGATACGATGCACGAATGGACCGCACCCTGCTCCCGCACCTCGCGATCGTGCTGGCGGTGCACCGGCGCGGCGGCTTCGCGGCTGCCGCGGCCGAACTGGGCATGAGCGCCTCGGCCGTGAGCCACGCGGTGCGCGCCGTCGAAGACCACCTGGGCCAGCCGCTGTTCGCACGCACCACCCGCAGCGTGCGGCTCACCGAGGCCGGCGCCAGCTTCATCGGCATGCTCGGCCCCGCCATGGGCGAGATTGCCGATGCGGTCGACCGCTTTGGTGAAGCATTGGGGCGCGTGAGCGGCGTGCTGCGCATCAACGCGCCGCACGTGGCGCTGCCACTGGCCATGACGCCGCTGGTGGCCGAAATGTCGCGCCGCCACCCCGAACTCACGGTCGAAATTACCTGCGACGACGGCCTGGCCGACATCGTCGCCGGCGGCCATGACGCGGGCGTGCGGCTGGGGCACACCGTGGCGCAAGACATGGTCGCCGTGCGGCTCACGCCGCCCTTCCAGGCCATCATGGTGGCCACGCCGCGCTACCTGGCCACGGCCGGCGAGCCGCGCAACATCGACGCACTGCAGCAGCACAACTGCATCGGCTTCCGGTTCGTCACATCAGGCGGCGTGTACGCCTGGGACCTGCGCGACAAGGGCGCCCACGTGTCGGTCGAGGTGCCGGGCACGGTGCGCGTCACCGACGCGCTGTATGCCCGTGATCTGGCACTGGCCGACGTGGGCATTGCCTACATCTTCGAGCCGCTGGTGCGCGCCGAACTGCGCGACGGCCGCCTGCGGCAGCTGCTGCCGCGCACGGCTTTCGACGAGCCGGGGCTGTTTTTGTACTTTCCGCGCCGCGCGGCGCAGGCACCCAAGCTGCGCGCTTTTGTCGACCTGGCGCGGGAAATGCTGAAGCCTTAAGACGCCCTCCAGTGGGGGGCATCGGGCCCAGCCCGGCCAAACCCGGCCCCAGCCGGGCGACAATCGGGGATTCCGGCGAAAACACCCCTATCCCCGTTCCGCCGGAAGTTCCAGCCAACCCGACAACCCAGGATCTACGGAAGCAAGCGCATGAGCTCGAAGCAACCCACCATCGTCTACACCCTCACCGACGAGGCGCCCCTGCTGGCGACCTACGCGTTTCTGCCCATCATCCGCGCCTTCACCAACCCGGCCGGCATCAACGTGGCCACCAGTGACATCTCCGTGGCGGCCCGCATCCTGGGCGAATTTCCCGAGTTGCTGAGCGACGACCAGAAGGTGCCCGACAACCTGGCCGAACTGGGCAAGCTCACGCTCAAGCCCGAGGCCAACATCATCAAGCTGCCCAACATCAGCGCCTCGGTGTCCCAGCTCAAGTCGGCCATCAAGGAACTGCAGGGCAAGGGCTACAAGATCCCCGACTACCCCGAGAACCCGACCTCGGACGAGGACAAGGACATCCGCGCGCGCTACAACAAGTGCACCGGCAGCGCGGTGAACCCGGTGCTGCGCGAAGGCAACTCCGACCGCCGCGCGCCCAAGGCGGTCAAGGAATACGCACGCAAGAACCCGCACAGCATGGCCGACTGGAGCCAGGCCTCGCGCTCGCACGTCTCGCACATGCACGGCGGCGACTTCTACCATGGCGAAAAGTCCATGACGCTGGACCGCGCGCGCAACGTCAAGATGGAGCTGATCACCAAGAGCGGCAAGACCATCGTGCTCAAGCCCAAGGTCGCGCTGCTGGACCGCGAGGTCATCGACTCCATGTTCATGAGCAAGAAGGCACTGCTGGCCTTCTATGAAAAGGAGATCGAGGACGCGCACAAGACCGGCGTCATGTTCTCGCTGCACGTCAAGGCCACCATGATGAAGGTCTCGCACCCCATCGTGTTCGGCCACTGCGTGAAGATCTTCTACAAGGAAGCCTTCGAGAAGCACGGCAAGCTGTTCGACGAGCTGGGCATCAACGTCAACAACGGCATGATCGATCTCTACAACAAGATCGCCACCCTGCCGCAGAGCACGCAGGACGAGATCAAGCGCGACCTGCACGCCTGCCATGAGGGCCGCCCCGAACTGGCCATGGTCGACTCGGCCAAGGGCATCACCAACTTCCATTCGCCCAACGACGTGATCGTGGACGCCTCGATGCCCGCGATGATCCGCAACGGCGGCAAGATGTGGGGCGCCGACGGCCGCCTGAAGGACGTCAAGGCCGTGATGCCCGAATCGACCTTCGCCCGCATCTACCAGGAGATCATCAACTTCTGCAAGTGGCACGGCGCCTTCGACCCCAAGACCATGGGCACGGTGCCCAACGTGGGCCTCATGGCCCAGAAGGCCGAGGAATACGGCTCGCACGACAAGACCTTCGAGATCCCGGAGGACGGCGTCGCCAACATCACCGACCTGGACAGCGGCGAAGTGCTGATGAGCGAGAACGTGGAGCAAGGCGACATCTGGCGCATGTGCCAGGTCAAGGACGCCGCGATCCGCGACTGGGTCAAGCTGGCCGTTACCCGTGCGCGCAACTCGGGCATGCCGGTGGTGTTCTGGCTGGACGCCTACCGCCCGCACGAGGCGCAGCTGATCACCAAGGTCAAGATGTACCTGCACGAGCACAACACCTCGGGCCTGGACATTCAGATCATGAGCCAGGTGCGTGCCATGCGCTACACGCTGGAGCGCGTCGTGCGCGGCCTGGACACCATCAGCGCCACCGGCAACATCCTGCGCGACTACCTGACCGACCTGTTCCCCATCATGGAACTGGGTACCTCGGCCAAGATGCTGTCGATCGTGCCGCTGATGGCCGGCGGCGGCCTGTACGAGACCGGCGCGGGCGGCTCGGCCCCCAAGCACGTGCAGCAGCTGGTGGAAGAAAACCACCTGCGCTGGGACTCGCTGGGCGAATTCCTTGCGCTGGCCGTGAGCCTGGAAGACCTGGGCCTGAAGACCGGCAACAAGAAAGCCGCCATCCTGGCCAAGACGCTCGACACCGCCACCGGCAAGCTGCTCGACAACAACAAGAACCCGTCGCCCAAGACCGGCCAGCTCGACAACCGCGGCAGCCAGTTCTACCTGGCCATGTACTGGGCGCAGGAACTCGCCGCGCAAACGGACGACAAGGAACTGCAGGCCCAGTTCGTGAAGCTGGCCGGCACGCTCGCCAGCAACGAGCAGAAGATCGTCGACGAACTCTCGGCCGTGCAGGGCAAGCCGGTGGACATCGGCGGCTACTACCTGGCGGACCCCGCCAAGTTCGAAGCCGTGATGCGCCCGAGCGCCACGCTCAACGCGGCGCTGGCGTCGGCCCAGGGCTGATGGGTATCGAGCGGGTGGCAGCCATGAAGCCTTGGCTCGCAATGCTTCCCGCCGCGCTGGCCCTGGCTGGCGCGGCAGGCACTGCGCACGGGGCCGAAGACTGCGAAGCCCTGCGCACCCGCGTCGAATCGAAGATTGCCGCGGCCGGCGTGGCGCGCTTCACTGTCACCGTCGTCGATGCCAACGCATCGGCGAGCGGCCAGGTGGTGGGCAGCTGCGAGCTCGGCAGCAAGAAGGTCGTGTACCTGAAGGACGCCGGGTCCGGGCCGGGCTCGGCCCCGGCGGTCCCGCCCATATCGTCGGGCGAACCGATCCTCACCGAATGCAAGGACGGCACCGTGTCCGTCGGCGGCGACTGCAGGAAGTAGACGGGGCAGCGCTCAGCGCTTCCCCACCACCCGCGCAATCCAAGCCAGCAACACTGCCTCGACTTCCTCACGATTGACCTCGTTCAGCGTCTCGTGTCGCGCGCCGCCGAACACGTGGCACGACACATCGCGCAGCCCCGCCTCGCGGTAGCGCTGCACCAGCGGATAGAACCACTCGGCCTTGTTGCTGACCGGGTCCTCATCACCGATGAACAGATAGAGCGGCAGCTCGGGCCGGATGTGCTTGCGCATCGCGGCAGGCGTCAGGTCGGCGAGATTCGCGAACATCGAACCCAGCCCCTCGGCCGATACCGTGAAGCCGCACAGCGGATCGGCAATGTAGGCATCGACCTGCGCCGGATCGCGGCTGAGCCAGTCGAAGGGCGTGCGAACGTCTGGCAATGCGGCGTTCATGTCTTCCAGCTTGAAGCCAGACTGCAATGCGGCACCCAGCAAGTCGAGCGCCGAAGTGCCCGAGAGCACCGCGCCCGCCAGCAGCGCGCTGTGTTTGACGAGGTAGTACTGCGTGGCGAACGAGCCCATGCTGTGGCCCACAAGAATCAGCGGCAGGCCGGGATGCACGCCGCGCACGTGATGGCTCAGCAGCGCCATGTCGTCCACCAGCCCGGCGAACGCGCGCGGTCCGAACTCGCCCAGCTCTCCGCGCTCCGAAGCGCCCTTGCCATGGCCGCGGTGCTCGTTCGCATAGACCACGTAGCCGGCCTGCACCAGCGCATCCGCCAGATGCCGGTAGCGCAGCGAATGCTCGCCCATGCCGTGCGCCAGCTGGATGACGGCGCGCTGCGTCGCGCCCTGCCAGCGATGGACCTCCACCGTGACGCCGTCGTTGGCGGTCAGTTCGAAGTGGGTCTCGGTGGTGGGCATGCGGTGCTCCGATTTGAAGAGAGCACCATCCTATGTGCTGATGAACGGAGCTTCGATCAGGGGTTTCCAGCCTCTGTCGCGTGGCGGACAGCCAGTAGCGCTGCCATCTTCTTCAACGCAGCTTCCGGCGTGGGCTCGATGTGGATCGAGCAGGCCAGCATCAGGTTCAGCGGCTGGCCGAAGTCTTCGACTGCGATGCCGGTGCCGCTTTCGCGCAGCACGTCATTCGCGTCGACCTCGCACTGCAATGCCGCCCGCGCGCGATCTGCGTAGCTGCCTTCGGGCACGCCGTAGGCCACCACCGGAATCCCCAGCGCAATCGCCGCGCCAACTTCGAACACCGTGCCGGAATCGGGTTCCATGCCCCTGAAGCACTGGAGGTTGGCAACGACGCCGTCTGCGCTGCGAAGGCGCTGCATGTTGGCTTTGTAGATCTGCATTTCCGGGGCGTCGGGGGTTTGCTCCTCGTTGCCGTCGGCGGGTAGCAGTGCCGCGAGGCCGGCCGCATCGCACGCGGCAGTCAGCCGGATGAAGTGATCTCTCGCGTCGGGACGGAAGACGTCCGGGCCCGCCAGGTAGATGCGCGGGCGAGCCGGGATCTCGGGAGATTTGTCCATCGACAGAGCATCATCGATTTCCGAGCTCGGCTCAATCTCGGCAACATGGTGTGAAGCGACTTACCGATGGATGCATCAGGCGCACGGCACCAATCCCCGGCCTTCGGGGAATCAGGCAAGAAACTCGCATAAAGCGACTACCGCCCGACCCGCGCCTTTTTCAAGAATGGACGCTCTTCATTCACGAACCAAGGCGCACCATGAACACCGCACATCGCACCGGCGCAATCACCGCGCTCTCGCTGTCCCTCGCCATGGCCTCCGGGCCTTCGCAGGCCCAGGCGCAACGCCCCAGGCTGCTCGAAGACCCGAACCGCTACGTGGGCATGTGGGTGACACAAGACGGCCATATCCGCCACGAACTGCTTCCAAACGGCCGCTACGACGAAGCCCGCGGCACGCGCCAGAGCGCCTACCAGGGCCGCTACACGCTCACCGGCAATCACATCGACTACGTCGACGACACCGGCTTCACGGTCGACGGCGAGTTCCGCGAAGGCGTGCTGTACCACGCCGGCAGGTGCTCTACCGCGAAAGCAAAAGCACTACGCGGTGCTGAGCGGCAACCGGATCGGCCTCGCGTTTTGCAGGATCAGGCAAAAACCACGTTCGATTCGGATACCACCTCAGGCACCTCGGAAGCGAAACTTCTTTCCATGCCCGGCTCACGCTCTTTTCTGTGTGAGCCCCACGGCAACCAGACCAGCACGAGGAGTTCTCCATGACCGCAATCCAGGAAAAAGTCGTTCTCATCACCGGCGCGAGCAGCGGCATCGGCGAAGCGACCGCGCGGCTGCTTGCGCGGCGCGGCGCCAAGGTGGTGCTCGGTGCGCGCCGCACCGACAGGCTCGCGGCACTCGTGGCCGAGATCGAGGCCACGGGCGGCACGGCGAGCTTCCAGCGGCTCGACGTGACGCACCGGCCCGACGTGGAAGCCTTTGCCGAATTCGCCCTCGAGACGCATGAGCAGATCGACGTGCTCGTCAACGCCGCGGGCGTGATGCCGATGTCGCCGCTGTGGAACCGCAAGATCGAGGAGTGGGAACTCATGATCGACGTGAATCTGCGCGGCGTGCTGCTCGGCATCGCGGCCGTGCTGCCGACGATGCAGGAGCAGGGCTGGGGCCACATCGTGAACGTGGCGCCGGTGGCGATGCAGGGCGTGTCGCCCAACTCGGCCGTGTACCACGGCACGCAGTACGCGGTGAACGCGATCTCCGAGGGGCTGCGGCAAGAGCACGCCGGCCGCCTGCACGTGACGGTGGTGAGCCCCGACGTGAACGGCCCGAGCGACCCGCTGGCCGAGCGCATCGCGGCCAGCTACGCCCGCGAACGCATGCGCACGAACCGGCGACTTGCAGTGCCGGTGGATGCCGTGGCCCGGTCGATTGCCGGGGCCATCGAAGGCTATGGCATCACGGCCGGAGCGATGCGGCCGCCCGGCAGGCAGAAGCCGCATCCCTCCGTATACGTCCAGTAATTCAATAGGTCTTGTACGGCAGGAACTTGCCCGACAGCACGACGTTGACGCGGTCGCCCTTCGGGTCGGCCTGGCGCTGGATGTCCATGCTGAAGTCGATGGCGCTCATGATGCCGTCGCCGAACTCTTCATGGATCAGCTCCTTGATGGTGGTGCCGTACACGCTCACCACCTCGTACCAGCGGTAGATGAGCGGATCGGTCGGCACAGGCGTGGGCAGCGAGCCCTTGTAGGGCACCACCTGCAGCCACTTCTGTTCCTCGACCGTGAGGCCGAAGATCTTGCCGATGACCTTGGCCTGCTTGTCGTCGAGCGTCATCTGCCCGAGGCAGGCGGCAGTGGTCCACTCTTTCGAGAGACCGACCTTCCTGGCCACGTCGGCCCACTGGATGCCCTTGCTCACCTTGACGGTGATGATTTTCTCGGTGACGTCGTTGCGGTTCATGCGGGTTTGCTCCTGATTGGATTGAAGAAAAGCGGAAGGCTCACGACGCCTTCGCGCGCGTGACGAGAAAGTCGACGATGTGGTTGCGCAGCGCGTAGTAGCCGTCGAGGTGGTGCAGCGAGGCGCGCGTGCGCTCGCGCGGCAGCGGGTTGACTACCGTTTCGACGATGTTCCCCGCACGGTAGCCGCCCTGCGGCAGGTCGGCGCCATTGGTCATCAGCAGGATGCGGTCGGCCAGCAGGATGGCCTCGTCCACGTCGTGCGTGATCATGAAGACGGTCTGCTGCGTCTGCCGCACGATGGCCATCAGCTCGTCCTGAATGGTGCCGCGCGTGAGCGCATCGAGTGCGCCGAAGGGCTCGTCGAGCAGCAACATCTTGGGCTGGATGGCAAAGGCACGCGCAATGCCCACGCGCTGCTTCATGCCGCCCGAAAGCTGCGACGGCTTCTTGTCGATGGCCGCCTGCAGGCCGACCATGGCAACGAAGCGCTCCACCTGTGCATCGACCTGCGCGGCCGACCAGTCGGGCCAGCGCGAAACCACGGCGAACGCGATGTTCTTGCGCACGGTGAGCCACGGCATGAGCGCATGGCTCTGGAACACCACGCCGCGCTCCAGGCTGGGGCCCGCCACCTCGCGCCCGTCCATGAAGACGTGGCCTGCGCTGGCCTGGTCGAGGCCTGCCAGCACGTTGAGGATGGTGGTCTTGCCGCAGCCCGAGTGGCCGATGATGCAGACGAATTCGCCACGGTCGAGCGTGAACGACACGTCCGCGAACACAGGCCGTGTTGGCACAAAGGCCTTGGCGAGCCCTTCGATGCGCAGGAAGCCGCGGGCGCCTGGCGCCTCCACGGCGGCAGTGGGTGCAACGGGTTGAGTCATGACTTCGCCTTGGGTCGCAAGATCGGTGCGCTCACTCCACATACGTCACCTTCCGCTGCAGGCCCGCGAAGGCCTGGTCGAGCAGCATGCCCACGACACCGATCAGCAAGATCGCGAAGATCACGTTGGTGAGCGACAGGTTGTTCCACTCGTTCCACACGAAGTAGCCGATGCCCGTGCCGCCCACCAGCATCTCGGCCGCCACGATGACAAGCCACGCAATGCTCATGCTGATGCGCATGCCCGTGAGGATGGTCGGCGCCGCCGCCGGCAGGATCACGCGGAACGCGCGGCGCAGCGGCTTCACCTCGAGCGTGCTGGCCACGTTGAGCCATTCGCGCTTGACCGAGGCCACGCCGAAGGCCGTGTTCAGCAGCATCGGCCACACCGAGCAGATGAAGATCACGAAGATGCCGCTGACCGACGAGTCCTTGATGGTGTAGAGCGCCAGCGGCATCCACGCCAGCGGCGAGATCGGCTTGAGCACCTGTATGAACGGATCGAATGCCTTGTGCAGCAGCGGCGACATGCCGATGACGAAGCCCAGCGGCACTGCAACCAGGCACGCCAACGCAAAGCCCAACCCCACGCGTGCCAGCGAATAGGCCAACTGGATGGCAATGCCCTTGTCGTTGGGCCCGTTGTCGTAGAGCGGATTCGACAGGTGCTTCCACGCGGTGGCGCCCATCTCGGCCGGCGTGGGAAAGCCCGAACTCTTCACCTGGCCCTGCGTCGGGTCCTTGCCTAGCATCTTCTGGTATTCGATCTGCTCGGCTGTCATGCCAGTCGCGGCGGAGGCACCGGTGGTCGGTGCGGTCGCCAGCTGCCACACGCCGACCAGCAGCAGGAACATCAGCAGCGACACCAGCGCCGCCTTGAACGAGAGGGCCTTCTTCGGCATGGCTCAGGCCATCTTCGCAATGGCGAAGCTCTTGACGTAGTCGTCGGGCTTCGCCGGATCGAACACCTTGCCCATGATCGTGAACTTGGGGTAGGCGCCATCGGGCACGGCCTGGCCCAGGTCCTTCATGCGCTTCTTCGCGTCGGTGAGCAGGAAGACTTTTTCGGCGATCTGCTTGTAGTTGATGTCGCCCTTCACGTAGCCCCAGCGCTTCATCTGCGTGAGCATCCACACGGCCATCGACTGCCAGGGAATAGGGTCGAAGTCGGCCCGGTCGGGCACGGTGCGGATGTTGCCCAGCCCGTCGGCAAACTTGCCGGTGAGCACCTGCATGAGCACGGTCTCGGGCTGGTTCAGGTACTGCGCGGGCGCGATCACCTTCGCGATGAGCTCGCGGTTCTTCGGATCGCGCGCCATGGCCGATGCGGTGAGCACCGAGCGCACCAGCGCGGCGAAGGTGTTGGGGTTCTTCTCGATGAACTCGGTCGAGGAGCCGAAGGCGCAGCACGGGTGGCCGTTCCACAGCTCTTTGGTGAGCAGGTGGATGAAGCCGATTTCCTCGAACACGGCGCGCTGGTTGAACGGGTCGGGGCCGAGGTAGCCGTCGATGTTGCCTGCGCGCAGGTTGGCCACCATCTCGGGCGGCGGCACCACGCGGATCTGGATGTCGGTGTCGGGGTTCAGGCCCGCTTCCGCCACGTAGTAGCGCAGCAGGAAGTTGTGCATGCTGTACTCGAAGGGCACGGCGAACTTAAGGCCCTTCCAGGTCCTGGGGTCGCGCTTGTCCTTGTGCTTGTTGGCCAGGGTGATGGCCTGGCCGTTGGTGTTCTGGATGGTCGCGACGTTCATGGGCACCGCGTTGGAGCCCGCGCCCATCGAAATGGCCAGCGGCATCGGCGACAGGAAGTGCGTGGCGTCGTACTCCTTGTTGAGCATCTTGTCGCGGATGAGCGCCCAGCCCGCCGTCTTCACCACTTCCACGTCGAGGCCCTGCTTCTGATAGAAGCCCAGCGGGTGCGCCATGATGAGCGGCGTGGCGCAGGTGATTGGAATGAAACCGATCTTGAGCCTGGTCTTCTCGAGCGGCGCCTTCTCCTGCGCCATGGCCTGCAGCGCGCCGAGCGGAAACACCGAGGCGATGGCGGCGCGCGCGGTGTTGGCGCCAACGGCGCGCAGGAAGCCGCGCCGCACGCTGTCGACAGGGAACAGCGCCTTCATGAGGCTGGCTTCGAGCTTGTCTTCTGGCAGCACACCCGCGCCGTGCACGCGCCCGCAGGCGCAGCGCATCTTCAGTGGCCGGTCGGCATCGTAGGGATCGCAGGCGGTCTGTTCGCGCGGGCTGGACATGGTGGTGCACCTCGTTGGAAAGATGCAGCAGCCGTTGCAAGCGCCGGGCCGGAAATGCTCCGCAACTCCCTTTCGACGCGTTGCGGCTCCAGATCGTGCCGCCGATGTCGAGGCCTTGTAGGGCTGGCACTACAAGCCGGTGCACACCGGCCGTGTTTTCAGCCAGTCGCACCCTGCTTGCCGTGGCGTTCTGCATACAGGGCCAGTTCCACGTCGTTCTTGGTGCCGGTCTTTTCGAGGATGCGCGCGCGGTAGGTGCTCACGGTGTTGGGCGCCAGGCCCAGTTGCGCACCGATTTCGCTCACGCTGTGCCCGGCGCTGAGCAGGCGGTACACCTGATGCTCGCGGTGCGAGAGCATCTCGGCGCCCTGCCCGGCGCCACGGCCCACGGCGGTGGCCAGCGCCTCGGCCGTAGCTGCCGACACATACAACCCGCCAGCCGCTACCTTGCGCACCGCCCCGACCATGTCGTCGGAATCGGCGCTCTTGTTGAGGTAGCCCGAGGCGCCTAGCTTGATGCAGCGCACGGCGTACTGCTTCTCGGGGTAGGTGCTGAGCATCAGCACCGGGAGCGTGGGCCACTGCTTGCGCAGGGCCTGCAGCACGTCGAGGCCGTCGCGGCCCGGGAGCGCGATGTCGAGCAGGACCACGTCGAGTCCTTCCTGGCCTCCGAGCGCCTGTACCGTTTCCAGCACTTCGGGGCCTGTTTGCGCCTCGGCACGGACGGTCATTGCGGGCAGGCCGTTGGAGAGGTCGCCGAGCATCTGCTTGAGGCCCTCTCGCACGATGCGGTGGTCGTCGGCTATCAGTACGCGGATGTCGGTCATCTCATTGGTCCGTGCTTGTTCTTCTTGTTCGGGGTGCGTGCGAATGACACCGGGTACTCCCCTCCGCGAATGTCCCCCGTCGGCGTGATCGCGCCCCAAACCGACGCAGCAAATCGAAAGACAGGGCTTCATGGCAGCGGCAGGTGCAAACAGAAGGTGCTTCCCTCCCCCACGTGGCTTTCGATATCTATGCGCCCGCCGAAGTGGCGCGCACGCTCTCGCATGCCGAGCACACCATAGGAAGTCGTGGCCTCAAAAGCCTGCGCCGGTGCGCCGACACCGTCATCGCGCACGCTGATGCTCAGTTGCTCTTGTTCGACACCGATGCGGATCTCGAGACTGCGCGCCCGCGCATGCCGGCCGACATTACTCAGCATCTCCTGGAAGATGCGAAACACCGCAATGGCAGCGGGCTCGGGCAGCTCCACGCCAGGCGGCACATCGAAGCGCCAGTCCAGTTCGAGCTCCGCCGCCTGCACGAACTCGTGCGCCTGCCATTCGAGCGCGGCCCACAGGCCCTGATGGTCGAGGATGCTGGGACGCAGGTCGGTGATGATGCGCCCCACGTTGTCTACCGCGCGTTCGATGAGCTGGCTCATGTTCGTGCACTTGCAGCGCATCTGGTCGCGCATGGCTTGTGCCGCGTCGGGCGTGCGCTCCTGCTGTTCGCCCAGGCGCTTGCCGATCCAGTTGACGTCCATCTTCAGCGCCACCAGCAGGCTTCCGAGCTCGTCGTGCACCTCGCGCGCGATGCGGGTTCGCTCGTCCTCGCGCACCTTGTCGAGCCAGGCAGAGAGTTCACGCAGTTGCACCAGCGCGTCGCTGAGCTCACGGGTTCGCTCTTGTACGCGCAGGCCGAGTTCGTCCTTTGCCTGCTGCAAGGCCTCGGCCTGGCGGCGACGCTCGGTGATGTCGACGAAGGTGATGACGGCGCCGCGCACCTGCGCGCCATCCATGATGGGGTGGCTCGAATATTCGACCGCGAAGGCGGTGCCGTCGCGGCGCCAGAACACCTCGGTGTCGATGCGGCACGGCAGGCCGCGTCTGAAGGCGTTGAAGATGGGGCAGTCGGTGTCGGCGTAGTGCGAACCGTCGGGGTGCGAGTGGTGCGTGAGCTCGTGCATGTTCGAACCGAGCACGTCGCGCACCTCGTAGCCGAGCATCTGCGCGCCGGCCCGGTTGATGAACATGCAATGACCGTCGAGGTCGATGCCGAAGATGCCCTCGCCCGTCGACTCAAGCAGCAGGCCTAGCTGGTGCTGCCAGAGCGGGTGGCTGGCGGTCGGGTTCAGTACGGGCGTCTCCATGCACCAAAAGCAAGCAACAGCCGTGCCCGAAGCACCCCGGCCGGGTCAGGTGCGCGCCCAGTGGAACTTTCGATCCGCCTCCTTGATGGGCTGGTCGTTGATGCTCGCAAAGCGCCTTTGCATCAGGCCGTTCTCCGCGAACTCCCAGTTCTCGTTGCCGTGGCTGCGATACCACTGGCCCGCGTCGTCGTGCCATTCGTACTCGAAGCGCACCGCGATGCGGTTGTCCATGAAGGCCCACAGCTGCTTCTTCAGCCGGTAGTCGAGCTCGCGCACCCACTTGCGCGACAAGAACTCGACCACCTGGTCGCGGCCATTGACGAACTCGGCGCGGTTGCGCCATTCGGTGTCGGGCGTGTAGGCCAGGCTCACGCGCACGGGGTCGCGCGAGTTCCAGGCGTCTTCGGCAGCCTGGACTTTCCTGGTGGCCGACTCAAGGGTGAAGGGCGGCAGCGGCGGGCGGGATTCCATGAGGGTCTTTCGTTGAAGTGGTGAAGGGGAATGCGCCGCAATGTGCCACATGTAGACAGACCTGTCTACATGCCTACAATCGCGGCATGGACATCTCCGTCATCTCTGCGCTGCCTGCGCGCGAGCGCATCCTTCTCACCGCGCACGACCTCTTCTATGCCGATGGCATCCGTGCCACCGGCATCGACCGCGTCATTGCCGCGTCGGGCGTCACCAAGGTCACCTTCTACCGGCACTTTCCTTCGAAAGACGATCTGGTGCGAGCCTTTCTCGACCACCGGCACGGGCGATGGATGGCATGGTTCATCGATGCGCTGGGCCGGCGTGGCGCGCAGCAGCGCATCGGCGACGTGCAGGCGCTGGAGATGCTGGCCGACGTGATGGCCGAGTGGTTTGCCGACCCGGTGTTCCGCGGCTGCGCGTTCATCAACTCGGTGGTGGAAGTGGGCACGAGCGTGGCCGGTGCCAGCGAAATCGCGCGCGAGCACAAGCGCGAGATGGTCGAGGTGATTGCCGGGCTGTTGCCCGATGGACCGCAACGCACGGCCATCGCACAAGCAGCCGCGCTGGGCGTCGACGGCGCCATCGTCAAGGCGCAGATGGGCGACGCCGCACTCGCGCGCGAAGCGGTCGACGACCTGCGCCGCTTGCTTCAGGCGCTGACAGCCACGCTCGTCACTTCACGACCATCAGCGTGAACGGCCACACATAGGCCTGCAAGGTCACGTAGAAGCCCACGAGGCAGGCCAGCGCGATGGAGTGGAAGAAGACGTAGCGAAGGATCTCGCCTTCGTGGTTGAACCAGCGCGTGGCGGTGGAGGCAACCACGATCGACTGTGCATCGATCATCTTGCCCATCACGCCGCCCGAGCTGTTGGCCGCGCCCATCAGGTTCGGGCTCAGGCCCAGCTGGTCGGCAGCCACCTTCTGCATGCCGCCGAAGAGCACGTTCGACGCCGTGTCGGAGCCCGTGAGCGCCACGCCCAGCCAGCCCATCAGCGTGCCGAAGAACGGGTAGAACATGCCGGTGTTGGCAAAGGCCAGCCCCAGCGTGGTGTCCAGCCCCGAGTAGCGCGTGAGCGTGCCCAGCGCGAGCATCAGCATGATGGTGAGCAGCGAGAACTTCACCAGCCACAGCGTGCGGCCATAGGCGGCCACGAGTTGGATGGGGTTGTACTTCATCACCAGCCCGCCCACGATGGCCGACACCAGGATGCCGGTGCCCGTGGCCGAGAGCAGCAGCAGCTGGTACACCGCGCCCTCCTTCGTCGGCTTGGGCACCACGGGCGCCACCTTCTCGATCATGTTGTGCAGCCCGTCGATGGGGAAGTTGGGCGCGAAGATGCCGTTGAGCCAGGTCTTCACCACAGGCAGGCCCCAGATGAACACGAACACTGTGAGGATGAGCCACGGCGTCCAGGCGCGGATCACGGCGGCGCTCGAATGCTTCGCGGGCACAACGGCCGGGCCGGCCTCGCCGCCGTCGGTTTCGTGCCCCTTGAGCGACACCGAGGTCCAGATCTTCTTCGGCTTCCACACGCGCAGGAACAGCACCAGGCAAACCATCGACACGATGGCCGCGATGATGTCCACCAGCTCGGGACCGATGTAGTTCGACACCAGGAACTGCGGAATCGCAAAGGACACGCCCGTCACCAGGATGGCCGGCCACACCTCCATCATTCCCTTGCGCCCCGCGAAGGCCCAGATGAGCCAGAACGGCACCAGCAGCGAGAAAAACGGCAGCTGCCGCCCGATCATCGCGGTGACCGCCATCAGGTCGTAGCCGTGCACCTTGGCCAGCGTGATGACCGGTGTGCCCAGCGCGCCGAAGGCAACCGGCGCCGTGTTGGCAATGAGCGAGAGCCCCGAGGCCGCGAGCGGCGAGAAGCCCAGCCCGATGAGAATGGCCGCCGTGACCGCCACCGGCGTGCCGAAGCCGGCCGCGCCCTCGAAGAAGGCACCGAAGGCAAAGGCGATGAGCAGCAGCTGCAGGCGCCTGTCTTCCGTGATGCCGGCAATTGAGTCCTGCAGTATCTGGAAGCTGCCGTTCTGCTGCGTGAGCTGCTGCAGGAAGATGATGTTCAGCACGATCCAGCCAATGGGCAGCAGGCCGGTGATGCCGCCCAGAAAGGCCGCCTTGCCCGCCATGTCGGCCGGCATGCCGAAAGCGAACACCGCGATGACCACCGCACTCAGCAGGCCGAGCCCCGCCGCGTAATGCGCCTTGACGTGAAGCAACCCGAGGCACACCAGCATCACCACCACCGGTATCGCGGCCAGTGCCGTCGATACGATCATGTTGCCGAACGGGTTGTAAACCTGTTGCCAGACCATGCGCTTGTCTCCTCTTTGTTGGAATCTTTTTGAGTCGGCAACACGAGGCGGGAATGGTCCTGCCACGAGCGGCCGAAAGCGTTCGCTACCATCCTAACCCGCTCCCCTCGCCAGCAAAAGATGGTTTCTCCGCGTCTCCCCTCGACCCAGGGCCTGCAGGCCTTCGAGGCCGTTGCACGCCTGCGCAGCGTGAACCTCGCCGCCGAAGAGCTCAGCGTGACGCCCAGCGCGGTGAGCCACCGTATCCGCCAGCTCGAACTGCTGCTGGGGCTGAAGTTCTTCGTGGGTAGCGATTTCAGCCTCAGCGCCGACGGCATGGCCTACCTGGCACGCGTGCGCGAGGCCATTGCGGCGCTGCAGCAGGTGCCGGGCCGCGAGCCCGAGTCGCAGGTGCGGCGGCTGCGCGTGGCGGTCACGCCGACCTTCTCGCGGCAGATGCTGCTGCCGCGGCTCGCGCGGTTTCGCGACGCGTACCCGAACATCGAGCTGATGCTGCAGGTGACCATGCCGGTGCGCAACGTCACGGTCGAAGAAGCCGACATCGAGTTGCGCTTCGGCACCGGGCCCTTTCACGATCGCGAGTTTGTCCAACTGCTGGCCGACGAGGTCTCGCCGGTGTGCAGCCCCGCCTACCTGAAGCGCCACGGCCCCTTCGACGGCTTTGCCACCGATGCCGAGGTGTCGCGCGCGCAGTTGCTGCGCACGCCGCTGGAGTCGTGGCGCACCTGGTTCAAGGCTTGCGGCGTGGGCCTGCCCGAGCCGGCCACGGGCCACCAGTTCAACGACCTCGGGCTCGCGCTCGACGCGGCGGCTGAAGATTTCGGCGTGGTGCTGATGCACCTGCGGCTGGGCAGCGCCTGGCTCGACAACGGGCGGCTGGTGCGGCTGTCGCAGCGCAGCGTGCCTTCGCCCAACGCCTACTTCCTGTGCTGGCGGCCCGGCGCCATGGAGCGCTGGGAGTGCGCGACCTTCGTCGAGTGGCTGCGCGAGGCCCTGCGCAAGTGAAGCGACCGATCTGAATTTTTTTCAGTTGCGAGCCCGGCTTTTTTCAGATGGCGCACCGGAGCGCCTGCCGATAATGGCCGGTTCGCCTTCGTCAACCCACAAGAACCAGCCAGGAGACAGCCCGTGTCCGACCTTTCCAAGATCACCAGCATCGAAGACCTGCGGGTGATCGCCAAGCGGCGTGTGCCGAAAATGTTCTACGACTACGCCGACTCCGGCGCCTGGACCGAGGGCACCTACCGCGCGAACGAGAGCGACTTCCAGAAGATCAAGCTGCGCCAGCGCGTGGCCGTGAACATGGAAGGCCGCTCCACCCGTACCACCATGGTCGGCCAGGAGGCCGCAATGCCCGTGGCCATTGCGCCCACCGGCCTCACCGGCATGCAGCATGCCGACGGCGAGATCCTCGGCGCGCGCGCAGCCAAGGCCTTCGGCATTCCGTTCACGCTGTCGACCATGAGCATCTGCTCGCTCGAAGACATTGCCGAAGGCACCGACCGCCATCCCTTCTGGTTCCAGCTCTACGTGATGAAGGACCGCGACTTCATCGAACGCCTCATCGAGCGCGCAAAGGCCGCCAACGTCACGGCCCTGCAGCTCACGCTCGACCTGCAGATCCTCGGGCAGCGCCACAAGGACATCAAGAACGGCCTCACAGCGCCGCCCAAGCCCACCATCAAGAACCTGATCAACCTGGCCACCAAGCCGCGCTGGTGCATGGGCATGCTGGGCACCAAGCGCCGCACCTTCGGCAACATCGCGGGCCATGCCAAGGGCGTGAAGGACCTATCGTCGCTGTCGTCGTGGACCGCCGAGCAGTTCGACCCCGCGCTGAGCTGGGCCGATGTCGAATGGATCAAGAAGCTCTGGGGCGGCAAGCTCATCCTCAAGGGCATCATGGACGTGGAAGACGCGCGCCTTGCAGCCTCGAGCGGCGCCGATGCGCTCATCGTGTCGAACCACGGCGGCCGGCAGCTCGATGGCGCGCCATCATCCATCGCGGCGCTGCCTGCCATCGTCGACGCGGTGGGCACCGAGATCGAGGTGTGGATGGACGGCGGCATCCGCAGCGGGCAGGACGTGCTCAAGGCCCGCGCGCTGGGCGCTCGCGGCACCATGATCGGCCGCAGCTTCCTGTATGGCCTGGGTGCCTATGGGCAAGAGGGCGTGACGCGCGCGCTGCAGCTCATCCACAAGGAGCTCGACATCACGATGGCTTTCTGCGGCCGCACGAACATCGACGAAGTCGATTCGAGCATCCTGCTGCCGGGTACGTTCTAGGCTTGCCTGAAGGCCTCCCGAAGGCCACTTCGGGGGTAGGCCGATGCGGCGTTGACCGACACGCCGCAGCCTCTTGCCGGCGCAGAATGTTTTGGCAACAACAACATTGCCTGCACGGCACAAGAAGGCACCATGAGCGCAGTCACGCCTGTTCCGGGAGGCCCAGCGGCCTCTGCTTCGCCACTCCCGCACTACACGGCCGAAGAAAAGCGCCACCGCGTCTTCGCGATCATGGCGGCCTCTTCCGGCAACCTGGTCGAGTGGTTCGACTTCTACGTGTATGCGTTCTCGGCGCTGTACTTCGCACCGGCCTTCTTTCCCAAATCGGACCCCACCGCCCAGTTGCTGAACACCGCCGGCGTATTCGCGGCCGGCTTCCTGATGCGGCCCATCGGCGGCTGGCTCTTCGGTCGCGTGGCCGACCGGCTGGGACGCAAGACGTCGATGCTGATCTCGGTGACGATGATGTGCGCCGGCTCGCTCGTCATCGCGTGCCTGCCGACTTACGCGCAGATCGGCGCGTGGGCGCCCTTCCTGCTGCTGATCTGCCGCCTGTTCCAGGGGCTGTCGGTTGGCGGCGAATACGGCACCACCGCCACCTACATGAGCGAGGTGGCACTGCGCGGCCAGCGCGGCTTCTTCTCGTCATTCCAGTACGTCACGCTGATCGGCGGGCAACTGCTCGCGGTGCTGGTGATCGTGGTGCTCGAACAGCTGCTGACCGAGGCCGAACTCAAGGCCTGGGGCTGGCGTGTTCCGTTCGTCATCGGCGCCATCGCAGCGGTTGTCGCGCTGCTGCTGCGCCGCACGCTGCATGAAACGCAGACCGACGAAGCGAAGAAGAACAAGGAGGCCGGCAGCATGGCCGGCCTGTTCAGGCATCACACGCCCGCCTTCCTCACGGTGCTGGGCTACACGGCCGGCGGCTCGCTGATCTTCTACACCTTCACCACGTACATGCAGAAGTACCTGGTGAACACCGTGCACCTGCCCATCAAGACCGCGAGCTATGTGATGACCGGGGCGCTGTTCGCCTACATGTGCATGCAGCCGGTGTTCGGCGCGCTGTCGGACCGCATCGGGCGGCGCAACAACATGCTGCTGTTCGGCGGGCTCGGCGCGCTGACGACCGTGCCCATCCTTACCGCACTGCAGCACACGACGAGCCCGGTGATGGCCTTCGTGCTGATCATCGTGGCGCTGGCCATCGTGAGCTTCTACACCTCGATCAGCGGGATCGTGAAGGCGGAGATGTTCCCGCCTGAAGTACGGGCGCTGGGCGTAGGGCTGGCCTATGCCGTGGCCAACGCGATCTTCGGCGGCTCGGCGGAATACGTGGCGCTGGGACTCAAGTCACTGGGACACGAGTCGGCGTTCTTCTGGTATGTGAGCGCGATGATGGTGATCGCGTTCCTGGTGAGCCTGCGCCTGCCGAGGCAAGCGAGCTACCTTCATCACGATCACTGAACCAACACTGGCGGCTGGCTACTCGGCTTCCAGACGCTGCGCCACTTCGTGCTTGCTCAGCCCGCGCACCGAAGCAAGGTTCTCGAGTTGCGCTGCCCTGGGCCGGGCCTTGCCCTGTTCCCAGTGGTAGATCGTCTGGCCCGACACGCCCACCAGCTTTCCATAAGACGCGGCGGAAATACCCAGCTTCGTGCGATGCGCAGCCAGGCGCCCGGCACTGAAGCGGCGCTTGGTTCCGCTTTCATCCGACTCGTCGGGTTCGCTCGCGCGTGCGCTGCGGGCCGTGCCTTTGGCAACGTTGCGCAGTTCCTTCTCCAGTGAACTCACCTGGCGGCGCAATGCCGCTATGGCCGCGCGGTGATGAACCGATGCCTTCTTGAGGGTTTCCATTTCTGCGCGGACTTCCTTGCGGGCGACACGCGAGATCTCAGATTTAAGGATGGATGCAATGTTTGGCATGCCGGCATTGTGCCCAGCAAATGTAAACACGGGACAAGAATGTCAAATCTTGGATCAAATTTGAATCTTTTGATTACAAAGCGAAGATCCGCGTCATTGCGACCCACTTCTCCCCTTCGGGTGTCCATGGCGTGGGCGCCTGGAACTTCCACATCAGTTCTTCCCACTCCCTGATCTTTGGATTGCTCCGCGTGGCAAGCGCCATGGCATCGGCGTCGTAGCGAGCATCGTCCGTCTCCATCAGCATCACCATCCGCGTACCGAGCCGGTAGATCTCCATGCCCGTTATGCCGTGCGCATTCAGGTGCTCGCGCACCTCGGGCCAGATGCTGCGGTGATAAGCCTCGTACTCGGCGATCAATACAGGGTCGTCTTTCAAATCGAGGGCCAGGAAATGGCGCATGGCTTGTTCCGATCAAAGCAGGGAATCAATCAGGTCAGCGCCCGGTCCAGATGCGTATATCCGCCGTCCACAAACACCCATTGCCCGGTGGTGTGCGCGGCACGCTCCGACAACAGGAACACGACGTTGTCCGCAACCTCCTGTGGAGTCGTCATGCGGCGGCCAAGCGGGATCTTGTCGGTGATCTCCGCGAGCTTGCGATCAGGCTCGTCGAACGCGGAAATCCAGCGCTGGTACAGCGGCGTCATCACCTCGGCCGGGATCACCGCGTTCACGCGAACGCCGTCCTCCAGCAATGAAGCAGCCCACTCACGCGTCAGCGACAGTTGCCCGCCCTTGGCGGCGGTGTAGCCGCTGGTGTTGCCCTGCCCCGTTATTGCCGTCTTCGACGAGATGTTCACGATCGCGCCGCGGCTGGCCTTCAGGTGCGACAGGCAGTAATGCGCCATCACGTAGCAATGGACGAGGTTGCGTTCGAGTGAACGTACGAAGGCCTCGCGTCCTGCCTCCAGCCCCACGCTGTCGTTCACACCTGCGTTGTTGACCAGGCCATCGATGCGACCGAACTCGGCAGCGGTATCGGCAATGGCCTTGGCACAAGCGGTTTCTTCCATCAGCTCGAACTGGAAGAACCGCGCACGCGGCTGCAGCGAGCGCAATGCCTCTTCAAAAGGCGCTTCGAGCGGATTCTTCCCGCAGATCACAGGCACCGCGCCCTCCTGTGCCAGCGTCATCGAAATGGCCGCGCCGATTCCGCTGCCGCCACCGGTAACGATCACCACCTTGTCCTTCAGATTCAGGTCCATGCTGTGCGATGCCTTTCCTTATCCACGAAAGCGGTATTTCTCCAGCGACTCCGGCTTCATCGTGATCGAGAAGCCCGCGCCCTTCGGCGGCATGTAGGCCGCATTGCGAATCTCGCAGGGTTCGACGAAGTGCTCGTGCAGGTGGTCGACATACTCGACCACGCGGCCTTCGTGCGTGCCCGAGATGCAGAGGTAGTCAATCATCGACAGGTGCTGCACGTACTCGCACAGCCCCACTCCCCCTGCATGCGGGCACACGGGCAGTTTGTACTTCGCGGCCATCAGCATCACCGCAAGAATCTCGTTCACGCCGCCTAGCCTGCACGCGTCGATCTGCACCACGTCGATGCCGCCGCGCATGATGAACTGCTTGAACATGATGCGGTTCTGGCACATCTCGCCCGTGGCCACTTTCACCGGTGCGATGCCCTCGCGAATCTTGCGGTGGCCTTCCACGTCGTCGGGGCTGGTGGGTTCCTCGATGAACCACGGCTTGGCAAACGCCAGCTGACGCACCCAGTCGATGGCCTGGCCCACTTCCCACACCTGGTTGGCGTCGATCATCAGGTGCCGGTCGGGCCCGAGCACCTCGCGCGCCACGCGCAGGCGGCGGATGTCGTCCTGCAGGTCGCGCCCCACCTTCAGCTTGATGTGGTTGAAGCCCGCATCCACAGCCTCTTGCGCGAGGCGCCGCAGCTTCTCGTCGGAGTAGCCCAGCCAGCCGGCCGATGTGGTGTAGCAGGGGTAGCCCTCGGCCTGCAGTGTGGCGATGCGTTCGGCCTTGCCAACGGCCGCCGCGCGCAGCAGGGCCAGTGCCTCATCCGGCGCGATGCAGTCGGTGATGTAGCGAAAGTCGATGCATCGCACCAGCTCCTCGGGGCTCATGTCGGCCACCAGCTGCCACACAGGCTTGCCTTCGGACTTGGCCCACAGGTCCCACATCGCATTGACCACCGCGCCGGTCGCAAGATGAATCGCGCCCTTGTCGGGGCCGATCCAGCGCAGCTGGCTGTCCGATGTCACGTGCCGCCAGAAGTGGCCCATGTCCTCGGCCACCCACGCCAGGTCGAGCCCAACGACCAGATGCCGCATCGCCTCGATGGCCGCGCAGCAGATCTCGTTGCCGCGGCCGATGGTGAAGGTGAGGCCGTGGCCTTCGAGCCCCGGCTGGTCGGTTTCGAGCACGACGTACGCCGCCGAATAGTCGGGGTCGGGGTTCATCGCATCGGAGCCGTCCAGATGCTGCGAGGTGGGAAAGCGCACGTCGAGCACGCGCATGGATCGGACGATGGTCATGGGACTTTGCGGGCGAGCGATCAGTCGTACAGCACCGCTGCGATCTTCGGATCGGCGATGTTGGTCTTGTCGTACCAGAAGAACCCGGTGTCGACCACCTTCGGCAGCTTCTCGCCCTTGATGGCCTTCACGGCCATCTCGACGGTCTTGTAGCCCATGCCTACGGGGTTCTGCGTGATGGCGCCGGCCATGCTGCCGTCCATGATGGCGTTCTTCTGCTGCTTGCCGGAGTCGTAGCCGATAATCACGACCTTGCCGTTGCGCTTCATCTCCTTCACGCCATTGACCACGCCGATGGCAGAGCCTTCATTGGCGCCGAAGATGCCCTTGAGGTTTGGCGAGGCTTGCAATATCGACTTGGTGATCTCGGTCGACTTCAACTGGTCGCCGCCGCCGTACTGCACGCTCACGATCTTGATGTTCGGGTAGGTCGACTTGATGCGGTTCACGAAGCCGTCGCGCCGGTCGACGCCCGTGCGGCTGGTCTGGTCGTGCACCACCAGCGCGACTTCGCCGCTCTTGCCGATCAGCTCGGCCATCTTGTCGGCTGCGAGCGCGGCGGCAGCCTTGTTGTCGGTGGTCGTGGTGGTCACGGGAATGTCGCTGTCCACGCCCGAGTCGAATGCCACCACCGGGATCTTCGCGGCCTGCGCCTTCTTCAGCAGCGGAATGGCCGCCTGGCTGTCGAGCGCGGCAAAGCCGATGGCCTGCGGCTTCTTGGCGAGCGCGGCAGAAAGCATGTCGATCTGCTTGTCGACCATGGCCTCGGTCTCGGGGCCTTCGAAGGTGACCTTGACCTTGTAGTCTTTCGCGGCCTGCTCGGCGCCCGACTTCACGGCCTGCCAGAACTGGTGCTGGAAGCCCTTGGACACGAGCGGGATGTAGACCTCTTGCGTCTGTGCCTGCGCGATGCCGGCAAGGCCGATGAGCGCCGCGCCCAGCGTGCACGCAACGGCTGTTCTTCTCTGGATCATGCGAAGTCTCCTGTGGTTGTAGAACGAAACGAAATCGAGGGGAATCAATGCGTCTTGCTGCCGCGGCGGCGCAGGATGTCGGCATACACGGCCAGGATGATGATCACGCCCGTGACCACCGTCTGCCACTCCTGCGCGACCGAAAGAATGCGCAGGCCGTTGGTGAGCACGCTCATGATGAAGGCGCCGATGATCGTGCCGACGATGGTGCCGGTGCCGCCGCTGAGCGACGTGCCGCCGATGACGACGGCCGCAATGGCGTCGAGCTCATAGCCCTGCCCCAGCGCGGGCTGCGCTGAATTCAGCCGCGAAGCAATCAAGAGGCCCGCAATGCCGCAGATGCCACCGCTCACCGTGTACACCACGATCTTCCAGAAGTCGGTGTTCACGCCCGAAAGGCGCACCGCTTCTTCATTGCTGCCGAGCGCGAAGGTGTAGCGGCCCAGGATGGTCTTGTTGAGCACGATGCTCGCGGCCACCGCCACCAGGAACAGGATCAGCACCGCATTGGGAATCGGCAGCGCCGGAATGAAGTAGCCGATGAGCGAGTCTTGCGAGATCGCCGGAAAGTCCGGCGTGTCGTTGAAGTAGATCGGCTTGGTGCCTGAAATCACCAATGACAAGCCCTTGAGCAGCATCATCATGCCCAGCGTCGCGATGAAGGGCGGTATCTTGAGCTTGGCGATCAGCACGCCAGAGACAAAGCCTGCCAGCGCGCCGAAGAGAATCGCGGCCGCAATGCCGAGTGCGAGCGGCATGCCCATGTAGGTGAGCACCACGCCGGCCATGACGGCGCAGAAGGTCATCAGCGTGCCAACCGACAAATCGATGCCCGCGGTGATGATGACGAAGGTGCAGGCAATGGCCAGCACGCCGTTCACCGCTGTCGACTGCAGGATGCTCACGAGGTTGTCGGCCTGCAGAAACTGCGGCGACGCGACGCTGAAGAACACCATCAGCGCGACGAGGCTGGCAAAGGCCAGCAGCTTCTGCCTGGTGGCGGGGCGGAAGAGCCGTGCCCTCAGCGAGAAGCCGGGCGTGACAGCGGTGGTGGCGGTGGGGGTCGTCAAAGGGTGTCTCCAATCGTCATGCGGTGGCAGCAGCGGTGGTTTCACGCCGGGTGGCGAGCTGCATGATCTTTTCCTGCGAGGCTTCGCGCGCCGGCAGCTCGCCGGTGATGCGGCCTTCGCACATCACGAGCACGCGATGGCTCATGCGCAATATCTCGGGCAGCTCCGAAGAGATGATCACGATGGCCTTGCCCTGCGCGGCAAGCTCGTTGAGCAGGCGGTATATCTCGGCTTTGGCGCCCACGTCGATGCCGCGCGTGGGCTCGTCGAAGAAGAGCACGCCGCAGTCGCGCAGCAGCCACTTGGCGATCACGATCTTCTGCTGGTTGCCGCCCGACAGCAGCCGCACCTGCTGGCGCACCGAAGGCGTCTTGATGCTGAGCTGCTTCACGTAGCGCTCGCCGGCCGCCTCGATGGCGCCCTGGTCGATGAACAGGCCCATCGACAGGAACTTCTTCATGCTCGGCAGCGCGATGTTGGTTTCCACGTCCATGCCGGTGGCCAGGCCGAAGTGCTTGCGGTCTTCCGACAGGTAGCCGATGCCGTGCGCCACCGCGTCCTCGGGCGACTTGATCGACACCTTCTTGCCGTGCACGAAGACCTCGCCCACGTCGATACGGTCGGCACCGAACACGGCGCGCGCCAGCTCGGTGCGGCCCGCGCCCATCAGGCCCGCAAAGCCGAGGATCTCGCCGCGGCGCAGCATGAAGCTCGCGTTGCGCACCATCGTTCCGCGGCAGATGCCCCTGGCCTCGAGCACGATCTCGTTGCCCGAGGTGTCGGGCATGTCGGTTTCCACTTCCGCGAGCTGGCGGCCCACCATCATGGCGATGAGCGAATCCATCGGCGTTTCGGCCATCGGCACGGTGGCGATGTACTGGCCGTCGCGCATCACGGTCACGCGGTCGGCGATGCGCTTGAGCTCGTCCATCTTGTGCGAGATGTAGACGATGGCCACGCCCCGCGACTTCAGCCGCCCGATGATGCGGAACAGGTCGGCCACCTCTTCGTTGTTCAGCGCGGCGGTGGGCTCGTCCATGATGAGCACGCGTGAGTCGAACGACAGCGCCTTGGCGATCTCCACCATCTGCTGCTTGGCCACCGTGAGCTCACCGACCGGCGTGCGCGGGTCGAGCCGCAGGTTCATGCGCTCGAAGATGCGTTGCGTCTCGGCGCACATGGCTTCTTCGTCGATGAAGAGGCCGAAGCGCCCGCGCGGCTCGCGGCCGATGAAGATGTTCTGCGCGGCGCTCAGGTGGTTCATCAGGTTGAGCTCCTGATGGATGATGCCGATGCCCAGGGCCTGCGCAGCGCGCGGGCTCGCGATGTCCACGGGCTGGCCGTCGAGCAGCACTTCGCCGGAGTCCTTGCGGTACACGCCCGCCAGCACCTTCATCAGCGTGGACTTGCCCGCGCCGTTCTCGCCCATGAGCGCATGCACCTCGCCGGGCAGCAGATCGAACTGCGCCTTGTCGAGCGCGCGCACGCCGGCGAAAGACTTGCTCAGGTCGCGAAGGGTGACGATGGGTTGCGTCATGGGCAATCTCAGTGCGGTGACAGGTCGTAGAAGCGCTGCGCCGTGCCACGCCACACGCTGGCCTGCTCGCTCGGCGAAAGGCTGCCGATGCAGGCCTCGCTCACTGCGACCCAGCCCGCGTAGTTGCCGGCCAATGTGAGCACGGGCCAGTCGCTGCCCCACATCAGGCGATCGGGCCCGAACACGTCGAGCAGGTGCTCCCACACCGGGCGCACGGCGCGCACCGCCGCATCGACGTCGCCGTGCGTGAATGGCGGAGCCTCACCCCACAGCCCCGAGAACTTGCAGCACACCTGCGGCAGTGCCGCGACCGCTGCAATGCTCTTGCGCCATCGCTCGAAGTCTTCGCTGCCGTGCGCGCCGACGGGGGGCTTGGCCCCATGGTCGACCACCACGGGCAGCTCCGGCCATTGCTTCAGGAAGCGCAGCAGCGGCGGCAGGTGCCGTTGCTTCACCAGCGCATCGAAGCGCAGGCCGAGCCGCAGCAAGGTGCGCAGCGCATCGGGACGCGGCCGGTGCGCGATCCAGTCGTCGTCGGGCAGGTCCTGCAGCATCGGCCGCACGCCCTTGAACCTGGGGTGCCGCGCCATCCGCTCCAGCGAGGCGACGGCGCCGGGCCGGCTCAGGTCGACCCAGCCGACCACGCCGCCGATGACGTCGTGCGCCGTGGCCAGGTCGAGCATGAAGTCGGTTTCGGCCTTCGACTCGGCGGCCTGCACCAGTACGGTCCGGCCCACGCCGTGAGCCTGCAGCAGCGGCGCGAGGTCTTCGGGCAGGAAGTCGCGCACCAGCGGGGCCAGCGCCGGCACGCTCGCGCTCAACCACGTGTAGTCGCCGCGTGCGGGCCGCCAGAAATGCTGGTGCGAGTCGATGCGCTGGATCATGTCGGGTCGCGGGCAGCGGTATGCTGCCGAACGCCTTGCCTCTCTAGTCCATGTGTGAACAGAGTATTTACATACGAACTTTTAGCGTCAAGCACACTTCATGGGTGCTTACCCGTAGAACGAAACTTGCAAAAAGCGATGTCTGCTGTTGAAATTCATCAGTGAACAAATCGATTCAAACCGACATCCTGAGCAAGCCAGCCGAAGACCCGGAGCGCTACCGCGCGCCCGCGCTCGACAAGGGCCTGGACATCCTCGAACTGCTGGCCGACCAGCCCGAGGGCCTGACGCGCGGCGAGATCGTGAAGGCGCTCGACCGTGGCCCGAGCGAGATCTACCGCATGCTCGAACGGCTGGTGGCGCGGCAGTACGTGCTGCGTTCGCTCGCGGGCGACCGCTACAGCCTGAGCCTGAAGATGTTCGACCTGGCGCACCGCTACCCGCCGAACCACCGGCTGGTCACGCAGGCGCTTCCGGTGATGGACCGCTACGTGAAGGAGGCCGAGCAGTCGTGCCACCTGGGCGTGTACGACCGGGGCAACGTTCAGATCGTGGCGCAGGTCAACAGCCCGGCGGCGAGCAACATGACAGTGCGGCCCGGCACACGCGTGAACCTGCTCGACACCGGTTCAGGCCAGGTGCTGCTGGCCTGCGAATCGGACGAGCGGCGCAAGCAGATGGTGGCCGAGCACGTGGCGCTCGACGGCGAGGTGCAGATACCGCCCGACGAGCTGGAGCACATGCTCGAAGCCGTCCGCGCCACCGGCTACCGGCAGCGCGAGAGCATGCAGTACTTCGGCGTGATCGACATCTCGTGCCCCATCCTCGGCCCGCACGGGCATGCGCTGGCGGTGCTCACCACGCCGTACATCCGGCGCATCGACCGCCATGCCATTCCGTCGCTGGACCGCGCGCGCGAACTGATGCTGCAGGCTGCGCGCGACCTTTCGCTGCTCGCGAACGCCTAGTTCCCGGGAGGCTTGGGCGCCTTCTTCTTTCGCCCGCCGATGGCCCCGGACGCCGCAGCCCCGAGGATGCGGCGAAAGGTGGGGCATTCCATGTGACTGGGCGCGCGGCACACAGCAGCGTGCCGCAGGCCGTCGCGCATGGCGCTCAGGCTGCGGATCGTCCTGTCGAGTTCTTCCGCCTTGGCTGTGAGCATCAACCGGTCGATGCGCGGCTGCCCGTTGGGCCCGAACATGCGCGCGATCTCGTCCAGAGAGAAGCCGGCGGCGCGCCCCAGTGCAATGAGTGCGAGCCGCTCCAGCACGCCGGCATCGAACAGGCGGCGCAGGCCTTGCCGCCCGGTCGAGGCGATCAGCCCCTTCTCGTCGTAATAGCGCAGCGTCGAGGCGGGCACGCCGGAGCGCTGCGCAACCTCGCCGATATCCAGATGTTTCATTACCCTCTTGACCTCAAGCCGACTTGAACTTGCATAGTGCGTTTTCCGCCTCATGAAGGCAAGCCAAAGGAAACGACCATGGACGACACCACCCCGCAGGCCGGCGACGAACAGGCAAGGCTCTGGAACGGCTCGGCCGGACGCGCCTGGGTCGACACGCAGGCAACGCTCGACCGCCTGTTCCAGCCCTTCGAAGACCTGCTCGTCGAGGCTGCGTCCGCCCGCCCAGGAAGCCGCGTGCTCGACGTGGGCTGCGGCACCGGCAGCACCACGCTCGCATTCGCACGGCTGCACGGCGCCGAAGGCGGTTGCGTCGGCATCGACATCTCGGAGCCGATGATTGCCGTCGCCCGCAGCCGCGCCGAGCGCGAAGGCTCGCCGGCAAGCTTCATCTGCGCCAACGCGCAGACCCATGCCTTCGAGCCCGCGAGCTTCGACAGCATCATGTCGCGCTTCGGCGTGATGTTCTTCGACGACCCCGTGCGGGCCTTTGCCAACCTGCGGACTGCCGCAAGGGACAACGCCGAGCTGCGCTTCATCGCCTGGCGCAGTGCGGCAGAAAACCCGTTCATGACCACCGCCGAGCGTGCCGCCGCGCCGCTGCTGCCGAACCTCCCCGCCCGCCGGCCGGATGCGCCCGGCCAGTTCGCCTTCGGCGACAAGCGCCGGATCCACGCCATCCTCGAAGAGAGCGGCTGGGCCGACATCGACATCCAGCCCATCGACGTGCCCTGCACCATGCGCGAGACAGAACTGCTTGGCTACCTGAGCCGGCTCGGCCCCGTCGGCAATGTGCTTCAGCAGGCGGACGAGCGCATGCGTGCACGGGTCATCGACACGGTGCGTGCCGCCTTCGAGCCTTTTGTGCATGGCGACGAAGTGCGCCTGACCGCCGCCTGCTGGATGGTCGTTGCACGCGCACCTTGAAAGCACCGGAGCGCGCCGCACGAACTCCTGCAAGCCTTGCACACGTATCGCCTCCCTTACACTGCCCTTCATGAGTACGCAGGGCTCACCCTCATCCGCGCCAGGCAACACGATCACGGGCGCAGATGCACCGCCTGGCCCCGGCGACTCCCATGCCCAGCTGGTTCGCGAACGCCTGTTGCGCCGCATGTTCGTGATGGGCCCGCCCACGGTGCTCACAGCGCTGGCCGCAGCCATCGCGATGGCCGGCGTGTTCTTCTGGATGACGCGCGGGCTCGGCGCATTGATATGGGGCTTCGTGATCTGCGCGCTGCTCGGCCTGAGGCTGGTGTTCATGCGCTGGAACGCGCGTCTGTACCCGGAGCCCGAGTTCACCTTGCGCCAGCCCGACGGCGCGTGGCGCTTCATGTGCCCGCTGGGCGCCTACATGTCCATGTGGACGCTGGCGCCCTGGGCGCTGATGCCGCCGGGTACGGAATCGCCCATGCGAATCCTGATACTGCTGCTGGGCATGTTCGCCGTGCTGATGGGCTCGGTGCCGGTGATCGCCACATGGCGCGCCATGGTGCCTGTGGTCACCATTCCGCTCACGCTGGGCGTGGTGACGCGCTTCGCGTGGATGGGCGGCACGGACGGCTGGTTCACCTGCGTGGTCGGCCTGCTGTTCGGCGGCTCGATGGCGCGCTACGCACTGTCGCAGCACCAGCTCATCCGGCGCAGCCTGTCTGACCAGATCGACAAGGAACTGCTGAGCGAGCAGCTGCTGCGCCAGTCGTTCGAGCTGCAGCGGCTCAACCGCGAGCGCAGCCGATTTTTCGCGTCGGCCAGCCATGACCTGCGCCAACCCGTGCATGCACTGGCGCTGTTCTCGCGCTCGCTGGAGCGCGACCTCGCGGACCACCCGCTTGCCCCCGTGGCCGGCCGCGTCGTGCAGGCGACCGACGCAGTGAGCGGCCTGCTCAACGCGATGCTGGACATCTCCAAGATCGATGCGGGCACGGTGGTGCCCCAGCCCATGGAGATCGCCGTGGACCCGCTGTTCCTGCGGCTGTCACAGCTCTTCGAGCCGCGCGCCCAGCAGGCGGGGCTCTCGCTGCGGTTCCATACCGGGCCCGAATGGCTGAAAACCGATGCCGACCTGCTGCTGCGCGTGCTGACCAACTTCGTCGACAACGCCCTCAAGTACACACGGCACGGCGGCATTCTTGTGAGCGCGCGACCACGCGGCGACCGTTTGCGCCTGGCCGTGTGGGACACAGGCCTGGGCATCGCACCCGAGCATCTGCCTCATGTGTTCGACGAGTTCTACCAGGTCGACAACCCGCAACGTGATGTCGCGCGTGGCCTGGGCATCGGGCTGGCCATCGTCAAGCGCCTGGTCGACCTGCTCGGCGGTGAAGTCGGCGTGCGTTCCCGGCAGGACCATGGCAGCGTGTTCTGGGTCGACCTGCCGCGCCGACCACCGGCACCGGCAGCCCCGGCCCTAGCGCCCACGGCTACACCCGCTCCCGCCGCGATCGACACCACGGAGCTACCGCTGGTGCCGCCACGCGTACTGCTGCTCGACGACGAGCAACCTGTGGGTGAGGCGGTGCGCATGTGGCTGGCACCCTACTGCGAGCGCATCGAAATCACCACCCGGCTGTCCGATGCCTGCGCACAGGTGCGGGCAACGCCGGAAGACTTCGACGCTTTCATCGTCGACTTTCGGCTTGCTGACCCGCAGGACGGCATCCAGGCGACCGCGGAACTGCGCCAGCTTGCCGGCCGTCGCGTGCCCACGATCCTGGTCACGGGCGATACCGACCCCGAGCGTGTGCGTGCCGCTTACGCCAGCGATCTGGTCGTGATGTTCAAGCCGGTTCAGCCGGAGGTGCTGCTGCGCACCCTGCACCAGATCATCCGCAGCGAGGAAAGGGAGCCAGCCCTCAGTCCGCGTAGACGCCAGCCGCCTTGATCACAGGCGTCCACTTGGCGATCTCTTCGATCACGAACTTCTTGTGACCTGCGGGCTCGATGCGCCCATCAGTAGCCACCACGGCGCCCAGCAGCTCTTCACGATGGATGAAGTCCGGGTCTTTCAGCGCAACCTTCAGCGCGTCATTCAGCTTCTTCAGCACCGGCGCAGGCGTGCCCTTCGGCGCATAGAGACCGTGCCAGATGGTGACCTGGAAGTTCTTCAGCCCGGCTTCGTCAAGCGTCGGCAAGTCTTTCAGCATCGGCAGCGCAAGCCGCTTCGACGTGGTGACCGCAAAGGCCTTCACCTTGCCGGCCTGGATCTGCGGCGTGGTGTTGGTGGTCTGGTCGCACAGCAGGTCGATCTGGCCGCCGATCAGGTCGGTGATGGCCGGGGCGGTGCCCTTGTAGGGCACGGGCGTCATCTCGGTCTTGGTGGCGCTCTGGTACAGCAGGCCGCACAGGTGCGAGGCCGAGCCCACGCCCGCGTTGCCGATGTTGATCTTGCCCTTGTTGGCGGCGATCCAGGTGCTCAGTTCCTTGTAGTTGCTGGCGGGAATGCTGGGCTTGGAGATGAGCGTCATCGGCACGTCGTTGACGATGCCCAGGTATTCGAAATCGGTTTCGACCTTGAACGGCACGTTGCGCACCAGGCTCGGCACGGTCGCCATCGCGATGTGGTTGAGCAGCAGCGTGTAGCCGTCGGGTGCGGCGCGCGCCACCTTGGCCGCGCCGATGGAGCTGCCGGCACCGGGCACGTTGTCGATGATGACGGTGTTGCCGCCGAGCGGCTTGCGCAGCGCCTCGGCAAGGTCGCGCGCCACGCGGTCGGTCGGGCCGCCGGCCGCGAAGGGCACGACGATGGTGACGGGCTTGCTGCCCGGAAAGTCCTGCGCGTGGGCAGCGACGGCGGCAGCGGCGATCGCCGCGAGGGCGAACAGTTTCTTCATGGAGTCTCCGGGACGTTGGAAAAAAGAGGATGAAAAAATTGGATCAGGGCGCGCGTGACGGCACGCGGCTTTCGAGCGCGGGCGGCTGCCACGTGCGCTGGATGTGACAGCCGTTCTTGCCGTCGGCATCGTAGCGAGGCATCAGCGACTTGCAGCGCTGCGCGAGGCTTTCGGGCGTGGGCTTCTCGCCCTTGTCGATCCAGTCGAGCAACACGGCAAAGAGCGCGGGATATTCCGAATCGCTGAGGTAGCTGTGCTCGCGCTCGTTGCTGAAGCTCTGCACCAGCAGGTCACCGGTGCCTGCCGCATCGCGGATGCGGCGATAGGAATTCTCCAGTTCGACGAAAGCGGTCGGGTCGTCGATGGCATGCAGGCCCACGGTGGGCAGCGCGGTGCGGCCGGTGGGCTGGCTGTCGGCCGCCAGTGCGCCCTTGGCCTGCGGGTCGGCCGCGTAGCGCGCCACGCCGGCATTGAGCGCAGCATCGTCGGCCGAGCCGCTGTAGACCACGCCGATGTTGCCGAAGGGGTTGCGGCCGTTCAGCCGTTTCTGCACCAGGTCCTGGAACAGCCAGGTCGCCCATGTGAGGTGCCCCACCAACGAGCGCTCCTGGATCTTCACGACCGAAAGAATGGTCTTCAGTTTCGCCGCCTGCTCCGGCGTGCGCTGCGCGGCGGGCAGGCCGACGCCGGTACATGCCTTCACGCGTTCTGCAAGTTCGGCACGCGTGAGCTTCGAGTCCATCGGCAGGCCCATCCACAGCGGGTACTGCGGCTCGTCGGGGCGCGGGTGGTTGCGGCAGACGTACTGGTACACCACGCGCAGGTCGAGCCGGAAGTCGTAGGCGCTGTTGCCGCCGCCGAGCACGCCGCTGGTCAGCAGCAGGCCGTCGTATGGGCTCTTCGCGCCGCCGGCCGGCGCATACAGCTCGGCCGCTTTCGCCGCCACGCCCGCGCCGTAGCTCTGCCCGTGCAGCAGCGTGCGGCGCGGCTGGCCGAAGTGGCGCACGAAGATCTGGCGCAGGCGCTCGGTGTCTTCGGCCGACATGGTCACGCCGTAGCCGCCGCGCCGGTAGGTGGAGCCAGCCCAGGCGTAGCCGGCCTTCACGGTGACGGCCCAGCGCTTGAGGTCTTCCGCGCTGCGCTCGAGCTTGGGCGGTCCGGTCTCGGGGCCGCCGTGGGCGTGCATGACGAGCACGCCGCGGTTCCAGTCCTTCGGAATGGCGATCCAGTAGAGGGCGCCCATGCCGTCCTCACCGGTGTAGCAGCGCGCGGCCTCAGGCACCGGCGCGGGGCAGGTGGTGGCCTTGGGTGCGGTCGCCGCCGCATGCGCGGACAACATCGGCGCAGCGCCGATCAGTGCGAATGCCGCGAGGCTGGACAGTCGTTTTTTCAATGGCGTACTCCGAATTCGAGCGCCGCGTTCGCTCCCGGGTCGGAGACGAAGGCGAGAACGCCGCTGTTGAAGATGAAATTGCCCGGTCGGCCCGCATCGGCCTGCACCACGCCCAGCACGGGCGCGTCGTAGCTCAGCACCGCGGCAGCACCCGCCAGATTGAAACCGTTGCCGGCCACCGTGGCATCGTGGTTCTCGCCCTTGACACTGACCAGCGCATAACTCCCGTCGGCCGTGCCGGGCGTCAGGCTCTGCTGCAGGCCGAACACACGCAGCCCCGCATTCGCGGCCGACTCGCGCACCAGGTGCACCGGCACGGCCACGCCGTTGACGAGGCCGATCACCATCGAGCCGGTGAGCGTGCCGCCGGTGGTCACGGCGCTGCCCGTGGGCGAGGTGGTGAACAGGTCGAACGAGGCGCGCGTGGTGTTGTAGGCGACGTAGCCCTTCTCGGTCTGCGTGCAGTTGGCGTCGTAGATCATGAAGCCGCCCGACACCGGGTCGCGGCAGTACTGGAAGGTGCCCGCATTGCGCAGCCGCACGGCCAGCGACTGCGCGCTGGTGCCGCCCGTGCCCTGCTGCACGCCCACCGCGTTGAAGATGTTCGCCACCGACTTGAAGTCGCCCGACACCGGCGCCGCCGCGAAGGTGTTCTGGAACGCCACCAGGGGCGCAAAGCCGCCGCCGCTGGGCGCATTCACGCCGCCCGACACCACGCCGCCGGGCCCGAAGCTGAACACCGCGCCGCTCTCGGCGCTCGAATAGCTGCAGTTGCCCTCGGCAATGAGCGAGCCGGTGCGTTGCGTGCCCACGGTGCGCTGCAGGCTGGCGTCGATGGTTATGGCGTAGGTCATGGCGGCGGGGTCGATCTGCACGCGCAGCTCTTCGCCGAAGCTGTTGCCGCCCTTGTAGCTGGTGACGGAGGCGGGCAGGTTCGGGCAGGCCAGCGGGTCGCCGACCTCGGTCACGCAGCTGTAGTTGACGGCCGCGTCCAGGCTGCCGCTGCCGCGGTACTTGGGCCATGCCGGAAAGCGGCACAGCGGGCGCGTGCGGCCATAGGTGCCGGCCACCGCGTCGGCCGCGATGCCGGTGGCGGGCGCGAGGCCGCCCTCTACCCAGCCTTCGAGCGCGGCGAGCGAGTCCCAGTTGGGAATGAAGCTGCCGGTGCCATGGCCCATGCCGGGCACGGTGTAGAAGCGCATGCCCTGGTCGACCGCCGCCTGGCCCAGCGTGGCGACGACCTGCTTGTAGTAGTCGATGGTCGAGTTGTTGCTGATCACCTCGTCGGCCAGCCCGTGCAGCATGATGAGCCGGCCGCCATGGCCGAAGAACGGTGCCAGGTTGGGGTTGGTCGCGTCCGTGAGGTTCGATACCGCCGTCACTCGCGCGGTGTAGGTGCCCGGGTCAAGTGGGTCGAAGGTGAGCGAATCGAAGGCGTCGATGCGCGTGACGAAGTACTTCACCCACTGGTCGCCGGTGACGTACATGTTGGCGTCCAGCGAGGTCGCCGGGTTGCCCGGCACGGCGCGCGTGCCGAGGTCGCGCGTGGTGTACGGGCCGGCCACCAGCGTGCCTTCGAGGATGTTGTAGCCGCCCGCGCGCTTCACGCCGTTGGCCAGCGAGTAGGTCGTGAAGTCCAGCGGGTTCTCGATGGCGCGCACGGTGTCGAGCTGCGCGTCCGACAGGCAGGTGTTGCCCGTGTCCGTGCCGCCGGGGCAGCGCAGCGAGGCCAGGATCTGCATGTTCAGCAGGCGGCAGCTCTCCACGTTGCTGATGAGGTTGTCGGCTGCGCCGTCGAGCTTGTCGCAGGCGTTCATCACGGTCTTCTGCACCAGCAGCGTCTTGGTCACGTTCATCCAGCCCGCGCCGCCGTTGCGGTACAGGGCGCGGCCCACGGCCACGTTCGACAGGCGCGTGCCGGTGTAGTTGAGCGCGGGTTCGTTGGCGATCACGCCGTCGTAGTCCAGCGGCCAGCGCTGGATGTAGCTCAGCGCGTCGCGCCCGCCGGTCGAGGTGCCGAGAAAGTAGGCGTGCTTGGGCGCCATGCCGTAGCGCGCGAGCACCAGCGCCTGCGCCACGTCGCGCGTCTTCTTGAGCGAGAGGCCGCCGTAGTTGGCCAGCTGCTCGTCGTTGGCCGCGAACTTGCCGTCGGTGATGCTGCCCGACTGGTGGCCCGAGTCGTCGCCGTAGGTGGCGTAGCCCAGCGCCAGCGGCGCGGGCTTGTCGGCGGGGCCGAAGCGGATGACCTCGGTGCCGTCGATGAGCACGCCGTCGAAGCCGCCGCCGCCGAAGTGGATGGTCTTCTGGTTCCACTTCTCGGGCAGGTTCACCGCGAAGTTGATGACCTGCGAAGCGGGGTCCACCGGCTGGATGGTGCCGCGCACGCGGCAGTAGTCGCCGAGCGTGTTGCCCACGTCGCCCGCGGCCACGGGCGTGGCACTGGTGACGGTGGCGCCTTGCGTGGGCAGACTGATGAGCGAGGCGGGCAGGCTCTTGCCCGACAGGTCGGCACAGGAGACAACCGGCTGCACGGGCGGGGGCGGCGGGTTGTCGGGCGGGCCGTCCGGCGGGTTGTCGGCGGGCGGGTTATTGCCGTCGCTGGCGGGCGGGGTTGTGGGCAGGATCGGGAGGAAGCCGGCACCGCCGCCTCCCCCACCGCCGCCACCACAGGCGACAAGGATCAGCGAAATACCGATCGCGGAAACGACGGCACGAAACATCGAGGCGGGGCGCGTTGTGCGCATGGATTTGTCTCCGGCATGCGGCCTCGGTGGGCCGCTTTTTGAATAGGCGGCCGGACGATAGATTCAGGGTGACTTAGGGTCAAATAAAATAACAAGGCACTCTTCATACGAAAAAAATATGGACATACGGGCACTGCGCTACTTCGCCGCCGTCGCGGAGACCGGCCACATGACACGCGCGGCCGAGCAACTGGGCATCCAGCAGCCGCCGCTCAGCCAGCAGATCAAGACGCTGGAACGCGAGCTGGGTGTGCTGCTGTTTCGCCGCCATCCGCGCGGCGTGGCCCTCACCGACGCGGGCCGCCTCTTTCAGACCGAGGCGCTGCGCATGCTGCAGGACATGGACGCCATGAAGCAGCGCATGGTGCGTGTAGTCAAGGGCCAGGCCGGCACGCTCGCAGTCGGCTTCACCAGCTCGGCCGCGGCGCACCGCTTCATGCCCGAGGCGCTGCGCGAGTTCCGCCGTGCGCACCCCGCGGTGGAGCTTCAGCTGCGCGAAGACAACGCCGCCGAACTCACCGAGGCGCTGGCCGCGGGCCGACTGCACTGCGGCCTGTTGCGCGTGCCGGTCGCGCGGCCCGAGGGGCTGGTGTTCGAGACGCTGCTGCGCGAGCCGGTGCTCGTTGCCATGCCCAGCGACCATCGCTTTGCCCTCGGCCGCAACAAGGCCTCGCGCCCGCTACCGCTCGCGAAGCTGTGCGAGGAAGGCATCATCCTCGTGCGCCGCCCCGGCGCGCCCGGCCTCTATGCCGACCTGCTAGCGCTGTGCCACGCCAAGGGCCTGCGCCCGCGCGTGGTGGCCGAAGTCGATCGCATGATGACCAACCTGAACCTAGTGGCCGCCGGTGTCGGCCTGTCGGTGGTGCCGGCCTCGATGACCGGCGTGCACGCACACGCCATCGCCTATGCGCGGCTGGCCGATGGCGGCCAGCTCGATGCGCCGCTCACGCTGGTGTCGCGCGTCGAGGAAGACAACCTGCCCGCGCAGCATTTCGCGGAGCTGCTGCGCAGGTTGGCTGTCGAAAATCCGGGGTCATGAGCTTGCTGCGGCGTCGTCATTTCATCCAGCGCGCGGGCGGCGCGCTCGCGACGGCGATGTGCGCGCTGCCGGAGGTGTCGCATGCCGCGCCATGGCCAAGCCGCCCGGTGCGCCTGATCGTGGTCTACCCGCCCGGCGGCGTGAGCGACGGCATGGCACGCGTGCTGGCAGAGCCTCTGGCGCAGTCGCTGGGCGTGCCGGTGCTGATCGAGAACCGTCCCGGCGCGGGCGGCAGTCTCGGCATGGATGCGCTCGCGCGCGCAACACCCGATGGCTGCACCCTGGCCTTCTCCGCCATCAGCCCGCTCACGCTGCACCCGCTGCTGGCGCGCGTGCCCTACGACCCGCAGCGCGCCTTCGTGCCCGTGGCCAGCGTGATGCGCACGCCGGTGCTTGTGGTGGGCACGCCGGCCTTCACAGGGCACGGCTTCGGTGAGCTGATCGCGCAGGCGCGCAGGCAACCGGGCGAGGTGCGCTGGGCCACCTCGGGCGTGGCGACCATCGGCCACCTGGTGCTGGCGCAGGTGCGCGTGCAGAGCCGCACCGACATCACGCACATCCCCTACCAGGGCGGCGGGCCTCAACTCAACGATGCGCTGAGCGGACAGTTCGAGGTGCTGTCGACCAACGTCGCGGCGCAGCAGCTTCAGTACATCGAAGGCGGGCGCTTCCAGGCGCTTGCAGTCGGCGCGCCTGCTCGCATCGAGGCACTGCCCGCGGTTCCCACGCTCGCGGAGCTGGGCTTCGAGAAGGCGAACCGCGATTCGCTCTTCGGCATCTTCGCGCCGGCACGCACGCCTGCGGCGGTGGTGCAGCGGCTCAATGCGGAGATCAATCGTGTGCTGGACAGCAGCGTGGTGCGTGCGCGGCTGCGTGGGGCATACAACCTGCCGGCCGGTGGTGGCACCGACGATTTTGCGCACGAGATTGCGGTTGATCGACGGCGCAATCGCGAACTGGTCGCGGGCGACCGCTCGCAGTTCGACTGATTACTTCTCGGCGACCCAGAGCCTCGGGTAGTCGCGCACGAAGCCGTCTTCCGTCACGCTCAACGTCGCCGCATAGTCGAAGCGCTTGGCCTCGTAGGCATATTCGCTCTCGCTACGCCGCTCGTAGCGCTGCGCCAGCTCGCTCAGCACGCCACCACCATCCAGATCGACCCAGGCCGCCGGAGCATCGGCGCCCTCGCCCTTCGCCAGGTTGAGCCGTCGCAACTGCAGCAGGTTGGTTGCAGGCGTGAAGCCCAGGTCGAGATCGACGCAGTGCGACAGGTCGGGCACCGCCTCGTCGTTGAGCTTCCAGTGGCCACGCGGGTCGCGGGCAATCGACAGATCGACGGCCACGTCGCCCAGCCAGCCGCGCACGGTGCCCCATTGGGTGTGCCAGTGCAGGTCGCAGCGCACGCGGTAGTGCAGTTGGCCGATGCGGCCGTCTTCCTGTCGGAACACGGCCGCGCCATCGAGTTGCCAGGCCGAGGCATTGCGTTCTAGACGGCAGGCGTCGTGGCCCGGTACATCGAGCCTGCGCCAAAGGATGGAGGCGACTGTTTGCATGGCGCGGATGATGGCACCGGCATGCTGCACCGCGCAAGCAATGACCCGCGCGGCCGCAGGTGGTGGTCAGGTTCCGGGAAGACTATCGGCGTCGCATGACGCCGCCATCTGCCGATCTTCCAGCCCCTCCCCCGCCGCCGGCCCCGCGCTGGCTCGACTGGATCGACCGCGCGGCGATGCCCTTTGCCATCGCAATCGCCCTGCTGCTGTTCGCCCAATGGCCGCTGCGCGACCTGGCCGGCTCGGGCAATGGCCCCACGCAGGCCAACGACCTTGCGCAGTGGCTGTTCGCGCTGTACGTGGCCGTGGCGCTGCGGCACGCCGGGCGCCGCGGCGCGCACCTCGTGGCGCGGCCCGACCTGGCTGCCGACACCAGCGGGCGCTTTGCGCGGCTGCGCCGCATCGGCGCGGCGCTGTGCGTGCTGCCGTGGGCGCTGTTCCTGATCGTGACGGCCACGGTGCCGGTGTGGCGCTCGGTGGCCGCGTTCGAGCTGTTCCCCGACACTTTCAACCCCGGCTATTTCATGATCAAGGTGGCGCTGCTGCTGCTCGCGGTGTTGCTGGCGGTGCAGAGCGCGCTCGATCTCCTGCGCGAACTGCGCCATCCACGAGGGCACTGAATGGCCTGGCTCGGACTCGCCCTGCTCGCGCTGGCCCTGGCGCTGATGATGACCACCGGCTGGCCGACTTATGCCGTGCTGCTCGGCGTGTGCACGCTGGGCGCGCTGGCCGGACTGGCGCTGGGCGCGTTCGATGCGGCGCTATTGCAGAACCTGCCGTGGCGCATCGTCGGCCTGCTGGAGCACGACCTGCTTCAGGCGCTGGCGCTCTATGCGCTGGTAGGCGCGCTGCTCAACCGGCTGGCACTGGCCGAGCACCTGTACAACGGCTTGCGCAAGGCGCTGGCTTTCGTCGCCCCGCGCGCCGCATCGGAGCTGGCCGGCATGGTGCTGGGGCTGATGCTCGCGCCGATGAACGGCTCGGTCGGCGCCAGCCTGCTGACGCTGGCGCGCACGGCCGGCAAGGGCTGGGCAGCCGAAGGCCTGCCCGCGGCACAACGCACCGCGCTCGTGGCCGTGACCAGCACGCTGGGCGTGATCGTGCCGCCATCGCTTGTGCTTCTGCTGCTCGGCGACGCGATGCTACGCGCCCACACCGAGGGCGTGAACATGGCGCGCACGCTGGCCTTGCCCACAGCCAATGCCAACCGCATCGTCAACACACAGGACATCCTCCAGGCCGCACTGGTGCCAGCAGCGGCGCTGCTGATCGGCTGGCTCGCGGTCGCGTGGTTCGGCGCCCGGCGCAACAAGCCCGCCGCCACTGCAGCACCGCGCGAGCCGATGCAGCCGCGCGAAGGCTGGACGCTGCTGCTCGTGCCCCTGCTGATCGGCGCTTTGCTCGTGCTGGTCACGCTGGGCAGGGTGCGCGCGGTCGAGGGCGCGGCCGCCGCCTGCGTGCTGCTGCTCGGCTGGGGCCTGGTGTCGCGCCAGCTCACGCGGGCGGTGCTGTGGCAGGTGCTCGACGACGCGATGGCGCTCACCGGCGCGCTGTATGCGCTGCTGGTGGCCGCGACCACTTTCTCGCTGCTGTTGCGCGGCTTCGGCACCGACGGGCTGATCGCGCGGCTCATGCTGTCGCTGCAGGGCCACCCCATGGTCGGGCTCATGGCGGTGCTGGCCGTGCTGCTGGCCTGCGCCTTCGTGCTCGACGCCTTCGAGCTGATCTTCCTCATCGTGCCCATCGTCATGCCGCCGGTGCTCGCCCAGCTCGACGACGCCGCATGGATCGCCACGCTGACCCTGCTGGTGCTGCAGGCCGGCTTCCTGCTGCCGCCTTTTGGCTATGCGCTGGTGCTGGCACGCGGGCAGGTCGCGCCGCGCCCGCCGGTGGCTGCCGTGGCGCGGGCACTGGCGCCTTACCTGGCGGTGCTCGCCACCGTGACCGCGCTGGTGATGGCGCTGCCCGAGACCACGCGCTGGCTGCGCACCTCGCCAACCGCGCTCGCGCCCGCCGAGCCGATGAACGATGAAGCGGTGGACCGCCTGATGCGCGAGATGGCGCCGCCCGACACCGGCGACAGCGCCGCTCCACCAGAGGAGAAATAGCGCCGCGGCGTGCCGCACAATGCGCGGCGTATGACATTCAAGCTCCCCGTCGCACTCGCGCTCGTCCTGTCCTTCAGCGCCAGCCACGCGGCGGCGTTGAAAGACGGCGACATCATCTTCCACACCTCGCGTTCGGCGCAGAGCATCGCGGTGCAGCGCGCCACCGGCTCGCGCTACAGCCACATGGGCATCGTGCTGTTGCGGGGCGGCAAGCCTTATGTGTTCGAGGCGGTGTCGACGGTGCGCTACACGCCGCTTGCGCAATGGACCGCGCGCGGCAACGGCGGGCACTACGTGGTGAAGCGGCTGCGCAATGCCGACACGCTACTGACACCAGGCGCAGTGGCCAAACTGCGCGCGGGCACCTCTGACTTCGAAGGGCGGCCCTACGACCTGACCTTCGAATGGTCCGACAAGCGCATCTACTGCTCCGAACTCGTGTGGAAGCTCTACCAGCGCGCGCTGGGCGTGCGCATCGGCGAGCTGCAGAAGATCCGCGAATTCAACCTGGGCGACCCTGCGGTGCGCGCCAAGATGCGCGAGCGCTATGGCGACAAGGTGCCGATGGACGAGCCGGTGATCTCGCCGGTGGCGATGTTCGAATCGCCGCTGCTCGTGACCGTCGAAACCCGCTGACCGAATCTCCCCCGCACGGGCACACGCCGCCCGACCGCGAGACAATCGTGGCCGTGAGTTCACAGACCCAGCCACCGTCACCTGCGACACCGCCGATCCGCCGCATCGCGCACCTCGACATGGACGCCTTCTACGCGTCGGTCGAGCTGCTGCGCTATCCGCAGCTCAAGGGCCTGCCGGTGGTGATCGGCGGCGGGCGGCGGCGCGTGGACGAAGCCATCCGCAACCTGCCCGAGGGCGGCACGCTGGCCGACATTCCGGTCGAGTCCTTTCCGCTGCTGAAGGACTACACCGGCCGCGGCGTGATCACCACCGCCACCTACCCGGCGCGGCAGTTCGGCGTGGGCTCGGCCATGGGGCTCATGAAGGCGGCCAAGCTGTGTCCGCAGGCCATCATCCTGCCGGTGGACTTCGACGAGTACCGGCGCTATTCGCGCGCCTTCAAGAACCTCATCCTGGAGGTCGCGCCGCTCATGGAAGACCGCGGCGTGGACGAGGTGTACATCGACTTCACCGACGTGCCCGGCGGCCAGCGCGACGGCGGGCGCTCGCTGGCACGACTGCTGCAAAAAGCCATCTTCGATGCCACCGGCCTGACCTGCTCCATCGGCGTGGCGCCCAACAAGCTCATCGCCAAGATGGCGAGCGAGTTCAACAAGCCCAACGGCATCTCCATCGTCTACGAGGACGATCTCGAATCGCGCATCTGGCCGCTGCCCTGCCGCAAGGTGAACGGCATCGGCCCCAAGGCCGACGAGAAGCTCAAGCGCTTCGGCATCGAAACGGTGGGCCAGCTCGCGGCGCGCGACCGCGACTGGCTCATTGCCACCTTCGGCAAGGCCACCGGCGCATGGATGCACGAGGTGGCCTGGGGCCGCGACAACCGCCCGGTGGTGACCGAGAGCGAGCCCGTGTCGATGAGCCGCGAGACCACCTTCGACCGCGACCTGCACGCGGTGCGCGACCGCGCCGAGCTGGGCGCGATCTTCACGCAGCTGTGTGAGCAGCTCGCCGCCGACCTGCAGCGCAAGGGCTACGTGGGCAAGACCATCGGCATCAAGCTGCGCTACGACGATTTCAAGATCGCCACGCGCGACCAGACCATCGACCGCTTCACGGACGACGCGAAGACCATCCGCCACACGGGCGGTCTGTGCCTGAAACGCGTGCCGCTGGAGCGCCCGCTGCGCCTCCTGGGCGTGCGTGTGGGCGCGCTGGCAAAGGCGGGCAGCCCCGAGGCGCTGGCGCCCGCCGGGGCCGGTGCGCATCGCGCCGCGTCGGAACCGGCGGCGACCACCGCGTCGCTGTTCTGAACACGCCATGGTGAAACGCTGGCTGCGGCGCATCGCCTTCACGCTGCTGGGCTTCGTTGCACTGGTCGGCCTCTACGTAGCCACGGCCTGCGTGCTGGTGTTCTGGCCGGCCAATGCGAAGCCATCGAACGATGCAGCCGCCGACGTGCAGGCCTGGGTGCTGAGCAACGGCGTGCACACCGACTACGTGTTCCCCATCCGATCGGCCACCGTCGACTGGCTGCAGGTGTTCCCGCTGAAAGACTTCAAGGCGCCGCCGCCCGATGCCGAGTTCATCGCCATCGGCTGGGGCGACCGCGAGTTCTACCTGAACACGCCCACCTGGGGCGACCTGACGGCGGCGCGCGCCTTCGGGGCTCTGTCGGGCGGCAACCGCGCGCTGATGCATGTGAGCTACCTGCGGCGCAACCAGCTGGGGCGCGGCGCCTACAGCCTGCCGCTCTCGCAGGCGCAGTACGCGCAACTGGCCGGCTACGTGCGCGCCGCGCTGCCCTCGGGCCAGGCCACGCCCATCGCGGGCGCGCACTACGACAGCCAGGACGCCTTCTACGAAGCCGAAGGCGGCTACAACCTCTTCGAGACCTGCAACACCTGGACTGGGCGCGGGCTGCGGCGCTCGGGCGTCACCGTCAGCCGCTGGACGCCCTTCGACTTCACGGTGACGTGGCACCTGAAGCCGGTGCGGCCCTGAGCGACGAAGCTCAGGGCTTGGGTACGCCGGCCGACCACTGCGGCCAGTTCGCGACGATGTGATCGACCACGCGGCTGCCCACCAGCTCGATGTTTTCCACCGTCTCGGCAAAGCCGCCGGCCGTTTCGCCCGGTGCAGGGTCCAGGTGCTGCAGCGTGGTTTCCTTCGGGCTGCCCTGGTCGAAGTTGACGGCGCCGCGCAGGCTCATCACGCGGTCGGTGCCGTGGGTGCGCTTGATCACGAGGGTGATGGCGGCGGCTTCCATTTCGGTGATGACGTAGTCGTCGGCACCGTAGAGCTTGGCGATGTACTGCGCCTGCTTCGACATGCCGGGGCCGTGGAAGAAGGTGTCGCCGGTCATGTGCGTGCCGGTGCCCACGAAGGGCGCGCGGCGGGCCGCGGCATCGGGGTAGCGCAGGCGGTACTTGCGGGCCGAGTCGGCGTCTTTCAGCGGCGTGTCGGCCGAGAGCTTCATGGCCCAGCCCACGAGGTCGGGGTTGAGCTTGAAGCGGCGGTATTCCTCGTAGCCCTTGCGCGGCATGAAGGTCGGCTCGCCGGGCTTGTTCTCTTCGGGTGCCCAGCGGTGGCCCAGGTCGTAGTCGACCAGCCAGGTGGCCCAGCTCACTTCGCCGATGGTGCCGCGCGAGGGCGGAGTGCCGGCCACGCCCGAGATCAGGTAGTAGCTCTGCGAGAAGTCGAACTGCGGGTTCAGCAAGATGGCCTGCATCGACGACGACGAGTTGACCTTGCCCATGCCGAGCACCGCGCCGCACACGCCGTCGGTGTTGCAGTACACGGGCTGCAGTGCGCCGGGCACCGCAATGGGCCTGGCGCCCTTCCAGTAGCGCTCGTACCAGTGCTGGAACTCGCCGGCGCGGTCACCGGTGTTCTGGCCGATCTCGAACATGGCGGCGACGAAGACCTTGACCTTCACGGGCGCAGCCGGGGCAGATGCGGTCGGGGTCGAAGTGGAAGCACAGGCCGTGAACAGCAGCGCCGCGGCGGGCACGGCCAGCCAGCGGGCGGTGAAAAGGGAGGGCTTGAAAGAAGTCATTCTGGAACCCGTTAAGAAGGACAAGGACGGCAGGACAAGGACAACAAGCGCGTCCGGCGTCCTACAACCGCCGATTGTCGGTGCTGGCAAAAGCGCGATGTAACGCCATCACGCAAACACCATGCCGGACTCTTCCACTCCTGCAAAGCCTCCGTCAAAGCCGACGCCCATCGCCAACGGCCTCGTCTACGTGAACCCCGACATGCCCGGCATCCGCCGCCTGAAGCACGGCGAGCGCTTTCGCTATCGCGATGCCAAGGGGCAATGGCTGCGCGACGTGGACGAGATCTCGCGCATCCGCATGCTGGCCATTCCGCCGGCCTACACCCAGGTCTGGATCTGCCCGCTGCCCAACGGCCACCTGCAGGCCACCGGCATCGACGCACGCGGGCGCAAACAATACCGCTACCACGCCGACTGGCGCTCGATGAAGGACGAGACCAAGTTCGACCGCCTCGAAGCCTTCGCGCTCGCGCTGCCGCGCATCCGCGCCCGTGTGGCGCGCGACCTGCAATTGCCAAGGGGCCAGAAGGCGCCGGGCCGCAGCCAGGTGCTCGCGGCGGTGGTGCGCCTGCTCGACACCACGCTGCTGCGCGTGGGCAACGAGGAATACGCGAGCAGCAACGGCTCCTACGGCCTCACCACGCTGCGCAACCGGCATGCGGCCGTGCAGGGCCAGGCCCTGCGGCTGCGCTTTCGGGGCAAGAGCGGCGTGATGCACGAGGCGAAGCTCGACGACCCGCGCGTGGCCAGGGTGGTACGGCAATGCCAGCAACTGCCGGGGCAGGCGCTGTTCCAGTACGTGGACGAGGATGCAGAGGGAGGCGGAAATGGCGAACTGCGCAGCGTCTCGTCCACCGACGTGAACGACTACCTGGCCGAAGCCGCGCAAGGCGAGCGCTTCACCGCGAAGGATTTCCGCACCTGGCACGGCACCGTGCAGGCGCTGGAACTCACCCGGCTGGCCTGCGAGCCGGGCCGCACCGCTGCCGACGGCACTCGCTACAGCGCAAAGGACATCCTCGCGGCCGTCGCCAGGCAACTCGGCAACACGCCCGCAGTCTGCAAGAAGGCGTACGTGCACCCTGCCGTGCTGGCGCTGGGCAGTGCGCTCTCGGAGGGCGACGAAGCCACCGGCGCACTGTTCGAAAGGATCGCTGGGCACGGCACGGCCAGGCCATCACGTGGGCTGCATGCGGCCGAACGGCGGCTGCTGGCCTTCCTGCGAGCGCCACGGGGGAGGCGTGCAGCGCGAGGCCGCAACAGCAAGACTCAGTTGCCGGTCGCGAGCACGAGGCGCACGCTGTCGCCATCCAGCGCCACGGCGTAGCCAAGGTCTTCAGCCAGGTTCTGCAGCGCGACGGCGTCGATGGCCAGGGCGCGCGGTGCGCGGTGCGCATCGAGCACGGCGGGCGTGCCACCGGGTTCGCGCGGCAGGGCCGTGAGGCGCAGTGCATTCGCACCATCTGCCTCGACACGGATCGCCCCCGCCTCGGCCGCACCGTCGTGCAGGTACCCCAACGCCCCGAGGAACAGATAGCGCAGGGCTGCCGCGGCAGGCCAGCGGTGCTCGTCTTCCTGCGGATCGAGCGAGGCATCGGCGTCGAGCGACACGCCGTGCAGGTCGAAGGCCGAGCGCATCAGCGCCACGCATTGCGCCACCAGCGCGCTGCGGGTGATGCCGTCGTCGGTGGTGGCCAGTTCCCAATCGCGCAGCGAGCGGACGGCTTCGATCAGCTCCGACACCTGGTTGTCTATCAGCGCCACCCGCTCTTCGCAGGCCACGGCGTCGATGGTGGCGGCGCCAACCTGCCGCTTGAGCATCAGCAGCGCCATGCGGATCACCGAGACGGGCGCCGCCATGTCGTGCCGCAGGGCGGGCAACGCACGTGTGAGCAGTTCGTGGCGCACGCCGGCGGCGATCCAGCTGCGCGCACTGGGCGAGGCCTTCATTGCGCAGCAGCCACGGGCGTCGGGTTCATCGGCACGGTCACGAGGTACTTCCTGAAACGGGGGAGTTAACAAGTATCGTGCCCGACCCCGGGTGCGGGTGTAGGAGCGTGCCTACGATGGCCCCGCCCACCGGTTGGGAATGTCCGGAAACGGCGCGCCGACGCTCGGCCCTGCCTCTACCTTCGTGCCTCCGTCCACTCCCGCCCCGATCGATCCTCATGACCCCAGAGCAGAACAAGCGCGCCGTCACCGAAGCCTGGAAGGCCTTTGCGAGCCGCGACCCGCAGCGCATCCAGGCCGTCTTCACCGAAGACGCCGAATGGCTGGCGCCCAAAGGCAACGCGACAGCGGTGGCGCTCGACGTACCCGACCACATGATCGGACCGGCTGCGATCGCGCACTTCCTGGTCGAGGCCTTTCCCAAACTCTTCGTCGCAGACGTCGCGGTGAGCTTCTCTCACCTGTACTGCGACGGCGACACCGTGATCCTCGAAGAGCGCATGCAGGCCACGCTGGCCAGCGGCAGGCACTACGACAACGACTACTGCTTCGTCTTCGAGCTGCGCGAAGGCCGCATCGCCCGGGTGCGCGAGTACATGGACACGCAGAAGGGCCGGGCCGCGATCTTCGGTTGAATCAGCCGACCGGCGCGCAACGCGCCTGCAACTCGCGCTTGAGCAGCTTGCCGTTGGCCGTGGTCGGCATCGCGTCGATCACCTCGATGCGGGCCGGGCGCTTGTAGGGCGACAGATGCTCGACAAGGTGCGTGCGCAGAGCCGCCTCGTCGAGCACCGCACCAGGCTTCAGCTCGACGAAGGCGACGACCTGCTCGTTGCCGTCGGCCTCGGGCACGCCGACCACCGCGCACAGGTGCACGCCGTCGAAGCGGCCGATGACCGCCTCGATCTCCGCCGGGTATACGTTGAAGCCCGAGCGGATGATCATTTCCTTCAGCCGGCCGACCACGAACAGCGCGCCGTCGCTGCCGAAGCGCCCGAGATCGCCGGTGGCGTACCAGCCGCCGGGGCGCATCACCTGCGCCGTGGCGGCGGCATCGCGGAAGTAGCCGAGCATGAGGCCGGGGCCGCGCAGCCAGATCTCGCCGGTATCGCCGGGCGCGGCGTCATTGCCGTCGAGGGTCACGATGCGGGCCTCGCCGCCTTCCACCGCGTAGCCCGCCGAGGTATCCGCGCGCGGCGACTCGGTGCGCGTGAGAAACACCGAGCCCGCGTACTCCGACAGCCCGTAGCCATAGTGCAGCGGCTGGCCGAACAACTGCTCCACGCGCTGCTTGAGCGCCGGATCGAGCGGCGCCGAGCCGGTGTAGACGTAGCGCAGCTGCGGAAAGCGCGGCGCCACGCCCTCCGCCTCGATGTGGGCCAGCAGGCGCGCATACATCGTCGGCGGCCCGAGCAGGTTCGACACCTGTTCGTGCGCCAGCGCCTGCAGCATGTCGGCCGGCGAGAAGCTGCCGCGCAGCACCAGCGCGGCACCGCCCGTGAGCGCGGCCATCAGCACCGTGCCGATGCCGAAGATGTGCGTCATCGGCAGGAAGGCGTAGGCGCGGTCGCGCTCGCTCAGCGCACGCACCTGCGCCGAGACGCGGCCGAAATGCAGCAGGCCGCGGTGCGACACCATCACGCCCTTGGGCGTGCCCGAGGTGCCGGAAGTGAAGATGATGGCGGCCGTGTCGGCCAATGCCGGGTCGGGCTCGGTGCGCGCTTCGGCACGCACGGCCGAGCGCATCACGCCTTCGAGCGCGGAAGGCTCTGCACCGGCCCTCTGCGCATGCCTTTCAGCAGCTTCGGATGCCCCGGTCGTGAAGTAGCAAAGCCGTGCATCCGCACGCTCCGCAATGGCCGTGATCTCGCCCGGCGACATGCGCGCATTCACGCCGCACGACCACGCCCCGACGCGGCTGCAGGCCATGAGCAGCGCGATATGCGCGGCGCAGTTCTCGGCCACCAGCACCACGCGGTCGGTCGGCCGCACACCGGCGGCCAGCAGGTCGTTTGCGGCGGCATCGACCATCGATTGCAGCGCCGCATACGTCGTCGTCCCAGCGGGTTCGAAAAGAAAGACAGCCTCCGGCGTGTGAGCCGCGCGTGCCTCCAACAACTGATGAATCTTCTGCATCGCCTATTCCGCCTCGATGCCCTTGGACGCCGTCGCCCAGAGCTGGCGATCTGACCTGCCCTTCGTCGCCAGCAGGTCGGCCGCACCAGACCACACGTCGTAGCCCTGCTCGCGCAGCCGGTGCGCGATGTCTTCGCGCGCCAGCATCTTCTGCGCCGCGGCGTTCATGCGCGCGACCAGCGCAGGGTCCATGCGCGCCGGGCCGTAGAGGCCGAACCAGCCGCCCACGTCGTAGCCGGGCACGCCCGACTCGATCATGGTCGGCACATCGGGCAGCATGCGGTTGCGCTGACGCGAGGTGACGGCCAGCGCGCGCACCTTGCCCGTCTGGATGAAGGGCTTCGAGGTGGCGATGATGTCGAACATCATGGTCACGGTGCCGCCCATCACGTCGGCGAGCGCCGGTGCACTGCCTTTGTAGGGCACGTGCGTCAGCTGCACGCCGGTCATCTTCTCCAGCAGCGCACCGCTCAGGTGGTTTGAGGCGCCCACGCCCGCCGAGCCGTAGAACACCTTGCCGGGCCGCGACTTCGCGTAGGCCAGCAACTCGGCGAGGTTGCGCACCGGCACTTCGTTGTTGACGACGAGCACGTTGGTGTAGTCCACCAGCGGCGCGATGGGCGTCAGGTCCTTCATCGGGTCGAAGGCCATCTTGCGCTGCACGTTCGGGTTGATGGTGATGGTCGGGCTCGCGCCGAAGAACAGCATCGTGCCGTCGGGCGCGGCCTTGGCGACCGCGTCGCCGCCGAGCGAGCCGCTGGCGCCGGGACGGTTGTCGACGATGACCTGCGTGCCCAGCTCCTGGCTCAGCGCGGGTGCGAGCAGGCGCGCGGCGCCGTCGACCGGGCCGCCTGCGGAATAGCCGACGACGAGCTTGATGAGCGGCGGCAAGGGCTGCTGCGCGAAAGCACGGTGCGGCAATGCGGTCAGCGCCGCGCTGCCTGCCATCGCGGCCATGAGGTGTCGGCGCGAGAAGTGAGTCGATGTCATGAGCGTTGTCTCCTGTTGTGTATTTCTTCGTCGGCTACATCGCTCAGGCCGGCAGGTCGAGCACCTGGCGCGCGAGGATGTTGCGCTGTATCTCGTTGGTCCCGCCGTAGATCATTGCGGCGGTGGAGCCGATGAGCGGAGAGAGCACGTTGAAGCTCTGCCCGTCGAGCAACTGGTCGCCGGCCACGGCACCCTGCTCTTCGCCCGCCTCGACCAGCAGCGCGCCGATGCGGTGATAGGTCTCGCTCGCCCAGATCTTCAGCAGCGACACCGAAGCCGGCAGCGGCTTGCCGGCGCGCACGATGCTCGCGAAACCCGTGTAGGCGGCCGACAGGTCGAGCACGTCGAGCCGCAGCGCGGCGAAGCGCTGCGCGAACACCGGGTCGGCAAACAGGCGCCGCGCCTGCGCCAGCCGCGCCAGCTGGCCCAGCGCGTACTGCGACTGCTTGGGGCTGCCCAGGAAGATGCGCTCGAAGCCCAGCAGCGCCTTCGCAATGGTCCAGCCGCCATGCAGCTTGCCCACGAGGTTTTCTGCCGGCACGCGCACGTTGTCGAAGAACACTTCGCAGAACTCGGGCTCGCCGGCCAGCGTATGAATCGGCCGGATGGTGATGCCCGGCGTGCGCAGGTCGCACAGCAGGAAGCTGATGCCCTCCTGCTTGCGTGCGTCCTTGTCGGTGCGCACGAGCATGAAGATGTGGTTGGCGTCCTGCGCGAGCGTGGTCCAGATCTTCTGGCCGTTCACGACGAAGTGATCGCCCTGCGCGTCGCGCGCGGGCAGCGCCTCGGTGCGCAGGCCCGCGAGGTCGGAGCCGGCATTGGGCTCGGAGTAACCCTGGCACCAGACATGCTCGCCGCTCAGGATGCGCGGCAGAAAGCGCTGCTGCTGCTCGGGCGTGCCGTGCTGGATGAGCAGCGGGCCGATCATCACGATGCCCTGGTCGGGCGCGCGCGCCACGCCGTGCTGCTCCAGCTCCTCGATCCACGCGATGAGCTTGTCCGCCGGCAGGCCCATGCCGCCATGCGCCTGCGGCCACGCGGGCGCGATCCAGCCTTGCGCCGACAGCGTGAGATACCACTCGCGCATCTCGCTCCAGCGCGCGCGGTGCGAGAGATAACGCAGTTGCGGCGGATAGCGCTGCTGCAGGAAGGCGCGCACCATGCTGCGGAAGTCGGCCTCGGGCATGGCGGACCAGTCCGCGGTGCGCGGAAACTCACCCTGCCACTCGGCCGCCCCCGTCGTGGCTTCCGCATCGCCCGACAGCGACGCATGCCGGCGCTGATGCGCGCTGACGTTGCCCAGCCAGGCCGACAGGCACAGCACACGCTTGTAGAACAGGCTCAGGTCGCACTCCTGCGTGTAGCCGATGGCGCCATGCAACTGCACCGATGCTCGCGACGCCTGCAGCGCAGCGGCTGTGCAGCGCGCGTTGACGCGACTCGCCTCGGCTTCGATCCGGTCCGCCGGCAAGCCCTGTGCAGCCAGAGCCAGCACCTCGTTCAACGTGGCCTGCGCCACTTCGAGGTGGATGAACATGTCGACACAGCGATGCTGCAGCGCCTGAAAGCTGCCGATGGGCTTGCCGAACTGCGAGCGCGTGCGCAGGTAGGCCAGCGTCTGCGCCAGCATGGCCTGCCCCGCGCCCAGCAGCTCGGCCGATTGCAGGATCTGGCCGGCCGCAAGGGCATGGCGCAACGCATCCTGCGCGGCCGGGCCTTCGGCCAGCACCGCGCCGGGCGGCAACGCCACCTGCTCGAAGCGCAGGTTCGAGGCCTGGCTGCCATCGACCAGCGGCACCAGCGTTTCGGTCACGCCTTCGGTGCCGCGTGGCACCCACAGCAGCACCGCATCGTCCTCTCCGCGCGCCGACACCAGCCAGCCGCTGGCAGCCGCACCGGGCAGCACCATGAGTTTTTCGCCTTGCAGCAGCACGCCGCCTGTGTGCCCGGGCCGTACTTCGCAGCCGCAGGCCAGCGGCACCGCGCTCAGGTCGCCGGCGCTTTCCTGCCATGCCAGCGCGGGCAGGCTGCGGCCCGCGACCAATTCAGCGAGCAGGGCATCCGCGCCCGGCGTGCCGAGCCGCGCCAGCAGCAGCGCGCTGAGGCCGGCCACGGCCAGCAGCGGCTCGGGCGCCACATGCTCGCCCGCAGCCCGCAGGATCTCCGCCGCGCCGTCGAGGCCCAGCGCGAGGCCGCCGGCCGATTCGGGCGCCAGCATGCCGGGCCAGCCCAGCGCGGCGATGCCGCCCCAGCCGTCGGCCTCGTCGGCACCGGGTTGTTCCATGCATGCGCGCCGCCGCTGGATAGCGCGGCTGCGAACGAAGTAGTCGAGCGCCGATTCGCGCACTGCCGAAAGTGATTCAAGATCCATCGCCGCAGCGTGCCTGAAGACCCCGCGAGCGAGCATTTGCATTTGCCGAAGGGAGGGTTTCGCAATCAGAGAACCACCCCGCGCGAGGGCGGGCTAGATTCGCTGCCATGACGAAAATCAAGAAATCCCTGCACACCGAGCTGGGCCACAGCACGCCCGACAAGATCACCGTGCGCGGGCGCGACCTGCCTTCGGAAATCCTCGGCCACCTGAATCTCGGCGACATGGCCTTCCTGGAGCTGACAGGGCGCATCCCGACGCCGCAGGAATCCGTCACCTTCAACGCCATCGTCGTCACGCTGGTGGAGCACGGCATCACGCCCAGCGCGCTGGCTGCTCGCCTCACTTATGCGGGCGCACCCGAAGCACTGCAAGCCGCCGTGGCTGCCGGCCTTTGCGGCCTGGGCACGGTGTTCGTCGGCAGCACCGAGGGCGCCGCGAAGATGCTCTACGAAGCGATTCCCTTTGGCGAGAAGCCCACGCGCCCGCTCGCCGACATGGCAAAAGACATCGTGGCCGACCATCGCGCGCACAAGCAGATCGTGCCGGGCCTTGGCCATCCGCTGCACAAGCCCATCGACCCGCGCACGCCGCGCCTGTTCCAGATCGCGGCGGAGAACGGGCTCTCCACGCACTATGTCGCGCTGATGCAGGCGGTGCAGGAAGAAGCCGAGCGCGTGTCGGGCAAGTCGCTGCCGATCAACGCGACCGGGGCCATCGGCGCCATTGCGGCCGAGTTCGGCTTTCCGTGGAAGATCATTCGCGGCTTCGGCGTGATGGCGCGCGCCATCGGCCTCGTGGGCCACATCCTGGAGGAGATCGACGACCCGATGGCCATCGAGATCTGGCAACGCGTGGAGAAAGAAGCCGGCGGCCCCGCCAGGACTGACTGAGCAACGACCGATGAACAACGCCAACGACAAGAGCTTTCCCGACATTCGCGACGCCGTGCGCGACCTGTGCGCGCAGTTTCCCGATGCCTACTTCCGCAAGATCGACGAGGCACGCGGCTACCCCGCCGAATTCGTCGACGCGCTCACCAAGGCCGGCTGGATGGCCGCGCTGATCCCGCAGGAGTACGGCGGCTCGGGCCTGGGGCTGACCGAGGCCTCGGTGATCATGGAAGAAATCAACCGCTGCGGCGGCAACTCCGGCGCCTGCCACGGCCAGATGTACAACATGGGCACGCTGCTGCGCCACGGCAGCGAAGCGCAGAAGCGCAACTACCTGCCGAAGATCGCCAACGGCGAACTGCGCCTGCAATCGATGGGCGTGACCGAGCCCACCACCGGCACCGACACCACGAAGATCAAGACCACGGCGGTGAAGAAGGGCGACCGCTACGTCATCAACGGCCAGAAAGTGTGGATCTCGCGCATCCAGCATTCGGACCTGATGATCTTGTTGGCGCGCACCACGCCGCTGGCGGACGTGAAGAAGAAGTCCGAGGGCATGTCGATCTTCATCGTCGACCTGCGCGAGGCCATCGGCAAGGGGCTCACGGTACAGCCCATCCTGAACATGGTGAACCACGAGACCAACGAGCTGTTCTTCGAGAACCTCGAGATTCCGGCCGAGAACCTGATCGGCGAGGAAGGCCAGGGCTTCAAGTACATCCTCGACGGGCTCAACGCCGAGCGCACGCTGATCGCGGCCGAATGCATAGGCGACGGCTACTGGTTCATCGACCGGGTAACGGCCTACACCAAGGAGCGCGTGGTGTTCGGCCGGCCCATCGGTCAGAACCAGGGCGTGCAGTTTCCGATTGCCGAGGCGTTCATCGAAGTGGAAGCGGCGAACCTGATGCGCTATGAAGCCTGTCGCCTCTTCGACGCGCACCAGCCCTGCGGCGCGCAGGCCAACATGGCGAAGTACCTTGCGGCCAAGGCGAGCTGGGAGGCGGCGAACGCGTGCCTGCAGTTCCATGGCGGCTTCGGCTTTGCGTGTGAATACGACATCGAGCGCAAGTTCAGGGAGACGCGGCTATATCAGGTGGCACCGATCTCGACCAACCTGATCCTGAGTTATGTGGCAGAGCACATGCTCGGCCTGCCCCGTTCGTTCTGAAGGAATGCACATGAACCCAGTCGACCATCCGAGCAAGGTGCTCGCGACCTTCGCCGCTGAACTGCAGTTCGCTGACATCCCCGCCCCCGTGCTGCGCCGCACCGAAGACCTGATGCTCGACTGGCTGGGCTCCGTGCTCGCGGCCCGCACCGCACGGCCGGTGCGCAGCATCGAACGCTTCGCGCAGATGATGGGCCCCGCCGACGGACCCAGCGAGATACTGACCTCGCGCCGCACCAGCTCGCCAGTGTTCGCTGCGTTGGTCAATGCAGCGGCCTCGCATTTCGTGGAGCAGGACGATGTGCACAACGGCTCGGTGTTCCATCCGGCCGCCGTGGTGATTGCGCCTGCGCTGGCCGTGGCGCAGAGCATCGGTGCGAGCGGCGCACAGCTGTTGACGGCTGTTGTCGCGGGCTACGAGGTGGGCATCCGCGTTGGCGAATTTCTCGGACGCTCGCACTACAAGACCTTTCATACGACCGCGACTGCAGGCACGCTCGCAGCCGCCGCTGCGGTGGGCCGTTTGCTGAGCCTCACGCCACAGCAGATGCTGCACGCCTTCGGCTCGGCCGGCACGCAGTCGGCCGGCGTGTGGGAGTTCCTGCGCGACGCGGCCGATTCCAAGCAGCTGCACTGCGCGCATGCGGCAGCGAGCGGGCTGATGTCGGCCTACCTCGCGCAAGACGGCTTCACCGGCGCCGCGAAGATCCTCGAAGGCGCGCAGGGCCTGGGCGTCGGCATGTCGAGCGACGCCGACCCTGCGAAGCTCACCGACGGCCTCGGCACGCGCTGGACGCTGGCCGAGACCTCCTTCAAATACCACGCCTCCTGCCGCCACACCCACCCTGCCGCCGATGCGCTGCTGCAGGTGATGACGCAGAACAAGCTGAAGCCCATCGACGTGTCTCACGTGACCACGCACGTGCACCAGGGCGCCATCGACGTGCTGGGCCGCGTGACCGTGCCGGCCACCGTGCACCAGGGCAAGTTCTCGATGGGCACAGTGCTGGGCCTCATCGCCGTGCACGGCCGCGCGGGCCTAGGCGAGTTCGACCGCGACTTTCTCGCGCCCGAGGTCTCGGCCTTCCGCGACAAGGTGGCGATGCAGCTCGACGAAGAAGTCGATACCGCCTACCCCGCACGCTGGATCGGCAAGGTCAGCGTGCAGACCCAAGACGGCCGCACGCTGCAGGGCCGTGTGGATGAACCGAAGGGCGACCCCGGCAACAGCCTGGACCGCGCGGAGATCGAAGACAAGATGCAGCGCCTGGCGCACTACGGCGAAGGCGTGACGGCAGAAGAAGCGAAGGCGCTGTGCGAGCGGGTCTGGCAACTGGCCGATACGCCGCGCGTGGGGCGCTGGCTTATCGGCTGAAGCGGCTCAGGCGAACAGGCGTCCCTGGCCGGGCACGCGCGGATCGAGCCCGGCGGTGCCGACGAGGTCCCAGAAGCCTGCGGGCGAACTCGAGACCACGGGCACCCGCAGGCGCGCTTCGACTTCGCGCACCGCATCGAGCGTGACCAGCCCGCCGCAAGAGATGAGAATGCCGTCGGCGCCGGGCTGGGCATCGAAGACCTTCAGGCACAGATCGACCAGCACCTGCGTCGGAACTTCGCCCACGGCCTTCACGTCGGAGATGGAAAGGCCTTCGAGCGCGAGGGGTTCGAAGTCGCTCTGTTCCAGGTACTTGCGCAGGTGCAGGTTGACTTCGTCGATGTACGCGGTGGCCACCGCCACGCGCCGCACTCCGAGGTGACGCAGTGCGCCGACGATGGCGTTGCTCATGGTGGTGCAGGGCAATCCAGTGGCACGCGCCATCTCGACTTCGAGTTGCCGGTTGAAGGCCGCACCGCGAAAGAAGCTCAGCGAGGTGCCCATGAGCGAGACCGCGCTCACGCCCTCCTCCTTGAGCGCCACGGCTTTCTCGACCACGGAGTCGATGACGTCGAGATAACCGCGTGTCGAGATTTCTCCAAGGCCCAGGCCTTTGGCACTGAAGCGGATGCGTTCGCCGTAAAGCAGCGGGCCGTCTACCGGCACTTCGCCGGCTGCGGGGGGGACGATCAGGCCCAGGTGAGGTGTGGTCATTTCGATGGCTCCATGCTTTTTTTGGCTCTTGTTTCGGGGTATGTGCACAGGCCACCGGGTACTCCCCTCCGCGAATGTCCCCCGGCCTGCGGCCTCCTCCTTTATTTCGCTGCGGGGAGCACCCGGCGCCCTGTGCACCGGACGTGCTGTCGGTTTGCGGCTGATTAACCAGTGCTCTGAACGATCACGACGGCGGGGTGCCTTGCGCAGCGAAATAAAGGAGGAGGGGCGAAGCCCCGGGGGACATTCGCGGAGCAAGGTACCCCGTCGGCGTGAGCGCCCCACGAACAAAAAAACTCAATTCCCCTCAGCCACGATGCGCTGATCAGAAATGATCTTCTTCCACCGAGAAGTCTCCGCAGCCATGTCCTTCCCAAGCTGCGAAGGCGTTGCATAGGCACGCAGCGTGCCCTGCGCCGCGGCAGCCGTGCCGGCCTCCGGCGTATCGAGCACCGACTTCACCGCAGCCGACAGCTTCTCGACCACATCGTTCGGCGTGCCCGCGGGTGCCAGCACAAAGATGCGCGGCGCCACATCGAACCCCGGCAGCGCATCGGCCAACGGCGGCACGCTCTCCGCGCCTTCCAGCTTGGCCGTGTTCATCAGCGCCACCGCGCGCAGCTTGCCCGCCTTGGCCTGCGCCATGCCCGCCGTCGCGCTCACCACGCCAAGAGGAATCTGCCCGCCGATCACGTCCGGCACGATCTGCGCGGCGCCGCGGTACGGCACATGCACCACCGAACTGCCGGTGGCCTGTTTGAGCATCTCGAAGCCCAGATGCTGCACCGTGCCGACACCCGACGTGGCATACGAATAGCGCGAGGCATTGGCCTTGAGCTCCTTCACCAGCTCGGCCGGCGTCTTCGCGGGAAAGTCGTTGTTGGCGACGATCATCAGCGGCGAGATGAAGGCGCCCGCCACCGGCTTGAAGCTGGTGAGCGGATCGATGCCGATCTTCGGCTGCAGCAGCTTGGCAATGAGCAAGGCGCTGTCGCCCATCATCAGCGTGTAGCCGTCGGGCGGCGCCTTGGCGACGAACTCGGCCGCGATGAGCCCCGTGGCGCCGGTGCGGTTCTCCACCAGCACCTGCTGGCCCAGCACGGCCGACAGGCGCACGCCGAGCAGGCGGGCCACCGCATCGACACCGCCGCCGGCCGAATAGCCGACCACGAGGCGAATCGGCTTGTCGGGGTACTTCTGGGCCCAGGCCACGGGTGCCGCGAGGGTGAACGCACCCGCAAGGCCCAGGGCCGCCATTGCGCGCAGTGCATGGCGGCGCGCGGGTCGAATCGCTTGTCTGGCTTTCATCTTGTCTCCGTTGTCTTGGTCGGAATCGCCGGCCGTCTGTCGCGGCCTGGTCGTGAAGGAAAGTGTCGACGGAAGGCAGCGCCTGGCCGCTCAGGCCTTGCCCTTGCCGTGCGAGGTCGGCAGCTTCGCCAGCTCTCGCACGCGCTCTGCATTGGGCGCGAAGCCCAGGCCCGGTGTCTCGGGCAGCGTGAGCCAGCCCTGGTCGGGCACCGGCAGGCCGTCGAATATCTGCTTGAGCATCTGCACCGCGACGTAGTGGTACTCGACCAGCCCGCCGTTCGACACGCCCGCATGCAGATGCATGTTGTGGAAGGGCCAGGCGCCACCGTTGTCGATGGGCACGTTGAAAGCCTGCGCCATGCCCGCGATCTTCAGGCACTGCGAGTAGCCGCCCGAGATGGTCACGTTGGGCTGCAGCACGTCGGCTGCCTGGTTCACCAGCAGGTCGCGGAAGCGGAAGGCCAGCCCCTCGTTCTGGCCGCAGGCGAGCGGAATACGGGTGCGCGCGCGCAGCTGTGCCATCTGGCGCACGTCGTTCTGCGTGAGCGGCTCCTCGAAGAAGCTGATGCCGTAGGGCTCGATGCGGTGTGCGAGTTCGGTAGCATGGAACAGGTCGAGACCGCAGTTGGCGTCGACGTACAGCTTCACGTCGGGGCCCACGGCCTCGCGCACGGCGGCGACGCGGCGCACGTCTTCGGCGATGACTTCGTCAAGCGGACGCGGCTCGTCGCGGCGCGCGAGCGCGTGGTTTCCGACGGTCATCTTCAGGCGCTGGAAGCCCTGCGACACCCACAGCTTCGCGGCGGCCGCGAGCTGGTCGCGCTCGAAGAAGCCGAAGCCGAAGGTGGCGTACACCGGCACCTTGGCGCGCGCGCCGCCGAGCAGGCGCCACAGCGGCTGGCCCAGCGCGCGGGCCTTGATGTCCCACAGCGCGATGTCGAGCGCTGCGATGGCATGACTGGCGTAGCCGGTCTGGCCGCGCGGCGAGAGCAGCCAGTAGAGCTTGTCCCACAGGCGCTCGGTGGCCATCGGGTCTTCGCCGATCAGCGCGGGGCCCGCCACCTCGCGCACGGCTGCGGCAACGATTTCTTCCTCGGTGATGGCAGTCATGCCGTGGCCGACGAGGCCGGTGTCGGTCTCGATCTCTGTGAGGCACAGCGACAGCGAGGTCTGCTTGTTCAGGCCGACCACGTCGATGGTGACGGGAATGTTCAGCGGCGTGGCGCTGACGCGAACGATCTTCAAGGGTGTCTCCTTTGGTTTGCGCGATCTTTGCGCGCGGGCCGCGAGAGAACAATTCGTTTTTGGCGGGCGCGAGGCTTCGCGCGGCGCGAAGCCTCGTGCTCAGTCTGGCCGGCCTAGGTGCTCCAGCACCGAGCGCGCAGCCACGGTCAAATCTTGCTGCCTGCGCACGCACAGCAGGTGGCGACGCATGGCCCAGGGCGCATCGAGCTTCAGGCAGCGCAGCTTCAATATCTGCAGCTGCGGCAGGATGGCCGCATAGGGCAGCACGCCGATGCCCACGCCCTGCTCCACCATGCGGCACACCATGTCGAAGCTGCCCACCTGCATGCGCACCTTGAGCGGCACCTGCGCCTCCAGCGCAGCGGCCAGCAGCACGCGGTGCAGGGCCGTGCCTTCGCGCACCACGATATGGTCGTGGCGCAGCACCTCGTCCACGCCGATGCGCTTGCGCCGGGCCAGTGGGTGGTCGCGTGCGATCACCACGGCCAGCTCGTCGTTGCGGTAGGACAGGCATTCGAGACCGTCGGCGGGCGTGTTGCCCTCGATCACGCCGATGTCGGCCAGGCCTGCCTGCACGGCCTTCACCACCTCGGTGCTGGCGCGCTCCTGCAGGTCGATCTTCAGCACCGGGTGCAGCCGCAGGAAGGAGCCGATCTGCGCCGGCAGAAACTGCGCGATGGTCGATGCATTGGCCGTGATGCTGACCACGCCCGCCACACCGTTCTGGAAATCGTCCAGCTCGGCGCCGAGCCGGTCCATGGCCGAGAGCACCGCGCGCGCATGCAGCAGCAGGCCATGCCCCGCCGACGTGAGCGTGACGCCGCGCGCATGGCGCACCAGCAGCGGCAGCCGCGCGCGGGCTTCAAGATCGGAGATTCGTTTGCTGGCCGCCGCGAGCGCGATATGGCAGCGCTTGGCGCCCTCGCTGATGCTGCCGTGATCGGCCACGGCCACGAACAGGCGCAGCGACTTCAGGTCGGCGGACATGATGGCCGCGCCCTCAATGCGCGACGAGGTGGTCGAACAGCTCGCGCGCCGAGGCTGGCAGCTGCTCGCGGTTGCGCGCGATCAGCTTCAGCTCGCGCTCGGCCCAGGCATCGCTGAGCGCCACGGTCGAGATGCGCATCGCCATCGACAGCCTTTGCGCGGAAGACGCAGGCAGCACGCCAACCCCCACGCCCGCTTCGATCATCAGGCAGATGGCCTCGAAGCTGCTGACCTGGATGCGCGGGTTGAAGCCCCGCCCCGCCAGCTCGGCGCGGCGCTGCAGGAAGCGGTGGATGGCGCTGCCGTGGTGCAGGCCCACGTGCTGCTCGTCGAGCGTATCGGCAAAGGCCACTGAAGACGCGCCCGCGAGGTGGTGCGTGGTGGGCACGACCAGCACGAGCTGGTTGCTGCCGAACGGCCGTGCATCGAAGTCGCCCGTGTGCACGTCGCCGGCGAGGATGCCGATGTCGGCCTCGCCGTCGGCCACCGCGCGCACGATCTCTTCGCTCAGGTATTCGCGCAGGTCGACCTGCACGGCCGGGTGCTGCGTGAGAAAGCCCGCGAGCTTCTGCGGCAGGTACTCGGTAATCGAGGTGGTGTTGGCGAACACGCGCACATGGCCCTTGATGCCCTTGCCGAAGTCCTGCATGTCGCAGCGCAGGTGCTCCATCTGCTGCATCACGCGCTTGGCGTGGTACAGCACCGCCTGCCCCGCGGCAGTGAGGCTCACGCCCTGCGCGCTGCGGTGCAACAGCTTGCCTCCCACGGCCTCTTCCATCTGCTTGATGCGGGTGGAGGCGGCGGCCAGCGAGATGCAGGCCTTCTCGGCGCCGCGCGTGAGGCTGCGCGCGTCCGCCACATAGACGAACAGTTTCAGGTCGAACAGGTCGAAGTGCAGGTTCACCGGGCGCGGGCATCAAAGAGGAAGGGAACGCGCATTGTCCGGCGAATGGTGCCGTGCGTACCCTCTTGCGGGTTTCTCCTCAGACCGGGTCCCAGCTGAACACGTCGGCCGAGCGGTCCAGCGGGAAGAAGCTGGCGCGCATTGCGGGCATGGCGTGCTCGGCGATGCTCTGCGGCGTCCAGCCTTCGGAGCGGTGGATGGAGCGCACCGGGCGCGGCTGGCTGATGAGCGAGATCTCGTTGTTGCGCACCGAAAAGATCTGGCCGTTGACCCCGCCAGCCGCATCGCTCGCAAGGTAGACGGCGAGCGGCGCGACCTTGGCGGGCGTCATCTGCTTGATCTTGTCGACGCGGGCGCGCTGCTCGTCGGTGTCGGTGGGAATGGCGCCGATCATGCGGCTCCAGGCAAAGGGTGCGATGCAATTGGAGCGCACGTTGAATTTCTGCATGTCGAGTGCAATCGACTTCGACAGCGCCACGATGCCGAGCTTGGCGGCCGAATAGTTGGCCTGGCCGAAGTTGCCGATGAGGCCCGAGGTCGAGGTCATGTGCACCAGCGCGCCCGAGTTCTGCTCCTTGAAATGCGTGGCTGCCGCGCGGCTCACGTAGTAGGAGCCGTACAGGTGCACCTTGAGCACCGAGTCCCACTCGTCGACCGACATCTTGTGGAAGAAGCGGTCGCGCAGGATGCCGGCGTTGTTGACTACCACGTCGATGCGCCCGAAGCTGTCGACCGCGCACTGCACGATGCGTGCCGCGCTGGCGGCGTCGGCCACGTTGTCGGCGTTGGGAACAGCCTGCCCGCCGGCCGCGCGGATCTCGTCGGCCACCTGCTGGGCCGGGCCTGCGCTGCGGGTTGGGCCGCCGCCTTCGGCGTCGAGTGCGCCATCGAGCGCGGCGCCGATGTCGTTGACCACCACCTTCGCACCGTGGGCCGCCATGGCCAGCGCAATGTCGCGCCCGATGCCGCCGCCCGCGCCCGTGACGACGACCACTTTTCCTTCAACCATGTTTGTCTCTGCTCCGGATGTTCCGCTCGCGGGTTCGCGGGCGAATTTCAGAATGCCACAGGCGGGGCAGGAGCGGGTTTCGGGTTTCCGAAGAGGGGCTTAAGGGCTGCTTCGGCTTACTGCCGCGCCGTGCGGATATTCAACGGCAGCGCCTGCGGCCAGCTCGTACGGAACGGATTGATGTCCAGCCCGCCACGACGCGTGTAGCGCGCATACACCATGAGCTTGGTCGGCTTGCAGCGGCTCCAGATGTCCGTGAACATGCGCTCGGCGCAGGGCTCGTGGAATTCGTTGTGGTTGCGAAAGCTCACGATGTACGCCAGCAGCCCGGCCTGGTCGATGGGCGGGCCGCTGTAGCGGATCTGCACGCTGCCCCAGTCGGGCTGGCCGGTGACGAGGCAGTTGCTCTTGAGCAGGCGGCTGGTGAGGGTTTCGTTCACGTGCACCTGCGTGGCGTCGCTGCTCAGCAGCTCGGGGGCGGGCTGGTAGTGGGTGCACTCGATGTCGAGGCGGTCGAGGTCGAGGCCGTCGAGTTCGTGCACCGGCTCGCGGTCGAACATGTCGGGCGCCAGCAGATTCACGCCGATGCCGGCCGACTGGTCGCTGCCGCGCCATGCGGCCTCCGACAGGTCGGCGCGCAGGCGCTCGCGCACCGCGTCGATGCTCGCGAACTGGCTGTTGTTGAAGCTGTTGAGGTAGAGCTTGAAGCTCTTGCTCTCGATGATGTTGGGCGTCTCGCACGGAATGGTGAAGTGCGCGATGGCCAGTTGCGGCTTGCCGCGCAGGTTGAGCCAGCTCACTTCGAAGGCGGTCCAGAGGTCGGCGCCGAAGAACGGCAGCGCGCCGGTCTTGATGCCCATGGCCTCGCGCTGCGTGGCGCGCGCGATGGGAAACAGCAGCGTGGGGTCGTAGTGGTCGGCGTAGGCCGAGGCGCGGCCGAGTTGCGATTGCTCGGGCGTGTTGGGGTTCGTCGGGTCGTGGCTCATGGCTTGGCTTCTCTGGATTCCGCCGCGTGCGCGAACGGAGCAATGTGGTTGGCGAGGATGGTGCACACCTCGGGCGGCAGGTCATGGCCCATGCCGGGAACGGGGACGAATTTCGAGCCCGGAATGCGTTTGGCCGTGTCCTCGCCGCAGGCGATGGGTACGAGCGCATCGGCATCGCCGTGCAGCACCAGCGTGGGCGACTGGATGCGCGGCAGCACCTGGGGGCGGTCGGCATCGGCGCCGATGGCCAGCATCTGGCGCATCAGGCCGGCCGGGTGGTACGAGCGCCGCATGCTGAAGGTGAGGCGCTCGGCCAGGTCTTCATCGCTTTGCGGATAGGCGGGGCTCTGGATGAGCCGCAGCAGCCTGATGCTGTGCGCGACCAGTTCGGCCTCGCTGCTGCCCGACGGACGGCGCATGAGCATGGAAGTGACTTCGCGGCGCGGCCCGGGCAGGCCGCGCGCACCACTCGAACTCATGATGCTCACGAGGCTGGTCGCGCGTTGCGGCGCGCTGGCGGCCAGGCGCTGGGCGATCATGCCGCCCATGGAGGCGCCGACGATGTGGGCCTTGGCTATGCCCAGTGCGTCGAGCACGCCGAGCGAATCGAGGGTCATGTCCTGCAGGCTGTAGGCCGAGCGCACCTTCAGGCCGAGGCGGTGGCGAATCGTTTCCCACACCAGGTTGCCGACGCCTGCGTGGTCGAAGCCCTGGCTCAGGCCGATGTCGCGGTTGTCGTGGCGCACCACGCGAAAGCCCGCCTCCACCAGTTGCTGCACGAAGCCGGTGGGCCAGGCCACCAGCTGCATGCCCAGGCCCATGATGAGCAGAATGACAGGGCGCCCTTCGCCTCCGGTGTCGTCGACTTCGATCTGCAGCCCGTTGGCGGTGACTTTCATTGGTTCCCTGGTCTTCTTTCTCTGGTCTTCTACTTGAACTCGCGCTCGCGCAGCCACTTGGTGGCAACCCACTTTTCGCCCGCCAGCACCGGCGCGCCGCCGTGCAGGGTGCGGGTGACGGGGTCGGGCCGGTCGTAGCTGAAGAACACGCCGCAGCCGCGCACGGGCGCCACTTCGAGGCCCACGTCGGGGAAAGTGGTGGCACCGCCGCCCTCGGGCTCCTGCAGGTACATCACGAGCGTGGCGACGCGCTGGCCGCCGCGCTTGAGGATGGTGGGCGTGCCCGGCTCGTTCGGGTCGAAGTAGTCGTAGTGCGGGCGGTACTGCGCGCCGGGGGCATAGCGCAGGATCTGCAGGCCTTCGCCGAATTCGAGCGGCCAGCGCAGCAGCGCTGCGATGCGCTGCTCCAGGCGCGCGACGATCTCGTTCTCGCCACGTTCGAAGAACATGCCGTCGCTGGTGCGATCGACGTTGAGTACCTCGCCGCCGGTGCGCGTCTCCACGGTGAGCGAGCGCGCGAGCCGCACGCGCGCAGCGGCGATCAGACCTTCGCACTCTTCGCCAGACAGCAGGTTGCCGAAGACGATGACACGCGGATGCCGCATGGTCTGCAGCACCTGCACGCGGCGGTCGCCTGCGTCGAGGTGCAGCGGCGCGCCATCGAGGTCGGGGCCGGGCATTTCCGTGTGCACGGGCGGCAAGGCCACTTCCATGTTGGGGAAGCCGGCTTCGAGCTGGGCCAGCGCCGTGTCGGCGGCGGCATCGTGCCAGCCGGCCGCGCGCATGGACGCACGCAGCGCCGGCACCGAGTGCCCGGCCGCGAGCTGGGCCACCAGCCACTCGCGCAGTTCCGGACTGATTGGTTGGGACATCAGACTTTTCTCCTGAACACCAGCCTTTCGGCGGTTGACACCTGAGCGTCGAAACCATAACCCTCGAGGTCGAACTTTTCCAGTGCCTTGGGCGTGGCCGCCTTGTGCTGCACGGCCCAGCGCGCCAGCAGCCCGCGAGCACGCTTGGCGAAGAAGCTCACGATCTTGTACTTGTCGCCCTTCCACTCCTCGAACACGCATTCGACCACACGGGCCTTGAGCACCTTCTTGTCGACCGACTTGAAGTACTCCTGCGAGGCGACGTTGACGACCACCGGGGTGCGATCGGCCGCCAGGCGCTCGTTCAGGTGCTCGGCGATGCGCGAGCCCCAGAAGGCGTACAGGTCCTTGCCGTGGCGGTTGGCGAGCGAGGTGCCCATTTCGAGGCGGTAGGGCTGCAGCAGGTCGAGCGGGCGCAGCAGGCCGTAGAGGCCGCTGAGGATGCAGACATGGTCTTGCGCCCAGTCGAGCTGCACCCTGGTGAGGGTGCGGGCGTCGAGGCCGCCGTAGACGTCGCCGTCGAAGGCGAAGGCGGCCTGGCGGGCGTTCTTCGCGCTGCTCTTGCTGGACCAGGCCTCGTAGCGGGCCACGTTCAGGGCCGAGAGCTTGTCCGACAGGTGCATGAGTTCAGAAATCTGCTGGGGCGACTTCTCGCGCAGCAGCTTGATCAGCTCGACCGAAGGGCCGCGCGGAGACTCGAAATGGGGTTGGGTGGCGGGGAGTTCGGAGGGGAGCGGGGTGTCGTAATCGAGCGACTTTGCAGGGGAAAGCAGGAAGAGCATCCCGGAATTATCAGTGGCTGCCGTGACGCCAGGCCGCCCCGGTAAAATCGCGGGCTATCCCACCCTGTCCCCCAACGGCTCCCTGAAGGGCCGTTCTGCATTTCCCATGAGCGAACCCATCACCCCTTCCGCCCAGCCCGGCCTCGACAGCCTGTCGAAATCGTTCGAACCCGCCGCCATCGAGGCGCACTGGGGCCCGGAATGGGAGAAGCGCGGCTATGCCAAGGCCGGCTTCCGCGGCACGCAGCAACCCAAGGAAGGCGCCGAGTCGTTCGCGATCCAGCTGCCGCCGCCCAACGTGACGGGCACGCTGCACATGGGCCATGCGTTCAACCAGACGATCATGGACAGCCTCACGCGGTATCACCGCATGAAGGGCGACAACACGCTGTGGGTGCCGGGCACCGACCATGCGGGCATCGCAACGCAGATCGTGGTGGAACGCCAGCTGCAGGAGCAGAAGGTCAGCCGCCATGACCTGGGCCGCAAGAACTTCGTGGCGCGCGTGTGGGAGTGGAAAGAAAAATCGGGCAACACCATCACCGAGCAGATGCGCCGCATGGGCGACACGGTGGACTGGAGCCGCGAATACTTCACGATGGACGACGACCTCTCGGCGGTCGTGACGCAAACCTTCGTGAAGCTGTACGAAGAGGGCCTCATCTACCGCGGCAAGCGCCTGGGCAACTGGGACCCGGTGCTCAAGACCTCGGTGAGCGATCTCGAAGTCGAGAGCGAAGAAGAAGACGGCTCGCTCTGGCACATCGCCTACCCGCTGGAAGACGGCAGCGGCACGCTGACCGTGGCCACCACCCGGCCCGAAACCATGCTCGGCGACACGGCCGTGATGGTCCACCCGGAAGACGAGCGCTACAAGCACCTGATCGGCCAGCGCGTGAAGCTGCCGCTGGTGGGCCGGCTGATTCCGATCATTGCCGACGACTACGTCGACAAGGAGTTCGGCACCGGCGTGGTGAAGGTCACGCCCGCCCACGACTACAACGACTACGCAGTCGGCCAGCGCCACAAGCTCGAGATGATCGGTGTGCTGACGCTGGACGCGACCATCAACGACAACGCACCCGAGAAGTACCGAGGCCTCGACCGCTTCGTGGCGCGCAAGGCCATCGTGGCCGACCTCGACGCGCTGGGCCTGCTCGTCGAGGTGAAGAAGCACAAGCTGATGGTGCCGCGCTGCGCGCGCTCGGGCGCCATCGTCGAGCCGATGCTCACCGACCAGTGGTACGTGGCCATGACGCGCCCCGGCGCCGACGGCCAGTCGATCGCGCAGAAGGCCATCGACGTGGTGAAGTCGGGCGAAGTGCGCTTCGTGCCCGAGAACTGGGTCAACACCTACAACCACTGGATGGAGAACATCCAGGACTGGACCATCTCGCGCCAGCTGTGGTGGGGCCACCAGATCCCGGCCTGGTACGACGAGGACGGCAACGTTTACGTGGCCGAGAACGAAGCCGACGCACAGACCAAGGCGCCGGGCAAGAAGCTCGTGCGCGACGAGGACGTGCTCGACACCTGGTACTCGTCGGCGCTGGTGCCCTTCTCTTCGCTCGGCTGGCCCGCGAAGACGCAGGACCTCGACCTGTACCTGCCCTCGACCGTGCTGGTGACGGGCTACGACATCATCTTCTTCTGGGTCGCCCGGATGATCATGATGACCAAGCACTTCATCGGCAAGGTGCCCTTCAAGCACGTGTACATCCACGGCCTGGTGCGCGACGCGCAGGGCAAGAAGATGAGCAAGTCCGAAGGCAACGTGCTGGACCCGGTGGACCTGATCGACGGCATCCAGCTGCCCGAGCTGCTCGACAAGCGCACGCAAGGCCTGCGCAAGCCCGAGACGGCGCCTGCGGTGCGCAAGAACACGCAGAAGGAGTTTCCGGACGGCATTCCGGCCTTTGGCGCCGATGCGCTGCGCTTTACCTTCGCTTCGCTGGCTTCGCTGGGCCGCAGCATCAACTTCGATTCGAAGCGTTGCGAGGGATATCGCAACTTCTGCAACAAGCTGTGGAACGCCACGCGCTTCGTGCTGATGAATTGCGAAGGCCAGGACTGCGGCCTGCTGGAGCACACGAAGGAAGAGTGCAAGGTCGGCGGCCCGGCGCATGGCTACCTGAAATTCAGCCGCGCCGACTACTGGATCGTGTCGCAACTGCAGCGCGTGGAGGCCGAAGTGGCCAAGGGCTTCGAGGAATACCGCCTCGACAACGTGGCCAATGCGATCTACCAGTTCGCCTGGGACGAGTTCTGCGACTGGTATCTGGAAATCGCCAAGGTGCAGATCCAGACCGGCGACGATTCGCAGAAGCGCGCCACGCGCCGCACGCTGATCCGCACGCTCGAAACGCTGCTGCGCCTGGCACACCCGGTGATTCCGTTCATCACGGAAGAGCTGTGGCAGAAGGTGTCGAAGGTTGCAGGACGTGAGGGCGAGTCGATCATGATCGCGGCCTATCCGAAGAGCCAGCCGGAGAAGATCGATGAAGCGGCCGAGGCATATGTGGCGCGGCTGAAGGCGCTGATCGATGCGTGCCGCACGTTGCGCGGAGAAATGAAGCTGTCGCCCGCATTGCGCCCGCCGCTCTATGCCGTGGCCGACGATGCGGAAAGCGCGGCTTTCCTGCGCGACGCCGCGCCAGTGCTGCAGGCCCTGGCAAAACTCAAGGAAGTGAAAGTGTTCGACGACGAAGCTTCGTGGGTAAAAGCCGCCGAAGCTGCGCCTACGGCTGTCGTCGGAACTGTGCGTGTTTGCCTGTTCGTGCCGATCGACAAGGAAGCCGAGTGCGCGCGACTCAAGAAGGATATCGAGCGAATCGAAAGCGAGAAGGCCAAAGTCGAGGCCAAGCTCAGCAACGAAGCCTTCGTCGCAAAGGCTCCGCCGGCCGTGATCGAGCAAGAACGTAAACGTCTGACTGACTTCACGGCCACTCTGGAGCGTTTGCGCGACCAGCTTGTGCGCCTCGGCTGACAGACGCAGGGCTTTGAGGGCGTTTAGGATTCCAGGAGCGGCTGCGCGCCGCTGCGCCTCCTAACTCCCCTCTTCAAGAAAGACGCTGAGCTGCCCATGTCCACTTCCTCGACCCGCATCCGCAAGGCCGTATTCCCCGTTGCAGGCTTTGGTACTCGCTTCTTGCCAGCCACCAAGGCGCAGCCGAAGGAAATGCTGCCGGTGGTCGACAAGCCGCTGATCCAGTACGCCGTCGAAGAGGCGTACGCCGCGGGCATCCGCGACATGATCTTCGTGACCGGCCGCAACAAGCGCGCCATCGAGGATCACTACGACACCGCCTACGAGCTCGAAAGCCAGCTCGAGGCCAGCGGCAAGACCGCCCTGCTCAACATCGCGCGCTCGGTCATGCCCGACGACATGACCTGCTCCTACGTGCGCCAGCCGCGCATGCTGGGCCTGGGCCATGCGGTGCTGTGCGCCGAACACCTGGTGGGCAACGAACCCTTCGCCGTGCTGCTGGCAGACGACCTGATGGTCGGCCCCGATGGCGGCGAGCCCGTGCTGGCGCAAATGACCGCAGCTTTCGCCCGCCTCGGCGGCTCGCTGCTGGCAGTGCAGGAAGTGCCGCTCGCGCACGTCAAGCGCTACGGCATCGTGGCCGGCGATGCGGTCGAAGACGGCCTGATAAAGGTCAACCGCATGGTCGAGAAGCCTAAGCCCGAAGACGCGCCCTCGCGCCTGGGCGTGGCGGGCCGCTACATCCTCACGCCGGGCGTGTTCGACGAAATTCGCAACCAGCCCAAGGGCGCTGGCGGCGAGATCCAGCTGACCGACGGCATCGCGGCGCTGATGAAGAAGGAATCGGTCTACGCCTATTCGTACAAGGGCATCCGCTACGACTGCGGCAGCAAGGAAGGCTTTCTGCAGGCATCGGTGGAACTGGCGCTGGCGCACCCCGAAGTGGGCGCGGAATTCCGCGAATACCTCAAGAGCCTGAAGCTGTAGTTGCCTCGCCTCTGCTTCGAGGTGTCATCACGAACAAAGGGCCGCAGTAGCGGCCCTTTTCTTTTGTTTCTTTTGTTTCTTTTGCTTCGTCAGCGGCGCTTGAGCACGTGGATGAAGTCGCTGCCGACGGTTTCCTGCTCCATCAGCTCGTTGCCCGTCTGGCGCGCAAAGGCCTGAAAGTCGCGGATCGATCCCGGATCGGTCGACACCACCTTCAGCAATTGCCCGCTCGCCATTTCGTTGAGCGATTTCTTCGCTTTGAGAATGGGCAGTGGACAGTTCAGCCCGCGCGTGTCGAGCTCGCGGTCAACTTGCATTGCCCGGCTCCGGCGGCAGGTTCAGGCCGCGGCGGCGCTCTTCGTTTTCCGCGGCGGTGAAGAACACGGGCTCGTGCCCGCGCGTGCGCAGCCAGTCGGCCAGCGCATAGCCGGTGCCGGCGGGCCAGCACCGGAGATCGGGCAGGTCGTAGAGGCGGTAGTCGACCAGTTCGGGCGAGAGCTTCACGTCGCCGTCGGCCACCACGTGGTACGCGATGATGATCTGGTTCATTCGCTGGAAGTCGTACGCGCCGACGAGCTTGGTTGCGCTGACGTCGAGGTTGGTTTCTTCTTTCACCTCGCGCGCAACGCCTTCCTCGGGCGTCTCGCCGGCTTCCATGAACCCGGTGATCAGCGCGAACATCTTGCCCGGCCATGCCGCATTGCGCGCCAGCAGCACCTGGCCGCGGTACTCGACGATGGCCGCGAGCACGGGGGTCGGGTTGTTCCAGTGGGTGTGGCCACAGTTGGGGCAACGCAGGCGCTCCTTGGGGCCGCCGTCTTCCATCAGCGCGATCCACTCGAGCGGCGTGGCACAGACCTGGCAAAACTTGGGATGGGGCATGGGGTCTCTTTTCTTTTTTGTGGCTGCCTGAGCGCCTTGAGCGGGCGCTGCTGCCGGTCGTTGCTTATGCGGGAAAGACGCCCGTAGAAAGGTAGCGGTCGCCCCGGTCGCAGACAACGAACACGATGGTGGCGTTCTCCACCGTCTTCGCCACTTCGAGCGCGGCCCACAACGCACCTGCAGCCGAGATGCCGCCGAAGATGCCCTCTTCGCGCGCGAGGCGCCGGCACATTTCTTCTGCGTCGTCCTGGCTCACGCTGATTTCCTCGTCGACCCGGCTCGGGTCGAAGATTTTCGGCATGTACTCCGCAGGCCATTTGCGGATGCCCGGAATGCGCGAACCCTCGGCCGGCTGCGCACCGATGATGCGCACTGCCGGGTTCTTCTCTTTCAGGAAGCGCGAGACGCCGGTGATGGTGCCGGTGGTGCCCATGGCGCTCACGAAGTGCGTGACCTTGCCCTTGGTGTCGGCCCAGATCTCGGGGCCGGTGGTCTCGTAATGGATGCGCGGGTTGTCGGGGTTGGCGAACTGGTCGAGCACCCGGCCCTTGCCCTGCGCGACCATCTGCTCGGCGAGGTCGCGCGCGTATTCCATGCCGCCGCTCTTGGGCGTGAGCACGAGCTCGGCGCCGAAGGCCTTCATGGTCTGGGCGCGCTCCACCGAGAGGTCCTCCGGCATGATGAGCACCATGCGGTAGCCCTTGATGGCCGCGGCCATGGCCAGGGCGATGCCGGTGTTGCCGGAGGTGGCTTCGATGAGGGTGTCGCCGGGCTTGATCTCGCCGCGCTCCTCGGCGCGCCGGATCATCGAGAGGGCCGGCCGGTCTTTGACCGAACCAGCCGGATTGTTGCCTTCGAGCTTGCCGAGAATCACGTTGCCGCGCTTGGCGTTTTCTGCGGCGTTGATGCGTTGCAGGGCGACCAGGGGGGTCTTGCCAATGGCGTCTTCGATCGTCGGATAATTCATGGCAGCCACTGTGCCATAATTTTGGGCTTCGTTCAGAACCCTGCCCGGGTGGTGAAATTGGTAGACGCAGGGGACTCAAAATCCCCCACCGAAAGGTGTGCCGGTTCGATTCCGGCCCCGGGCACCACACTTTGGCTCGCCCCCAGGCTACGCGCACTTCGTGTCGCTTCGCCTTCCCCCTACCGGGGGCGACACCGGTGGCCCGGCGAAGCCGGTTCCACGGTGTCCCTGGAATGGGCCCCTTCCCCCTTCCCCCTTCCCCCTTTATCTTGGCTCGGTCTGCTCGCGCAGCCCCGTATGCACCGTCGGGTGCGCAAGCCGCACCCGCAGTTCGCGCTTGAGCCGCGTGTTGTCCAGCCGGCGCGATTCCCCCATGAAACTCAGCAGTTGCAGGGGCAGTTGCCGCTCGGCCTCGCCACGGGCCACTCGCGGCGGGCGGGGCATGCCGTACATGTCGGCGGCCAGGTCTACGTAGTCGCCCATGCGCAGTTCGGTGTCGTCCGAGGCATGCACGATGCGCTGCGGCTTGCCGCGGAACAGCGCCGCCACGCAAGCGCGGGCTAGGTCGTCGGCGTGGATGTGGCTGGTGTAGACGTCGTCTTCGTGCCTCAGCACGGGCGTGCCGCGCTGCAGGCGGCCGCGCGGGGTGCCGTTTTCGCGGTCGGGGGCGTAGATGCCCGGAATGCGCAGGATGCTGGCGCGCACGCCCGCGCTGCGGCCCAGCCAGCGCACGGCTCGTTCGGCGTCCACGCGGCGGTGGGAGCGTGGGGTGTCGGGACGCACGATGCGGGTTTCGTTCACGCGGGCGCCGCCGCAGTCGCCGTATACGCCGCTGGTCGAGCCGTAGACGAAGGCGGAAGGCACCGACCGCAGCCGCAGTGCCCGCGCCAGTGCAGTAGTGCGCTGGTCGCGCCACCAGGCAGCGCCACCGTCACGGGCGGGCGGTGCCAGGTGCAGCACCCGCGTTGCGATGCCCGCCAGGCGGCGCAGGGTTGCTGCGTCGTCCAGATTGCCCACCAGCGGGCGGATGCCGGCCGTGCGCAGGGCGCCCACGCGGTCGGCCGACGAAGTAAGCGCCACCAGTTGCATGCGGCCGCGCAGGTCGCGCGCCACGCGCTGGCCAACGTCGCCGCACCCGACGATCAGCAGGCGTTCGCGCCGGAAACGCGCTGGCAGAGCGCCGGAGGGGCTATTGATTGAAGGCAAAATCCTGTTCCTGTCCCAATTCAGTTGCTCACCGGGTCTTACGCACGGCCCGGGCAGAGTTCACCCTCGAAGAATACCGATGACTGCTACAGCGCCGCATGAAGCGGGCTTTTCCATCCACGTCGAACCCAGCGGACGCCATTTCGTGGTCCACGGCGACGAAACCATCCTCGCGGCCGGCATCCGCCAGGGCATCGGCCTTCCCTATGGCTGCAAGGACGGCGCCTGCGGCTCGTGCAAGTGCAAGAAGCTCTCAGGCGAGGTCACCCTCGGCCCGCACCAGAGCAAAGCCCTGAGCGCCGAGGAACAGCTCGCCGGCTACGTGCTGACCTGCTGCGCGCACGCCAGGAGCGACGTGGTGCTCGAATCGCGGCAGGTCACGGAGGCCGGAGCGCTGCCGATCCGCAAGATGCCGGTGCGGGTGCTGGCCCTCACCCGCCAGTCGCACGACGTGATGATGGTGCGCCTGCAGCTGCCGGCTGGCGAGCCGCTGCAGTTCTACGCCGGCCAGTATGTGGAATTCATCCTGCGCGACGGCGCGCGCCGCAGCTACTCGATGGCCAATGCGCCGCACACGCTGGGCGAGCCCGGCACGGGCATCGAACTGCATCTGCGGCACTTGCCCGGCGGCAAGTTCACCGACCATGTGTTCGGCACGATGAAGGAAAAGGAAATCCTGCGCATCGAAGGCCCCTTCGGCAGCTTCTTCCTGCGCGAGGACTCCGCCAAGCCGATGATCCTGCTGGCCTCGGGCACGGGCTTCGCGCCGATCAAGGCGCTGCTGGAGCACATGCAGTTCAAGGCCATCGACCGGCCCGCCACGCTCTACTGGGGCGGCCGCCGGCCGGAAGACCTGTACATGGACGCCTGGGTACGCGAGCAGGTGACGCAGATGCCGAACCTGCGCTACGTGCCCGTCATCTCCAACGCCACGCCCGAAGACAACTGGACCGGCCGCACCGGCTTCGTTCACCAGGCCGTGCTCGAAGACTTCGCCGACCTGTCGGGCCACCAGGTCTATGCCTGCGGCGCACCCATCGTGGTCGACTCGGCCAAGCGCGACTACGTGGCGCTGGCGGACCTGCCCGAAGAAGAATTTTTTGCCGACGCGTTCACCACAGAGGCCGATAAAGCCCTTCCCTGAGACAAAACCAAAAAGAGAATCCCAAGAAAAAATGAAAACGAGACACTTCCTCCTCACCCTGATCGCAAGCACCACCGCCCTGCTGGGTGCCGGCCACGCCATGGCGCAGCAACAGCGCCCCATCCGCCTCGTCGTTCCCTACGCCGCAGGCGGCCCGATCGACAACACGGCTCGCATCCTGGCCGAACGCGTCAAGGACACGCTGGGCCCGGTCATCATCGACAACAAGCCCGGGGCGGGCGGCAACATCGGCGCCGATATCGTGGCAAAGGCGCCCGCCGACGGCCTGACGATCGGCATCGCGGCCACCGCCACCAACGCGGTGAATCCGTGGCTCTACAACAAGATTCCGTTCAACGCCGCGACCGACTTCGCGCCGATCACGCAGATGGTCCGCGTGCCCAACGTGCTGGTGATGAACGCCGACACGGCCAAGCGCCTGAACATCAACAGCGTGGCCGACCTGATCCGCTATGCCAAGGCCAACCCGGCCAAGCTCAACTACGGCAGCGGCGGCAACGGCAGCGCGGGGCACCTGGCGGGCGAGCTGTTCAAGAAGGAAGCAGGCATCTTCGCGCTGCACATTCCGTACAACGGCGGCAGCCCGGCGCAACTGGCGCTGATCTCGGGGCAGGTCGATTTCAACTTCGACAACCTCGCCACCGCCGCGCCGAACATCCGCTCGGGCAAGCTGAAGGCGATTGCGGTGACGACGCTGCAGCGCAGCGCTTCGCTGCCCGATGTGCCGCCCATCGCCGACACGCTCAAGGGCTTCTCGATCGACACCTGGTGGGGCCTGGTCGCGCCAGCGGGTACGCCGCACGACGTGGTCGTGAAGCTCAATCAGGCCTTCGTAGCGGCCCTGAACGCACCGGAAACGAAGACGCGCTTCGCCGGACTGCTGGCGGAGCCTGTGGCCAACTCGCCGGAGCAGTTCGGCGCTTTCATGAAGAGCGAACTCTCCAAGTACGAAGCGGTGGTCAAGGCCACCGGCGCGAAAGTGGACTAACCCCCAGGCTGCGCGCACTTCGTGTCGCTTCGCCTTCCCCCTTGCAGGGGGCAATACCGGCGGCCCGGCAAAGCCGGTTCCGCGGTATTTCTTGAAGAGACCGGGACTACTCGCCCAAGTAAGCGGCCCGCACGCGCGGGTCGCTCAGCAGTTCCTTGGCATCGCCGTTCATCGTGATGAGGCCGGACTCCATCACGTAGCCACGGTCGGCCAGCTGCAGTGCGCGGTTGGCGTTCTGCTCCACCAGCAGGATCGTGACGCCCTGCGAGGCCACGGTCTGCACCACCTCGAAGATCTTGTCGCACATGATCGGCGACAGGCCCATGGTGGGTTCGTCCAGCAGCAGCACCTTGGGGCGCGCCATCAGCGCGCGGCCCATGGCCAGCATCTGCTGTTCGCCGCCCGACATGGTGCCGGCCAGCTGGTCCTTGCGCTCGCGCAGGCGCGGGAAGGTGACGAACACGCGCTCCATGTCGCTCGCGATGGCGGCCTTGTCCTTGCGGATGTAGGCGCCGATCTGCAGGTTCTCGGTGATGGTCATGCGCGTGAACACGCCACGGCCTTCGGGCACCATCACGAGGCCCTCTTCCACCAGGTCCCACGCGCCGCGGCCCTTGATGCTGCGGCCCAGGAACTCGATGTTGCCGGCCCCGGCCGGCAGCGTGCCGGTGATGGCCTTCATGGTGGTGGTCTTGCCGGCGCCGTTGGAGCCGATCAGCGACACCAGTTCGCCTTCGCGCACCTCGAAGTCCACGCCCTTGACGGCCTGGATGCCACCGTAGCCGACCTTCAGGCCGGAGACCTTCAACAGCGTCTTGCCGGTGGCCTTGGCTTGTGCGGCATTGGCCCGGGTTGCTTCTTCAGCGCTTGTCATGGTTGCGGTGCTCATTTCAGTGGCCTCCCGTGCCGAGGTAGGCCTCAATCACTTTTTCATTCTTCTGCACGTCGGCGGGCGTACCTTCGGCAATCTGCTTGCCGTAGTCCAGCACGGTGACGCGGTCGCACAGGCCCATGATGAGCTTGACGTCGTGTTCGATGATCAGGATGGTGCGGTCGTCCTTGCGGATGCGGTCGATCAGTTCGCGCAGCAGCACCTTCTCGGTGGAGTTCATGCCGGCGGCGGGTTCGTCGAGCGCGATGAGCTGCGGGTCGGTGGCCAGTGCGCGTGCAATTTCGAGGCGGCGCTGGTCGCCGTACGACAGCGTGCGCGCCTTGTAGTCGGCGAACTTGCCGATGCCCACGTAGTCGAGCAGTTCCTGTGCGCGCTTCGCAATGGCCTTCTCTTCAGCCTTGAAGCTGCCCGTGCGCAGCATGGCGCCGAAGATGCCCGACTGCGTGCGGATGTGGCGCCCGACCATCACGTTCTCCAGCGCCGTCATTTCGGCGAAGAGGCGGATGTTCTGGAAGGTGCGTGCAATGCCGGCCTTGGCCACTTCATGCACGGCCGTCGGCTGGTAGGGCTTGCCCGCGAGCTCGAAGGTGCCGCTGTCGGGCGTGTACAGCCCGGTGATCACGTTGAAGAAGGTGGTCTTGCCTGCGCCGTTGGGGCCGATCAGGCCGTAGACCTGGCCGCGCTTGATGGTGATGCCCACGTCGGACAGGGCTTGCAGCCCGCCGAAGCGCTTGGAAATTCCACGAACGTCGAGGATGGTATCTGTCGTCATGTTGATTTTTCCTTCGGCGTTCAGGGATTGATCGACATGGGACGCGAAGCCGCACCCGGCACTTCGTCGGCAGGCGTATCGATGCCCGGCGCGTGCGTTTGCAGCGATCCGGGGGCCACGGCCGCATGGGCCGGGTCGACGGGCACGCCGCCCTTCTTCGTCAGCGTCTTGCCGTGCTCCGGCGAGGGCCAGAGGCCGCGCGGACGCACCAGCATGATGATGATCATGGCGAGTGCAATGAAGAGCTGGCGCAGGATGGACGCGTCGAGGCGGCCACCGGTCAGCGACTGCAGCGGACCGGCAACGTAGCGCAGCACTTCGGGCAGCGCTGCGAGCAGCACGGCACCGAGAATGACGCCGGGCAGATGGCCGATGCCGCCGAGCACGACCATGGCCACGATCATCACCGACTCCATCAGGCTGAAGGATTCGGGCGACACGAAGCCCTGGAAGGCCGCGAACATCGCGCCCGACACGCCGCCGAAGCTCGCGCCCATGCCGAATGCCAGCAGCTTCATGTTGCGGGTGTTGATGCCCATCGCCTTGGCGGCGATTTCATCTTCGCGGATGGCCATCCAGGCGCGGCCGATGCGCGAGACCTGCAGGCGGTGCGAAATGATCACGGTGGCGATCACCAGCGCAAGGAACAGGTAGTAGTACAGCGAGACCGACGAGATCGAGAAGCCGTCGAACTTCCATGCCTTGCCGAGGTCCAGGCCCCAGAACTTGATGGAGTCGATGGCCGTGATGCCCTTCGGACCGTTGGTGATGTTGACCGGTTGGTCGAGGTTGTTCAGGAACACGCGGATGATTTCGCCGAAGCCCAGCGTGACGATGGCGAGGTAGTCGCCGCGCAGCTTGAGCGTGGGCGCACCGAGCAGCACGCCGAGCACGGCGGCCACCACCAGCGCCAGCGGTATCACGATCAGCAGCGAGGTGTGCATGCCGTTCGGGAACATCTGCGCGAACCACGGGAAGGTCTCGGTCAGGTGCGACGAGCCCATGAGCGCGAAGAGGTAGGCCCCCACCGCGAAGAAGGCGACGTAGCCCAGGTCGAGCAGGCCGGCGTAGCCGACCACGATGTTCAGGCCCAGGGCCAGCAGCACGTAGAGCAGTGCGATGTCGGCGATGCGCACCCAGGCGTTGCCCTGCATCTGCAGCAGCAGGGGCAGCGCGAGCACCGCGATGATGCCGATGACGTAGAGGGCGAGGTTCTTGCTGTTCTTCATGTCTCGCTCCTTACGCACGGTCCGCCACGCGTTCGCCGAGCAGGCCGGACGGACGCAGCGTGAGCATGACGATCAGCACGATGAACGCGAAGATGTCGCTGTAGTTGCTGCCCAGCACACCGCCCGTGATGGTGCCGATGTAGCCCGAGCCGATAGCCTCGATAAGGCCGAGCAGGATGCCGCCGACCACCGCGCCGGCCAGGTTGCCGATGCCGCCGAACACGGCAGCCGTGAAGGCCTTGAGGCCGGGCAGGAAGCCCATCGCGTGCTGCGCGATGCCGTAGTTGGACGCGTACATCACGCCGGCGATGGCCGCGAGCACAGCGCCGATGATGAAGGTGGCCGAGATGACCATGTCGGGGCGGATGCCCATGAGCGCGGCGACGCGCGGGTTCTCGGCGGTGGCGCGCATTGCGCGGCCGAGCTTGGTGTAGTTGACCAGCCACATGAGCACCACGAGCGAGAACGCCGTGACGCTGAGGATCATCACCTGCGTGGGCGAGATCACCGCACCGCCCACGTGGATGGGATCGGTCGACAGCAGGTTGGGATACGCCTTGTTGGTCGGCTTCCAGATGATCATTGCCAGCGTCTGCAGCAGGATCGACATGCCGATGGCGGTGATCAGCGGCGCGAGCTTGGGGCTGTTGCGCAGCGGCCGGTAGGCCACTTTCTCGATCACGAAGTTGAGGGTTGCCGCGACAACGCAGGCAATGATCAACGCGATGAGGAGGATCAGCCAGCCCGGTGTGTTGGGCATGCCGTCCTTCATGAGCCCGATGATGGTCCAGCTCGTGAGAGCCCCGACCATCAGCACTTCTCCGTGCGCAAAGTTGATCAGATTGATGATGCCGTACACCATGGTGTAGCCCAAGGCTATCAAGGCATACATGCTGCCGAGAACCAGACCGTTGATGATCTGCTGCAGCAAAATGTCCATATCGCGATTCCCTATGTGTTGCACCGTTGCGGGGTGCCATTCACCCACCAGGGCACCGGTTTGGCGCCCCTGAGCTGACAAGCAAAAAACCAGCCAACATGTGTCGCTGGCGGATTTGTGGGCGGGATTGTAAGCACGCACCAGCGCTGATTTGGTGCGCTTGGACCGGGGTTTACCCGCTCACGTCATGCTGTATGCGCGTGGGGTCATGCACGCTTTGCGCGCATGCTGCAAGACGGTATCGATGCGGGTATCGACGATCTTGTCAGCCGTTGCCTTCGGCGTTCCGGCGGCGCAGTTCGCGCAGCTTTTCCGCGATGCGGATCTCGAGTCCACGCTCTACAGGTTCGTAGAAAACCTGGCCTTCCAGCCCGTCGGGAAGGTAGCGCTCGCCGGCGGCGAAACCGCCCTCCTCGTCGTGCGCATAGCGATAACCCTTGCCGTAGTCGAGTTCCTTCATGAGCTTGGTGGGTGCATTGCGCAGGTGCATGGGCACCGGGCGTGTGCTGTCCGTCTTCACAAGGGCACGCACCGCGTTGTAGGCCTTGTAGACGGCGTTCGACTTGGGCGCGATCGCGAGGTAGACCACGCATTCGGCCAGCGCCAGTTCGCCCTCGGGCGTGCCCAGGCGTTCGTACACCTCGGCCGCATCGAGCGCCAGGCGCAGCGCGCGCGGATCGGCCAGGCCGATGTCTTCGCTGGCCATGCGAACCAATCGGCGCGCCATGTAGCGCGGATCGGCACCACCGTCGAGCATGCGCACGAACCAGTAGAGCGCGGCATCGGGGTCGCTGCCGCGCACGGATTTGTGCAGCGCGCTGATGGTGTCGTAGAACTGTTCGCCGCCCTTGTCGTAACGCCGCATGCGCTCGCCGAGCACGCGCAGCAGCCACTCGTCGGTGATGTGGTCGAGCTTTTCGGCACGGGCCGCGACGGCGAGCGTTTCGAGCGTGTTGAGGAGCCGGCGCGCATCGCCGTCGGCATAGGCCACGAGGCGGTCGACCGCTGCGGCGTCGATGGCGGGCACGGCCTGGATGGCCTGCGCGCGCGCCACGATCTGCTTGAGGTCGTCTTCGCCCAGCGACTGCAGCACGTAGACGGCTGCACGCGAGAGCAAGGCCGAATTGACTTCGAACGAAGGGTTCTCGGTGGTCGCGCCGATGAAGGTGAAGAGGCCCGACTCCACGTGCGGCAGGAAGGCGTCCTGCTGGCTCTTGTTGAAGCGGTGCACCTCGTCCACGAAGATGATGGTGCGCCGCTGCTCCAGCCCGTCGCGCGCGGAGGTGGCACGGTCGACGGCTTCGCGGATGTCCTTCACGCCACCCAGCACCGCGCTGATGCTCAGGAACTGTGCGTCGAAGGCATCGGCCATGAGCCGCGCAATGGTGGTCTTGCCGGTGCCTGGCGGCCCCCAGAGGATGCAGGAGTGCGGCTGACCTGACTCGAAGGCGATGCGCAGCGGCATGCCCGGGCCGAGCAGGTGCTGCTGGCCGATCACCTCGCCCAGCGTCTTGGGACGCAGGCGCTCGGCAAGGGGTTGATGAGCAGTGTTGGCCAAGCCTGTGGCTTATTGCTTGACGACGTCCGCGCCGGCCGGCGGCTTGAAGTCGAACACGCTGGCCGGCAACGAGGGGTTCACCTCGACCTTGCTGAACTTGAGCACCGAGCGTTGGCCGAAGCTGTCGAGGATTTCAAGCGCCGCCAGCGCATCGCCCTGGAAGCCGACCTGCACGCTCTGCAGTTGGCCGTCCTTGTTCTTCGGCGTTGCCTTGACCCACTGCAGGCCGTCGCGCTCCGGCGCGGCTTCGAGCGTGAAATCGGCCTGCAAGGCTCGCAGATCGGGCGCGGCGGCAATCAGCGCCGCGGGCGTGGAGCCCAGCGCCTGCGCCTGCGCGCGCTGCGTGACCTGGTTCAGGTCGGCGTCGTAGAGCCACAGCGTCTTGCCGTCGGCCACGATGTTCTGCGCAAAGGGCTTCTGGTAGTCGAACTTGAATTTGCCGGGGCGCTGGAATTCGAAGGTGCCGGTCGATGTCTTGGTGCGGCCCGGTTGCCCCTCGCGTGCCGGGGCGGTCACGGTCTGGGTGAAATCGGCGCGGCCGGATTTGACCGTCTTCACGAAGGTTTCAAGGCTTTCGAGCCCGCCGGCCCAGGCGTTGGCGGAACTCAGGAGGCCGATCAATAGCCAATGACGCAATTTCAATTTGGATTCCTCTGAATAGCTGTGGCACTCGGCTTCGACCCTACCCGCCGCGAATTGCGGCAGGTGTAGGCCTTGATGAAGATTTGCAATGCTGAAAGGCGCTTTTGCAAATTGCCTTTCAGCACGTAACCTGAATTTCGAAAGCCCTGCGGCGAATTACTCCGCTGCGCGTGCCGGCACCAGGATTTCTCGCTGGCCGCTGCCGCTCATGGCGCTGACGAGGCCCGCCTTTTCCATGTCTTCGACAAGGCGCGCGGCGCGGTTGTAGCCGATCTTCAGGTGGCGCTGCACCAGCGAGATGCTGGCCTTGCGGTTCTTGAGCACGACCTCGACCGCCTGGTCGTACATCGGGTCTTTTTCGCCATCGCTGCCACCCAGCAGGTCGCCTTCACCGTCGCCATCGACCGTACCGCCTTCGAGCACACCCTCGATGTAGTCGGGCTCGCCCTGGCTCTTGAGGTAGGCCACCACGCGGTGTACTTCCTCGTCGCTCACGAAGGCGCCGTGCACGCGGATCGGCAGGCCCGTGCCACTGGGCATGTAGAGCATGTCGCCCATGCCGAGCAGCGCTTCGGCGCCCATCTGGTCGAGGATGGTGCGGCTGTCGATCTTGCTCGACACCTGGAAGGCGATGCGGGTCGGGATGTTGGCCTTGATGAGGCCGGTGATCACGTCGACGCTCGGGCGCTGCGTGGCAAGAATGAGGTGAATGCCGGCGGCTCGCGCCTTCTGCGCGAGGCGGGCGATCAGCTCTTCGATCTTCTTGCCGACCACCATCATCAGGTCGGCCAGCTCGTCGATCACGACGACGATGTGCGGCTCGCGCTTGAGCGGCTCCGGATCGTCGGGTGTGAGGCTGAAGGGGTTGTAGATGAACTCCTCGCGCGCCTTGGCTTCGTCAATCTTGGTGTTGTAGCCGGCCAGGTTGCGCACGCCGAGCTTACTCATGAGCTTGTAGCGGCGCTCCATCTCGGCCACGCACCAGTTCAGGCCATGGGCCGCCTGTCGCATGTCGGTGACCACGGGCGCCAGCAGGTGCGGGATGCCTTCGTAGACCGACATTTCGAGCATCTTCGGGTCGATCATGAGCAGGCGAACGTCGCGTGCCTCGGCCTTGTAGAGCAGCGAAAGAATCATCGCGTTGATACCGACCGACTTGCCCGAACCGGTGGTACCGGCCACCAGCACGTGCGGCATCTTCGCGAGGTCGGCCACCACAGGGTTGCCGATGATGTCCTTGCCGAGGCCCATGGTGAGCATCGACTTGCCTTCGTTGTAGATCTGCGAGCCCAGGATTTCGCTGAGCTTGATCGACTGGCGCTTGGCGTTCGGCAGTTCGAGCGCCATGTAGTTCTTGCCCGGAATGGTTTCGACCACGCGGATCGACACCAGCGAAAGCGAACGCGCCAGGTCCTTGGCCAGGCCAAGAATCTGCGAACCCTTGACGCCGGTGGCGGGCTCGATTTCGTAGCGGGTGATCACTGGGCCGGGCGAGGCCAGTACCACGCGCACCTCGACGCCGAAGTCCTTGAGCTTCTTCTCGATCATGCGCGAGGTCATCTCGAGCGTGTCGGCCGAAACCGTTTCCTGGCGCGTCTGCGCGGCATCGAGCAGGTCGACCTGAGGCAACTTGCTGTCGGGCAGTTCCTTGAAGAGCGGCTTCTGGCGCTCCTTGACGACGCGATCGCTCCTGGGCACCTCGGTCATCGCGGGCTCGATCTGCACCGGCGGCGAAGGGGGGCGGCGCTTGGGGCGCGGCTCGATGCGGATTTCTTCTTCGTCGTCGTCGAAGGCGCCGGACGACGGTGCCAGCGAGGGCTCAGAGCGGCCCTGATCGCCACCGCGCGTGAACGCCGGTTCGTCGGCCTCGGCACGCTCGCGGGCGGCCTGCTTGCCCATGGCGATGTCGGCGGCCAGTTCGCGCTTCTCGCGACGCGACTCGAACAGCGAGTAGGCACGCGCACCGATGCGCTCGGCGATCAGGCTCCAGGAGAAGCGGAACACCAGCGCCGAGCCGATCACGCCGCCTGCGATGGCCACCAGCGCCGAACCAGTGAAGCCCATCCAGCGCACGCTGGCCGGACCCACGAGGTAGCCCAGTGCGCCACCACCAGAGCCCGGCAGGTGGGCTTCAAGCCGGTACAGGCGCGACCATTCGAGCACGGTGCTCGCACACAGCAGCAGGATGAGGCCGAACCAGAAGGCGAGACGGCTGCGGTTGAAGCGACCGCGCGGCGCCGGTTGCTCGCCGGACGACGGCTCGCCGCCGCGCAGCCAGTTGGCCAGCGACGACAGCCAGGCGCGCAGCCCGGCGAATAGGCACCACCAGACGGAATAGCCTGCAACGTAGTAGCTGCCATCGGCCAGCCAGGCGCCAATACGGCCGCCCCAGTTCTTGATTTCGCCCCCGGTGCCCGAAGTCGACCAGGCGGCGTCGGAAGGCGTGAAGCTCAGCATTGCGAGCAGCCAGAACAACAGCGCGGCGAATCCTGCGATCAGCGTGATTTCGTGAGCGAAGCGCATCGCGCGCATGCGCACGGGTTGCCCCTCGGCAGCAGAAGAAGATTGAAGCGTATTGAGCGAATAGGTCATGAAAAACACGGCGCCCGGCCCGGGAAATCAGGGGCCGGAGGCACGAACACTACAACAAAAGGCCGGGACCGCCGGTAACGGCGGGCCCGGCCCCGGAGGCTCAAGCCAGTGACAGGAGCCGTTCCTTGACGATCATCGATCCGTCATCCATGGTCTGCACGAAACCGCGCTCTTCGAGATCCTTCATCACGCGGCTCACCATTTCGCGTGAGGCACCGACCATCTTGGCCAGGTCCTGGCGGGAGATCTTGTCGCGCACCTTGAGATTGCCGGCACCGTCGTCGATGGCGAATTCGAGCAGCGAGCGGGCCACGCGTCCGTAGACATCCATCAACGCCAGCGACTCGATCTTGCGGTCGGCATGACGCAGGCGCTGCACCAGGCCGCGCATGATGTTGTAGGCCATCGAGGAGTTCTCGGGCAGGCAACGCGCGAAGGCGTCGCGGCCCAGCATGAGCACATCGCACTGGATTTCGGTGCGCACGGTGGCCGAGTGCGGCTCGTCGTCGATCAGGCTCATCTCACCCAGGTAGTCGCCGGGATGCAGCGTGGCAAGGATGACCTCGCGCCCACGGCTGTCGGCGCTGGTGACGCGTGCGCGCCCGGTCAGGATGATGTACAGCGCATCGGACTTCTTGCCCTGCTCCACGACGACTTCTGCGCGCTTGAAGCGCTTCTTGATGATCGCGTCCGCGATGCTGGCGGACTGCGTAGCCGTCAGCGACGCGAACAAAGGAACGCGCCGAAGCAATTCGAGGTTGGACAGCATCGACATTTATCAATCCCTGAGACAGCGCACGGAGCGACCCAGAGGGCAAGCCAATGGATTACTACAATCGCGCGCATTGAAAACACCGTTCACCCGGTGTTGAACCGGGCAGTGATACTCCATATATATCGCTACCACCCTGAAAATGTACACGCTGACGCAGCGCATATCCTAGGTTTTCTACCCATGTCCGCTTCCCAACACGCCAAGGTTTTGATTCTCGGCTCCGGTCCGGCCGGCTATACCGCCGCCGTCTACGCAGCCCGCGCAAACCTTCAGCCCCTGCTCATCACTGGCATCGCCCAGGGCGGGCAATTGATGACCACGACCGAGGTCGATAACTGGCCGGCCGACGTTCATGGCGTGCAGGGCCCCGACCTGATGCAGCGCTTCCTGGAGCACGCCGAACGCTTCAAGACGCAGATCGTGTTCGACCACATCAACAAGGTCGACCTGAGCAAGCGCCCCTTCACCCTCACCGGCGACAGCGGCACCTACACCTGCGACTCGCTGATCATCGCCACGGGTGCTTCCGCGAAGTATCTGGGCCTCGATTCCGAACAGAAGTTCATGGGCCGCGGCGTCTCCGCATGCGCGACCTGCGATGGCTTCTTCTACCGCGAGCAGGAGGTCTGCGTGATCGGCGGTGGCAACACGGCCGTCGAAGAAGCACTCTATCTCGCCAACATCGCGAACAAGGTGACGCTGGTCCATCGCCGGGACAAGTTCCGCGCCGAACCCATCCTGATCGACAAGGTCAAGGAGAAGGTCGCCGAAGGCAAGATCGTGCTGAAGCTGCACAACGAACTCGACCAGGTGCTGGGCGACGACTCGGGCGTGACGGGCATCCGGATCAAGAACACGCAAACCGGCGCTACCGAGCAGATCGACCTCAAGGGCTGCTTCATCGCCATCGGGCACCACCCCAACACCGACATCTTCCAGGGCCAACTGGAGATGAAGGACAACTACATCCTGACCCGCTCGGGCCTGCAGGGTTTTGCCACGATGACCAGCATTCCGGGCGTCTTTGCCGCCGGCGACGTGCAGGACAACGTGTACCGCCAGGCCATCACGAGCGCTGGTACCGGCTGCATGGCGGCACTCGACGCCCAGCGCTTCCTGGAGCAGGACGGCACCCTGTAGCCAATGCGGCCCCCAAAAGGGCTATAATCCGAGGCTTTGCCGAAACAAGGCTCTCTCACGAGCCGCGGCAAAGTCGGGGTACCGCCACCCGTTTCTGGCGAGGTCAAGCTGCAAAACACCCTGCAATCGCCCTGATTGCGCCGGTGCCAGCTGTTCAAGAAAGAGTGTCCTCATGGCACGCGTATGCGACGTAACGGGCAAAGGCCCGATGGTCGGAAACAACGTTTCCCACGCCAACAACAAAACCAAGCGCCGGTTCCTGCCGAACCTGCAATACCGCCGTTTCTGGGTCGAGACTGAAAACCGCTGGGTTCGCCTGCGTGTTTCGAGCGCTGCACTGCGCCTGATCGACAAAAACGGCATCGACGCCGTGCTCGCAGACCTGCGCGCACGCGGCCAAGCTTAAGGAGCTGAAACATGGCAACGAGCAAAGGCGGACGCGAAAAGATCAAGCTGGAATCCACCGCGGGTACCGGCCACTTCTACACGACCAGCAAGAACAAGAAGACGATGCCTGAAAAGATGTCGATCATGAAGTTCGACCCGAAGGCGCGCAAGCACGTCGAATACAAGGAAATCAAGCTGAAGTAATTCGGCTCCGGTTTTCCCAATAAAAACCCGCTGCTAACCCAGCGGGTTTTTTGTTGCCCGTCGATTTGCAATGCAAGAACGGCGGACACAAAAAAGCCGACCCTGGGTCGGCTTTTTCATTGAGCGCGGAACCGTTAAGCGCGGGCAGCGCGCAGGCGGGTCGAGAAGTCGCGCAGACCGGCAATGCCGCTGGCTTCCGCCCGATGGCACCAGGCCGCCAGATCAGCCGCCAGCTGCTCGCGCGATTGCGAGGTGTTCAGCCACAGCTGACGCAGCTCTTCGCGCATCGTGACCATCTTGTCGAGCACCGGGTGGGCAGCGCGGGCCTGCACGACATGCGAGCGAGCCGAAGCAGGCACCTTGTCGTCGTCGCGGTGCAGCCAGCGCTTGGCGGCCTTGAGCACCGACAGGTCGGCACCCTTGGTCTTCAACGCATCCAGCTCCTGGCTGGTGGCACGGCGCATTTCGCGCGCATAGCCGGCCATGACTTCATAGCGGTTGGCGATGACGGCCTCGAGCGTCTTCTCGTTGGCCACGGGCTGGATGTCGCCCATCAGCATCTTCGGCGGCACCTTCTTGACCTTGGCCCAGCCGAGCTTCTGGAGCGCCTGGATGTAGATCCAGCCGATGTCGAACTCGTACTTCTTGACCGAGAACTTGGCCGAAGTCGGGTAGGTGTGGTGGTTGTTGTGCAGCTCTTCGCCGCCGATGATCAGGCCCCAGGGCATGATGTTGCGGCTGGCGTCGGGCGCCTCGAAGTTGCGATAGCCCCAGTAGTGACCAATGCCGTTGATAACGCCGGCAGCGGTGATGGGAATCCAGAGCATCTGCACAGCCCACACGGCCATGCCGAGCGTGCCGAACAACGCCAGGTTGATCACCAGCATCAGGCCCACGCCTTGCCAGCTGTAACGCGAATACAGGTTGCGCTCGATCCAGTCATCGGGCGTGCCGTGACCGTAGCGCTCCATCGTTTCCTTGTTCTTCGACTCGGCGCGATACAGCTCGGCGCCGCGCCAGAGCACTTCGTCGATACCCTTGACCTGCGGGCTGTGCGGGTCGTCCTGCGTTTCGCACTTGGCGTGGTGCTTGCGGTGAATGGCGACCCATTCCTTCGTCACCATGCCGGTGCCGAGCCACAGCCAGAAGCGGAAGAAATGCGACGGGATCGGGCCCAGATCCATGGCCCGGTGCGTTTGCGTGCGGTGCAGGAAGATCGTGACCGCGGCAATCGTGATGTGCGTGGTGACGAGCGTGTACAGCACGACTTGCCACCATGCGATGTCCCACAGGCCGTGTCCGAGCCATTGGATGGCCGCGTTCAAAACGGCGGAGTCAGGAAGCAACATTGAGTCAGGTACTCCATGGCCACACGAAGGTGCAGCCTTCAGATAACCCGCGATTTTAAAGCGGCAGGCCTAAAACAAAGCCTTTAAACCTTCAAGAAAAGCGCAGATTAACCCTAGTTTGGAGTCCCGCCCCTATTTGCGGTTCCACACCGCGGCAAAGAAACCGTCGGTCGAATGGCGGTGCGGCCACAGGCGCAGGTAGCGCTTTGCGCCCTCCCCGCCGGCGCAAAGCGCCTCGAAACCTTCGATTTTCAGGCCCTGCAGCAATTCCGCCACATCCACGGGCACGAAATCGGGATTGGCGGCGCTGAAAGCCTCCGCAATCGCCTCGTTTTCTTCCGGCAGCACGCTGCAAGTGGCGTAAACCAGACGGCCGCCCGATTTCACGAGCCGCGCCGCGCTTTGCAGGATGGCGGTCTGCTTGACCGTCAATTCCTCGACCGACTTGACCGATTGGCGCCATTTCAGGTCGGGATTGCGCCGCAGCGTGCCCAACCCCGAGCAGGGCGCATCGACCAGCACGCGGTCGATCTTGCCCGCCAAGCGCTTGATACGGTCGTCGCACTCATGGGCAATGGCGGCCGGATGAACATTCGAGAGCTTGCTGCGCGCCAGCCGCGGCTTGAGCGCGTCGAGCCGGTGCGCCGACGTGTCGAAGGCATACAGCCGGCCGGTATTGCGCATCGTCGCGCCAATGGCCAGCGTCTTGCCACCCGCGCCGGCGCAAAAATCGACCACCATCTCGCCGCGCTTGGCATCCAGCAGCAGCGCCAGCAACTGCGAGCCCTCGTCCTGCACCTCGATGGCGCCACGGACAAAGGCATCCAGCTTGGTCAGCGCCGGCTTGCCGTCGATGCGCAAGCCCCAGGGCGAGAACGGAGTCGCTTCCGATTTGATAGCAGCCTTGGCAAGCTCAGCCTTCACATCCGCGCGCTTGTCGGTCAGCGCGTTGACGCGCAGGTCGAGCGGCGCAGGCTGTTGCAGGGCTTCGACCAGCGGCCAGAAACCATCGCCCAGTTGCGCCTTCAGCGGGGCCACCAGCCACTCGGGCAGGTTGTGGCGATGACGCTCCAGCAGATCATCCGGCTTGACGGCGTCGCAGTTGTCGAGCCAGCGCTTCTCGGTGTCGTTGAGAGCGCTCTTCAAAAAGTCGCGCGGGCCGTGAAAGCCCAGGATCGCCATGCGGCGCTCCTTCGAGCCATTGCCCGAGGGCGAGAGGTGGTCGAACAGCAGCTTCTTGCGAAGCACGGTGTAGACGGTTTCGGCAAGCGTCGCGCGCTCGCGCGGACCGAACTCGCGGTGGTCGCGGAAGAACCGCGAAACGACCTGGTCGGCCGGGTGATCGAATTTCAGGACAAGGCCGACCAGATCGGCGGTGGCCTCCAACAGGGCTTTGGGGTGCATCCCCCGATTGTCTCAGCCGCCGCCCTGCCTGCCCCGAAGGGCTATGCGCCGCGCGTCCAGACCGCCCCGAAGGCTTCCCGTTCGATGTCTTCCAGCTTCGGCGAATGACCAGCCCACAGCACCAGCGCAGCGCCTGGCAGCGTGAGGGTCTGCTCCAGCTGACGGCACAGGTTCCAGCGGTCTTCGTCGTCGAGCCCCGGCAGTTCGACGAAAACGATGTAGGCACGGCGCCACGGGAATTCGCGCAAGTTCTTGCGCACCAGCCAGGCCCGCGAGGCGGGCAGGCAACGCACGAGGTCAGCCCGCAGTTCGCCCAGCTCGTAGTCGTTGAGGTCGTGCCGCGAGATCTGGCTGAAAAACGGCGTGCCGGTGATCTCTTCCCAGGCGCGCTCCTCGGCCTCTTCTGCTTCCTTGAGGCGGCCGCGCCACAACTTCAGCGCCTCTTCATCGTGCGGGCCCGCGTCTGGATCTTCGAGCGAGGCCACGGCGCTCCTGGCCGCCCACCACCGGCTGGCCGCGCCGGAGCCATGCAAGCGCTCGAGCACGGCAAGGCGCGCCTCGCGATCGCTCGCGGGCAGCATCTGGGCCAGTCCCCGCAGCGCGCCGGGATGCTCCGGCGCGATCTGCAGGGCGCTCTCGTAGCGCAAGCGCACAGGAGCTGCCGGGTCAAGCCGCCGCTCGGAATCGGCCCATTCGACCATCTCGTCCGGCGTGTTGCGCTCGCCTCGCGCGGCCAGCACCGCGATGCGCTCGCGGATGCGCGCCCGGTGCGCGTGGTGCTGCTTCCAGTCGGCGGCATGGGCGCGGCGCCACTGGCTGTCGAAATACTCGATCCACTTCTTGCGGTCGGCCAGCAATTCGAGCGCCGGACGCATCGACCACTCGGGCATGGCCGCCTTCTGGCCGAGCGCCTCCAGGCGGTCCCGCAAGACCGGGTGGGTGTCCTCCAGGTCGCTGACGCGGCGCATCGCCTCGCGCAACGCCTGGCGCGCGAAGTCGTCGCCGGGCGGCGTGCGCACGCGCTTGCGCAGGGCCGCGAACGGGCCCGGCGGCTGCGGCTCGTGCTCGGCGCGGGCCCAGTGCCACGGCCAGAATTCGTTGGCGTACCAATTGCCCTTGATCGCGATCTCGGTCAGCGCGGCCGCCGCCACGGAACTGCCCAGCAGCCGGCCCGAGATGCGGTCGGCCTCGTACTCGTCCTGGCGGGCCAGCGCGAAAGTCTTGGCCGCGAAGCGCGGGAAGTACCAGCGGAAGAAGGCCTGCGAGAACAGCGCCATCACGCCTTCGTTGCGCTGCAGGTTGGCGTCGAGCTTGAGCCATGACAGCCGGGTGCGGTAGATCCAGGCGCTCAGCTTGCCGTGGTTGCCACGCAGATGGCCGTACTCGTGCGCCAGCACCGACAGAAGCCGCCGCCGGTCGAGCATCATCAAGAGCGGCAGGCCGATGCTCAGCGAGTTGACCGCGCCGCCGAACAGCCCGAAGCGCGGCACCTGCCGGATGCTGGCGTTGAATTCGTCGTCGAGATAGACGTGGTGGACCGGCGGCCCCTTGATCTTGCTGCGAATGCGGTCCAGCGCCTCGAAGAGTGCCGGCGCGTCTTCCCGATGGAGCTCGATGCCCTCAGGCTCGTCGAAGCGCACCCAGAGCGCACGCAACGTGGCCCACAGCAGGCCCGCGGCGAACAGCAGCAGCCAGCCCCGTGTGAAGTTGAATCGCACCTCCCCGATCGAGGAGAGCACCCAGACGATGAGGCCCACCGAGAGCCCGAGGCAGCCCAGCACCCACAGGTAGCCGAGCGCGGCAAAGGCCGCGACGCTGCGTCGATAGCGCGCACTGTCGTCCGCACTGGCATGCTCGCTCAGTCGAACCAGGTGAACAAAATCAGCGCGATCCATCCGACTCCCGTCAAATCAAGCCCCGACAGTTTTTGAAGAAAGAAGCCCCGTTGAACGACGAAGACCTCCCACCCCTGATCGAAACGCCCCTCGGCCGCTACCGCCACTACAAGGGCGGCGAATACGAAGTGCTCGGCACCGTGCGGCACAGCGAGACGCTGGAGCCGATGACGCTGTACCGCGCCCTGTATGGCGCCCACGGCCTCTGGGTCCGGCCAGCTGCCATGTTCGGCGAAACCGTCGAGATTGACGGCGTGCCCCGGCGAAGATTTATTCCGATCTAGCCAGTCAGGCTGCGCACGCCCGCCCTGACTCAAAAGATTGCTACCTTTTCAGTAGCAATCCACATTCCTTCAACCGCAGCGGACGTCCGTTACGCGGCCGCGGGCGTCGACATCGAGATTGAGCCGTCCGCCATTGAGTTCCATCGTGGCCGCATCGCCAGGCTTCAGCACTCGCACGATTCCGGCGCCCGAGCGCACGCGGGCGGCGGCTTCGAGCTGGGGCGTCAGCGGCTGGCCTACGGCAAAGCGGGCGCCATCTGCGTTGCATTGGTAGACCGGTTCAGGCGGCGGCGCAGGTGCCGGGGCGGGCGCGGGCGCCGGAGCGGCACAGCCCGCCATCAGGGCAGCGCCGGCAACGGCCAACAGCAACGATTTGGTTTTCACTTTCTGGACTCCCGAAAACCCGCGAATATAAACAACTTTAAGGTTTGTGACTCAATGTATCTGACAACCATCCGGCGATGGCACGCGGATACAACAGATGCTCCTGCGCCAGGACCCGCCCGGCCAGGGTGGCCGCGGTGTCATCGGGCAGCACCGGCACGACGGCCTGCGCCAGGATCGGCCCGTGGTCGAGTTCGGTGGTCACCTGGTGGACCGTCACGCCCGCCACCTTGCAGCCCGCCTCGATGGCGCGCTGGTGCGTGTGGAGACCCGGAAACGCCGGCAGCAGCGAGGGATGGATATTCACCAGCCGACCTGCATAGCGGCCGACGAAGCCCGGCGTCAGGATGCGCATGAAACCCGCCAGCACCACCAGCGCCGGCGCATAGCCGTCGATCACCTTCGCCAGCGCCTCGTCGAAGGCCTCGCGGGAGGCGAAATCCTTGTGCGGGACCACCGCGGTGTCGATGCCGTGGGCCTTGGCGATCGCCAGCCCGCCGGCCTCGGCCTTGTTGCTCACTACTGCGGCAATGCGAGCGCCGAAACGCTCGGCCCAGCGGTCGCGCTCGGCGGCGCGCACGATGGCCGCCATGTTGGAGCCGCCGCCGGAGATCAGGATCACGATGTTCTTCATGGGAGGCGGGATTATCCGTGGCGCGTGTCTTGTCGCCGCGCGGACACCGATTCACAGCACGACCGTGCTAAAACTCGCAGTTCCGGAGACACACCGCGTCTGCGGTGAACCGATCAACACAGCGAGGCACGCATGGATTTGAGCTTCACACCCGAAGAACAGAAGTTCCGCGAAGAGGTTCGCGCCTGGGTCAAAGAAAACCTCCCCAAGGAGATTTCGCACAAGGTGCACAACGCGCTCGAACTGACGCGCGACGATCTGCAAGGCTGGGCCAAGATCCTCGGCAAGAAGGGCTGGCTGGGCTACGGCTGGCCCACCGAGTTCGGCGGCCCGGGCTGGACCGCCGTCCAGCGCCATCTGTTCGAGGAAGAAACCGCCCTCGCCGGCGCACCGCGCATCGTCCCGTTCGGCCCCGTGATGGTCGCACCGGTGATCATGGCCTTCGGCAATGCCGAGCAGCAGAAGCGCTTCCTCCCTGGCATCGCCAGCGGCGAAGTCTGGTGGAGCCAGGGCTACAGCGAACCCGGTTCGGGCTCCGACCTGGCGTCTGTCAAGACAAAGGCCGAGCGCAAAGGCGACAAGTACATCGTCAACGGCCAGAAGACCTGGACCACGCTCGGGCAGTACGGCGACTGGATGTTCAACCTCGTGCGCACCAGCAACGAAGGCAAGCCCCAGACCGGCATCAGCTTCCTGCTGCTCGACATGAAGTCGCCCGGCGTCACCGTGCGCCCGATCAAGCTGCTCGACGGCGGCCATGAAGTGAACGAAGTGTTCTTCGACAACGTCGAAGTGCCCGCCGAGAACCTGATCGGCGAAGAGAACAAGGGCTGGACCTACGCCAAGCACCTGCTCTCGCACGAACGCACCAACATCGCCGACGTGAACCGCGCCAAGCGCGAGCTCGAGCGCTTGAAGCGCATCGCCAGGAGCGAAGGCGTCTACGAAGACCATCGCTTCCGCGACGAGATCGCCAAGCTCGAAGTCGACATCGTCGCGCTCGAGATGATGGTGCTGCGCGTGCTGTCCGCCGCCACCTCGGGCAAGAACTCGCTCGACGTGGCTGGCCTGCTCAAGATCCGCGGCAGCGAGATCCAGCAGCGCTACAGCGAACTGATGATGCTGGCCGGCGGCCCCTATTCGCTGCCGCTGATCCGCGAGGCGATGGAAGCCGGCTGGCAGGGCAACTTCCCGGGCGGCAACCCGGCGCTCGCGCCGCTGACGTCGACCTTCTTCAACATGCGCAAGACCACCATCTACGGTGGCTCGAACGAAGTGCAACGCAACATCGTCGCGCAGACGGTTCTGGGCTGAGGAGACACGAACATGGATTTCAATTTTTCCGACGACCAGGAACAACTGCGCGACGCCGTTCGCAAGTGGGTCGACAAGGGCTATGACTTCGAGCGCCGCCGCGGCATCGAGGCCAAGGGCGGCTTCTCTCGCGAGGCCTGGGACGAACTGGCCGAGCTCGGCCTGGGCGGCCTCTACATCAGCGAGGACGACGGCGGCCTGGGCATGGGCCCGGTGGCGGGCATGGTCGTGATGGAAGAGCTGGGCCGCGGCATCGTGCTGGAGCCCTTCGCGCAGACGCTGATCGCCGGTGCCGTGCTCAGCGGCTATGCCACTGCCGACACCAAGGACAGCTGGCTGCCGCGCATCGCGGGCGGCCAGGCCATCGTGGTGCTGGCGTACCAGGAACGCAAGGCACGCTACCGCCTCGACGTGTGCGACGCCCACGCAGCAAAGACCGGCACCGGCTGGTCGCTGAACGGCGCCAAGAGCGTGGTGCCCGTGGGCGACGAAGCCGACGCTTATCTCGTGCCCGCCAAGGTCGACGGCAAGATCGCCCTCTTCCTGGTCGAGCGCAGCGCCAGCGGTGTCGAAGCCCGCGGCTACGGCACGCAGGACGGCGCCCGTGCCGCCGAAGTGGTGTTCAACAAGGCCGACGCCACGCTGGTCACGCTCGACGGCCTGGCCGCGCTCGAGTACGCCGTGGACGTCGGCATTGCCGCCACCTGCGCCGAAGCCGTCGGCGTGATGGACAAGACCGTGGCCGTCACCATCGACTACATGAACCAGCGCAAGCAGTTCGGCGTGACCATCTCCACCTTCCAGGCGCTGCGCCACCGCGTCGCCGACATGAAGATGCAGCTCGAACTCGCGCGCTCGATGAGCTACTACGCGACGCTCAAGCTCAACGCCCCGGCCGACGAGCGCCGCCAGGCGCTGGCCCGCGCCAAGTACCAGCTCGGCGTGTCGATGCGCTATGTGGCCGCCAACTCGGTGCAGCTGCACGGCGGTATCGGTGTGACCGACGAATACATCGGCAGCCACTACTTCCGCAAGCTCACGCAGATGGAAATGACCTTCGGCGACACGCTGCACCATCTGGGTGAAGTGTCGGCCCGCATGCAGGACACGGCTGGCGTCTTCGCCTGACGGACTTTTTCCCCTAGCATCCAACGCCCGCCCGCCTTCGCGCCGGCGGGCGTTTTCACTTGGAACCCAGAACTCCAGGAACCCAGGAACGAAACATGCAATCCCGCCGCACCCTTCTTCTTGCCATGGCCGTCACAGGGACAGCCGCCACAGCCATGCTGACCGCCTGCGCCACCTCCCCTACGCCTTCGTACACCGAGCGCCCACCCATCGTGTTCATGCACGGCAACGGCGACTCGGCCGCGCTCTGGCAGACGACGATATGGCGCTTCGAGTCGAACGGCTGGCCGCGCGACCGGCTCTTCACGGTCGACCAACCCAATCCGGTCGCGCGCGACGACGACGCCGTGGCCCAGCCCGGGCGCAGTTCGACCGGCGAGTCGGCGGTGTTCCTCAAGGCTGAAGTCGACAAGGTGCTGAAGGTGACGGGCGCCAGCAAGGTCGTGCTGATCGGCAACTCGCGTGGCGGCAACACCATCCGGAACTACGTGCAGAACGGCGGCGGCGCAGCAGTTGTGAGCCATGTGGTGCTGGGCGGCAATCCAGCGCACGGCATCTGGGCGGTGAAGGGCTTCCGCGAGAACAACGAGTTCTCGGGGCTGTCGGGCTTCATGCAGCAGCTCAATGCGCCGAAGGGACCGAACGGCGAGGAAGTCACGCCGGGCGTGAAATGGATGACCCTGCGCTCCGACAACAACGACAAGTACGCACAGCCTGACGGCGTGTGGATCGGCGCGCCCGGCAAGCCGACCAACATCGGCTTCGACGGGCCGGCGCTCAAGGGCGCGACCAACATCGTGCTGCCGCGCGTCGACCACCGCGAGACTTCGTTCTCGCCCGCCGCGTTCGCCGCGACGTGGCAGTTTCTGACCGGGCAGGCGCCGCGCAGCACGGATGTCGCGGCGGAGACGGATGTGGTGCTCAACGGCCGTGCGATCGGCGCGGAAAACCTTTCGCTGAACGGCGCGAAGGTGACCGTCTATGCCGTCGACCCCGCCACCGGCGCGCGGCTCGGCGAAGCCGTCTTCACCAAGTCCGTCGGCGCCGACGGCCGCTGGGGGCCCTTCAAGGCGCGCGGCGACGCGGCCTACGAGTTCGTCCTGGCCACGCCCAGCTACGGCACCACGCACATCTACCGCAGCCCGTTCCCGCGCAGCAGCAGCGTCGTGAACCTGCGGCCGGAGCGCGTCATACCCGCCGACAACGGGGCCAGTGCCGTCGTCGTGTTCACGCGCCCGCGCGGCTACTTCGACGCACAGCGCGACACCATGCGCTTCGATGGCAAGAGCCCGCCCGCCGGCGTGCCGCCGAAGGGGTCGGGCGTGTCGACATCGCGGCTGCGCATCGAGGGCGGCGGCGCGCCGCGTGCCGTGAGCGGCGAATTCAACGGCGAGCGCATCACGGGCCTGACCTGGCCGGCCGCGAGCGAACACACGACCGTGCTCGAGCTGACCTACTGAGGCACAGGCGGCCATGACCGACACGGACACCCCCTTCGTCCTGCAGGCGCGCGACGAGCGCGGCGTGGTCACGCTGACGCTGAACCGGCCGGCCTCGTTCAACGCGCTCTCGGAAGGCATGCTGGGCGCGTTCGAACAGGCGCTCGGCGAGATCGCGGCCGACGAGACCGTGCGCGCCGTCGTCATCGCTGCGGCGGGCAAGGCTTTCTGCGCCGGCCATGACCTGAAGGAAATGCGCGCCGAACCTTCGCTCGGCTACTACCAGCAGCTGTTCGAGCGCTGCGGCGCGATGATGCTGTCGATCCAGAAGCTGCCAGTGCCGGTGATCGCGCGCGTGCACGGCATCGCGACGGCGGCAGGCTGCCAGCTGGTCGCGGTCTGCGACCTGGCTGTGGCCTCGAGCGAGGCGCGCTTTGCGGTCAGCGGCGTGAACGTGGGGCTGTTCTGCGCCACGCCGAGCGTCACGCTCTCGCGCAATCTCGGCCGCAAGGAAGCCTTCGAGATGCTGGTGACGGGCGAATTCATCAGCGCGCAGGAAGCGCGCGAAAAGGGACTGGTCAACCGGGTGGCCCCGCCCGGAGAACTCGACGCGGCCGTCGAGACGCTGGTAGCCAGCATCGTTGCCAAGCCCCGCCAGGCGCTCGCTTTGGGCAAAGCCCTGTTCTACCGCCAGCTCGAAACCGGCATCGAGGCCGCGCTGGCCGACGCCAGCCAGACCATGGCCTGCAACATGATGGACGAGAGCGCGCTGGAAGGCGTTCAGGCCTTCATCGAGAAGCGCCCGCCCGACTGGAAGCGCTGAAGCTAGGTGTCGTGCAGCCGCGAGCTTTGCGGCAGATGCGCCATCAGGAACTCCATCTGGTCGGCGAGGATGCGCCTGTTTCGCAGAATGAAATCTTCCCAGAGGCTGGGCACGTAGGGCGCGTACAGCAGCGGCATGTTCGCCTGTTCGGGCGTGCGGCTGCTCTTGCGGTGGTTGCACGGCTTGCAGGCCGTGACCACGTTCATCCAGGTGTCGATGCCCTTCTGGGCGAACGGGATGATGTGCTCGCGCGTGAGCTCGTCTTCGTGGAAGTGCCCGCCGCAGTACGCGCAGATGTTGCGGTCGCGCGAAAACAACTTGCTGTTGGTGAGCCCGGGCCGCTGCGCGAAGGGGTTGATGCGTGGCACGCCCTTGGTGCCGATGATGCTGTTGATCGCAATCTGCGACTGCTCGCCCGTGATCGCGTTGTGGCCGCCACGGAACACCGCCACCTGCGCGCCCACTTCCCAGCGAACTTCGTCCGCCGCATAGTGGATCACCGCCTGTTCCAGCGAAATCCATGACTGGGGCAGCCCTTGGGCCGACAGCTTCAAGACCTTCACACACGCCTCCTCGAAAAGTGAGAGAACACGGAAAGACCAGGGACACGGAGCGCATTGAAGACCGACGCCAATCAACGCACTACGTCACAATATACCGGCTTTGTGACAAATCGGCCTGATTCGCCCATTTGACGGGCGAAAGGCGCTATCAAAAAGATACTCACCAATGCAGGTTTTTCGCGGCTTCCGGCACCCGGGCGTAGCTCCTGCCTGCGCCCTCACCATTGGCAATTTCGACGGCGTGCACCGTGGCCACCAGGCCATGCTCGCGCTCTTGCAGACCGAGGCCCGCCAGCGCGGGCTGCCGAGTTGCGTGCTCACCTTCGAGCCCCACCCGCGCGACTATTTCGCCGCCATCACCAAGAAACCCGACCTGGCGCCGGCGCGCATCGGCACGCTGCGAGACAAGCTCAGCGAGCTGGCTGCCTGCGGCGTGGCGCAGACCATCGTGCTGCCGTTCGACGGCAGGCTGCCCTCCCGGTCGCCCGAGGAATTCATCCAGGAGGTGCTGATCGACGGCCTGGGCGCGCGCTACGTGCTGGTGGGCGACGACTTCCGCTTCGGCGCCAAGCGGGCCGGCGACTACGCCATGCTCGACGCAGCCGGCGATGCACGCGGCTTCGACGTGGCGCGCATGAACAGCTACGAAGTGCACGGCCTGCGGGTTTCGAGTTCCGCCGTGCGCGAAGCGCTGGCCGAAGGCCGCATGGCCGACGCCCAGACACTGCTCGGGCGGCCGTACACCATCTCCGGCCACGTGGTCCATGGCCGCAAGCTCGGCCGGGCGCTGGGCGCCTCGGCACCGGGCAAGGACGACGGTTTTCGCACCCTCAACCTGCGCTTCAAGCACTGGAAGCCGGCCGCCAGCGGCATCTTCGCGGTGCTGGTGCACGGCCTGGCTGACCAGCCGCTGCCGGGCGTAGCGAACCTCGGCGTGCGCCCCTCGCTGGACGCCAACGACGTCAACGCCGGGCGTGTTTTGCTGGAGACCCATTGCCTGGAGTGGCCCTCCCATCTGGGCGCCGAAGGGGCCTACGGTAAAATCGTCCGCGTGGAACTTCTGCACAAACTGCACGACGAATTGCGCTACACCAGCCTCGAGGCCCTCACTGCGGGCATCGCGAAGGATGGCCGCGACGCGCGCGCGTTCTTTGCATCGACCCACGCCGAAACCCACCGCCAGACCACGCGCGACCGAATTTAGCCCTGCACGCACCGTGCTGCCGCCCTTCGACAAGCTCAGGGCGAACGGCTTTACCTTCCGCACCGACACGCTTCATGCAGTTCGGGCTGAGCCTGTCGAAGCCCCCTGTTTCGCACCCCAACATGTCTGACGCTGCTTCCCCCAAAGATTACCGTTCCACGCTGAACCTGCCCGACACCCCCTTCCCGATGCGCGGCGACCTGCCCAAGCGCGAACCGGGCTGGGTGAAGGAATGGAACGACGAAGGCCGCTACCACCGCCTGCGCGACGCCCGCCACGGCGCGCCCAAGTTCATCCTGCACGACGGCCCGCCGTACGCCAACGGCCAGATCCACATGGGCCACGCGGTGAACAAGATCCTGAAGGACATGATCACCAAGGCGCGCCAGCTCGAAGGCTACGACGCGCTCTACGTGCCCGGCTGGGACTGCCATGGCCTGCCGATCGAGAACGCCATCGAAAAGCAGTACGGCCGCAACCTGAGCCGTGACGAGATGCAGGCCAAGAGCCGCGCCTTCGCCACCGAGCAGATCGCCCAGCAGATGGTCGATTTCCAGCGCCTGGGCGTGCTGGGCGAGTGGGACCATCCCTACAAGACGATGGACTTCGCCAATGAAGCCGGCGAGCTGCGCGCGTTCAAGCGCGTGATCGAGCGTGGTTTTGTCTACCGCGGCCTGAAGCCGGTGTACTGGTGCTTCGACTGCGGCTCCTCGCTGGCCGAGTTCGAAATCGAATACGCCGACAAGAAGAGCCAGACCGTCGACGTGGCCTTCAAGGCGCACGAGCGCGAGAAGGTGCTCAAGGCCTTCGGCACTGACCACACGATCCTCGGCGACGTCTTCGCCGTGATCTGGACCACCACCGCGTGGACCATCCCGGCCAACCAGGCGATCAACCTGAACCCCGACCTCGAGTACTCGCTGGTCGACACCGAGCGCGGCCTGCTGATCCTGGCCAACTCGCTGGTCGAGATGTGCATGACGCGCTATGCGCTCGACGGCAAGGTGCTGGCCACGGTCAAGGGCGAGAAGCTCGGCGGCCTCGAATTCGAGCACCCGCTGTACGACGTGGATGCCGGCTACAAGCGCCTGTCGCCCGTGTATCTGGCCGACTACGCCACCGCCACCGACGGCACGGGCCTGGTGCACTCCTCGCCCGCCTACGGCGTGGACGACTTCAACTCCTGCATCGCCCACGGAGTGGCGTACGACGACATCCTGAACCCGGTGCAAGGCAACGGCAGCTACGCGGCCGACTTCCCGCTGTTCGGCGGCCAGAACATCTGGAAGGCCGTGCCGGAAATCATCGCCGCGCTGCGCGACGCAAACCGTGTGCTGACAAGCGAGACCATCACCCACAGCTACCCGCACTGCTGGCGCCACAAGACGCCGGTGATCTACCGCGCCGCGGCGCAGTGGTTCATCCGCATGGACGAAGGCGAAGGCGTGTTCACCAAGGACAAGGCGCCCAAGACGCTGCGCCAGACCGCGCTCGACGCCATCGAGCAGACCAGCTTCTATCCGGAGAACGGCAAGGCGCGCCTGCACGACATGATCGCCGGGCGTCCCGACTGGTGCATCAGCCGTCAGCGCAGCTGGGGCGTGCCGATCCCGTTCTTCCTGCACAAGGATTCGGGCGAGCTGCATCCGCGCACGATGGAAATCATCGACCAGGCCGCCGACATCGTCGAAAAAGGCGGCATCGAGGCTTGGAGCCGCGCCACAGTCGAAGAGATCCTCGGCGCCGAAGACGCACCGCACTACACGAAGAGCACCGACATCCTCGAAGTGTGGTTCGACTCGGGCTCGACCTTCTCCCACGTGCTGCGCGGCACGCACCCCACCGTGCACCACGACACGGGGCCGGAAGCCGACCTGTACCTCGAAGGCCACGACCAGCATCGCGGGTGGTTCCACTCGTCGCTGCTGATCGCCTGCGCGCTGGAAGACCGCGCGCCGTACCGGGGCCTGCTGACGCACGGCTTCACGGTCGATGCCAAGGGCATCAAGATGAGCAAGTCGCTCAAGAACGGCATCGATCCGCAGGAAATCAGCAACAAGCTGGGTTCGGAAATCATCCGCCTGTGGGTGGCCGCGAGCGACTATTCGGGCGACATCGCTGGCGACGACAAGATCCTGGCGCGCGTGGTCGATGCGTACCGCCGCATCCGCAACACGCTGCGCTTCCTGCTCGCGAACACGAGCGACTTCGACGCTGGCAAAGATGCGGTGCCGCTCGACCAGCTGTTCGAGATCGACCGCTATGCGCTGTCGCGCGCTGCGCAGTTCCAGGCCGAGATCCTCGCGCACTACAAGGTGTACGAGTTCCACCCGGTGGTGGCCAAGCTGCAGATCTACTGCTCGGAAGACCTGGGCGGCTTCTACCTCGACATCCTGAAGGACCGGCTCTACACGACGGCCCCGGGCTCGCTGGCTCGCCGCAGCGCTCAAACGGCGCTGTGGCACATCTCGCAAGCCATGCTGCGCTGGATGGCGCCGTTCCTGAGCTTCACGGCCGAGGAAGCCTGGAAGTTCGTGAGCACCGGCAAGCCGGGCGAATCGATCTTCGCGCAGACCTACAGCCAGTTCGCCGCGCCCGACGAAGCACTGCTGGCCAAGTGGAGCCGCATCCGCGAGATCCGCGACGCGGTGAACAAGGACATCGAAGCGGTGCGCGCCGAAGGCAAGGTCGGCTCGTCGCTGCAGGCCAATCTGCAGCTGACCGCGCCTGCCGACGACTTCGCGCTGCTGGGCTCGCTGGGCGATGACCTGAAGTTCGTCTTCATCACCTCGGCCATTGCACTGGCCGCCGGTGAAGCGCTGTCGACGGTGGTGACGCCGAGCGCCGCGCAGAAGTGCGAGCGCTGCTGGCACTACCGCGACGACGTGGGCCATGATGCGGCACACCCGACGATCTGCGGGCGCTGCACGAGCAACCTGTTCGGCGCCGGCGAATCGCGGAGCGTTGCCTGATGGCCGCCACCCGCTCCATGTCTTCTGCATCGCGTTCGCGCGGCGGCAGCATCTGGCCGTGGCTCGGGCTGGCGGTGATCATCGTGATCATCGACCAGTTCACCAAGACGCTGATCCTGGGCTACTACAAGCTCGGCGACGCGACCTACGTGACGAGCTTCTTCAACGTCGTGCGCGCGCACAACACGGGAGCGGCTTTTTCATTCCTCGCGGATCACTCGGGGTGGCAGCGCTGGCTGTTCACGATCATCGGCGTGGCGGCTGCGGTGTTCATCGTGTGGATGCTGAAGTCGCACGCGGGGCAGAAGCTGTTTTCGTTCGCCATGGCCTGCATCCTGGGCGGGGCCATCGGGAACGTGGTCGACCGGATGATGCACGGCTATGTCGTCGACTTTCTGAGCTTTCATGCTGGGAACTGGTACTTCCCGGCCTTCAATGCTGCGGACAGCGCAATCACGCTCGGGGCCATCTGTCTGATCCTGGATGAGATCCGGCGGGTTCGCCGGGGCAAGTAAGTTTTCTCAGGGGCCCGATGGGCCCCTTCTTCTTTGGGTCCGCGCCCACCCTCACAAAGGCCCCTCGGGTTTCTCCCGCTTTCTCGCGATGTCATAACAAAGTCATACTGCGGCGGTCCAATGTAATCGATTACATGAACACCGTACGATGAGCATTCAAGCCGTTGCAGCCAAAGCCGGGGTCTCCGTGGCCACCGTCTCGCGCGCCTTCAATTTCCCCGGCAAGGTGACGCCCGCCACGCGCGAGCTGGTGGAGCGTGTGGCACGCGAACTCAACTACGTGCCGAATGCCAGCGCGCGCACCTTGCGCACCCAGCGCAGCCGTGTGCTCGGCGTGGTGCTGCCCACGCTGCTGAACCCGACCTTCGCCGAGTGCCTGCAAGGCATTGCGCGCGCAGCCGTCGCGGGTGGCTACGCGATCATTCCCGTCACCACGGGCTACAAGCTCGACGAAGAAGAGCGTGCCGTTCATCTGCTGCTGGCAGGCAATGTCGACGGGCTGATCCTCGTGGTGTCGAACCCCTCCACTTCGGCCGCCCTGCCCCGCCTGCAGGCAGCCGGCGTGCCCTATGTGCTCGCCTACAACCGGCACCCGGACCACCCTTGCGTATCGGTCGACAGCGAAGGCGCGGTGGCCGACGCGGTCACGCGCCTCGTGCTGCTGGGCCACCGCCGCATCGCCATGGTCAGCGGCACGCTCGCCGCGTCGGACCGAGCGCAGCAGCGCTACCGCGGCTACCTGAAGGGCATGGCCGAGGCCGGGCTCGCCGCACCCGCGCTCATCGAAGTGCCCTTTGTCGAAACGGCCGTCGATGCGCTCTCCAGCCAGCTGCAGGCACGCAACCGCCCCACCGCGCTGATCTGCTCCAACGACCTGCTGGCTATTCGCAGCATCCGCGCCGCGCATCTCAGCGGCCTGTCGGTGCCCGGCGACCTCAGCGTCGTCGGCTTCGACGGCATTGCGCTCGGTGAAGACCTCACGCCCGCGCTTACCACCATCACCCAACCCAACAGCGACATCGGCCGCCACAGCGTAGAGCTGCTGATCCAGGCCATGGCCAGCGGCGCCACGCTGCAGGCCGATGCGAGCCTGCTGCTTCCCCATGCCTTCCGAGACGGCGAGTCGTGCGCTTCGGTGCACGAAGACAACAACGCCGCCATTTCACGACCCTGACCACTTCTCGTTCTTTGCCTACATCCATCCAAGGAGCTTCTTCATCATGTCTCTTCGCTTCCACCGCATGGCCCGCCTCGGCCTGCTCGCCGCCACGCTCGTCGCCGGCAGCGCCATGGCGCAGACCGCCATTTGCTACAACTGCCCGACCGAATGGGCCGACTGGGGCACGCAGCTGAAGGCCATCAAGGCCAGGACCGGTGTCACCGTGCCGCCCGACAACAAGAACTCGGGCCAGTCGCTCGCCCAGATGGCGGCCGAGAAGGCCAGCCCCGTGGCCGACGTCACCTACCTCGGCGTGACCTTCGCGGTGCAGGCAGCCAAGGACGGCCTGGTCGAGCCCTACAAGCCGGCCGCATGGAAAGACATTCCCGACGGCCTGAAGGACCCGGCCGGCAACTGGTTCACCATCCACTCGGGCACGCTCGGCTTCATGGTCAACGTCGATGCGCTCAAGGGCAAGCCGATTCCGAAGTCGTGGGCCGACCTGCTCAAGCCCGAATACAAGGGCCTGATCGGCTACCTCGACCCCGCCTCGGCCTTCGTCGGTTACGTCGGCGCGGTCGCGGTGAACGAGGCGCGCGGCGGCACGCTCGACAACTTCAAGCCGGCCATCGACTACTTCAAGGCGCTGCAGAAGAACGAGCCCATCGTGCCGAAGCAGACCTCGTACGCGCGCGTGCTGTCGGGCGAGATCGCGATCCTGCTCGACTACGACTTCAACGCCTACCGCGCCAAGTACAAGGACAAGGCCAACGTCGCCTTCGTGATCCCGAGCGAAGGCACGCTGGCAGTGCCCTACGTGATGAGCCTGGTCGCCAAGGCTCCGCACGCGGCCGACGCGAAGAAGGTGCTCGACTTCACGCTTTCCGACGAAGGCCAGGCGATCTGGGCCAAGGCCTACCTGCGGCCGGTGCGCGCCAATGCGATGCCCAAGGACATCGAGGCGCAGTTCCTGCCTGCGAGCGAATACGCCCGCGCCAAGAGCGTGGACTACGGCCGCATGGCCGCAGCGCAGCGCGCTTTCTCCGACGAGTACCTGAAGGAAGTCCGCTGAGCGGACGCCACGCGCGATGACGCAAGCCACTCTCTCCAACGCGTCCAACGCCTGGAACCCGCGCTGGCGCCTGCTGGCCTGCGTCGCGCCCGCGGCCGCCTTCTTCGCGGCCTTCTGGCTGCTGCCGGTGGTGCGCCTGCTCACGCTGCCGGCCGACAAAGGCTGGGCCACCTACTTCGCGGTGCTGACCGATGCGCGCTACCTCACGAGCATGGCCAACACGGTCGCGCTCTCGGTGGCCGTGACGCTGGCCACGCTGGTGCTGGGCGCGGCCGTCGGCATCTACCTGGCGCGCCATGCCTTTATCGGCAAGCGTGTGCTGCTGTCGCTGCTCACGCTGCCGCTGTCTTTTCCGGGCGTGATCATCGGCTTCTTCGTGATCCTGCTGGGCGGGCGGCAAGGCGTGGTGGCCGACATCGGCGACAGCCTGTTCGGCGAGCGCATCACCTTCGCCTACGGCCTGCTCGGGCTGTTCCTGGCGTACCTGTATTTCTCGCTGCCGCGCGCCATTGCCACTTATGCAGCGGCAGCCGAGTCGATGAACACGCAGCTCGAAGAAGCCGCGCGTTCGCTCGGCGCCTCGCGGCTACGCGTGGCGCGCGACGTGTGGATGCCCGAACTCGCGCCCACCACGCTGGCCTGCGGCGCCATCCTGTTCGCCACCTCGATGGGCGCCTTCGGCACGGCCTTCACGCTGGCCAGCAAGTTCGAGGTGATCCCGATCACCATCTACAACGAGTTCACCAACTACGCCAACTTCGCGCTCGCCGCGTCGCTGTCGATCTCGCTGGGCATCGTGACCTGGCTGGTGCTGTTCGTGGCGCGCCGCTTCGGCGCGAACCCCGTGGCACGCTGAGGCCCGCGCACATGCACAAGAACACACAACCGAAGGCTCCCTTCCTGCTCGCCGTCACGGTGATCGTGAGCCTCTTCATGATCGCGCCGATGTTGCTGTCGGTGATGGCGGGGCTCGTCAACAACTACAGCGCCGGGCTCAAGAGCGGCCTTACGCTGCGCTGGCTCGGCGAGGTGTGGGAGAACTACGGCGGCACCGTCGGCTGGTCGCTCGCGCTGGCCGTGGCCTGCGTCGTCGGCACCGTGCTGCTGGGCGTGCCCTGTGCCTATGCGCTGGCGCGCAGCCGCTCGCGCGCCGCGCGCATCTTCGAAGAGCTGCTGACACTGCCGGTCGCGGTGCCGGGCCTTGCGACGGCGCTGGCTTTGATCCTCGCCTACGGCCAGCTCACCGCCTTCCGCCAGAGCTTCGCCTTCATCCTCGTCGGCCACATGATCTTCACGCTGCCCTTCATGGTGCGCACCGTGAGCTCTGCCTTCCAGCGCGATGACCTGCTCGCGCTCGAAGAGGCCGCACGCTCGCTGGGCGCCAACTTCCGCCAGCGCTTCATGGGCATCCTCGTGCCGGCCGTGTTCCCGGCCATCGTGGCCGGCAGCCTGATGGTGTTCACGCTGTCGGTGGGCGAATTCAACCTCACGTGGATGCTGCACACGCCGCTCACCCGCACGCTGCCCGTGGGCCTGGCCGACAGCTATGCCTCGATGCGCATCGAGATCGGATCGGCCTACACGCTGGTCTTCTTCGCCGTCATTCTTCCGGTGCTGTGGGGCCTGCAGTACCTTGCCAACCTGATGCAGAAACGCCATGGAACTTGAACGCATCCCCGTCGACATTGCGAACTGCGCAAAGACCTACGCAGACGGCACGCGCGGCCTGCAGCCCACCGACCTGAAGGTCGAGGCTGGCGAGGTGCTCGCGCTGCTGGGCCCTTCGGGCTGCGGCAAGACCACGCTGCTGCGGCTGATCGCGGGGCTGGAAGCGCCCGACGCGGGCAGCCGCATCGTGTTCGGCGGCCAAGACGTCACGCAGCGCCCGGTCGAGCACCGCGGCGTGGGCATGGTGTTCCAGAGCTACGCGCTCTTTCCGCAGATGACGGTGGCGGCCAACATCGGCTACGGCCTGCGCATTCGCGGCGTCTCGCCCGATGAGGAAAAGCGCAGCGTCGGCGAGCTGGTCGACCTAGTGCGCCTGGGCGGCCTGGAAAACAAGCGCCCCGCCGAACTCTCCGGCGGCCAGCGCCAGCGCGTGGCCCTGGCGCGCGCCGTGGCCGTGCGCCCGCGCGTGCTGCTGCTCGACGAGCCGCTGGCCGCACTAGACGCCAAGCTCAAGGAATCGCTGCGCGACGAGCTGGCCGAGCTGCTGCGCCGCCTGCACATCACGGCCATCCACGTCACGCACGACCAGCAGGAGGCGCTCGCCATCGCAGACCGGCTCGCGGTAATGCGCGCCGGCCGCATCGTGCAGGTGGGCCGTGGCGAAGACCTGTACCGCACGCCCACGCATCCTTTCGTGGCCGAGTTCCTGGGCCGGGTCAACCGCCTCGAGCGCGAAGCCGATGCCATCGCGCAAGGTGTTGTCCGACTCGGTGGATCAACCGTGCCCTGCCCGGGCGCGTGGCAAAGCCATGCGATGCTGCTCGTGCGGCCTGAAGACATCGAGGTCGGCGCGCCGCAGCCCGACTGGGGCGCCGCCACCGTCGAGCGCCGCACCTTCCTCGGCGACCGCGTGCAGTTGCACCTGCGACTGCGAGACCAGCCCGTGCTGGTGGCCGACGTGGGGCGCGACAATCCCTTCGGGCCGGGCGACGCAGTGGGTCTTCGCATCCACCCCGACCGGCTGATGACGTCGCAGGAAACAAGCGCATGACGACAACTCAGAGCAAGAACACCTTCCTGGTCCAGCTGACCGACCTGCATATCCGCGAGCCGGGCCGGCTGGCCTATGGCCGCATCGATACCGCGCCCTACCTCGAGCGCGCCGTGCAGTCGGTGCTGGCCCTGCGCCAGCAGCCCGACGCGGTGGTCGTCACCGGCGACCTGACCGATTTCGGCCGCGCCGCCGAGTACGAGCACCTCGCCCGCCTGCTGGCTCCGCTGACCATGCCGGTCTACCTGATGCCCGGCAACCACGACGACCGCGACCAGCTGCGCCGCAGCTTCCCCGGCCATGCCTACATGGGCACGGGCGCCGATACAGACGGCTTCATCCAGTACTCGGTGCGCGTCGGCGACCTGCGCCTGCTCACGCTCGACACCTGCGTGCCCGGTGCCAGCCACGGCTCGCTGTGCGAGAAGCGGCTGGCTTGGCTCAAGGCACAGCTCGACGCCTGCCGCGACGAGCCCGTCGTCGTCGCCATGCATCACCCGCCCTTCGAAACGCTGATCGGCCACATGGACGAGATCGGCCTGCTGCAAGGCGCCGATGCGCTGGAAGCCCTGCTCTCACGCTACAGCAACGTCGAGCGTGTCATCTGCGGCCACCTGCACCGTGCCATCGACGTGCGTTTCGGCGGCACCATCGCCTCGACCTCGCCGGCGCAGGCCCATCAGGTCTGCCTGGATCTGGCCCCGGACGCGGACTCGGCCTGGACACTGGAGCCGCCTTCATTCCGGGTGCACGCGTGGTCAGCGCAAGGACGCCGGCTCGTCACCCACCTCGCGGCATCAGGCAGCTTCGAAGGCCCCTATCCTTTCCACGACAACGGAGCACTGATCGACTGAAGCGCTCACTTGTGGAAAATGGGGTCGAAACGAACCAGAACGAAAAGGATAGAACCCGACCCCCATGAAGCATCTCCTGAATCTGCTGGCAGCCGTTGCCCTGCTGGTATGGGGCACGCACCTGGTCCGCACCGGCGTGCTGCGTGTGTTCGGCGCCAACCTGCGCAAGATCCTCGTGCAGAGCATGCGCAACCGCTTCACGGCCGCCCTCTCGGGCATCGGCGTGACGGCCCTGGTGCAGTCGAGCACCGCCACCTCGCTCATGACCTCGTCCTTCGTCGGGCAGGGCCTGGTTACGCTGCCGGCGGCGCTGGCGGTGATGCGGGGCGCCGACGTGGGCACTGCGCTGATCTCGGTGCTGTTCTCGGCAGACCTGTCATGGCTTTCGCCAATGTTCATCTTCGTGGGCGTGGTGCTGTTCATCACGCGCTCGGCCACCGTGGCGGGGCGCGTCGGCCGGGTGCTGATCGGGCTCGGGCTGATGCTGCTGGCGCTGCAGTTGGTGGTGGAGGCGACCGAGCCGCTGTTCTCCTCGCCGGCCGTGCGCGCGCTGCTCGCATCGATCAGCAGCGACGTGCTGCTTGAAATCACCATCGGCTCGGTGCTGGCCATCGTGGCCTATTCGAGCCTCGCGGTGGTGCTGCTGGTCGCGGCCATGGCCACGTCGAACGTGGTGCCGCTGGACGTGGCGCTCGGCCTGGTGCTCGGCGCCAACCTGGGCAGCGGCCTGCTCGCAGTGCTGACCACGGCCAAGTCGGCGGTGGCCGTGCGGCAGGTGACTGTGGGCAACCTGCTCTTCAAGGCACTGGGCGTGGCCGTCGTCGCCCCCTTCATCGGGCTGTGGATCCGTTATGTGCAGCCGCAGCTGCCCAACCAGACGCACGGGGTCGTGCTGTTCCACCTGGCGTTCAACATCGTGATCAGCGTGGGGTTCATCGGCCTCACGCAGTGGGTCGCCAAGCTGGTAACGCGCATGCTGCCGGTGCCGCAGCAGCCGGCCGGCACATCACGGCCGCATCACCTCGATCCATCGGCGCTGTCGACGCCCTCGCTCGCCATTTCGAATGCCGCGCGCGAGGCGCTGCACCAGGCCGACATCGTGGAGACCATGCTGATCGGCACACTCGACGTGATACGCCACAACGACCTGCGGCTCGCGCAGGAACTGAGGCAGCTCGACGACACGGTGGACGAGCTGTACTCGGCCATCAAGTACTACATGACCCGCATCTCGCGCGAGGCGCTGGGCGAAGAGGAAAGCCGGCGCTGGACCGACATCATCAGCTTCACGATCAACATGGAGCAGATCGGCGACATCATCGAGCGCGTGATCATCGACGTGGAAGACAAGAAGATCAAACCGCAGCGCAACTTCTCTGAAGCGGGCATGGCGGAAATCGTCGAGCTGCATGGGCGGCTGGTGGCCAACCTGCGGCTGAGCATGAGCGTATTCCTGAACGGCAACGTGCGCGATGCGCAGAAGCTGCTCGAAGAGAAGGTGCGCTTCCGGAACCTGGAGCGGGCCTACGCCACGACCCACCTGGACCGGCTGTCGGACCGCACCACGCTGAGCATCGAGACCAGCTCGCTGCACATCGACCTGATCAGCGACCTGAAGCGGATCAACTCGCACATCTGCTCGATTGCGTATCCGATCCTGGAGTCGGCCGGAGCGCTAGCGCCCAGCCGGCTGAGAGAGTCCCGACTGGGAAAGATCGAGGGCTGACCGACTAGTCGGCCTGCCCGGCCGTCTTCAGCACGGAAGCCTCGCGCCCCCGCCGCGCATAGCGTTGCGCCAGCACGGCGCACACCATCAGCTGCATCTGATGGAACAGCATCAGCGGCAGCACGATCGCGCCCACCGCGTGCGAAGCGAACAGCACCTTCGCCATCGGTATGCCGCTGGCCAGGCTCTTCTTGGAGCCACAGAACACGATCGTGATCTCGTCCTCGGTATCGAAGCCCAGCTTGCGCGCCAGCAGGGTCGTGAGGCTCAGCGCCAGCCCCAGCACCACCGCGCACACCACCAGCAGCCCGACCAGCGCATGCGCGGGCACCTGCTTCCACAACCCCTCGATCACGGCCGCGCTGAATGCCGTGTAGACGACCAGCAGGATCGAGCCCTGGTCGACGAACTTCAGCACCGCGGCGCGGCGCTGTATCCACTTGCCGATCAACGGCCGCAGCAGATGCCCCGCCACGAACGGCACCATCAACTGCAGCAGGATGCGTCCGATCGAGTCCAGCGACGAGCTCGCATGGCCGCCGTTCGGCAGCACCACCAGATTGACCAGCACCGGCGTGATGAACACGCCCAGCAGCGTGGAGGCCGATGCACTGCAGATCGCGGCAGGCATGTTGCCCCGAGCCATCGCCGTGAAGGCGATAGCCGACTGCACCGTGGCAGGCAGCACGCACAGATAGAGCACGCCGGTGTAGAGCTCTGGTGTCACCAGCGGCAGGAGCAGTGGCTTGAGCATCAGCCCGAGCATGGGAAACAGCACGAAGGTGCTGCCGAACACCAGCAGGTGCAGCCGCCAGTGCGTAAGCCCGTTCAAGATCGCCTCGCGCGACAGCTTGGCGCCATGCAGGAAGAACAGCAGCCCGATGGCGGCGGTCGTGAGCAGCTCGAAGAAATGCGCCACCTTGCCGCTTGCAGGCAGCAGGCTGGCAAAGGTCACGACCGAGAGAAGCGCGAAGGTGAAGTTGTCGGGAAGAAAGCGGGGGCGGGACATGTTGCAACTTGGGGCGCTGCGCGCGTTGCAGGCGCGCAAGCCGACTCAGCAGGGGAATGTGTGATTTCCGCGCATGAATCTCGTCGCCAATTTGCGGAGCCCGGCGCGTGCTCCTCGCGCCTTTGAGGGTGCATTTTCGGCGAAGTCCGGCTCGGTTGCCGGTCGGCGAAAAATGCCCCTGCCTCAGTGTGCGGCGGGCGAACTGAACTGCGCCTGACGGTGGCGCAGGCAGTAGTCGATCAGGTCGTCGATTTCGGTAGCCTTGTCGAACACGGCATCGGCACCGAGGTGCACGCATTTGCGCCGCATGTCGGGCGTGGCATAGTTGCTGAGCACCACCATCTTCTGCGACGGCCCGCGGTGGCGACAGGCTTCGAGCACGCGAAAACCGGTGCCGTCCTTCAGGAACAGGTCGACGATGGCCAGGTCCCATTGCGACAGGTTGTCCGACAGCCAGCGCGAGCCCTCCTCCTCTGACTCGGCCTCGCCGACCGGATCGACCCGTGCCACCTCGCGCAGCGTACCCACAAGGCTCTTGCGGATGGTCGGGTTGTCTTCGACGATGAAAGTGCGAACTGTGGTCATGGGCTGGCTCGTCTCTACGCTGTGTTCACAGGCTACAAAGTGCACCCGGCACAAGTCGAAGGCATGACACCCCACCGCCGGTAGGACAAGACTGGCGCCCTGCCCCACCGGAGCCATTCAGAGCGTCAGGATCGTGCAGCCCGTGGTCTTGCGCGCCTCCAGGTCGCGGTGCGCCTGCTGCACGTCGGCCAGTGCATAGCGCTGGTCGATCGGGATCTTCACCGCGCCGCTTTGCACCACCGCGAACAGGTCGTCGGCCATCGCCTGCGTGGTTTCGCGCGTGGCCATGTGCGTGAACAACGTCGGCCGCGTCACATAGAGCGAGCCCTTGGACGCCAGCAAGCCGAGGTTGACCGGCGGCACCGGGCCCGAGCCGTTGCCGAAGATGGCCAGCAGGCCGAACGGGCGCAGGCAGTCGATCGAGCCTTCGAAAGTGTCCTTGCCCACCGAGTCGTACACCACCTTCACGCCCTTGCCGCCGGTGATCTCTTTCACGCGGGCCGCGAAGTTCTCGGTGCTGTAGTTGATGGCGTGCGCCGCGCCGTGCGCCAGCGCGAGCTTGCACTTGGCATCGCTGCCGGCCGTGCCGATCAGCTGCAGGCCCAGCGCCTTGGCCCACTGGCAGGCGATCAGGCCAACACCGCCGGCCGCAGCGTGGAACAGGATGAAGTCGCCGGCCTGCAGGCCTTCGGCCGGCAGCGTCTTCTTCAGCAGGTACTGGGTGGTCAGGCCCTTGAGCATCATGGCCGCGCCGGTCTCGAAAGAGATGTCGTCGGGCAGCTTGCACACGCACTTGGCCGGCATCACGCGCAGTTCGCAGTAGGCGCCCGGCGGCGGGCTGGCATAGGCGGCGCGGTCGCCGGGCTTCAGGTGCGTCACGCCCTCGCCCACCGCCTCGACGATGCCCGAGGCCTCCATGCCCAACTGCAGCGGCATCGCGAACGGGTAGAGCCCGCTGCGCTGATAGGTGTCGATGAAATTCAGGCCCACGGCCTTGTGGCGGATGCGGATCTCGCCGGGGCCGGGCTCGCCGACTTCCACGTCGACGATCTTCAGTTCTTCGGGACCGCCATGGCGGTCGATACGGACGGCTTTGCTCATCATCGTTGCAGTCTCCACACACAGGAAAAGAAGAGGGATGGGCATCCTGCCACGTCTGGGTTTCCCGTGGCGGCGCGGGGCATCATTGCCCGGTAGAGTCGGCGGCCATGCAGACACAGCCGCAGCGCCTCGCTCCCCTCACCGTTCTCCTGCTCGTCGTTCCGCCGCTGCTCTGGGCCAGCAATGCCGTGGTCGGCCGGCTGGTGCGCGACATGGTGTCGCCGCTCACGCTGAACTTCGTGCGCTGGGTCATCGCGTTCGTGCTCCTGCTGCCGCTGGCCGCGCCGGTGCTGCGCCGCAACAGCCCGCTGTGGGAGCACTGGAAACGCTACGCGGTGCTCGGGCTGCTGGGCATCGGCCTGTACAACGCGTTCCAGTACCTGGCGCTGCAGACCTCCACGCCCATCAACGTGACGCTGGTCGGCTCCAGCCTCCCGCTGTGGATGCTCGCGACCGGGGCGCTGTTCTTCGGCGCACGCATCAGTGCCCGCGAAATCGGTGGCGCGCTGCTGTCGATGGTGGGCGTGCTGCTGGTGCTCAGCCGCGGCGAATGGCAGCAACTGCTTGGGCTGCGGCTGGTGCCGGGCGACCTTTACATGATTTTGGGCACCATCGCCTGGGCCTTCTACAGCTGGCTGCTGGCGCGCACGCACGAACCCAAGGCCGTGCGGCAGGACTGGGCCGCGTTCCTGATGTCGCAATTGGTGTTCGGTGTCGCATGGTCGGGCGCGCTGGCCGCCGGTGAATGGACGCTGACACCCGCCCACATCGACCTGGGCTGGCCGCTCATCGCCGCGATGCTGTTCATCGGCATCGGGCCCGCGGTGGTGGCGTATCGCTGCTGGGGCACCGGCGTGCAACGCGCGGGCCCGCAGGCGGCAAGCATCTTCATGAACCTCACGCCGCTGTTCGCGGCGGTGCTGTCGGCGGCCTTTTTGCGGGAGCCGCCGCATTGGTACCACGGCGCGGCGTTTCTGCTTATCGTGGGCGGGATCGTGGTGGCGTCCCGGCGCTGAAAACACCGGGCCTCGCGCAGCCTGGGGGCGAGCTCAGTACGTGCCCGGGTAGGCCCCGCCGTCGGCGAGCACGTTCTGGCCGGTCATGTAGCCGGCCTGCATGCTGCAGAGAAACGCGCAGATGGCGCCGAACTCGGCCGGCGTGCCGAAGCGCTTCGCGGGAATGTTCTTCTTGCGGGCTTCCCACACGGTATCGAAGTCCTGGCCTGACTTCTGCGCCGCGCCGGCCATCGTGCCCTTGAGGCGGTCGGTGTCGAAGGAACCCGGCAGCAGGTTGTTGATGGTCACGCCCTGCGCCGCGATGGGCGTGCGCGCCACGCCGGCCACGAAGCCCGTCAGGCCGCTTCGCGCACCGTTCGACAGGCCCAGGATGTCGATGGGCGACTTCACCGAGCTCGACGTGATGTTCACGATGCGGCCGAAGCCGCGCTTGGCCATGCCGTCGACCGTGGCCTTGATCAGCTCGATGGGCGTGAGCATGTTGGCGTCGACCGCCTTGATCCACGCCTCGCGGTCCCAGTTGCGGAAGTCGCCGGGCGGCGGGCCGCCCGCGTTGGTGACGACGATGTCGAAGTCATGGCCCAGCGCGAACACGGCGGCACGGCCGGCCTCGGTAGTGATGTCGGCGGCCACGTGCTTGACGAACGGGCCCGATGCGCCCGCGGCCTCCGTCAGCTTCTTCGCAGCCGCTTCCAGTGCCTCGGCGCCGCGCGCCACGATCACCACGTTCACGCCTTCGCGCACCAGCGCCTCGGCGCAGCCGTAGCCCAGCCCCTTGCTCGCGCCGCACACCAGCGCGGTCTTGCCTGCAATACCCAGATCCATGTTGTTGCTCCTGTGAGTCAGTCAGTACGGCAACGGGCTTCAGCGCCCCTTGCGTGTGAAAACGAAAATGCCCGCGATGACGAGCACGGTGCCGGCCGCGATCCACGGCGTGAACGGCTCGCCCAGTATGACCACCCCCATGAGGATGGTCGACAGCGGCCCGATCATGCCGGTTTGCGCGGCCACGGCCGGGCCGATGCGTTCGATGGCCATCATCACCATCAGCACGGGCACTGCCGTGCAAAGCGTGGCGTTGAGCACTGACAGCCAGATCACCTCGGGCGCCACCTGCATCGCCACGCTCATCGGCCGCGTCAGCACGAACTGCAGGATGCACAGCACGCAGGCCACGGTGGTGGCCAGTCCCACGAGCCGCAGCGACCCCAAGCGCTTGACGAACTCGCCGCTGTAGACAAGGTAGCCCGCATAGCTCACCGCGCTCAGGAACACCAGGAACGCGCCCCACGCCGCCGCCCCGCCGCCCTTGCCGCCGCCCCCGGTCCACAGTTCGTGGCCGAACACCAGCAGCACGCCGGCATAGCTCACGACCATGCCCAGCACCTGCTGGCGCGTGGCGCGCCGCCGGTACATCAGCCAGCCGAACAGCAGCACCAGCGTGGGGTTGAGATACAGGATCAGCCGCTCGAAGCTGGCCGAGATGTACGCGAGCCCCGCAAAGTCGAGAAAGCTCGCGAGGTAGTAGCCCGAGAAGCCGAGCCCGATCACGCCGATCCAGTCGCGGCCCGTCAGCGCAGGCTTGCCGCGCCCCGCCCACCATGCCATCAAGGCAAAGAGCGGCAGCGCGAACAGCATGCGCAGCATGATGAGCGTGATGGCGTCCACGCCGTAGCGGTACGCCAGCTTGACGATGATGGCCTTGCCGCTGAACGCGATGGCGCCCAGCGTGGCGAGTATCAGACCGGACGCATAGCCTTTTCTTGCGCCGTCGTGAGTTGGGATGCCGAGCGATGCGGCTGTCTTGTTCATCCCCCGATCATCGCGGGAACCTCGAGACCTTGCTCAATACCCTGCAGCCAAGCCGTCGCGGCGCGGGTCGCTGGCAGCCACGTAGCCTTCGACCGAAGGCTCGCCCGCGCGCCAGATGAACTGGCCGGCGCCGAAGTCCTGGTACGAGTCGTTGATCACTTCCAGGTGGTGGCCCAGGTCGCGCAGGCCCTGCACCGTGGCCGGGTTCATCGCGGCCTCGACGTTGATCTCGAGCCCCGCGTTGAAGCGCCAGCGCGGCGCGTCGCAGGCGGCCTGCGGGTTCTGCTTGTAGTCGAGCATGCGCACCAGCGTCTGCATGTGGCCCTGCGGCTGCATGTTGCCGCCCATCACGCCGAAGCTCATCACCGGCTGGCCGTCCTTGGTGAGGAAGGCCGGAATGATGGTGTGGAACGGGCGCTTGCCCGGCGCCACCACGTTCGGGCTCTCGGCCTTCAGGCTGAAGCCGTGGCCGCGGTTCTGCAGGCTGATGCCGAATTCGGGCTCCACGCAGCCCGAGCCGAAGCCCATGTAGTTGCTCTGGATGAAGCTCACCATCATGCCGCTCTCGTCGGCAGCCGTGAGGTAGATGGTGCCGCCCTTCACGGGGTTGCCGGCCTTGAAGTCTTGCGCCTTCTTCACATCGATGAGGCGGGCGCGCGAGGCGAGGTACGCATCGTCGAGCATCTGCTCGGTCGTGACTTCCATCGTCTTGCGCTCCGACACGTAGCGGTACACGTCGGCAAAGGCCAGCTTCATCGCTTCGATCTGCAGATGCTGCGATTGCACCGAGTCGACCGGCAGCGAGGCGATGTCGAACTTTTCGAGAATGCCGAGCGCGATCAGCGCGGCAATGCCCTGGCCGTTAGGCGGAATCTCGTGCAGCGTGTGGCCGCGGTAGTCGCGCGAGATCGGCTTGACCCACTCGGGCTGGTAGGCCGCGAGGTCGGCCACCGTGAGCGCACCGCCCTGCTCGGCCGAGAACTTCGCCAGCGCCTCGGCGATCTCGCCGTTGTAGTAGGCCTCGCCCTTGGTGCGTGCAATGGCCTTGAGCGCACGCGCGGCGGCCGTGAAGCGGAACAACTCGCCCACCTCGGGCGCACGGCCCCACGGCAGGAAGGTCTGCGCAAAGCCCGGTTGCGAGCCCAGCAACGGCGTGGCCGCAGCCCACTTGCCCTGCACCACCGGCGGCACAAGATACCCGCGCTCGGCGATGTCGATGGCCGGCACCAGCAGGTCGGCGAACGGCAGCTTGCCGAAGCGCTCGCTCATGGCGACCCATCCGCGCACCGCGCCTGGCACCGTGACCGAGTCGATGCCGCGCATGGGCGGATTGGCCGCGTCGGCACCGTACTTGGCCTTGAAATACTCGGGCGTCCAGGCCTTGGGCGCCGGGCCCGAGGCATTGAGGCCGTGCAGTTCCTTGCCGTCCCACAGGATGCAGAAGGCATCGCTGCCCAGGCCGTTGCTCACCGGCTCGACCAGCGTCATCACGGCGGCAGTGGCAATGGCCGCATCGACCGCGTTGCCGCCCTGCTGCAGGATGCGCAGGCCGGCCTGCGAGGCCAGCGGGTGCGAGGTCGACACCACGTTGCGCGCGAAGATCGGGATGCGGGTCGAGAGGTAGGGGTTGTTGAAATCGAAGTTCATTTAGGCGTGCTCTTCTTTCTCTGCTTCATTCGTTGGTGATCTTGCGGTCGACGACGATCTTTTTCCACTTGGCGGCGTCAGTGGCGACCATCTTCGCGAACTGGTCGGGCGTGCCCGGAGTCGCGGTCTCGATGCCCAGGCGGGCGAGCTTTTCCTTCACCTCGGGGTCTGCCAGTGCCTCGTTGGCCGCCTTGTTGATCTTCGCGACGATGTCGGCCGGCAGGCCCTTCGGGCCGTAGAAGCCGAACCACGTGTTCGATTCGTAACCCGGGAGCGTCTCGGCAATGGGCGGCAGTTCGGGCGCCAGCGGGCTGCGCTTGAGCGAGGTAACACCCAGTGCGCGCAGGCGGCCGTCACGCACGTGCGGCATGCCGGTGGGCAGCGAGTCGAACAGCACGTCGATCTTGCCGCTGATCAGGTCGGGAATGGCCAGCGCCGTGCCCTTGTAGGGAATGTGCGTGACGAACACGCCGGCCTGCGCCTTGAACAGCTCGGCCGTGAGCTGCACGATAGTGCCGTTGCCGCTCGATGCGTAGTTGAGCTTGCCGGGGTTCTTCTTCGCGTAGTCGATCCACTCGCGCACCGTCTTGGCGGGCGAATTGACCGGCACCAGCATGATGCTGGCCGCGTCGCCTACATGCGCGATGGGCGTGAAGTCGCGCACCGTGTCGTAGGGCAGCTTGCTGACGGCCGGGCCGATCGAATGCGTGCTGGTGGTGGCCAGCAGGATCGTGTAGCCATCGGCCGGGGCCTTGGCAGCCTGGTCGGAGCCGATGGCGCCGCCGGCGCCGGGCTTGTTGTCGACCACCAGCGTGGTGCCGAGCTTCTCGCCCATCTTCTGCCCCAGCGTGCGGGCGAAGAGATCGGTGGCGCCGGCCGCCGGGAACGGCACGATCAGGCGGATCGGCTTGTTCGGGTAGCCCTGGGCCAGGCTGGCGGACGAGGCGGCCATGCCGAGCGCAACGGCGAGCACCTGGAGGAACTGGAGGCGTTTCATGTACGGAATTCTTGCCTGTGAACGAAAAAAGGATGCTATGCAGCGGCAGCGCATCAAGCCAGATAATTCTGCTTATTCAACTATCAAAGCTGTTTATGGCAAGGAACACCGCTGAAGAGATCTCGCTGCAGCAGTTGCGGGCGCTGACGGCGGTGGCCGAAACGGGCAGCTTCACACTGGCGGCCGAGGCATTGCAGCTCACGCAGCCGGCCATCAGCCATCTGGTCAAGCGCCTGGAAGAAGAGCTGGCGCAGCCGCTGGTGGTGCGCGGCCGCCGCATCCGCATGACCAATGCGGGCCAGATGATGGTCGACACGGCCGTGCGTGCGCTGCGGCTGATCGATGAATCCGTCGATGCCTGCCGCTCGCAGTCGCAGCTGCGCGAAGGCCGCATCGTGCTGGCGGTGGGCCATCTGACTGCAGGCGCCCTGTTGCCGCCGTTGCTCGGCCGTTTTTCGCAGAAGCACCCGACGCTTGCGACCACGCTGCTCGACAGCACCGCGGATCAGATGATCTCGCGCATCCTCTCGCAGGAGGCCGACCTGGGCTTCGGCTCCGACATCGGCCAGAAGCACTCGGAGCTGGCGACGGAGCCGCTGTTCTCCGACCGCATGGCCCTCTTCGTGCGGGACGACCATGCGCTGGCGCAGCACGCCGTGGTCGAGGCCCGGCACCTGGAGGCGCTGCCCTTCATCCACGTCAACCCCGACGCCAATGTGTGGCGTGCGGTGAGCCGCCAACTGTCGAGCATGGCCAACGTGTACCCGCGCGTGGTGCATCACGTGTCGATGCTGTCGACAGCCTTCGGCCTCATCCAGGCGGGTGCAGGGGTAGCGCTGCTGCCGCGCTATGTGGAAGTGCTGATGCCGGCCAACCTGCGGGCGTTGGGCGTGGTGCGGCCCACGCTGGAGTACCCGGTGGTCGCCATCCGGCTGGCCAAGCACCCGCTCAACCCGGCTGCCATGGCTTTTCTGGCGATGGCTCGGCAGCATATGAAGCCGCCGCGGGCCGGCAAGTCCTAGTTTTTTTGGCTCAGGGGCGCGATCACGCCGACGGGGTACCTTGCTCCGCGAATGTCCCCCGGCCTGCGGCCTCCTCCTTTATTTCGCTGCGCAAGGCACCCCATCGACGTGATCGTTCAGAGCACTGGTTGATCGGCCGGCACAACAGCCGCGTCCATGTGCGAATGGCATCGGGTGCTTCCCGCAGCGAAATAAAGGAGGAGCCGAAGGCGGGGGACATTCGCGGAGGGGAGTACCCGGTGTCATTCGCACGCACCCCGAACACTCAGCACAAATGGAAAACGGCGCCCGAAGGCGCCGTCTTGAAGGGAGCAGAACGCCGTCAGTCTTCGACGAAGGCCTCTTCGCGCTTCGACTTCACAGCCGGCAGCAGCACGATGATCAGCAGCAATGCAGCCGCAGCCAGCAGGCTCGCCGAGATCGGACGCGTCACGAACACGCTCCAGTCGCCACGCGACAGCAGCAGCGAGCGGCGCAGGTTCTCTTCCATCATCGGCCCGAGAATGAAGCCCAGCAGCAACGGCGCAGGCTCGCAACCCAGCTTGAAGAAGGTGTAGCCCACCAGACCGAAGATGCCCACCATCCAGATGTCGAAGGTGTTGTTGTTGGTCGAGTACACGCCGATCGCGCAGAACAGCACGATCGCCGGGAACAGGTACTTGTACGGCACCGACAGCAGCTTGATCCACATGCCGATCAGCGGCAGGTTCAGGATGATCAGCATTGCGTTGCCGATCCACATCGAGGCGATCAGGCCCCAGAACAGCTCGGGGTTGCTGGTCATGACCTGCGGGCCGGGCTGGATGTTGTGGATCGTCATCGCGCCCACCATCAGCGCCATCACCGCGTTGGGCGGAATGCCCAGCGTCAGCAGCGGGATGAAGGAAGTTTGCGCACCGGCATTGTTGGCCGACTCGGGAGCCGCCACGCCGCGGATGTTGCCCTTGCCGAAGGGCACTTCGCCCGGCTTCAGCTTGGTCTTCTTCTCGATCGTGTAGGCCGCGAAAGCCGCCAGCAGCGCACCGCCGCCAGGCAGGATGCCAAGAGCCGCGCCCAGTGCCGTGCCGCGAAGCACCGCGGGAACCATGCGCTTGAAGTCTTCCTTGGTCGGGAACAGGCCCGAGACCTTGGCAGTGAACACTTCACGCTCGTCATCGGGGCGCGAGAGGTTGGCAATGATTTCGCCGTAACCGAACACGCCCATGGCGATGGCCACGAAGCCGATGCCGTCGGTGAGCTCCGGAATGTCGAAGCTGTAGCGAGCGACACCCGAGTTCACGTCGGTGCCGACCAGACCCATCAGCAGGCCCAGCACGATCATCGCGATGGCCTTGAGCAGCGAGCCCGAGGCCAGCACCACGGCGCCGATCAGGCCCAGGATCATCAGCGAGAAGTATTCGGCCGGGCCGAACTTGAAGGCCAGCTCGGTCAGCGGCGGTGCGAAGGCGGCCAGGATCAGCGTGCCCACGCAACCAGCGAAGAACGAACCCAGGCCGGCGGCAGCGAGTGCCGGGCCCGCACGGCCCTTGCGCGCCATCTGGTAGCCGTCGATCACGGTCACCACCGACGATGATTCGCCCGGCAGGTTGACCAGAATCGCGGTGGTGGAGCCGCCGTACTGCGCGCCGTAGTAGATGCCGGCCAGCATGATCAGCGCCGACACGGGCGGCAGCGCGTAAGTGGCGGGCAGCAGCATCGCGATGGTCGCGACCGGGCCGATGCCCGGGAGCACGCCGATCAGCGTGCCCAGAATGCAGCCGACGAGGCAGTACAGCAGGTTGGTGAAGGTAAAGGCAACGCCAAAACCCATCGAGAGGTGTTCAACCAATTCCATGATGTGAGCAGCTTTCTTCTCAGCCGGTGATGAAGGTCGGCCAGACCTGGATCTGGAGCTTCAGCGCCCAGATGAACGCGACATAGCTGCCGACGGCCAGCACAGTGGCCAGGACGAGCACGCTGGGCAGCTTGAACTCATGGCCCGCGAGGCTGGAGATGATCACCAGCGCGTAGATGGCGATGATCATGCCCATGGCCGGCACGCCGATGCTCGGCAGGCCGCCGAGCAGGATGCCGAATGCGAGGTTGGCGCCCAGGATGAACACCACCTGCTTCCAGGCCCACTTGCCGATCTTTTCGCCGTCGGTGGTTTCAACGGTGAGCCCGCTGAACATGATCCCGAGGCCGATGAGGGCCATCAGGATACCGAGCATCAACGGGAAATAACCCGGACCCATGCGGGCCCCGGTGCCCACGGTGTAGGTGGTGGCGCCCCATGCGAACGCCACACCCACCACCGTGAACATCAGACCCGAGAAAAAGTCTTTCTGACTCTTGATCTTCACGAACAGTCTCCTCGAACAAATTTCGATGCGGGATTGTCGAGTCAGCTTCCGGTCAGACTGATGTGGATTCCACTAACCAAAGCCCTAGGGATAACCCGAAAGGTCTCAGCGGCCTTCCGGATGTCGAACTGCCGGATTATTCCAGCGGCGGCGTGGCGCTCAGCACCTCTTCGATGGTCGTCACGCCTTCGGCCACGCGCAGCGCGCCGGCCAGCCGCAGCGGCCGCATGCCGTCGATCACGGCCTGCCTGCGCAGCCCGCCCAGGTTGGGCTCCTTCGTGACCTGCGCCTTGAACGCCTCGCTGATGCTCAGCAGTTCGTACAGCCCCATGCGGCCCATGTACCCGGTCATGCGGCAATCGACACAACCCACCGGCTTGTACGCGCGCACCGAGCCCGTGATCTGCCACGGCTTGACGATGGTCTCCAGCTTCTCGCGGGTGACGGTGTCGTCGGGCTGCTTGCAGTTGGGGCACAGCGTGCGCACCAGCCGCTGCGCGAGCACGCCCAGCATCACCGCGTTGATGAGGTACGAAGGCACGCCCAGTTCCATCATCCGCGTGATGGCGCTCGGCGCGTCGTTGGTGTGCAGCGTGCTGAACACCAGGTGGCCGGTGAGCGCGGCCTGCACCGCCATCTCGGCGGTGGCGAGGTCGCGGATTTCGCCGACCATGATGATGTCCGGGTCCTGCCGCATCAGCGCGCGAAGGCCTTCGGTAAACCCGAAGTCCAGCTGCGGCTGCACCTGCGTCTGGTTGAACGAGGGCTCGATCATTTCGATCGGGTCTTCCACCGTGCTCACGTTGACCTCTTCGGTCGCCACGCGCTTGAGCGTGGAATACAGCGTGGTGGTCTTGCCCGAACCCGTGGGCCCAGTCACCAGGATGATGCCGTTGGGCCGCGTGACCAGCTGTTCCCAGCGCTGCGCGTCGTGCTGCGCAAAGCCCAGCGCGTCGAGGTCTTTCACTGCCGTGTCGGGGTCGAAGATCCGCATCACCATCTTCTCGCCGAAGGCGGTCGGCAGGGTCGACAGGCGCATTTCGACTTCGTCCCCGCGCATGTTGCGGGTCTTGATGCGGCCGTCGAGCGGGCGGCGCTTTTCCACCACGTCCATGCGGCCCAGCAGCTTGATGCGCGCGACCATCGCGTTCATCACGCCCATCGGCATCTGGTAGGCCGGATGCAGGATGCCGTCGATGCGAAAGCGGATCACGCCCTGCTCGCGGCGCGGCTCCAGGTGGATGTCGCTCGCGCGCTGGTCGAAGGCGTATTGCCACAGCCAGTCGACCACCTGCACCACGCTCTGGTCGTTGGCGTCGAGTTGCTTGTTGCTCTTGCCGAGCTCCACCAGCTGCTCGAAGCTCGCGCCGCCGGTGTTGCCGCCGGCCTTCTGCGCGGCGCGCACCGACTTCGCAAGCGCGAAGAACTCGGCCGTATAGCGCTGGATGTCGGCCGGGTTGGCGACCACGCGGCGCACCGAGCGGCGCGCCTGGCGCTCGACCTCGGCGATCCAGTCGGTGAGGAAGGGCTCGGCCGTGGCCACCACCACCTCGTTGGGCAGCACCTGCACCGGCAACACCTTGTGGCGCTCCGCGTAGGCGGCGCTCATGGTGTCGGCCACCTTGCCCACGTCGACCTTGAGCGGGTCGATGCGCAGGTACGTGAGCCCGGCGCGGCCCGCGAGCCATTGCGTAAGCATTTCGAGGTCCAGCGGCTTGTTGTCGCTCTCTCGCGTCATGGCCACGTTGGCCAGCCGCACCAGCGGTGCCTGCCGGCTTTCGGCCTGTGCGCAGCGCGCGATGGTGCGCTTGGCTTCGACCGGGGAAATCACGCCATCGGCGGCGAGCCATTCAATAAGGCGCCGCAGATCGAGCGGGCCTTCGTGGCGGGCGGCCAGGGGGGCGGGAGCAGAAACAGCGGGAACAGCGCTCATGAGCCGGCAGGTCGAGTGATTGAAATATTCAGGGGCTTGAAGACTCGCAACCATTTCGGCGCGGGCAAGCCCCAGCGAGTCTGGATCGTTTGGGCGCGCTCGGCAAGCGCCTCGCGCTTCGGACGGCTCGGCGTGCGCTGCGCGAGCACCACCGTGTTGCCTTCGCGCGTCGGCTTGAAGGCCCAGACGGCGTCGGCGCCGAATGCACCGGCGATCTTTTCGAGGCTGCGCTCGTAGCTCGACGAGCGGCCGAAGAGGTTGACCGTCATGCAGCCGTCTTCGGTGAGCAGCGCGCGGCAGTCGGCATAGAAGTCTTCGCTGTCGAGCACAGGCGCGGCGGCCTCGTGGTCGTACAGGTCGACCTGCAAGGCATCGACAGTGCCGTGCCATTCAGGCTTGCGGATCTCGGCTGCGGCGTCGGCGATCACCACGCGCAGCTTCGGGTCGTCAGGCGGCAGCTTGAACCAGCCGCGGCAGGCCGACACCACCTGCGGATTGAGCTCGATCGCGGTGGTGCGCATGCGCAGGATCTTGCGGCTGAACTTGGTGAGCGTGGCCGCCCCCAGGCCGAGCTGCATCGCATGGCGGATGGCCACGGTCTTGCCGTCGGCAAACAGCAGCCAGGCCATCATGCGCTGCACATATTCGAGTTCGATCTCGAAAGGCGCGTCGAGCTTCATCGAACCCTGGACCCATTCGGTGCCCAGGTGCAGGTAGCGGATGTCGCCCCAGTCGGAGAAATTGACCTCGGGGAGAGAAATAGAAGTTTTGCTCGATGCCATCGATGCCGTCAGACGACTAGTTTGTGGGTGGCCAGCACCTCGCGCCACGCCGCGAGCTTGCGCTCGAAGCTCCACGACGCATTGGCAGGACTGGTGGAAGGCAGCTGGTAGACCGGCACGCCCAGGGTGCGCGTATGGCGCGCGTGCTTGAAGCTCTCGCCGCCGTTGTGCGCAATGGCGGCGAGCTTCGGCAGATGCAGCCCGGCAATGTCGTTCGCCACGGGCGCGCGGATGGCCGAGTCGAGGCTGCCCTCGCGCTCGCAAGACGCGTACACGTCCCACACGCCCAGGCCGCGGTCGAGCAGCCAGCGGCAGCGCTGCGCGTAGCTGTCTACGCCCGACGGCAAAGGGACTTCGGGCCAGACAGCTTGCAAGATCTTCCAGAACTGGTTTTGGGGGTGTGCATAGTACTGCTGCCGCTCGAGCGACTTGACCCCGGGGAAGCTGCCGAGAATGAGCACGGCCGTTGCAGGCGAGACGATGGGCGCCAACCCCGTGAGCATGGAACTGGCGGCATCGGATGCGGCGGGTGGATTCATGGGCGGCAATCGTGCCACCGTCTCGCACGCGCTCGCGCGGCCCATGAAAAAACCCGCCGAAGCGGGTTCTTTCGAGAGAGAGCCGAAGCAGGCCCGAAATTGAAATTACTTCTTGGCGGCTTCGTTCTCGGCCGTGCCGGGGATCTTCTCGCCGATGGCCTTGCCGGTGCTGCGCATGCCGTCGGCCGTCTTGTGGCCGGCGCTCTCGACGACTTCGCCGGTCTTGGTGGCTGCATGCTTGGTGGCGGTGGTCGCCTTCTTGGTCGTGCGCTTGGTGGCGCTCCAGGCCTTCTTGGCGCCCTTTTCGGTGGCGTTGACGGCCTTCTTGGTGGTGCGCTTGGTGGCGTCAACAGCGTCCTTGCCGGCTTCCTTCACCTTTTCAGTGGTGGAGGGCTCGGCCGGGGCCGGGGCGGTGGCAGCAGGCGCGGTGGTCTGGGCCACGGCCGACACGCCGATGGAGGCGAGCGCCAGCGCGAGGACGACGGGCACGGTGCGAATGAAAGACGTGGTCATGTAAAGCTCCTTGTTGGATGAAGTTTTGAGTGACTGACTTGCCACTGAACCAGCAACGAACTGGTGAAGTTCAAGGATGACAGCAAATCCACGCCATCTGCACGCATCCGGGCAGGTCGGGGCATTGGCCTACGCGGGTTGCGGCGGGCGTTCCGACATGGCCATGAGGTTTTCGAGACGCGGAAGCGTTTCGAGCGCGTTCCGGGTGGTGGCCGCGGCCAGTTCGTCGATGCCCATGCCCCGCAGGCCGGCCACCACTTCGGCGATGCGCGGCAGCTCGGCCGGCTCGTTGCGGCCCTGCGGTTCGCCGGCATCGCGCTGGGCCTGCGTGCGGTACAGCCAGTGCGGCTGGATGTCGGGCGCATCGGTCTCCATCACGATCGATTCGATTGGCAGCGTGGTTGCCAGCCGCCGCAGTTGCAGGGCCCGCTCGAAGGTCACCGCGCCGCCGAAGCCGAGCTTCAACCCGAGATCGATGCACGCATGGGCCTGCTGCTCGCTGCCGTTGAAGGCATGGGCAATGCCCTGCCACGGCCTGCCGCCCGCCGTCTGCCGCAGATGCTTGAGCACTTTGTCGACCGAGCGCCGCACGTGGATGAGCACGGGTAACCCATGCTTGCGTGCCAGTTGCAACTGAGTGTGAAAAAAGCGCTCCTGCTTCGGGCCGTCGAGCCCCTCGACGAAGTAGTCGAGCCCGATCTCGCCGACCGCCACGAGCCGCGGGTCGCCGCGCCGTGCGGTCAGTTCGGCATCGAGGGTTTCAAGGTCTTCGTCCTTCGCCTCGCCGGTGCACAACGGGTGGATTCCCAGCGCGTAGGCATCGCCCTGCGCGTGGGCCAGTTCGCGCACGGCGGCGAAATTGAAGACGGCCACCGCCGGGATCACGCACATCGCCACCCCCAGCCCGGCGGCGCGGGCGCGCAGGGCCGGCATCTCCGCACCGAATTCGGGCGCATCCAGATGGCAGTGGGTATCGACGAAGGTAGCCATCGCACGATGATGCCTGATGGGATGCGCAGGCGCGGAAAGCGTGCTACTGTGAACTCCTTCACGCGATTTTTTAGCCGGAGGTGCTCCGATGCGCAGGCCCGCTTTCTACAGCCGTTCGCCCCGCACGCTGCCACCGGCCGCAGACGAGGCGGCCGAACGGGCGGATGCGCCAGCATCGGCTGAAAACGCCGGCGGGGGCCAGTCCCTGCAGGCTGCTCCCGCGAAAAAACCCGGCTGGCAACCCGGTCGCCGCAGCTTCGCGCTGCTCTTCCTGCTGTCGGCCGCGCTGGTCACCGGCGCCGCCCTGTGGATGCCGCGCCCGGGTGCCAAGGCACTCACGCAAAAAGACATCGACGCGGCCGTGCTGCGCACGCTGCAGACCAACACCCTGCCCTCGCCCGCGGCCAAGGCGGCCGACATCATCCGGCCCTCGGTGGTGCGGGTGGTGAGCTACGGCGAAGAAAAGCACACGCCCGAAGCCAAAACCCAGAAGCGCGGACGCAACATCGCCAAGGGCAAGCCGCCCGAAGCCCCCAACGACGGCGAAGCCCCGGGCGAGGTCGAGCGCGGCGTGGGCACGGGCGTGGTGATCGTCGACAAGGGCGTGATCCTCACCAACCTGCACGTGGTCGCAGGCGCCGACAAGATCAAGGTCACCTTCTACGACGGGCTGGAAGCCATCGCCACCATCACCGGCGTGCAGCCCGAGAACGACCTCGCGGTGCTGCAGGCGCAGAAGATTCCCGACGACCTGATCCCCGCCACCATGCGCTCGACCGCCGACCTGCGCCCCGGCGACCAGGTGGCGGCCGTGGGCTTTCCGTTCGGCATCGGGCCATCGGTGTCGGCTGGCGTGGTGTCGGGCCTGAAGCGCTCGTTCCGCTCGCCCGAAGGCAAGCAGGAGCTGGGCAACCTGATCCAGTTCGATGCCGCCGCCAACCCCGGCAATTCGGGCGGGCCGCTGATCAATATGGACGGCGAGGTGCTCGGCATCGTCACCGCCATCCTCAACCCGACACAGCAGCGCACTTTCATCGGCATCGGCTTCGCGGTGCCCATCGAGAACGCCGCGTCCGCCGCGGGTTCGCCACCGTTCTGACCGACCCTTCTTCGAAAGTCCTTCGCATGAGCACAGCAGAGACCGTCAACCCCACGCCCGCCGGCACCGCCGAACTGATGGAACAGATCCTCTACGAGGTGAAGCGCGTGGTCGTGGGCCAGGACCGCTTTCTGGAGCGCGTGATGGTCGGCATGCTTGCGGGCGGGCACCTGCTGGTCGAAGGCGTGCCGGGCCTTGCGAAGACGCTCACCATCAAGACGCTGGCCGACACCGTGCGCGGCCAGTTCAAGCGCATCCAGTTCACGCCCGACCTGGTGCCGGCCGACCTCGTGGGCACGCGCATCTACAACCAGAAGACCGGCGAGTTCAGCACCTCGCTGGGCCCGGTGTTCGCCAACCTGCTGCTGGCCGACGAAATCAACCGCGCGCCGGCCAAGGTGCAGAGCGCGCTGCTCGAAGTGATGCAGGAGCGCCAGGTCACCATTGCCGGCGAAACGCACAAGGTGCCGCGCCCCTTCCTCGTGATGGCCACGCAGAACCCCATCGAGACCGAGGGCACCTACCCGCTGCCCGAGGCGCAGGTCGACCGCTTCATGATGAAGGTGCTGGTCGACTACCCGAGCGACGAGGAAGAGTTCGTCATCGTCCAGCGCGTGATCGGCCCGCCCGTCAACGCCACGCCGGTCGCCACGACCGAGCAGCTCGCGGCGCTGCAGGCCGAGGCGCGGCGCGTGTACGTCGACCCTTCGCTCATTCAATACGCCGTGAAGCTGGTGTCGGCCACGCGCACGCCCGAGAAGCACGGCCTGAAGGATCTGCGCCGCTTCATCACCTTCGGCGCCAGCCCGCGCGCGAGCATCAGCCTGACCGAAGGCGCACGCGCCCTGGCGCTCTTGCGCGGCCGCAGCTATGCGCTGCCGGAAGACATGACGGCGCTGGTGCCCGACGTGCTGCGCCACCGCGTGACGCTTTCCTACGAAGGCTTGTCCGAAGGCCTGACGCCCGATGGCCTGGTCGAGAAGATCATGCGTGCAGTCCCCGCCCCACCCAAACCGCTCGAACATGAAAAGCTGGTGGCCTGAAATGAGCACACCCCCAGTCTTCGCGCACTTCGTGTCGCTTCGCCAACCCCCTTGCAGGGGGCAACACCAGCGGCCCGGCAAAGCCGGTTCCGCGGTGTTCCCTGAAATCGCATGAAAAGCTGGTGGCGTAAGGCCCCTACGGCCGCAAACGACGAACGGCTCGCCGCAGAAGCCGGCGGGGCCGAACGCGCGCTGCGCCGGCTCGAATGGACCGTGATCCGCCGCCTCGACGGCCTGTTGCAGGGCGACTACCGCACGCTGATGCGCGGCACCGGACTCGACCTGGCCGACCTGCGCGAGTACCAGCACCACGACGACGTGCGCCACATCGACTGGAACGTCACCGCGCGGCTGCAGACGCCGCATGTGCGCGTGTTCACCGAAGACCGCGAGATGGCCGCGTGGTTCGTGCTCGACCTGAGCCGCTCGGTCGATTTCGGCTCGGGCCTGAAGGCCAAGCGCGAGATCTCGGCCGGCTTCGTCGGCGTGCTGGCGCGGTTGCTCACGCGGCACGGCAACCGGGTCGGCGCACTGGTATACGGCAGCGACCTCGAAGCGGTGATTCCGCCGCGCAGCGGACGGCGCCACGTGCTGCACCTGCTGCATGCGATGGAAAAGCGCGCCGGCAAGGCCGAGACCGCCCCCACGCAGAAAGGCATGACGCGCCTGGATGGCCTGCTCAAGTCGGCCGCCACGCTGATGCCGCGCCGCTCCACCGTGTTCGTGGTGTCCGACTTCCTGAGCGAACCCGGCTGGGAGCGCCCGCTGGGCCAGCTGGTGCAACGCCATGAAGTGGTCGCCGTGCGCCTGTTCGACCCGCTCGAACTCGAACTGCCCGACCTCGGCCTGGTGCCGCTGCGCGATGCCGAGACCGGCGAGCAGCTGTGGGTCGACACCCATGACGCCGGTTTTCGCAAGCGCTTCGCGCGCCTGGCGTCCGAACGTGAAACCGCACTGCGCGAGGCGCTGGCAAGGGCAGGCGTCGACGCACTCGAGCTCTCGACCCAGGACGACCTGGTGGAAGCCATCGTCCGTTTCGCCGATATGCGCAAGCGCCGCACGCGCATCGGAGGCCCAGCTGGCATGAAGGCGGTGGCAGCATGACTTTTCTCTGGCCTCAATTCCTCTGGCTGCTGGCTGCCCTGCCACTGCTGATCCTGCTCTACCTCTGGCTGCTGCGGCGCAAGAAGAAGCTGGCCGTGCGCTACGCCAGCCTGTCGATCGTGCGCGAAGCCATGGGCGCCGGGCAGAGCATCCGGCGGCACATTCCGCCCATGCTTTTCCTGCTGGCCATGGCCGCGATGCTGGTGGCCGCGGCGCGGCCGATGGCGGTGGTGGTGCTGCCGTCGAACCAGCAGACCATCATCCTGGCGATGGACGTGTCGGGCAGCATGCGCGCGGCCGACGTGCAGCCCAACCGGCTCGTGGCGGCGCAGGAGGCAGCCAAGAGCTTCATCAAGGACCTGCCGCGCAGCGTGAAGGTGGGCATCGTCGCCTTCGCGGGCAGCGCGCAGGTGGCGCAACTGCCCACCACCAACCACGAAGACCTGGTGACCGCCATCGACAGCTTCCAGCTCCAGCGCGCCACCGCCACGGGCAATGCCATCGTGGTGTCGCTGGCCACGCTGTTCCCCGATGCGGGCATCGACGTCGAGCAGTTCAGCGCGCCGAGCCGCCAGCGCGGCATGCCGATCGACCAGAACGAGAAGAAGCTCAAGGAGTTCACACCCGTGGCGCCGGGTTCCTTCACCTCCGCCGCGATCATCATGCTGACCGACGGCCAGCGCACCACCGGCGTCGACCCGCTCGACGCAGCCAAGGCCGCGGCCGACCGCGGCGTGCGCATCTACACGGTGGGCGTGGGCACCGTCGACGGCGAAACCATCGGCTTCGAAGGCTGGTCGATGCGCGTACGGCTCGACGAAGACACGCTCAAGGCCATCGCCAACAAGACGAACGCCGAGTACTTCTACGCCGGCACCGCGAACGACCTGAAGAAGGTCTACGAGACACTGAGCTCCAAGCTCACGGTGGAGAAAAAGGAAACCGAAATCTCGGCGCTGTTCGCGATGTGCGCGGCGGTGCTGACGCTGCTGTCGGCGGGGCTGTCGCTGCTCTGGTTCAACCGGATTCTTTAGAGGATCTGCGTGGCTTGGCCGCAGGCGCATCGGGCGTCTTGACCGCCCCGATGCCCCCCAGGAACAGATCGGCCACGATCGGCGCAATGGCCGCGTGGTCGAGCCGGCCGCCCGGCTTCATCCAGGTGAACATCCAGTTGATCATGCCGAACAACAGCATGGTCAGCGGCTTGGCAAGGTCGTCACTCGGCGCACCGGGGCGCAGCGCAGACACCGCACGCGCAAAGCCCGCGACCACCTCGCGCTCCTTGTCGAGCACGCGTTCGCGGTCGGCTTCCGCGAGAAAGCGCACGTCGTCGGTCAGCACGCGGTGCGCGTCCTGCGCGCCGGCGTATTCCTCGACGATGCGGTAGATGAAGCGGCGCAGGCGCTGCTCGTCGGTGTGCGTCGAGGCCTCTTCCTCGGCCACCAGCGCCGCGAGCTTGGAGACGTGCGTCTCGGCGATGCTGATCAGCAGGCTGCTCTTGTCCTTGTAGTAGTGATAGAGCGTGGCCTTCGAGAGACCGCAGGCCTCGGCCACCTGGTTCATCGAGGTGGCGGGATAGCCGCTGCGCGCGAACAGCTGGGCGGCCTGCGCGAGGATCAGTTCACGCTGATCGTCGTAAGTGGCGGATCTTCCACGCGGCATCGGGTCGGTTTCCTGGGTTGGACTGTTGGGGACAACGCGCGATCTTGCACGAAGCGCGAATGGGGTCAGCCCCGCTTGGTGGCAATGAGCGAACGCACCTCGGTGGCCGGCAGGCGCGGACGGTCTGCCTCGACCTGCGCGAGCGGCGCCACCTCATGCAGGCTCGCGAGGCTGCGCACCGTGAGGTCCTGGTAGGTCTGCGTGCCTTCGAGCTTCCACGCGATCTCGTCCTCGCTCAACTCGCGCTTCACCTTTGCCGGAATGCCCGCGACCAGCGAACGTGCCGGCACCTTCATGCCGGCCGGCACGAAGGCACAGGCCGCGACGATGGCCTTCTCGCCGATCTCGGCCTCGTCCATCACCACCGCGTTCATGCCCACCAGCGCGTCGCGCCGCACGATACAGCTGTGCAGGATCGCGCCATGGCCGATGTGGCCGTTGACCTCGATCACCGTGTCGTTGTCGGGAAAGCCGTGCACACAGCAGTGGTCCTGCACGTTCGAGCCCTCCTCCAGCACGATGCGGCCGAAGTCGCCGCGCAGGCTGGCGCAGGGGCCTACATAACAGTTCGGGCCGACGATCACGTCGCCGATCAGCACGGCAGTGGGGTGCACGTACGCGCTCGGGTCGACGACCGGAATTACGCCGTCGATGGAATAGCTGGGCATTCGGTCTCCTTTGTTTTTCGCGGGACTCAGGGTTTGCCCTGAATAGCTCCCGCTTGTGCCGGTAGCAGGCTCGATACTAAAATCAACCGAACGGTCGGTCAATAGTGTTTGCACTCCGATCCGCTCCCACAAAGGATGAAAGAGACACGCGATGACCGAGCCTTTGGTACTCACCGGCAATGCCGGCGCCGTGCGCACGTTGAGCCTCAACCGCCCCGCGGCACTCAACAGCTTCACGACGCAACTGCACGCCGAACTCATGGCGGCGCTGGAGCTGACGGCCCAAGACGAGAGCGTGCGCTGCGTGGTGCTCACGGGCGCAGGCCGCGCCTTCTGCGCAGGGCAGGACCTGGCCGACCCTTCGGTCGCCCCCGACCCGACACCCGGCGCCGCGCCCAAGGACCTGGGCCACGTCATCTCCACTTACTACGCCCCGCTGGTCGCGCGCCTGCGCTCGATGCCGGTGCCGGTGATCGCAGCTGTCAACGGTGTTGCGGCCGGAGCAGGCGCCAATCTCGCGCTGTGTTGCGACCTCGTGGTGGCGGCCCGCTCGGCCAGCTTCATCCAGGCCTTCACCAAGATCGGCCTCGTGCCCGACACCGGTGGCACCTGGCTGCTGCCGCGCCTCGTGGGTTCGGCTCGCGCACTCGGCATCGCGCTGCTGGGCGACAAGCTGTCGGCGGAAGAAGCCGCTCGCATCGGCCTGATCTGGCAATGCGTGGACGACGCGGCGCTGACTGAAACCACGGCGGCGCTCGCGCTGAAGCTGGCCGGCATGCCGACCCGCGCCCTCGTCGCCACGCGCCAGGCCATGGCCGCCGCGCAAGAGATGGACCTCGACACGGCACTCGCCGAAGAAGCCCGCCTCCAGCGCGACATGGGCAACGCCAACGACTACCGCGAAGGCGTCGAAGCCTTCCGCGCCAAGCGCGCCCCCGTGTTCAAGGATCGCTGAGCCATGACCGACACCACCCGCACACCCCAGCAGACGGCCGAGTACGTCCGCGACGGCATGTTCGAGAACGACAACGCCAGCAAGGGCCTGGGCATGCGCATCGTCGAGGTCGGCCCCGGCCAGGCCACCATCGAGATGCGCGTGCGCGCCGACATGCTCAACGGCCACGCCATCTGCCACGGCGGCTTCATGGCCACGCTGGCCGACTCGACCTTCGCCTTTGCCTGCAACTCGTACAACGAGCTGACCGTGGCCTCGGGCTTTGCCATCGACTTCATCGCCCCGGCGCGCGAGGGCGACCTGCTCACCGCGCGCTGCCACGAGGTGTCCAAGGCCGGCCGCACCGGCCTGTACGACACCGAAATCATCAACCAGCGCGGCGAGCGCATCGCGATGTTCCGCGGCCGTTCCTACACAGCCAAGGGCCGCCCCGCCGTCCCGAACGCCGCTGCCGCCTGAGGAGACAACAGACATGACCGTGAAGCACCCCGCCCCCGGCGACCTCGACCCCATCGAAACCGCCAGCCGCGACGAGATCGCCGCGCTGCAGCTCACCCGCCTGCGCGCCACGCTGCAGCGCGCCTACGACAACGTGCCGCACTACCGCAAGGCCTTCGATGCCAAGGGCGTGCACCCCGACGACCTGAAGTCGCTCGCCGACCTGTCGAAGTTTCCGTTCACGGTGAAGAGCGACCTGCGCGACAACTACCCCTTCGGCATGTTCGCCGTGCCGCGCGAAAACGTCGCGCGCATCCATGCGTCGTCGGGCACCACCGGCAAGCCGACCGTGGTCGGCTACACGCTGAAGGACATCGACACCTGGGCCAATCTCGTGGCGCGTTCCATCCGCGCCGCGGGCGGGCGGCCCGGCGACATGGTGCACGTGTCGTACGGCTACGGCCTCTTCACCGGCGGCCTCGGCGCGCACTACGGCGCCGAGCGAGCGGGCTGCACCGTCATCCCGATGTCCGGCGGCCAGACCGAGAAGCAGGTGCAGATCATCCAGGACTTCAAGCCGGACATCATCATGGTCACGCCCAGCTACATGCAGGTGATCATCGAGCAGTTCGAGCGCCAGGGCCTCGACGCCAAAGACAGCTCGCTGAAGGTCGGCATCTTCGGCGCCGAGCCGTGGACCGAAGCCATGCGCCGCGACATCGAGGCCAAGGCCGGCATCGACGCCGTCGACATCTACGGCCTGAGCGAAGTGATGGGCCCCGGCGTGGCCAGCGAATGCGTCGAGAGCAAAGATGGCCCCGTCATCTGGGAAGACCACTTCTACCCCGAGATCATCGACCCCGAGACCGGCGAGCTGAAGGCCGACGGCGAAGAAGGCGAACTGGTCTTCACCTCGCTGAGCAAGGAGGCCATGCCCATCGTGCGCTACCGCACGCGCGACCTCACGCGCCTGCTGGCGCCCACCTCGCGTTCGTTCCGCCGCATGGGCAAGATCGTCGGGCGCAGCGACGACATGATGATCATCCGCGGCGTCAACGTCTTCCCCACGCAGGTCGAAGAAATCGTGCTCGCGCACAAGGCGCTGTCGGGCCTCTACCAGGTGCACGTGAGCCGCGCCGACAAGCTCGACCAGGTCGAGGTGCACTGCGAGCTCAACCCCGCCGACGCCGCCTCGGCGGATCGCACCGCCATCGGCGAATGGGTGCAGCACCGCGTGAAGACGCTCATCGGCATTTCCACGCGCGTGGTGGTTCACGCGCCCAACGAGATGGAACGCACCCAGACCGGCAAGGCACGCCGCGTGATCGACACGCGCCCGCGCTGAGCCGCCCCTCACACCCCACCGAAAGGACACGCACATGTACACCCAGGCAATGGACACCATGGGCAAGGACGCAGGCGACGGCAAGCAGAAGGCCGTGCGCTCCGCCGAGGAAATGCAGCTCGAGCAGCGCTTCGACGCCCACATCGACGCCGGCGACTTCATCGAGGCAAAAGACTGGATGCCCGAGCACTACCGCAAGACGCTGGTGCGCCAGATCAGCCAGCACGCGCACTCCGAAATCGTCGGCATGCTGCCCGAAGGCAACTGGATCAGCCGCGCGCCCACGCTCAAGCGCAAGGCCATCCTGCTGGCCAAGGTGCAGGACGAAGGCGGCCACGGCCTCTACCTGTATGCCGCCGCCGAAACGCTGGGCACATCGCGCGACCAGATGTTCGACGCGCTGCACAGCGGCAAGGCCAAGTACAGCTCGATCTTCAACTACCCCACGCTGACCTGGGCCGACATGGGCACCATCGGCTGGCTGGTCGACGGCGCGGCCATCATGAACCAGGTGCCGATCTGCCGCTGCTCGTATGCACCGTATGCGCGCGCCATGATCCGCATCTGCCGCGAAGAGAGCTTTCACCAGCGCCAGGGCTACGAAGCCCTGCTCACCATGATGACCCACGGCACCGACGCGCAGAAGGCGATGGTGCAGGACGCGGTCGACCGCTGGTGGTGGCCGTCGATCATGATGTTCGGCCCGCCGGACGACCAGTCGCCCAACAGCGCGCAATCGATGCGCTGGGGCATCAAGCGCTTCAGCAACGACGAGCTGCGCCAGAAGTTCATCGACGCCGCCGTCGAGCAGGCCGCCATCCTCGGCGTGACCCTGCCCGACCCCGACCTGAAGTGGAACGAAGAGCGCCAGGCGCATGACTTCGGCGCCATCGACTGGAGCGAGTTCTGGCGCGTGATCGGCGGCGACGGCCCCTGCAACCGCGAACGCCTGCAGGCCCGCGTCAACGCCTGGGAAGACGGCGCATGGGTGCGCGAAGCCGCGATGGCCCATGCCAACAAGCAACCAATGAAGGAGGCCGCATGAGCGCCCCAAATACCCAAGACAGCAAGCAAGAGTGGCCCCTGTGGGAAGTGTTCGTTCGCAGCAAGGCCGGCCTCGACCACAAGCACTGCGGCAGCCTGCACGCGGCCGATTCGAAGATGGCGATCCAGATGGCGCGCGACGTGTACACGCGCCGCCAGGAAGGCAGCAGCATCTGGGTGGTGCGCTCCGAGCAGATCGTGGCCAGCGACCCGGGCGACAAGGACATGTTCTTCGACCCGGCTGAAGACAAGGTGTACCGCCACCCGACCTTCTACGCGCTGCCCAAGTCGGTCGACCACATGTGAGCAAGGCCAGGACCATGGAAGCATCGATCGAACTGAACCGCACGCCCGCCGTGCAGTACCTGCTGCGCATCGGCGACACCTGCCTCGTGCTCGCGCAGCGCCTGGGTGAATGGTGCGGCCACGCGCCCGTGCTGGAGGAAGACATCGCGATGGCCAACATCGCGCTCGACCTCGTCGGCCAGGCGCGCGCGCTGCTCACGCACGCCGGCAAGCTCGAAGGAGCTGGCCGCGAGCACGACGAAGACCAGCTGGCCTACCTGCGCGACGAGCGCGACTACTTCAACCTCACCATCGCCGAACTGCCGCGTGGTGACTTCGCGTTTGCCGTCGTGCGCAACACGATGGTTTCGACGCTGCTCAAGCTGCTGTGGCAGCGCCTCGCCGCATCGAACGACGCCGAAGTGGCCGCCATCGCCGGCAAGGCCTTGAAGGAAGCGCGCTACCACCAGCAGCACTCGGGCGACTGGGTGGTGCGCCTGGGCGACGGCACCGACGAATCGCGCCAACGCACTGAAAAAGCGCTGAAGCAACTGTGGCTCTACATGCCCGAGCTGTTCGAAAGCGACGCGGTGGATGCCGAAGCCAGCGCCAGCGGCCTCGGCCCGGCGTGGAGCGAGCTGCGCGAACCCTGGCTGGCCGAGATGCAGCAGGTGCTCGACGCGGCCGGCCTCGCCATGCCCAAGGAAGCTGCCTTCCGCAGCAACGGCAAGCGCGGCGTGCACAGCGAGCACATGGGCTACATCCTCGCGGAGATGCAGCACCTGCAGCGCAGCTACCCCGGGGGCGTGTGGTGACCACGGCCGACCTCATGGCAGCCTCGCGCGTCGATGCCGCGTGGGCCGTGCTGCACACCGTGCTCGACCCCGAGGTGCCGGCCGTGTCGGTCTGCGACCTCGGCATCGTGCGCGATGTGATCGAGCACGACGACGGCCTGGAGATCGTGCTCACGCCAACGTACTCCGGCTGCCCCGCGACCGAAGCCATCGAGCACGACGTGCTGGCCGCAATCGAGCAGGCCGGCCTCGGCCGCGCCCGCGCCACCCTGCGCCGCGCCCCCGCCTGGAGCACCGACTGGATCAGCGACGAAGGCCGCGCCAAGCTCAAGGCCTACGGCATCGCGCCGCCGGCCCACCTCACACCCGAAGCCGCGGCCAACACCGCAATGCCGATCAAGCTCTTCGGCCGCATCGCAGGCGAACGCATCGCCTGCCCGCGCTGCGCGAGCGAGCGTACCGAGCGCCTTTCGGCCTTCGGCTCGACCGCCTGCAAGGCGCTCTATCGCTGCATGGCCTGCCGCGAGCCTTTCGAACATTTCAAGCCAATCTAAAAAGCGCCCCAAGCGATGAGCACCCTCTTCCACCCCTTGCGCGTGAAGGCCATCGAGCCCGATACGGCCGAGGCCGTCATCGTCTCGTTCGAAGTGCCGGGCGACCTGCAGCAAGTCTTCGGCTTCACCCAGGGCCAGTACCTCACCCTGCGCCACGACATCGACGGCCAGGACCTGCGCCGTTCCTATTCGATCTGCGCCGGCCTAGACGACGGCGAGCTGCGCGTCGGCGTGCGCAAGGTGCGCGGCGGCGTGTTCTCCAACTGGATCAACGCCAGCCTGCAGCCCGGCGACACCCTGCAGGTGATGGCGCCGCAAGGCCGCTTCTTCGTGCCCATCGAGCCGGCTTCGGCTCGCCACCACGTCGGCATTGCAGGCGGCAGCGGCATCACGCCCATCCTGTCGATCATGAAGACGGTGCTGGCGCGCGAGCCCGCAAGCCGCTTCACGCTGATCTACGGCAACCGCCAGCTCCAGTCCACGATGTTCAAGGAAGAAATCGAGGACCTGAAGAACCGCTACATGACGCGCCTCGTGCTGCAGCATGTGTTCTCCGACGAGCACACCGATTCGCCGCTGGGCTTCGGCGTGATGAACCGCGAGAAGATCGGCGAGTTTCTCAAGAGCGTGGTGCCGGCAGCGCAGATCGACCACGTGTACGTGTGTGGCCCGTTCCAGATGAACGACGAAGCCGAGGCCGCGCTGCTGGCAGCCGGTGTGTCCGAAGACCGCATCCACATCGAACGCTTCGGCGTCGCCCTGCCCTCGGCCACCCAGGTGGGGGCGGTGGTGCACGAGGCGCAGCCCGGGGACGCCAAGCAAGCGCGCATCGTCATCGTGCGCGACGGCCTGCAGCGCGAGATCACCTACACCGAAGGGCAGCCCAGCATCCTCGATGCGGCATCGGCCGCGGGCCTTGAAGTGCCCTTCTCTTGCACCTCGGGCGTGTGCGGCACCTGCCGCGCAAAGTGCGTTGACGGGGAAGTCCGCATGGAAAGAAACTTCGCGCTCGACAAGAATGAAGTAGCCGCGGGATTCATCCTGACCTGCCAGGCCCACCCCCTGACCGAACGAGTAACGCTCTCATTCGACGAGCGCTAGCACTTCAACGTTTTTTTCAACCCGGAGACAAGACCAAATGAAATTCTTCTTCAAGCCCCTGCTGATCGCCGCGCTGTGCGCCACCGCCGCCGCATCGTGGGCCGACGTCACTGTCGGCGTGACGGTCTCGGCCACCGGCCCTGCCGCCTCGCTCGGCATCCCCGAGAAGAACACCATCTCGCTGATGCCCAAGACTCTCGGGGGCCAGAAGATCAACTACATCGTGCTCGACGACGCATCGGACACCACCGCAGCCGTGGCCAACACGCGCAAGCTCATCACCGAGAACAAGGTCGACATCGTGCTGGGTTCTTCCACCACGCCCACCTCGCTCGCCATGATCGACGTGGTCAGCGAGGCCAAGGTGCCGATGATCTCGGTGGCAGCTTCGGCCCGCATCGTCGAGCCGGTGGACGCCAAGAAGCGCTGGGTCTTCAAGACGCCGCAGAACGACATCATGATGTCGCTCGCCATTGCCGAGCACATGGCCTCCAACGGCGTGAAGACCGTCGCCTTCATCGGCTTTGCCGACGCCTACGGCGAAGGCTGGTCTGAAGAGTTCGCCAAGGCCGCCGCGCTGAAGAAGATCACCGTGGTCGCCAACGAACGCTATGCGCGCACCGACACCTCGGTGACGGGCCAGGTCCTGAAGATGATGGCCTCGAAGGCCGACGCCGTGCTGGTCGCGGGCGCGGGCACGCCGGCCGCGCTGCCGCAGAAGGCGCTCAAGGAGCGCGGCTACACCGGCAAGATGTACCAGACGCACGGCGTGGCGAACGCCGACTTCCTGCGCGTCGGCGGCAAGGACGTGGAAGGCACCTTCCTACCGGCCGGCCCGGTGCTCGTGGCCGACCAGCTGCCCGCCAGCAACCCGGTGAAGAAGTCGGCCATGACCTATGTGACAGCCTACGAAGCCGCCTACGGCAAGGGCACGGTGTCGACCTTCGGCGCGCACGCCTGGGACGCCGGCCTGCTGATGAGCTCGGCCGTTCCGGTCGCGCTGAAGAAGGCCCAGCCCGGCACGCCCGAGTTCCGCGCCGCATTGCGCGATGCGCTGGAGCAGACCAAGGAAGTGTCGGGCGCACATGGCGTTTTCAACATGACCGAGAAGGACCACCTGGGCCTGGACCAACGCGCCCGCGTGATGGTGAAGATCGAAAACGGCGCCTGGAAATACCAGCCCTGATCAACTGGGCTCGCCCCCAGGCCTCGCGCACTTCGTGTCGCTTCTCCTACCCCCTACCGGGGGCAACACCGGAGGCCCGGCAAAGCCGGTTCCTCGGTGTTCCCAATCTGACTAACGGGCGCCGCCCGAAGGCTGTTGTTATATGGATTCGCAGATCGCCCTTTTGCTGGGGCAGGACGGCATCGTCAACGGTGCCGTCTACGGTTTGATGGCGCTCGCGCTGGTGCTGGTGTTTTCAGTCACGCGCGTCATCTTCATTCCCCAGGGCGAGTTCGTCGCCTTCGGGGCGCTCTCCATGGCGATGCTGCAGGCCGGCCGCGTGCCGGCCACGCTGTGGCTTCTGCTGGTGCTGGCTGTCGCGGTGCTGCTAGTGGAGTTCTGGCGCTGGAAGCGCGGCGCGGTGGTCGACTGGGCCTCCGCGATCGCGTGGTGCGTGGTGCTGCCGGCGGCGGCGGCCGCGCTGGTGCTGCTGCTCAAGCCGACCTCGATGACGGGCCAGACGCTCGCCACGCTGCTGCTCATCATGCCGCTCGGCCCGCTGCTCTATCGCCTGGCCTACCGGCCGCTGGCGGATGCCAACGTGCTGATGCTGCTGATCGTCTCGGTCGCGCTGCATGGCGTGCTGGTCGGCCTGGGCCTGCTGTTCTTCGGCGCCGAGGGTTCGCGCACCACGCCGTTCTCAGAAGCGCGCTTCGACATCGGCGGCATTCCGGTCAGCGGGCAATCGCTGGTAGTGGTAGGCGTCACGCTGCTGCTGGTAATTGCCATGTTCCTGTTCTTCGGCCGCTCGATGGTGGGCAAGGCGCTGCGCGCAACCGCCATCAACCGGGTGGGCGCAAGGCTCTCGGGCATTCCGACCGAACTGTCGGGCGACCTGAGCTTCGCGCTCGCGGCGCTCATCGGCGCCATCTCGGGCCTGCTGATCGCGCCGATCACCACGGTGTATTACGACACCGGCTTCCTCATAGGCCTGAAGGGCTTCGTCGCCGCCATCGTCGGCGGGCTCGCGAGCTATCCGCTGGCACTGGCCGGCGCGCTGCTGGTCGGCCAGCTCGAATCTTTCGCCTCTTTCTGGGCCAGCCCGTTCAAGGAAGTGCTGGTCTTCACCCTGATCATTCCCGTGCTGTGGTGGCGTTCGCTCAACAGCCATCATGTGGAGGACGAAGAATGAGCGCGTCTTCTTCGAACAACATTGCCGTGCCCGCACAACCCGAAGGCAAGCCGCTGGTCACGCCGCGCCAGCTCACGCTGGTGTGCGTGGTGCTGCTGGCATTGGCCTGGGGCTTCCTGCCCGAATTCACCGTCTCGGTGCTCAGCAACATCGGCCTGTATGCGCTGGTCGCTGCCGGGCTGGTCATGCTGACCGGCGTGGGCGGCATGACCTCTTTCGGGCAAGCCGCCTTCGTGGGCATGGGCGCCTATGCCACGGCGTGGATCTGCACGTCGCCTACCGCCGCCGCGTGGCTGGGCGGCGCGGTCAGCCCGGCGCTGCTGCCATGGGCGGGCCTGCTGCTCGGGCTGGTGTTCACCTTCGCACTCGCATGGGCGCTGGGTTCGGTCACGCTCAAGCTGCAAGGCCACTACCTGCCGCTGTGCACCATCGCCTGGGGCCTGAGCCTGTACTACCTGCTGGGCAACATGGACTTCCTCGGCGGGCAGACCGGCATCACCGGCGTGCCGCCGCTGGTGGTGGCCGGCGTGTCGCTGGCCACGCCGCGCATGCTGGGCGTGGTGATCTGGGCGGCGCTGCTGCTGGCGCTGTGGGCACTGCACAACCTGCTCGATTCGCGCGAAGGCCGCGCCATCCGCGCGCTCAAGGGCGGGCGGCTCATGGCCGAGTCGATGGGGGTGGACACGGCACGCCACCGCATCAAGCTCTTTGTGCTGGCCGCGCTGCTCGCAGCGGTGTCGGGCTGGCTCTACGCGCACCTGCAGCGCTTCGTAAACCCGACGCCCTTCAACCTGAACATCGGCATCGAGCTGCTGTTCATGGCAGTGGTCGGTGGCGCGGGCCATCTGTGGGGCGCGGTGCTGGGCGCAACGCTGATCACGCTGCTGAAGGAAAAGCTGCAGGACATCCTGCCCGCGCTGCTCGGCAGCAGCGGCAACTTCGAAGTGATCGTGTTCGGTCTGCTGATGCTCTTCGTGCTGCAGCGCTTCTCCGATGGCCTGTGGCCCACGCTGGCGCGCATCGTGCGCCGCTGGGTGCGCGATGACTCGGCGGGCAAGGCCGCCGCCGCCGCAGCGCTCGCCAAGACTCCCTCTACCGTGCAGCTCGCACAACGCGCCCTGCCACCCAGTGGTGAACTGCTGCTGCAAGCCAGCGACGTGAGCAAGCGTTTCGGCGGCCTCGTCGCCAACAACTCGATCTCGATGACGCTGAAAGCCGGCGAGATCCACGCGCTGATCGGCCCGAACGGCGCTGGCAAGAGCACTTTCTTCAACATGATCTCGGGCGTGGACGATCCCACCTCGGGCGAGGTGAAGCTGGCGGGCCAATCGATGGCAACGAAGCCGTCGCGCGCCTTTGCCGCACTGGGCCTGGGCCGCACATTCCAGCACGTGCGCCTGCTCGGCCAGCGCAGCGTGGTCGAGAACGTCGCGCTCGGCGCCCACCTGCGCGCAAAGCGCGGCTGGCTCGCGGCAATGCTGCGGCTGGACCGCGCCGAAGAAGCCGCGCTGATGGCCGAAGCCCGCAAGCAGATCGAACGCTGCGGCCTAGGCCCACATGCCGACACGCCAGCCGCATCGCTTTCCTTGGGACAGCAGCGCGTGGTGGAAATCGCCCGCGCGCTCGCAGGCCAGCCTTCGGTGCTGCTGCTCGACGAACCCGCCGCCGGCCTGCGCCATCTTGAAAAACGCGCCCTCTCTGTGCTGCTGAGCCAGCTGCGCGCTGAGGGCCTCGGCATCCTCGTGGTGGAGCACGACATGGAGTTCGTGATGAACCTCGCCGACCGCATCACGGTGCTCGAATTCGGCACCGTCATCGCCACCGGCACGCCCGCCGAAGTGCAGGCCAACCCGCGCGTGCTCGAAGCCTATCTGGGCGGCGCTGACGACGAACTGCTGGAAGACGCACGATGAGCCACCCTCTGCTTCAACTCGAGGACTTCTGCGTTGCCTACCGCACCGTGGAGGCGGTGCACAGCGTACGCCTGCAGGTGAACGAAGGCGAGATCGTCACCGTGATCGGCCCCAACGGCGCCGGCAAGACCACGCTGCTGTGCGCTGCCATGGGCCTGCTGCAGTCCACCGGCCGGCTCTCGCTGGGCGGCGAGCGCATCGCTCGCCCCGGCGTCGAAACGATGGTGGCGCGAGGCGTGGCGCTGGTGCCCGAGCGGCGCGAGCTGTTCGGCGAGATGTCGGTCGAAGACAACCTGCTGCTCGGCGGCTTCTACCAGTGGCGCAAGGGCAAGCGCGACCAGCGTGCGCGCATGGACGAGATCTTCGAGATCTTCCCGCGCCTGCGCGAACGCCGTCCGCAGATGGCATCGACGCTCTCGGGCGGCGAACGCCAGATGCTGGCCATCGGCCGCGCGCTGATGGCGCGGCCCCGCCTGCTGATGCTCGACGAACCCTCGCTCGGCCTTGCACCGCTGGTGGTGCGCGAAGTGCTGCGCGTGGTGTCGCAGCTGCGCAGCCATGGCGTGTCGGTGCTGCTGGTGGAGCAGAACGCCCGCGCCGCGCTGCAGGTGGCCGACCGCGCCTATGTGCTCGAAATGGGCGCCGTGGCGCTCGAAGGCAAGGCGCGCGACCTGCTGCACGACCAACGAATCATCGACACCTACCTGGGCATCGGCAAGAAGGACTGACCCAGTCTTCGACCCGGCGCCATTGACCAAAGGACACGCACCATGACCACCACCCTCCAAAGCTACATCGCCGGCCGCTGGATCGGCCAGCAGGCCGCGCAGCAACTGCGCAGTGCCGTCAACGGCCAGCCCGTGGCAAGCACGCACGCCGAGGCCATCGACTTCGCCGAGGCGCTGCAGTACGCGCGCCGCACCGGCATTCCCGCGCTGATGGCGCTCGACTTCCAGCAGCGCGCCGAACGCCTGAAGGCATTGGCCAAGTACCTGGCCGCGAACAAGGAAACGCTCTACGCCGTCTCGGCCCACACGGGTGCGACGCGCGCCGACAGCTGGATCGACATCGAGGGCGGCGCGGGCACGCTGAGCGCTTACGCCAGCATCGGCACCAACGAGCTGCCCTCGGGCAATCTCGTGCACGAAGGCCCGGCCTTCCCGCTCGGCAAGAAGGGGGGCTTCGCGGGTACGCACATCCTGGTGCCGCGCGGCGGTGTGGCGGTGCACATCGACGCGTTCAACTTTCCCATCTGGGGCCTGCTCGAGAAGTTCGCGCCCAGCTTCCTCGCGGGCATGCCCTGCATCGGCAAGCCGGCCACGGCCACCAGCTACCTCACCGAAGCGCTGATGCGCCTCATCGTGCAGTCGGGCATCCTGCCTGCGGGCAGCCTGCAACTCGTGATCGGCAGCACGGGCGACCTGCTCGACCGGCTCGAAGGCCCCGACGTGGTGACCTTCACCGGCTCGGCCGATACCGCTGCCAAGCTGCGCGTGCACCCGAACATCGTGCGCCAGTCGATCCCGTTCAACGCCGAGGCCGACTCGCTGAACTGCGCGATCCTCGCGCCCGACGTGACGCCCGACGACGAGGAGTTCGATCTCTTCGTGAAGGAAGTGGCGCGCGAGATGACCACCAAGGCCGGCCAGAAGTGCACGGCCATCCGCCGCGCGATCGTGCCGCGCCAGCATCTCGATGCGGTGGCCGAGCGGCTGCGCGCGCGGCTCGCGAAAACTGTCGTCGGCGATCCGTCACGCGAAGAAGTGCGCATGGGCGCCCTCGCCTCGCGCGACCAGCAAGCCGACGTGGCCGAACGCGTGGCCACGCTGCTGAAGGGCGCAGAGCTGGTGTACGGCGAGCGCGACGGCTTCTCGCCGGTGGGCGACGGCGTGAGCGCAGGCGCGTTCTTCGCGCCCACGCTGCTGCTGAGCCGCAAGCCGCTCGAACACGACGCCGCGCACGACGTCGAGGCCTTCGGCCCCGTCAGCACGCTGATGCCCTACGACGGCATCGACGAAGCGCTGGCACTGGCCGCGCGCGGCCGCGGCAGCCTGGTGGGCACGCTGGTCACGCGCGACCCGGCCATCGCGGCCAAGGCGATCCCGGTTGCTGCCGCATGGCACGGCCGCTTGCTGGTGCTCGACCGCGAGGCCGCGGCCGAGTCGACCGGCCACGGCTCGCCGCTGCCGCAGCTCAAGCACGGCGGCCCCGGCCGCGCGGGCGGCGGCGAAGAGCTCGGCGGACTGCGCGCCGTGAAGCACTACCTGCAGCGCGCCGCGGTGCAGGGCTCGCCCACCATGCTGGCCGCCATCACCGGCGAACACGTGCGCGGCGCGGCCGTGCGCGAGAGCGATGTGCACCCCTTCCGCCGCTACTTCGAAGACCTGCGCATCGGCGACTCGCTGCTCACGCACCGCCGCACCGTCGGCGAGGCCGACATCGTGGCCTTCGGCGGCATCTCGGGCGACTACTTCTACATGCACTTCGACGAGGTGGCCGCGAAGCAGTCGCCCTTCGGCAAGCGCATTGCGCACGGGTACTTCGTGCTGTCGGCCGCGGCCGGGCTGTTCGTGTCGCCTTCGCCGGGCCCGGTGCTGGCCAACTACGGCCTCGACACGCTGCGCTTCACCAAGCCCGTGGGCATCGGCGACACCATCCAGGCGCGCCTGACCTGCAAGCGCAAGATCGACCGCAACAAGAAAGACGCGAGCGGCCAGGGCCAGGGCGTGGTGGCATGGGACGTGGAAGTGACGAACCAGGACGGCGAGCTGGTCGCCAGCTACGATATCCTGACGCTCGTTTCCAAGAAGCCCGAAACCACCTCCACTCCAGCCTCTACCTGATGTTCGATCTCACTGGCAAAGTCGCGCTCGTCACGGGCGGCAACGGAGGCATCGGCCTCGGCATGGCTCAGGGCCTTGCCAAGGCCGGTGCGCGTGTCATCGTCGCCGCGCGCAATGCGCAGAAGTCGGCCGCTGCCGTCGAAGCGCTGAAGGCGCTGGGCAGCGACAGCTTCGCGCTCGAAGCCGACGTGAGCGACGAAGCCTCGGTGCAGAAGCTATTCGACGACGCCGCCGCGCGCTGCGGCCGGCTCGACATCCTGGTCAACAACGCCGGCACCAACATACGCAAGCCGGTCGACCAGCTCTCGCTGGACGAGTGGCACCAGGTGATGAACACCAACCTCACCAGCGCCTTCCTGTGCAGCCGCGCCGCGCACCCGCACCTGAAAGCCGCGGGCGGCGGCAAGATCATCAACATCGGCTCGATGATGTCGATCTTCGGTGCGGCCTACGCACCGGCCTATGCCGCGAGCAAGGCCGGCATCGTGCAGCTCACCAAGTCGACGGCGCTCTCGTGGGCGGCCGACAACATCCAGGTCAACGCGATCCTGCCGGGCTGGTTCGAGACCGAACTGACCGATGGCGCGCGCAGCCAGGTTCCGGGCCTGTACGAGCGGGTGAAGGCCCGCGCCGCAGCCGGCCGCTGGGGCCAGCCGGCCGACATTGCCGGCACCGCCGTGTTCCTCGCGAGCCCCGCGTCGGACTACGTGACGGGAACGGCCATTCCCGTCGACGGCGGATTTTCCATTTCGGGCTGATGCCCGCGGGCCGTGTAAATTCGCCCGCCATGCTCTTCTGGATCCAGATCTTCCTTTTCGTCGCCGGCACGGCCGCTTTGCTGTACGTGTCGCGCGGCCCGCTGAGCCAGCCCGGCTCGCACGGTTTCTACCGCTTCTTCGCATGGGAATGCATGCTGGTGCTGATCGTCGTGAACCTGCCCATGTGGCACGACGATCCGTTCTCGCCGAAGCAGATCGTCTCGTCGCTCTTCTTCGTGCTGTCGATCTGGCTGCCGATCCACGCGGTGCGACTGCTCAAGGCGCAGGGCAAGCCGACCGAGGCGCGCAGCGACGACCCCGCGCTGTACGGCTTCGAGAAAACCTCGGCCATCGTCAGCACCGGCGCCTTCCGCTATATCCGCCACCCGATGTACACGGCGCTGATGCTGCTGGCCTGGGGCGCTTTTCTCAAGCAGTTCACCTGGCTCACGCTGGCGCTGGTGCTCGCGGCCACGGTGCTGCTGTTTCTGACGGCGCTGCGCGACGAGCAGGAGTGCATCGCGCACTTCGGCGATGACTACCGTGCTTACATGCGGGGCACGCGGCGGTTTATTCCGTTTTTGCTTTAGCGGGCGGCCGAAGCTCGTCTTCGCGTGAGCGCCGTTCAGCAACGGCGTGGTGATGCCGAAGGATCGATCCGCTCGAGAGAGTGAGGGTCGAGTTCGCCAGGCCAGTCAGCAGGCGATAGCGCACTCACGCGGCCACTGCCGGGGTTGAAGGCGGGCAGGCGGCCAAGCATGTGACCCAATGGAACCAAGGCCAAGCGCAACAGTTGTGCGCCCGTTTCCTTCAGGTCGTTGTGCCGCACCGCGACACCGAGCATCGCCATATGGACGCGCAGATGCAGAAGGAAGCGCGACTGCCCGATGACGTGTGCAAGTTCGAGCGCACGCCACCCTTGTGCGGTGTCGCCGTTTGCCAGTGCGGCGCGCGCGAATGACATTTCACGGTCAAAAGCCTGATGCTGAAGAGCTGGATTCATGCAGGCGATTGAAAGCCCCAAAGCCACTCCAGGGTCAAGAAGCAGCCTTGCGGCACGAGGGGTCGATGAAGCAGCCCACGAAGGCCTTTTCACACGCACGTCATCCTCAACCTTGCGGGATGCTGACCCGCCCGATCAGGTTCTGTTCACACGAGCCTCCTAGCATTCGTGCATGCTGCTCGCACGCATCCGTCGTTTTGCTGAGGCGCACTACAAGGCGTGGTGCGTTGCCGGCATCCTGCTGATCTTTCTGCAGCCGTTCATCGCGGTGCATTTCCGCTGCGACGGGCTGGAAGACGAGCCGATGCTGCGCTTGCGCAACCTCAGCGAAACCACGCAATTCGAAGCCGACGACCGCGCGGATCATCCGTCCGACCGCGAGACCACGGTGTTCACCCAGGCGCCGGCGAGCATCGACCACCCCGATGCCTTCAAGCTCGGGCTGAACACGCTGATGGCGATGGTGCTGGCACTGCTGCCGCTGGCCGTGGCTGTCGCACGGCTGGTGGTGCCCATCGTGCGCGAAGCGCCCGAACACGTGCCGCCGCACGGCGGTGCCCCGCCTCTCTCGCAGCCCTGGCGGCTTCTGCCGCCCACTGCTGCACCACCTTCCGGGATCTGAGACACGACGCCTCGCGCGTCTGGTGGTCCGCTGCTTCGCGCTGCGGGCTCCTGCGTCCCTCTCGAAAGGTTTGACCATGTCCGGATTTTTCTGGTGCGCGCGCCGCACCGGGTGCTGTCGCACGCCCATTGTTTTCTCCAGCTTGCCGAAGAAGGTGGCGCCATGAATGCGCTGAACCTCACACTCTTTCAATGGCTCACGGCCGGCAGCCAGCCGACGCCGTGGGTGCTGTCGGTTGCATCGGCCTTCGCGCTCTGGGGCAGTTGGCTGTGCGCGGGCGTGCTCGTTGTGGCGCTGTGGCGGCATCGCGCCGACCGGGCCTACCTTTGCATCGTGGCAGCGCTCGCGGGCTTCGCATCGATGGCCTCGCACGCGATTGCGCTGTCGCTCAACGCGCCGCGGCCTTTCATGCTGGGGCTGGCTCCGTCATACATCGAGCACGCGGGTCGCGGCTCGCTGCCCAGCACGCACGCAACGGTGATGTTCATGGTGGCGCTGGCCTTCCTGCTGCGCCCCAGCCTGCGCAGGCTGAGCGTGCCGCTGCTGCTGCTGGCCGCCATCACCGGATGGGCGCGCGTCTACGTGGGCGTTCATTTCCCGCTCGACATCGCAGCCGGCCTGCTGCTCGCGGTCGCGATCGCAGGGCTGCTCGCCGCCGCGCAATGGATCGCGCACCGATTCATTTCTTTTCCGGCGTCGCACGCTGGCCGCGCGCGCGACGACAAGACAGCGGCCGCTTCTTTCTGGAGACATCCATGATCTCCCCGACCAACGCCAGCAGGCATTCGCGCGCACCGGCCAGGCTGCAGCAGGCCGAGGCGCCCGCACCACGCACGACCACGCCTTTCACCCCGCCGACCGGAGCGCGCAGCATTTCCTGCGTGATCCCCTGCTTCAACGAGGCGGCCAACCTGCGGCACCTGCTGCCATTGCTCGAAGACATCCTCTGGGCCACGCACATGCGCTGGGAGATCATCGTGGTGGACGACGGCAGCACCGACGACACCGCCGCGGTGGCCGAGGCGTGGTGCGAGCTCTCGGGCTTTCGCTGCATCTCTCTGTCGCGCAACTTCGGCAAGGAGGCCGCACTCACTGCAGGCCTTGCCGCTGCCACGGGCGATGCGGTGGTGTTGCTCGACGGCGACCTGCAGCATTCGCCGCAACTCATCCACACGATGGTCGCGCAGTGGGTGGCCGGCGCAGAGGTGGTGTATGCGGTGCGCGAAGAGCGCAGCGACGAGAGCCGCTTCAAGCAGATCGGCAGCCGGCTCTTCTACAGCCTCGTCAATTCGTCGGACCGCTTCGCCGTGCCCAAGGATGCGGGCGACTTCCGCCTGATGGACCGCAAGGTGGTCGATGCGCTCATGAGCCTTCCGGAGCGCAGCCGCTTCATGAAGGGGCTGTACGCCTGGGTGGGCTTTCGCGCAGTGGCGCTGCCTTACACGCCCGCACCGCGTGCGGAAGGCCACAGCACTTTCAACGCACGCCGGCTGGTGCGCCTGGCCATCGACGGGCTCACTGCCTTCACCACCTGGCCGCTGCGCATGGTCAGCGTGGTGGGCCTGCTGCTGGCGTTGCCGGCCTTCGGCTATGGTGCCTTCGTGGCAATCGACCACCTGTTGTTCGGCAATGCCGTCTCGGGCTGGACCACCATCGTCGTGAGCCTGATGTTCTTCATCGGCATCCAGATGATCTCTACCGGCATCGTGGGCGAATACATCGCGCGCATCTACGAGGAAGTCAAGGGCCGTCCGCTGTATGTGGTGCGCGAAGAGCGCGGCACGGGGATCGAGACCGGCAAGCCATGAAGCAATTCGACTCTGCATGGCGGACCGTGCCCCGGCCGCTGTGGCTCATTGCCGCGCTCTTCGCGTGGCTGCTGGCCACTGCCTGGCTCCGTCCGCTGATGGCGCCCGACGAGGGCCGCTACGGCGGCGTCGCGCTCGCGATGCTGCACTCCGGCGACTGGCTGGTGCCTCGGCTCGACGGCCTGCCCTTCTTCCACAAGCCGCCGCTGTTCTACTGGATCGGCGCGGCCGCGATGTCGGTGACGGGGCCGGTGGAATGGGCGGCGCGACTGCCGTCCGTCCTGGGTGGTGGCGCAGCGGCGGCTTCGCTGTTCTTCTTCCTGCGCCGATGGACGACGGTGCCGCAGGCACTGCTGTCGGCGGTGGTGCTGGTGACCACGCCCTTCTTCTTCCTGGGCGCGCAGTTCGCGAACCTCGACATGCTGGTGGCCGGCTGCATCTCTGCCACGGTGCTTCTGGCGGCCGGTGCCGCAATGGCGAAGGAGCGCGAGGAGCCGTGGCGAGCGCTGCTCGCGGGCGCCTACCTGTTCGCCGCGGCCGGCTTGCTGGCCAAGGGGCTGATAGGCCTCGTGCTGCCCGCGATGGTGATCGCGATCTGGTGCGCGGCAACGCGCAGGCTCGCAACACTGCGGCTCGCGCTGTGGCTGCCCGGCTGGGCAATCGTGCTGGCGGTGGCCGGCCCTTGGTTCATCGCGATGCAGATGAAGTACCCGGAGTTCTTCGACTACTTCGTCATCACGCAGCACTTCCGGCGCTTTGCTTCATCGGGCTTCAACAACGAGCATGGCTTCTGGTTCTACCTGCCGGTGCTCGCAGGCTTCACGCTGCCATGGTTCGCGTGGGTGTTCGTGCCCAGGGGCAGGGACGGCACCGCGCACGCCCGGCTCGGCGATGTCGACTGGTTGATGTGGATCTGGCTCGCAGTCATCGTGGTGTTCTTCTCGCTGCCGCGCTCCAAGCTCGTCGGCTACGTGCTGCCTGCCCTGCCGCCGCTGGCGTACCTGATCGCGCAGCGCGTGCTCGCCGGCCGCGTGCTGGAGACGCTGCTACCCAAGGTGCGCGCAATGGCGCTGGGGGCGACCGCCGTGTGCATCGCCTGCGTGGTTGCCATTTCGATCCTTTCATCGCCGCCGGGCACACGGCTGCGGCTGCCGGCCGGGCAGGCGGTGGCGCCCGGCGACCAGGTGCTGATGCTCGACAGCTATTACTACGACATTCCCTTCTACTGGAACCTGCGCGGGCCGGTATTGGTGTCAGACGACTGGAAGGCGGCAGCGCTGGACACCCGCGACAACTGGCGCAAGGAGATCTCCGACGCCGGCCGCTTCGAGCCGGAGCGCGCGGCCCGCACGCTGATCGACCGCACGCAACTCGCGGCGACGCTGTGCGTGCCCCGCACCACATGGCTCGTCGCTTCGAACACGGCGCAGCTCACGCACCCTTGGCTCTTCCGCGCGCAACTGGTGGCGGTGAACGACGGCGTCGCCGCATGGCGTTTCGCAGGCAGCGCCACGAGCGACCCGCATTGCCTGGAAGCCACGCCCGCCCCGATCTCCGGAACGAACGGCGATGAGTGAGGCCCTGCGCTACCTCTGCATCTGCGCGGATGACTTCGGCATGAGCGCGGGCATCAACTCCGCCGTGTTCGACCTGGCCGAGCAGGGAAAGATCTCCGCGGCCAGCTGCATGGTGCGACGCGATGCCTGGCTGACCGGAACGAGGATGCTGCGGCGCATTGACCCGGCGCGCTTCGATGCCGGCCTGCATCTGGACCTCACGCGGCCCGCCCGTGCTGGTGGCACCGAGCCCGGGCTCTTGGGGCTGCTCGCACGGACGTACACGCGCACGGTGTTCGCACCGGGGCTGCAGGCCGACATCCGCGACCAGCTGACGCGCTTCGAGGATGCCATGGGCCGCGCGCCCGCCTTCGTCGACGGGCACCGGCACGTGCACCAGTTCCCGGTCGTGCGCGATCTGCTGGTGGAGGAAATCGCGCGGCGCTATGCCGCGTCGCCGCCCTGGATCCGCAGCACGGCGCCGGGCTTGCGCCAGGGCCCCGAGCGGCTGAAGGCCCGGGTCATCCACGCACTGGGTGGCGCGCGGCTGGCCACGCTGGCCGCGCAACGCGGCATTCCCATGAGCAGCCACCTGCTGGGCGTCTACGATTTTTCGGGCGACATGCAGCAACACGAGCAGCGCCTGTCCGAATGGATATCGGCATGCAATGCCGGCGACGTGCTCATGTGCCACCCCTCCGCCGGCATCGAGCCGGGCGACCCGCATGGCGCTGCCCGGTTGCGCGAGTACGCATTGCTGCGCGAACTGGTGCTGGCGGCGCAGGACGGCAGCAGCGGGATAGCGCTCGCGCCGCTCTCGCAACACCTGCAGCGAGGCTGACAAGCCGGTCGCGTAACATCCGCGCCACCCTCCCTCCGCGCCCCGCCCAATGCCTTCCCCGAAAAGCGCCGCCTTTCCCTCGGTGGCGCAAGCCGCCCTCCTGTTCGTGGCGCTGTTCCTCTGCGAGTTCGTCATTGGCGCAGCGCTGCGCGACGCCAACGGATGGCTGGAGCTCAACACCATGCAGATCGGTGTGCTCGCAGCCGTGCTGGGCAACGGCTGCGTGTTCGCGGTGGTGATGCACGCCCAGAAGCTCACGTACCGCGAGCTGTTCCACCAGTCGCCGGCTTCCGCCGGGGCAGTGCTCATGCTCGTGGTGCCGCCTGTGCTGCTGCTGGTGCCCGCGCTGCTGCTGACGATTACTTCCGCGCTCAACCTGCTGATGCGCGTTGTTCCGCTGTCGGCCTGGGAAGAATCGATGTTCAGCCGCATGGCCGACGGCAGCATCGCCGCCGTGCTCGCGGTGTGCGTGCTGGCGCCGCTGCTGGAGGAAATGCTCTTCCGCGGCATCGTGCTGCGCGGCTTCCTGCAGCGCTATCCGCGGGGGCAGGCAATCTTCATGTCGGCACTGTTCTTCGGCGCGGCGCACATGAACATCTACCAGTTCGTGGTCGGCTTCGTGATGGGCACCGTGCTCGCGTGGCTGTACGAGCGCACGCGCTCGCTCATTCCGTGCATTGCGCTGCACGCCGCCTACAACATCACTACCTTGCTGCTGGCCGACTGGCTGGACGCTGCATCGCCCTCGCGCCTGCTCTGGGCCGTGCTGCTGGCACTGGCGGCAGCCGTGTGCGGCGTGCTGGCCTTGCGGGCGATGCTGGTGCCCCGCGCGGCGCGGGGCACTTCGGCCTGAACGTCCTCTAGCGAGACAGCGGCGGCAGTGGCTGCGCGTCGACCGCATCGCCATCGACGATGAAGTGCCCGCCCGCCACGTGGTGCAAGGTGCGCAGTTCGTCGTGCCCGGTGAAGTTCCAGCGACCGTTGGCAAACACGCGCTCATCGGCCTGCGCGGCGATCACCTCGCCAAGGAACAGGTCGTAGCGCTGCTGGATCGAGGGCTCGGGCAGCAGCCGGCATTCGAGCCAGGCCGCGCAGCCTTCGAGCAACGGCGCATCGGTGGCCGTGCCTGTGAAAGTCTCCAGCCCATAGGCGGCGAACTTGTCCTGCCCCGACTTCTCGACGATCTCGCGGCCAGAGCTGTTGCCCAGCGCTTCGGTCAGGTCGAGCTGCGCACGCACCGGCACCTGCAGCGCGAAGCTGCCTGCGCCTTCGAGCAGCACACGCGTCCAGGTGCTCTTGTCGAGCACCACCGCCACCTTGGGCGGATCGAAGTCCAGCGGCATGGCCCAGGCCGCTGCCATGATGTTGCGCTGGCCGCCATGTGCGGCGCTCACTAGCACGGTGGGGCCGTGGTTCAGCAGGCGATAGGCTTTGTTCAGTGCAACAGGCTGGCGGTGGGAGGCGGTCATGGGCGGGGTTGCTCGGGTTAGGGGCATACGCGGGAGGAGACGGTGGCCGTGTGGATGCGGCCACAGCGAAATCGTACCTGTCATGGGCTTGGCTTGTATCGCACTGCAGCATTCCACCGAAGCAGGTCCAACTCCGGGGCTGTGAGGCGCAGGACCATCCCGCCCCTCCTCGAATCACAGGTATCTGCGTGGCTATACTGCGCGCCGTCACGTCAAAAACAGGCGTGATCGGGATTGGCCTCCCGCTGAAATCACTGCGACGCAAGCCGCAGTCACCCCGCAGGGTCTGCGGCTTCGTCGTTCGTGCCTCCAGTTTTGGCGGCTCGATGGGCGGGCGCGAGCCCGGCCGGTTTCACGCAAGTGGTTTCCCGGTAGGCCAACCCGTCGAGCCGCCGCCCCCGATTGGCCTCGGGTGCGTCGGTTTCAGCAAACCGAAACCCTTGGAGGCCATTCATGGCTGCATTCGCTCGCGCGTCCGCGCACGTCTCTTCATTTCCCGAATCTTCTGAAGCCGCCAGCGTTGAATCGCTTGCGCTGCAAGCATGCGATGACATCGACAGTCTTCACGAGGTGCAGCGTGCGTACGTGGGTCTCGAAAAGCTCATCGTTCCACAAGGAGTGAACGATACCGAAGAGGTTTATCCGACCCGCACCGAGCTCAGCGCGCTGGTGCGGGTAGTTAATGAAGAATTGCAGCGGCGGATCGAAACAGCCGGCACCACGATGCAGTCGTTGCGTGTCGCCTTGAGCGAAGGCGGTACGCACTAGATGTGAAACGCCGCCAACCCACCCACCACAAGCCCCGCAGCCGCCACACCGAACATCGCCCGCTCCAGCCATTTCTTCTTCGTCAGCAGCGCAATGGCAGCCAGCGCAATCGACACCTGCAGCACAGTGGTCGCCTGGGCCCACCGATGGTGTTGGTGCATCTGCTCATCAGACTGCGCATCCCACCGGCTCGCCTCCGCCTCCAGCTTCTTCGCCTCGGTCTGGATGTCGGTCTTCTCCTGCTCGTAGCGCGCCACCTTGACCTGCCAGCCCTGCCTGCGGGTGTCGTCGGTCGCGGTGTCGCGCGCGAACTCGGCCAGCGCCTGCTTGGTGCTCTTCGACTGGAAGTAATTCCACTGGTTAGATGCCTCGGTCTTCTTGATCGCGGCGTTGTTCTTGTAGAGGCCGGCGTTGGCCTGCGTGGCCCCGCCCATGTACGAGAAGATCGCGCCGACGGTGGCGATCACGGCGGTGCACACCGCGATCTTGCTCGTCATGCTCATGCCGCCGGAATGCGCTGCTGCTGCGTCGTCATGGCCACCGCCATGGCCGCCTGATGCAGCGTGTTCCAGTTCGTGGTCGTGCGGGCCGTGCACGTGAAAGCCGTGTCCTGACATGGGATCCTTGCTGAAATATGGTTTTTAGGGCGCGCGAGAGTATGCACGGTCGCGCGCCGGTATCCCCCTGCGCCGTCAGGTTCCGGTCCGCTACCCATTGCCAGCATGAAGCGACAACAACAAACTTGCCCATGACCGCAGAAACTCCCCCGATGCCCACGCCCACGACCGCCCCACGCCGCCCTGGCCTTGCCGACATCGTCGCGGGCGTCTCCATTGCGGGCCTGCTGCTGCCCGAGGCGGTGGCTTATTCGGGCATTGCAGGGCTGCCACCCCAGGCCGGCGTGATCGCGCTGTTCGCGGGGCTGCTGGTGTACGGCCTCTTCGGCAGCAGCCGCTTCGCGATCGTCTCGGCCACCTCGTCTTCCGCCGCGGTGCTGTTCGCGGCCACGATGTCGGTGACGGGTGTCGATGCGGTCACGCGGCTTGCGTTGGGCGCGGGCATCGTGCTGCTGGCCGGGGTGTTCTTCGTGATTGCGGGCATCGCCCGACTCGGCGCTGTGTCTAGCCTGATCGCCAAGCCGGTGCTGCGCGGCTTCGCACTCGGGCTGGCGCTCACCATCGTGGTCAAGCAGTTGCCCAAGGTGCTCGCGGTGCAGCCGGCGCACAGCGATTTCTTCCGCCTTGCCGCGGGGCTGGTGGCCGAATGGCGGCATTGGAATCTTGCGGGCGCGGCCATGGCGCTTGTCGCGCTGGTGCTGCTGCGCGGCCTGGCACGATGGCGCGCGGTGCCGGCGGCCCTGCTGGTGATCGTGGCCGGTATCGTGCTCGACGTGAGCGGCCTGTGCCATGCCTGGGGCGTGGCGGCGGTGGGGCCGATCTCGCTCGACTTCTCGCACCCGGGTGTGCCGCAGCTCGACCGGGAACAGTGGCAGAGCCTCGGCGGGCTGGCCTTCGCGATGGCGCTGATCCTCTATGCCGAGTCTTACGGGTCTATCCGCACCTTTGCGATGCGCCACGGCGACAACGTGTCGGCCAACCGCGACCTGCTGGCGCTCGGCGGCGCGAACCTGCTGTCGGCGCTGTTCCAGGGCATGCCGGTGGGCGCGGGCTATTCGGCCACGTCGGCCAACGAATCGGCCGGTGCGAAGACTCGCGCGGCCGGCATCGTAGCGGGGCTGGTGGTGCTGGTGGCGGTGCTCACGCTGCTGCCGTGGATCGCGCACACGCCCGAGCCGCTGCTGGCAGCCATCGTCATCCACGCGGTGAGCCACACGTTGAGCCCGGCGGCGCTGCGGCCGTACTTTCAGTGGCGGCGCGACCGGCTGGTGGCGCTGGTGGCGATTGCCGCGGTGCTGCTGCTGGGCGTGCTCAACGGGCTGCTGGCTGCCATCGGCGTGAGCCTGCTGTTGCTGCTGCGCGGCTTCTCGCGCACCACGGTGAGCTGGCTCGGGCGGCTGGGCCAGAGCCACGACTTTGTAGACACGGCCCGCCACCCCGAGGCCGTGGTGCCGCCTGGCGTGCTGATCGCGCGGCCCGATGTGCCGCTTTTCTTCGGCAATGCGGATGCGGTGTTCGCATCGATCCGCGCACGTATCGACGCGGCGCCGGGCCTGCAGCGCATGGTGCTGAGCCTGGAAGAGTCGGCCGACCTCGACGCGACCAGCATCGAGGCGCTGTGCGACTTCGCAGCCTATGTGCGCGTGCGCGGCGCGCGCCTGTCGCTGGCGCGCGTGAAGGACGACTTGCGCGACCTGCTGGCCAAGGTGAACTCGCCCGATTTGCACGCCGAGGTGTATGCGCCTTGGAGTGTGGACGACGCGGTGCAACCGCAGGCTGCCGCCTGAACTCGCTCGAGCGGCAGGCGCTTCAACCCGCCAGAAAGTCCGGCTGGCGAAACTTCTTTTCAAGAAATTGCCCGTTGGCCACCAGCGCGGCCGCATCGCTCGAAGCGACGTTGGCGACGATCTCGCGCAGCTTTGCATCGAGCAGGCCCAGTTGCTCGCCGAGCAACTGGCGCGCGGTCTTGCCGTCCTTCACCGCATGCGTGATGCGAAAGGCCGGCGGCAGCGCGACATAGTTGGCGAGCGTTTCGGGCAGGTAGCGCAGCACGGTCTCGCGCACGGTGAACAGGTCGTCGCCATGCGAGCCCGTACCGACGAGGCGCGGCAGCACCTCACCCACCGAGCCGCGCACGTTGTCGAGGCTCTTGCGCATGTCTTCGGTGAGGTGCGGCTGCGCCTGCGCGACCACGCGGTCGAGGCGCTCCAGCGTCTGCTCGACGCTGAGGCTGTCTTCGATGCGGCGTTCGAGCTCAGGTGCCCTGCGGCCCAGCAGCCAGCCGGCCACGTACAGGCCGGCAGTGATCAGCAGCCACCCGGTGTCGATGACGCCGGCAAACAGCAGTGCCGGCCCCAGCAGCGCCAGCGCGCAGCCGAGGATGTTGCCGTTGCCGTAGAGAAACAGCAGCGCGCGCAGTTTGAGCGAGCGCTCCGGCATCACTGGTAGCCCCGGATTTCCTTGAACACCTGCCCCAGCTGCAGCTTGCGGCCGTCGAACTCGCGCCCGCCCGAGAGCTGCGCGATCTCCTGCATCTCGCTCACGTTGGCCTCGCCGAAGAGGATGGGGAAGATGCGCGCGGGCAGGCCGCCCGCGGCATAGCGCTCGCGGAACTCGCGCGGCTTCAGGCCCGCGTTGTTCTCGCCGTCGGTCAGCAGCACGATGCTCACGAAGCGGTCGGGCTCGCGCTGCTGTTCCTTGCGCGCCACTTCTTCGGCGGCAGCGAGCGCCGAATAGATGGCCGTGCCCCCGTTGGCAGTCATCGCGTCGGCCTGCTCGCGCAGCGTGGCGCGGGCCGCATCGATCCGGTCGGCATCGAAGCGCACCCACACCGGCTCCTGCACCTCGGTGGAGAAAGTGATCAGCACCACGCGCTCGCGGCTCTGGAAGGCGCTGTAGCGGGCGCTGGCGGTGGTGGCTTCGTCAGCACCCGACAGCAACTTGAGCGCCTCGCGCATCGACGCCAGTCGCTTGCCCGCCATCGAGCCGCTGAGGTCGAGCACGAAGATCGATGTGGCGGGTTTGCGCCATTTCGACTGGTAGGTGCCGAGCACCGCGTCGATCACCTCCAGCCGGTTGGGAAAGCCCAGCTCGGCCACGGCGGCGGTGGGCAGCGCGCTGGCGGCGGCAACCTCGGGGTTGGCGGGGCGCAGGAAGGCGGCCGAGAGTGCATCGCGCTGGAACGGCGCGGCCTTCAGCGTGGCCACGAGCTGGGTGTAGGCCTCGCGCTTGTCGGCGTTGAGCAGCATCAGCGGGTAGTCGGCCGAGATCATGCCGTCGCGCGGGTAGATCAGCGTGAGCTGGTCGGCGGCGGGCAGCTTCTCATTGGCGCGCAGGATCACGGCTTCGTAGTTGACCATCGCGTCGATGGCCGACGGGTCCTTGATGTAGGCATCGGCCAGCCAGCCCGAGCTGCCGGCGGTGAGCTTCTGGCCGGAGAGAAAGGCCTTCAGCGTTTTCTCGTCCACGTCTTGCGCGGTCAGGTCTTCGGTCTTGCCCGCGAGCGCGGAGGCCACGGCGAACAGCGCGCTCATGCCGGTGTTGGAGCTGGTGGCGTTGGTCATGCCGTAGCGCAGCTGGCCTGCGCCTGCGGCCTTCGCGATTTCGGCCCAGCCCGGCGGTTTCTTGTTCCACCCGAGCTGCGCGGCCTTGGCGCTCTTCACGCCGAGCGCGATGCGCGAATAGAAGAGCTTGTCGCGCGCCAGCGGCTTGGTCTGCAGCGCGAGCGCGGGATACGCACCGTTGGGCGGCAGGATCGCGTCGAAGCGCTCGCCGGCGTTGATGCGCTCGACGATGTCGAGCGTGCCGGCGTATGAGAGCTTCACGTCCACGCCGGCTGCCTTTGCGGCGGCGACGATAGGGGCTTCGAGGTCCTTGAGTTCGGAGCCCGCGAGGATGGTGAAGGTCGCGGTGGCTTGCGCGGCCGGCGCGGCGTTCATCGCCTGTGGCGGCTCTTCCTTGCCACAGGCCGCAAGGCCCATCACCAGAGCCAGAGCTAGCAGCCGGGTCAGCAGACTCACAGCGCGACCTCGCCGCGCGGCGACTGCAGCGCCTCTGTCGTTTCCTGGCGGCGCACGCGGTCGAGATAAGTGCGGCTCTTCGCGACTTCATTCGTCAGCGTGTCCACCGTGGTCTGCATGGAGTCGAGCGCCTTGCTCTTGAAGTCGGCAATCGTGTCCATGGTCTGGTAGATGTTGGCGAAGGCCTGCTGCAGCTTGGCGATCTCGATGGTGCTGGAGGCCGCCTGCTGGTGGATGGCGCTGCTCTGGTCGCGCAGCATCTCGCTGGTGCTGGCAATGAGGTTGCCGGTGGTGGCGTTGAGCGCGCTGATCTGGTCGAGCACCAGCTTCTGGTTGGACAGCGCCTGCGCCACGATCACCGCGGTGCGCAACGCGGCCACGGTGGTGGTGGTGGCGCGGTCCACGCCCTTCATCAGCTCCAGGTTGTTCTTGCGGATCATGTCCAGCGCCAGGTAGCCCTGGATGTTCACCGCGAGCTGCGTGAGCAGGTCGGTGACCTTCTGGCGCGAATAGAACAGCATTTCCTCGCGGATCACGCGGGCCTTCTCGGGGTCGGTGGTTTCCAGCGCGCGGGCCTTGGCGTCGAGCTGGCCGTCGAGGGCCTTGCCGATGTGCACGTATTTCTCGAGCCGCTCCATCAGCGTCCAGAGGTTGACCTTCTCCTGCTCGATGGCGGTGTTGTCGCGCAGCAGCTCGTCCTTGCCGCGCTTGAGCGATTCGATGATGGCGTTCAGGTGAGTCTGCGACGACTGGTAGCGCTCGAAGTACGCCAGCAGCTTGTTGCCCAGCGGAATGATGCCCAGCAGCTTGCGCGCCGAGAACAGGTCGCCCTGCTTCGAGGGGTCGAGGTCTTCCACCTGGTGGCGCAGGTCGATCAGCGACTGGCCGATCTGCGCGCCCTTGTCGAACAGTCCGTTGCGCAGCGAACCCACGGGCCGGTCGAGCATGCGGTTGGAGACCGATGCAGAGGCCTCGATGTCCTTGTTGCCCATCGAGTGGATGCGCTCCACGGCTTCCTTGAACTGCGGATGCTGGCTGTCGTGCGCGGTGATGTCGTCGATGAAGCGCGCCACCTGCGCGTCGAGCTCGGCCACGTCCTCGGGCTTCAGGCGCACCTTGCCGCTGGCCGACTCGACCGGCACCAGGGCAACGGGCGCGGGCGGTTCGAGCGTGAAGGCCTGCGGCGGCTGCAGGTCGATGGGCGCGGGGGCCGTTGCGGTGGTGGTTGCGGTGACAGGCGCGTTCATGAATGCGTTCCTTGGTTCAGTCGTTCGGTCGTTCACTTGAAGCGGGCTTCGATGCCCGTGGTCATTCGCTCGAGCCACTCGAAGCTCGGCGGGTCGATCACGTCGACCAGCACGTCGGGCACCTTCACGCCGCGCGCGGCCCAGGTTTCGGGGCCCTTGGCGTCGCCGCCGGTGCGGTAGCCGTATTCGTGCGCGAGCTCGCGCAGGGCCGGGTCGTTTTCCAATGCCGCGCCGAGTCGCGCGCCGCCGGGCGTGTAGGGCACCAGCACGTGCTTCGAATAGACGGTGGGCTTGGGGTAGAGCAGCACCATGTCGCTCTTGAGGCGGTCGGGGTTCTTGAGCCAGAACTCGACCATCTGCGATTCGTAGGCCACCAGCAGCGGCGCCTTGCCCATGCCGAGTGCGAGGTAGTCCTCGAAGGGGCCCGCCGACGACTGCTCCTGGAAACCCTGGCGCAGGAAGAGCGGCGCCACGACGGGCATGACGCGGTCCACGTCTTCCTGGCTCTGCACGATCTGCTGGCTGTTGGCGAGGTAGCTCGCGAGCGCAAGGTACATGGCCGCCGAGTTGGAAGTGCGCACGTCGGTCGAGTTGATGAGCAGCGACTTGCTGGTGGAAAACGCGCTGCTGGCCTTGAGCTCCTTCCAGCGCGTGCCCTTCTCGATCATGGCCATCAGGCCCGGCAGGTCGACCACGTAGTAGAAGTCGCCCTGCTTCTGCGCGATGCCGTTGGCCACGAGGATCTCGGCAATCGGCCGCCAGCTGGCCAGCACGATGGGCGTGTAGAACGGGTTGAAGACGTTAGGCGCCTTGGCCAGCGTCTTGAGCTGCGCCGCAGCGGGCGCGCCCGAGGGAAAGCCGAAGTCGAACTTGGTGGCGTCGTAGCGGCTGGCAATGGCACGCGAACCTGCCTTCTCGACGGTGACAGTGATGCCCTGCGCGGCCAGCGCCTTCTGCACGCGCGGGTCGGCAAAGAAGGTCTCTTTTTCGGAGCCGATCAGGCCGCGCAGCGTGACCTGTTTCTGCTGCTCGATGCGCGCGGCGGCGGCGGTGGCCGATTCATCGTGCAGGCGGGTGTTCGAATACCAGACGCCGGACCCGACCGCGGCCAGCAGGACGACGGCCAGCGCTGGTGCGATCAGCTTGCGGATTTCCAAATCTCATGCTCCTCTCCCCCTGTGAACGGGGGTAGAGAAACATGCTAACTACCGAATATGACGGTTTGTGACAGTCAGATGTCGGTGGCTATTTCCTGGGTGATCCGCAGGAATTTCTCGATGTCGGCGACGGAATTGCAATGCAGCGGCGACACCCGAACGGTGCCCGCGAGCCCGAAGGACTCGAGCATGCGCTTCGAGTAGATGCTGGTCGCCACACGCTCGTAGACGGTCACGCCGCGCTTGCCGTACTCGACCACCGCCTGCGTGCAGTCGATACGGTCGAAGCCGATGCCCAGGATCAGGTCGCGCTTCGTCAGGTCTTCGTGATCGAGGAAGACGTTGACGCCCTTCATCTCCCGCATGCCGGTGGCGTTCGCGTTGCCGTCGAGCAGCAGCGCCAGCAGCGCGCGCTCGTGCAGTTCGATGTGCGTGATGCCGGCGATGAACAGTGCGCGCCGGTCGGTGGCGTCGCTGAAGTGGCCGCCCAGCCAGCAAACGTAGTCGACGATTTCCGTGAGCACCGCGAACTGCCACGGCGCCGCGCTGCCCAGGTCCCAGTAGTCGGGCTTCTTGCCCGCCAGCTTGTGGTGCGGCAGCACGGCCGCGCGCTCGGACACCCACGAGAGCCCCGAGCCCCGGCAGCCGAAGAACTTGTAGGGCGCGAGGTTGATGCCGTCCACCGGCGTCTTCTGCAGGTCGATGAGGCCGTGCGGCGCGTGCTGCACGGCGTCCACCAGGATGTACAGGTCGGGCTTGATCTCGCGCGCGCGGCGCACGATTTCGGCCATGTCGAGCTTGGCGCCGGAGATGTTCGACGCGTAGATCACGTTGAGCAGGCAGGTATCTTTGTCGACCAGCCGCACGATCTCTTCCACGTCGACGCCACCGGTGACGGGGTTACTCTGCGCCACGCGCAGCTCGCGGCCGAGGCGCTGGGCATAGAGGCTCATCGCGTCGAAGGCCGACGGGTGTTCGAGCACGGTGGTGACCATGTTCGTGCCCGGCACGTTCTCCGCGATGGCGCGCACCATGTCGAACATGGCGCCCGAGGCGCTGAACGAGGCGTACACGCTGCCGCCCGTGGCGTTGAGGATGGTGCGCAGGTCGGCGCTGCCCTTGGCCTGGATGTTCTGCAGCTCGACGGCCGTGGCATGGATGCGCTCGGCGTTGTCGGGAATGGCATCGACCTGCGCGAAGCGCTCGACCGCGGCCTTGAGGCGGAACGAACCGCCGGCGTTGTCGAAGTACAGGCGCTCGCGGCCGTGGTGGTCATGGTCGACCTGCAGGAAGCGTGCTTTCACCTCGCGCATCAGCGCATCGGAAAAGGCCTGGCCGCGGTCGGGATCAGGAAGCTGGAGAGTCATCGCTCAGACGCCCTTGTTGTTCGGGTTCTTGTAGATCTCGCGCACCGCGTCCGTCATCGGGAAGTTGAGGTTCGCGTTCTTCGGCGGGATCGGCGACATGAACCACTTGGTGTAGAGCTGCTCGATGGCGCCCGACTTCATCAGGCCCGTGACGGTCTCGTCGACGAGTGCCTTGAACTGCGGGTCGTCCTTGCGCAGCATGATTCCGTAGGGCTCCTGGCGCAGCGATTCCTTCAGGATCTTGTAGTCGCCCGGGTTGGTCGCGCTGGCGATCATGCCGGCGAGCTGCACGTCGTCGAGCACATAGGCGTCGGCGCGGCCGGTGGACAGCAGCAGGAAGCCGTCGGACGTGTCCTTGCCGGCGATCTCGTTCACTTCGATGGTGCCGCTCTTGCGCGCGCCGCGCAGCAACTGGATCGAGGTGCTGCCCGAGACGGTGGCCACGTTCTTGCCGTTGAGGTCGCCCAGTGCATTGATGCCCGAAGCCTTCTTCACCGCGGCAGTGATGTTGGTGACGAAGTGGCTGGGCGCGAAGTCGACCTGCTGCTGGCGCTGCGTGGTGTTTGTGGTGGTGGCGCAGTCGAGGTCGACGGTGCCGTTCTGCAGCAGCGGAATGCGGTTGGTCGAGTTGAGCATGGTGTAGCGCACCTCGATCTTGGCCAGGCCCAGCTTGGCCTTCACGGCATCGACGATCTTCAGGCAGATGTCGTTGGTGAAACCGATGGGCGCGCTGTCGGCGCTGAGCTTGTACGAGAACGGGATCTGGCTGTCGCGCGCGCCGATCTGGATCGTGCCGCTCTCCTTGATCTTCTGCAGCGTGCCGCCGTCCTGGGCGCTGGCGGCGCCGCAGGTGAAGGCAAAGGCAAGTCCGAGCGCGAGGGGCAGTTTCTTGAAGTCCATGGAGAGTTCCTTGAAGAGTCGATGACGTTGGTCGAACGCGGTGGTTTTGGCGAATCTTCTGCCTCGTAATGAATTTCTAAAAGCGATTTTTTGTGATCGAATCGCATGAATAAAAGCGTTCTTTCAGTCAGCCTTCACAGGAGCAACGCACCGTGATGACCTTCAAGCAACTCGAAGCCCTGTACTGGATCGCCCGGCTCGGCGGCTTCGCGCAGGCGGCCAACCAGCTCAACACCTCGCAGTCGGCCATCTCCAAGCGGGTGCACGAGCTGGAGCAGCTGTTCGACACCGAGCTGTTCGACCGCAGCCAGCGCGCCGCGCGGCTCACCGAGAAGGGCGAAGAGATGTTCGTGCTCGCCCGGAAGCTGCTGGAGCAGCGCGACGCCGCCGTCGAGCAGTTCGGCAAGCCCGGCGTGGTGGAGCGCCGCATACGCCTGGGCGTGACCGAGCTCACCGCGATGACGTGGCTGCCGCGGCTGGTGGGCCTCATCCAGCAGCACTATCCCAAGGTGATCCTCGAGCCCGACGTGGACGACAGCCTGCAGCTGCGCGACAAGCTGCTGGCCGACGAGCTCGACCTGGTCATCGTGCCCGACACCTTTGCCGACTCGCGCCTGCCGCACAAGGTCATCGGCCAGGTGAAGAGCGCGTGGATGTGCAAGCCCGGCGTGGTGCCGGCCGGCGGCATCGTGCGACTGCACGAACTGGCGCGCCATCGCATGCTGGTGCAGGGCAACAACTCAGGCACGGGCCGCGCCTACGACGCGTGGATGAAAGAGCAAGGCGTGCAGCCCGCCAACGTGATCGTGGTGAGCAACCTGGTGGCGCTGACCGGGCTCACCGTGTCGGGGCTGGGCGTGAGCTACCTGCCGCGCGAGTGCCTGCAGCCGCTGGTGGCGGCGGGGATGCTTACGGTGATCGACGTGACACCAGCCTTGCCCGTGGTGCGCTACGTGGCGATGCACAAGGGCGAGCACCGCAGCGCGCTCACCTCGTCCATCGTGATGCTGGCGCAGGAATGCTGCGACTTCACGCGGATGTTCCAGGCGCAGGCGGAGGGAGAAGAAGAGGAAACGGAAACGACGCGCGGCTGAATGCGAGCTTCTGTCCTAGCTGTTGTCGTCGACGGGGGACAGGTCCGGATGCAATTGCCGCAGCGCCAGCGACAACCGGAGCACTCGCTCCCGCGCACCCGGCTCACCCCGGGCCAGTGCGCCCAATGCTGCTTCATAGTCGTCAGTGAGCTGCTGCCACAGCTCGAAATCGGCGCCAAGGCCTTCAGCGTCCTTGTCCATCTTTGCTCCAAGTCGGAATTCGACGGCCGGTGAGTGCGTCAGTTTGACCGATTTTTGCCGGGAGCGTTAGAACTTTAGGGGTCGTGGGGTCATATCCAACTGGATACGACGCAGTGCCGGTACCGCGGCCCCTGACTTTGAGGGGCACCGATTCGGGGTTGTCCTTATGAAAATATCTTTCAAACAATCCAATAATTGACGTCAATATAGGCGGCGTAGCGCGATATTTTCGTCAAATCAAGGAAATTAAGAAAAAGCCTTTCATTTCAGGCGCCTGCTTCCCGCTCACCGTCGCAAGACGACCATCAGAAAGTGCCCATGACCATCACCGTGACACGCCAGGATGCTCGCTACAACACCCTGAAAAAGGGTTTCAACCTGCGATGGCCTGCAACGGAGTCAGACGCCGCTTCGCGCATCGAACTGGCGGAGAACGCCGGCGATGCGGCCGCCGCCCTGCAGCGCATCGTCGATGCAGGCCTTCGGCCCACGTTGCGCAGTGGTGGGCATTGTTATGAAGACTTCGTCTCCAACAACCCCGACGGCGCGATCCTCGACCTGAGCCTGCTCAACCAGGCGAGCCCCGCCAGCGGCGACGGGCGCTACCGTGTCGGCCCCGGCACGCAGAACTGGAACGAATACCTCGACCTGTACAAGCGCAGCAACGTCACGCTGCCCGGCGGCTCCTGCTACTCGGTCGGCGCGGGCGGGCACATCTGCGGCGGCGGCTACGGCCTGCTGTCGCGCCTGCAGGGGCTGACGGTCGATTGGCTTTCCGCCGTCGACATCCTCACGGTCGACTCCCGCGGCAAGGTGGTGCCGCGCACCGTGGATGCGCGCCGCGAGCCCGATCTGTTCCGCGCATGCCGTGGCGCGGGCGGCGGCAACTTCGGCGCGATCACCAGCTACGTGTTCGACACCCTGCCGCCCGCGCCGCGCGAGGTTGCGCTGGCAGTGGTTGCCTTCGACTGGGCCACCATGACGCCCGAGCGCTTTGCCATCCTGCTCTCCACCTACGGCGAATACTGGGCAACCCGCGGCAAGTCGCCGGACACCTGGGGCATGTTCTCGCTGCTCAAGCTCACGCATCGCTCGTCGGGCCAGATCGTGATGCTGACGCAGTTCTGCAACCCCGACGGCACCTGCAACGACCTGACGGTGCTCAACGAATTCCTCGATCGCTTTCGCGCCTGCGCGCCGGTGCCCGCCAAGGGCCGGCCGCCGGGCGTGGGCCCGGCCCCGCAACGCGACGCGGGGCAGTTGCTGTGCTCCAAGCCGCACACGGTGACACGCTACGACTGGCTCACGGCCACGCAGTACCTCAACGGTTCGGGCGACAACCAGCGCGGCAAATACAAATCGGCCTACATGAAGCAGAACTTCAGCACCCGCGAGGCGCAGCGCATCTACACGCACCTGACGCGCGTGATGCCGGGCGTCGATCTCAGCCAGTCGCTGGTGCAGGTCGATTCGTACGGCGGCGCCGTCAACAAGCCCGAGCGCATCGCCGACACCGCAGTGCCGCAGCGCGCTTCGATCATGAAGCTGCAGTACCAGACCTACTGGCGCGATGCGAAGGACGATGCCGGCCACCTGCGCTGGATCGGCGATTTCTACCGCGACGTGTACGGCACGCCCGACGTACCCGAGCGCTACGCCGGCACGCCCTACCCTGGCGAGCGCTACGAGGGCTGCTACATCAACTACCCGGACAGCGACATGCTGGCCTACCCTTTCTGGTCGCAGCTCTACTACGGCGACCAGGGGCTCTATGACTTCCTGCGGAAGGTGAAGCGTCGGTATGACCCGAACAACATCTTTCACCATGCAATGTCTGTACGGCCTTGAGATGAGCCATCGCTCTTGTTTGGGGCGCGATCACGCCGACGGGGGACATTCGCGGAGGGGAGTACCCGGTGTCATTCGCACACACCCTGAACAGCAACCACTGAGCCAAATCACAAGAGGAATCTCATGACACATCGCCCCCAACGCCGCACAGTCATGCAATGGATCGGCGGCACCTCCGCCCTTGGTGCCCTGACGCCATGGCTGCCTGCCAACGCGCAAACCCCAGACGCCGCAGCCACCAGTCGCAGCACACTCACACCGCGTTTCGCCTATGTCGGCACCTACACCAGCGACGCACCGGGCGGCACAGCCGGCGGACCAGCATCGAAGGGCATCTATGTGCTCGCCATCAATGACGGTGCCTGGACGCAAGTGCAAGCGGTCCCAAGCGCGAACCCCTCGTTTCTCGCCGTGCACCCCAGCCAGCGCTTCCTGTACGCGATCAACGAGATCGACACCTACCAGGGCCTGCCCACCGGAACGGCCGAAGCCTATGCCATCGATGAGCGCAACGGCCGCCTGACACTGATCAACCGCCAGCCGCTGTCGCTGTCAGGCGTGATCCCGGCGCACTTGGCAGTGTCGCCCGACGGGCGCGCCCTGGTCGTGGCCCTGTATGGCGGCGGCGCCTACAACGTGCTGCCGATCGGTGCGGACGGCAAGCTCGGCAAGGTATCGAGCATCGAAAAGGAAACCGGCTCCGGCCCCGACACAGAACGACAGGAGTCGCCACACCCGCACATGGTGCAGTTCGACGCCTCGGGCCAGCGCGTGCTAGCCACCGACCTCGGCAGCGACCGCATCAACGTCTTCACGCTCACCGACGGCAAGCTGGCACTGGTCGGCCGCACTGCCACGCAGCCCGGCAGCGGCCCGCGCCACCTGGCGCTGCATCCGTCGCAACGCTTCCTGTACCTGGTGAACGAACTCGACGCCACAGTCGCCTGCTTCGGCTACGACGCGGCCAGCGGCCTGATAGACGGACAACGCCAGCGGATCTCGACAGCGCCGCAAGACTTCACCGGCCAGAAAAACTCGGCGGCGCTGGTGATGCATCCCTCGGGGCAGTTTCTCTACGCGAGCAACCGCCGGCTGAAGTCGGAACATCCGCTGGCCGACAGCATTGCAGCATTCCGCGTCGATGCAACCAGCGGCACGCTGACACCGCTGCAGCACTGGAGCGAAGGCCTGCGCTTCCCTCGCGCGCTCGCGATGGCGCCCAGTGGCAGTCACCTCTACGCGCTCAGCCAGAAAGGCGACGCCATCCTGCGCCTGCGCATCGACCCCGCGAACGGCAAGCTGGACCAGCCGGTGCAGGTGGCACAAGTGCCGACGCCGGCCTGCCTGGTGTTCGCCTGATCAGCTCCCGCGCGTGAGCATCCGCCCCGCGCGCGCCAGCACCCGTGCTTCGGCCTCGCCGCCGCGGTAGGCCAGCACGCCGTTCACGAACACGCGCTCCACGCCCAGGCTCACGCCGTGCGGCTGGTCGTAGGTCGCGGTGTCGGCGATGGTCTCGGGGTCGAACACCACCACATCGGCCATCGCGCCGGTGCGCAGCAGGCCGCGGTCGGCGATGCGCAGGTTGCGCGCGGTCATGCCGGTCATCTTGTGCACGGCCTGCTCCAGCGTGAACAGCCTGCGCTGGCGCCAGTAGCGCGCAAACACGCGAGGGAAAGCCCCCCACAGGCGCGGATGCGGATGCCGGTCGTGCGGCAGGCCGTCGCTGCCGATCATGGTGAGCGGGTGCGCGATGACACGCTCCACGTCTTCCTCCTGCATCTGGAAGTAGCAGGCGCCGCCCGGTTTCAGGCGCAGGCAGGCTTCCTGCTCGGTGACGCCCCACTCGCGCGCGATGTCGGAGACCAGGCGCCCCGTCATCTCCGGATGCGGGTCGGACCAAGTGAGCAGCACGTCGATCACGCCATCGACAAGATCCTCGCGCAGCACGGTCGAGCCGGCCACGTAGGGGTACACGTCCATCGCGATCTTCTGGCGCTGCGCCAGCGACTCGATCAGCGGCAGCGTCTCCTTCGTGCGGCCCCAGTTGGCGGGGCCGGCGCACTTGTGGTGCGAAATGACGAGCGGCACGCCGGCATTGAAAGCCGAGTCGCCAGCCTCGTGCAGCGCCTCGATGATCTGCTGCATCTCGCTGCGCAGGTGCGTGGCGTACACGCCGCCATGACGTGCCACGACGCGCGCCAGCGCCGTCACTTCTTCGGCGGGCGCAGCAAAGGCCTCTTCGTAGAACAGTCCCGACGACATGCCGTGCGCACCGTCGGCCATGCAGCTGTCGAGCAGCGCTTCCATGCGCGCCATCTCATCGGCGCTGGCGGGCCGGTCCAGCGCTTCCATGGTGGCGAAGCGCAGCGTGGTGTGGCCGACCAGCGCTGCCACGTTGAGCGCGGGCTGCGTCGCGTCGACCGCCGCGCGGTACTCGGCCATGGTCGCGTGCTTGAACGAATCGGCGCCCAGCAGCGTGAGCGGCGGCAGCGACTGCGGCGTGCGGTACGGCGCGAGCGAGATGCCGCAGTTGCCCGTCACCACCGTGGTGATGCCCTGCGACACCTTGGGCAGGCACAGCGGGTCGCGCAGCACGATGGCGTCGTCGTGCGTGTGCGCGTCGATGAAGCCAGGGGCGATGACCTTGGCGCGGCAGTCGACGATCTCGACGTCGGCCAGCGCGAGGCCATCGGGCAGCCGCTCGCGCAGGCCTTCGCCGAGCGCGACGATGCGGTCGCCCTGCAGCAGTACGTCGCCGGGCCACGAAGGGCCGCCCGAGCCGTCGACCACCAGGCCAGCTTCGAGCAGGATGGCCTTGCCTGTCGTCGCACTCACGATGCAGCTCCCTTGTTGCTGTTGATGCCGCCGCCGTCCCAGCTTTGCAGCGGGTGCGTGGTGGCGTCGATGCCGTGGCGCTGGAAGGCCTCGCGCGCGCGCTGAAGGCGCTGCACGGCGGGTTCGCCGCGGCGCTGGGCCACGAGCACGGTAAGGATCTCTATGGCAGTGAGGTGCGTCAGGTAGGCATCGATGCCCACATGCATCACCGCGTCATCGGGCACCGACAGGCCGAGCAGAAAGTCGGCCTTGGCCGCGAGCGCCGTGCCGGGTCGCGTCAGCGCAACCACCTTGGCGCCCTGCCCGCGCGCGATGTCCACCGCGTCGAGCAGCGAGGGCATGCCGCCCACGTGCGAGATGGCGATGACCACGCCGCCCGGCCGCTGCGCCGCGCCGGCCACCTGCTGCAGGTGGTAGTCGGCCCAGGCATTGGCCGACAGGCCGAGCCTGAAGAGCCGCGCCTGAAGGTCGTTGGCCATGAACCATGATGTGGCGCCCGCGCCGTACAGGTCGACGTGCGGCGCGGCCGCAATCGCCGCCACGGCGCCGTCGAGCACCTGCATGTCGAGTTGGCCGCGCACGCCCGAGACCGATGCCGCAGCGCTGCGCGCGATCTTGCCGACCACTTCGTCGGCCGCGTCCTCGATGTTCACGCGGCGGTGCAGCGGCGAGCCACCGAGCGCCAGCTCCTGCGCGAGCGCGAGCTTGAATTCGCGCAGGCCAGCAAAGCCGAGGTCGCGGCAGGTGCGCATGATGGTAGGCACCGAACTGCGCGAGCGCTCGGCCAGCTGCTCGAAGCTCTCTTCGAGCACACGGTCGGGGTCTTCGAGGATCAGGTCGAGAATCGCGCGCCGCGTCGCCGGGGCGTCGCTGCGGATCTGCGCGATTTTCTGAAGCAGGGAGGGTGTCATCGCAGCGTGCTCAGAAGTGCATGGCGACGGCGTCGCTCACGCGGTAGTCGTTCTCGACCACGGGCATCCAGTGCCATTTGTCGAAGGTGGTGCAGGGGTGCGAAATGCCAAGGCCGACGCGGTCGCCGACCTTGGGCGCTTCGGCTTCCTCGTTCGCGTCCCAGCGCAGGTAGGCGTGCTGGTCGTTGAGCGCGGTGATCTTCCAGCCCGCGGGCACGGCCTGCGGTTGCAACACGCCGCGCGCCGCGCGCGCGATGGGCACGGGCAGCGAGAGATCGAAGGAAATGTCGCGCTTGCCGACCGCAAGAATCGCCAGGCCCGGCTCGGGGCGCGATTGCACCGTGGCCCAGACTTCCATCGCCGGCACCAGGCTCTCGCCACAGCCGCAGCCCAGGCGCTCATCGACCGCGCTCACCATGCGCTTGTAGAAGCCATGGTCGTGCGTGACGTAGCAGCCCGAGCGCAGCAGGCCGCGCACCGGCGCGCCGAGCGCGGGCTTCAGGCGCCCTGCCACGAGGTCGAAGATGGCCGAGCCACCGGCCGAAACCAGCACCTCGTCGGCCTCGAAAAGCTTGTTGGTGTCGCAGTGGCGTGCCACGGCTTCCACACGGTCCATCAGCGTCTTCGCGTAGGCCGCATCGGGCTCGCTCTGGCCGGTGGCGCCCTGCCCTTCGTAGCACTCGATGCCCACGAGCTTGACCGCATCGCTCGCGCGCAGCCGTGTGGCCAGCTCCACGGCTTGCTCGTGCGTACGGCAGCCGGTGCGCGCGCCATCGACGCCGATCTCGATCATCACCTCGAAAGGCACGCTCGCGGGGTGGCGCTTCGCCCAGTCCTCTATCAGCGCGAGCTGCGCCAGCGAATCGACCAGGAACACGATGCGCAGGCCGGCATGCGCGTGCAGCAGCATCTGGATGCCCGCGAGGTCTTCGTCGCTCACCACCTGGTTGGCGATGACCGTACGGCGCGCGCCGGCCGCCACGCCCACGGCCAGCTGCGTGACGGTGGCGAAGGTCAGGCCCCAGGCACCGGCGTCGAGCTGGCGCTGGAAGAGCTGCGGCGACATGGTGGTCTTGCCATGCGGCGCGAGGTCGATGCCCCATTCGCGCACGCGCGACTGCATCCAGGCGAGGTTGTGTTCGAGCGCCTCGCGCTTGAGCACGGCCAGCGGCAGCGGCAGGTCACCGGCGAGCACGTTCCATCCGGCGGCGCCGATCTCGCTGCGGCGGCGCGGCGCCTGGGTGCGCGGGTAGCCCTTGAAGTTGCTGCCCAGCAGCGGGTCGTTGAAATCGTTGGCGGCGACGGCTTTGTCGGTCATGGTCATGCGGCAATGTTGGATAGCAGTTCTTTGCGGATGCAGGCGCTGTAGTGTCCTGCCGAAATTTCTTCGAGCGGTGGCACAGTCTGCGCGCAGGCCTCGATGGCATGCGGGCAGCGCGTGCGAAACACGCAGCCCGAGGGTGGCGATATGGGGCTCGGGATGTCGCCCTTCAGCGCAATGCGCTCGGTCGCCACCTCCGGGTCGGGCTTCGGGCTCGCGGCCAGCAGCGCCTGTGTGTAGGGATGCGAGGGCCGCGCGAACAGCTCTTCGGTGGTGGCAACTTCCATCACCTTGCCCAGGTACAGCACCACCACGCGGTCGCACAGGTACTCGACCACGTCGAGGTCGTGCGAGATGAAGAGCATCGTCAGGCCCAGCCGCTCGCGCAGGTCGGCCAGCAGATTGATGACCTGCGACTGAATGGACACGTCGAGCGCCGACAAGGGCTCGTCGGCCACGATGAATTCGGGCTCCACGGCCAGCGCGCGCGCCACGCCGATGCGCTGGCGCTGCCCGCCCGAGAACTCGTGAGGAAAGCGGCTCGCATGCTCGGCGCGCAGGCCCACGGTCTCGAGCAGCTCGGCAATCCGCTTGTCGCGCGCCGCCGCGCCCTTGTGCAAGCCATGGGTGGACAGCGCCTCGCCGAGGATCGCGCTGATGCGCATCTTGGGGTTCAGGCTGGCGTACGGGTCCTGGAAGATGATCTGCAGCTTGCTGCGCAGCTTGCGCATGCGCTCGCCCGACAGCGTGCCGATGTCGTCGCCCCGGTACAGCACTTGCCCGCTGGTGCGTTCGAGCAGGCGCAGCACGGTGCGGCCGATGGTGCTCTTGCCCGAGCCCGATTCGCCCACCAGGCCCAGCGTTTCGCCGGGCTGGATCGCGAACGACACGTCGTCGACCGCGCGCACCGGGCGGTCGCTGCTGCCGAAGTATTTCTTGAGTCCGCGGACTTCGATGAGGGGAGAAGAAGAAGAAACAGCGGTCATGCGACCCTCACGAGTGGTTGCGCCGGCTGCACGCGGATGCAGCGCGCCTGACGGCCGTGGTGCGTTTCGATCAGCGGCGGCATCCCGGCGGTGCAGCCGGCCAGCGCGAGATCGCAGCGCGGCTCGAAGGCGCAGCCCGGCGGCGGTGCCAGCGGGCTCGACACCTGGCCGCGAATGGCGAACAGGCGCTTGGGCTTGGGCTGGCCGGGCAGGCGCGCCTTGCCCGGCAGGCAGGCCAGCAAGCCCTGCGTGTACGGATGCTCGGGCTGCGCGAACAGCGGCCGAACCGGTGCGCTTTCGACCACGCGGCCCGCGTAGAGCACCACCACGTCGTCCGCATGGTGCGCGACCACGCCGAGGTTGTGGGTGATGAAGAGGATGCTCATGCCCGTCTCGGCCTGCAGCCGGCGCATGAGCTCGAGGATCTGCGCCTGGATGGTCACGTCGAGCGCGGTGGTGGGCTCGTCGGCAATCAGCAGCGTCGGGTCGCAGGCCATGGCCAGCGCGATCATCACGCGCTGGCGCATGCCGCCCGAGAGCTGGTGCGGGTACTCGTGAATGCGCTGCGCTGCGGCCGGTATCTCGACCAATTCGAGCATGCGCAGCGCGTGCGCCAGCGCCGCCTTGCGGTCCAGGCCCTTGTGCAGGCGCACGCTTTCCGCGATCTGCTCGCCGATGGTGAACACCGGGTTCAGGCTGGTCATCGGCTCCTGGAAGATCATCGACAGCTGGTTGCCGCGCAGCGAGCGCATCTCGCGTTCGCCGATCTGCAGCAGGTCGAGCGTCTTGCCTTCGCGCGTCACGAACGAGGCGCTGCCGCTGACCTGCGCGTTCGCGGTCTTGGGCAGCAGGCGCATCAGCGTGAGGCTGGTGACCGACTTGCCCGAACCCGATTCGCCGACCAGCGCGGTCGTCTTGCCGGGCTGGATGGAAAAGCTCACGTCGGCCACCGAACGCACGAGGCCGTCTTCGGTGGGGAAGCTGGTGCTCAGGTTGCTGACCGTGAGACGTGGTGTTTGATTGGCGTTCGTCATCACGATGTCTTCTTGAGCTTCGGGTCGAGCAGGTCGCGCACACCGTCGCCCAGCAGTTGCAGCGACAGCGCCGTGAAGATGATCGCGAGCCCCGGGAACAGCACCACCCAGAAGGCCTGGTGCGCGTACTGCTGGCTGCCCGCGACCATGGTGCCCCAGGTCGGGATCTCGGGCGGCACGCCGACGCCGAGGAACGAGAGGCCCGCCTCCGCCAGGATCGCGTACGCGAAGATGAACGACACCTGCACGAGGATCGGCGACATCAGGTTCGGCAAGATGTGCCGCCACAGGATGCGCGAGGTGCGCACGCCCAGCGCACGCACGGCCTCGACGAACAGCAGCTCACGCACCACCAGCGTCGAGGCCCGCACCACCCGCGCCACGCGCGGCGTGTAGACCAGCACCAGCGCCAGCACGGTGTTCATCAGCGAGGGCCCGAGGATGGCCACCAGCGCGATGGCCAGCAGGATGTCGGGGAAGGACATCATCGCGTCGACCACGCGCATCAGCGGCGCGTCGAGCCGGCGGAAGAAGCCGGCCATCAGGCCCAGCACCGTGCCGGCGATGACCGCGCCCAGCGCCGTAAGCGCAGCGATGGCCAGCGAGTAGCGCGCGCCGTGCACGATGCGCGAATACAGGTCGCGGCCCAGTTCATCGGTGCCGAGCAGATGCTCGGCGCTCGGCGCCTTCAGGCGCTCCAGCACGGCCGTGTCGTTGGGGTCGATGGAGGCGAACAGCGGTGCGCCGATCGCGAGCACCGCGATCACCAGCAGCACCAGGGCGGAAACCATCACGATGCGGCGATGCATCAGCTGACGGAGCATTCGGGGCATACGCATCGCTCAGACCTTCACGCGCGGATCGACCACCGCGTACAGCAGGTCGATCGAGAAATTGATGAGCACATAGATCGCGGCGATCACGAGCAGCGCACCTTGAATGACGGGGTAGTCGCGCCGCAGCACGGCACTGACCACGAGGTTGCCCACGCCGGGCAGGCCGAACACGGTCTCGGTGATGACGGCGCCGCCGATCATCAGAGCCACCGTGAGGCCGATCACCGTGACGATGGGCACCAGCGCGTTGCGCAGCGCGTGCTTGAGCACCACCGTGCTTTCGCTCAGGCCCTTGGAACGCGCGGTGCGCACATAGTCTTCGCCGAGCACGTCGAGCATCGAAGCGCGCGTGAAGCGGATGATGAGCGCGGAGTTCAGCAGGCCCAGCACCGTGGCCGGCAGCACCAGCGAATGCAGCCGCTCGGCCAGCGCCGCATCGGGCGCGCCATAGCCCGACACCGGGAACCAACCGAAGGACACGGCAAAGATCTGGATCAGCACGATGCCGAGCCAGAAGCTCGGGATGCTCGCGCCCAGCATCGCGATGCCGGTGAATAGCTGGTCGACCGCGCGCCCGCGGAACACGGCGGAGACGATGCCGCACGGCACGCCGATCAGCGCCGCGATGGCCACCGCCATCAGCGCGAGCAGCGTGGTGGGTTCGGAGCGCTCCCACAGCGCCTGCGTCACGGGGCGCTGCAGGAAGATCGAAGTGCCCAGGTTGCCCTGCAGCACCTCGCGCAGCCAATAGCCGAACTGCACAGGCAGCGGCTTGTCGAGGCCGTACTCCTTCTGCACGCGGGCGATGTCGGCCGCGGTGGCCTGGTCGCCCAGCAGCACCGAAACCGGATCGCCCGAGGCCGCGCGCGTGAGCACGAAGACGAGCACCGCCACGATGGCGAGCACGACCAGCATGCCCGCGGCGCGGGAGGCGATGTAGCGGAACATCGATTTCTTCATCACGCGGAAAACTCGATGGCCGCCGCGCTGCCCACTGCAACGTACTGACCGGTGAACTTGATGTCGCCGCCCTGCACGCGGAAGACGGTGACGTTGTCGCCCTGCTTGTTGTGGCACACGTAGAGGAACCTGCCGCTCGGGTCGAGCGTGCAGCTGCGCGGGTAGTTGCCGCGCGACCATTCCTCGCGCACCAGCGTGGGCGCGCCGGTGCGTGCGTCGATCTTGAAGAGCGAGATCGAGTCGTGCAGGCGGTTGAGAGACACGAAGTGCTGGCCGTCCGGCAGCATGCGGATGCCCGATGCGTAGCTGGTGCCCTTGAAGCCCTTGGGCAGCGCCGAGGTTTCGCTCACCAGCGTGAGCACGCCGGTGGCGTTGTCGTAGCGCATGAATGCGATGGTCGATGCCTCTTCATTCACCAGGTAGAGCCACTTGCCGTTCGGGTGGAACACGAAGTGGCGCGCGCCCGAGCTTTCCGACACGGCCACCGTGCTCGGCTGGCTCAGCACGCCGGTGATGCGGTCGAAGCGGTAGGAGATGACGCGGTCCAGTCCGAGGTCGGCCACCAGCACGAAATTGCCCTTCGGGTCGGCGTGCACCATGTGCGCGTGCGGGCCGTCGTGGTCGCTGGTGGCAAAGCCTTCGTACGAGCGCGCGGCTGCCGGCACCACGTCGGCGCCGGGCTTGCAGGGCGTGGATGCGCCGCAGGCCTCGACGTCCTTGTAGACGACTGCGGGGGTGCCGGCATCGGGCGTGCCGTCGGCGCGCAGCGCGATCACGCTGACGTCGCCGCTGGCGTAGTTGGCCGTGAACAGGAAGCGGCCGTCGGGGTGCACGCTGATGTAGGCCGGGTCCTTGCCGCCGCAGGCCGTCTCGGAGACGAACGACAGCGCGCCATCTGCACCGATGCGGAAGGCCGAGACCGAGCCGGCCTCGAACTCGTTGGCCGCATAGAGCATCGGCAGCTTCGGGTGGCGCGCGAGCGACGCGGGGTTGCGCAGCTTCGCGCCCTCGCCCGCACTGGTCACGGCCGGCGGCGCGCCGGGGATGGGCTTGAGCGCACCGGTGGCGCTGTCGAGCACGAACTGGTGCACACCCAGTCCGCGCCCGCCGCGCCACGGCTTGCCGCCGTCGCTGTAGGTGCCGACGTAGGCGTAGACGGGGCCGGAGGTGGCCGCTTGAACGGTGGAGGCCGTGAGGCCGAGGGCTCCGAGGCCGGAGGCCAGTGCGCTGGCTTGCAGAAGTTGGCGACGCGATGGCATGGCTGGTATCCCTGCCTTACTTGATCTTCGCGTTCCAGAAGAACGGCCAGGTCGCGGGCGTGTAGTTGTCCAGCGCCGGGCTCTTGGCCGAGAGGCCGTTGAACTTGCCGACGTTGATGTACGGCACTTCGTCATAGACGACCTGCTGCACCTTGCCCCACAGCGCGCCGCGCTTGGCCGGGTCGCTCTCGACATTGAAGGCCTGCAGCGCCGACTTCTTCGCGGGCGTGTCCCACCAGCCGGGCGCGCCGTCGCCGAGTTGCGGCGGCGAGAGCATCGGCTCGGGGAACTGGCCCGAATGGGTGACGTAGATGTCCCACAGCTTGGCGTCGTTGCGGCGCTGCACCAGCGTGGCCCAGTCGACCACGTTGAGGTCGACCTTGAAGCCGGCGCGCTTGAGCTGCTCGGCCATCAGCAGCGCCATGTTGTAGTGGAAGTCGTACTGGCGGCTGGTGAGCACGCGGATCGGCTCGCCCTTGTAGCCGGCCTTGGCCGCGGCTTCCTTGGCCTTGGCGGCGTTGCGCTGGTTGTACTGGTCGGTGCCGGCCGTCGAATAGAACGGCGAGCCCTTGGGGAAGTGGTTGCCCTCGGCCACGAAGAAGCGCGTGTCGCCGAAGCCGGCCGCGAGCATTTCGCCTTCGCCCAGCGCGGTCTGGATCGCCTGGCGCACCGGCTGGCTGGCGGCCACGCCTTCCTTGGTGTTGAGCACGAGGTACGGGAAGCCGAACGAGGGCGTCATGATCGGCACGGTCTTGCCGCCGGACTTCTCCAGGCGCGGCAGTGCTTCCACCGGCAGCAGGTCGGCAAAGTCGTACTGGCCGGCCAGCGCGCCTTCGACGCGCGTGCTGGCGTTGGGCACGGGCACGAAGCGCAGCTCCTCGATGGCCGCTTCGCGCTTGCCGCCGTAGCCGCTCGCGGGCTCCTTGCGCGCCGTGTACTTGTCGAAGCGCGTGAGCAGCACGAACTGGTCGGGGCGGCGTTCCTTGAACTTGTAGGGGCCGGTGCCGACGAAGTCCTTCAGCGGCGAGGCGATGGAGTCCTTGGCCATGATGGCGGCCATGCCGCTGGGCAGCGCGAGTTGCGAGAGCAGCGGTGCATAGGGTTCCTTCAGCACCACCTCGACCGCCAGCGGGCCCTTGGCCTTGAGGCTGTCGATTTCCTTGCCCACGGCCTTGCCGCGCGGCGACTGTTCCATCCAGCGCTGCAGGCTGGCCACCACATCGTCAGCCGTGAGTTCGCGGCCGTTGTGCAGCATGACGCCCTTGCGCAGGGTGATGGCGTAGGTCTTGCCGTCGGCCGAGATCTTCGGCATGCCTTCGGCCAGCATCGGCACCACGTTCCACTTGGCGTCGAAGGTGTAGAGCGTCTCGTACACGTGCTGCATGATGGTTCCGACCAGGTCGGCAGTCGAGGCCATCGGGTCGAGCGTCTGCGGCTCGGCCACCATCGCCAGCGTGGCGAAGTTGCGCGGGCCCTGGGCCTGGGCGCTCTGGTAGGGCAGCGCGGCGCACAGCATCGCGAGCAGGGAAGCGCCCAGCAGGCTGCGCTTCGACAGCATGGGCAGGCGCTGGACAAGACCGACGTGGGGCATGGGGAACTCCTTCATGGGGCGGGCGAGTTTGTGAAAGAAAATTTCTCTTCGGCCCGGACTTTGAAGCAGTATTCATGCCAAATCATCCGTGTTAACCCTCGATAAAGGGTTTTTATGAAATAGATTTTCAGATTGGATGGATACTCGGCAATCCCCTTCCATCGTTCACTTCAACCCCAGGAGCCCTCCCATGCCTCTCGAATACCTCGGCGCCCCGCCCCTTGCCTCCGACCGCCAGGTTCGCCCCTTCTCCCCGGCCGTGCGCGCCGGCGACTTCGTCTATGTGTCGGGCCAGGTGCCCGCCAACAAGGACGGCGAGATCGTGGTGGGCGGCATCGAGGCGCAGACGCGCCAGGTGATGGAAAACCTCAAGACCGTGCTCGCGCTGGCCGGCGCCACGCTCGACGACGTGTGCAAGAGCACCGTCTGGCTGCAGGACGCGCGCGACTTTGGTGCCTTCAACCGCATCTACATGAGCTACTTCGGTGAAAACAAGCCGGCGCGCTCGACGACCGAGGCGCGGCTGATGGTCGACGCCAAGGTAGAGATCGACGTGGTCGCCTACAAGCCCAAGGCCTGATCAGGCCTGCAGTTCGGTCTTGCGCTGGATGATGCGCGAGACCAATCCATATTCGACGGCCTCCGTGGCCGACAGCCAGCGGTCACGCTCGATGTCGGCCAGCACCACGTCGATGGGCTTGCCGGTCTCGCGCGCGATCTCGTGCGCGATGCGCTGGCGGGCCTTGATGATTTCCTGCGCCTGGATGGCGATGTCGGTCGCCTGCCCGCCCGCGCCGCCGCTGGGCTGGTGGATCAGGAAGCGCGTGTTCGGCAGGCACACGCGGCGCTCGCGCGGCGCCGCCAGGAACAGGTGCGTGGCCGCACTGCCGACCCAGCCGGTGCCGATCATGTTCACCGGCGCGCTGATGAAACGCACGATGTCGTGGATGGCATCGCCCGACTCCAGATGCCCGCCCGGCGAACTCACGAGGATGTCGATGGGCTTGTCGGGGCTGTCGGCGTCAAGTGCGATGAGCCGGCGCGTCACATCGGCGGCCACTGAGTCGCTGATGGTGCCGAAGATCAGCAGCGTGCGCGACTTGAACGCCTTCTCCTCCAGGTAGGAGTTGCGCGGCTCGGCGGTGGCGGCGGGCTTGGTGTCGTCGTCGGATTCCATTGAAAACATGGGCTGCATGGAGAAAGCTCCTGTGGTTGAACTGTCTTGACGAACAAGCCCACAGTTTCGTGACATTGCGCGCTATGGCAAGCTGCGGCGATGCTCGATGAACGCTATCTCTCGCAATTCCCGGCGCTGCGAAGCCGGCTGGTTCGCGCGGCGGCGCGAATGCTGGGTGGCCCGGCGGATGCCGAGGACGTGGTGCAGGAAAGCTACCTGCGCGCGCTCGAGGCTGGCAGCATGCTTGAGCCCGACTCGGTGCAGGCCTGGCTGACGACGGTGATGCAGAACCTTGCCATCGACAAGTTGCGGCGGGAGAACTGGATGCAGCGGTGGCTGCGGGATACCGAAGGGCTTGCGCCCGAGGCACCTTCGGCGGAAGTGGATGCGGCGCAGGCCGAGGAAGCCAATCACGCGTTGCGCCTGCTGGCCGACCGCCTCAATCCGACCGACGGCGCCGCGGTGCTGCTTCGCGAAGTCTTCGAACTGAGCTACAGCGAGATCGCCGAGGCCACCGGAAAGACCGAAGCCAGTTGCCGGCAGCAATTGCATCGCGCCCTCATGCGCTTGCGCAGCGGCGAAGCACCGTCATCGGAGCATGCGCGGGACGAAGCTGAGACGGAGGCGGCGCTTCACCTCTATCGCCAATCGCTGCAGAATCGCAACGCGAAGGTACTGCTCGCCATGCTGCGCCAGCCCAGGACGCGCGCTGTCGTGCGTTCAGCAGCAGCAGGAGCGACAACGGCACCAAATATCGTCTGCCAGGTCACTCACGTTGGCGGGCAGCTTGGCCTCTTGCTGACGCTGGGCAACCAGTTTGTCTGCGTGCTGCCGTTGGGCACGCGGAATGTGCACGAGGAATCGCCGGCCTGACAATCGAGCGAAACGGTCCGGCGGCAAAATCCGGCAATGAACAAAAGCTTGTGGGGGATGACGGGAGCGCTCTTCGGCGGACTCTGGATCGCCGTGTTTTTTGCCGCATTCAGCACATTGGCACTCGTCCGCGAGGCGAAGAAAGAAGATCTCTTGCTCACTTCGGGGCTGTTCATGGGCGTCGAACCCGGAAGAGGACGGGCGCGATCCATCAACTACGCGGTCATCGAATCCGATGGTCGCTCCCAGCGATTCTCCATCCACGCATGCGAACAACAGATCGCCCGAATGGCGAGGGGCACCACGGTTTCCGTACTGCACGATGATTCCAGGCTCTTTGAGCTGACTGCCGATGGCCAGACGCAATGCACCTATGCATCCACTGTCCAGGCCTTGGCACAAGCGCGGAGCAACAACCTGCGCTGGACGCTCTCGGGCGCGACGGGTGGCGCCCTGTTGGTGCTGCTGGCAATCTGGTCACGCTGGCGGACCAGCCGCCACCTGACGCAGCTCCGAGCCGTCATGCAGCGCCGCGAAACCGGTGGCGCAGACCGATAGCGACTTAGCCCGCCAGCCGCCCCGCCACCAACTGCAACACCCGATCGCACCGCTTCGCCAGATCCTGGTCATGCGTGACCATCACGAAAGCCGTGCCATGCCGGTGCGCAAGTTCGAGCATCAGTTCGAACACCGTGTCCGCCGTGCTGCGGTCGAGGTTGCCAGTGGGCTCGTCTGCCAGCACGCAGGCCGGTTTCGTGACCAGTGCGCGCGCAATCGCAACCCGCTGGCGCTCGCCGCCCGACAGCTCGGCCGGCCGGTGATGCAGGCGCTGGCCCAGCCCCACGCTTTCGAGGATCTTCGTGGCCGACTGCGCGGCCGCATGGGGCTCTACGCGCCGGATCTTCAGCGGCATGGCCACGTTGTCGAGCGCGCTGAACTCGGGCAGCAGGTGATGGAACTGGTAGACGAAGCCCAGGTGCTGGTTGCGCAGCCGCCCCTGCTCCGCCGCATCGGCGTGCGCGATGTCCTTGCCCAGCAGTTCGACCTTGCCGGCCGTGGGCTCGTCGAGCCCGCCCATCAAATGCAGCAGCGTGCTCTTGCCGGAGCCCGAGGCGCCGACGATGGCCAGCGTTTCGCCGGCATGCACGTCGAGGTCCACGCCGTGCAGCACGGTCAGGTCGAGCCGGCCTTCGTGGAAACGCTTGGTCAGGCCTCGGGCCTTCAATACAACTTCACTCATAGCGCAGAGCCTCGGCCGGGTTCACGCGGCTGGCGCGCCAGCTCGGGTACAGCGTGGCCAGGAAGGCCAGCACGAGGGAGATGATCGCAATGGGCATGATGTCGCTGCGCTGCGGATCGCTCGGCATCTTGCTGATCAGGTAGATGTCCTTGGGCAGGAAGCTCGCGTGGAACAGCTGCTCCAGGAAGGGCACGATCACGTCGATGTTGTAGGCAATGCCAAGCCCCAGCAGCAGTCCGGCCACGGTGCCGATCACGCCCACCATCGCGCCCTGCACCACGAAGATGCCCATGATGCTGCGCGGCGAGCTGCCCAGCGTGCGCAGGATGGCGATGTCGGCGCGCTTGTCGGTCACGGTCATCACCAGCGTGGAGACGAGGTTGAAGGCCGCCACCGCCACGATCAGCGTGAGGATGATGAACATCATGCGTTTCTCGACCTGCACGGCTGCAAACCATGTCTTGTTCTGGCGCGTCCAGTCGCGAATGAGGAACTCGCCCGGCAGGGTCACGGCCAGCTGGTCGGCCACGTCGCGTGCCTCGTTGAGGTTCTTGAGCTTCAGGCGGATGCCGGTCGGCCCTTCGAGGCGGAACACCTTGGCCGCGTCCTGCTCGTGGACCATGGCCAGCGCCGAATCGTATTCGTAGTGGCCCGAGTCGAAGGTGCCGACCACGGTGAACTGCTTGAGCCGCGGCACCACGCCCGCCGGCGTGACCTGCCCGCCCGGCGCCACCAGCGTGACCTGGTCGCCCGGCTGCACGAAGAGCGAACGCGCCAGTTCCGCGCCGAGCACGATGCCGAACTCGCCCGGCACCAGCTTGTCGAAGGTGCCCTTCGAGGCGATGCCGTTGATGTCGGTGACTTCGGGTTCGAGCTTGGGATCGATGCCGCGCACGATCGTGCCCTTCATGTCCTCGCCACGCGCAATGAGCGCCTGCGTATTGATGAAAGGCGCCGCGCCGACCACTTCGGGGTGCTTGCGCGCCGCGGCCATGATCTGGTCGAGGCTTTGCAGCGCCTGCCCGTCGCGCGAGAAGATCTCGATGTGCGACACCACGCCGAGCATGCGGTCGCGCACCTCCTTCTGGAAGCCGTTCATCACACTGAGCACAATGATCAGCGCCGCCACGCCCAGCGCGATGCCGAGCATCGAGACACCGGAGATGAAGGAGATGAAGCCGTTGCGCCGCGTCGCCCGGCCTGCGCGCGTGTAGCGCCAGCCGAGCTGGAGTTCATAAGGAAGTCGCATCAAATTTCCCGCCGAGCCGCCTCAAGGGAAATTTGCCCGCCCTCGGGGGGCAGCGAATACACAAAGTGAGGAGCGAGGGGGTAGGTCATACGGCGGAATTGTGGCATTCCGGATGACCTTGGGGCTTCCCGGACAATACGGGAATGGCCGAAACCTCCCCACGTCACTTGTTGATCCCCTTTGCCGGCCGCGGTTCCCCGGCATGCCGCGCGGCGCTGCCGACGCTTCGGCTCCCCAATCTCGAAACCCTGCTCCAGCGGCTCACCCTCGCGGACACCGACACGCAGGACGAAAGCACGCGCTCGCCTCCGCATGAACGCGCGCTGGCTCAGGCGCTGGGCATCACGGCCGCCGACGGCTGCATCCCCTGGGGCGCGCTCGACGCGCGGCGACTGGGCATCGCCACGCCCGGCGATACCGAAGGCTGGGGCGTCGTCATGCTGTGCAACTGGCAGGTCGGCATTGACGATGTGGTGCTGGGCGACCCTGCCGCCATCGAGATCGACGCCGACGAATCGACCGCCCTGCTGGAAGCCGCGCGCCCCTTCTTCGAGGAAGACGGCATCGTGCTGCACCCCTCCCCCGTGCCCGGCCGATGGCTGGCGCGCGCGCGCATCTTCGACGGGCTGGCCACCGCCTCCATCGACCGCGTCGTGGGCTACCCGATCTCGCAGTGGTCGCCGCTGGCCGATGCCGCGCGGCCGCTGCGCCGGCTGCAGAACGAAATGCAGATGCTGCTGTACACGCAGCGCGTGAACGACGACCGCGCCGCGCGCGGCGTGCCGCCCATCAATTCGTTCTGGCTCAGCGGCACCGGCGCGCTGAACAAGGAAGCCGCGCCTGCCGCGGCACCGACAGTGAGCGACGCCCTGCGCATCGCCGCCTTGCGCGACGACGGCATGGCCTGGGCCGCAGCCTGGCAAGAGCTCGACGCGGGCCCCGTCGCCGCGCTTCTGGCCGACTACACGCGCGGCGACGCCGTGTCGCTCACGCTGTGCGGCGACCGCACCGCCCAGCGCTACACCGTGCAGCCGCGCGGCCTGGCCGGCTGGGCCAGGAGCCTGTTCGACCGCAAGCGGGCCGCCACCGTGCTGGAGGCGCTATGAAGATCATCGCCAGGGAGATTCCCCCGCGCACCGTCTGGGCGCTGGAGCAGGCCGGCGTGCATCCGCTGCTGGCAAGGCTCTTCGCCGCCCGCGGCGTGCGCGCCAAGGAAGAGCTCGACGACGGCCTCGCACGCCTGCTGCTCCCCGACACGCTGCGCGGCACGCACGAGGCCGCAGTGCTGCTGGCCGACGCCATTGCGCAGGACAAGCGCCTGTGCATCGTCGCCGACTACGACTGCGACGGCGCCACCGCCTGCGCAGTCGGCGTGCGCGGCCTGCGTCTGCTGGGCGCCAGGCACGTGAGCTACCTCGTGCCCGATCGCGTGGTCGACGGCTACGGCCTCACGCCGCCCATCGCCGAGCGCGTGGCCGACAGCGGCGCCGACATGCTGATCACCGTCGACAACGGCATCGCCAGCGTCGAAGGCGTGGCGGCCGCCAAGGTGCGCGGCCTGCAGGTGCTGGTGACCGACCACCACCTGCCCGGCCCCGAGCTGCCCACGGCCGACGTGCTGGTCAACCCGAACCAGCCCGGCTGCGAGTTCGAGAGCAAGAGCATCGCCGGTGTCGGTGTGATGTTCTACGTGCTGCTCGCACTGCGCTCCGAGTTGCGCAAGCGCGGCGTGTACGACACGGCCACGCAGCCCAAGCTCGATGTGCTGCTGCCGCTTGTGGCGCTCGGCACCGTGGCCGACGTGGTGAAGCTCGACGCCAACAACCGCCGGCTGGTGGCGCAGGGCCTGCGCCGCATCCGTGCCGGCACGATGCCCGCCGGCGTGGCGGCGCTCTTCAAGGCCGCGGGCCGCAATGCCTCGACCGCCACAACATTCGACTTCGGCTTTGCACTCGGCCCGCGCATCAACGCCGCCGGCCGGCTGGCCGACATGACGCTGGGCATCGAATGCCTGCTGACCGACGACGCAGGCCGCGCCGAAGAACTTGCGCGCATGCTCGACGGTATCAACCGCGAGCGGCGCGACATCGAGGGCGGCATGCGCGACCAGGCGCTGCTGCTGGCCGAATCGCTGTTCGCCACCGATGGCGAAGGCATCGAAGCCCCGCCGCCTGCCATCAGCGTGTTCGATGCGGGCTTTCATGAAGGCGTGGTGGGCATCGTGGCCTCGCGCATCAAGGACCGCTTTCACCGCCCCACTTTCGTCTTCGCCGCGAGCGGCGCGCCGGGCAAGGAGCAGGAGCTGAAAGGCTCGGGCCGCTCGATTCCCGGCTTCCATCTGCGCGACGCGCTCGACCTCGTGGCCAAGCGCCATCCGGGCGTGCTGCTGCGCTTCGGCGGCCACGCGATGGCGGCCGGCTGCACGGTCGCGCGCGAGCACTTCGAGACTTTCGAAAAAGGCTTCGCGCAGGTGGCCGGCGAATGGCTGGCCGAGGCCGAGCTCACGCGGCAGATCGAGACCGACGGGCCGATAGCTCGCGAGTACATGCGCATCGACCTCGTCGACACGCTGCACCGCGAGGTGTGGGGCCAGGGCTTTGCGCCACCCACCTTCAGCGAAGAGGTGGAAGTGGTGTCGCAGCGGCTGGTGGGCGAGAAGCACCTGTCGCTCAAGCTCAGGCACCAGGGCCAGCCTATCGACGCGATCTGGTTCAGCCACACCGAGCCGCTGCCGCCGAAGGTCAAGCTGGCGTTCCGGCTCGATGCCGATGAATGGCAGGGCGTGCGCAGGCTGCGCTTCCTGGTCGAAGGCGCTGAGTTCTAAGGGGCCTCGATGTTCGACGGCGTGAGCTACGGCCTGCTGGCTGGCCTGACGACCTGCGGCCTGGTGCTGCTGCTGGTGTTCGGCACGAAGATCCACGGCTGGTACGCGTTGAGCTGCGCGTGCGCGCTGGCGGCCTTCTCCGGGTTGAACAGCCTCGCGCCTTCCACGCAATTCGCGCAATGGCCCGCGGCGGCGCTGGTGCTGTGGACGGCCTGCCGGCTGCAGTTCGTGCGACAGTTGCTGCGGCTGGAAGATTTCTCGCCCCGGCTCGACCGGGTCGCGCGGGCAACGCTGGTCATCTTCGCGATCGCCACGCTCTATGCCGCCCTCGAGACGCAGCGCCTGTGGACGCTGCGCATGGTGCAGGCGCTGGCGGTGGCTTCCACCGTGATCCTCGCGGCAGGCGCTGTGAAGGTGCGGCGCCGCCAGCCGTGGCCGGCGGCGCTCTTCCTGGCCGGCGCGGCACTGCTGCTCGGCGGCCTCTCGACCGCGCGGATGTCGGCCTGGATCGGGCCGGCGTGGGCGCCGCCCCAGCCGAACCTGGTGCAGGCCGCAGTGATCGCCGAACTGGTGATCTTCATCTTCGCGCTCGGCATGCGCCTGCGGGGCGATGGCGCTGGCGAGGCACGCGTGCAGCAGAAGGCGGGAGACTCGGGCACCGACGCTCTCACCGGCGCCGCCAGCCGCGCCGGCTTCGAGAGCCGTGCTGAAGAATGGCTGTGCGACGGCCGGCCTTTCTCGCTGATGCTGATCGACCTGAACGGCTTCGAGGCCGTGAACGAGCGGCATGGCCGCGCGGGCGGCGACGCGGTGCTGGCCGCCATCGCCCAGCGCCTGCGCGAGCAGGTGCGCGCCGACGACATGGTCGCCCGGCTCGGCAGCGACGAGTTCGCGATTCTTCTGGTCGGCAGCCCGCCGCGGCAAAAGCTCGCGGAGATGGCCATCCGCATCGAGACCGCAGGCGCCAGGCCGGTGGCCTACGAAGGCCGGCTGCTCGCAGGGGGCGAGCTCAGCATGGGCATTGCCTGCCACCCCGCCGACGGCGACACGCTGGCCGGCCTGCTCGAATCGGCCGGCCGCGCGCTTCAGCATTGCAAGCGGCAGCGCATGGGGCCGGCCTATGCCTTCGCGGGGGAACATGCAGGCGGCGCGGCGGTACGTGAATGATTTCTTCGTAAGCGTTGTCGCGCGGAGCGAAATCTTCTTGCTGCAGGGGGGCCGAGCTTTCACGCAGGCCCTTTATCCTCTGCGGCGAACTCACAGGAGGATGTTTTTTCCATGCGCCGCTTTGAACTCATCGAGGGAACCGCCAGCAAATTCTGGGAAATCGAGCAGGCAGACACCGAGCTCAACATTCGCTGGGGCCGCATCGGCACCGCGGGCCAGAGCCAGACCAAGTCGTTCGACGACGCCACCAAGGCTGCCACCACGCTGACCAAGCTGGTGGCCGAGAAGACCGGCAAGGGTTACTCCGAAGTAGGCGTGGCCGCCAGCGCGGCCATCGGCAAGACCGAGGCGAAGCCGAAGGTGGAGAAGGCAGAGCCAGCGGAAAAGCCCCTTACGCCGACGGCCGTCGCCGCCAGCACCACGGCCGCGGATGCGGCACCCACCGAAGGCATCGACAGCCAGGCCGACCGCGTGTTCGAAACCGTGCGCGCGCAGATCGAAGCCGGCACGCTGACCTCCAGCGACACGCTCTCGGCCGGCACTCTCAAGCGCCAGCACGGCGTGAGCGAGCAAGGCGCGGCGCTTGCCTTCAAGCGCCTCAAGAACGAGGGCCTGCTGTCAGGCTGGGGCACCAGTTGCACGCCAGCCAAGGACGCCCAGGCCATCGCGAAAGCACTGGGCGCCGCAGCGCCAGGCGCATCGCACGCAGTTCCCCCCGCGACCAGCGTCGAAATACCCGCAAGCGCCGACACCCCGCCCTGGCTCGCCGCCGGCACGCCCATACGGCTCTCGCCCGACATGCAGCGCGAAGCCTTCCCGTCGCGCCGCTTTCCGCCAAAGCCCTCCGACGAAGCGGTGAGCGTGGCCGCAGCCTGGCTGCCGGTGCGCCGCAAGCTCGAGCTCAACGTCAACATGACCGGCACTGACGCGGCCCTACGGGCGGCCACGCAGCGCATGGTCGACCGCAGCACGCAGCCCGACCCCGCGGCCGACGCCGAGGCCGACACCGTGCTGCTGGCACTCGCGCTGGGCACCGGGGGCCGCTACAACGTGCACGAGATAGGCAACGTGCTGGTGAACTACCTCGTGAAGCAGTACGGGCTGCCAGCCACCGTCGACATGGCGCTGGCCGCGCAGCAGATCGATGTGCAGACCGCCTACGACCGCGCAACCCAGAAGCACCAGAGCAGCTTCGGCACCGCCGTCGCCCGCCAGATGGGCGACTCTTACTACGGCCCGCTGGGGCAAGGCGAACAGACGCTGCGCGCACACCTGGCGTTGGCCACCCCCGATGTCTGGCAGGACTGCCGCGACCGCATCGAAGCCGGCCTGCCCAAGGTGCACCCCAGCCGTCAGCCCGCGCTGGCAATGCTGCTGCCCGATGCGCCCGAGATCTCGAACACGCTCGTGCACACGCTCGCGGCCGACAAGACCACGCCCGAAACCATGCACTGGCTGCTGCTGACAGCCACCGACCCCGACGCCATCGCGCTGGCCGCGAAGGTCCGCCTGAGCTATTCGACCGGCTTCTGGGGCAGCGGCCCCATGACGAGCACGCTGGTGCAGGAGCGCGGCCTTGACGCGGTGCCGGTGCTGGAGCGCGGCGCCGCCACTGACGAGGCGGGCGATGCGCTGGCTTGCATCGGCACGCCCGAAGCCGTGCAGGCGCTGGCCCGCGTGGCGAGCAATTCGAAGGGTGCGCTGGCGCGGCTGGCGCTGGCCGTCGACCGCTGGCCGATGGCGGCCATTCCCGCGCTGTCGCGGCTGGTCGCGGCGGGAGGGAAAGACGCCAACCTCGTCACGCCCAGCCTCACGCGCCTGCTGCGCGCGCACAGCGCGTCCCTGCCGGCCTTGCGGCCCTGGCTCGATGCCGGCGCGCAGGCGGTGATCGACCGGCAACTGGCGCTGCTGGCCGGCCCCACCGAAGTGGCCGACGCGAGCGAGCTGCCCGGCGTGCTGGCAGCGCCGCCGTGGCTCGCCAAGGTGCAGAAGAAGGCGGCCGGCGCGCTCGTGCTGGAGCCGCTGGCGCTGGCGCCGGTGGAGCAGTGGGGCGAAGGCGAACGCGAGAAGGCGCTGCGCCTGAACTCGTGGCAAACCGGTCGCTACGACGCCGCGCGCAAGAACACGGAGGCACTGCTCGACTCGCTGGGCTTCGACAAGGGCAGGATCAGCCTGGCGCCCTTCGCCAAGACCGCCGCGGCGGCCATCGCGGCCGGCGACGCCGACGGCCTGACCGCCAGCTGGCGCGCGATGGTGGCCGAGCGCAAGAAAGACCGCTACTACTGGTTCACCTTCAATGCAAGCTTCTCGGCGCTGCTGCCGGCGGCAATCGGCGTGCCGTTCTGGAATGCGGTCGCAGGCGAAGCCGAGAGCGACAGCATCGGCATGATCGTGGCCACGCACGGCCTCGCCGTGCTGCCGGGGCTGGTGGCCATGGTGCGCTCCAAGCCCACCGACAACCTCTCGTACGCCCTGAACTACGGCGCCGCCGAACTGGCCATGCCGGCCGCGCGCGCCTTCGCCAAGCTCAAGACGCTGCGCGCCGAAGGCCGCGAATGGCTGCTGAAATATCCAGAGCACGCCGCCGCCGGCCTGATTGCGCCCGCGCTCGGCAAGGCCGGCGAAGCACGTGACTGCGCGGGTTCGGCGCTGCGCCTGCTGCAGGCCAACGGCCACGAAGCGCTGCTGCTCGACGTGGCCGGCCGCTACGGCAAGCCCGAAGTTGTTGAGGCGCTGCGCGCCGTGCTCGACGAAAGCCCGCTCGACCGCTTTCCCACCAGGCGCGCGAAGCTGCCCGAGTTCTGGCAGCCGCGCGGCTGGCGCCGACCCACGCTGAAGAACGGCAAGGCCCTGCCCGACGACGTGCTCGACAACCTCGGCCAGATGCTGACCTTTCCGACCAACGAGGAAATCTACGGCGGCATCGCCGTGGCCAAGGAGGCTTGCGACACCGACTCTCTTGCCGAATTCGCCTGGGACGCCTTCACCGCCTGGCTCGAAGCCGGCGGCCCGAGCAAGGAAGGCTGGGCGCTCACCGCACTCGGCTTCTTCGGCAATGACGACACCGCGCGCAAGCTCACGCCCTTCATCCGCGCCTGGCCCGGCGAGGCCGCGCATGCGCGCGCAGTGACCGGGCTCGACGTGCTCGCCACCATCGGCAGCGACGTCGCGCTGATGCTGCTCAACGGCATTGCGCAGAAGGTCAAGTTCAAGGGCCTGCAGGACAAGGCGCGCGAGAAGATCGATGCCATCGCCGAAGCACGCGGCCTCAGCACCGAGGAACTCGAAGACCGGCTCGCGCCCGACCTCGGCCTCGACGAGCAGGGCACGATGCGGCTCGACTTCGGCCCACGCGCATTCAAGGTCGGCTTCGACGAAACGCTCAAGCCCTACGTGCGCGAGACCGGCGCCGACGGTGTCGACGGCGCGCGCCTGCCCGACCTGCCCAAGCCCAAGAAGACCGACGACGCCGAACTGAGCAAGGAAGCGGTCGAACGCTTCAAGCTGCTGAAGAAGGACGTGCGCACCATCGCCAGCCAGCAGCTGCTGCGCCTCGAAGTGGCAATGTGCGCGCGCCGCCGCTGGACGCCCGAGGTGTTCCGCATGTTCCTGGTCGAGCACCCGCTGGTGCGCCACATCGTGCAGCGGCTGATCTGGGGCGTGTACGCGGTGCAGGGCAGTGCCAGCTACGGCGGCACGCTGCAGGCCTGCTTCCGCGTGGCGGAAGACGGCAGCTACACCACGGCGGAAGATGATCCGTTCGAACTGCCCGAGGGCGAGAACATCCGCATCGGCGTGCCGCATGCGCTGGAGCTGCCAGCCGCCGACGCAGCGGCCTTCGGCCAGGTGTTCGCCGACTACGAACTGCTGCAGCCCTTCGCGCAGATCGGCCGCGACATCTACACGCTGACCGACGAAGAGAAGAAGAGCCTGAAGCTGGAGCGCTGGAAAGACGCCAAAGTGCCCACCGGCCGCGTGCTGGGGCTGGCCAACAAGGGCTGGCGCCGCGGTCAGGCGCAGGACGGCGGCTGCATCTGGTACTTCAGCAAGCCGCTGGGCACGGACCGCGTGATCGAGCTGAGCCTGGACCCCGGCATCATCGTCGGCATGGTGGACGAATACCCCGAGCAGACGCTCGGCCAGGTGCAGGTGGGCAAGCCCTCGGGCTGGGGCGACATGCGCGATGCCGAGGCGCTGCACCAGCTCGATCCGATTTCCGCGAGTGAATTGATCCGCGACATGGAAGGCCTCAGGGCATGAGCGGCGCGCCGGCGCTCCCCCCCGAACTCCAGAATGCCCTGCCGCCCGGCGAACCCGGCGCCAGGCCGCCGCCCAGGCCCGCGGCGCTGCCCACGCTGCGCAAGCGGGTACTCGACAAGGGCGGCGAATACTGGGTCGGCGCGCTGCTGCCCGAGCCCCTGAGCCTGCAGCGACCCGCCACGCGGGCATGGCTCGAAGGCGCGATGGATGCGGCCGACACGCGGCTCCTGGGCCTGATGCTCGCGCGCAGCCGCCAGCAGGCCTACACCGGATACGACGACCTGGGCGACGCGCTGGTGCACTGGCTGGCGCTGCAGCACGGCGTGGGCGCGGCCTTCGACGCGCTGCTGCATGCGGCGCGCTGGCGCAGCGAACGCGGTGGCGTCAGCACGCTGCGGCAGGACCTTCCCCTGGACGACGATGACCACGCGTTCTGGGGCCAGCCTCAAAGCCCACTGTGGCAGCTGCGCGGCCACTGGGTGCTCGCCGACGCGGACACGCACGCCGCGTGCATCGGCCGGATGCGCGAACTGGAGCCGCAACTGCCGCTCATGGCGCGCGCCCGTTTCGCCATCGTGCTGCCCGGGATGAGCGCCGTCGCGCAGGAACTGCTGGCCAACGGCACGCCTGGGCAACTGGAACACTGCGGCCCCTGGCTGCCCTGGGCAGCCGGCCGGCCATTGCCCGAGGTAGCAGGCAATGGCGAGCCGCTGCTCGACCGGCCCGCGCTGCTGGCAGTGCTGCTACGCGCGCACGGCGATGCGCTGCTGCCGATACTGCTGGACCTCGGGTCGCGCCACCAGAACGCCGCCGTGGCCTGGGCGCTGGCCGCCTTCGACACACCCGAGGCTGCCGAAGCGCTGGCCCGCATGGCCGCCGCCGACGCTTCCTGCATCAAGGCACTGGGCTGGGCCGTGGGTGAGCGCCCGGAGCGCGGCTTTCTCGCGCTGGCGCGGGTGCTTGAGGACGGTGGCCTGCCCAAGGCCGGCGCCGCGCGCCTCACGCCGCTGCTCAAGACCCTGGCTGGCTCGCTCGGCGAGCGGCTGTCCGCGCTGCTGCCGGCGCTCTCGCCCGCCGTGCGGCGGCTGATCGGCACGATCCTCGATCAGGCCGGCTCGGCGCCCACGGCGTTCGCCGAACGCGATCGCTGGCCCGCGGTGCTGGCCGCGCCGCCTTGGACGCAACGGTCTGCTGATGAACAAACGCTGGTGCTTGAAGGCCTGCTCATGCTGGACGTACCGCCCGAGGAAGACTGGGGCGACGAGATCCGCGAACACTGGGTCGCGCGGGACCGCCCCTACACCATGGACAAGCCGATGGAGGCCGAGCAAGCCGTCTGCGAGCGGCTGCACGGCTGGACGCCGGACGAGGTCGCCGCGCTGCACACCCGCCCGCAGGATCTACAGCGCTTCATCGCCGACTGGCAGCAGGCTCACGACGGGACGGCACCCGACAGGCGCCAATACGGCAACTACGTGGCGGTGGCGGCCGCATGGTTCCTGCCGCCCGTCACCGGGCTGGCCTTCTGGAACGCCGTCGGCAGCGGCAAGCCCGAGTCGCGCACCGGAGGCTTCGTCGCGCGCTTCGGTCCGGCCGCCCTGCCGGGCCTCCTGCAGGCGCTGGCCAACGACGGCGACGAGCACTTCGTGGCGCGCTTCATCGCCGCGCCACGGATCGCACCCTTCATGGCACAGGCCATCGCGCGCCGGCCGATGCGGCGCGCGAGTGCCCTGCGATGGCTGTCGCGCTTTCCGCAACACGCCGTCGCCGGCCTGCTGCCGGCCGCGCTGGGCACGCCTGGCGAAAAGCGCCAGCAGGCCCGCGCCGCGCTGCGCATCCTGGCGACGCAGGGACATGCCGAGGCCGTGCGCACAGTCGCCCATCGCCATGCCGACACAGCCGTGCCGGCGGCCGTCGAAGCCCTGCTGGCCGAAGACCCTCTGCAGGACTTTCCCTCGCGCATCCACGCGCGCAGCAAGCTGCCGGCCTTCTGGCAGCCCGCCGGCTGGCGCAAGCCGAGGCTGCGCGAAGACGGCCTGGCGCTGCCCGACGAGGCGCTGCATCCACTGGGGCTGATGCTGGGCTTCGCGGCCGATTCACCGCAGGGCTATGCCGGACTGGACGCCGTGCGTGCCGCCTGCGATCCCCAGAGCCTGGCGGACTTCGTCTGGGACGTCTGCGAGTCGTGGGAAGCGGCGGGCGCCAGTGCCCCTGGCAACTGGGCGCTGCGCGCGCTCGGCCTGGTCGGCACCGACGACACGGCACGCCGGCTCGGCGCCCTCGTGCGGCGCTGGAGCGCGCCAGGCTCCGGCGGCACTGCCACGCGCATCGGCTGGGTGCTCGAAACGCTCGCGCGCCTGGGCAGCGACGTCGCGCTGATGCAGCTCGATGCGATCGCGCGCAAGAACCGCATCGCCTCGGTGCGGCAGACCGCCGTCGAGAAGCTCGCGCAGGCCGCCGCCGAGCGCGGCCTGCGCGGCGACGAACTGGAAGACCGGCTCGCGCCCGACCTCGGCCTGGACGAGCGCGGCAGCCTGCTGCTGGACTTCGGCCCCCGCCAATTCCATGTCGGCTTCGACGAGTCGCTGGTGCCCTTCGTGCGCGAGTCGGTCGAAGGCCGGCCCGGCGCGCGGCTGGCCACGGCGCCGCGACCGCGTGCCAGCGACGATGCCGAGCTCGCCGCGGCGGCCGTGGCACGCTTCAAGGCGCTCAAGCAGGACGCCGCCACCGTCGCGGCCCAGCAGCCGCTGCGGCTCGAACGCGCGATGGCCACCGGCCGGAGCTGGCCTGTCGCCGACTTCCGCCGCTTCATCGCCGAGCATCCGCTGATGCGCCATCTGGCTGAGCGACTGGTCTGGGGCCTGGCGGGCGATGGCCGCGACGCGCGCGGCGTGCCGTTGCTGCACGCGTCCTTCCGGGTGAGCGCGGAGGGGGAATGGGTGGATGCCGACGAAGCACCGCTGCCCCTGGACGACGGCAGCGACAACGATGCCGCACGCATCGTCGTCGCCCATCCGCTGCAACTGAGCGCCGCGCAGATCGCGGCCTTCTCGCAGCAATTCTCCGACTACGAGCTGATCCAGCCCTTCGACCAGCTGCATCGCGCCGTGCATGCGCCAAGCGACGAAGAACGCGCGCAGAACGCACTCTCGCGCTGGTCGGGGCGCATCGCGCGGCCCGGTCCGCTGTGGGCGCTGGAGTCGCGCGGCTGGCTGCGCGGACGCGACGGCGGCGGCGGCGCCTACGACTACGCCTGGCGCGCGCTGCCCGGGGGCCGCACGCTTGCACTGCGATTCGGGCCCGGCCTGCACAACGCGGGCGCCGGCGAAGACCAGACGCTGGGCGTTCTGCACTACGGGCATCCCATTGGCGAACTCGATGCCATCGTCTTCAGCGAGGCAGTGCGCGACATCGACGCGCTGGCCGCGCGCTGAGGATCGCGCCACGCAAAGAGCTCTCTGCTATGTTCTCGCCGGACGCGTGCCACCGCACAGTCCGGCGCCATCATCCGATTCGACATCCACACAGATCCCGACCCATGGCCACATCACGCAAGCCGACCGACACACAGCCCGGCGGTGCCACCGCGCTGCAGCGCCCGCCAGCCGAGATCCTGTACGCCGCACAGCTCGCGCGGCTGCAGGCGCAAGACAAAGACCCGCGCCCGCCCGGCTGGGTGCTCGGCCTGAAGGCCGCACGCTCGTTCATCCTCGGCGACGCGGCGCTCGACATCGCGCCCAAGATCGTCGCGCCCGTGGCCAGCATCGAGCGCATGCTCGTCACGCTGGCCACCGGCCGCGGGCTGATGCTGGTGGGCGAGCCGGGCACGGCGAAGTCGATGCTGTCGGAGCTGCTGGCCACGGCCATCTCTGGCATCTCGACGCTCACCATCCAGGGCGGCGCATCGATCACCGAAGACCAGATCAAGTACGGCTGGAACTACGCGCTGCTCATCAACGAAGGGCCGAGCCCGCGCGCGATGGTGCCGGCGCCGCTGTACCTCGGCATGCAGAAGGGCCAGGTGGTGCGCTTCGAAGAAATCACGCGCGCACCGCTCGAAGTGCAAGACTGCCTGCTCGGCATGCTGTCGGACCGCGTGATGGCGGTGCCCGAGCTGTCGGGCGAGCACGGCATGCTCTACGCGCGCGAGGGCTTCAACATCATCGCCACCGCCAACACGCGCGACCGCGGCGTGAACGAAATGAGCGCGGCGCTGAAGCGGCGCTTCGACTTCGAGACGGTCTTTCCCATTCTCGACTTCGACCGCGAACTGGCGCTGGTGCAGGAATCGTCGACGCGGCTGCTTGCGCAGAGCGGCATTCCGAAGACAGTGCCGGCGCCGGTGCTGGAGCTGCTGGTGTCGACCTTCCGCGACCTGCGCGGTGCGCCCGCGAAGGGCGACAACGGCAATGCGGGCAGCGATGCGGCCATGGACCGGCTCACCGCCGTGATGTCCACCGCCGAAGCCGTGAACGTGGCGCATGCGGTCGGCGTACGCGCCTGGTTCCTCGAACAGCGCGAAGGCTCGCCGGCCGACTTGGTCGACTGCATCGCCGGCACGGTGGTGAAGGACAACGCAGACGACCGCGCAAAGCTGCGGCGCTACTTCGAGCAGAAGGCAGCCAAGCGCAACGGCGCCCACTGGCGCGCGTACTACGAAGCACGCCACCGCCTGCCCTGAACACGCGCCGATGCAGCAACCCCACATCGTCGGCGTGCGCCACCACAGCCCCGCCTGTGCGCGGCTGGTGGCCGAGCGCATCCGCACGCTGCGCCCGGCGTACGTGCTGATCGAAGGCCCAGCCGACTTCAACGAACGGCTCGACGAGCTGTACCTGCCGCACCAGTTGCCGGTGGCGATCTACAGCTATCTCTCGGGCGACCAGACGCACCGCGGTTCGTGGTCGCCCTTTGCCGAGCATTCGCCTGAGTGGCAGGCGCTGCAGGTGGCGCGCGAGGTCGGCGCCGCCGTGCGCTTCATCGACCTGCCAGCGTGGCACGACGCCTTCTCGCGCATGGAGAACCGCTACGCCGACGTGGCCGACCACGAACACGAGGAGCGCGCCGAAGCCTACGAGCGCGCGCTGACCGAAAAGCTCTCGGTGCAGGGCCGCGATGCGCTGTGGGACCACCTGTTCGAGGACGGCTGCGATGCGGCCGAACTGGCGCGGCGCCTCTCGACCTATTTCGATCACCTGCGCGGCGAGGACCGGGGCTCGCAAGGCAACCAGGCACGCGAACAGATGATGGCGCGCTGGATCGCCTGGGCGATGGCGCAGCCGGGCGAACCGGGCCGGGCGCAGGCGCTGGTGGTGTGCGGCGGCTATCACGCGCCCGCACTGGCGCGGTTGTGGCAAGGCCTGCCGACTGAACTGCCCGCCACGCCACAACCTTCGCTCGAATCCTCAGACGATGAAGAAACACCAGGGACGCCCGACCCCGAGGCCACGCTGCGCTTCGGCTCCTACCTCGTGCCCTACACCTTCAAGCGCCTCGATGCCTTTGCGGGCTATGCCTCGGGCATGCCCTCCCCCGCCTACTACCAGTGGGTCTGGGACCACGGCCCTGAGGGCGCCGCACACCGCGCGCTGCAGCATGTGATGCAGCGCCTGCGCGAGAAGAAACTGCCCGCCTCCACCGCCGACCTGATGGCCGTGCACCTGCGCGCACAAGGGCTCGCGCGGCTGCGCGGGCACGAGAAGCCGCTGCGCTCCGACTGGCTCGACGCACTGGCCGGCGCGCTCGTGAAAGACGCGCTCGACGCGCCCCTGCCCTGGACCTATCGCGGCGCGATCCGCCCCGGCACCGACCCCGTGCTGGTGCAGGCCATGGACGTGCTGGCCGGCGACACCGTCGGCCGCCTCGCGCCCGGCACGCCGCAGCCGCCGCTGGTGGCCGCCGTGCAGGCCGAACTGGCGGCACACGGCATCGTGCTGCGCGGCCAGCTCAAGCTCGACCTGCTGCTCGATGCCGACCGCGCGAAGAGCCGCGTGCTGCACCGGCTGTCGATCCTGCGGCTGCCCGGCGTACGCCGCACGCAAGGGCCGAAGCTCGCGATGTCGGGCGAACGCACCGAGCTGTGGTCGCTGAGCGAGCCGCTGGAGCAGCAGGCCGCGCTGATCGAGGCCGGCGCCTGGGGCGCGAGCCTGCACGACGCGGCGCGCGCCCGGCTCGAGGACGATCTGCGCCAGGCCCACGGCCGCATCGGCCCGCTGGCCGACGGACTCAACCAGGCCGCGTGGGCGGGGCTGTCGGCACTCAGCGATGCGCTGCTGCGCGAGTTGCGCGGCGCGATTGCCAGCGAGCCGCGCTTCGAGGCACTGGGCCCTGCCCTGTCGGTGCTGCACACGCTGCTGCGCCACGGCCAGATGCTCGGCATGGCCGATGCGCCGGTGCTGCGCGTGGTGATCGAATCGGGCTTCGACCGTGCGCTGTGGCTGCTGGAGCCGCCCGCCGCCATCACACCGGCAGACATGCAGGCGCATCTCGAAGGCCACCTCGCGCTGCGACGGATCGTGGCCGACGTGCTGGCCCATGCACAGGACAACGCGCACGATACGCACGCACCATCGCTGCTCGACGTGGAGCCAGCTCGTGCGCTCGCCGTATGGCAACGCAAGGCCGCCGACACCAGCGCCGCGCCCGTGAGCCGCGGCGCGGCGCTGGGCGCAACGCTGAGCCTGGCTGGCCGGATTGCCGATGCCCAAACGCACAGCGATCACGGTGTGAGCGAAGCCATGCAGCTGCTGCACTCGCTGCCCGCCCCCGTGCTCGGCGACGCGCTCACCGGACTGCTGGCGCTGGCGCGCGAAACGCTGTCGTCCGAGCCCGCTTTCGTCGCCGGCATGGACCGCACCGTGCAGGCGCTGGACAACGCCGACTTCGTGCGCGCCATGCCCAGCCTGCGCGCCGCCTTCGCCTGGCTGCCGCCGCAGGAGCGCGGGCTGCTGGCCGACCAGGTGCTGGCGTTGCACGATGCTACGCACCTGTCGCGCCGCGCGCTCACGGCCCACCGCGCCGGCGAGGCCGCGCCCGAGCAACTGGCCGAGGCCCGCCGCGTGGAAGACGCCGTGCTCGCGCGCCTCGCAGCCTGGGGCGTGACGCTGGAAGACGCGCAAGGAAGGCCCCACCCATGAGCCTCGACATTCCCGATCCGCTGCAGCGCTGGCGCCTGCTGCTGGGCGACCCCGCCGAATCGGCCTGCGGCAGCCTGAGCGCCGAGGCGCAGGCCGCCGATGCCGCGCTCGACTGGCTCTACGGCCGAGACGGCGACCGTGCGACCCGCGGCGAACGCAGCGCGGGCCTGGGCCCCTCGGCGCTGAGCACGCCGGACTGGATCAACGCCATCCACACGCTCTTTCCCAAGGAAGTGATCGAGCGGCTGGAGCAGGATGCAGTCGAACGCTACGGCATCGACGAGGTGGTGACGAATCTCGAAGTGCTGGAGCGCATCGAGCCTTCGGAATCGCTGCTGCGCGCGGTGCTGCACACCAAGCACCTGATGAACCCGCAGGTGCTGGCGGCCGCGCGCAAGCTGGTGGCCGAGGTGGTGCGGCGCATCATGGAAAAGCTCGCCACCGAAGTGCGCCAGGCCTTCAGCGGCAGCCGCGACCGGCGGCGCCGCTCGCGCATGAAGGTGGCGCGCAACTTCGACTTCAAGCAGACGCTTGCGGCCAACCTGCACCGCTACGACCCGGAACGCCGCAAGCTCTATGTGGAACGGCCGGTGTTCATCAGCCGCACCAAGCGGCATGCCGAGCCGTGGGACATCATTTTGCTGATCGACCAGAGCGGCTCGATGGTCGACTCGGTGATCCACAGCGCGGTGATGGCCGCCTGTCTGTGGCAATTGCCCGGCATGCGCACGCGGCTCGTGGCCTTCGACACCGCGGTGGTCGACCTGACTGCCGACGTGTCGGACCCGGTCGAGCTGCTGATGAAGGTGCAGCTGGGCGGCGGCACCGACATCGCCAAGGCTGTGGCGTATGCGCAGTCGCTCGTCGCCAATCCGCGCAAGAGCATCGTGGTGCTGGTGAGCGACTTCTACGAAGGCGGCAGCGAGCACGAACTGGTGCGCCGCGTGAAGGCGCTGGTCGAGTCCGGCGCGAAGGTGCTGGGGCTGGCCGCGCTCGATTCGAAGGCCGAGCCCAACTACGACCGCGAGATGGCCGCGCGGCTGGTGCGCGAAGGCGCGCAGATCGGCGCGATGACGCCGGGCCAACTCGCCGGCTGGCTGGCCGAGAAGGTGCAGGGATGAGCGGCTCCACGACAACATGGCGTGCCGACCTGCTGGAGCTGACGCCAGAGGCGCTGACGGCGCTGGCCAACGCAGGCTTCGTCAAGCGCGCGCAGAAGGATGTGGCAGCCGGCCTGCTGCCGAAAATGGAGACCGGAGCCGACGGCGTGGTGCAGGCGCATTTCGACGACGGCGTGCGCACCAGCCTGCCGCCGGGACGCACGCTGCGCGACGCGCAATGCAGTTGCCCGGCAAGCGGCATGTGCCGGCATCGGGTGATGCTGGTGCTGGCGTACCAGGCGCAGGCTGCGTCGGCAAAGGCCGATGCGCCGGACACGCCCGATGAGGCTTCGGCAGAGCCGGACGGCGCATGGAGCCCCGCGCAGTTCGACGATGCCGCGCTGGCCGCGAGCCTCGCGCCCTCGGTGCTCGAACAGGCGAACAAGCTCGCCGCCGCGCGCCCTGTAGTCGGCGTGCAGGCCTGGCGCAGCGCCAGTGCGCCGCCCGTGGCGCGGCTGCCGATGTGCAGCGTGCGCTTCTTCTCGCGCAGCTCGCTGGTTCATGCGCGCTGCGACTGCAAGCAAGGCAGCGGCTGCGCACACGTGGTGATCGCGGTGTGGGCCTTCCGGCAAGCCGGATCGCTGGTGCCGGGTTCGGCGGAGGTGATGGTCGAGGTGCAGCCGTCCGCATCGACGGGCATGGATGCTGCGGACCCCACACCGCAGCCCGCAGCAATGCAAGGTGAAGCCGCGCTAGCCCTGCGCACGCAGATCGACGCCCTGCTGCTGTCGCTCTGGCTCGACGGTTCCAGCCAGCCGCTGATGGCGCTCGCGGCCCGCTTCCAGGCCGTGCGCAGCCAGACGCGCGCGCTGGGCTGGAACTGGATCGACGACGCGCTCGACGAGCTCTGGCAACTGCTGCAGGCCCAGCAGGCGCGCAGCAGCCGATTCGAGCCGCTGAGGCTGGTGCGCGTGCTGACCGAGCTGTGGGCGCGGCTGCAGGCAGCGACGCATGCCGGGCGGCCGCAGGATGGCTCCGCACGGCCAGCGCTGCCGGCCAGCCAGATCCTAGGCATCGGTGTGAAGGGCGAGGTCGCACTCGACCATCTGCGGCTGGTGTCGCTCGGCGCGGAGCTCTGGTCCGACGAGACGGCCGAAGGCGCGAACATTCTCTTTGCCGACCCCGACACGCAGAACGTGACCGTACTGGAACGCCAGTGGTCGCGCGAGGCCGACGCCGCAGCCGGCGGCGCGGCACCCAACCTGCTGAACCGGCGTGTCGCGGGCTTTCCGCTGCGGCAGCTGGCAAGCGGACAGGTCATCACCAAGACCGCGACGCGGCGCGCCAACGGGCTGGTCGACATCACGGCAGGCGCGCGGCAGACCGGCGTGCTGCCGCTGTCGCCGAAATCGTGGGACGACCTGGTCGCACCGCTGCGGCAAAACAGCGTGGCGGGGCTGGTGGCGCATCTGAAAGAGGCTCAGCCCGATTTCGTCCGGCCGCGGCAGGCTGCGAGCGGCGCATCGGCTGGTGCCTCAGGGCAGCTGCATGTGGTGGCGTTCGAACGCATGGAGGTGGCGTCTTGTCACTGGGATGCGGCGGCGCAGGTGCTGCATGCACGGCTTGGACAGGCGGCGGCGGACGAAGCGAACGAAGCCAGGACCGAAGACGCGCAGCTGCACCTGGCGTTGCCGCATCGCGCGGCCACGCCTGGCGCGGTCGATGCGCTGGCACGCACGCTCGCCGGCGAATACGGCGCGCTGCGTGCCGTGGCGGGCACTGTGCATCTGCAGGGCAGCCAGGCAGTCATGCAGCCTCTGAGCCTGCTGACGGCGCAGCGTGCCGTGGTACTGCAAGTCGAAGCGGTCGCGCCGAAGCCGCTGGATCTGGAAAGCGACGCCGAAGAAGTACCGGCGTTGAACGCGCTGGCCGGCGACACGCTGGAACTGCTGGCACTGTGGCTGCGCCAAGGCCTGCGCCATCAGGGCGGCGGCGCAATGTCGAAAGCGCAAGCGCAGGTGCTGCAGTTGAAGCAGGCCGGGCTGGGGCGAGGCGCAACGCTGCTGGAGGCCGTGCTCGAGAACCTGCGGTCGGCGCAAAGGCCGGCGCTGGTGGAGCAACTGGCAATGCTCGGCTTGCTGATGCAGGGCGTGGCGCAATCGGCCTCGGGATGAAAAAACCCCTGAGCCGGTTCAGGACTCAGGGGTTCTTTGCATGGTGCCGCTTGTCGGAATCGAACTGACGACCTTCCGCTTACAAGGCGGGTGCTCTACCAATTGAGCTAAAGCGGCGAAATTCCAGTGCGTGATTCTAGTAGCGCCAGCCGGCATGCCCGGCTGCTCGCTCCTGCCACTGCTACTTGATGCGCTTGAGCGAGGGCCTAGCGCCGCCACCGGCCGGCGGGCGCGGCGGCTCGTCGACCGGATCGGCGGGCGAGCCCGCATCGACCGTTTCGTCGCCGTCCTCGCCCGTCACCAGGTGAACGATCTTGCCGGCATCGCCTTCGGTGCCGCGCGAGGCGTCACGCAAGGGCATGCGGGCAGGGCCCTGGGGCGAAGGCGCGGAGACCGGGCCATCGCTGCCATCATGCTCCGCAGGAACCGACGGTGCCGGCGCGGGAAACGCCATGCCCTGTCCGTTTTCGCGTGCGTAGATGGCAATCACGCGCCCAACTGGCACGCTGATTTCACGCGCCGTGCCCGCAAAACGGGCCTTGAACTCGATGAAGTCGTTGCCGAGCTTGAGCGAGCTGGTCGCGTCGAAGCTGATGTTGAGCACGATCTCGCCGTTCTTCACGTACTCGCGCGGCACCTGGACGGTGTCGTCGACCTGCACCGCGACATAGGGCGTGAACCCGTTGTCGGTACACCATTCGTACAGCGCCCGGATGAGGTACGGGCGGGTGGAAGACGACTCGAGCGCGTTGATCATGAAAAGCGACGGAAAACGATGGAAGCAGGCACGAAGCTTACTTACTTTCGCATGACCTTTTCAGAAGGCGTGAGTGCTTCGATGTAGGCCGGGCGCGAGAAGATGCGCTCGGCGTACTTCAAGAGCGGTGCCGCGTTCTTGCTGAGGTCGATGCCGTAGTAGTCCAGGCGCCACAGCAGCGGCGCGATGGCCACGTCGAGCATCGAGAAGTTGTCGCCCAGCATGTACTTGTTCTTGAGGAACACGGGTGCCAGCTGCGTGAGGCGGTCGCGGATGTGCGAGCGGGCCTTTTCCAGCGCCTTCTCGTTGCCCTTGGTGGTGCGGTTCTCGAGCGTCGAGACGTGCACGAAGAGTTCCTTCTCGAAGTTGAGCAGGAACAGGCGCACGCGGGCGCGGTCGACCGGGTCGCCGGGCATCAGCTGGGGATGCGGGAAGCGCTCGTCGATGTACTCGTTGATGATGTTCGACTCGTACAGGATCAGGTCGCGCTCGACCAGGATCGGCACCTGGCCGTACGGGTTCATCACGCTGATGTCTTCGGGCTTGTTGTAGAGATCGACGTCGCGGATCTCGAAGTCCATGCCCTTTTCGAACAACACGAAGCGGCAGCGGTGGGAAAAGGGGCAGGTCGTTCCTGAATACAAGACCATCATGGCGAGAGACTCCTAAAAATCAAAAAGAGTGGGTCGCGTTGGCAACCCACTCTGTGGGACCGGATGCCCGAGGGTATCCGGTCGGCGTGGACGGAACTACTTGACGTCTTTCCAGTACGAGGCGTTCAGTCGCCACACGAATACCACCGACATGGCCAGGAACAGCAGCACCCACACGCCGATGCGGATGCGGGTGTTCTGTGCCGGTTCGGCCATCCATTGCAGGTAACTCACCAGGTCGCCGACCGCATTGTCGTACTGCACGGGCGTCAGGGTGCCGGGAGTGACTTGCTCCCAGCCCTTGAACACTTCGGTTTCGTGGCCGTGCTGTTCGACCTTGGTGTAGACCGGGCGGCGTTCGCCTTGCAGTTCCCACAGGGGGTTCGGCATGGCGACGCTCGGGAACACGAGGTTGTTCCAGCCGGTGGCCTTGGTGTCGTCGCGGTAGTAGGTGCGAAGGTACGTGTAGAGGTAGTCGGCGCCGGTGCCGCCGTGGCCGGCGCGCGAGCGGGCGACCAGCGTCAGGTCGGGCGGCGTGGTGCCGAACCATTCCTTGGCCTGGCGCGCGTCGATGTTGGCCTTCATGGTTTCGCCGACCTTGTCGGTCGCGAACAGAAGGTTGTCCTTGATCTGCTGCTCGGTGATGCCGATGTCCTGCAGGCGGTTGTAGCGCATGAAGGCTGCCGAGTGGCAGTTCAGGCAGTAGTTGACGAACAGCTTCGCGCCGTTCTGCAAGGCGGCCACGTCGGTCGTCTTGTTGGGCGCCTTGTCCCACGCGATGCCTTCGGACTCGGCCGATGCCGCCGCGGAAAAGGTCAGGCCCAGTGCGAGACCCAGGACCGCGAGCCAGCCGGAAATGCTTTTCTTCATCGTGTTTCTCTCAGCTCTCTTGCGCTTCTGGTTCTCAATGAGCGGCGAAGACCACGCGCTCGGGCACGGTCTTGAACTCGCCCTTGCGGCTCCACCACGGCATCAGCAGGAAGAAGCCGAAGTAGAAGAGCGTGCCGATCTGCGAAATGGTCTGCGCGATGTCGAGGGCAAAAGAGCCGATGACCAGGTTGCCCCAGACGCCGGGCGCCTGGATGCCCAGGTAGCCCAGGATCAGGAAGAAGAACACGAACACGCCGTACACATACTTGTGCCAGCCCGGACGGTAGCGGATCGACTTGACTTCGCTGTGGTCGAGCCACGGCAGGAAGAACAGGATGATGACCGAGCCGCCCATGATGACCACGCCCCAGAACTTGGCGTCGAAGTTCTTGAGCAGGAAGATCACGACAGCCGCCACGACGACGCCGGCAATCTTCAGGCCCATGCCCGACTTGCCCTTGACGAGGTTCCAGATGGCGGCCGCGGCAACGATGAGCGCGAACACGTTGACCATGTCGTCGGTGGTCGCACGCAGCATCGAATAGAAGGGCGTGAAGTACCAGACCGGAGCGATGTGGTTCGGCGTCTTCAGCGAATCGGCCGGAATGAAGTTGTTGTATTCGAGGAAGTACCCGCCGGCTTCAGGGGCGAAGAAGATCACCGCCGAGAAGATCGTGAGGAACACCACCACGCCGAAGATGTCGTGCACCGTGTAGTACGGATGCGACGGAATGCCGTCCAGCGGATGGCCGTCGGGGCCGCGCTTGGCCTTGATCTCGATGCCGTCGGGGTTGTTCGAACCCACTTCGTGCAGCGCGATCAGGTGGGCCACCACCAGGCCGAGCAGCACCAGCGGCACGGCGATCACGTGGAAGCTGAAGAAGCGGTTCAGCGTGGCGTCGCTCACCACGTAGTCGCCGCGGATCAGCAGGGCCAGGTCGGGGCCGACGAAGGGAATGGCGGCGAACAGGTTCACGATGACCTGGGCGCCCCAGTAGGACATCTGGCCCCAGGGCAGCAGGTAGCCCATGAAGGCTTCGGCCATCAGGCACAGGAAGATCGCGCAGCCGAACACCCAGATCAGCTCGCGCGGCTTGCGGTAGCTGCCGTACATGAGGCCGCGGAACATGTGCAGGTACACCACGATGAAGAACGCCGAGGCGCCCGTCGAGTGGATGTAGCGGATGAGCCAGCCCCACGGCACGTCGCGCATGATGTACTCGACCGATGCGAACGCCTGGTTCGCATCGGGCTTGTAGTGCATGACGAGGAAGATGCCGGTGACGATCTGGATCACCAGCACCAGCATGGCCAGCGAGCCGAAGATGTACCAGAAGTTGAAGTTCTTCGGCGCGTAGTACTTGCCCCACTGGTCGTTCCAGAGCTTGCTGAGCGGGAAGCGGTTGTCGACCCAGTTCAGCAGCTTCTCGCTGGCAGGAGCGTTGGGGGAAATCTCGTGGAATTCAGCCATGTTCTTCTTCCGCCTCAGGCCTTCTTGGAGTCTTCACCGATCAGGAGCTTGGTGTCCGACAGGTACATGTGCGGCGGCACCGGCAGGTTGTCGGGCGCGGGCTTGTTCTTGAAGACCCGGCCAGCCAGGTCGAAAGTGGAACCGTGGCAGGGGCAGAGGAAGCCGCCTTCCCAGTCGTTCGGCAGCGAAGGCTGCGGACCGGCCTGGAAGCGGTCGGTCGGCGAGCAGCCCAGGTGGGTGCAGATGCCGACCACGACCAGCACGTCGGGCTTGATCGAGCGGTGCTCGTTCTGCGCGTACTTGGGGGTGAATTCGTCGGGATGACGCTTGGAGAGGGGGTCGGCCAGCTGGCCGTCCAGCTTGGGAAGTTCGGCGATCTGCGCGGGGGTGCGCTTGAGGATCCAGACCGGCTTGCCGCGCCATTCGACGGTGATTTTCTCGCCGACCTTGAGGCCCGAGATATCGACCTCGACCGCGGCGCCCGCGGCCTTGGCCTTCTCGGAAGGCTGGAAAGTGCTCACAAAGGGAACGGCGGTTGCCACGCCGCCCACCACGCCGGCGCAGCTGGATGCAATCAACCACGTCCGCTTGCTGGTGTCGATCCGGGGCGAGCCGGAGGTCATGTCACTCATGGGGATCCTCTTGTCTTCTTCGCTGGAGCAGGAGTCAACCCGCGATTGTAGCGGGGCGCTCAAGGGATATTCAATGGCCGCCATGCGCGTGGCCGGCGAACGACGGCAAGGCGCGCCGCATTCGCGGGGCGCCCGCCGGGGGCGACAAGGGCTGTCGCCGCGGGGACTTCAGTTCAGAAGACCGTGCTGCATCGCCTCGTGGACCGCCTGGGTCCGCGACTTGACGGAGAGCTTGCGATAGATGCTCTTCGCATGAAACTCGATGGTGTTGACCGACAGATAGACCGCGTCCGCGATCTGTCGGTTGCTCCAGCCCTGTGCGATGAGGCGCAGCACCTTGAGTTCCCGTGGCGACAGCAGGCCCTGCGGCAGCCTGGCGGCAGAAGCCTGCTCCGACGACGACGACGACGACGACGACGACGACGACGACGGCGCCGGCACCGGGGCCTGGACGCGGATGGGTTCGATCGTGCGCGCCTTCGCGTAGGCGGCAATCGAGCCGAGGATGCGCCGCGCGATGCGCGAATCCATCGGCGAGCCGCCGCGCTCGATGGAGCGCAGCAGATAGGCGAGTTCGGCGTCGTCGGCTTCGGTCAGCAGATAGCCGATGGCGCCGGCAGCGATTGCTGCGTTCACGAGTTCCTGGTCGTCGGTTGCCGACATGCCGATGCTCTCGATGCGCGGATAAGCCTGGCGCACATGATGAAGCAGCGCAGCGCCGTCATTGCCCGGCAGCCGCATGTCGACCAGCACGAGGTCATAGGGCAATGCCGCCAGCAGGTTGAGCGCCTCGGCCCGGCCCGACGCGATCACCACGCGACGATGCGGCGCGAGTTCGGCGAGGATGCGCCGCATGCGGTCGGCTGCGATGGAATCGTCCGCGACGATCAACGCTGCGTGAAAAACGCCGCCATACAACTGCGCGGCCGATGGCACATGCCGCACGGCGGCGGCGTATTGCATGTTCATTTCCATGACCGCTCTCCTGCCGGCACGCAGCGGACTTCGCCCGCGCTGCATGCGTTTTCAATGCCCAAGAAAAAATTGATCACGCGACGTCCTCTGGCTCTGTGGCTACCCGCAGGTAGCGACGAAATGTTGACTTTCGTTTCAGATACCGCAGGAACGATGCCCGCGCAGAGGAACACCGGGGCGCACGGCGCGCCAGCGCGTGTAGTACTTTGATTTCATTGAAGAAATTGCCTCGAACGACCCGAAAAACGAGGGCTTGAGGAGGCCTTGAAAAGGCCGTTTTTTCGCCGTTGTTACGTGCGGGTTACTGCGTGTGTTACGTAGCACCGTGCCACACGAAACGCGCTCCGGAACGCGTATCGAAACGTCACCACGCGATTCGCGCGATGTCTGCGAAGCCGCATGGGCGTTGGCTTTGCGAGCACCTCGTTGATTTGCCGATGCGTCGTCAAGCTGCGTGCATACATCCAGAACTACGGATCCCGGTGATGTTCATCGAAGACCTCGATTCCTAGCATCAGTTGCATTGGGTAACGCAATGAAACCCAACCCTGCTTCCACGCGACGAGGGCGCTTGGAAGACCAGAAATGGCAACTGATTCTTCAAGGAAAAAAGTCCAAATGACTACATCCAAGCGCTCCAGCGTTCGCTCGTTCATCGTTCATCGCCCAGGCGTCAGCCGCCTTCTCGCTTCGGTGCTCGTGGGCGCCGGCTATGTGATGACGTTGCCGGTGGCATATGCCCAGATACAGGTGGGCGGAAACAACATCAATGTTGTTGGAGGCCCGGGCGCGAACAACGGGATTTTTACTTCTGACGACGGGATCTCCACTCCCAACCTGACAGCCACGAGCTTGACAGCCACGAACGTCAGCGCAGTCACCATCACCGCCAACAACGGCACGATCAATACGTTGAGTTCGGGCAGCATCACGGCCGGCACAGTCGCCGCAGGCAGCATCACCGCAACCCGGGTGACCACCACCAGCCTGAGCGCAACATCGGCAACGGCCACCAACCTGACCTCGACCAGCATCAGCACCGGCACGATCACCGCAGGCACCGTGTCCGCAGGCAACGTCAGTGCCGCGACCGTCACGGCCGGCACCGGCACGGTCACCAACCTGACCTCCACCAGCATCAGCACGGCCACTCTCACCGCAGGCACCGTGTCTGCCGGCAGCGTCAGCGCCACCAACGTCTCGGCCGCCAACGGCACGATCAACAACCTGGCCACGACCAGCATCTCGGCAGCCAACGGCACGATCAACACGCTGAGCGCGAGCAACGTGACCACGGGCAACCTGTCGTCGGGCAACGGCACTATCCAGTCGCTGACCTCGACCAACATCCTGACGACCGGCATCACCGCGACCAACGTGCAGGCAACCAATGTCGATGCCACCAGCGTCGTCACGACCAACCTGACGTCGAACACCGGCAGCATCTCGACGCTCACGTCCACCAACGTCAGCACCACCAACGTGACGGCGTCGAACGGCACCATCAACACGCTGAGCTCCGCCAATGTCAGCACCACGAACCTGACAGCCAGCAACGGCACGATCAATACGTTGAGCTCGGCCAACGTCAGCACGACGAACCTGACGGCGTCGAACGGCACGATCAACACACTGAGCGCAACCAACGTCAGCACCACGGACCTGACGGCTGCAAACGGCACCATCAACACGCTGAGCGCGACCAATGTCAGCACCACAGATCTGACGGCCAACAACGGCACCATCAACACGTTGAGCGCAACGAACGTCAGCACGACGGATCTGACTGCCAGCAATGGCACCATCAACACGCTGAGTGCCACCAACGTCAGCACCACGGACCTGACTGCCAACAACGGCACTATCAATACGTTGAGCTCGACCAATGTCAGCACGACGAACCTGACAGCCAGCAACGGCACGATCAACACGCTGAGTGCTACCAACGTCAGCACGACGGATCTGACCGCCAACAACGGCACCATCAACACGTTGAGCGCCACCAACGTCAGCACCACCAACCTGACGGCCAACGCCGGCACGATCAACACGCTGAGTGCTACCAACGTCAGCACGACGGACCTGACCGCCAACAACGGCACCATCAACACGTTGAGCGCCACCAACGTCAGCACCACGAACTTGACGGCCAACGCCGGCACCATCAATACGCTGAGCGCCACCAACGTCAGCACCACCAACCTGACAGCCAACGCCGGCACCATCAACACGCTGAGCGCCACAAACGTCAGCACAACGAACCTGTCGGCGAGCCGCGGCACGATCAACACGTTGAGCGCAACCAACGTCAGCACCACCAACCTGTCGGCAGCCAGCGCCACCATCAACGCGCTGACCGCCAACACGGTGAGCGCCACGACGGTGAATGCAAGCACGGTGAACGCCACCACCGGCAACTTCCAGACGGTCACGGCGGCCAACGGCAACATCACGGTGCTGAACACGCAGACCGGCAACATCACCACGATCAACGCCGTGACCGGCAACGTCACGACACTGAACGCGGGCACGGTCAACGTCACCGGCAACGTGACGGCGGGCGGCACCATCACGGCGGGCAACGGCGTGGTCGCCAACGGCCGCGTGCAGAACGTGGCTCCCGGCGTCCTGCCGACGGACGCCGCGAACATGTCGCAGTTGAACCAGGTCCGCAACGAAGTGCAGGACATGCGCAAGACCAGCAGCACCGGTGCGGCCATCGCCCTGGCAGCAGCCTCGGTGCCGGCGCTCGAAGCGGGCAAGAGCTTCGGCATCGGCGTGGGCGTGGGCTCGTACGACGGCCGCTCGGCCCTCGCTGCGGCGGCCAGCTTCCGCATCGGCGAAGGCGCGCAGATCAAGGTGAACATCGGCAGCGGCAGCAGCGGCAAGGTCGGCGGCGGCATCGGCGCCTCCTGGTCCTGGTAATCCGGCCCGGCGTGCCTGCGGCGCCCCTGCGCTGCGGGAACGCCCGCTGATGAAACGGAAGGCCGGCCCCTATACTGGGTTGCCGGCCTTTTTCACTTGCATGAAGGCCGGCATTTCCTGCAGCGGCCGACCTCCTGACCCGTCCATCACACGGCTTCATGAACTCACCTTCTCTCGCCCCCGCACCCTCCACATCGGCAGCAGATGCCGGCAGCCTTCTGGAACAGGGATTGGTGCTGCACCGGGTGGGCCGTTTCGCCGAGGCCATCCAGGTCTACGAAGCCCTGCTGTCGCGCTTTCCGGAGCATGCCGACGCGCTGCACCTGACGGGCGAGGCGCTGTACCGGCAAGGACGGCCGAAGCTGGCGCTGAACTACGTGAACCGCGCAATCGCGCGGTCGCCGCACCACTTCTACTTCAACACCCGCGCGACGATCTTCATGCACATGGGCCTGCCGGCCGAAGCGCAGCAAGACCTTCGCCGCGCGATCAAGGCGCTGCCGAACTACCCCGAGGCCTACGTGAACCTGTCGGCGGTGTACCGCCAGCAGAAGAAGTTCCGCCAGGCACGCGAGGCCGCGGCCGAAGCCACGCGGCTCGCACCGCAGGCGCCCGCGGCATGGAACAACGCCGGCGCAATCGACATGGAGCAGGACCGCTTCGACGAGGCGATCGTGCAGTTCCGCCAGGCGCTCGCGCTCGACCCTGGCTATGCGGCCGCGCACAAGAACATCGGCAAGATCCGCGCGCATCAAAAAGACTGGGCCGCCGCGCTCGACTCGTACGAGCGGGCTGCGGCCGACCCGCAGGATTGCGAGGCCGCATTCATGCTCTCCAGGGCGCTGCAGAGCTGCGGCCGCACCGAGGAGGCCATCGCGCCCATGCAGCGCGCCATGCGCAACTGGCCGGCCGAGGAGCGCCACAAGGCGCTGTCCGACTCCGAAGGCGTGGCCGCGCTCTACGGCGTGTGCGGCGCGCTCGAAGGCGTGTCGATGCGCTTTGCGGAATCGGCCGAGCTCTACAAGCTGGCGCTGGAAAGCCTGCCCGAGCACGAGCTCCTGCTGAACAACCTGGGCACGGTGAACTTCCGCCTCGGCCATTTCGACACCGCCATCGAAGTGCTCAAGAAGGCGCTCGAAGTGCATCCGCGCCAGGTGCTCGCACGCTGCAACCTGGGCGTGACCTATGTGATGGCCGGCCAGTCGGAGGCGGCCATTGCGGAGTTCGAGCAGTGCCTGCGCGACGACCCGGACTTCATGCCGGCCATGGTGTGGATGCTGGGCGAAAAGGCGCACATCGCCGACTGGAACGGCGTGCCCGAGCTGCGCGCCAGGATCGCTGCGCTGCTGGACAACCCGAACAACGACCAGACCGTGTCGTCGTTCATCCTGATGTCGAACTACGACGATGCGCGCCGGCTGATGAACTGGACCCAGCGCTCCGCCACGCTGGCCGACCGGAACACGGGCATCAGGCCTTTCGCCGATGCCGGCGCGCGCCGCACGGCGCCGCGCATCCGCGTGGGCTACTACTCATTCGACTTCCGCAACCACCCGGTCGCGCACCTGACCGCCGAGCTGTACGGCCAGCATGACCGTAAAGATTTCGAAGTCTTCGTCTATTCCTACGGTCCGGACGACGGCCATCCTGCGCGGGCGCGCATCGCCGCGTCGGCCGAGCACTTCGTCGACATGCACGGCCAGTCGATCCAGCAGATGGCCGAGCGCATCCGCGAGGACGAGATCGACATCCTGATCGACCTCTCGGGCGACACGCGCGGCGCCAAGCCGCAGGTCATGGCCTATCACGCGGCGCCAGCGCAGCTCATGTGGCTGGGCTACATGGGCACCAGCGGCACGCCTAACTACGACTACCTGGTGTCCGACAACTTCCTCTCGCCGCCGGGCACGGAAGACTGCTACACCGAGAAGCTGTTGCGCCTGCCCGAGACCTTCCAGGTGATCGACACGAAGCGCCCGGTCAACCCGCAAAAGGCCACGCGCGCCGAGCACGGCCTGCCCGAAGACGCCTTCGTGCTTTGCAACTTCTCGCAGTCGTTCAAGATCCAGCCCGAGACCTTCGAGGCGTGGGTGCGCATCGTGCAGGGCATTCCGGACTCGGTGCTGTGGCTGGCACAGGGCCCGCGCGGCTTCGAGCACAACCTGCGCGCGCAATGGGACAAGGCGGGCCTGCCGGCCAAGCGCCTGATCGTGTCGCCGCGCATGCCGGTCGACCAGCATCTGGCGCGCATCGGCCTGGCCGACCTGTTCATCGACACCTTCCCCTACAGCAGCGGCGCCACCGCGAACGACGTGCTGTGGTCGGGCGTGCCGCTGCTGGCGCTCACGGGCACGACGATGGTGTCGCGCATGGCGGGCAGCCTGCTCGGCGCCATCGGGCTGCCGGAGCTGGTGGCCACGAACCATGACGAGTACGTGCAGAAGGCCATCCACTACGCCACGCACCCGGAGGAGCTGGCCGCACTGCGCGCGCGGCTCGTGGCGGCCAAGGACGCGCGCCGCGGCTACTTCGACACGCCGCGCTTCGTGCGCCATCTCGAGGACGGCTTCAGGCAAATTGCCGCGCGCAGTCGTGAACGGTTGCCGGCCGCGCATGTCGATGTTGCGCCACGCTCGCTGGAGAAGTGAGCAATCGCGGGCATACTCGACTTTCCTTCAACAGCAGAGCTCCAGCAGCCTTTTGAATCATGAGCATCCTCAGTGAATTCAAGGAATTTGCCGTCAAGGGCAATGTCATCGACCTTGCGGTCGGCGTGATCATCGGCGCAGCGTTCGGCAAGATCGTCGACTCGCTCGTGGCCGACATCATCATGCCGCTGGTCGGGGTGGTGTTCGGCAAGCTCGACTTCTCCAACCTCTATGTGGTGCTGGGCACGGCGCCCGCCGGCGTGGCGAACACGCTGGCAGACCTGAAGAAGGCCGGCGTTCCGGTGCTGGCGTATGGCAACTTCATCACCATCGCAGTCAACTTCGTGATCCTGGCCTTCATCATCTTCATCATGGTCAAGCAGATCAACCGCCTGAAGCGCAACGAAGAGCCTGCACCGGCCGCGGCCCCCGAGACACCCGAAGACGTGGTGCTGCTGCGCGAAATCCGCGACAGCCTCAAGCGCCCCTGATCAAGCGCCCTTGAGCACCCGGGCCATGCGCAGCGCCTCGACGAGGCTCGACGCATCGGCCAGCCCCGTTCCCGCGATGTCGAACGCGGTGCCGTGATCGGGGCTGGTGCGCACCAGCGGCAAGCCCAGCGTCACGTTCACGCCCTTCTCCACGCCCAGGTACTTGACCGGAATCAGGCCCTGGTCGTGGTACATCGCCACCACCACGTCGAACTCGCCACTGGAGGGCACGCCGTGCCTGGCGCGTGCGCGCATGAAGACCGTGTCGGGCGCATAGGGCCCGCTGGCGTCGATGCCTTCGGCGCGCGCGGCCTCGATGGCCGGCGCGATGATCTCGCGCTCTTCCGAACCGAACAGACCGCCCTCGCCCGCATGCGGGTTGAGGCCCGCCACGCCGATGCGCGGCGCGCGGCCCAGCGCATGCGTCAGCGCGCGGTGCGTGATGCGCAGCGTTTCGAGCACGCCTTCGAAACGCACCGCCTCGATGGCATTGCGCAGCGACATGTGGATGCTGACGAGCACGGTGCGCAGCTCGTCATTGGCCAGCATCATGCGCACCGGCACGTCGGCCACGGTGCGGCCCAGATGCGCGGCCGCCTCGGCCTGCAGCAGCTCGGTGTGGCCGGGGTACGGAAAGCCGGCGGCCGACAGCGCTTCCTTGTGCAGCGGTGCGGTCACGATGGCGCCGATCTCGCCACGCAGTGCGGCCCGCGCGGCCCAGATCACGCATTCGCCCGCCACGCGGCCGGCCTCTGCGCTGATGCGGCCCGTTTCGATGTGCGAAGGTGGCGCGATCACCTGGAGCACGGGGATGCAGCCCGGCGGTACGGTCGCGGCTTCGGCGACGGATTCGATCTCGAGCACAGGCCAGGCCAGCTGACCCGGCCCGGCCAGGGCCTGCGAGGCCTGGCGCATCGTGCCCACGTCGCCGGCAACGAAGGCGCTGCGGGTCGCGTCAGGTGCATCACGAAACGCCTTGACGATGATCTCCGGCCCGATACCCGCGGGATCGCCCAGCGTGATGGCAATGGCCCCGCTCATTGAAATACCTCCGTGCTTCGCACTGCGGTGCGAGCTTGCTTGGGGCGGCCCGGCGCTACGCTCATGCCGGGTTGTCGATGTCGATGAACTCGTGCTTCAGCCCGAGCTGCGCCGCCACATGCCCGGCCACCGCCGGCGCACCGTAGCGTTCGGTGGCGTGGTGCCCGCAGGCCAGGAAGGCCACGCCCATCTCGCGCGCGTAGTGAGCCTGGGGCTCCGAGATTTCGCCGGTGATGAAGGCGTCGGCGCCGGCCGCGATGGCCGCCTCGAAGTAGCCTTGCGCGCCGCCCGTGCACCAAGCTACGTTTTTGATAGCACGATGCGCCGTATCGACGAGCGTGACCGGCCTTTTAAGCACACCTTCGACGTGCATGGCGAGCGCCTTGGCGTTGGCAAAGCTCTCGCCGCTTTCCTGCATGCCGAGAAAGCCCAGCTCCTGCTCGCCGAAGCGCCCGGTCGAACCGGCATGGGCCACGAGCCCCAGCTTCAGGCCGAGCTGCGCGTTGTTGCCGAGTTCGGGATGCGCGTCGAGCGGCAGGTGGTAGGCGAACAGGTTGACGTCGTCGCCCAGCAGCAGGCCCAGGCGCTGTTTCATCCAGCCGGTGACGCAGCCGTCCTGGCCGCGCCAGAACAGGCCATGGTGAACGAAGATGGCATCGGCCTCGGCGTGGATCGCGGCCTCGATCAGCGCGCGGCTGGCGGTCACGCCCGAGACGATCTTGCGGACCACGGTGCGCCCTTCGACCTGCAGGCCGTTGGGTCCGTAGTCCTTGAAGCGCCCGGGGGCCAGCAGCAGGTCGAATGCGTGGAGCAGTTCGTGGCGGGTGGTGCTCATCGCGCCATTGTCGCGCCGCCCGCGGGGGCCGCGCCATCCCGCATGGCATGGCCGCGCGCGGCCAGGGGCAGGAACGCCAGCAGGAAGCCCAGCCCGGCCAGCACTGCCACGTAGTGCGCCGGCGCCATCGTGTCGCGCTGCAGCCAGAGCGTCAGGATCACCGGCGTCAGCCCGCCGAAGACCGCGTAAGACATGTTGTAGGCGAACGAAAGCCCGGTGAAGCGCACCGGCGCCGGGAAGGCGCGCACGCCCGCAATCGGCACGGTAGCAATGGTGCCCACGAACAGGCCCACCAGCCCGTAGTGCCAGAACAGCGTAGCCGGCGTTCCGGGCAGCCCGCTGTAGAACAGGTAGGCCGTGACGAACAGGCCACCCCAGCCGACAAGCATCACGGTGCGCGTGCCGATGCGGTCGCTGGCCCAGCCAGCCAGCATGCAGCCAATGGTCAGCGTGAGCGTGGCGAGCGCGTTGGCCTCGAGCGCCAGCGCAGCGGGAATGTGGTGCACCTTCTGCAGATACGTGGGCGTGTACAGCACCACGACCACGATGGCGGCAGACAGCACCCAGGTCAGCAGCGCGACGTACACGCAGGCCAGGCGGTGCTCGCGCAGCACGGTGCGCAGCGGCATCTCGCGCGCCACGCTGCGGCGGCCGGCCAGCTCCTTGAAGACCGGCGTCTCGTGCAGGAACCGGCGCAGGTACACCGACACCAGCCCGAACACGCCGCCCAGGATGAAGGGAATGCGCCAGGCGAAGTCGCTCACCTGCTCGGGCGAATAGTGGCGGTTGATGGCCACCGCGATCAGCGAGCCCAGCAGGATGCCGCCGGTGATGCCCGAAGTCAGCATGCCGATGCCGAAGCCGTAGCGCTTCGCCGGTACGTGCTCGCCCACGAACACCCAGGCGCCGGGCATCTCGCCGCCGATGGCCGCGCCCTGCAGCACGCGCATCGCCAGCAGCAGCAGGGGCGCCGCAACGCCGATGCTCGCGTAGGTCGGCAGCAGGCCGATCACCAGCGTGGGCGCAGCCATCAGGAAGATCGACAGCGTGAACATGCGCTTGCGGCCGAAGATGTCGCCGAAATGCGCGATGACGATGCCGCCCACCGGGCGTGCGAGGTAGCCGGCCGCGAAGATGCCGAAGGTCTGCAGCTGCCGCAGCCAGTCAGGCATGTCGACCGGGAAGAACAGCGCGCCCAGCACGGTGGCGAAGAACACGTAGATGACGAAGTCGTAGAACTCCAGGGTGCCGCCGAGAGCGGACAGGCCGAGGGTCTTGTAGTCGCTCGAGTCGAGCGTGCGTGCCGGTGCTGGCTGCGCGCCGTCCGGGAAGGTTGCTTCTGAAGTCATGGCTGGCAGGGAGATCGTGATCGCGCGCCAGCCCGCGGGACCGGGTGACAAAACGGAAAAATGGCGCGCTGGCGAAATGCCTGGCCGCTTCCACCGGGTGGGCAGCGCGGGAGGCCTGAAAAACACGGGCCGGATGGGACCGACCTGCGATGCTAGGTGTTAACCCGGCTTTACGTACGCAGGAAGTCTTAATCTCGACCTCTGCGAGCGGTTTCTGCACCAGGCGGTTGAGGGACAATTGACAACATTGCTGCGTTGCACTGCAGCCTTCCAACGTCTTTTTCACCAATCTTTCATGAAACGCACCTGGCTGCTCTTCGCCCAAGCCGTGACCGTCCTGCTCGCGGCCTACTTCGTCGTCGCGACGCTCAAGCCCGAGTGGATCAACAAGCGCGCAACCTCGCTGGGCGGCGTGGTGTCGATCGTCGAGGCACCGGCCGGCAACCCGGGTGTGACGACGCCCGGCAGCCTGAGCGTGCCGGCCAAGAAGGCCTCCCCGGCGGTGGTGAGCATCAACACCAGCAAGGCCGCGCAGCGCCACCCGCGAAGCAACGACCCGTGGTTCCGCTTCTTCTTCGGCGACCAGGACGACCAGCCCCAGGTGGGCCTGGGCAGCGGCGTGATCGTGAGCCCCGACGGCTACATCCTCACCAACAACCACGTGGTCGAGGGCGCCGACGAGATCGAAGTGACGCTCAACGACAGCCGCCATGCGCGCGGCAAGGTGATCGGCACCGATCCCGACACCGACCTGGCCGTACTGAAGATCGAGCTCGACAAGCTGCCGGTGATCGTGCTGGGCGATTCAGACGCGCTGCAGGTGGGCGACCAGGTGCTGGCCATCGGCAACCCCTTCGGCGTGGGCCAGACCGTGACCAGCGGCATCGTCTCGGCGCTGGGCCGCAACCAGCTCGGCATCAACAACTTCGAGAACTTCATCCAGACCGACGCAGCCATCAACCCCGGCAACTCGGGTGGCGCGCTGATCGACGTCAACGGCAACCTGCAGGGCATCAACACCGCGATCTACTCGCGCTCGGGCGGCAGCATGGGCATCGGCTTCGCCATTCCGGTGTCGATGGCCAAGATCGTGCTCGAAGGGATCGTGAAGGAAGGCCAGGTGCGCCGCGGCTGGATCGGCGTGGAGCCGAGCGACCTGTCGCCCGAACTCGCCGAGACCTTCGGCGTGAAGGCGGACGCGGGCGTGATCATCACCGGCGTGCTGCAGAACGGCCCGGCCGCCAAGGCCGGCATCCGCCCGGGTGACGTGATCACCTCGGTGGGCGAGAAGAAGACAGACAACGTGCAGGCGCTGCTGACCGCGGTGGCCGGCCTGAAGCCAGGCAGCACCTCGCGGTTCGCACTGCAGCGCGGCAGCGACAAGATGGAGTTGGATGTGACGCCGGGTCTGCGCCCGAAGAGCCCGGTCCGGCAGGTGCCGCCGAGTCAGCCCGAATAACGGGCTGTCAGGTCGGTCGATCAGGATTGCGCTGAATCAGCGCTTTCCTCTTCCTCTGGCTTCTTGCCGGAACTGGCGAAGTACCTGGCACCGATGATGCCCACTTCGTACAGCAGGCACATCGGCACCGCCAGCGCCAGCTGCGACACCACGTCGGGCGGCGTGAGCACCGCGGCAACGACGAATGCGACCACGATGAAGTAGCCGCGGAAGGACTTCAGCTTCTCGATGGTCACCATCTCGAAGCGCACCAGCAGCATCACGACGATCGGCACCTGGAAGGCCACGCCGAAGGCGATGTAGAGCGACAGGATCGCCTCGACGTACGAGGAAATATCGGGCGTTGCCTGCACCGCGGACGGTGCGAAGCGCTGGATGAAGCTGAACATCTTGTCCAGCACGAAGAGCTGCACGAACGCGATGCCCGCATAGGCCAGCAGGCTGCCGAAGAAGATCAGCGGCAGCGCGAATTTCTTTTCATGGCTGTAGAGCCCCGGCGCAATGAACATCCACGCCTGGTACATGAGCCAGGGCAGCGCCAGCAGCACGGCGGCCATCATCAAAACCTTGAGCGGCACGAAGAATGGCGAGAACACGCCGATGGCGATCAGCTTCGCGTCGTGCGGCATGTGCGCCTTGATCGGCATCGCGATCAGGTCGATCAGCCCGCCCGGGCCGGGCCAGATGGCCAGCAGGATGCCCGCGACCACGAGGCCGTAGACGCAATAGAGCAGGCGGTCGCGAAGCTCGACCAGGTGCGCCACGAACGGCTGTTCGGTGCCCGCCAGCTCGTCTTCTTTGTCTTTGTTCTTGTTGTCGGAATCGGCCATTGGAAAAGAAGATAGCGTGACGTCGGCCGGCGTGCGGCGCGCGCAGAACGCGGTGTTGTGGATGCGCTAGTTGATCTTGTTGATCGTGTGCGGGCGGAAGCGCGCAACGCGCGCCGCGCCCGACAGCGCCTTAGTGCGCACGCCGTTGCGCGCCTTGTACCACTGTGGCGTGGCGCCCTGTTTCAGGCGCCAGTTCTTGCGGGGATGCTTGTATTCGGGCGGCGACGGCTCGGGTTCGGCCAGCGCCGAGAGGGTTTCGCCCGAACCGCTGAACTGCTTCTCGAATTCGCTCGCGCCCGTGTGGATGCTGTGCTCGACGTCGCGCGCCGCATCCTCGACGGTGGTCTTCATCTTGCGGAGCTCGTCGAGCTCCATCGAGCGGTTGACTTCGGCCTTGACGTCGTTCACGTAGCGCTGCGCCTTGCCAAGCAGGGTGCCGACGGTGCGGGCCACGCGCGGCAGCTTTTCCGGGCCGATGACGATCAGCGCCACGACGCCGATCAGCGCCAGCTTCTCAATGCCGAGGTCGAGCACGTGCGGTCCGCGCTCAGGACTTCTGACGCGCTTCGACGTCGATCGTCGGCTTGTCGCTGTTGGCCGGCTGGCCGGTCACTTGCTGGGCGGGGGCCGACGAAGCGGCGGCATCGGACGAGCTGCCGTCCTTCATGCCGTCCTTGAAGCCCTTGACGGCGCCGCCAAGATCCGAACCCATGTTCCGCAGCTTCTTGGTGCCGAAGATCATGACCACTACGAGCAGCACGATCAGCCAGTGCCAGATGGAAAAAGAACCCATGGAGAACTCCTAAGAATGTGTCCGATTTTAGTCGGGCGGAATGTGACAGTTTGGCTTAATGCCGCTCAGCCGCGAAGCCACGGCCGGGGACCACCCATGACATGGACATGGAGATGGTGAACCTCCTGCCCACCCTCGGTGCCGGTATTGACCACGACCCGGTAGCCGCCGTCCGGATAGGGCCTGCAGCCCTGCTCCAGCGCCAGCTTGGGCGCCAGGATCATGATCTTGCCCATCAGCGCCTCGTCGTCGGGCGTCAGCTGGGCCATCGAGGCGATGTGCTTCTTGGGCACCAGCATGAAATGCACCGGCGCCCAGGGCGCGATGTCGTGGAAGCCGAACAGGTCTTCGTCTTCGTAGACCTTGCGCGAGGGAATCTTGCCCTCGATGATTTTGCAGAAGATGCAGTTGGGATCGTGTGACATGGAGGTTGTTCGTTAGACAGCCATGGGCTTGCGTTCGCTCCAGTTCAGCCAGCCCTTGACCAGCCGGTAGATCATCCACACGGCAGTGACGAAGAGGATGGGGAAGCCGATCAGGATCCAGATGGTGATGAACCCCAGGATGGACCAGACCAGGCCCCACCAGAAGGTACGGATCTGCCAGGTGAAGTGGCTTTGATAGAGCGTGCCCTCCGTATCCTCGCGCTTGAGGTAGTTGAGCACGATGCCCACGATCCCCGTGAGGCCGCCCGTGAACCACGAAAGCGCATAGAGGATGTACACCGCCAGCGTGATCTGGCGCAGGCTTTCCAGCTGCTCGGGCGTCTTGCCGGAGATGTCGTCGATCGCGGTGATTTCGTTCATTCGGAGGCCTGGCCTTTCTGCTGCTCTTCGATGCCGCGTTGCTGCACCTTGCGCAGCGCTTTTTCCTCGATGCCGCTGGTGCCCTCCCGGCGCTCGAGTTCCGCGGTGACGTCTGACGGGGAAAAACCGTAGTGCGCCAGCGCCACCATGGTGTGGAACCACAGGTCGGCCACTTCGTTCACTATTTTCGAGCGGTCGCCGCCGTGGTCGGCGTCCTTGGCGGCCATCACGACCTCGGTGGCTTCCTCGCCGATTTTCTTGAGGAAGGCGTCGGGGCCCTTGTGCAGCAAGCGCGCGACGTAGCTTTTCTCGGGATCGCCGCCGCGCGCGGGCAGGCGGCTTTCGATGACCGCGGCCAGGCGTGCGAGGGCGTCGGAGGTGTTGCTGTTCACTGTGGCCGTCATTTGTAGATCGACTCCGGGTCTTTCAAGACGGGTTCGACCACCGTCCACTGGCCCTTTTCGTACTTGCTGAAGAAGCAGCTGTGGCGCCCGGTGTGGCAGGCGATGCCGGGCTCGTGGCCGAGCTGGGTGACCTTGAGCAGCACCACGTCGTTGTCGCAGTCGAGGCGGATCTCGTGCACGGTCTGCACGTGGCCCGACTCCTCGCCCTTGAACCAGAGCTTGTTGCGCGAGCGGCTGAAATACACCGCGCGGCCCAGCTCGGCGGTCTTTTCGAGCGCCTCGCGGTTCATCCAGGCGAACATCAGCACGTCGTTGCTGCCCTGTTCCTGCGCGATGACCGGCACCAGGCCGTTCGCGTCCCACTTCACTTCATCGAGCCAATTCATGGAAGTATTGTCGGGGATAGGAAAAGACCCTTTGGACACGCTTCAAGCGTCGATCCGCACGGGAATGCCGCGCGCAGCCATGCGGGCCTTGGCCTCGCCCACCGTGTGCTCGCCGTAGTGGAAGATGCTGGCCGCCAGCACCGCGTCGGCGCCGCCGGTCTGGATGCCATCGGCCAGGTCGTCGAGGCTGCCCACGCCGCCCGAGGCGATCACCGGCACGCTGACGGCGTTGCTCACCGCGCGGGTCAATTCCAGGTCGAAGCCGCTCTTGGTGCCGTCCCGGTCCATGCTGGTCAGCAGGATCTCGCCGGCGCCGCGGCGCGCCATCTCGGTCGCCCATTCGACGGCATCGAGGCCGGTGTTCTTGCGCCCGCCGTGGCTGTACACGTCCCAGCCCGCGCCGCGAGTGGCGGCTTCTTCGGGACTGCGGCGCTTGGCGTCGATGGCGACCACGATGCATTGCGAGCCGTACTTCTGCGCGGCGTCGCTGATCACCTGCGGATCGGCGATGGCGGCCGAGTTGAAGCTGGTCTTGTCGGCTCCGGCGTTGAGCAGCCGGCGCACGTCGGCCACCGTGCGCACGCCGCCGCCCACGGTCAGCGGAATGAAGATCTGCGAAGCCACCGCCTCGATGATCGGCAGGATCAGGTCGCGGCCGTCGCTGGTGGCGGTGATGTCGAGAAAGGTCAGTTCGTCGGCGCCCTGGGCGTTGTAGCGCGCGGCGATCTCGACCGGATCGCCGGCATCGCGCAGTTCGAGGAAGTTGACGCCCTTGACGACGCGGCCGCCGGTGACGTCGAGGCAGGGAATGATGCGTTTGGCAAGCATGGGATGTTGAACAACCGGTAGGGAATCAGAGAACGCGGAGCTGTTGCCAGCCCTGCCATTGGGCGCCAGGCATCAGCAGCACGGGCTCGTCGATGCGGGCGGCCTCCACGCAGAGCATGTGGCGAAAGCCATCGGCAGGCATGTCGGCGAGTTTCGCACCGAGCACCGCGCCGGGGTTCCAGACCACGGTTTCGCTGCAGCTCGCGCTTTGGGAGATTTCGAGCTTGCCGCCCGGCTGAACCAGCCGCAGCGGCTGGGCGGGCGCGGCATAGACGCTGTCGAACTCTGCATCGAAATGCAACGCCGCCGCGGTTTCCACACAGCGGTCGTCGCGCAGCGAATCCCAGCGGTTGGCGCCCTGCAGGCCCTCAAGCCGCACGTTGGCGATGTCGTCGACGCGCAGGTAGGTGTGCAGCGCGGCGGCAAAGGTCCAGGGTGCGCGGTCGATGTTGACCAGCGTGAGCGTCGTGCGCAGCTGGCCGCCGGACAAAGCGGCTTCCAGCCGCGCCTCAAAAGCGTGCGGCCAGAGCTTTCGGGTGGCTTCGGAGTCGCGAAGCGTCAGCCTCAGCGTTTCGGGCGCATCCGAAACCTCGTGCACCCAAGGCAAATTGCGCATGAATCCATGCTTGGGCAACATGCCGCGCTGGTTGAATTGGGGGCAGCAAATGGGCACGCCGCCGCGGATGGCCGTATGCCCGTCGAACACCGCCGAAGGGCTCAGGTAGAGCCTTTCCACCCCGTCAGCCGCTGTCCACGAGAGCACTTGCGCCCCATGCAAGGCCACCGTGAGGGTGCTCCCATCGATGCCGTTGGCACGCAGAGCGGGCTGGCCGCGAAACTCGATCGGGGTGATTTCCATGGCGAGAATTGTAGGCAGCACCCGCACCGTGGCACGGAATTGGCATCAAGGGCCATTGCGTGCCCGGGGCCTTCTTGGATACCCTGTGATCGCTTGCATCGAGGGACAACGTGCAAGTCGGTCCCGTGCACTCGGAAAAACTACTCTCACACGACAAGGGGATACGCATGAAGAAGCTGCCGATGGCCGCCTGGATCCTGATCGCGATGGTGCTCGGCATCATCGTGGGCTACATGATCTTCTCCAGCTTTCCGGACAAGAAAGCCGCGAAAGAAATCGCAGACTACGTCTCCATCATCTCGGATGTGTTCCTGCGCCTGATCAAGATGCTGATCGGCCCGCTGGTGTTCTCCACGCTGGTGGTGGGCATCGCGCACATGGGCGACGCCAAGTCGGTCGGCCGCGTGTTCGGCAAGGCCATCGGCTGGTTCCTCACCGCCTCGCTGATCTCGCTGGTCATCGGCCTGGTCATGGCCAACCTGCTCAAGCCCGGCGAAAACCTCGGCCTGCCGCTGCCCGACATCGGCGCCTCGGCCAACCTTGCCACCTCGAAATTCACGCTGAAAGACTTCGTGAGCCACACGGTGCCGAAGTCCTTCGTCGAGGCCATGGCCAACAACGAGATCCTGCAGATCGTGGTGTTCTCGATGTTCTTCGGCGTGGCGCTCGCCTCGCTGGGCGACAAGGCCAAGACGCTGGTCGCCGCCATCGAGGAGCTGTCGCACGCCATGCTCAAGATCACCGGCTACGTCATGAAGCTCGCGCCGCTCGCGGTGCTGGCCGCCATGGCCGCCACGGTGGCCGTCAACGGCCTGGGCATCCTGCTGAAGTTCGCGGTGTTCATGGGCGACTTCTACCTGGGCCTGTTCGTGCTGTGGAGCGTGCTGGTGCTGGCGGGCTTCCTGTTCCTCGGCCCGCGCGTGTTCAAGCTGCTGGTGCTCATCAAGGAAGCCTTCCTGCTGTCGTTTGCCACTGCCAGTTCGGAAGCGGCCTACCCGAAGATCCTGCAGGCGCTCGACCGTTTCGGCGTGAAGCGCAAGATCTCCAGCTTCGTGATGCCGATGGGCTACTCGTTCAACCTCGACGGCTCGATGATGTACTGCACCTTCGCCGTGCTCTTCATCGCGCAGGCCTACAACATCCACATGCCGATCAGCACGCAGATCACCATGCTGCTGATCCTGATGCTCACCTCCAAGGGCATGGCCGGCGTGCCGCGCGCCTCGCTGGTGGTGATCGCAGCCACGCTGAACCACTTCGACATTCCCGAGGCCGGCCTGCTGCTGATCCTGGGCGTGGACACCTTCCTCGACATGGGCCGCTCGGCCACCAACGCAGTGGGCAACTCCATCGCCACCGCGGTGGTTGCCAAGTGGGAGGGCGAGCTGATGTCCGAGAGCGATGCCGAGGTCAACGCCAAGGCGCTCGACGAGGAAGCCAGCGCCACCCTCGCCCACCCCGCCCACGCGTGAGGCGCGCCATGAAGCCCAAGGCCACGCTGTCGGTTTTCCTCGCCGGACTGCTGGCAGCCGCCGTGTTCGTGCTGGCGGCACCGGCACAGGCGCAGGAACAGGCAGCGCCCACCGCGCTGACCGGCACCCTCGCCAAGGCCCGCGAAACCGGCGCCATCACCATCGGCTACCGCGAGTCGTCGGTGCCGTTCTCGTACCTCAATGCGCGCAAGGAGCCGATCGGCTATTCGATCGAGCTTTGCCGCGCGCTGGTAACGGCCATCGAGGACGCGGTGAACAGGAGCCTCACGATCAAGTGGGTGCCCGTCACGTCGGACTCGCGCATCGACGCGGTCGCGAGCGGCAAGGTCGACCTGGAATGCGGCTCGACCACCAACAACCTCGAACGCCAGAAGCGCGTGAGTTTCTCGCCCACGATGTTCGTCTCGGGCACCAAGGTGCTGGTGAAGAAGGGCTCGCCGATCAAGTCGTTCCGCGACCTCGCGGGCAGGAAGGTGGCCGTCACTGCCGGCACCACCAACGAGAAGACGCTGCGCGACCTGTCCGAGAAGTTCAAGCTGAACATCAACCTGCAGGTGACGCGCGACCATGCGGAGTCGTTCGGGCTGGTGAAGAGCGGCCAGGCCGATGCCTTCGCGACCGACGACGTGCTGCTCTACGGCCTGATCGCGCAGGACGCCGCCAAGGCCGACTACGAGGTGGTCGGCGACTTCCTCTCCTACGACCCCTACGGGATCATGTACCGCAAGGGCGACCCGCAGCTGAACAAGGTGGTCGTCGACACCTTCCAGGTGCTGGCGGAGGACGGCGAGATCGAGCGGCAGTACAAGCGCTGGTTCCTGCGCAAGCTGCCGTCGGGGGAAAGCATCAACCTGCCGATGAGTGCGCAGCTGGAAACGATCATCCAGACGATGTCGGTGAAGGCCGAATAAGCCCTCATTCAACTGCTACCGCGCTGGCCACTCCCAGCGCGGTATTTCGCTCATGTCGAGGTTGGCGATGCGCGTTTCGCCGAACTGCTTTTCGAGCACTACCGGCTGCAGGCCTTCGCTGTCGTCCAGCGCGGCAATCAGCCGGGCGGCGTGCGACACCACGATCACCTGCGACTGCCGCGCGGCCTGCGCAATCAACCGCCCCAGGGCCGGCAGCAGGTCGGGGTGCAGGCTGGTCTCCGGCTCGTTGAGCACCAGCAGCGCAGGCGGGCGGGGCGTGAGCAGCGCCGCGATCCACAACAGGTAGCGCAGGGTGCCGTCGGAGAGTTCGGCGGCCGTAAGGGGCCGCAGCAGGCCGTGCTGGCGCATCAGCGTCTCGAAGCGGTCGCCTGTCACCTGGACTCCGATGCTTGCGCCGGGGAAGGCGTCGTCCACCGCGCGGTCGAGTGCTTCGCCGTCGCCGATCTCTCGGATGGTCTGCAATGCCGCGGCCAGGTCGGCGCCGTCGTTGGACAGCACAGGCGTGTACGTGCCCAGTTGAGGCTGGCGAGCGGGCGCATCGGCGTCGGAGCGGAAGTGGTCGTAGAAGCGCCAGGAGCGCATCTGCTCGCGCAGCGTGAGCATCTCGGGTGCGTCGCGCGGGTCGGCGTGCTCCGTCATCATGCTGGCGAAAGCAGGAATGGGCCGGCCGACGGCCTGCCAGCTCTTGCCCTCACGCAGCCGCAGCGCGGCGCCCTTGCGGTCGACCAGCTGCGTCGAGGGGCGCAGCAGCGGGCCGCTCCAGATGGCCTCGTGCTTGATCTGCGGGTCGCTCGAAAAGGCCGTCGATGAACTCGGTGGCGGCAGGCCAATGTCGATGGCGTAGCCGAAATCTTCAGCCTCGACGCCAGCGAACCCCAGCTTCAGCGCGACCGGCTCGCTGCGCGATGTGCCCTGCACCGGCACCTCGCCCCGCAACATGGCCGCCGAGAAACGCTCGGGCCCTGCCCACAAAGTCGATGAAAGCCCGCCTTCGCGCACCAGCGAGCGGATCACGCCGCCATTGGCGATGTCCGCCAGCAGACGCATCGCCCGGTACACGCTCGACTTGCCGCTGCCGTTGGCCCCGGTCACGACCGTGAGCCGGCCCAGCGGCACGGTCAGCTGCCGCAGCGAGCGGTAATTGGCGATGGCGAGCGCGGAGAGCACGCGCTGCGCGATAAAGGCGTCAGGCGCCGGCCAGTTCGTCCGCGCGGGCCTGCGCGGCGGCGAAGTCGAGGTCGCCCGAATAGATGGCGCGGCCGCAGATCACGCCCTCGACGCCGTCGGATTCGACTGCGCAGAGCTTGTCGATGTCGGCCATGTTCGACAGGCCGCCCGAGGCGATCACCGGAATGGTCAGCGCCTGCGCGAGCTTGACGGTGGCCTCGATGTTGATGCCCGAGAGCATGCCGTCGCGGCCGATGTCGGTGTAGATGATCGACTCGACGCCGTAGTCCTCGAACTTCTTGCCCAGGTCGGCCACCTCGTGGCCCGTGAGCTTGCTCCAGCCATCGGTGGCGACCTTGCCGTCCTTGGCGTCCAGGCCCACGATGATGTGGCCGCCGAAGGCGCTGCAGGCGTCCTTCAGGAAGCCGGGGTTCTTGACCGCGGCGGTGCCGATGATCACGTAGCGCAGGCCGTCGTCGATGTAGCGCTCGATGGTGTCGAGGTCGCGGATGCCGCCGCCGAGCTGCACCGGAATGTCGTCGCCCACCTCTTTCAGGATCGCCTTGATGGCCGCGTGGTTCTGCGGCTTGCCGGCGAAGGCGCCATTCAGATCGACCAGGTGCAGCCGGCGCGCGCCGGCCTCGACCCACTTGCGGGCCATGGCAGCGGGGTCTTCGCTGAAGATGGTGGACTGGTCCATGTCGCCCTGCTTGAGGCGAACGCAGTGGCCGTCTTTGAGATCAATGGCGGGAATGAGGAGCATGGAAGTGACGCGAGTGTGCGGAATCCGGGCTGTGAGAGGTTCGGCCCGGTCGGAAAAATGGGTTCAGGGATTCCAGTGGAGGAAGTTGCGATACAGCTGCAGCCCGTGGTCCGCACTCTTCTCCGGGTGGAACTGGGTTGCAAAAATGTTATCGCGTGCGATGGCTGCGGTAAAGCTCGCGCCATATTCCGCCTCGCCCACGCTGTGTTTGGGGTCGGTCGGGCGGGCGTAGAAGCTGTGCACGAAGTAGAAGTAGCTCTGATCGGGCACCCCTGCCCACACGGCGTGCGGCTGGGCCTGGCGCACCTGATTCCAGCCCATCTGCGGCACCTTGAAGCGGCTGCCGTCGGGTTGCAGGCGACCAGCCAGGTCGAACTTGACGACCTCGCCCGGAATGAGGCCCAGGCCATCGGTGGGGCCCTCGTCGCTGCGCGACAGCATCATCTGCATGCCCACGCACACGCCGAACAGCGGCTTGCTCGCCGCGGCTTCGAGCACCGACTCCTGCAGGCCGGAGTCGCGCAGCTCGCGCATGCAGTCGGGCATGGCGCCCTGCCCCGGCAGCACCACGCGGGTCGCCTTGCGAACCACGTCGGGGTCGGAGGTGACGAACACCTCCACGCCGACCTGGTCGGCCGCATGGCGCACGGCCTGCGACACGGAGTGCAGGTTGCCCATGCCGTAGTCGACCACGGCAACGGTATTTGCTACAGATTTCATAGCTGATGGACGAACGCGTTCAGAGCGAGCCCTTCGTCGAGGGAATGACGCCGACGGAACGCGGGTCGAGTTCGAGCGCGCCGCGCATGGCGCGCGCGAAGGCCTTGAACACCGTCTCACACTGGTGGTGCGCATTGACGCCCTTGAGGTTGTCGATGTGCAGCGTGACGAAGGCGTGGTTCACGAAGCCCTGGAAGAACTCGTAGGTGAGCTGGCTGTCGAAGGTGCCGATCATGCCGCTGGTGAACGGCACGTGCATCACGAGGCCGGGACGGCCCGAGAAGTCGATGACCACGCGGCTCAGCGCCTCGTCGAGCGGCACGTAGGCGTGGCCGTAGCGGCGGATGCCCTTCTTGTCGCCGATGGCCTTGGCCACGGCCTGGCCCAGCGTGATGCCGACGTCTTCCACCGTGTGATGACCGTCGATGTGCAGGTCGCCCTGGCAGTCGATGTCGAGGTCGATCAGCCCATGGCGGGCGATCTGGTCGAGCATGTGGTCGAAGAAGCCGATACCGGTAGCAAGTTTGGCCTTGCCGGTGCCGTCGAGGTTGACGCTGACGGTGATCTTCGTCTCGGCGGTGTTGCGGGTGACCGTCGCTGTGCGATCGGCGCTGCCCGGGTTGGTGGGGGTGGTCATAGTGAGGCTTCGAGTGCCGCGAGCATCCGCGCATTCTCGTCGGCCGTTCCGACGGTGAGGCGCAGGCAGTTTGCGAGCAGTTCGTGCATTTTAGAAACGTTCTTGATCAGAACCCCGTGTGCCTTCATGCCCTCGAAGGTCTTGGCGGCATCGGGCACGCGCAAAAGAATCATGTTGGCATCGCTGGGCCAGGTCTTCACGCCGGGCAGGCGGCCGAGGCCCATCATCAGGCGTTCGCGCTCCTCGCGGATCTGCCGGGCCTGCGCCTCGAACACCTCGGCGTGCTCCAGCGCGAACAGCGCGCACTCGCAGTTGAGCACGCTGATGTTGTAGGGCGGGCGCACCTTGTCGATCTCGGCGACCAGCGCGGCCGGCCCCATGAGGTAGCCCAGGCGGATGCCGGCCAGGCCGAACTTGCTGAGCGTGCGCATCAGCAGCACGTGGCCGTGCTTCGCGAGCCGGTCGATATAGCTGCGGGCGGCAAAGGGCTGGTAGGCCTCGTCGATCACCACCAGGCCGCCCTGCGCGCCCTGGGCTTCGACGATCTTCTCGACGACGGCGTCGTCCCAGAGGTTGGCGGTCGGGTTGTTCGGATACGCGAGGTAGACGATGGCGGGCTTCTCGCTCGCAATGGCGGACAGCATGGCGGCTTCGTCGAGTTCGAAGTCGGCCGTGAGCGGCACGCCGACGAACTTCAGGCCCTGCAGCTTCGCGCTCATGGCGTACATGACGAAGCCGGGCACGGGCGCCAGCACGGTGGCGCCGGGCAGGTCGCAGGCAATGGCCAGCAGCGAGATCAGCTCGTCCGAGCCGTTGCCCAGCATCAGCCTGAAGCCCTCGGGCATCTGCGCGTGCGCGGCCAGCGCGCGCTGCAGGTCGGCGCCGCGCTCGCCCGGGTAACGGTTGAGCGCCAGCGCACCGAGGCGCGCGCCGAGTTCGGCCTGCAGCGCGGGCGGCAGGCCGAAGGGGTTTTCCATGGCGTCGAGCTTGACGAAGCCGCGCGCGTCCTGCACCGCGTAGGCATGCATGGACCGCACGTCGTTGCGGATGCGGTCGAGCGGCGGGCGGGCGGATTGGGGAGCAGCGGTCATCGGGTGCAGCGGTAGCTGTTTCGGAGGGCGCCGGCCATGACCAGTTGCGCTGGCATGTCGGCTTCGTAACTGTCGGCGTTGCGGGTCAGTTCGGTCTGGTAGAGCGAACGCGCCATGGAGGGTTCGAGGCGGCGGCCCTCGACGCAGAACACGGGCTTCTGCCCGTTGCGCTGCGACGATTCGACACCTTCGCGCAGGCCCTCGAGCACGCCGACCAGGTAGTAGCTGGCGTAGGCCTTGCCGTCTTTCTCGCTGGCTTCGAGCGTGCGCAGTTCGCGGATGCTCATGGCCTGCGCGCCGGTGGCAGCCGCCAGCGCGAGCAGCAGGAAGGCGGCGGCACGCTTCATCGGCATCACTTGCGGTAGCGCGGCGGCGGCGCGTAGGCGCCGTCGGCCGGGAAGGCGCTGGGCTGCGACGGGGTGGCGTCGCGGCGCTGGCGGCGCGGTGCGTCGCGCTCTTCGAGTTCGAACAGCGCAGCGCCGATCACGCCGATGTTGCGCACGTCGCCCGCTTCGGTGTTCGCTGCGTAGGCACGGCCGGGCGCGGAAAAGCGGAAGGCCGCGACCTCGTTCTCGCTCTTGCGGAAGCCTTCGATGGTGAGCGCCTGCAACGGGCGCAGCACATAGCCGCCGTTGCGCAGGCTGCCGGGCTTGCCGTTGAGCACGTCGAGGCCGTCGACCGTGGCGATCACCTCGTAGCTGCGCTCGCTGAGGTTGCGAAAGCGCAGCGTGTAGCGCGAGCCCTGCACGCCGGCGAGGCGGAACATGTCTTCGCCGCCACTGCCCCGGCGGGCGCGCTGCAGCGGCAACGGGCGGCTGTCTTCGCCGAGCACCGACCATTCGACGTCGCCATCGGCCAGCATCAGGCTCAGGCGGCTCTCAGGATTGCTGCCCACGGAGCGGCGCACGGCAGAGGCCTCGTTGTAGCCCAGCGAGGCCACGTCGTCCGGCTGGTCGGACAGGCGCTTGGTGATGACCGTGCGGGTCTTCGATTCGAGGCCCTCGCCCCACTGCGTGCCGAGTTGCGGGGCAGGCGCTGCCGGCGCGGCGCTGGGCGTAGCGCTGACGGCAGCCGACGTGCGCGGCGCCTGCGGCATCTGGCTGCAGGCGGCCAGCAGTGCGGCGCCCGCAACGAGGCTCGTGGCGAATCGAAAAAGACGCGAATGACGGAGACGATCGATCATCTTGCTTGCTCCTCCCGGTGACCGGTTGTTTGAGCTCAGATCTTACGCAGCCGCATGCGGGCAGCTTCGGCGTGCGCCTGCAGGCCCTCGCCTTCGGCCAGCGTGACGGCGATCGGGCCCAGCACCTGGGCGCCCGCCTCGCTGACCTCGATCAGGCTGGAGCGCTTCTGGAAGTCGTACACGCCCAGCGGGCTGGAAAAGCGCGCCGTGCCGCTGGTGGGCAGCACGTGGTTCGGGCCGGCGCAGTAGTCGCCCAGGCTTTCGCTGGTGAAGGCGCCCAGGAAGATCGCGCCGGCGTGGCGCAGCAGCGGCTCCCAGCGGTTCGGTTCGCTGCTGCTGACTTCCAGATGCTCGGGGGCGATGCGGTTGCTGATCTCGCAAGCCTCTTCCATGCTCTTCGTGTGGATCAGCGCGCCGCGGCCGTTGAGCGAGGCGGCGATGATTTCTGCGCGCGGCATGGCCGGCAGCAGGCGATCGATCTCGGCCTGCACGCGGTCGATGTAGGCGGCGTCGGGACACAGCAGGATGCTCTGGGCCAGCTCGTCGTGCTCGGCCTGGCTGAACAGGTCCATGGCCACCCACTCGGGCGGCGTGGTGCCGTCGGCCAGCACCAAAATTTCGCTCGGGCCCGCGATCATGTCGATGCCCACCGTGCCGAACACGCGGCGCTTGGCGGCCGCCACGTAGGCATTGCCGGGGCCGGTGATCTTGTCGACGGCAGGGATGGTGGCGGTGCCGTAGGCCAGCGCGGCCACGGCCTGCGCGCCGCCGATGGTGAAGCCGCGCGTCACGCCGGCCACGTAGGCGGCGGCGAGCACGAGCTGGTTCTTTTCGCCCTTCGGCGTCGGCACAACCATGATGATTTCGCCGACACCCGCGACGTGCGCCGGAATGGCGTTCATCAGCACGCTCGACGGGTACGCCGCCTTGCCGCCCGGCACATAGATGCCGACGCGATCGAGCGGCGTGACCTTCTGGCCAAGCAGCGTGCCGTCTGCATCGCGGTAGCTCCAGCTTTCCCCGCTGGCCTTCTTCTGGGCCTCGTGGTAGCTGCGCACGCGGCGCGCGGCGGCTTCGAGCGCGTCGCGCTGGGCGGCCGGCAGCGCCTCGAAGGCGGCCTTGAGCTCGGCCTGCGTCAGCTCAAGCTCGGGCAGCGTCTTCGCATCGAGCTTGTCGAAGCGATTCGTGTATTCGAGCACCGCGTCGTCACCGCGCTTCTGCACGTCGGCGAGGATGTCGGCCACAACCTTCTCGATGGCCGCGTCGTCGTCCGCGGACCAATGCAGCCGCGCCTTGAATTCAGCGTCGAAGCTGGCTGAAGTCGTGGACAGACGGGCGGGGGCTGCTTTCAGAGTCATGTGCTTGAGGTTCAGGCGGTGGGAATGGCTGACGCAAACGCGTCGACGATGCGGCGGATCGGCTCGCGCTTGAGCTTGAGCGCGGCCTGGTTCACCACGAGGCGCGCGCTGATGTCCATGATGCGCTCCACCTCGACGAGGTGGTTGGCCTTGAGCGTGTTACCGGTCGAGACCAGGTCGACGATGGCGTCGGCCAGGCCTGTGAGCGGTGCCAGCTCCATGCTGCCGTAGAGCTTGATCAGGTCGACGTGCACGCCCTTGCTGGCAAAGAAGTCGCGCGCAAGGCCCACGTACTTGGTGGCCACGCGCAGGCGCGAGCCCTGCTTCACGGCGGAGGCGTAGTCGTAGTCGGCGCGCACGGCCACGCTGAGGCGGCAGGCCGCGATGCGCAGATCGAGCGGCTGGTACAGGCCCTGGTTGCCGTGCTCGAGCAGCACGTCGAGGCCGGTCACGCCGAGGTCGGCGCCGCCGTACTGCACGTAGGTGGGCACGTCGGAGGCGCGCACCAGCACCACGCGCACGTCGGGGCGGGTGGTTTCGAGAATCAGCTTGCGCGACTTCTCGGGGTCTTCGGTGACCTCGATGCCGGCGGCGGCCAGCAGGGGCATCGTCTCTTCGAAGATGCGGCCTTTGGAGAGGGCTAGCGTGATCATGCGGCGGCAGCTCCGGTCAGTCGTTCGATGTCGGCGCCCAGGCCGCGCAGCTTCGACTCCATGCGGTCGTAGCCCCGGTCGAGGTGGTAGATGCGATCGACCAGCGTCTCGCCCTCGGCCACGAGGCCGGCGATGACCAGGCTGGCCGAGGCGCGCAGGTCGGTGGCCATCACGGTAGCGCCCGAGAGCTGCTGCACGCCCTCGACCATCGCCACCTTGCCCTCGACGTGGATGCGTGCGCCCAGGCGCACCATCTCGTTCACGTGCATGAAGCGGTTCTCGAAGATGGTCTCGGTGACCATCGAGGCGCCACGCGCGATCACGTTCAGGGCCATGAACTGGGCCTGCATGTCGGTCGGGAAGCCCGGGTACTCGGTGGTGCTGAAGCTCTGCGCCTTCAGGTGCTCGTAGGCGGGGCCCTTGGAGCTGATGCGCACGCCGTCTTTTTCAGAGGCGACGGTGCAGCCCGCGTCGCGCAGCTTGTCGATCACGGCGTCGAGGTGGTCGCCGCGCGCGTGGCGCAGGAAGGCCTCGCCGCCCGTGGCAGCTACGGCGCACAGGAAAGTGCCGGCCTCGATGCGGTCGGCCACCACGGCGTGCTCGCAGCCGTGCAGCTTCTCGACGCCCTGAATGCGGATGTGGCTGGTGCCGTGGCCTTCGATCTTCGCGCCCATGCGGATCAGCATTTCGGCGAGGTCGACGATCTCGGGCTCCTGCGCGGCGTTTTCGAGCAGCGTTTCGCCCTCGGCCAGCGCGGCTGCCATAAGGAAATTCTCGGTACCGGTGACGGTGACCATGTCGGTCAGGATGCGCGCGCCCTTCAGGCGGGTGCGGCCTTCGGGCAGGCGCGCGACCATGTAGCCGTGCTCGACCACGATCTCTGCGCCCATGGCCTGCAGGCCCTTGATGTGCTGGTCGACCGGCCGCGAGCCGATGGCGCAGCCGCCCGGCAGCGACACCCTGGCATGGCCGAAGCGCGCCAGCAGCGGGCCCAGGGCCAGCACGGAGGCGCGCATGGTCTTGACCAGCTCGTAGGGCGCCTCGGGGTTGCCGAGATCGCCGGCATTCAGGCGGACCGTGCCGTTGTCGTTGCGCTCGGCCGTCACGCCCATGTTGCGCACCAGCTTGAGCATGGTCGACACGTCCTGCAGGCGCGGCACGTTGTGCAGCGTCACGGGCTGGTCGGTCAGCAGCGCCGCGCACAGCTCGGGCAGCGCGGCGTTCTTGGCGCCGGAAATGAGTACTTCGCCGCGGAGCTCTCGCCCGCCGCGAATCAGAAGTTTGTCCATCGAAGTTCCAGCGAAGTCAGGAGGCCACGAGGGGCCGGGAGTTATTTTTCCACTGCCGCCCATTCGGCCGGCGTGTAGGTCTTCATCGAAAGCGCGTGCACCTCGTCGGTGTGCATTTTCGCACCGAGGGTGGCGTAGACCCGCTGATGGCGCTGGATCGAGCGCTTGCCCTCGAATTCGGCCGAGACGATGGTGGCGTACCAATGTCGGCCATCGCCCTCGAGCGTGATGTGCTCGCACGGGAGATGGGACTGGATCAGGGCCTGGAGTTGTTCGGCGGTCATGGGGTGTGGGAAGAGGCTTTGTTCAGCCCCGGATTTTGTAGCCGATGCGAAGCAGGTGGACGGCAATCGCGCTCACCACCAGCCAGGCGGTGCCGACGATGCCCAGGCTCAGCCAGGGCGAGGCGTCGCTCACGCCGAAGAAGCCGTAGCGGAAGCCGTCGATCATGTAGAAGAACGGGTTCAGGTGGCTCACGCTTTGCCAGAACGGCGGCAGCGAGCCGATCGAATAGAACACGCCCGACAGGAAGGTCATGGGCATGATCAGGAAGTTCTGGAACACCGCCATCTGGTCGAACTTCTCGGCCCAGAGACCGGCGATGAGGCCCAGCGTGCCCAGCATGGCCGAGCCCAGCAGCGCGAACACGATGATCCAGACCGGCGCAACGAAACTCGGCTGCGCGAACAGCACCGTGACGACGAACACGCCCAGCCCCACGGCCAGCCCGCGGATGACGGACGAGCCCACATAGGCGAAGAACCAACCCCAATGCGACAGCGGCGTGAGCAGCACGAAGACCAGGTTGCCCATGATCTTGCTCTGGATGATCGACGACGAGCTGTTGGCAAAGGCGTTCTGCAGCACGCTCATCATCACGAGGCCAGGCACCAGGAAGGCCGTGTAGCCGACAGTGCCGTAGACCTTCACGTGGTCTTCGAGCACGTGGCCGAACACCATCAGGTACAGCAGTGCGGTGAGCACCGGCGCGCCGACAGTCTGGAAGCCGACCTTCCAGAAGCGCAGCGTCTCCTTGTAGAGCAGCGCGCGCCAACCGGTCACGGCCATCATCGCGCCACCTCCAACGGGGTTTGCTCGCCGGCCATCAGGTCGATGAACACGTCTTCCAGGTCGGCCTTGCGCATTTCCACGTCTTCCACCGCGACGCCGGCTTCGCGGATCGCGGCCAGCAGTTGTTCGACTTCATGGGCGTTCTGCGCCGGCAGTTGCACGATGCGCCCGGTGATGCGCGCATGCTGGGCAATGGCCCAGGGCAGCATGGCGTCGGTCTTGAAGCGCAGCACGTTGCTCGCGGCCGATTTCAGCAGTTCGCTGGTGCGGTCGAGTGCGATCACGCGGCCCTGCTTGAGCATCGCGATGCGGCTGCACAGCGCCTCGGCCTCTTCGAGGTAGTGGGTGGTGAGCAGCACGGTGCTGCCCTGCTTGTTGAGCCGGGCGACGAACTGCCAGAGCGTCTGGCGCAGTTCGACGTCGACGCCGGCCGTGGGCTCGTCGAGCACGATCACCGGCGGCTTGTGCACCAGCGCCTGTGCCACCAGCACCCGGCGCTTCATGCCGCCCGAGAGCTGGCGCATGTTGGCCGTGGCCTTGTCGGCGAGGCCCAGGCTTTGCAGCAGCTCGTCGATCCAGGCCTCGTTGTTCTTGATGCCGAAGTAGCCCGACTGGATGCGCAGCGATTCGCGCACGTTGAAGAAGGGGTCGAACACCAGCTCCTGCGGCACGATGCCGAGCTGGCGGCGCGCCTGTGCAAAGTCGCGCTGCACGTCGAAGCCGTGGACGCTGATGGCGCCGGCCGTGGGCCGCGACAGGCCCGCGAGCATGCTGATCAGGGTGGTCTTGCCCGCGCCGTTCGGGCCGAGCAGGCCGAAGAATTCGCCCGGTTCGATCTGGAAGCTGACCTCGTCGACGGCCTTGAGCCCTGGCTTGCCCTGGGCTTTTTGCTGTCTGGAGGGGGGGTAGGTCTTGGAGACCGATTGAAATGAAATCGCGGGCATGGGAGCCCGCGATTTTAAGGGGCCGTTACTTTTTCAGGGCGCGGCGGGCAAAAGGCCCGCAATGCCATACAGCGCCGCGAGTTCGCGCAGCCTGGGCGACAGCCCCTTGACCGAAAAACCGCGGCCCAGCGCGCTCGATTCGCGCCGGCATTCGAGCAGCACAGCCAGCGCCGACGAATCGAACTGAGCCAGCGCAGTCGCGTCGACCACGGTGGACGACGAGTCGGCCTGGCCTTTCAGCCCCTGCTGCAGCATGCGCATGCAGGCGGGGGCCTCGTCATGGGTGAGTCGGGTGGGCAGGACCAGCATCGCGTGCGCCCGGTCAGCCCTTGCCGTTGCCCTTGTTGCGCGCGGCCAGCGCGGCGATCAGGCCGTCGATGCCGCTCTTGTTGATTTCCTGCGCGAACTGGGTGCGGTAGGTATCGACCAGCCACACGCCCAGCACATTCAGGTTGTAGACCTTCCAGCCGGCGCCCTGGCCGGGGGTCTTTTCAAGGCGGTAGTCGAGCTGCACCGGATCACCGCGGCCCTGGACCTCGGTGCGCACCAGCACATCCTTGTCGTCAGGCGAGCCGCGGAACGGGCGGATGGTGACGGTCTGGTCGGTCACCTGGTCGAGCGCGCCGGCATAAGTGCGCACCAGCAGGGCCTTGAACTCGTCCTGCAGGCGTTTTTGCTGTTCGGGCGTTGCAGTGCGCCAGGCCGGGCCGACTGCCGAGGCCGTCATGCGCTGGAAGTTGACGTTGGGCATGATCTTGCTGTCGACCAGCAGCATGATCTTGTTGACGTCGCCCGACTTGATGGACGAGTCGGCCTTGATCGTTTCGAGCACGTCTGTCGAGAGGCGCTTGACGAGCGCATCAGGCGCTTCATCGGCGGCACGGGCGGGCTGGACGAAGGCGACAGCCGCACCGAACAGCAGGGCACCGGCCAGCACCAGGCGGCCAAGATCGCGACGTTGCAAGGTCTTGTTGTTCATGAAGAGTCCCTCATTCAAGTTTGAAAATCTGCAGGCACCCGAAAAAACCGGGTGCTGAGACAGGAACGGATTCGAGCCCCCTGGGGCCGACCGGGTTCCTGTCCGGGAGGTGAAGCCTTGCAACCGGATGCAAGCAGCCTCCCCTCCTCTTGCGGCTTACTTGTCGCTGCCACCACCGTCACTGCCACCGCCGTCGTCCGGCGGGTTGCCGTCGTAGACCTGGCTGCGGCGGCGCTGCAGGAACGCATCGCGCGTGAACGAATACTTGTCGAGCGCCGCATCGCCGAGCAGGCGGCTTGCGCGCAGGTATTGCGAGCGCGTGTCGACGATGCGCAGCACCGTCAGCGAATTGCGCCAGGGGATGTCTTCCACATGGCCCAGCGGGTCGCCGTACATGTCGAGCGGCTTGGCCGCGGTGTCGCGCAGTGTCGAGGAGCCCAGCAGCGGCAGCACGACGTACGGGCCCGGGCCCACGCCCCAGTAGCCCAGCGTCTGGCCGAAGTCTTCCTCGTGGCGGGGAATGCCGGCCTCGGTCGCAACGTCCAGCAGGCCGCCGAGCCCGAAGAAGGTGTTGACGTTCAGGCGCATGAAGGTCTCGGCGCTGTTCTGCAGCTTGAGCTGGGCCACGTTGTTGGCCAGGCTCCAGACATCGCCGATGTTGCCGAAGAAGTTGTTCACGCCGGTGCGCACCATCGAAGGCAGCGCCTTCTGGTAGGCCGTGGCCACGGGAACGAGCACTGCGTCGTCAACGGTGTCGTTGAAGCGCGAGACCCCGCGGTTGAACGGCTCGAGAGGGTCGGCCGGATTGGCGTTGGGTCCGGTGGCGCAACCGGCCACCAGTGCAAAAAAAGCTGCGGCGCCCACCCAACGGGCGCGAATTGCTACGTTATTCATAGCAGAAGACAAAAAAGATCGTGTTTTCATTTCTTGTTGGCTGTTCCAGGCGTCGAATTGCCTTCGGCTGCCTTGCTGTACAGAAACTGGCTGATCAGGTTTTCAAGCACCACGGCCGATTGGGTCGAGGTGATGGTGTCGCCGGCCTGCAAGTTCTTGTCCTCGGCGCCCGCTTCGATCCCGATGTACTGCTCGCCGAGCAGGCCACTGGTCAGGATCTTGAGCGAACTGTCCTTGGGAAAACTGTAGCGGTTTTGCAAAGCCAGCGTGACGTCGGCCTGAAAGGACTTGTCGTTGAAGGAGATGGACTCCACGCGGCCGACCACAACCCCCGCGCTCTTCACAGCGGTTTGCGGCTTGAGCCCGCCGATGTTGTCGAAGCGCGCGGTCACCGAATAGGTCTTCTGGAAATTCAGGCTCAGCAGGTTGGCCGACTGCAGCGCGAGAAACAGCAGCGCCGCAGCGCCGATCAGGACGAACAGGCCGACCCAGATGTCGTTGTTGGAACGTTGCATGGTTTGACTCTCTGTCTAGAACGATGGAGGCCGAGCCTCTTTAGATACTGAACATCATGGCGGTGAGCAGGAAGTCCAGCCCCAGCACCGCCAGCGATGCCGACACCACGGTTCGCGTGGTCGCACGCGACACGCCTTCGGGCGTGGGCTGGGCTTCATAGCCCTGCAGCAGCGCGATGAAGGTCACGGTGAAGCCGAAGACGATGCTCTTGATGACGCCGTTGCCGACGTCGCGCCACACGTCGACGCCGCCCTGCATCTGGCCCCAGAACGCGCCCGGGTCGACGCCCAGCATCAGCACGCCCACCACGTAGCCACCCATGATGCCAACCGCGCTGAACACCGCCGCCAGCAGCGGCATGGTGATGACGCCGGCCCAGAAGCGCGGCGCGAGGATGCGCTGCACCGGGTCGACCGCCATCATCTCCATGGCGCTCAGCTGCTCGTCGGCCTTCATGAGGCCGATCTCCGCGGTGAGCGACGTCCCCGCGCGCCCGGTGAACAGCAAGGCCGCCACCACGGGCCCGAGCTCGCGCACCAGACTCAGCGTGACCAGCAGGCCGAGCGCTTCGGAAGAACCGTAGCGCTGCAGCGCGTAGTACATCTGCAGCCCGAGCACGAAGCCCACGAACAGCCCCGACACGCCGATGATCGCGAGCGAGTAGTTGCCCAAAAAATGGATCTGGTCACGCACCAGACCGAAGCGGCGCATGATCTGCGCGCCCGGGCCGACCAGGCGCATGAACAGCTTCGCGCCATAGCCCAGGTTGGCCAGATGGCGGCGCACGCCGAAGCCGACGTCGGCAGGCTTCCACCAGCTCATGAGCGCCCTCCTTCGACATTGCCGAAGTCGTCCTCGATGCTGACGCCCGGGTAATGGAAACGCACTGGCCCGTCGGGCAACGCATTGACGAACTGATGGACCAGCGGGTCGGCGCTGTGGCGCACTTCGTCGGGCGTGCCCTGTGCGGCGACGCCGCCGTTGGCCAGGATGATCACGTGGTCGGCGATGCGGAAGGTTTCTTCGAGATCGTGCGACACGATGATGCTGGTGAGCCCCAGCGTGTCGTTGAGCTGGCGGATCAGGCGCGCGGCGGTGCCGAGCGAGATCGGGTCGAGCCCCGCGAAAGGTTCGTCGTACATCACGAGGTCGGGGTCGAGCGCAATGGCACGCGCCAGCGCCACGCGCCGCGCCATGCCGCCCGACACCTCGCTGGGCATCAGGTCGCGGGCACCGCGCAGGCCGACGGCGTCGAGCTTCATGAGCACCACGTCGCGTACCAGCGCTTCGGAGAGTTGTGTGTGCTCGCGCAGCGGAAACGCCACGTTGTCGAACACGGTCATGTCGGTGAACAGCGCGCCGAACTGGAAGAGCATGCCCATGCGGCGCCGCGCCGCGTAGAGCGCGGTTGCATCGAACTTGCCGACATCGTGGCCGTCGAAGAGCACCTCGCCACGCTGGGCCTTCTGCTGCCCGCCGATAAGGCGCAGCACCGTGGTCTTGCCACCGCCCGATGCTCCCATCAGGGCCGTTACCTTGCCTCGCGGCACGGAGAACGAAACGCCGTCGAGGATGGCGCGCGCACCATAGCCGAACGTGACGTCGCGGAACTCTACGAAGGGATGTGGCAGTGGTGCGGCTGGGTCCATCTCAATAAAAAAGCCGGGCGCTTTTTCAAGCATCCCGGCATGCGGTTTGACGCGGATGATAACGGGGCCGTGACCGGCCCCGCGAAATTGAAACAAAATTCAGCGCGGCAGGTCGCTGAACCCCATCAGGAACTCATCCACCGAGCGCGCGGCCTGGCGGCCTTCACGAATGGCCCACACCACCAGCGACTGTCCACGGCGGATGTCGCCGGCGGCAAAAACCTTCGGAATGTTGGTGACATAGCCGCCGATGAAGTCGACCGTGGCCTTGGCGTTGCCGCGGGCATCCTTCTCCACGCCAAAGGCGTCGAGCACGGTGGCAACGGGGCTGATGAAGCCCATCGCGAGCAGCACCAGGTCGGCCTTGAGGATCTGCTCGCTGCCGGCCACTTCCTGCATCTTGCCGTCCTTCCATTCGACACGAACGGTCTTCAGGCCAGTGACCTTGCCCTTTTCGCCGATGAATTCCTTGGTGGAGATCGCGAACTCGCGCTCGCAGCCCTCTTCATGGCTGGAGCTGGTGCGCAGCTTGATCGGCCAGTACGGCCAGGTCAGCGGGCGGTTTTCTTCCTCGGGCGGCTGGGGCATCAGCTCGAACTGCGTGACGCTGACCGCGCCATGGCGGTTGCTGGTGCCCACGCAGTCGGAGCCGGTGTCGCCACCGCCGATGACGATCACGTGCTTGCCGTCGGCGCGCAACTGGCCCTTGACCTTGTCGCCCGCGTTGACGCGGTTTTGCTGCGGCAGGAACTCCATCGCGAAATGGATGCCGTCGAGGTCGCGGCCGGGCACCGGCAGGTCGCGCGATTGCTCTGCACCGCCCGTGAGCAGCACGGCATCGAATTCTTTTTGCAGTTGCTCAGGCGTGACGGTTTCCTTGGCCAGGTTCGTGACCTTGGAGCCCTTGCCCAGCGGGTCCTTCGCGGCGCCGACCATCACGCCGGTGCGGAAGGTCACACCTTCGGCCTTCATCTGCTCGACGCGGCGATCGATGTGCGACTTCTCCATCTTGAAGTCGGGAATGCCGTAGCGCAGCAGGCCGCCGATGCGGTCGTTCTTCTCGAACAGCGTCACGTCGTGGCCGGCGCGCGCGAGTTGCTGTGCAGCCGCCATGCCGGCCGGGCCCGAACCCACCACCGCCACCTTCTTGCCGGTCTTGTGCTTGGCGACGCGCGGCGCCACCCAGCCTTCGTCCCAGGCGCGGTCGATGATCGCGTGCTCCAGCGACTTGATGCCGACTGCGTCGTCGTTCACGTTGAGCACGCAGGCTGCCTCGCAGGGCGCGGGGCAGATGCGGCCGGTGAACTCGGGGAAGTTGTTGGTCGAGTCGAGCACCGCGAAGGCGTTTTGCCAGTCGTTGCGGTACACGAGGTCGTTGAAGTCCGGAATGATGTTGTTGACCGGGCAGCCGCTGTTGCAGAACGGCGTGCCGCAGTCCATGCAGCGCGCGCCCTGCACCTTGGCCTGTTCGGTGTTCAGGCCGACGACGAATTCCTTGTAGTGCTTGACGCGCTCTTCGATGGGCTTGTAGCCCTCTTCGACACGCTCATGCTCCATGAAGCCGGTGATCTTTCCCATCGTGCTTTCCTTTGTTCTCTGTACTCGTGGGCGCTCAGACCGAAGCCGGGGCCGTTTGCGGTGCGGGAGCCAGCGCGTGCGGCTCGAGGCCGATGTGCGCGTTGTTGCCGCTGCTGGTGAGTTCGACCTTGCGGTCGTGCAGCTCGGCCAGCGCGCGCTTGTATTCGTTCGGGAACACCTTCACGAACTTCGTGCGCGACACGGCCCAGTTGTCGAGCAGCTCGCGTGCGCGCTTGCTGCCGGTCCAGCGGTGGTGCTCTTCGAGCAGCTTCTTCAGCTGCGCTTCGTCGGTGACGCCGCCGTGCCAGATCTTGCGATGCACGCTCGCGGTCTGCTCGGCCGAGGTCAGCACCTTGTCGAGCGACACCATCGAAAGGTTGCAGCGCGTGGCGAACTGGCCGTCTTCGTCGTAGACGAAAGCAACGCCGCCGCTCATGCCGGCCGCGAAGTTGCGGCCCGTCTTGCCGAGCACGGCCACCGTGCCGCCGGTCATGTATTCGCAGCCGTGGTCGCCGGTGCCTTCGATGACCGCCGTGGCACCCGACAGGCGCACCGCAAAACGCTCGCCGGCCACGCCGCACAGGTAGGCCTCGCCGGTGGTCGCACCGTACAGCGCGGTGTTGCCGACGATGGTGTTGCGCACCGCTTCGCCGCGGAAGTCGAGGCTGGGGCGAACCACCACGCGGCCGCCCGAGAGGCCCTTGCCGGTGTAGTCGTTGGCGTCGCCGATCAGGTACAGCGTGATGCCGCGCGCCAGGAAGGCGCCGAACGACTGGCCGCCCGTGCCTTCGAGCTGGATGCGGATCGAGTCATCGGGCAGGCCCTGCGGATGCACCTTGGTCAGCGCGCCCGAGAGCATTGCGCCCACCGAGCGGTTGACGTTGCGCGCCACCTCGATGAACTGCACCTTCTCGCCCTTGTCGATGGCGGGGCGCGACTTCTCGATGAGCTTCACGTCCAGCGCCTTGTCGAGGCCGTGGTCCTGATTCTCGACATGGAAGCGCGGCACGTCGGCCGGCACGTTAGGCAGCGCGAACAGGCGGCTGAAGTCCAGGCCCGAAGCCTTCCAGTGCTCGATGCCCTTGCGCATGTCGAGCAGGTCGGCGCGGCCGATCAGGTCGTCGAACTTGCGGATGCCGAGCTGGGCCATGATCTGGCGCACTTCTTCTGCAACGAAGAAGAAGTAGTTGACGACGTGCTCGGGCTTGCCCGAGAACTTCTTGCGCAGCACCGGGTCTTGCGTGGCCACGCCCACCGGGCAGGTGTTCAGGTGGCACTTGCGCATCATGATGCAGCCCTCGACCACCAGCGGCGCGGTCGCAAAGCCGAACTCGTCGGCACCCAGCAGCGCGCCAATGGCGACGTCGCGGCCGGTCTTCATCTGGCCGTCGGCCTGCACGCGGATGCGGCTGCGCAGGCGGTTGAGCACCAGCGTCTGCTGCGTTTCGGCCAGGCCGATTTCCCACGGGCTGCCAGCGTGCTTGATCGACGACCAGGGCGAGGCGCCCGTGCCGCCGTCATGGCCGGCGATCACGACGTGGTCGCTCTTGCACTTGGCCACGCCGGCCGCGATGGTGCCGACGCCGATCTCGCTCACCAGCTTCACGCTGATGCTGGCGTGCGGCGCGGTGTTCTTCAGGTCGTGAATGAGCTGCGCCAGGTCTTCGATCGAGTAGATGTCGTGGTGCGGCGGCGGCGAGATGAGGCCCACGCCCGGCACGGCATAGCGCTGCTTGCCGATGTACTCGGTGACCTTGCCGCCCGGGAGCTGGCCGCCCTCGCCCGGCTTGGCGCCCTGCGCCATCTTGATCTGGATCTGGTCGGCCGAATGCAGGTACTCGGCCGTGACGCCGAAGCGGCCCGATGCCACCTGCTTGATGCGCGAACGCAGCGAGTCGCCGTCCTTCAGCGGCAGGTCGACCTCGACGTTTTCGGCGCCGATCACGCTCTTGAGCGTGTCGCCCAGCTTGATCGGGATGCCCTTGAGCTCGTTGCGGTAGCGCGCCGGGTCTTCACCGCCTTCGCCGGTGTTGCTCTTGCCGCCGATGCGGTTCATGGCAATGGCGAGCGTGGAGTGCGCCTCGGTGCTGATCGAGCCGAGCGACATCGCGCCGGTGGCGAAGCGCTTGACGATGTCAGCGGCCGACTCGACTTCGTCCACCGGGATGGCCTTGGCCGGATCGATCTTGAACTCGAACAGGCCGCGCAGCGTGAGGTGGCGGCGGTTCTGGTCGTTGATGAGCTGCGCGTATTCCTTGTACGTGTTCCAGTTGTTGGAGCGCGTGCTGTGCTGCAGCTTGGCGATGGCGTCGGGCGTCCACATGTGCTCTTCGCCGCGCGTGCGCCAGGCGTATTCGCCGCCTGCGTCGAGCATGTTGGAGAGCACCGGGTCGTCGCCGAAGGCGGCCTTGTGCATGCGGATGGCTTCTTCGGCGATCTCGAAGACGCCGATGCCTTCCACGCGGCTGGCGGTGCCGGTGAAGTACTTGTTCACCGTCTCGCTGTTCAGGCCGATGGCTTCGAACAGCTGCGCGCCGCAATAGCTCATGTAGGTGCTGACACCCATCTTCGACATGATCTTCGACAGACCCTTGCCGATGGCCTTCACGTAGTTGTAGACCGCCTTGTCGGCGCTCAGGTCGCCCGGCAGGTCTGCGTGCATGGCCGCCAGCGTTTCCATGGCGAGATAGGGGTGCACGGCTTCGGCGCCGTAGCCCGCCAACACGCCGAAGTGATGCACTTCGCGCGCCGAGCCGGTTTCGACGACGAGGCCGGCGGTGGTGCGCAGGCCTTCGCGAACGAGGTACTGGTGCACGGCCGACAGGGCCAGCACGGCCGGGATGGCCACTTGCGTCGGGCTCACGCCGCGGTCGCTCACGATCAGGATGTTGTGGCCGCCCTTGATGGCGTCCACCGCTTCGGCGCACAGCGAGGCCAGCTTGGCTTCGACGCCTTCGTCACCCCAGGCGAGCGGGTAGGTGATGTCGAGCGCATAGCTCTTGAACTTGCCCTGCGTGTACTTGCCGATGTCGCGCAGCTTCGCCATGTCGGCGAAGTCGAGGATCGGCTGGCTCACTTCGAGCCGCATCGGTGGGTTGACCTGGTTGATGTCCAGCAGGTTGGGCTTGGGGCCGATGAAGGACACCAGCGACATCACGATGGCTTCGCGGATCGGGTCGATCGGCGGGTTCGTCACCTGCGCGAACAGCTGCTTGAAGTAGTTGTACAGCGGCTTGTTCTTGCTCGAGAGCACGGCCAGCGGGCTGTCGTTGCCCATGGAGCCGATGCCTTCTTCGCCAGCCTGCGCCATCGGGCTCATCAGGAACTTGATGTCTTCCTGGGTGTAGCCGAAGGCCTGCTGACGATCGAGCAGCGCGACTTGCGAGAGCGGCGCGGAGACCGGCTCGGCCTTCACGCTGTCGAGCTTGATGCGCAGGTTCTCGATCCACTGCTTGTAGGGCTTGCTGTTGGCGAGGGTGGCCTTGACCTCCTCGTCGTCGATCATGCGGCCCTGCTCCAGGTCGATCAGGAACATCTTGCCGGGCTGCAGGCGCCATTTGCGCACGATCTTCTGCTCGGGCACGGGCAGCACGCCCGATTCCGACGCCATGATGACCAGGTCGTCGTCGGTCACGCAGTAGCGCGAGGGGCGCAGGCCGTTGCGGTCAAGCGTGGCGCCGATCTGGCGGCCGTCGGTGAAGACGATGGAGGCCGGGCCGTCCCACGGCTCGAGCATGGCGGCGTGGTATTCATAGAACGCGCGGCGGCGCGGGTCCATGGTGGCGTGCTGTTCCCAGGGCTCGGGAATCATCATCATCACGGCCTGGCTGATGGGGTAGCCGGCCATCGTCAGCAGCTCGAGGCAGTTGTCGAAGGTGGCGGTGTCGGACTGGCCGGCGAAGCTGATGGGGTAGAGCTTCTGCAGGTCGGCGCCCAGAACCGGCGACGACATCACGCCTTCGCGGGCCTTCATCCAGTTGTAGTTGCCCTTGACCGTGTTGATTTCGCCGTTGTGGGCGACGTAGCGGTACGGGTGGGCCAGCGGCCACTCGGGGAAGGTGTTGGTCGAGAAGCGCTGGTGCACCAGGCCCAGGGCCGAGACGCAGCGCTTGTCCTGCAGGTCGAGGTAGTAGGTACCGACCTGGTCGGCCAGCAGCAGGCCCTTGTAGACCACGGTGCGGCTCGACATGCTGGGAACGTAGTATTCCTTGCTGTGCTTGAGCTTCAGGCGCTGGATGTTGGCGCTGGCGGTCTTGCGGATCACGTAGAGCTTGCGCTCCAGCGCGTCCTGCACGATCACGTCGTTGCCGCGGCCGATGAAGACCTGGCGCAGCAGCGGCTCCTTTTCGCGCACGGTGGGCGACATGGGCATGTCGCGGTTGACCGGCACATCGCGCCAGCCGAGCAGCACCTGGCCTTCGGCCTTGATGGCGCGTTCCATCTCCTGTTCGCAGGCTTCGCGCGAGGCGTGTTCCTTCGGCAGGAAGATCATGCCGACGCCGTATTCGCCCGGCGGGGGCAGCGTGACGCCCTGCTTCGCCATTTCTTCGCGGTACAGGTGGTCGGGCAGCTGTATCAGGATGCCGGCGCCGTCGCCCATCAGCTTGTCAGCGCCCACGGCGCCGCGATGGTCGAGGTTTTCGAGGATCTTCAAGCCCTGCAGCACGATGGCATGGCTTTTTTCGCCCTTGATGTGTGCAACGAAGCCGACGCCGCAGGCATCGTGCTCGTCGGCACCGGAATACAGACCGTGTTCTTGGAGATGTTGAATCTCGGCAGCCGTCGTCATGGGCGCGCTCCTTCAGTTTTCGCAGGGAAAGGGAGCATATTGCGATGCACAAAGAATGCCAAACACTTTAATAGGGGTCAGATTCTTATTAAATCTTGAGTTTTCTTCTCGGAATTAAATTAGGGACATATCAAAAACAGGAGCAAAAAGACCAGGCAGCACAATAGATTGCGCTGCTTTTCAGCTCAGGATGAGGTGTTCGAAGGCGGTCGACCGGCCTTGGCTTTGACCACGCGGCGGTCGGTGGACTTCTGCAGGCCATCGAGAAAATCGTCGTCACCGGCAGCCCAGCCGCGCAATGTGGCTTCGGTCAGCGCGCTCTGGTCGGCCGCGCGTACCCCGCCGCGCACCAACTCGACATACGCAGCCTCCCGCGCGAACGGCGTGTTGCCGAGCTCCCAGTACAGCGGATGGGGCGTCAGCAGCCGGTCATGCCGCAGGCCGGCGTAGTGGCCGTGGCTGGACCATGGGAAGTCGCGCGCATCGGCCGCCATGCCCGCCCGCACTGGATTGAGGTCGATGTAGGCCATGCAGGTCAGCAGATAGCGGTCGGTCTGGATCAACGTCGACCGGTAGCGCCCCTCCCACAGCGTGCCGCTGCGGCCGTGGCGGTCGTTGAAGTAGCGCACGTAGCTGCGGCCTACCGATTGCATGAACTGCGGCAGGCCGGTGGTGCTGTTGGGCGTGGCCAGCAGATGAAAGTGGTTGTCCATCAGCACATAGGCATGCAGCGCGATACCGAAGCGCGTGGCGTTTTCGGCCAGCAGCGCGAGCAGCTTCTCGTGATCCGCGCGGTCCATGAAGATCGGCTGGCGGTTGTTGCCGCGCTGGATCACATGGTGCGGCAGGTCGGCCAGCGTGAGGCGGGGAAGACGGGCCATGGGGTATGCGGACGCGAGTTGCGCGCCGGCGCTCAGGCGAGACGGAAGCGCGTGTCGCCCAGCGTGTCGAGCCCGAACTGCGCCAGCAACTCACGCAGCCGCGTCGCTGCGCTCGCCTTGCGCTGGCCGGTGTAGCGCGCCAGGATCAGTTCGTTCTTCATGCTGTGCTCCCAGCCGACCAGTTCGGTCACGGTGACGCTGTAGCCGTTGGCTTCGAGATACAGGCAGCGAAGCACGTTGGTGAGCTGGCTGCCGATTTCGCGCGTGTGGAGCGGATGACGCCACAGCTCGGCCAGCGGCGTGCGCGAAAGCGCCAGCGCCTTGGTTTCGCGCAGGCAGGCGGCCACTTCGGCCTGGCAGCAAGGCACGAGCACCATGCAGCGCGCCTTCTTGGCCAGGCCGAAGGCGATGGCATCGTCGGTGGCGGTGTCGCAGGCGTGCAGCGCGGTGACCACATCGATCTGCTCCGGCAGTTCGCTTGCCTGCGCCGATTCGGCCACAGTGAGGTTCAGGAACGACATGCGGTCGAAGCCCAGCCGCTGCGCCAGCGCACGCGAGCGCTCGACCAGTTCGCCGCGCGTCTCGATGCCGTAGACATGGCCGCTGCTGCCCTGCCGTGCCCGGAAGAACAGGTCGTAGATGATGAAGCCGAGGTACGACTTGCCCGCGCCATGGTCGGCCAGCGTTGCGCCTGCGCCCTCTTCCGGCAGCTCGCGCAGCAGCTGCTCGATGAACTGGAACAGGTGGTAGACCTGCTTGAGCTTGCGCCGCGAGTCCTGGTTGAGCCGCCCCTCGCGGGTGAGGATGTGCAGCTCCTTGAGCAACTCGACGGACTGGCCAGGGCGCAGGGCATCGGCCAGTTCGGCATCAGCCTTGGCGGCCTTGTTCGTCTTCGTCACCGGTTTCGATGCGGCTTTGGTGTTCATGGCCTGGCACTCCCGGGGCCGACGTCGAGCGCCGCCCAGCCATCGGACCCCAGCGCTTCGAGCGTGTCGATGTTGCGCTCGAAGATGGCCTCCGCCTCGGGGAACGCCTCGACCGCGCGGCTCACGCTGTCCTCGCGCAGCAGGTGCAGCGTGGGGTATGGCGCGCGGTTGGTGGCGTTGCCGAGGTCGTCGGCTTCGGTGCCGGCGAACTGGAACTGCGGATGAAAGCTCGCCAGCTGGAACACGCCGTCGAAACCGGCGCGCGCAAGCCGGCGTTCGGCACGCGCCGTGAAATCGTTGAAGTCCAGGAAATCGGCCAAGGTATTCGGTGCAATCAGAAGTGTGGTGTCGCGCACGGCGGCGTCGAGCGCTGCGAGGTCTTTGGCTTCGGCCAGTAGCGCGTCCATCAGGTCGGCCGCTTCGGCGGGTTCGTACACGGCGTAGTGGATCTGCGACTTAACGTGCACGGCCTTTGCGAAGGGGCACAGGTTGAGGCCGATCACCGCGCGTTCGAGCCAGCGCCGCGTGTCGGCTTCGGCCTGGGCGGCTGCAATTGTCGTCGGATGGGTCATGCCATCTCCGCCACAGGGCGAATCCGCCCCAGTCGCCGCGCGATCGCCATGCCGGCCAGCGAACAGGCCAGCGTGGCCGTCCAGGTCCAGTGCCAGCCGCCAACGCGGTGGGCCAGCCACGCCACCGCGGGCGGGGCCAGGAACTGGCCAAGCGACGATGCCTGCTGCATGAGGCCGACGGTCGTCGACACGGTGGTGGGCCCGGGTGCCAGCCGCACGCCCAGAAGGAACAAAGTGGCCGGCACCATGCCACCGCCCAGCGAGAAGGCGCAGACGGCGATGTAGCGCAGCGCGGGCGGCAGGCCCAGGGCGTCGGCGCCCTGCCCTACTTGCGCGAAGGCGGCCACGCCGCCCAGCGCCATCGTCAGGAAGCCGAGTTGCAGCAAGCGCTCGGGCGCCACGCCGCGCTGCAGCCAGCGGCCGCCGGCGATGTTGCCGACGATGTTCATGGCGGCCGCGAGCGCGGTCAGCACCGCGTTCCAGGCAGCCGGCACGCCCGCACCCGCATAGATGGCGGGCAGGAAGCCGATGACGGCCATCCACTGCGACGAGTACACGGCGAAAGTCAGCGCAACCAGCCAGGGTGCGCGCGCGCCGACAGTTGCGCGCAGGCGCGATGACCAGCCTTCGCTGGGCTGGCCTCCCACTGCCTGACGGGTTCGATCACCAGGCACGACCGTCCACACCCAGAGCGCAGCACCAGCCGACACGACCGACAGCGCCCACCACCAGCCCGTCCAACCGCCCCAGGCGATCAGGGCGGGCCCAAGCAGCAGCGCAAGGGCCACGCCGAGCGGCATATAAGCGCCCCAGAGGCCCAGCGCCGCCTTGTCCGCGCCCGGCGGGGTCAAGGCGCGGATCAGCCCCGGTCCCGGCATGACCGCCAGCAGGAAGCCGATGCCTTCGATGCCGCGCAGCAGAAGCAGCCATTGCACAGCATGGACACCACCGTCCGCGCTGGTGCCGACCAGGCCACCCAGCAGGCTCGCGACCGTCAGCACGAACAGCCCCGTCAGCATGCTGCGGCGCAGACCGATGGTGTCTGCCGCAAGCCCGACCAGCAGCCCCAGGGTCATGCTCGCGACCTGAACCAGTGACAACAGGAATCCCGCCTCGACCAGGCCGATGCCGAGCGATGCCTGCAGCGCCGGAACGGCCGGCGGCAATTTGCCCAGATGCAAGGCCCCGCTGACGCCGCCCAGCAGGACGGCGAAGGCCGCAGCGGGAACGCGCGGACGTGCCGCGACGGAACTCACGCGATCCCCCGGCGGCCGGTGAGCCGCTCGTGCTCGCGCACAGCGAAACGGTCCGTCATGCCGGCGATGTAGTCGGCCACGGCTCGGTGCCTGTCGCCGCGCTCGGCGAAGGAAGTTGGCATTTCGGCACTGCGCTCGAGATAGGCCTCGAACAGCTCCCGCACCACGTCACGCGCCTGATCGGTGGTCTGGGTGACCTGCGGATGCCGGTAGAGGTTGTGGAAGAGAAAACGCTTGAGGTCTTCCGACTGGGCCTGCATGGTGCCGCTGAATGCGACGACTGGCGGGGCCTTGCGCACAGCGTCGGCATCGACTGGCGCGAGGGCTTCGAGCGCCGCGCGCGTCGCGTCGATCACGTCGTAGACCTGCGCGCTCAGCATGCGCCGGATGGTTTCGTAGAGCACGCGCCGGCCCTGCAACTGCGGATGCTCGGCAAGCGCCTCACGGCGATGGCGCTCGAACAGCTCAACCTCGGACAGTTGCTCGACGCTGATGAGCCCCGAGCGCACGCCGTCGTCGATGTCGTGGGCGTTGTAGGCAATGGCGTCGGCGAGGTTGCACAGCTGCGCCTCCAGCCCCGGCTGCGTACGGTCGAGAAACCGCCGGGCCACGCCGTTGGGCTCAGCCGCCTCCAGACGCTCCGCATTCGCGCGGGAGCAGTGCTTGAGGATGCCCTCGCGGGTCTCGAAGCTGAGATTCAGTCCGTCGTACTGTGGATAGCGGTGCTCCAGCGCATCGACCACGCGCAGGCTCTGCAGGTTGTGCTCGAAGCCACCATGCCCGGCCATGCAGTCGTTGAGCGCGTCCTGGCCTGCGTGCCCGAAGGGCGTGTGGCCCAGGTCATGCGCCAGGGCAATCGCCTCGACCAGGTCCTCGTTGATCCGCAGGGCGCGGGCGATCGAACGGCCCAGTTGGGCGACTTCCAGCGAGTGCGTGAGCCGGGTGCGGAACAGGTCGCCCTCGTGGTTCAGGAACACCTGCGTCTTGTAGACCAGCCGGCGAAAGGCCGTGGAATGCACGATGCGGTCGCGGTCGCGCTGGAAGGCATCGCGCGTGGGCGCGGGCGGCTCGGCATGCCGACGGCCGCGCGACTGCGCGGGCAGGCAGGCATAGGCCGCGAGGCTCATCCCGCGCAGCACTGCGCGAGCACTTCGCGCACCAGCGCGTCGGGCGCGCTGCGGACCACGGCGGAGCCGGGCCGGTCGATCAGCACGAAGCGGATCTCGCCGGCTTCCGATTTCTTGTCGACGCGCATCAGCTCCAGATAGCGCTCGGCTCCCAGCGCGGGGCCGACGATCGGCAGGCCGGCGCGCTCGATCAGGCGCGTGAGCCGCTCGACGAAGGCAGCATCGACGCCGCCGAGCCGCTGCGACAGGTGCGCTGCCATGACCATGCCGCAACCGACAGCCTCGCCGTGCAGCCATTCGCCATAGCCGAGGCCCGATTCGATCGCGTGGCCGAAGGTGTGGCCGAAATTGAGGATCGCGCGCAGGCCGGTTTCGCGCTCGTCCTGGCCGACCACCAGCGCTTTGATTTCGCAGCTGCGCTTGACGGCGTAGGCCAGCGCGGCCGGGTCCCGCGCAACGAGGGCGTCGATGTTCGCCTCGATCCAGTCGAAGAACGCCATGTCGTGGATCGGGCCGTACTTGATGACTTCCGCCAGGCCGGCGCTCAGTTCGCGCGGGGGGAGCGTCTGCAACGTGGACAGATCGCACACGACGAGCTGCGGCTGGTAGAACGCGCCGATCATGTTCTTGCCAAGCGGGTGGTTGATGGCCGTCTTTCCGCCGACCGAGGAATCGACCTGCGCCAGCAGCGTGGTCGGCACCTGCACGAAAGGCACACCGCGCATGTAGCTGGCGGCGGCGAAGCCGGTCATGTCGCCCACCACGCCACCGCCCAGGGCGAACAGCACGGTCTTGCGGTCGCTGCCATGGCCCAGCAGGTCGTCGAAGATCAGGTTCAGGGTCTGCAGGTTCTTGTAGACCTCGCCGTCGGGCAACTCGAGCAAGTGCACGGTACGGAAACGGCCCGCCAGGGAGGCCTGCAGCGCCTTGGCGTAAAGCGGCGCCACCGTGGTGTTGCTGACGATCAGGGCCGTGGCCGCGGCGGGCGTGACGGCAAAGCTCTGGGGATCGTCCAGCAGGCCGGCGCCGATCAGGATCGGGTAGCTGCGGTCGCCGAGCTGGATGTCGACGCGTTCTGGCGAGGCGGAAAGTACGGGCAAGGACATGGGCAGCGAGTTTAGGCGCTGCGGCCCGGGCGGGCTCAGGCGGGGGGCTCTTCGGGATGGGCGCCCGGCTCGACGACGCCTGCCAATTCGAGCTGCATCACGATGATGTTCACCAGCATGGCGATCGACGGGCGACCGGTATCGACCACATCATGGGCCGTTTCCCGGTAGAACGGGTCGCGCGCATCGTGCAGTTCGCGCAGCCGGCCCAGCGGGTCAGCGACCTGCAGCAGGGGCCGCTTGACGTCGTGGCGCAGGCGCCGGAACAGGTCCTCGGGGGAAGAGCGCAGGTAGATCACGTGGAAGTGATCGCGCAACTGGGTGCGGTTGGCCTCACGCAGCACCGCGCCGCCTCCGGTCGCCAGCACGCCCTGGGCATTGGCGGCCAGGTCGGCGATCACGGTTTGTTCGAGATCCCGAAAGGCTACTTCGCCCTCGCGCTCGAAGTAATCGCGGATCGAGCAGCCTATGCGCTGCTCGATCACGTGATCGGTGTCGATGAACGGAAGGTCCAGCCGCATCCCCAGGCGCCGGCCCACTGCGGATTTTCCGGCGCCGGGCAAGCCGACGAGTGCGACCGCCACGCGGTGGCTGCTACGCCCGCGCGTCAGCGCGCGGCGTTGCGGTCGGTAATCATCTTCGGGGTGATAAAGACGAGCATTTCGGTCTTGTTGGCAACGCGTTCGCGCTTGCGGAACAGTGCCCCCAGGTAGGGCACTTCACCCAGCACCGGCACGCGCGATTCGTCATTGGTTTCGGTGAGCTCGAAGATACCACCGATGACGACCGTACCGCCGTTCTCCACCAGCACCTCGGTCTGCACGTGCTTGGTGTTGATTGCCGGACCCGCCGAGGTATTCACGCCGCGGGCGTCCTTGCTCACGTCCAGCGTCAGGATGATGTTGCCTTCCGGCGTGATCTGCGGCGTGACTTCAAGCTTCAGCACCGCCTTGCGGAACGAGATCGAGGTAGCACCGCTGGACGTGGCCTGCTGGTACGGGATTTCTTCACCCTGCTCGATCAGCGCCTTGGTCTGGTCGGCCGTGATGACACGGGGGCTGGACACCAGCTTGCCCTTGCCGTCGGCTTCGAGCGCCGAGATCTCGAGGTTCAGCATGCGCGAGAAGCTCGAATTGAAGAGCGAGATCGCGAAGGTGCCCGCCGCGTTGCCGGTACCGCCTGCATCGCCTGCCGGGAGGTTGATGAAGTTGGAATTGGTGAAGGTGCTCGTAGCCGTGCTGGCGCCGCCATTGGCACCCGCCGTGACGATGGGCATTACGCCGACGTTGCCATAGGCCCGATTGCCGGCGGACGATGCAAAACGCTCGCCGGAGATACCGCCGCCCAACCGCACACCGAGCGACTTGCCGAAGGTGTCGGACGCTTCTACGATCCGGGCTTCGATCAGCACCTGACGAACCGGAATGTCCAGCTTCTGGATCAGCTCGGTCACCTGAGCCAGGCGCGACGGGATATCCGACACGAAGAGTTGGTTCGTGCGCGACTCGGCGATGACGCTGCCGCGGGGGCTCAGGATGCGCGTCGTCGTACCGCTGCCACCGCCACCGCCCGATGAAGCACCGGTGCCCGTCAACCCCTGCGCGATGGCAATCGCCTTGGTGTAGTTGAGCTGGAACGACTGGGTGCGCAGCGGCTCCAGATTCTCGATCGCGGCCTTGGCCTCGAATTCGAGCTTTTCCTTGGCGTTGATTTCGTCCTTGGGTGCGATCCACAGCACGCTGCCGTTCTTGCGCATGCCCAGGTTCTTCGCCTGCATGATGATGTCGAGCGCCTGGTCCCAGGGCACGTCCTTCAGTCGCAGAGTCAGCGCGCCGCTCACCGAGTCCGAGGTCACGATGTTGAAGTTCGTGAAGTCGGCAATCACCTGCAGCAGCGAACGGATTTCGATGTTCTGGAAGTTGAGCGACAGTTTCTCGCCGTTGTAGCCGACGCCTTGCGTCAGCTTGGTCGGATCGACCTTGCGGGCGCGGACTTCGACCACGAACTGGTTCTCGCTCTGGTAGGCGCTGTGCTCCCAGTCGCCCTTGGCTTCGATCGTCATGCGGACACGGTCGCCCGATTGCTGCGAGGTGATCAGCTGGACCGGCGTTCCGAAGTCGGCCACGTCGAGGCGGCGGCGCAGCCCCTCTGGCAGCGTCGACTTGGTGAACTCCACAACGAGGTTCTTGCCTTGCTGCTTGACGTCGACACCGACCTGGTTGTTCGGAAGATCGACGATGACGCGGCCCGTGCTGTCGGCGCCGAGGCGGAAATCGACGTCGCGCAACGGCAACATGTCCCGGTTGCGGTTTTCAGCGAAAGTCGTGGCGGCAGACGTGACAAGCGCCGAACCGGCCACCGGTTCGAGAATGACCAGCAGCGACTTGCCCTGGATCTCGGCCTTGTACGCAGTCGCCTGCTTCAGGTTCAGCACCACCCGGCTGCGCTCACCGGCCTGGACCACGTTCACCGAGCGCAGGTTGCCCTGGTTCACTTCGATGGCAGAGCGGCCGATGGCGTTCGTGACACCCGGGAAATCGAGCGCAATGCGAGCCGGCGTTTGCACGGCAAACCCAGCGGGCACCGCGGTGAGCGGCTGCGCAAGGTCGATGCGGATCACTTCCGCACCGGACTGGGTCGAGCTGGTCACGGCCTCGATGGCGTTTTGCGCATGGGCCACGGCCAATGCACCGAAGGCCAGCAGACCCAGGCCGGCAGCGCGCAGCCACTGTGCCATCGTTGATTTGTTTTGGTTCATTTCGCACTCTCTTGCAGCTGCAGCGTCGCGACGCGTTCGATCCATTCACCGGCGGCGTCTTGCACGATTTCACGCAAGGCGACTTCGGTTTCGTTGATACGGGTAATGCGCCCGTAGTTGAGTCCCAGGTATTCGCCGACGCGCACCTTGTAGAGCAGCTTGTCGACACGGACCAGCGCCACTGGCTGGCCGTTGCGGTTCATGCTGCCGACCATCGCCATCGAGTCGAGCGGGAAGGCTTCGAGCGCCTCCTTGCGGCGCGCCAGTTCGGGCGCAATCAGCTCCGACGTGCTCGGCTGGTTCGAGTCGCGGCGCAGCGCCTGCGTCAGCTTCAGGATGTTGAAAGGTTCGAACGACGAGGCTTCGGTATAGGCCTGCGGCGTGAACTTTTTGGGCTCGGAAATGGGCGGCACCGAAGGCTTCACCTGGGCGCGCTGTTCGGCCATCCAGCGTTGCAGGTCGTCCTGGCCCGAGTCGCAGGCACTCAGCCCCAGCGCGGCCATCGTCAGCCACAGTACTTTGGCGGCGATCTTCATTTCTTCGCCTTCGGCGCAGCGGCGCGCTTCTGCGCGGCCCGCTCGTCTTCATCGAGGTAACGGAAGGTGCGTGCGGTGGCGTCCATCGTCAGCACGTCCTTGTCCTTTTGCGGGGTGACGGTGATGTTGTTCAGCGTCACGATGCGCGAGAGGCCGGCGACGTCAGCTGCGAAGGCACCCATGTCGTGGTACCGCCCGGTCACGCGAACAGCGATCGGAAGCTCGGCGTAGTAGTCCTTGACCGATACCTGCCCCGGACGGAACAGCTCGAACTGAAGGCTGCGGCCAAGACCTGCCTGATTGATGTCCGACAGCAGGGCGTCCATTTCAGCCTTGCTGGGCAATTGCTTCTCGAGCAGGGTCACGTACTGCTGCACCTGTTCGCGCTGCTTCTTCAGCAGTTCGAGATTCGCTGCCTGAGCCACCTTCTTCTGGTAGTCGGCCTTGAGCGCAACTTCCTTGGAACGCTCGCTTTCGAGCTCGTCGTTCGAATTGGTCAGCCAGACAAACCACAGGGCGACCAGCACCAGCGCGGTGACCGCCAGGCAGAGCGCGTACCGGGGCACCGGCGGCCACATCGACGGATCGTTCGGGTTGAGCCCGCGGAACTGTTCGCCGAAACGCTGCAACGCAGCGCCGACATCTATTTTTTGGGAGGGGCGATTGCTTGCCATGATCGGTTACCCCTTGGATTGCGCCGTTGCGGCCAAGGCCTTTTCGGCAGCGGCCTTTTGAGCATCGGTGGGGCGTTTCAGGCCAATGCGCATCGTGAAGTTCGCCACGCGGCGCTGGTCGCGCGGATTCAGGTTCACATTTGCCGAAGTGATTTCGACCAGCTCCGGCTTCACGAGCCATGGGCTGTTGTTGCCCAGGTTGCGCAGCAGTTCCGAGACCCGCTCGTTCGACTGGGCCATGCCTTGCAGCGTGACCGTCTGGTTGTCCTGCTTCATGCTGGTCAGGTAGACGCCATCGGGCAGTTGCCGGACCAGTTCGTTGAGCAGGTGCACAGGCAGGTTACGGTCGCCCTGCAGGTCTTCGACGGCCTGCTGGCGCGCGCGCAGCGCTGCGATTTCTTCCTGCAGCGTCGAGATTTCCTTGATCTCGACCTCGAGCTTCTTGATCTCGGCCGAGAGAAAGCTGTTCTTCGACTGCTGCGCCGCGATCTGGGCTTCGAACCAGAGGTAGCCCAAGCCAGCAATCAGAAGACCGAGCACCGCTGCGGCGCCCAATGTGCCAAAGAAAGCCTCGCGCCGCCGCTTGCGTGCAGCTTCGCGGTGCGGAAGCAGATTGATGAGGATCACTGCAGGAACCTCCGCATGGCCAACCCGCAAGAGGTCAGATAGGACGGCGCCTCGCGACGAACCTTCTTCTCGCGGATGTTCGAACTGAAGTCCATGCCGTCGAAGGGATTCAGGAGCGAGCAGGCGAACGAGGTCTGTCGCGTCACGGCGTTGGTCAGGCCCGGCAGCGATGCCGATCCACCCGCCAGCAACACATAGTCGACACGGTTGTGCGGCGTGCTCGTGAAGAAGAACTGGAGCGCACGCGCGATTTCCTGCGCGATGCCTTCCACAAAAGGCTTGAGCACACCGGAACCGTAGTCGTCGGGCAGATCGCCGCTGCGCTTTTTGGCTTCGGCTTCTTCAGCGGAAAAACCGTACTGGCGCACGATCAGTTGAGTGAGTTGCGCGCCGCCGAACGCCTGATCGCGGTCGTACAGCACTTCCTGATTGCGCAGCACCTGCATGCTGGTGGTAAAGGCACCCACTTCGAAGAGCGCCACGATCGAATCCAAGCCCTTGCCAGGCAGTTGCTCGATCAGGCGGGCGGTGGCTAAGCGTGAGGCATAAGACTCGACGTCGAGGATCATCGCCTTCAGGCCGGCGGCTTCCGCCAGGCCTTCGCGATCCTGGACCTTTTCTTTGCGGGACGCGGCAATCAGCACTTCCACGTCGCCGGCGGACGTGGCGCTCGGCCCCGTGACGCAGAAGTCGAGACTGACTTCGTCCAGCGAGAACGGGATGTACTGGTTGGCTTCGGACTCGACTTGAATCTCGAGCTCCTGCTCGCTCATGCCGCCCGGAAGAATGATCTTCTTGGTGATCACGGCCGACGGCGGCAGTGCAAGCGCCACGTTACGCGTGCGTGTGCCGCTCTTGCGGACGACGCGCCGGACGGCTTCCGCCACCTCGTCGAATTTCTCGACGTTGCCGTCAGTGATCCAGCCACGTTCCAGGGGCTCGATGGCACAGCGCTCCAGGACCAGCTTGCCGCTGGCCTCACGGCCGAGCTCGACCAGCTTGACGCTGGACGAACTGACATCCAGCCCAAGCAGGGGAGCGTTCTGACGACGAAACAATGATCCAAGAGCAGCCAAGTTAAGTCCCTCTCCCCCTGTATTTGTAACCAATAGAAAAATGTGCGTTCGGTTGCATGCTAGCAGCAGGCGTAGCGGCAACCAAGCAGCGCCGGGGGGCAAAACCCTGAAGCGTTGTCAAAACCTGACGTCAAATCCGCATTTTGTAACTTTTGAATTATGGCGATGCAAGGGCAGCAAAGATCGGATCGTGAAAAGAGGACGGCTTTTTATAATGTCCGGTGACTCTCCGGCCCCTCATGCAAGAAACTTCAAGCCCCAAAGGGCCAGCCAAGACCCCTCCCCCCAAGCGCCCGACCTGGCTGAAATGGCTGTTGCGCTTTTTCTTCTGGGGCTTCGGCATTGCCGCGGCAGGTGTGCTGGCGGTGCTTTGCGTGGTGGCGGTGGCTCTTGCCGTCGCGTATCCGAACCTGCCGGACATCAGCGAACTCTCCGACTACCGGCCCAAGCTACCGCTGCGGGTGTTCTCGGCTGAAGGCACCCTGATTGGCGAATTCGGCGAGGAACGCCGCAATCTCACCCCGATTTCCGCCATTCCCAAGGTCGTGAAAGACGCCGTGCTCGCGGCCGAAGATGCACGTTTCTACGACCACGGCGGCGTGGACTACAAGGGCATGGTGCGCGCGGGCCTGGCCAACATGAATCGCGTGAAGAGCCAGGGCGCGTCGACCATCACGATGCAGGTGGCACGCAACGTCTACCTGAGCTCGGAGAAGACGCTCACCCGCAAGATCTACGAAGTGCTGCTGACCTTCAAGCTGGAGCACCTGCTCACCAAGGATCAGATCTTCGAGATCTACCTGAACCAGATCTACCTCGGTAACCGCGCCTACGGCTTCGCCGCCGCCTCCGAAGCGTATTTCGGCAAGCCGCTGCAAGAGCTCACGATCGCACAGGCCGCCATGCTGGCCGGCCTGCCGAAGGCGCCGGGTGCGAACAACCCGGTCAACAACCCGCAACGTGCACGCGGTCGCCAGTTCTACGTGATCGACCGCATGCAGGAGGCCGGCTTCATCACCGCCGAACAGGCCGCCGAAGCCAAGAAGGAAGAACTGCATCTGCGCGATGCCGCCGACCCGAACCGCCTGCACGCCGAATACGTCGCGGAAACCGTGCGCCAGCTGATGTACGCCCAGTACGGCGACAGCACCTACACGCGTGGCCTGAAGGTCTACACCTCGCTGGTCGCGGCCGACCAGGCGGCAGCCTACAAGGCGCTGCGCAAGGGCATCATGGATTACGAGCGCCGCCAGATCTATCGCGGCCCCGAGAAGTTCGTCGATCTGCCGAACGACGCCAAGGAACTCGACGAGGCGGTGGACGACGCACTCAGCGACCACCCCGACAACGGCGACGTGATGGCAGCGGTCGTGCTCAGGGCCACTGCCAAGCAGATCGACGCTGTGCGCGGCAACGGCGACCCAGTGCAGATAACCGGCGACGGCCTCAAGCCTGCGCAGTCCGGCCTCTCCGACAAGGCCCCGCCCAATATCAAGATCCGCCGCGGCGCGGTCATCCGCGTGGTGAAGACGCCCAAGAACACCTGGGAAATCACGCAGCTGCCCGAGGTCGAAGGCGCCTTCGTCGCCATGGATCCGCGCGACGGCGCCATCAAGGCACTGGTCGGCGGTTTCGATTTCGGCAAGAACAAGTTCAACCACGTGACGCAGGCCTGGCGCCAGCCGGGCTCGAGCTTCAAGCCATTCATCTATTCCGCGGCGCTTGAAAAGGGCTTCACCCCGGCCACCGTCATCAACGACGGCCCCCTCTTCTTCGACGCCGGCACCACCGGCGGCCAGCCCTGGGAGCCCAAGAACTACGGCGGCGGCTACGACGGTCCGATGTCGATGCGCACCGCGCTGATGAAGTCGAAGAATCTCGTGTCGATCCGCATCCTGCAGTCCATCGGCACGCGCTACGCGCAGGAGTGGATCACCAACTTCGGCTTCGACAAGGACAAGCACCCGGCCTACCTGCCGATGGCGCTTGGCGCGGGCTCGGTGACGCCGATGCAGATGGCGGTGGGCTATTCGGTGTTCGCCAACGGCGGCTACCGCGTCAATCCGTACCTCGTGACCCGCATCACCGACCACAAGGACAAGGTGCTGGTCGACAAGCAGCCGCCGCTGCTCAACGAGTCGCTGCGCGCCATTCCCCAGCGCAATGCCTTCATCATGGACACGCTGCTGAATTCCGTGGCTCGCGCCGGCACCGCGGCCAAGGCGCAGGCGATGCTCAAGCGCCCCGACCTGTACGGCAAGACCGGCACCACCAACGACTCGCTCGACGCCTGGTTCGCCGGCTTCCAGCCGACCATGACGGCCATCTCCTGGATCGGCTACGACACACCGCGCAACCTGGGCGACCGCGAAACCGGCGGCGGCCTGAGCCTGCCGATCTGGATCACCTACATGGAAACCGCCATCAAGGGCGTGCCGGTGACAGAGCTGTCGGCCAACCCGCCGTCAGGCATCGTGAGCGTCGGCGGCGAGTGGTACTACGACGACTACGCGCCGGGACGCGGCGTGGCAAGCCTGGGCGTGGAGTCCACGCCTGCGGCGCCAGCGGAAGCCCTGACCGGCGCCCCGGTGAGCCCGCCGGCCCCGCCCGAGGAGCGCAACCGCATCCTCGATCTTTTCCGCAACTGACGGCGGAGACGCAGAATCAGGCAGCCGCGAACGCCAGCGGCTGGCCTGCCTGCAGGGTCGCCTCGCGCGACAGGTTGCCGAAGAATTCTTCCCCGGTCTTGGTATCGACCCAGGCTTGGCCGTTATGGCGATAGTGGTAGCCGCCAGAGCGCGCGGCAAGCCAGATTTCCTGCAGGGGCTTTTGCAGATTCACGATCAACTGACTGCCATTGCGGAACGAAATCGTGATCATCCCGCCCACTCTCTGGTTGTCGATGTCAGCGTCGGTCGCATCGTTGATGCGGTCGCAGCCTTGCTCGATGGCGGCGAGCGCGGCTTCGGCGCGGTCCATGTACTCGGTGTCGGTCATTACAATTTCGCTATGTTGAACGTTCGCCAAATTCTAGTGAGCACCCGCGCCCGCGCTGCGCTCATGGTCTGCCTCGTCGCAGGCGCTGCCGGTCTGGTTGCTTGCGGACAGCGCGGTGCGCTGTACCTGCCGACCGATCCTGCCGCCGCCGGACGAGCCACGTTGCCGCAGCTGATGACGCCCGAAAGCTTGCGGTCGTCATCCTCCTCCAGCGAGGCTGCGCCCGCACCAGCGGCTGCCGCAAGTGCACCGGCCAGCAACAGCACGGAACCGCGCAAGTGAGCGCCGATATCACATCCCCCGCCCTCCCCGGCCAGCCGCACATCGCAGAACGCGATGGCGCGCTGCACGTCGAGGGCGTTGCGCTCGACGCGCTGGCCCGCGAGCACGGCACCCCTCTTTTCGTCTACTCGAAGCAGTGGATGCTGGACGCCCTGGCCGCATACCAACGCGGCTTCGAAGGTCGCGATGCACTGATTTGCTATGCGATGAAGGCCAATTCGTCGCTCGGCGTGCTGCGCGTTTTCGCGGAAGCAGGCTGCGGCTTCGACATCGTCTCGGGCGGCGAACTGGCTCGCGTTCTGGCCGTGGGCGCCGATCCGAAGAAGATCATCTTCTCGGGCGTCGGCAAGACCCGCGCGGAAATGCGCGAAGCCCTCGCCGCCGGCATCGCCTGCTTCAACGTCGAGAGCGAAGCCGAACTCGACGTGCTCAACGAAGTGGCGGTGGCCGAAGGCAAGCGCGCGCCCATCAGCATTCGCATCAATCCAAACGTCGATCCGAAGACGCACCCGTACATCTCCACCGGCCTCAAGGGCAACAAGTTCGGCATCGCGCACGATCGCGCGGTCGAAGCCTACCGGCATGCTGCAAGGCTGCCGGGCCTGGAAGTGGTCGGTATCGACTGCCACATCGGCTCGCAGATCACCGAAGCCTCGCCCTACCTCGACGCCTGCGATCGCGTGCTCGACCTGGTCGAGGCAATCGAAGCGGCCGGCGTGCCGATCCATCATCTGGACTTCGGCGGCGGCCTGGGCATCGACTACAACGGCGAAGTGCCGCCCAAGGCCGATGCGCTGTGGCAGCAGTTGCTCGCCAAGCTGGACGCGCGCGGCTTCGGCCAGCGCAAACTGGTGATCGAGCCCGGACGCTCGCTGGTCGGCAATGCCGGCGTGTGCGTGACCGAGGTGCTCTACACCAAGCCCGGCGAGGACAAGAACTTCTGCATCGTCGACGCGGCCATGAACGACCTGCCGCGCCCCGCGATGTACCAGGCCTTCCAGCGCATCGTGCCGGTGCGCACGCGCGCTGGCGACGCGCCGACCTACGACGTGGTCGGCCCGGTCTGCGAAAGCGGCGACTGGATCGGCCGCGACCGCGCGCTCAACGTGCTGGCGGGCGACCTGCTGGCGGTGCTGTCGGCGGGCGCGTACTGCATGAGCATGTCCAGCAACTACAACACGCGCGGCCGTGCCGCCGAGGTGCTGGTGAGTGGTGCCAGCGCGAAACTGATCCGCCGTCGCGAGACGATGGAAGACCAGCTGCGCAGCGAGATCGACGGCTGATTGCCGTCCGTCAGTTGGTGCGCAGCGGCTTCTCGCTGTTGCGCACCGCGCCCGTTGCCGCTGCTGTCGGCTTCGCCTTGCGCTTGCTCGCAAAATTCCACACGCGCCACGCAAGCAGCACCCCGATGATCGCAACGTAGATGAACACTTCGGCGAAGTTGTTCTTGCCCGCGCGCATCCAGAAGAAGTGCAGCAGGCCCAGGCCCGCGATCACGTAGACCAGCTTGTGCAGCATCTGCCAGCGCTTCGCGCCCATCGCCTTGATCGCGCGATTGAACGACGTGGCCGCCAGCGGCGTCAGCAGCACGAAGGCCGAGAAGCCCACCAGGATGAACGGCCGCTTCGCGATGTCCTTGGCGATATCGCCCCACTCGAAACCCATGTCGAACCAGCTGTAGCACAGCAGGTGCAGCACCACGTAGAAGTAGGCGAACAGGCCCAGCATGCGCCGGTAGCGCGCAAGCGCGTTCCACTTGCTGATGACGCGCAGTGGCGTCACCGCCAGCACGATGCAGATGAAGCGCAGCGTCCAGTCGCCGGTGGCGCGAATCAGGAACTCGGCGGGGTTGGCGCCGAGCCCGTCCGTGAACGCGCCGTAGGCCAGCCGCGCGAACGGCAGCAGGCACAGCAAGAAGATGACCGGCTTGGTCGCCGGATGCATGAGCAGCTTGTTCATGGAGCGATGGCCGGGTGCAGAAGCAGGCTCAGTAGTTCTTCTTCAGGTCCATGCCCGCATAGAGCTGGCCGACCTGGGCTTCGTAGCCGTTGAACATCTCGGTCTTGCGCCGCTTGGCGAACAGGCCGCCGCCGTCGCCGATGCGGCGCTCGGTCGCCTGGCTCCAGCGCGGGTGGTCGACGTTCGGGTTCACGTTCGAATAGAAGCCGTACTCGTTGGCCGCAGCCTTGTTCCACGCCGTGCTCGGCTCCTTTTCGACGAAGCGGATCTTCACGATCGACTTGGCCGACTTGAAGCCGTACTTCCACGGCACCACCAGGCGCACCGGCGCGCCGTTCTGGTTGGGCAGCACCTCGCCGTACATGCCGAAGGCAAGCAGCGTGAGCGGATGCATCGCTTCGTCCATGCGCAGGCCTTCGGTATAGGGCCAGTCGAGCACGCGCGAGCCCACGAAGGGCATGGTCTTGGGATCGGCCAGCGTCACGAACTCGACGAATTTGGCATTGCCCTGCGGCTCGACCTTCTTGATCAGCTCGGCCAGCGAATAGCCGACCCACGGAATGACCATCGACCAGCCTTCGACACAGCGCAGGCGGTAGATGCGCTCTTCCTGCGCGCTGAGCTTGAGCAGGTCTTCGATGCCGTACTTGCCCGGCTTCTTGACCAGGCCTTCGACCTCCACGGTCCACGGCCGCGTCTTCAGCGTGCCGGCGTTCTTGGCCGGATCGGCCTTGTCGGTGCCGAACTCGTAGTAGTTGTTGTAGGTCGACGCGTCCTTGTAATCGGTGAGCTTTTCCATCGACATGGCCCCCGGCACCGCCGACTTGGCGCCCGGCAGCGGCGCGAGCTTGTTGGGGCGCTCGGCCTGAGCCCAGGCTTCGCGCGAGGCAAAACCGGCCAGCGCCGCCCCTGCCGCACCACCAGCCATGAGCTTCAGCATGTCGCGCCGGCTTTCGTAGGCGGCGCGCGGCGTGATCTCACTCGACAGCGGGTGGGTGAAGCCGTTGTCGCTGCTGCTGTTGCGACGGATCGGGCGGGAATGGAACGACATGACAGGCCTTTCGCGTGAATCGTTGTGCTCAGGGTAGTTCGTGACCAACCCTGATTTGGTTACGCGCCGTCGCGGCGCGCGGTTTCAATTCTTCGCGAAAGACCGCAAGCTTGCGTCTACAGCGTGCCGTAGCTGTGCAGCCCGCTCAGGAACATGTTCACGCCAAGGAAGGCGAAAGTGGTGACCGCCAGCCCGCCCAGTGCCCACCAGGCCGCCACGGTGCCGCGCAGGCCCTTCACGAGCCGCATGTGCAGCCAGGCCGCGTAGTTGAGCCAGACGATCAGCGCCCAGGTTTCCTTCGGGTCCCAGCTCCAGTAGCCGCCCCAGGCATCGGCCGCCCACAGAGCGCCCAGCACGGTGGCGATGGTGAAGAAGGCGAAGCCGACGGTGATCGACTTGTACATGACGTCGTCGAGCACGTCGTTGGCCGGCAGGCGCGCCGCGATGCGCTTGCGCCCCAGCAGGATGCCCGCCGCAATCAACGCCGAGATGCCCGCATAGACCACCCAGTAGCTGCCGCCAGCTTCCTGCACGCGCTGGCGGAACGCCACCGGCACGAAGCACAGCGCCACGCCCAGCAGCCAGATCGGCGTGAGCTTGTACCAGCGCGTCTCGTTGGCCTGCTCCTTGATGAGGTAGGCGAAGGCGACCATGGCCGACAGCGCGAAGGTGCCGTAACCGATGAAGTTGGCCGGCACGTGCAGCTTCATCCACCAGCTCTGCAGCGCAGGCACCAGCGGCTGGATTTCATGCGCCTCGCGCACGATCGTGTACCAGAGCAGAAAGCCGACCGCTGCGCTGACGACCAGCATCACGAAGGCGCCGAGCGCGCGCGTGTTGTAGCGCTCTTCGAAGTAAAGGTAGAACGTGGCCGTCAGCCAGCAGAACAGCACGAACACTTCGTACAGGTTGCTGACCGGGATGTGGCCGATGTCGGGGCCGAGCAGGTGGCTTTCGTACCAGCGCACCATGGTGCCGATCAGCGCCATCGTCACTGCAGCCCAGGTCAGGCGCGAGCCGATCATGTCGAAAGCATCCGACTGCTTGCCGCCGAAGAAGCCGAGCCAGTAGAACAGCGTACCCATGAAGAACAGCACGCTCATCCAGAGGATTGCCGACTGGCTCGACAGGAAGTACTTGAGCCAGAACACCGTGTCGGCGCGTGCCAGGTCGCCCTGGTACGACGCGATGGCCAGCAGCGACGCCGCGGCCACCACGATGGCCAGCACGCGCAACGGCCGCCAGAACCAGCCGATGGAGATCATCGCGATCACCGCGGCGACGAGGATCGGCTTCTCGTAATAGTCCATCGACCCCGCATAGCGCGCGAACGCGAACAGGCCGCCGGCCAGCACCAGCGCCGCAAACACCCAGTCGAACAGGTTGCGGCGCGAGAGCCAGCTTTCATTGAGCGTGAGGGTCGTGGTGTTCATGGTGTCTCGGGTTCTGTCTTGTTCAGGGCGAGCAGCTTGTGCTTGAGGTGCTCGAATTCGCGGTCGCTGTCCATGGTCTTGCGATTGACCGAGAACGCCATCGTGGCCGCCGTGGCACCGTCGGTCCCGTTGCCATCGGGCGTCAGCCACACCCAGAGGCGCCGCTCACGCACGTACAGCATGGCAAAAATCCCGACGATCAGCAACAGACAGCCCAGATAGACGACGTTCTTGCCAGGGGCGCGCGCCACCTGGAACACGCTGGCCTGCACCTGGGTGAAGTCGGTCATCATCATCGCGACCGGGGCCGGGTAGAAGTGCGCGTCGCTGATGGCCAGCACGGCCTGGGTCAGGTAGGCCTGCGACTTCTCGTCGTTCGGCAGCGCGGCCAGGCCGGCGCCTTCGCGGCTCAGGTTGAGCACTTCGAACAGCACATCGTTCAGGATGCGCACCAGCACGCCGCCTGCGCGCTCGCGCTCGGCCTCGGGCACGTTGACCTCCATGAACTCTGCAATCGCCTGCCAGCCGCCTGCGGTGGTGGCGTCGGCCTTGGCACGCTCGCTGCCCGAGAACAGCGCCAGCGCGCGCGCAGCCGACACGCGCAGCTGCTCGGCCATTTCAGGACGCTTGGGGTCGGTCGCCTTGGCGATGTAGCGCTCGATGGCACGCGCGCGGGTGTCGGCGTCGCCGAGTGCGGCGCGCATGCGCACGAAACCATCCATCGAGCCCTGCTCGTCGGCCGGCACGCGCAGGTAGCGGAACGGGTCTTCGGGCTTCTCGCGCATGCCGAGCAGGAACACCGGCTGGCCGTCGCCGGTGTCGACCGGCACCATGTAGTTTTGATACTCGCGCGCCTGGCCGGCAGCATCGCGCAGCTTGTAGCCGATGCTCGGGCCGATGTTGCGCAGCACCTTCGGCTTGTTGGTCTTGTTGGCGGCGCCCAGGCGCGATTCGATGTCGTGGCGCAGGTCGACCTTGCGCACGTCGGCGCCGCTGCCCATGGCGCCGGCGTCGGCGAAGTTCTCGACGTTGATCACCCGCAGCGCGGCGTATTCGAGCGTGAGCTTGTCCTTGCCGTTGGTGATCTCGGTACTCGGGCCGCCGATGATGCCTTCCACTTCGAAAGACTTGGCAGCGGCCGCCATCGGCACCGCCTTGAGCTTCACCTTGGAGCCGCCATCGTCGAAGCTCGACTGGTAGATCTCCACGCCCTTGTAGCTGGCCGGGTGGTTGACCTCGATGCGCGCGGGCACCTGCTCGCCGGTCTCGCGGTCGTGCAGCACCACCTCGCTCGCGAAGAGCTTGGGCATGCCGGTCGAGTAGTAGTCGACGATGAACTTCTTCAGCTCGATGGAGAACGGCAGCTCCTGCAGCAGCACGCCGTCGGACTGGTTCAGGATGGCCACGCTGCCCTGCCCGCCCTCGGGCACGAGGATGTTGCCGCGGAAGGTCGGGTTGCTGGCGGACAGGCGGTGCTCCGGCGCCACGTCGGCGATCATGCCGCCGCCGGTGAACACGCTCTTGCCATTGAACCAGGTCTGCGCGCGCACCACGAGGTCGCCGTCGAGCAGGCCGCCGATGCACACCAGCACGATCGCGCTGTGGGCCGCGATGTAGCCGAGCTTGTGCGCGCCGCCGGCGCGCGCCGCGACCATCCAGCCTGCGGAGGTCGGCCGGCTGCCGTCGACGGCCTCGCGCTGCTGCAGCTTGACCTTCCAGCCGCCGCTCACCAGCAGTTGCCCGATGCGGTTGGCCGCTGCTTCGGGCGTTTCACCGAGCCGGTTCTCAGCACGCTGGCCGAAGGCCTTCAGGCTCTGCGCACGGATGTCTTCCTTGAAGGTCTTGAGGTCGACCAGGATGCGCGGCGTGTTGCGCGCAATGCACAGCGTGGTGCTGATCACGAGGAACAGCAGGATCAGCAGGAACCACCAGGCGCTGTAGATGGAGTCGAGCCGCGCCGCGCGGAACAGCTCGGCCCAGAACGGCCCGAACTGGTTGATGTAGTTGTTGATCGGCTCGTGCTGCTTGAGCACGGTGCCGATGATCGACGCGATACAGATGATGGTGAGTAGCGCGATCGCGAAGCGCATCGACGAAAACAGCTCCACCGCAGCGCGAAGCATGTGCGGGCCGCGATGAACGCGAAGGCCATGGGTGGAGACGGACATCGGGCGAAGGTAAGGGAAGAAGGGAAGAAAGCAAAAAGGCGGGCCATCCTGCTGGATCGGCCCGCCCTTTGTTTGGGGTTGTTGTCGGCGGTTAGTTCACGCTCTGGAGCGCATCGTCATCAGCGCAAGCCGGCGATGTAGTCCGCCACGGCGGCAATTTCGCGGTCGTTGAGCTTGGCAGCGACGCCGGTCATGGGGCCGCTGTTGGTACGCACCGGGGTGCTGTCGCCACGGAAGGCCTTGAGCTGGGCCACGGTGTAGTCGGCGTTCTGGCCGCCCAGGCGCGGGTATTGAGCGGGCAAGCCGGCGCCGTTGGGGCTGTGGCAGCCGGCGCAGGCGGGGATGGAGCGCTCACCGATACCGCCGCGGTAGATCTTCTCGCCCAAGGCCACGGTGTCCTTGCTCTTCGAGAAGCCGGTCTTGACCTTCTTCGAGGCCACGAACCAGGCGATGTCGCGCATGTCCTGGTCGCTGAGGTTCGCGGCCATGGGACTCATGACGCTGTTCTTGCGCTTGCCGGACTTGAAGTCTTCCAGCTGCTTGAGGATGTATTCGGGATGCTGTTGCGCCAGCTTGGGGTTGGCCGCGATGGTCGAGTTGCCGTCGGCGTTGTGGCACGAGGCGCAGCTCTGCACTGTTGGAGTGCTCGCATTGAACAGCGTGTCCCCCTTGGCGGGGTCCGGCTTGGCCGGTTTTGCAGGCGCCGCGGCCGGAGCAGCCGCGTGTTCATCGGCTGCAAAACTCGCGCTGGATGCGATGCCCACGAGGGCTGCAAGCAGAATATTGGCAAACAACTTCATATCGGGGGCTTCGAATTTATGGCGCAAAACCTCACGATTCTACAATGTGGGTCTTGTTTCGAAAGTCCGTAGATGCCCTCCCCGCGCGCCAAGCCCGCTGCCTATCCTCCCCGCGCGGCCCCCGCCGCGGACCCCCAGGTCGCTGAACGCGAGCGCGTTGCGCTCGGCTGGCTGCACACCGCCCACTTCCTCACCAGCGCCCCCCAGCTGGAGCATCTGCCCCCCGTCGACCTGCCCGAGATCGCCTTCGTCGGCCGCTCCAACGCAGGCAAGTCGACCGCCATCAACACCCTCACGCAGCAGACGCGCCTGGCGTTCGCCTCCAAGACGCCTGGCCGCACCCAGCACATCAACCTGTTCGGCATCGGCAAGCAGAAGGTAGACGACGCGGTGCTGGCCGACCTGCCCGGCTACGGCTATGCGGCCGTTCCGCGCGAAGCCAAGCTGCGCTGGCAGCGCGTGATGGGCAACTACCTGATGACGCGCGAGAGCCTGCGCGGCGTGGTGCTGATGTGCGACCCGCGCCATGGCCTGACCGAGCTCGACGAGATCCTGCTCGACGTGATCCGCCCGCGCGTGGAACAGGGCCTCAAGTTCCTCGTGCTGCTGACCAAGTCCGACAAGCTCACGCGCAGCGAAGCCGCCAAGGTGCTGTCCATTACGCGACTGAACGCCGGCGGCGGCGAGGTGAAACTGTTCTCGGCTTTGAAGAAGCAGGGCGTTGGCGAAGCAGCCGAACTGCTGTGGCGTTGGGTGCATCCGAATGGGGCTGCCGCACCGGCAACGCCATCGGAGCCACCGGCGGAGCCAGAAGAGGCTTGATCACAAAACAGGCTGTACCGACCGTCCCATCTGCGCAGTTCACTATCAAAACAATAGCGACAGTCAACCCAAGGAGACAAGAAGCATGATCGAGACCTTCCAACGCAGCCTGCCCAACGGCACCACCCTGAGCTGCCGCGCCGCCGGCAAGCCGGGCCAGCCGCTGATGGTGTTCCTCCACGGCTTCCCCGAGGCCGCGTTCATCTGGGACGAGCTGCTCGACTACTTCGCGGACCCCGCCCACGGCGGCTACCGCTGCGTGGCGCCCAACCTGCGCGGTTTCGAAAAGTCGAGCGCGCCGACGGAAGTGGCCGCCTACAAGGCTCATCTGCTGATCCAGGACATCCAGCAACTCGTCGCGACCGAAAGCGCCGACAGCACCATGGCCGCGCTGGTGGCCCACGACTGGGGCGGCGCCTTCGCCTGGGGCTACGCCAACGCTTTCCCGCAGCAGGTCGGCAAGCTGGTCATCATCAATTCGCCGCACCCGGGCACCTTCACCCGCGAACTGCGCAACAGCGCGGAGCAGCAGCAAGCGAGCGCCTACATGAACTTCCTCGCGCGCCCCGACGCCGAGGGGCTGCTCGCGGCCGACGACTTCAAGCGCATGTGGCCCTTCTTCCTGCTGATGAAGGCCGGCCCGGACGGCTTCGGCTGGCTCACCGAAGAAGTGAAGCAGAAGTACCGCGAGGTCTGGGGCGCGGGCCTCACGGGCGCCTGCAATCTCTACCGCGTGACGCCGATGAAGCCGCCGCTGCCGGGCCAGACCATCGACAGCATCCCCGTGCTGCCGCGCGAACGGCTCACGGTGGACGTGCCGACCTTCGTGTTCTGGGCGCTCGACGACGCGGCGCTGCTGCCCGGGCTGCTCGAAGGGCTGGAAGACTATGTGCCGAAGCTCGAAGTGAAAAAGGTGCCGAACGCGACCCACTGGATCGTGCACGAGCAACCACAACTGGTCGCCCGCGAGATCGAAGGCTTCCTGCAGCGCGCTCAGTAAATAGGAGCCTCGCCCTCCGGGCGGGTCTTGAACCGCCGATGCACCCAGTAGTACTGGGCAGGCATCGTGTCGATGTAGCCCTGCAGCCGCGTGTTCATGAGCGTGGTGTCGGCCTCGACGTCGTCGGTCGGAAAGTTCTGCCAAGTCGGCAGGATCTCGATCTCGTAGCCCCCGGGCGTGAGCTTCGACACCACCGGCACCACCTTGGCCTTGCCCAGCCGCGCGAATCGCGACAGCGAGGGCACGGTGGCCGCCTGCACGCCGTAGAACGGCACGAAGATGGTCTGGTCGCGCCCGAAGTCCATGTCGGGCAGCAGGTACAGCAGGCCGCCCTTGCGCAGGCCCTGCAGCACCGGCTTGATGCCGTCCACCCGGTTGAGTGCCGCCACGTCGCCGAAGCGGGTGCGGCCTTCACGGATCCAGGCATCGACCATGGGGTCGCGCTGGGTCGTGTAGATGGTGGCCGAGGGGCGCGCCGTGTGCATGGTCAGGGCGGTGGCCGCGGCGTCGAGGCCGTAGAAATGCGGCGCGAACAGGATCATCGGCTCGTCGCCGTCGGCGATCTCGCGGATCTCCGAAGCGGCCCCGACCACCTTGAGCCGGCTCGCCACCACCTTCTCGGGCGCATGCCAGAGCCAGCTGCGGTCCAGCCAGGACTGCGCCACGTAGACGAAGGTCTCGCGCGCGATGGCGCGCCGCTCGGCCTCCGATTTCTCGGGGAAGCACACCGCCAGATTGGTATCGACCACCCGCCGCCGCGGCACGGCGACGGTATGCAGGATGCGGCCGAGAAACGCGCCGAAGCCGCGTACGAGCGGCAACGGCAGCGGCGCGATCACGCGCATGAAGCCGATGCCGAGTCGGGAACCAAGGCTCATGCGGCCTCCCCGGCGGCAGCGGCCACGCGCTCGGCGCGCGGCTCCTTGTAACGGGCGTAGTCCCACACGTACTGGCCCGGCAGGCTGTGGATCAGCCGGCCGATGGCGTCGTTCATGGCAGCGGCCGCGTCCTCGATGGAGGCCGACGGGTCAGTCAGCGCCGTGCCGACGATGGGTTCGAAGCGGATCACGTAGCCCGCGCCGTTCGGCAGGCGCTCGCACACGCTCAGGAAGCAGGCCGCGCCGGTCTGTTGCGCGAGGCGGGGAAGCAAGGTCATGGTGTAGGCCGGGCGCCCCAGGAACGGCGCCCATACGCCCTGCCCCAACGGCGGCACCTGGTCAGGCAGGATGCCGGTGTAGCCCCCGCCGCGCAGCGTGCGGATCAGGCCGCGCACGCCGCTGTTGTTGGTGGGCAGCGTCTGCAGGCCGGGCCGGTCGCGCGAGCCGGCGGCGATCAGGTCGGCCATCCATTTCTTGCGCGCGGGGCGAAACAGCGCCGTGATCGGCCCGTAGGCCGCGAGAAAGCGCTCGCCGATGGCCTGGCCGCACATCTCCCAGCTGCCGAGATGCGGCGCCACCAGGATCACGCCCTTTTTGGCCTGCATGGCCGCCTCGAAGGCCTCGACGCCCTCCCAGCGCACCACACGGTGCAGCACGGTCTGGCCCTGAGGGCGCAGCCAGAGCCAGGGCAGCTCGGAAGCCATCTTGCCGGCGGCGGCAATGGCGGGACGGTACTGGTCGGGGGCGAAGCCCGCGCTCTCGGCGTTGGCCTTGAAGCGGCGGCGATAGTCCGGCGCGCTCCACCAGACCAGCCAGCCCAGCATGGCGCCGAGTCGATGCATCAACGGCATCGGCACGCGGGCAAGCAGGCGGAACAGGGTGATCATTGAAAACGGGAGGGGGTCAAAAAACGGACGCGCGCGCATGGTATTGCGCGGCTCGAATAGAATGCAAATTGTCGCCGAGTTACGGAACAACTTGCAGGGCGACAAACACAGGCGCGAAGCGATTGTGCCCCCGCCGATTCATCGGCATCTGCTAAAGCGTTCGCCATGGCTCCGCAGAGTTGGCAACGCGCCAACCACTTCAAGGAGTTTGAACAAATGGCGAACGATTTCCTCTTCACTTCCGAATCGGTTTCCGAAGGCCACCCCGACAAGGTAGCCGACCAGATCTCGGATGCCATCCTGGACGCGATCTTCGAGCAGGACCCCCGCAGCCGCGTGGCCGCCGAGACGCTGACCAACACCGGCCTGGTCGTGCTAGCTGGCGAAATCACGACCAACGCGCACGTCGACTACATCCAGGTGGCGCGCGACACCATCAAGCGCATCGGCTACGACAACACCGAGTACGGCATCGACTACAAGGGTTGCGCCGTGATGGTCTGCTACGACAAGCAGTCCAACGACATCGCCCAGGGCGTGGACCATGCCAGCGACGACCACCTGAACACCGGCGCCGGCGACCAGGGCCTGATGTTCGGCTACGCCTGCGACGAAACGCCCGAGCTGATGCCCGCGCCCATCTACTACGCGCACCGCCTCGTCGAGCGCCAGGCCCAGCTGCGCAAGGACGGCCGCCTGCCCTTCCTGCGCCCCGACGCCAAGAGCCAGGTCACGATGCGCTACGTGGACGGCAAGCCGCACAGCATCGACACCGTGGTGCTCTCCACCCAGCACAGCCCCGACCAGAGCGAAACCTCGACCAAGATGAAGGCCTCGTTCAACGAAGCCATCATCGAGGAGATCATCAAGCCCGTGCTGCCCAAGGAATGGCTCAAGGACACGCGCTACCTGATCAACCCGACCGGCCGCTTCGTCATCGGCGGCCCGCAAGGCGACTGCGGCCTCACCGGCCGCAAGATCATCGTGGACACCTACGGCGGCGCCTGCCCGCACGGCGGTGGCGCGTTCTCGGGCAAGGACCCGTCGAAGGTCGACCGCTCGGCCGCCTACGCTGCGCGCTACGTGGCCAAGAACATCGTGGCCGCGGGCATCGCGCGCCAGTGCCAGATCCAGGTGGCGTACGCCATCGGCGTGGCCGAGCCGATGAACATCACGGTCTACACCGAAGGCACGGGCGTGATCCCCGACGAAAAAATCGCAGCCCTCGTGCGCGAACACTTCGACCTGCGTCCGAAGGGCATCATCCAGATGCTCGACCTGCTGCGCCCGATCTACCAGAAGACCGCCGCCTACGGCCACTTCGGCCGTGAAGAGCCCGAGTTCACCTGGGAAGCGACGACGCAGGCGCCCGCACTGCGCGCAGCTGCCGGCCTCAAGTAAGAAGCAAGAAACGGCGGTGGGTCAGAAGCGGTAAGCGCCGCTCAAACCCACCGTCCAGTTGCGGCCCGGCGCAGGCTCGTAATAGCGCGCATTGCCCTCGTTGACGATGACCGAGCCCACGTAGCGCCGGTCGAACAGGTTGTCGACACGCGCGAAGGCGTTGAACTCCCAACGCTCCCATTTCTTCAGATAGCCCGCATACACCGCCGCGACGGCATAGCCCGGCGCGCTCGCGGTGTTGACGTCGTTGGCCTGCATTCGGCCCAGCGCACGCATCTCGACACCGGCACGCCAGCCCTCGGGCGGCACCCACCCCAGCGATGCAAACAGCGACTGCCGTGCAATGCCCGGAATGCGATTGCCCGCGGCCACGGTGTTCGCAGCCGCACACGGAGACGGCGAACAGAAGGCATCGCGATACGTCGCGTCCAGCCATGTGTAGGCCAGCTGCGTGCGCCAGTGATTCGCAGTCTCGTGCTGCCAGCCCAGCTCGAAGCCGTTGCGCCTGGTGCGGCCCGCGTTCTGGAAAGTGGCGCGGCCGCCGACGTTGGTGTCCGTGACGATCTCGTCACGCGTGCTGGTCTGGAACAGCGCCGCCGTCAGCAGGCCGCCCGCAAGCCGCGCCTTGGCCCCGACCTCGATGCTGTCGTTCACTGACCGCCGCAGCGCGAAGTTGAGCCCGCTCGCACCGTTCGCCCGATAAGAAAGCTCGTTCAGCGTCGGCGTCTCGAAGCCACGCCCGATGGAGCCGTACAGCGCGAGGTCCTGCGTCGCCTGGTAGCGCAGCGAAGCCACCGGCAGTGTCTTGCTGTAGCGCGCACTGCCGCTGTCGTCGCGGTTCGCGCCCACGATGTAGCGGTCCTGCGAGCTGAAATGCACGCTGCTGCGGCGCACGCCGGCTTCTAGCGTCCAGCGGTCGGTAAAGCGCCAGGTAGCTTGCGCGTAAGGATCGAGGTTCCAGGCTTCGTTGAGCTCGTTGCGCCTGAGCCGCCCCTGCACGCCGAGCACCGGCGCTGAAACCGGCCCGAGGTAGTTCTCATAGCCACGCCGCTTTTCGCGCAGGCTGTCGTAGGCCAGGCCCGCCACCACGTCGAGTGGCCGGTCGGCCAGCGTAAGCGCGGCGTTCCAGCGCAAGTCAACGCCGCCGTACTGCCGCGACAGGTCGATCACGCCGCCCGCGTGCAGCGGGCTCTGCTGCGCAGATGGCGGGATCGACTGGAACTGCGTGGTCTTGCGCTCGCCGCCGTAGACCATGAGGCGCAGCCCCTGCTGCGCGTTGATGCGGTGCTCGTAGAGCAGACCGGCCTGCGTCTGCTCGACCGTCTTGCGGGTGTCGTACTGCGTGGCCAGCGGGGCGTTGCGCGGTGCCAGGGCGTACTGGTCGGCCGTGAGGCCCAGCGGATCCTGCGCGTCGATGCGCACGCTGTTGAAGATCAGCGTCAGCTTGTCGCCGTTGTCCAGCGCGATGCCGAGCTTACCGTTGGCAATGTCGCGCCGCGCCGCGCTGTGCTCGCGCCAGCCGTCGGTGTGGAAGCGGCTCGCGTCGAGCAGATAGTCCACCGCCCCCTGCGATCCGCTCAGTTGCAGCGACTGCCGCCAGGTGCCGAAGCTGCCACCCGCGAGCGAGTACGCCAACCGCGGCGCGCCCTCGCCCGAGGCGGTGAATGCCTGCACCACGCCGCCAGACGAATTGCCGTAGAGCGCCGAGAACGGCCCGCGCAGAACCTCGACCCGGTCCAGCGAGCCGATGTCGATGTTCGAAGTCTGCCCCTGGCCATCGGGCAAGGTCGCGGGAATGCCATCGACATACAGCCGCACGCCACGCACGCCGAAGGTCGAGCGCGCGCCGAAGCCGCGGATGGACAGCTGCAGGTCCTGCGCGTAGTTCAGCCGGTTCTGCACCTGCAGCCCCGGCACCGCTCCGAGGCTTTCGGAGAGATTGACCTGCAGGCGGCTGTCGCGCATCTCGTCGCCATCGACACGGTCTACCGAGCCCGGCACGTTGAAAGGCGCGACTTCGCCGCGTGGCGTGGAGACGGTGATCTCGCGCAGACGCGCGCCGCTGGTGTCAGGATCGGCCGATGGCTCCTGCTGGGCCTGCGCGGCCAGCGGAACACCCAGCAAGAGAAGGCAGGCGGCGGCAACGGGCGCAGGTTTCATCGCGCCGATTCTGCTTCGGCACACCAGCCACGCGTGTCGCGGTGGCGCGACTCTCAGGGAAAACTAGCGCTCCGGCGCCTTGCACCAGCCATACCAGGCGCCCACCGCGCACGGAATGCCCAGTGCGATCCAGGCCAGGATGTCGCCCAGCCCGCCATCGCTGAAGAGTGCCGAGATCAGCCCGAAGGTGGTCAGCAGGCCGAGCACGATCGGCCAGCCCCACATGCGCCAGAAGCTTTGATGGTGTTGATGCGGCTTCATGCCTGAACCTTCATCGCCGGAGCCGGCTCGCCCTGCGGGGCGGCAGGCGCATGCTGCTCATGCGCAGCCGTCTTCTTGCTGGACGCAGGCACGGGGTTGCCCCGCTTGAGCCAGAGATACAGCCCGCTGCCCAGCACGATGATGGTCGCTATGTCGAGCAGCGCCCAGATGATCTGCATCGGCATGCCGCCGTAGTCGCCGAAGTGCAGCGGCTGCGACACCAGCAGCGCCCAGAGGTACCAGGGCAGCTTCGGCGACGCGGTCACCTGCGCCGTCTTGGCGTCGACCAGCACCGGCTGGAAGAGCTTCGAAGTGAAGGGCTCGTTGCCGCGCAGGAAGAAGGTGGTGTGATGCGGGCTCGAGAACGACGTGCCCGGGAACGCGATGAACGACAGCTTCGTGCCGGGCGCCTTCTGCATCGCGGCGTCCATCGAGCGCTGCACCGAGCCGCGTTCGTTCACCGCCACGATGGGCTCGTTCTTGTAAGGAGTGAGAAGTGCGCTGAGCTGGTCGTACTGCCAGTACTTGATGAGCAGGTCGGCCCACGTGTTGATCATGCCGGTGGCGCCCACCACGAACACCCACACCAGCGTGACGATGCCCAGCAGGTTGTGCAGGTCGAGCCACTTCAGGCGCGGCCGCTTCTCGCGCCGCACCGTGCCGAAGTCGAGCTTGCGCATGAAGGGCGAATACAGCACCACGCCCGAGACGACGGCCACCAGCAGCAGCAGGCCCATGAAGCCGAGGAACAGCTTGCCCGGCAGCCCGGCAAAGAGGTCGACGTGCAGCTTGAACATCACGTACATGAAGCCTTCGTCGAACTTGGGCTGCGCGAGCACTTCGCCCGTGCGCGCATCGACCGCGACCGACTTGAAGTCGTCCGTGGCTTCCGGCGTGGGCGTGAGCGTGACGAACCACAGGCCGTCGTCGTCCTCGGGCTGCGAGGCGAACTGCACCACGCGGTCGGGGTGCTTCGCCTTCGCGATGTCGAGCACGCGATCGAGGCTGATGTGCGGCGTGCCCGCCGGCATCTTCGGCGCCTCGACCTCAGTGCCGAGCAGGTGGCCGATCTCGTGGTGGAAGATCAGCGGCAGCCCCGTGATGCACAGCAGCAGCATGAACACCGTGCACACGAGGCTGCTCCACTTGTGCACCCAGGCCCAGGTCTTGATCTTTCGGCTGTTCATGTCGTGGTGGCTCTGATGGAGAAAGGGATTCTAGAAACGGTAGGTGGCGCTTGCGACGATGTTGCGGCGCGAGCCGTACCAGCAGTCACCACGCGACAGGCAGGTGCTGAAGTAGACCTTGTCCGTCACGTTGTTGATGTTGAGCGCATAGCGCCAGGCGGCGGTCTCGTAGGCGAACACGAGATCGGCCAGCGCAACGCCCGGTATGCGCGGGCCCACGCCCGACTGCATGTCGCGGAACGAGCTCATCATGCGCAGCCCGGCGCCGGCCGAGAAGCCGCTCACGCCGCCGACCGAGAACTTGTACTTGGCCCAGACGCTAGCCTGGTGCTTGGGCAGGCCCTCGATCAGCGCATCGGCGTCTGTGTAGTTGTAGTGGGCAATGAGGTCGAGGTTCGGGCCGATCGAGCCCTTGGCCTCCAGCTCCACGCCGCGGGTCTTGGTTTCGCCGAGCTGCGTGAACACCTTGGGCTGCGGCTCGCTGATCTGGTTCTTCTCGCGCAGGTCGTACACCGCGGCGCTGAAGGCCAGGGCGCGGTCCTTGGGCTCGTATTTCACGCCCACCTCCCATTGCTCGCCGCGCAGCGGACTGAAGATGCGGCCTTCGCGCGCAGCCTGCGGCGTGAACGACTCGCTGTAGCTCAGGTACGGCGACCAGCCCGAGGGCGAGGCGTACATCAGGCCGAGGCGCTTGGTGGTGGCGCTGCTCTTCTCGTCGTTGCTGCCCGCAGCGCTGGACACGGCCCTGTCGTGCCTAAGGCCCGCCACCAGGATCCAGTTGTCGAGCTTGATCTGGTCTTGCAGGTAGACGCCCGTCTGGCGCTGGCGGGTGCGCGGCCGTGCGTCGCGCACGGGCTCGTCGAGATGGCCGTAGACCGGCGCATAGACGTCGATGGTGTCGAAGGTCGTGCCGACCCAGACGTTCTCGCGCTGGCGTGCGAAGTCCGCACCCACGAGCAGCGTGTGCTTCAGGGCGCCGGTCTGGAAGTGGCCCTCGACGTGGTTGTCGAGCGTCTGCGTGCGGTTGCGCGTGAGCGAGCTGTCGTAGTAGCGGCCCAGCACGCGCTTGAAGATCGGGTCAGTGGCATCCCAGCTTTCGGCCCCCGCGAACGCGCCGCCGTAGTGGTAGCGGTTGTCGTTTTCGTTGCGCGCGTAGCGGAAGTTCTGGCGCAGCGTCCAGCTGTCGTTGAACTTGTGCTCGAACTGCCAGCCGAAGGTCTTGCGCTCGCTGTCGTAGTAGTCGCCCGGTTCGCCGATGAAGCGGCTGCTTGGAAGACGTCCGTTCGGGTTCGGCAGCAAGGTGCCCTCCCAGGGCAGGAACTGCGAGCTGCTGCCGCTCTTGTCCTTCTGCCAGAGGCCTTGCAGCGTCAGCGAGGTCATGGCGTTGGGCCGCCAGGTCAGCGAAGGCGCAATCACGCTGCGGTCGTCGGGCACGTAGTCGACCTGCGTGTCGGACTTGCGCTGCAGCGCGATCAGGCGGTACGACAGGGAGCCGTCAGCGTTCAGCGGGCCGGTGAGGTCGGCCTGGATCTGCTTGCGGCCGAAGCTGCCGAACTGCACGCCCACTTCGCGCTGGGCCTCCTGCAGCGGCCGCTTGCTGACCATGTTGACCACGCCGGCGGCCGTGCCGGCACCGAACAGCATGCCCGAGGGGCCACGCAGCACTTCGAGGCGCTCCAGCGTGTAGGGCTCGGTGCGGGTGGTGCTGGTGTAGTAGCCGTAGGCCTGGCGCAGGCCGTCGAGGTAGACGTCGGGGGTGGAGCCTCGCACCCGCACGGAGTCGGTTCGCGAATCGAGGCCGTAGGCGTCGGAGCGCACGCCGGCCGCGTAGTTGAGCGCGTCCTGCACGTTGATCGCGCCCTGGTCGACCATCTGGTCGCGCGTGATCACGGTCACGGACTGAGGCGTTTCCGACAGCGGCGTATCGGTCTTGGTGGCGGTGACCGCATTTTTCGCGCGGTAGCCGATCACCGGCGTGGTCGCCGTCTCGGCTTCGGCATTCGCGTCGACCCGCACTTCGGGCAGCGAGCCCGCATTCGTCGTCTGGGCCAGCACCTGGTGCTGTGTGGAAATCGCCAGGCACCCCATCAGCACCAACCTCTTCATTCCTGCTCCACTCCTCGAAATTTTGATTAATACGAACGATTCGCATTTTAGTCGTGACAAATTTCCGCTTCCTCCAATCACCGCCCTGAGTGAAGGGCGTTGCGTTGCGAAATTGCGTCTTCGGGTTAGGGGTGAACCGGCTACCATGCCGCCCGCACGCTTCCCGTGCGTTGGCAGCCCTCATGCTCAAGCTCATTGCCTTTCTGTTTCCCGCGCTGCGCGGTCCGGCTTTGCGGCTGATGGTCCTTGCGACTGCCATTGCGCTGACCGGCTGCGCCGGCCTCCCGCCGCGCACGCCCGAACCGCCGACGCTGGCCATTGCGGCCTCGCCCGCCACCGAGCTCGGCCGCGCGGCCGTCAGCCTCAATTCCCCGCCCGACGGCCTGACCAGCATGCGGCCGCTGATCGAAGCCTCCTTCGCGCTCGATGCACGGCTGGAGCTGATGCGGCGCGCCAAGTCGTCGCTCGACATCCAGACCTACCAGCTCGGCAACGACAAGACCGGTCGCCTGCTGCTGCGCGAAATGCGCAATGCCGCCCGGCGCGGCGTCCGCGTGCGGCTGCTGCTCGACGACTTCTACACAGCCGGCATGGACCGCCTGCTGCTCGGCCTGGCCGCCGAGCCCAATGCCGAGATCCGGCTGTTCAACCCCTTCGTGAATGCGCGCGACCATTCGTCGGGGCGCTGGCTGGAGTTCTTCTCCGACTTCAGGCGGCTCAACCACCGCATGCACAACAAGCTGTTCGTGGCCGACGGCGCCATGGCCATCGCGGGCGGCCGCAACCTGGCCGATGAATACTTCCTGCGCAGCGAGAGCGCGAACTTCATCGATTTCGAGGTGCTGCTGGCCGGCCCGGTGGTCCCCGAGTCCGCCGCCATCTTCGACACCTACTGGAACAGCGACGTGGTCTACCCCCTGCAGCGGGTGGCCAGCACCAGCCGCACGCCGCAGCAACTCAAAGCGGACTTCGAAGAGGCGACCTCTCCCGCCCATGCACCGCCGCCCGACCCGCTGGCCGCCACCGACCTGCTCGGCGACCCGCCACTGGCCGCCCAGCTCGCCAACATCGACGAGGCCAAGTGGATGCGCGCCGAGGCCCATGCCTCCGCCGACAGCCCCAACAAGGCACTGGGCGTCATGGCGCATCCCACGGAGTCGCTGGCGCAGCGCTTTCACGAAATGCTGGCCACGGCCCAGTCGAACGTGGTGGTGATCTCGCCCTACTTCATTCCGGGCGACGAGGGCATGGAGCGCATCCGCATGGGCCGCGACCACGGCGTGAACATCACCGTCATCACCAACTCGCTGGCCGACAGCGACGAGCCACTGGTCAACATCAACTACAACCGCTACCGCGTCGACATGCTCAAGCTGGGCGTGAACCTGTACGAGGTCAGCACCCAGCAGCTGCGGCGCAGCGGCCAGTTCCGCGACCTGCTCAAGAAGGCGCGCGGCCGCCTGCACGCCAAGCTGGCACTGGTCGACCGGCAGTGGGTGCTGCTCGGCTCGATGAACCTCGACCCGCGTTCCGCCCGACTGAACACCGAGTTCGGCGTGCGCGTGCGCAGCTTCGACCTGACGCAGGCGCTGCTCTTCGCCTACCAGCTCGACGACATCGAGGGCGTCTACCGCGTCACGCTCAAGCCCGATGGCCAGAACGTGCAATGGGTCGGCACGGGCGACGTCGACAACGAGGTGCTCGACAGCGAGCCGGACTCGAGCATGCTGACACGGCTGCAGCTGCTGCTGTTCTCGTGGTTCGTGCCCACGGACCAGCTGTAGGCAGCGCCCGGTTCAGAGCAAGCGCTGCAACAGGCGATAGCCCTCGGGCCAGTCGCCGAGGCCGCTGGCAGCGTTGATGTGCCCAAGCGCCCCCACCTCGACTAACTCACTGCCCCAGGCGCGTGCGCGCTCGCTCGCGTAAGCCGTGCTGCCATAGGGATCGTCATTGCTGGCGACCACGATGCTCGGAAACGGCAGCCGGGCGGACGGCAGTGGCTCGAACCCCAGCGACGTTTCCGCCGGATAGGCAGCGGCCTGAGGGTCGGGCACTGCGACGAGCAATGCGCCTCGAATCCGGGGCGTGCACCGCATCGCCCAATGCACCACGGCCAGGCAACCCAGGCTGTGCGCCACGACCACGAGATCGCGGCCCAACCCGCCAGCCTGCTGCTCCAGCGCCGAGACCCAGTCGTCGCAAACCGCCCGATCCCAGTCATCGACCTGCAACCGGAGCCATTCCGGTCGAGTCGACTGCCAGATGCTCTGCCAATGCGCAGGGCCTGAATTGCCATGCCCAGGCACGACAAAGACTGGATTTTTCATTCGCGGTTCTCCCGTTGAGCGATGCGCTTCAGTCTATGAAGCACGCCCGCCCGAACGGAAGAGCAAGGCATTCGAAGACGCAGCCGAAAACCTTCAAGTCATCGGCAATGCGGTCTGCTACACGACCACCACCAGCTTGCCGGCCGCACTGTTGCTCTCCATCTTCGTGTGAGCTTCGACGATCTCGTCGAAGCCGTACACATGGTCGATGGGCACGCTCAGCTTGCCCGCGCTCACGCCGTCGAGAAAGTCCTGAAGCACCGAGGCAGGCAGGTCGGAGGCATCGCCGGAGTACGCGCAAAGCCGCACGAGGTTCTTCAGGTAGCCGATCGGATAGAAGTCCTTGACCAGCCACTCGTTCGACAGCATTCCGGTGAAGCAGACGACGCCCCTGGGCCGAACCGCCCGCAAGGTGTCGGGCAACGCAGGCGTGCCGACCAACTCCAGTGCGAGATCCACGCCACCCGGCAGGATCTTCCGGACCTGCGAAGCCACATCGCCGTCATCGACGATCACGTGGTCGACCCCGGCAGCCGTGAGCACATCCCGCTTTGCAGCGTTGCGCGTTGTCGAGAAGACCACGAGGCCGCGCTGCCTGGCCAGAATGGCAGTCGCCAGGCCAACCGACGAAGTCCCGCCCCGCACCAGGATCGATTGGCCAGGTTGCGCATCGAGCGCGCTGACCAGCGAGCCATAGGCCGTCTGCAGCATCTCGGGGACGGCGCCGAGCGTGCTCCAGGGAAGCGTGCTCCTGAACGGAATCACCTGGCTTGCCGGCACGCAGGTGTATTCGGCATAGCCGCCGTCGTAGGTGCGCCCCATGTTCCCCATCACCGCAACCACTTGCTGGTCGACCGCGAACTCGCCTCCGGGGCATTCGGCGACCTGCCCGCAGGCTTCGATGCCGAGCACCCGGGGAAAGGTCACGCCTTCCGCCAGCCCCAGCCGCGTATGAAGCTCCGACCGGTTGAGCCCGAAGGCACGGACCTTGATGAGAACCTGCCCCTTGAGCGGCGTCGGTATGGGCAGCTCGCGATAGTGCAGCGCCTCGGGCGGCCCGGGTGCGTCCAGCACGATGGCTCGCATGGTTCTACTCGCAACTTCGTTCATGGCCTTCTCGCACATCTTAAAAAGTCATTAATGATCCTGGCGCATCATCCGGGCTGTTTCGTTCGGCCACAAGAAATTCCGCTCTCATGCACCTGCTCCTCGTAGAAGACGACGACATGCTGGGTGAAGCCGTGTGCGATGGCGCGCGCCAGAGCGGCTGGTCCATCGACCGTGTCGGCAATGCATCAGCCGCCCGGATCGCCCTGATCGACCATGCCTATGCAGCCGTGCTGCTGGACCTGGGCCTGCCAGGCGGAGAGTCGGGCCTGACGGTGCTGCGGTCGATGCGAAGCCGCTACGACCCGACACCGGTCCTGATTCTCACGGCGCGAGATCAGTTGAGCGAGCGCATCCACGGCCTCGACGCGGGCGCCGACGACTACCTCGTCAAGCCCTTCCAGTTCGACGAACTGTGGGCACGTGTGCGTTCGGTCATTCGCCGCAGCCAGGGTCGCGTGATACCCGTTTTTTCCCGTGGCGACGTCACGGTCGACCGCAGTCGCCGCGTGGTCACCAAGGCCGGCGTCGATGTGCCGTTGAGCGCGCACGAGTACCGCACCCTGCTCGCCTTGCTGGAACGCCCCGGCCACGTCGTCACGCGCGATCAACTGCAGGATGTGGTCTACGGAACGGCCAGCGTCGTCGAGAGCAACACCATTGCCGTGTTCATCCACCAGTTGCGCCGCAAGCTCGGCGACGACCTGATCCGCACCGTTCACGGCCATGGCTATGTCGTCGGCCAGCCTCCGCCGTGAAGTCGAAGTCGCTCTATGCGCGAATGATCCTGATGCTCGGGGCGACCATCGTCCTGGGCTGGATCGTGGCGTTCGCGGTGCTTTTCGCGTATCTCGCGCACAACAAAGCCAGCATCTGGGACGACAAGCTCAAGGTCATTGCCACTCGCATCCTGCTGACAATTCCGGCCGACAAGGACATGGTTGTGACGGGGCCAGGGCTGCAACTGCGGGACCCCGCGCTGGCAGAGAGCGAGCAACTCGTCTTCCAAGTCTGGATCGATCGCAAGCGGTTGTCCGTGCGTACGCCCGGAGCCCCCGAATCGCCGCTGCGGCCAGGCTTCGAGGATGGCATCACCACCACGGTGATCGAGGGAAGACGATGGCGTGTCTATTCGGTCTCGGATTCCAAAGGCCGGATCTATGTACAGGTCGGCAACCTCCACAGCGTGGTGGACGCCGAAATGCAGCGCCAGGCCCTGACCGGGCTGGTACTCAGCACCATCCTGTTGCTGATCGTGGGCGCGCTGATGTGGCTGGTGGTACGCAGCTCGCTCAAGCCAGTGGTGGCGCTGGAAGCTGCCATGCGAAGCCGGCGCAGGTTCGACCTCACGCCGCTGTCCTCGGCCGCGCTGCCGCGCGAGCTGCATCCGCTGGTCGCGTCGTTCAATCGTCTGCTGGAGCAGCTTTCCGAATCGATCGAGGGCGAGCGTCGCTTCATCGGCGATGCCGCCCACGAGCTGCGCACGCCCCTGGCTGCGCTGCAGGCGCAGGCCCAGATCGCGCTGCGCGCGAACACCGCCGCCGACAAGGACGTGGCACTGACCAAGCTGCTTCGGGTCGCACAGAGCAGCTCGCGGCTGTCCGAACAGTTGCTCGACCTGGCACGACTGAATGCGAGTGCCAATGCTCCGCAGCACATGCGGGCAGACCTGAGCGATCTCATCCTGCACGTGACCCGCGATTTCGATACCCATGCCCTGCAGCAGGAGCGCTCGATCCTGCTCGATATTCGCAAGTGCACCATCAACTGCAACATCGACGAGATGGGCATCCTGCTGCGCAACCTGATCGACAACGCGCTGCGCTACACGCCCAAGGGCGGGCGCGTTCGGGTCAGCTGCGGCCATGAGCCGGCCGTCGGACAGGAAGAGACGCACAGGGTCTATCTCGAAGTGGCAGACGACGGTCCCGGCGTGCCGCTGTCGGAACGCAAGGCGATCTTCGAGCGCTTCCATCGGGCTGCCGGCACTTCCACGCGCGGCAGCGGCATCGGCCTGTCGCTGGTGGCTGGAATCGCCCAGCTGCATCATGCGACCATTGAAACCGGGGATGGACTGGAGGGGCGCGGCTTTGCCATCCGGGTGGTGTTCCCGGCGGCGGCAGCGCCGCCCCCGTCGACCTCTTCTCAGAACCTGTAGACGTACCCGAGGCGCACGCCGGTCTGGTTCGACCGGCTGACCAAAGGGCTGTTCTTGATGCCGCTGCCGAAGCTGGTCGCGCTCACGTCCAGGAAAACTGTCTGCTTCGGCGCCACGGCGTAGTCCACGCGCAGGCCCACTTCGATGTTGGCGGTAGCCTTGCCGGCATATTCGGGCCGGTCGGATCGGGCCTCGGCCGCCGTCACGCCGTAGTAGTAGTCGACGTACTTGCGGTCGACCCAATGCGCGGCCAGGCGCGGCGTGAAGCCGAAGGCACCCGAAGAAAAGCGCCGGTCGATCTGCACCTTGAACCGCGTTCCCTTGCTGTTGCCCGACCCGTCGGCCAGCAGTTCGGCCGACAGGTTGGCAATGTCGTTGCGCCAGATGGCTGCCCCGCCCAGCCACAGGCTGCCCTTGCGCTTTTCCATGCCGCCGAAATAGGGCGAATCGTCGGCCTCATAGCCATCGCCCGCGTAGCGCGCACGCAACCGCAAAGAGACGGGCCCCACGGACGTCAGCTTCAAATCGGCACTCGGGAACGCAACGCTGACCCACTTGTTCTCGTAGGTGAGCATGGGGATGGCCAGGCCCTTGTTGTCGAAGTCGCGATAGGGCTTGCGCTCCATGCCAGCGGCAATGCCGATGCCCCATTGCGAACCCGCTTCGGAGAGCTGGTCTTGTGCAACTTGCGCCCATGCCGACGAAACGCATGCCGCAGAGGCGACGCCCGCAGCGATGGTTCTGAAAGGTATGCGCGCGCGGCTGTTCTTTTCTCGGCTCGAAAGACAGTTTGACTTCAGGTGGTTCAGCATGGAGGCTCCAGTACGAATGGTCGGCGACAGACACCATGTCGTCGCCTTCTGGAGCGGATGCTGAAGGGATGGCTTTAATAAGTTTTTAGCGCTTTTAAGATTTGATTAACCGGTTCGCAATGTCATCGACTGGCGGCCTCCGGCGTTCTCTCAACGACGCCTGGGCATCAACGTCGGCACACCGCAGGCCAGCAGTTCGCCGCGCCCCCGGTGCGAATGAAAGCTGCTGCCGTCCCACACCACCTCGCCGCGGCTCAGCGTCACACCCGGCCAAGCTTTGAGCCGCATGCCTTCATACGGCGTGTAGTCGACCTCGTGGTGAAGCTGCTCGTTCTTCAACACGAAGTCGCATTCGTCCCAGATCACGATGTCTGCATCGGAACCCACCGCGATCGTTCCCTTGCGCGGATGCAGGCCGTAGGCCTTGGCTGGGCCTGTGGCCGTGAGTTCGACAAAACGGTTGGCCGTCATCCGGCCCGAGAGCACGCCTTCGGACCACAGCAGCGGCATGCGCGTCTCGATGCCCGGAATGCCATTGGGTATATGGCGGAATGCGACCTCTTCGCCACCGGGCTTCTTGCCCTCCGGTGCGTCGTATTTGAACGGTGCATGGTCCGACGAGAACACGGTGAAGAGCCCGTCGTTGAGTCCGTCCCAGATCACCTGCTGGTTGGCCTTGTCTCGCGGCGGCGGGCTGCACACGCACTTCGCGCCCTTGTAGCTGTCGTCGATGCCCAGGTCTTCGGCGGTGAGGAACAGGTACTGCGGGCAGGTCTCGGCGAACACGTTAAGACCGTGTGCACGCGCCCAGCGAATCTGCTCGACGGCCTCGCGGCCCGACACATGCACGATGAGGATCGGCACATCGACCAGTTCGGCCAGCGCGATGGCGCGGTGCGTCGCCTCGCGTTCCACCAGCATCGGCCGCGCATGCGCGTGAAAGCGCGGCGCGGTGCGGCCTGCGGCCTCGAGCCGCTTGGTCAGCCACTCGATGCAGTCGGAGTTCTCGGCATGCAGCATCGCCATTGCGCCGTGTTCACGCGCCACCGCCAGCACGTCGAGGATCTGGCCGTCGTCGAGCTTCATGTCGTCGTAGGTCATGTAGATCTTGAAAGACGTGAAGCCTTCCTTGATCAGCGCCGGCAACTCTTCCTTCAGCACCGTGGGCGTCGGGTCGCTCACGATCAGGTGGAAGGCGTAGTCGACGTGGGCCTTGCCGGCGGCGCGGCCACGATAGTCCTCGACCGCAGCGCGCAGCGACTGGCCCTTCTGCTGCGCGGCGAACGGAATCACGGTCGTCGTGCCTCCGCAAGCCGCCGAACGCGTGCCGGTGTCGAAGTCATCGGCGTTGCGCGTGGGGGGTGGCATCGGCTGGTCGAGATGGCAATGGGCATCCACGCCACCGGGCGTTACCGTGCGGCCGGCCGCATCGATCTCGCGCGCGGCGGGGCCGAGCTTCGCTCCAAGCTGCACGATGCGCCCTTCGCTGATGCCGATATCGCAATCGAAGGTGTCTGAAGCGGTGACGACGCGCGCATTGCGCACGACAAGGTCGAAGTCGGAGGTTGAAGTGGACATGGTTCAGATGAATCCGGTTCAGGCCGCGCCACGCGCAGCCGCATAGCCCCTGCCGTAGTGGCGCTCCAGCCGCACCTGCACGCGATCCCAGAGCGTGGTCAGCACCAGGTAGAAGCAGGCCGCGACGCAATAGAGTTCGAGCACTTCGAATTTTTCCTGCATGAGCACCTGGGCGCGGCGCATCAGCTCTTCCATCGAGATCACCGACGCCAGCGAGGTTGCCTTGAGCAGCCCGTTTACCGAGTTTCCCAGCGGCGGAATGATCACCCGCAAAACCTGCGGCAGGGTCACCAGCCGCAAGGTCGCGAAGCGCGAAAGGCTCAACGCCTTGGCCGCTTCGATCTGCCCCTTCGCGATGGCGGAGAAGCCGCCGCGAATGGTCTCCGACAGGTACGCCGCCTCGTTCAGGCTCAGCGCCAGCACCGCGGAGGTCAACACGTCGAAGCGAAGGCCCAGCTGCGGCAGCCCGGTGTAGATGATGACGATCTGCACCAGCAGCGGCGTGCCGCGAAACACCCAGATGTAGAAGCGCGCCGGCGCCGACAACAATCGATGCGAAGACATGCTGCCCAGCGCCAGTGGCAGCGCCAGGGCCAGACCGATCACGATGGTCGCGATGGTCAGTCCGATCGTGATGCCCACGCCCCCGAGGAGGAACGGGTTGACGAAGTAGGACAGGAAGGCATCGAAATTGAACACGGCCGGCCCCTCTTCAACCTGCTTACTTCGGCGACGGGCCGGGACCGCGGATCGCGAACTTCGTGGTGTCCTTCAGGCGCGTCATGCGGAACTTGTCGAACAGCTTGTCGTAGGTGCCGTCGGCCTTCAGGTCGGTCAGGGCCTGCGCAACGGCTTCGGCAACCGCGCGGTCGCGGAACGACAGCGTGATGTCGGTGCCGTAGAGGCCGCTCGCGCGGATCTTGACGATGCCGCGTTCCTCGAAGGCAATGGCCGTCTCGTCGATGTTGATGCCCGCTTCCAGCTGGCCGGCGCGCAGCGCGGCGGTGGTTTCGGAGGCCGTTGCAAAGGTGCGGAAGTCGATAGGCGCCATGCCCTTGGCGACCATGGCCGCATTCGATTCGCGCGACTTGCGCTCGGCATACGTACCGGTCTCGATACCGACGACGTGCCCCGAGAGGTCTTCGAACTTGGTCAGCGCGAGCTTGCTGTTCGGCACGGTGTAGATGCTCATCGATTGCTGGCCATACGGCACCTGGAACATGAGCTTGGAGCGCTCCTCGGTCCAGAACAGGCCGGTGTTGATCACGTCGAAGCGGCCGGCCTGCAGCGCGGGCACCATCGGCGGCATGTCCATGCGCATGAAGACGGGCTCAAGGCACAGCTGCTTCGCGACGGCACGGCCGAGCTCGATGTTGAGCCCCTGCAACTCGCCCTTGCTGTCGACGAACTGCTGCGGCGGCAGTGTCGGGTTGGTGGACATCTGGAGCTTGCCGGGTGCGGTCAGGTGTTCGGCGGAGACTTTGGGTGTGCAGGTCTGGGCAAGGACCGAGCCGCTCAGCACGAGGCCGACGATGAAACCCAGGGATAGTTTGATCATGTGCATGAGATGCTTTCGTTGAAGACAGGGAAGGAAAGAAAGAGAAGAACTCGGGCAATCGAAGTCAGGCCGCCTGGGTCGCTTGTCGACATGCAACCAGCGCCACGTGCACGGCTTCGATCACGGGCTCCGCGCGCTGGTTGACGAGCTGCAGGCTCTCGGTCACCACGCCGCGGCCACCGCGCGACGAAAGACGTTTGTCGGTGAAGCGGAACACCACGTGCACCGCATCCCCTGCAACAACAGGTCGCAAGAACCGGACCTGATCCCATCCGAGCGAAGCGATGGAACTGTTCTCGTAGATCTTCAATGCGGTCTTCAGCCCCTCCATCAGCGAGAGACCGAACAGCCCGTGCGCAATGACGCCCGGAAAGCCGCGCGACTGCGCGTAGTCCGCATCGGTATGCAATGGATGGTGGTCGTGTGTGAGATCGCAGAAGCGGCCGATGTCCTCGGCACTCACGACGTGGCTTTCGCTGCGCAGTTCTGCGCCGATCACTACGTCTTCGAAATACACGTCACTCATGCCCGCTCTCCTTGCGCCGCGTTGCCAGCGTGGCGTGGTGCCTTCGCAATGAACTCGTCGTGCACGCCCATGGGGCCGTTGCGGAAGATGCGTGCGTCCATGGTGCGCAGTTGCTCGCTGACGCGCACCTCGAAGCCGATCTTCTCGAGCACGTCTTCCTTCAGTCGCACGCCTGGCGCAATCTCGGTGAGTACGAGCCCGTCGGCTTCGAGTTCGAACACGGCGCGGTCGGTCACGAAGCTCACTTGCTGGCCTCGCTCTCGCGCGAGCCGCCCCGAGAAACTGACCTGATCGACCGCCGGCACGAACTTCTTGAATGCACCGTCGCGGCGGATCTTGAGTTCGCCGTCGGCCACGCCGATGTCGAAGTCGCCCCCAGTGAGCGAACCGTTGAACACCAGGCGCTGCGTGTTCTGCGTGATGTTGATGAAGCCGCCCGCGCCGTCGTAGCGCTTGCCGAAACGCGTGACGTTGACGTTGCCCTGCGGGTCGACCTGCGCGAACGAAAGAAACGCGCAACTCAAACCACCACCATCGTAGAAGTCGAACTGGTACGACTGGTCGAGAATCGCGCGCGGGTTGACCGAAGTGCCGAACTCGCGCGCATGACCGGGCACGCCGCCGACCACGCCCGACTCGACCGTGAGCGTGATCAGGTCGGCAATGCCCTCTTCCGAGGCCACGTTGGGAATCATCGCGGAGATGCCCACGCCGAGGTTCACCACGTCGCGCGGGCGCAGCTCGAAGGCCGCGCGCCTTGCCACCACGCGGCGCACGTCGAGCGGGTCTGGCGCGATGCTCGAGGCCGGCACCACGATCTCGCCGCAGCGCGCCGGGTCGTAGCGCGTGGTGTAGGTCTGCATCTGCTCGGGCTCGACCACGAAGTGATCGATCAGGAAGCCCGGGATCTTCACCATGTGCGGATGCAGCGTGCCGCGCTTGACGATGCGCTTGACCTGACAGATGACGATGCCGCCGGCGTTGTGCACGGCCTGCGCCATCGAGAGGTCTTCGCGCGCGGTGGCTTCGTGCTCCATGCTCACGTAACCGTCTTCGTCGGCCGAGGTGCCGCGGATGAGCGCCACGTTCGGCACCCCGGGCGCACGGTAGAACAGCCAGTCGCGGTCGGCCACGTGCACCAGCTCGACCAGCGCCTCGGTGGTGCGCGCGTTCATACGGCCGCCGTCCTGGCGCGGGTCCATGTAGGTTTCGAGGCCCACGTGCGTGAGCACGCCGGGCTGGCGGCCCGCCATCGCGCGGCACAGGTGCGTCATCACGCCCTGGGGGAAGTTGTAGGCCTCCACGTCCTGCGCGAGGATCATCTTCATGAACGGCAGCTGCATGCCGAAGTTGCCGCCGATCACGCGGCGCACCAGGCCCGGGTGCGCGAAGTGGCACATCCCTTTCTCGGTGAGCGCGCCCACGCCGGTGACGTGGAACAGCGTGAGGTCGTGCGGGCCGTCGCCGGCAGTGAAGCGCCGCTCGATGGCTTCGAACACGGCCTCGGGCACGCCCGAGCCGCCGTTGCCGCCGGCCAGCACCATGTCGCCATCGCGCAGCAGCGCGGCGGCGGCGTCGGGGGTGATGCAGTCGATCATGGCTGCGTCCTCAAGCCAGTTCTTTCACGACCTGGCGCGAGATGATCAGGCGCTGGATCTGGTTGGTGCCTTCGTAGATCTGCGCCAGGCGCACGTCGCGGAAGATGCGCTCGATGCGGTAGTCGCGCGAGTAGCCGTTGCCACCGTGGATCTGCAGCGCGTTCGACACGTGGCGCATCGCCATGTCGGTGGTGAAGAGCTTGGCCTGCGCGCCTTCCTTGGCGATGGAGTGGCCGGCGTCCTGCAGCCGCGCGCCGTGGTGGATCAGCAGGCGCGCCGCGGCAATGTCGGTCGCCATGTCGGCCACCATGAACTGGATGGCCTGGAAGTTCATGATCGGCTCGCCGAACTGCTTGCGCGTGGTGGCGTAGGCCACGGCGTCTTCCATCGCGGCCTGCGCCATGCCGAGCGCCATGGACGACATCAGCAGGCGGCTGAAGTTGAAGTTGCCCATGGCCGTCTTGAAAGCCTGGTTCTCGGCGCCGATGAGCGCCGTCCTGGGCACGTGCACGTCCTGCAGCACGATCTGGCAGTCTTCCAGTCCGTGCATGCCGAGCAGTTCTTCGTTCTTGCCGCGGCTCACGCCGGCCTGGTGTGCATCGACCATGAAGCAGCTGATCGACTTGTGGCCGGCTTCCTTGCCGGTGCGCGCGAACACCATGATGCGATCGGCCACGCCGCCGAGCGTGACCCAGGCCTTGGTGCCGTTGAGTACCCAGCCGTCTTCCACGGCGCGCGCGGTGGTGGTGATGCTGGCCACGTCGGAGCCGAAGTCGGGCTCCGACATGGCGGTAGCCATGACGATGGAGCCGTCGAGGATGCCGGGGATCAGCGCCTTCTGGCTCTCGTTGCCGTGGTGGTGCAGGAAGAGCGCCGCCTCGACGGGAATCGCGAACGCGTTGCCGATGGCGCCCGAGCAGCGCGCCAGCTCTTCCATCACGAGGCAGGTGCTGACGGTGTCGAAGCCCGAGCCGCCGGCCACTTCGGGCAGGCTCACTCCGAACAGCCCGAGCTCGGCCATGCCGCGGTACAGCACGCGGTCGAACTTGTCTTCGCGGTCGATGGCCGCGGCGCGCGGCAGCACTTCGCCCTCGGCGAAACGGCGCGCGGTGTCGCGCAGCGAGATCTGGTCTTCGGTGAGGAAATGGGTCATGGTCTTCAGGCGGTGTGATCGGGTTGCTGCTCGGCTTCGTCGCTGGCCAGGTGGCCGTCGTGCGCGACTTCGTCCTGTTCGCGGTCGAGGAAATAGACGGCCACGTTGTGGCTGCCGGTGGTGAAGCAGGTAGCCAGCGCGGGCGTGATGGCGGCGGCCAGCGCGCGGCGCTGGGCCGGCGTGCGGCGGTAGGCGTGCACCTTGACGAACACGCGCGTGCCCTCTCCCCCGCCGTCGTGGCCCAACTGACCCTCGTGGGCATAGTCGTGGGGCGCGATGGGCATGAAGTACAGGGTCACGGTCGAGGGCTCGACGCCGAACGATGTGACGACGCCGTCGGTCAGCGCGCGGCTGGCGGTGCGCTTGCGGGTTTCGGGGGCGCTGGGCGCCAGGATTTCGAGATAGGGCATGTCGGGGAGAGGTTGTTTCAGTGCGCTTCGACGGCGCGGCAGGAGGCGCGCTGTATCAGCCGCGAGCCGACGCGGTATTCACGGCCGCTGTTGGCCACGCCGGAGAGGCGCTGCACCAGCCGGTCGACCGCGAGGTTGGCCATCTCAAAGGCGCCGCTGTCCACCACGCTGATGGCGGGGCGCTGCCACTCGAACCACGGCGAGTCTTCGTAGAACAGCAGCGAGAGGTCATCGGGAATCAGCAGCCCGCGCTCCGACACCACGCGCAGCACGCCGAGCGATGACTCGTGGTTGGCCACGAACAGGGCCGAGGGCGGCGTGGGCATCGACAGCAGCGCGTTGGCGGCCACCACGCCGGTCTCCGGCGCATAACGGCCGGCCTGGATCAGCGCCGGATCGATGGGCAGGCCCGCTTCCTGCATGGCCCGCTTGTAGCCCGCGAGGCGTTCCTTGCCGGAGGTGGTGTCGCTCATGCCCACGATCAGGCCGATGCGCCGGTGACCGAGGTCGAGCAGGTGCTTGGTGCCGGCATAGGCGCCGTCGAGGTCGCCCGCGAGCACCGATTCGAGCGTGGCGCCCTCGACGCGGCGCACCGCGCAGATCACCGGGATGTCGGCGTGCTCCATGGCCAGCAGCTGGGCGCCGTTGGCACCGTTGGGCACGGCGATCAGGCCGTCGACGCTGTGGTCGACCAGGGTCTTGAAGATGTCGCGTTCCTGCTCGGGGTCGTCGGCGCTGATGCTCAGGATGACCTGGTAGCCGAGCGCCTGCATGCGCGTCTGCACCACCGAGGCGAGCACCTGGAACGAGGCGTTCTCCAGGTTGTGCACGGTGAGGCCGATGAGCCGCGAGCGCTTGGTTTTCAGCGCCCGGGCGAAGGTGTTGGTGCGGTAGCCGAGGGCGGCGGCGACCTGGATCACGTGCCGCTGCGTCGCATGGTTAGTGAGGCTGGAGCCGGCCAGCGCACGGGAAGCCGTGGCAATGGAAACGTCGGCGGCACGGGCCACGTCGCGCAGCGTTACCGCCATGGCCTGGCCTCGTGAGAGCAGTTTCTTGTAAACGTTTGCATATTTTTATCGTAGGTTTTCATAAGGACTGTAGTCAAGAAGAAAACTGCAACCCATGCGGTCTGGTCGGAATTATTGCAATCGTTTCCAATTTTCTTGCATACTGCCAGCTTCAGCGACCCAACCCAGGATGGCCATGCACATTTCCGGAGTCGGCGGCATCTGGCCCGCCACGCTCACCCCCTTCACCCCGGACGGCCGCGTCGACGACGACGCGCTGGCCGCCCATGTGCGCGACGTGGCCGGCACGCCCGGCGTGCGCGCGGTGGTGGTCAACGGGCATGCGGGCGAGGCGACTTCGCTCGATCGCGCGGAGCGCGCCCAGGTGGTGAGCGTTGCGGTGGCCGCGGCCGGCAGCGTGCCCGTGGTGGCCGGCGTGGTGGCCGACGACACCCGCTACGCCTGCGCGCTGGCGCAAGACGCGGCGCAGGCCGGAGCCTCGGCCCTGCTGCTGTTTCCGCCCGCGGTGTTCGCGCAGGGCGCGGGCGCGCGGCCCGACATGGCCCATCGCTTCGTGAGCGAGGTGGCCGGCGCGAGCAGCCTGCCCATCGTGCTGTTCCAGCTGTCGCGCGCCTCGGGCCTCGCGTTCTCCACCGAGACGTTGGCGCAGCTTTGCCTGGACGTGCCTGCCATCGTGGCCGTGAAGGAAGGCAGCGACGTTCCCGAGCTCTACGAGGACAACCTCCGGGCCCTGCGCGCGCTGCCTCGCCCGGTCACGCTGCTGAGCAGCAGCAACAGCTGGCTGTTCGCTTCACTGGCCTATGGCGCCGATGGCATCCTGTCGGGCCTGGGCAGCGTGGCAGCCCCGCTGCTGGTGGCGCTGCACGAAGCCGTCACACGCGGCGACCTGGCTGCCGCACGTGCGGTCAACGATCGGCTGGTGCCGCTGTGCCGGGCCTTCTATCGCGCGCCATACCTCGACGCCCACAACCGCATGAAGACTGCGCTGCATCTTCTCGGCCGGCTGCCCCATCCGGACCCACGCCCGCCGCTGCTGCCCGTGCCGGCCGACGACACGGCGCGCATCCGCGCAGCACTGGTGGCCTCGGGCCTGCTGCCTTCCTCCACCCATTGACCTACTGAACAACCTGTCCCATGGCTGATTTCCGCGGCACCTACACCATCATGGTCACGCCCTTCGACGCCGACGGCGCGGTCGACGTGCCCACGCTCGAGCGCTATGTCGACTGGCAGATCGAATCCGGCATCCACGGCCTGATCCCGCTCGGCTCGACGGGTGAATTCATGTCGATGTCCGACGACGAGATCGAGCTCGTCGCCAAGACGGTGATCGACCGCGCCGCCGGCCGCGTGCCGGTGCTGATCGGCACCACCGCCGAAGACACGCGCGCCGCCGTGCGCCTGAGCCGCCGCGCCGAGGCGCAGGGCGCCGACGGCGTGATGGTGCTGCCGCCCTTCTACTGCACCCCCACCGACGACGAACTGTTCCTGCACTACAAGACCATCTCCGACGCCATCGGCATTCCGATCATGGTCTACAACAACCCGGCCGTTGCCAACGTCGACCTGAAGCCGCCGCTGGTGGCGCGGCTCTCGCAGATCGACAACTGCCGCTACATCAAGGAATCGACGCTGGAAGTGACCCGCGTGCGCGACATCATGCGGCTGTCGGACGGCCGCATGGCGGTGTTCGGCGGCATCATGGGCTTCGAGTCGTATGTCGAGGGCGCAGTGGGCTGGGCTGCAGTGCCGTCCAACGGTGCTCCGGGCGAAATGGCGCGCCTGTACGACCTCGTCATGGCCGGCCAGCTGGCCGAGGCGCGCGAGCTGGCGTTCAAGCACTTTCCGATGATCGACTTCGTCGCCGGCCAGTCGTACGTGGCGGGCACCAAGGCCCTGCTCGCGGCCATGGGCCTGCCGGTCGGCGCGCCGCGCCCGCCGCGTCTGCCTATGGGCGCCGAGGGCATCGCCGCGGCGAAGCGCCTGGTCGACGAACTCGGCCTGAAGATCCAAACCACCACCGCCTGAGGTATTCCCATGAGCGCCTTGCAACCGGACACGCCCGCGTCGACCACAGACAACCGGGCCGAACTCGTCATCCGCATGGTCGGCGTGCAGAAGTGGTACGGCGACTTCCAGGTGCTGCGCGACATCGACCTCGAAGTGCAGCGAGGCGAACGCATCGTGATCTGCGGGCCTTCGGGCTCGGGCAAGTCGACGCTGCTGCGCTGCATCAACCGGCTCGAAGAGCATCAGCAGGGGCAGATCGTGGTGAACCGCGCCGAGCTCACCGCCGACATGCGTCGCATCGACGCGGTGCGGCGCGACGTCGGCATGGTGTTCCAGCACTTCAACCTGTTCCCGCATCTCACCATCCTCGAGAACTGCACGCTGGCGCCGGTGTGGAGCAAGAAGTACACGCCGAAAGAGGCGAAGGAAGTGGCCATGTCGTACCTGGAGCGCGTGCGCATTCCGGAGCAGGCCAACAAATATCCGTCGCAGCTTTCAGGCGGCCAGCAGCAGCGCGTGGCCATTGCGCGTGCTCTGTGCATGGGCCCCAAGGTCATGCTGTTCGACGAACCGACCTCGGCGCTCGACCCCGAAATGGTCAAGGAGGTGCTGGACACCATGGTCTCGCTCGCCGACGACGGCATGACCATGCTGTCGGTCACGCACGAGATGAACTTCGCGCGCCAGGTTGCCAACCGCGTGATCTTCATGGACCAGGGCACCATCGTCGAGCAGGCAGAGCCGAAGGAGTTCTTCAGCAATCCGAAACACGAGCGCACCCGGCTCTTCCTGAGCCAGCTGCTGCACTGATCAACCCTTACTTACTTTTCTTCAATCACTCATGGCAAGAATTGGCATCGAAGCGGCGGGCTTGCGCTTCATCGCGGAAACGAATCCCGAAGCACCCAAGACCGTGGAGGCGTTCACCAGGCTGCTGCCCTACAGGCAGAAGATCATCCACGTGCGCTGGAGCGGCGAGGGCTGCTGGATTCCGCTGGGCGACTTCGAACTGGGCGTCGGCTTCGAGAACCACACCAGCCATCCTTCGGTCGGCGACATCCTGTTCTACCCCGGTGGCTACAGCGAGACCGAAATCATCCTGGCCTACGGCAGCTGCAGCTTCGCCAGCAAGATGGGGCCGCTTGCGGGCAACCACTTCCTGACGATCGTGGAAGGCAAGGAGCAGCTGCGCGCGCTCGGCAGGAAGGTGCTGTGGGAAGGCGCGCAGGACATCGCGTTCGAGCTGCTTTGACTTGAGCAGCCGCAGCGGTCGTCAGATGTGCGCGTCTTCGACCGCGTCCCCGTCTTCCGGCACGAACACCATGCCGGTCTTGGCGTTGTAGTCCATCAGGCCCGCGTAGCGACCCCAGGCGATCATCGTCTCGAAGATCTTCTCCGGGTTGTCGTACGGCAAGGCGCTGCCGATGTCCTTGATGACGCGCTCGGCCTCGACTTCTTCGTATTCCTTGAGCAGCGCGATGATGATGTGGAACAGCCGCAGCTTGAAGACCTGCTCCTCGAAGATCGCGCGCTTTCCGAGCCGGTCAGCAGCAACGAACTTCCGGCCGAGCTCCGTGAAGCGCACCTCCTGCCGCGGCGTATCGATCAACTCGAGGATCTCGGCCGCCTTGAGAATGGCGATCGTCTCGCCGAACTCCTTGCCGATCTCGTCGGAAATGTCGTAGATGTTGGACAGGTCCGGCGAGTCGCTGAGGATGCTCATCAGCCCGAGGATCTGCCCCACCGGCACCAGCGGGATCGATTCCATCCGGGTGCGCGCACGTGAGATGGGCTCCCCCTTCACGGGCGTCTCCGGCGGCAGGTCGGGCAGCGTCATCGTGGTGATGCACTCGTGGATCACGCTGACCAGCCGCTGGAACTCGGGGTCCTTGCTGTCGCGCGGATAGGGCAGCTTGTTCTCCAGCACGAGGCCGATGCGTCCAGGGCGCGGAAACACGACCACGATGCGCGTGGCCATTTCCACCGCCTCTTCGATGTTGTGCGTGACCATGAAGACCGAGCTGAGGTCGCCGCCCGGGTCGCGCCACAGGCTGATCAGCTCCTGCCGCAGGTTCTCTGCGGTCAATACATCCAGCGCACTGAAGGCCTCGTCCAGGCACAGCAGCTTGGGCTGCGAAACCAGCGCACGCGCAATGCCCACCCGCTGCCTCATGCCGCCCGACAGCTCGCGCGGAAAGGCCGAGTGGTAGTTGCCCAGGCCGATGAGCTCGATCGCCCGATCGACAGCCGCGTCGCGCTCGGCGCGGCCGATCTTTCTGGCCATCAGGCCCACCGCCACGTTCTGCTCGACCGTGAGCCACGGATAGAGCGCGAAAGTCTGGAAGACCACCGAGGCATCGGGATTCACGCCGTTGAGCGGCTTGCCGTTGGCCAGCGCCCGGCCCGAGGTCGGCACGATCAGGCCCGTGAGGCAACGCAGGATCGTCGACTTGCCCGAGCCGGACTGTCCCAGCAGCGCAAGGAACTCGCCTTCGCTGACGGCCAGGTCGATGTTGTCGAGCACCTTGAGTTCATGGTTTCCTGCAGTCATGAACGTCTTGGTGACGGCACGGAGCTCAGCCACCGGCACGGGCGGCTCCTTCAATGAGGGCGTGGGAGTGTTCATGTTCAGTCCAATCTGAATCGGCGCTCGGCAAAGGCATACAACCGGCGCCAGATGAGCTTGTTCATCAGCACGACGAAGATCGACATCACGCCGATGCTCGCGATGATCAATGGCGTATCGCCCGTCTTGGTGACGTTGGCGATGTACGCGCCAAGGCCATCCGCCTGCAGGCTCGTGCCGCCCCATGTGGCGAGCTCGGCCACGATGCTGGCGTTCCATGCGCCTCCGGCGGCCGTGCAGGCGCCGGTCACCCAGAACGGGAAGATCGCCGGCAGGATCAGGGTGCGCCACAGGCTCCAGCGGCGCAGGCCGTAGACGCGCCCGGCTTCCTTCAGGTCGTTCGGAATCGCCATGGCGCCGGCGATTACGTTGAACAGGATGTACCACTGCGTGCCCATGGCAATGAGCAGGATGCTGCCCCAGTTGAGGCTGATATGGCTGGCCACGAAGAAGCCGACGACGATAGGGAACGTCATGTTCACGGGAAACGACGCACCGATCTGCGCCAGCGGCTGGGCGAATCGCGCAACGCGCGGCTGGAACCCGATCCACACGCCGACCGGCGTCCAGATCAGCGTGGCCAGGACTGTCATGGCGGCGACGCGCAGGGCCGTAAGAAAGCCGAGCCAGACGATGTGGCCAAAGTCGGCCAAGGACAGCGCACCGTGCAGCGCGGCTGTAGCCGCCGCCACGGCCCGGAGAAGCTCGATGCCGATCCAGATGGAAAGCACGATGCCCACCACCCGCCAGAGCAACTTCTTCCATGACGCCTTGAGCCTCACCGGCATTCGCGCCATCGGAGCCCGCGCCTGGAACACCTTGTCCAGCAGCGGGCGCCAGAGGCGCTCGCTGATCCAGGTGAATAGGTAGGCGCCGCGCAGCAGGTTGTAGACCCACGAGGTCGCCGGAGTCGTCGACCCCGTCAGCTCGATCTTGAACTTGTCCGCCCACGCCAGCAGAGGGCGCCAGACCAGCTGGTCGCTGGCCAGGATCAACACGATCATGGCCACCACCGCCCACAGCGCGGCCGTTTTGTCGCCGTTCGAGATCGCCTGCACCATGTACGAGCCCAGGCCCGGCAGCTTGATGTCCTTGTTCATCACGCTGATGGCTTCGCTCTGCGCAACGAAGAACCAGCCGCCGCCGAAGGACATCATCGAATTCCAGATCAGGCTGTGCGCCGATGCCGGCAGCTCGACCGTCCTGAAGCGCTGCCAGCGGGTCAGGCCGTAGGTCGACGCGGCCTCCTGCATGTCGGTGGGAACGGTGACCATCGAGTGATAGAAACCGAAGGCCATGTTCCACACCTGCCCGGTGAAGATGGCGAAGATCGCCGCGCACTCCACCCCGAGCAGGCTGCCGGGGAACAGCGCCATGAAACCCGTCACCGTTGCCGACAGGAACCCCAGCACCGGCACCGACTGCAGCACGTCGAGCGCCGGCAGGATGAAGGCGCGCGCAGTCCGGTTCTTTGCCGCAAGGTAGCCCACGGAAATGGCGAAGAACAGCGAGAAGCCGAAGGCGATCCACATGCGCATCAGCGTGCGGCCCGCGTAGTACGGAATGAGACTCGGCGAGCTGTCGACCTGCGGCACGGCGGCCGGATCGAAATGCACCAGCATGCCCTTGCCGAAGTGCAATGCGCTCCAGAACAAACCCAGCAAGGCCAGCATGACCAGGGCATCGACCCAGCCGAATGCGCGGCGTTCTTCAGTGACGGTGAGCTGCGGGGCGGTGCTTTTCATGCAGGGCGGTAACTCTTGTCAATGAAAGGGTTGCCGGCCATTCTCGTGCCTGGACGATCAAACGGAAATCTGGTCATGAGCGGGAAGCCTATCGCGCAGCGCGCAAAAAGGGCGCAAATTCCTGGACGCGACTCCCTGATCAGCGCGCGGCCGGCGCGCGCGTCGACTTGCGCACCACCAGCTCCGGCCGCAGCACCACGGTCGACGCCGACATCGCCGCCCCGTCGATCTCCGCGAACAGCATCTCGGCCGAGCGCCAGCCGAGTTCGCGGTGCGGCAGGCGGATGGTGGTGAGCGGCGGATCGACCATGTCCACCAGCGGCATGTCGTTGTGGCCGGTGACCGAGATGTCCTGCGGCACGCGCAGTCCCGCCTCGCGCAGCGCGTCGTAGGCGCCCAGCGCGACGAGGTCGTTGCAGCACACCACCGCCTGAGGCACGGCACCGGCTGCGAGCATCTGCTTCATTGCGACCGCACCCGCCTCGCGGCTGTAGCTCGCGCACTCGACCACGCGGAACGGCTTCATGCGGTGGTCGCGCAGGGCCTGCTCCACGCCCAGCGAGCGGCCCACGCCGGTGGGAATGTTCTGCGGCCCCGCGAGATGCGCGATGCGCTTGTGGCCCAGGCCGACGAGGTGGTCGACCGCGAGCTTCATCGCGAGCCGGTCGTCGCTGACCACGGCCGGCAGGCGGCCGGTTTCGTCGGCGCGGTTGACCAGCACCGTGGTCAGGCCGGCCTTGACGACGAAGTCGACCAGCGGGTCGTCGCGCGTGGCGGTGGCCAGGATCACGCCGTCGACTCGCTGCGCCAGCATGCGTTCGAGCACCGGCCGCGCGAGCGCGGGGTCGACCACGTTGGTGACGAAGACGAAGTAGCCACGAGCCGCCGCGCTGGCCTCGATGCCCTGGAGGATCGGCGGGAACACCGCGTTCGTGATGTCAGGCACCAGCACGCCGATGGTGTGGGTGCGCCCGGTGCGCAGCGCGGAGGCCGCGCGGTTGGGCCGGTAGCCCAGGCGCTGCGCCGCTTCTTCCACCACGCGCAGCACCTCGTCGCTGATCAACGAACGCTTCTCGGGGCTGAGCGCGCGCGAGACGGTCGACACATGCACGCCGGCGGCACGGGCGACATCGCGGATGGTCACGGGGGAGGAAGTCGGGCTGGTGCTCATGGATTTGTGCAAACGATTGTCGTGCGTGTCCGGTGCTTGGGGCGGCTTTTCCTATTCATGACCTGCGGAATGTGGTCATTTTACTTTTCGACGATCTGGCGTAATATCGTGCAAACGATTGCATGAATCACGCAGATTGCACGAGACCCACCATGAACATCGCCACCTCCCCCGACTCGGTGCTGGGCTTCGCGCTCGACGCCATGAAGCGAACGCCCGACCCACGGCTGCGCACCGTGATGGATGCGCTCACCCGCCACCTGCATGCCTTCGTCCAGGAGGTGAAGCTGACCGAGGAGGAGTTCGAGCAAGCGCTCGAATTCATCGTCGCCATCGGCCAGGCCACCGGCGAAACCAAGAACGAAGTGGTGCTGGCGGCAGACATCCTCGGCGTCTCCACCGTGGTGGCGCTGCAGAACAACCAGGACCCGCACGGCGAATCGCCGGCCGCACTGCTCGGCCCGTTCTGGCGTGCGAACTCGCCGGCCTGCGCACCGGGCGACAACATCGCGCGCTCAGGCACGCCGGGCATTCCGCTCGCGGTGACAGGCACGGTGCGCGACGCACAGGGCCAGCCTGTGGCCGACGCCACGGTCGACGTGTGGCAGGCCTCGCCCGTCGGTCTCTACGAGAACCAGGACCCCGAGCAGGAAGACATGAACCTGCGCGGGCGCTTCAGCACCGATACCGAGGGGCGCTTTCACTTCCGCAGCGTGCGGCCGGCCGGCTACCCGGTGCCTACCGATGGACCCTGTGGTGTGCTGCTGCGCGCGCAACAGCGCCATCCGAACCGACCCGCTCACCTGCACTTCATGGTGAGCAAGCCGGGCCACAAGGTGCTGATCACGCAGGTGTTCGCCGATGACGACGAGAACCTGGAGAGCGACCCGACCTTCGGTGTGACGCGCCGGCTGATCGGCCGCTTCGCGCTCGCGCCCGACGGCAAGACCGCCACGCTGCAGTACGACTTCCAGCTCGAGCCGGGCGAGATGAAGCTCCCACGGCCGCCGATTCCTTGATTCCCCAACTCCTCTTCATCCCATGAGCTTCGATCCTGTTTCCAGACTCGACGGCAAGGTCGCCGTCATCACCGGTGGCCTCGGCGCCATCGGCTACGCGACGGCCACTCGCCTCGCAGCGCTCGGCGCTAACTGCGTGCTGCTGCACCGCAAGGGCGACGATGCGGCCGCGCGTGCTGCCGCCCTGCCCTCCGCGCAAGCACAGCGCCACGGCGCGATCCGCGCCGACATCGTCGACACGCCAAGCCTGCAGGCCGCTGTCGCAGAGGTGAAAGCCACGCATGGCCGCTGCGACATCCTGGTCAACAGCGCGGGCCACACGCAGCCCGTTCCCGCCGGTGACCTCGACGCGCTGACCGACGAGCTCATCGACGACATCGTGCGCGCCAACTTCCGCGGCGTGTTCGCGACCATCCGCGCCTTTGCACCGATGCTCAAGGCCAGTGGCGATGGGCTGGTGGTCAACATCTCGTCCATCGCGGGCTTCACCGGCGTGGGCAGCAACCTCGCGTATGTCGCAGCGAAGGCCGGGCTGGACGTGGTTGGCGACGCGCTGGCCAAGGCGCTGGCACCGGCGGTGCGCGTCGTTTCGGTGTCGCCGGGCGCGGTGGAGTCGGGCTTCGTGCCCGGCCGCGGCGCGGAGTTCGCCAGCAAGATGGCGAGCACCACGCCGCTCGGGCGCATCGGCAAGCCCGACGACGTGGCGGCCACCGTAGAAGCGCTCGCGACGACGATGCGCTTCGTCACCGGCACGCGCATCGTGGTCGACGGAGGGCGTCACCTGTGAACCCGAAGACCCTCATCACATGCGCCGTCACGGGCAACCTCGTGAAGCCCGAGCAGACGCCGCACCTGCCGATCACGCCGGTGCAGATTGCCGACGAATGCCTGGCCGCGGCCGAGGCCGGCGCGGCGCAGGTGCACATCCATGTGCGCCATCCCGAAACCGGCAAGCCCTCGATGGAAGTCGAGCTGTACCGCGAGGTGGTCGACCGCATCCGCCGCGGGAACCGCGAGCTGATCATCAACCTCACGACCGGCCCCGGCGGGCGCTTCATTCCGAGCGAGGACGACCCGAAGATCGCCGCGCCCGGCACCACGCTGCTGCCTCCGGAGAAACGCGTGGAGCACATCGCGCTGATCAAGCCTGACGTGTGCTCGCTCGACCTCAACACCATGAACTCCGGCCCCGACGTGGTGATGAACACGCCGAAGAACGTACGACGCATGGCGAAGGTGATCCGCGAGGCCAGCGTGAAGCCCGAGCTGGAGATCTTCGATTCGGGCGACATCAACCTTGCACTCGACCTCATCGCCGACGGCACGCTCGACGGCCCCGCGATGTGGACCTTCGTGCTCGGCGTGAAGTACGGCTTTGCGCCCACGCCCGAGACGCTGCTCTACGCACGCAACATGCTGCCGCACGGCGCCTTCTGGAGCGCCTTCGGCATCGGCCGCATGGAGTTTCCGATCGTCGCGCAGGCCTGGCTACTGGGCGGCCATGTGCGCGTGGGCATGGAGGACAACATCTACCTGGAGAAGGGCGTGCTGGCCGAGAGCAATGCGCAGCTGGTGGCGAAGGCGCGCGACATCCTGCTGAGCCTGGGCGGCGAGATCGCCAACCCGCGCGAGGCGCGCACCATGCTGGGCTTGCCGGAAGCGAGAGGCTGAACGATGAGCATCGCAGCCATGCACACCACCCACGCATCCCGCGCATTGCGCGTGAGCGAGAAGGCCGCCAACCTCGACACGCTGCGGCTCGAGGCCGCGCCGCAGCCGGAACCCACGCCGCCACCCGGCCACGCCGTGGTGCGCATCGCCGCCGCCGCGGTGAACCCGAGCGACGTGAAAGCGACGCTGGGCATCATGCCGCAGGCTGTCTGGCCACGCACCCCGGGCCGCGACTTCGCGGGCACCGTGGTGAGTGGTCCCGCCGAGTGGATCGGCCGCGAGGTCTACGGTTCGGGTGGCGACGTGGGCATCACGCGCGACGGCTCGCATGCGCGCTACCTGGTGCTGCCCGAAGCGGCGCTGCGCGCAAAGCCCCGGGGCATTTCGATGGACGAGGCCGGCGCGGTGGGCGTGCCCTTCGTCACCGCCTACGAAGGCTTTCGCCGCAGCGGCATGCCGCAGGCGGGGCAGACTGTGCTGGTACTCGGCGCCAACGGAAAGGTCGGGCAGGCTGCGGTGCAACTCGCTTCGCAGGCTGGCGCGCGGGTGATCGCAGTGCAACGGCACGCCGGGCCCTTCGAGGGATTCGCGAACGGGCCGGTCGACGTGATCGACGCGCGCCAGCACGCCGACGTGGGCGCGCAAGTGCGCGAACTCACCGACGGGCGCGGCGCGCACATCGTCTACAACACCGTGGGCAGCGCCTACTTCGAGGCCGCCAACAAGGCGATGGCCAAGGGCGCGACGCAGATCTTCATTGCCACGCACGACCGCGCGGTGCCCTTCGACATCTTCGCGTTCTACCGCGGCATGCACACCTTCGTGGGCATCGACTCGCTTGCGATGGACTGCGTTGCCTCCACCGCGCAGCTCGACGCGATGCGCAAGGGCTTCGAGCGCGGCACGCTGAAGCCCTTTCCCGTGGCGCGCCACTTCGCGCTCGACGAAGCCATCGATGCCTACCGGCTGGTGCTGTCGGGCAGCACCGACCGCGTTGTGCTGCGCCCCTGAAACCGCAAGGAACACCCGCCATGCACGTGACCCGTTTCAACGAAGCGCCGCACTACGAGGCGCCCAACCACTTCGACATGCGTTGCCTGCGCCTGCAGGGCAAGGAAGCCGGGCCCTCCACGCAGATGTGGATGGGCATGAGCCAGATCCTGCCCGGCGGCCACACCGGGCTCGACGGCTCGCCGATGGAAAAGCTCTACCTCGTGCTCGAAGGCCAGCTGCATGTGGTCGGTGAGGTCGACGGTGCGCACCAGGAAGACGTGCTCGAGCAGTACGACAGCTGCCGCTTCGCACCCGGCGAGAAGCGGCAGCTCGAAAACCGAACCAACCGCCCGGTGCTGGTCGCGCTGGTGATGCCGAACGCGCCACCGGCTTAGCGCTCGCGCCGCCTTCGGTCATTCATTGCTCATCGAACAAATCAACGGAGACAAGACGCATGATGAAGAAGACATTCCCCTGGAGCCGCCGACAGGCACTCACCGTGGCCGCAGCGCTCGCGGCCTGCACGCTGGGCAGCAGCGGCGCGCTCGCGCAGGGCGCATGGCCGGGCACGCAGCCGATCAAGCTGGTGGTGCCGTTCACGGCAGGCAGCGGCACCGACATCGTCGCGCGCCTCGTGGCCGAGAAGCTCGGACCGGCGCTGGGCACGAGCGTGATCGTCGACAACAAGCCAGGCGCGGGCGGAACCCTGGGCGCGGCCATCACGGCCAAGTCACCGGCCGACGGGTACACGCTGCTGGTGCATTCAGCGGGGCACCTCGTGAACCCGTGGATCTACAAGGGCCTGTCGTACGACACGATCAAGGACTTCACCGGCGTCACGCCGATGGCGAGCCTGCCCAACGTGCTGGTGACCGCGCCCGCGCATTTCACGAACGTGCAGGACCTGGTCGCGAAGGTCAAGGCAAAGCCGGGCAGCTTCAACTACGGATCGGCTGGCAACGGCTCGGCCACGCACATGAACGCGGAGGTGTTCCGCCTCGCGGCCGGGCTCGATGCGCAGCACGTGCCCTTCCGCGGCACGCCCGAAGCGATGACCGAGGTGATGTCGGGCCGCGTCGACTGGTTCTTCGCGCCGATGGTGTCGGCGCTGCCGCTCATCAAGAGCGGCAAGCTGCAGGCGCTGGCCGTGGGAACCGCCCAACGCTCGCCCGCCTTGCCCGATGCCCCAACCACCGTGGAAGCCGGCGTGCCAGGTTCGGCGTATTTGTTCTGGGTCGGCCTCTTCGCCCCGGCAAAGACGCCGCAGCCCGTGGTGGAGCGGCTTCAGGCCGAGGTCGCGAAGATCATGGTGTCGCCCGAGCTGAAAGAGCGGCTGGAGAAGCTCGGCGCCGAGCCGTTCACGATGCCATCGGCACAGTTCAACAAGTTCATCGTCGACGAAACCGCCAAGGCGCAACAGGTGGTCAAGGCTGCGAGCATCAAGGTGGACTGACACAGAAATGCCATTGATGAGCCCGATCGATCCCGCGATACTCCCGCGCGGGAGGCGGCCGTGGCCAGCGCACTCTCGAAGTCGACATCCAATCGGCCGCTACCGGAACGTGGAGGGGACTCATGCAGAACGCCGTGGCTTTCGCCAACAACGAGGTGATCATGGTCGCGTGGAGCTACGGCAAGAAGCCGGATGGCTGCATGGGATTCGCGGTCTACCGCATCGACCAGCACGGCCGTGAGACGCCCCTGCCAGGCCAGGCGAGGTTCAAGGGCATCACACCCAAGAAATGGACCACCGAGGAACTTCCGATCCAGAAGTTCTACTGGAAAGATCCTTACGCGCGTCTCGAAGCCGAGAAGAACAAGAACAGGATCTTCCGCTACAAGATCGTGCCGCTGGAGGGCGCCCCGGGAAAGCTCCAGCCCATGGCGAAGCTGCCGATCCTGCTGACTAACGAGGTGGAGATCACCCCGGTGATCGACGACAAGCTGAGCGTCTACTTCAACCGCGGATTGATCTCCACGCAGCGCGTCGCGCGCGCGCTCGGCTCCAAGGACATGAAGGACTCGCTGATCGAGAAGGTCTCGGACCCCGGCGACAAGAGCAAGCTCCGCGAGAGCCTCTCGGGCGACATGATCGAGGCCATCCAAGAGTTTCTTGCGCGCGCCGACGGCAAGGGCAAGATCTACGCGGCGCTCTACGAACTCAAGGACCCGCAGCTGATCGGCTGGCTCGCAGGGCTGGGCGAACGCCTCCACATCGTCCTGGGCGACTCCAAGGAAGACGAGGAAGTGCTGGGCGAAGACGGCAAACCGGTGAAGGTGACCAACCCCAAGACCGGCAAGACCAAGATCAAGACCGTGAAGGTCGATGGCAACGAGCAAGCGCGCGAAACCCTGACCGGCACCGCTGCGGAGATTCACAACCGCATCATGCCCAACGGCCATATCGCCCATAACAAGTTCCTGGTCTACGTCGACTCCAAGGGCAAGCCGAAGGCGGTGTTCACCGGCTCCACCAACTGGACGGCCACCGGCCTGTGCACCCAGACCAACAATTCCATCGTCATCGACAACGATGCGCTCGCCAAGCGCTATCTGGCGTACTGGAAAGAGCTCGCCAAGGACACCGACGAGGCCGCGGACGATCCGAAAGCCTTGCAGGGCGCCGCGCTTCGCAAGTGGGCGTCGAAGGGCTCGGCGCTGACACTGGACGATGGAGCGGCGGCTCACAGCTGGTTTTCGCCGAACACGCCGAAGGCGCGCGGCAAGAACCCGGCAACCGAGAAGCGCCCGCCGGACATGGAGGACCTTGCCCAGCTGATCGCGGGCGCCAGCCACTCCGTGCTCTTTCTCGCCTTCTATCCGGGCAGCCCCAGCATCGCGAACTGGACAGCCCAGGCCGCGAGCAAGAACAAGAAGCTGTTCGTGCGCGGATGCGTGACGAACAAGTCGGCCTCGGAAGGCTTCTATTACGAGCTCAAGGGCATGACTCCGCCCGCCAGGAAGAAGGGCGAGAAGAAACCGCCCGTGCTCCAGGATCCGCGTGTTTTCGGAGCCGAGGCGTTCGACTTCAAGGTGCCCGATGGCTGGAAGAAGGAAATCCTCAATGCCGGCTTCGCGATCATTCACGACAAGGTCGTGGTGATCGACCCCTTCGACGACGACTGCGTCGTTGCCACCGGCAGCCACAACCTGGGACACAAGGCATCGTTCGACAACGACGAGAACCTGCTGATCGTGCGTGGCAACAAGAAGCTCGCGATGGCCTATGCGACCCGCATCCTGGACGTCTACGACCACTTCTCCTCCCGCTTCTGGTTCAAGCAGCTTGGCGGCCAGAAGGACGCGCTGGAACTCAAAAGCACGCCGGAGGAATGGCTGGGCAAGTACTACGACAAGAAGGGTCGGCTCAAGAACCCGCAGCTCAAGTTCTGGATGGACGCGGCGGTGCAGTAGCAGCAAGCGTCTGCTCGCGGCGCACCTCGGTGATCGTGCGGCCGTGCTGGCCCCAGTTGTCGGTGTCGTATTCGTCGATCACGACAAAGGTCGAGGCAGGATCCTTGTTCAGGACGCGCACCATCATCTCGGTGGCCTCGGCGATCAGCTGCTTCTTCTGGTCGAGCGTGGTGCCTTCGCGGGTGATTTCGATGCGGATGTAGGGCATGGCGTTCTCCGGGGTTCGTTGTCGATGCTTCGCTCACCACTTGCCGGTGCCCATGCCGCCGTCCACGGGCAGCACGATGCCGGTCGTGAAGCTGGCGTCGCTCAGGTAGAGAACCGCGTCGACGATTTCCTGCACCGTGCCGATGCGGCCTGCCGGCTGCAGCGTGTTGAGGAAGCCATGCATTTCCTTCGTGTACATCGGCGTGTCCACGATGCCCGGCGCCACCGCCGTCACCTGGATGTTGTGCGGCGCCAGTTCCAGCGCCAGCGCCTTCGTCGCCTGGTTGATGCCGCCCTTGATCAGCAGCGGCAGCACGGCCGGCACGGCCTGGTTGGGCTGCGAGGCAAGGCTTGCCGTGATGCTGATGATGTGGCCCGCCTTGCGCTCGACCATGTGGCGGACTGCCGCCTGCGACGGATAGACGAAACCCTTCAGGTTGGTGCTCACCAGGGCTTCCAGCTCGTCCGGCGTGTACTGGATGAACGGCTTGGCGTTGAAGAATCCGGCGTTGTTGACGAGCACGTCCACGTGCCCGAAGCGCTCGATGGCACGCCGCACCAGCAGATCGCCGACGGCGGGGTCGGCGACGTCGCCGGCAACGCCCAGGAAGTTGTCGGGCGAACCGAGCGACACGGATGCCTGTTGCAGGCGTTCGGCGCTGCGGGCGTTGCCGACGACGTTGTCGCCGCGCTGCAGGTACGCGCCGGCCAGGGCCAGGCCGATGCCGCTCGAGGCGCCGGTGATCACGATCGTCTTGGGTTGGGTCTTCATGATGGTTTCCTTTCGGGTGGTCAAAGCGGAGGCAGTTGGTTCAGGTTCATGGAGGCTCTCGCCTCTGGGATCAACTGTATTGACGACCTTCAAGTTGATAAAGATGATCGAAGCATCTTCAGTCTTTACTCTATGTAATCAATCATGAATCGCCAGTTCGACGACTTGCTGCTGGGAAGCCTGGAGCTTTTCTGTCTTGCAGCCGAGCAAGAGGGGTTCACCGCCGCAGCCGCCGTTGCGGGCGTGACGCCCGCCGCCGTAAGCAGGACGGTGGGCAGGCTGGAAGAACGCCTCGGCGTGCGCCTCTTCCTGCGCACGACACGGCAGATACGGCTGAGCGAGGCGGGCCAGGCCTATTACGAGCAATGCCGCCAGGCGCTCAACCAGCTGGTGGAGGCCGAACGCCAGGTCAGCGGCCAGCAGATCACGCCAAGCGGCCTGCTGCGGATCAGCGTTCCCACCACCTACGGGCACTACCGGCTGCTGCCGCTGCTGCCGGAGTTCAGGGCGCGCTACCCGGACATCCGGGTCGAGGTTCACGTCAGCAACCGCAACATCGACTTCGCCGCGGAGGGGTACGACCTTGCCGTGCGTGTGCGCGCGCCAGCCGACTCGACCCTGGTTGCTCGCCATCTCGAGGACGCCGAACTCGTGCTCGTCGCAGCCCCGGACTACCTGCGCCGGCACGGGGAACCCCGGACCCTGGACGACCTGCAGACCCACGAATGCATCCAGTTCGAGCTGCCCAGCAGCGGCCGCACCATCCCCTGGCTGTGCCGTCAGGACGGCCAGGACGTCGAAATGCTCACCTCCGGCGGCTACGCCTGTTCGGACGACGTCCTGGCCGGGGTTACGCTGGCCCGGCATGGCGCGGGCATCTTCCAGGCCTATCGCTTCGTGGTCGAGGAAGACTTGCGCCAGGGACGGCTGGTCGAAGTGCTCAAGCCCTTCGGCGGCCGGTCCCGGCCCTACAACCTGCTGTATCCCAAGTTGCGGTTCGCGCCGCTGCGCGTGCGCACCTTCGTGGACTTCCTGATGGGCCACCGGGCGGATGCGGCGGGCGTGTCTGGCGGCGGCTTGGCGGGCCGGGCGTGAGATCCGTTACGCACCGGCGGCAGCCCCTGTCACTTGAAAGCCCACCGATTGCCCTTATGATTAGCACTCGCTGCTGATGAGTGCTAACAGCCCTCGCTTCCAGTCGATGGGTTGCCGGCCTCCGGTCCGGCACCCGACCACAAACCCGTTTCTTATCCATACATCCAGGAGATGCAATGAAACTTCGTCCTTTGGCCGATCGCGTGATCGTCAAGCGTGTTGACAGCGAAACCAAGACCGCCTCCGGCATCGTCATCCCCGACGCAGCCGCTGAAAAGCCCGATCAGGGTGAAGTCCTGGCCGTGGGCCCGGGCAAGCGCAACGACAAGGGCGAACTGGCCGCACTGACCGTCAAGGTCGGCGACCGCGTCCTGTTCGGCAAGTACAGCGGCCAGACCGTCAAGGTCGGCGGTGACGAATTGCTCGTCATGAAGGAAGACGACCTGTTCGCGGTCGTCGAGAAGTAATTCAAACATCCCATTCGGAGTAAACAAACATGGCAGCAAAAGACGTAGTCTTCGGCGGTGAAGCCCGCGCACGCATGGTCGAGGGTGTCAACATCCTGGCCAACGCAGTCAAGGTGACCCTGGGCCCCAAGGGCCGCAACGTGGTGCTCGAGCGCTCGTTCGGCGCCCCTACCGTCACCAAGGACGGTGTGTCGGTCGCCAAGGAAATCGAACTCAAGGACAAGCTGCAGAACATGGGCGCCCAGCTCGTGAAGGAAGTGGCTTCCAAGACTTCGGACAACGCCGGTGACGGCACCACCACCGCGACCGTGCTGGCACAAGCCATCGTTCGCGAAGGTTTCAAGCTGGTGGCTGCCGGCATGAACCCGATGGACCTGAAGCGCGGCATCGACAAGGCTGTCACGGCCCTGGTCGCCGAGCTGAAGAAGGCTTCCAAGCCCACCACCACGTCGAAGGAAATCGCTCAAGTCGGCTCGATCTCGGCCAACAGCGACGAAACCATCGGCAAGCTCATCGCTGACGCGATGGACAAGGTCGGCAAGGAAGGCGTGATCACCGTGGAAGACGGCAAGTCGCTGGACAGCGAACTCGACGTCGTCGAAGGCATGCAGTTCGACCGCGGCTACCTGTCGCCCTACTTCATCAACAACCCCGAGAAGCAATCGGCGCTGCTCGACAACCCCTTCGTGCTGCTGTTCGACAAGAAGATCAGCAACATCCGTGACCTGCTCCCCACGCTGGAACAAGTCGCCAAGGCTGGCCGTCCGCTGCTGATCATTGCCGAAGAAGTCGAAGGCGAAGCCCTGGCTACGCTGGTCGTGAACACGATCCGCGGCATCCTGAAGGTCGTGGCTGTCAAGGCTCCTGGCTTCGGCGACCGCCGCAAGGCCATGCTGGAAGACATCGCCATCCTGACGGGCGGCAAGGTCATCGCTGAAGAAGTGGGCCTGACGCTCGAAAAGGTGACGCTGGCCGACCTGGGTCAAGCCAAGCGCATCGAAGTGGGCAAGGAAAACACGATCATCATCGACGGCGCCGGTGCCGCTGGCGACATCGAAGCCCGCGTGAAGCAAGTGCGCGTGCAGATCGAAGAAGCCACGAGCGACTACGACCGTGAAAAGCTGCAAGAGCGCGTGGCCAAGCTGGCCGGCGGCGTTGCAGTGATCAAGGTTGGCGCCGCCACCGAAGTCGAAATGAAGGAAAAGAAGGCTCGCGTCGAAGACGCCCTGCACGCTACCCGCGCTGCAGTGGAAGAAGGCGTCGTGGCTGGCGGCGGCGTGGCTCTGCTGCGTGCCAAGCAAGCCGTGGGCGAGTCGGTCAAGGGCGACAACGCTGACCAGGAAGCCGGCATCAAGCTGGTGCTCAAGGCCATCGAAGCTCCCCTGCGCGAAATCGTGAACAACGCCGGCGGCGAAGCCTCGGTGGTGGTGAACGCTGTGCTGGCCGGCAAGGGCAACTACGGCTTCAACGCTGCGAACGACACGTACGGCGACATGCTCGAGCTGGGCATCCTGGACCCGACGAAGGTCACCCGCACCGCACTGCAGAACGCCGCTTCGGTGTCCTCGCTGCTGCTGACGACCGAAGCCATGGTCGCTGACGCGCCCAAGGACGAGTCTGGCGCCGGCGGCGGCATGCCCGACATGGGCGGCATGGGCGGAATGGGCGGCATGGGCATGTAATGCCCGGCTGAGCACTGCTCACCAAAAGAAGAAGGGCCGCGAAAGCGGCCCTTTTTTATTGCCTGTGTCAGCTACTGAAACTGGTCTCGCAGCGCCGCATAGAGCACCTGAAAGCGTGTGTGGCGCGCGCTATGCACAGCGGCTCCTTCGGTCGACGGAATCAACTGCTGCTGCACCGGCGGCAGCTTGCACACCTCGGCCACCGCGCCCCCATCGGCCAGCCACGCCAGCCGCGCCGCGCCGAGCGCCCCGCCCGTCTCGCTGCCCGCATAGAGCGTCAGCGGCACCTGGAAGATGTCGGCCAGCAACTGGCCCCACCACACGCTGCGTGCACCACCGCCCACCAGCGCCACTTCGCGCAGCGGCATGTCCGCCGGCAGCCGCAGGGTGTCGAAGCCATCGCGCAGCCCGAAGCTCACGCCCTCGACCACGGCGTAGGCGATTTCCGCCGGACCGTGTGCATGCGTCAGCCCGAACAGCACGCCCTGCGCATTGGGGTTGTTGTGCGGCGAGCGTTCGCCCGAGAGATACGGCAGGAACAGCGGGCAGCGCTCGCGCTGCGCCAGCGAGATGGACGCCGCCGCTTCGAGCAGCGCGGCTTCGTCGGCGAACCGGAAGGTCTTTGCCGCCCAACTCACCGCGCTCGCGGCCGAGAGCATCACCGACATCTGGTGCCAGCGCTTCGGCAACGCATGGCAGAAGGCGTGCATCGCCTGCGCGGGGTTCGGCAAGAAGCGGTCGGTCGACACGAACACCACACCAGATGTGCCGAGCGACACAAAACCCTGCCCCGGCTCGACCAGCCCCATGCCGACCGCGCTGGCCGCGTTATCGCCAGCACCGCCGGCAATCAGCACCGCACCACCGCCACCCACGCCCCAGCGCGCCGCAAACTCGGGCTTGAGCTGCGCCGACACCTCGCTGCCCTCGACTAGGCGCGGCATCTGCGCACGCGTGAGCCCGGTGGCAGCGAGCAATTCATCGGACCAGTCGCGCGCACCCACGTCGAGCCACAGCGTGCCGGCCGCGTCCGACATCTCGCTGACCGCCTCGCCGCTGAGCATGAAGCGCAGCCAGTCCTTCGGCAGCAGCACGCGCGCAACGCGGCTGAAAACTTCGGGCTCGTGCTCGCGCACCCACAACAGCTTGGGCGCCGTGAACCCCGGCATCGCGAGGTTGCCCGCAATCTCGCCGAGCCGCGGTACGGCACGCGCAAGCGCTTCGCACTGCGCGCCGCTGCGTCCGTCGTTCCAGAGAATCGCGGGACGCAGCACCTGGCCCGCTTCGTCGAGCAGCGTGGCGCCGTGCATCTGGCCCGACAGGCCGATCGCACGCACCGCCGCAAGCTCTTCGGGATGCGACTTGCCGAGCGTGCGCATTACCTCTTCGAGCGCATACCACCACTGCTGCGGCGCCTGCTCCGACCACAACGGTTGCGGCCGTTCGACCGTGAGCGGTGCGCGGGCCACGCCCACGATGCGGTGGTCGTCGGTGAGCAAAAGCGCCTTGAGCTCGGACGTGCCGAGGTCGAGTCCCAGATACAAGATGAGCCCCCTGGTTTTCTGCTGCGTGCTCAGGAAGAGACGCCGCTGCCGAAGCGCGTGTCGGCCTGCCGGCGAAATTCGCTCGGCGTCATGCCCTTGATTTCAAGGAAGCGCCGGTTGAAGTTCGCCACGTTGTTGAAGCCCACCTGGTAGCAGATGTCGGTCACGTAGTGATCGGTCTGCATCAGCAGGTGGCAGGCGCTGTTGATGCGCACGCGGTTGACGAAATCGGTAAAGCTGTTGCCGGTGGAGCGCCTGAAGAAGCGGCTGAAGCGGCTCTCGCTCATGCCCAGCTCGGCCGCCACGTCCGACATCGAGATCGGGTCGGCCATGTTGTTGGTGATGCGGTTGACGATGCCGTTGATCTGGTCGACCTGCGCGTCGCCGTCCGCGCCCTGTGCGCCCTGCATCTGCACGCTCGACAGCAGCCGGTAGTCGGTGCATTGCGCCAGGTCGGCCATGAAGTCGAGGAACAGGCTCAGGCGCCGCACGCCGCGCGCGGCCTTGATGCTGTCCCAGTGCGCCTGCGCGTTCTCCGACATGCCGAAGAATTCGATGCCGTGGCGCGCCCGCTCCAGCAGGTGCATTACCTCGCGCAGCTCGGGAATCTGGGATGCCGCGTGCTCGATGGGCTCGTGTCGGAACTGGATCACCCGGTCGCGTCCCGCGGCGCCGCCTTCGGGCACGTCGAGCGAGATCCAGTTGTGCGGCAGCCGCGGCCCGCACAGCACCAGGTGCCCGGGCTGGAACGGCCCGATCCAGTCGCCGATGAAGGCCTTGCCCGATGTCTCGGTGATCAGGTGCAGCTCGTAGTCTTCATGGAAATGCCATCGCACCAGCGGGCTCGGAAAGCCGTGCGCGAGGCAGCGCACCAGGCCGGTTTCTTCGGGGGTCTCGTAACCCAGCGAGGGGGAACGCGTGAAGTCGCGCTCCAGCTCGGGCTGGCGCTGACGGGGAATCGAACGCTTTCGGGTGGTCGTCGTCATGATGGCAGCCCGGCTCAGGGCTGGGAAGCAGCAGCAACAGCGGTATTTTGTGCCTTCGCCAAGGCGGCGTGAACCGCCTCCAGCGTCGGTGGATCGGCACCCTCGCGGGTGCAGTTGAGGGCGGCGGCGGTGGCGGCAAAGCTCATCACTTCGCGCCATGCGTCGTCGCCCAGCTCGCCGAGTTGCGCCGGCCGCTCCACGCCATGCGCGAGCAGCGACACGGACAACCCGGCCGTGAAGGTGTCTCCCGCGCCGATGGTGTCGACCACGGTGACGCGCGGCGCGGCCACGGTCAACGGCTCGTGCCCCGTGCGCCAGAGCGTTGCGCCGTCGCCGCCGCGCGTGACGATCACGGCGCGCGCGCCGGCCTTCAGGCACTCGGCGGCCAGCGCATCGACCTGCTGGCCGGGCGCGAGCAGCGCAGCGTCTTCGTCGCTGAGCTTGACCAGGTCGGCCATGGCGAACCAGCCGGTGACGCGCGCGCGGTACGCCGCCATGTCCGTGATCAGGCTGGGCCGTACGTTGGGGTCGAACACGATCACGCAACGCTCCCTGTTCGCTGCGACCAGGTCGGTGATGCGCGTGGCGGCCGGGTCCTGCAGCAGCGAGATCGAGCCGAAGTGCAGGAAGCGGCAGTCCGCCGGTAATTGCGGCAGCGGCTCGGGCGCCCAGGTGGCGTCGGCACTGCCGCGTGTATAGAAGGCGTAGCGGTTGGTCTGCGGCGTGCGCTCGACAAAGGCCAGCGTCGAGGGTGCGTTGCTTCGCAGAATGAAGCTGGTGTCCACGCCGTTGCGTTGCAGGAAGCCCATCAGCCGTTCACCAAAGAGGTCGGTCGACAACTGCGTGAGAAAACCGGTCGGCTGCCCGAGCCGCGCGCAGGCCACCGCGGTGTTGAGCGGCGAGCCGCCCTCGTGCCCGAGGAAAGCCAGGGTGCCCGCCTCGCTGGCGGTGAAATCGATGAGGGCTTCGCCCGTGAGTGCAATGCGCATGGTGTCTGGATTCTGGATCACGGCAAGGCGCGCGCATCCGCCAGGAAGCCGCGTTCGGCGGCCAGCGTGGCGGGATGGTCAAGCAGTTCGGCAAAAAGGCGCGGCGGGATGGTGATGGCTCCCACGCCGAGCCCCAGCAATGAAAGATACGCCTCGCGCGAACGAATGCTGGCCACCAGCAGCCGCGTGCCCGACGAGGTCCGCCGTGCGACCAGCGACTGCATCTGCCCGATCAGCGCCAGGCCGTTGATGCCGGAGTCATCGAGCCGCCCGAGGTATGGCGCTGCGTAGGCCGCACCCAGTTGCGCCGCGAAGTGCGCCTGCTCGGGCGCATACACGGCAGTGAAGGTGACGGGCACGCCCTGCGCGATGAGCCGCGCGCCGGCGTCGAGGCCCTGGCGCGTGGCGGGAATCTTGATGACCAGTTGGCCGCTGTCGAATTGCGGGAGCAGTGCTTGTGCGTCTTCGAGCATGCCGTCGACTTCGCTCGAATACACCTGCGCCTGCACCTGGCGTGCGCCCAGCTCTATGCAGCGCTTGAGCAGGCCCGGCACTTCGGTGCGGCCGATGCCTGCGCGTTGCAGCAGCGTGGGGTTCGTTGTCACGCCGTGCGCTACGGGGTGCGGCAGGCAGGCCTGCAACTCCGTCAGGTCGGCGCTGTCCAGGTACAGATGGAAATCTTCGGTCATGGGTTGCATGCTGCAGTGCATTCGGGGCGTGTGCGAATGAGTACGCCGTCGGCGTGAGCGCACCCCGAATGATCCCGAACGCATCGAATCGAAAAGCAGTTCTTCATCTCAGCTCATGACGTTACCGCCATCGACATTCAAAGTCTGCGCCGTGATGTAGCGCGCCTCGTCGCTGGCAAGAAATACCGCCGCCCCCGCGATGTCGCTCGGCACGCCCATGCGCCCGAGAGGCACCGCCAGCCCGACCTGCCGCTTCTTCTCTCCGGGCGGCAGCCCTTCGGCCTTGGCGAACAGGCTGTCGACATGGTCCCACATCGGCGTATCGACCACACCGGGTGCAATGCCATTGACGCGGATGCCGTGCGGCGCCATGGCCAGCGCGGCGCTCTGCGTGTAGCTGATGACGGCCGCCTTGGTCGCGCAGTAGTGCGACACCAGCGCCTCGCCGCGGCGCCCTGCCTGCGATGCCATGTTGATGACCGATGCACCCTGCGTGCCGGCTTCGACCATGTGGCGCAGCACGGCCTGCATCACGAAGAACATGCCCTTCACGTTGACCGCGAAGAGCCTGTCGAATGACGCTTCATCGCTGTCGAGCAGCGGCGCCAGGTCGAACACTGCCGCGTTGTTGAACAGCGTGTGGATGGGTCCGAAGGCCACCTGCGCCTCGGCCAGCATGTGCGCAATGGCCTGGGTGTCGGTGACGTCGGCCGCGATGTAGGCGAGCTTGTCGGGGTGCTCTTGCTGCAGCACGCGCACGGCTTCCGGCGCGGCGGTGGCGCGGTCGATCACGGTGCAGCGCGCGCCTTCGGCGATGCAGGCCTGCGCCACGGCCAGGCCGATGCCGCCGCCCGCGCCGGTCAGCAGCACATGCCGGTCCTGCAGGCGCCCGCTCGTCATGGTCGGCTTTCCGCGGCAACGAAACGCGCGACGCGTTCGGCGGCCCGGCGCACGGCATCGATCAGCCGGGCGTCGGCGGCGATGTTTCCCCACAGGCCCGCGTCCGAGCACAGCGCAACGACCGGGTCGGCCGCATCGCAGATCGCGTGAGCCACGGCCTCGTCCATGCCCTGGTCCTGATAGACGTAGGGCAGCGCGCCCTTGTGCCAGCGCTGCAGGAACGCGAGGAACAGCGCCGGCAGCATCGCCACGCTGTCGACGGGCTGGCCCGCCGCCAGGCGCTCGCGCACGGTCGGTGCGATGAAGCCCGGGATCTTCGAGAAGCCGTCCGCCGCCACGCGCTGGTTGGTGTCGCGGATGGCGGGGTTGCCGAAGCGGTCGAGCACCACGTCGCGATACGCCGCGAGGTCGATCGGGCTCGGGCTCAGGCAGGGGATGACGTCGTCGGTGACGTAGTCGAACGCCATCTTGCGAATGGCCGCGTTGTGCGTGCCTTCGTGGATGAAGTTCAGCCCCACCAGCGTGCCCGCCCAGGCGATGCAACTGTGCGTGGCGTTGAGGATGCGGATCTTGGCCTCTTCGTAAGGCTGCACCGATTCGACCAGCTCCACGCCCACGCGGCCCCAATCAGGGCGCCCGGCCGCGAAGTTGTCTTCGATGACCCACTGGATGAAGCTCTCGCCGGTAACGGCTGCCGCATCGTCACGGCCCGTGGCGGCCTTCACACGTGCGCGCAATTCGGGCGGCGGGCGCGGGGTGATGCGGTCGACCATCGCGTTCGGGCAGCGCGTGTTCGCGTTGACCCATGCCAGCAGATCGGCATCGCCCGCCAGTTCGATGAACTCCAGCAGCCCGGCGCGGAAGCGGTCGCCGTTGTGGCGCAGGTTGTCGCAGTTCAGCAGCGTGACCGCGCCAGCATTGGCGGCCTTGCGCGCGCGCAGGATCGCGCAGACGGCGCCGTAGATGGTCACTCCGTCGCCGCCGGCCTCGCCACGGCGCGCGCGTTCGACATCGGCCGCCAGGTCGCCGAATGACAGGTCGAGCTTGCCCTTGTCGTCGAGGTAGTAGCCCGCCTCGGTCACGGTGAACGACACGATGCGTGTTGACGGCGCCGCACCGCGCGCGATCACGTCGGCCAGCGAGCGCTCCCACGGCAGCACTTCGCGGATGGCTTCGATCTCTTCGTAGCGGTACTCGCCTGCCGGCGACACGGTTTCGAGCGTGTAGCGCCCGCCCTGCGCCTGCAATGCAGCAACCACATCGGCCATGTCCGGCCGGATGTTGGCGCCCGAGAGCGACCAGCGGGTGTCGCCCGCGTCGATCAGCCTCTGCAGGTACACCGCCTGGTGGGCGCGGTGGAATGAGCCAAGGCCCAGGTGAAGCACCGTGAACTCCGTGAGAGCCGGTGGAATTTGCGCGATGGTCACGGGAATGTCCGTTGAAAAGACGGTAGAAGAAAAATGAAGGTCACGCGGCGACCGAACGGCCTTCGCGGTTGAAGAGATGCAGCACCGACGGGTCGAGCTCCACGGCCACGTCGTCGCCGGCCTGCAGCGGCGTGCGGTCGTTCTGCCGCGCGATGAGCGGCACGCCGCCCACGTCGACATGGATGAGCGTGTCGGCGCCCAGCGCCTCGATCAGCTCGACGCGGCCCTGCACGTCGCTCACCGGCGCGCCCTGCTTCGGATGCACGCGCAGGCCCTCGGGCCGCACGCCCAGGAAGCCGTCGGCGGGCAGCCTGCCGCCGGTGGCGGCCGAGAAGCTGGGAATGGCATTGGCGGCCACCATGTTCATCGACGGCATGCCGATGAACTGCGCGACGAACTGGTTGGCCGGGTGGTCGTACAGCTCCAGCGGCGTGCCGACCTGCTCGATGAGCCCGTCTTTCAGCACCACCACGCGGTCGGCCAGCGTCATGGCCTCGACCTGGTCGTGCGTCACGTAGATGGTGGTCGCACCGAGTGCGCGGTGCAGCTTGTGGATTTCGACCCGCGTGTTGCCGCGCAGCGCCGCGTCGAGGTTCGACAGCGGCTCGTCGAACAGGAACACCTTGGGCGCGCGCACGATGGCGCGGCCGATGGCCACGCGCTGGCGCTGGCCGCCCGACAGGTCCTTGGGCGTGCGGTCGAGGTACTGAGTGAGGTTGAGCGTCTTCGCCGCATGATCGACCTTGGTCTTGATCTCGCTCTTGGACACACCCGCGAGCTTCAGCGCGAACGACATGTTGTCGTACACGCTCATGTGCGGATAGAGCGCGTAGCTCTGGAACACCATCGCAAGGTCGCGCTTGCCAGAAGGCGCCCAGGTGATGTCCTTGCCGTCGAGCAGCAGGTTGCCGCTGGTGATGGGCTCGAGCCCGGCAATCAGCCGCAGCAGCGTCGACTTGCCGCAGCCCGAAGGCCCGACGAAGACGATGAACTCGCCCTTCTGGATCTGCAGGTCGACGCCCTTGATGATGTTGACTTCACCAAAGCTCTTCTTGATGTTCTTGAGTTCGAGGTAGGCCATGAGATGTCTCCCTTTCTTTACTTGACGGCGCCGAAGGTCAGGCCTTGGACGAGTTGCTTCTGGCTGAACCAGCCGAACACGACGATGGGCGCAATGGCCATCAGCGAAGCCGCCGACAACTTGGCCCAGAACAGGCCCTCGGGGCTGGAGTACGAGGCGATCAGCGTGGCCAGCGTGCCGGCCTTGGCGGAGGTGAGGTTCAACGCCCAGAAGGCCTCGTTCCAGCTCAGCACCAGGCACAGAAGGCCGGTCGATGCGAGCCCGCCCACCGACAGCGGCATCACGACGTGGCGGAACTCGGTCCAGAGGTTGGCGCCGTCCATGCGCGCGGCCTCCAGGATCTCGGGCGGAATATCTTTGTAGGCGCTGTAGAGCATCCACACCATGATCGGCAGGTTCGACAGCGTGAACACGATGGTCAGCGCGGTGAGCGAATCCAGCATGCCCGCTGTCTGCGCGATCACGTAGATGGGCACCAGCGCGCCCACTGCCGGCATCATCTTGGTGGAGAGCATCCACATCAGGATGTCGCGCGTCTTCTTCGTGCGGAAGAAGGCCATCGAGTACGCGGCGGGCGCCGCGATCAGCAGGCCGAGGATGGTCGAGCCCAGGCTGGTGATGAGCGAGTTGCGCGCGTACAGCAGGTAGTCGCTGCGGCGCTGCACTTCGCTGAAGTTGCCGAGCGTGGGCTCGAAGATGAACAGCGGCGGCACGTGAATGGCCTGCAGCTCAGTCTTGAAGGCCGTGAGAAACAGCCAGCCGAGCGGAAAGAACAGCAGCAGCGTGACGGCCCACGCGCCCACGGTGCGAATGGCCTGGGGCAGGAAGTTGCTGGGGGCTTGTTGTTGTTGCATGGCGTGTTGCTCCTCAGTCGAGGTTCTTGCCGATGATCCGGATGAGGAACACAGCCACGATGTTGGCCAGCACCACCGCGAACAGCGCGCCGGCCGAGGCCACGCCCACGTCGAAGTTCATGAGCGACTGCTTGAAGATCATGTAGGTCATGTTCGTGCTCTCGTTGCCCGGGCCGCCATTGGTGGTGATGGCAATCTCGGCGAACACGCTGAGCAGGAAGATCATCTCGATCATGATCACCACCGCCATGGGGCGCGCGAGGTGCGGAATGGTGAGATAGAAGAAGCGCTGGAACGAGCTCGCGCCGTCCATGCGCGCGGCTTCCATCTGCTCGCGGTCGAGCGACTGCAGCGAAGTGATGAAGATCAGGCAGGCAAAAGGCAGCCACTGCCAGGCCACCATGATGATCACCGACAGCAGCGGCACGTCGGTGAGCCAGTCGACCGGCTGTGCGCCGAAGGCGCGCCACACGTCGGCCAGCACGCCGTAGATGGGGTTCATCATCATGTGCTTCCACAGCAGCGCATTGACCGCGGGCATGACGAAGAACGGCGAGATCAGCAGCACCCGCACGATGCCGCGCCCCGGAAATGGCTCGTTCACCAGCAGTGCGAGCAGCACGCCGAACACCACCGTGATGACGATCACGCTGCCGATCAGCAGCAGCGTGTTCCACGTGGCCGGCCAGAAGTCCGGGTCGGTGATGAAGTAGTGAAAGTTCTCGATGCCCGCGAAGGTGCGTTCACCGGGCTGCATGAGGTTGTAGTTGACGAACGAGAAGTACAACGTCATCACGAGCGGCACGATCATCCAGAGGAAGAGCGTGAGCACCGCGGGCGCCATGAGGGCGCGGGGCAGGAGTCTTTTCATGAGGTATCCCTTCTTGTGGTCCCTGGCTCCTTCCCCCGCTGGGGGAAGGCTGGGATGGGGGCTGCCCGATCAGGCGCGGCACCGAACGATGCGCCGCGAGCCCCCACCCCTACCCTCCCCAGCGGGGGAGGGAGCAAGCCCGAAGACTTACTTGTAGTACCCGGCCTTCTTCATCTCACGCTCGGCCGCGGTCTGCGAAGTCTTCAGCGCCTGGTCCACAGTGACCTTGCCCGACAGCGCCGCGCTCATCTGCTGGCCCACCGCCACGCCGATGGCCTGGAACTCAGGAATGGCCGCGTACTGCACGCCGACGTACGGCGACTTCGGCAAGGTGCTGTCGGTGAGGTTCGCGCTGTCGATCGCCTTCTTCTCTGCAGCGGCGAACTTGGCGACCTTCTGGAACTCGGGGTTCGCATAGGTCGACTTGCGCGTGCCTGTGGGCACCGAGGCCCAGCCGGTTTCCTTGGCCACGAGGTTGATGTATTCCTTGGAGGTGGCCCACTTGATGAACTTCTGCGCCGCGTCGTCCTTGGTCGAGCTGGCCGGAATGGCGAGGTTCCACGACCACAGCCAGTTGGCGCCCTTCGGCGTGGAGGCGGTCGGTGCCTGCGCGAAGGCCACCTTGTCGGCCACCTTCGACTGCTTCGGGTCGCTGATGAACGAGGCCGCGATGGTCGCGTCGACCCAGGCCGCGCACTTGCCTTCATTGAAGAGAGCGAGGTTCTCGTTGAAGCTGTTGGCCGATGCGCCCGGAGGGCCGTTCTTCTTCATCATGTCGACGTAGAAGGTGATCGCGTCCTTCCAGGCCTTGGTGTCGATCTGCGGCTTCCACTGCATGTCGAACCACTGGCCGCCGTTGGTGTTGACCAGCGTGGTCAGGAAGGCCATGTTGTCGCCCCAGCCCGGCTTGCCGCGCAGGCACATGCCGTACACGCCCGCCTTCGGGTCGTTGGCCTTGTCGGCGAACTCCTTCACCTGCGCCCAGGTCGGCTGGTCCGAGAACTTCACGCCCACCTTGTCGGCCAGGTCCTTGCGGTACATGAGCATAGAGCTCTCGCCGTAGAAGGGCGCGGCGTAGAGCTTGCCGTCGGTCGACAGGCCGTCGCGGATGGCGGGCAGCAGGTCGTCGATGTCATAGGCGGCATCGGTGGCAATGGGCTTGAGCCAGCCCTTCTTCGACCAGATCGGCGTCTCGTACAGGCCGATGGTCATCACGTCGAACTGGCCGCCCTTGGTGGCGATGTCGGTGGTCACGCGCTGGCGCAGCGTGCCTTCTTCCAGCGTGACCCACTTGAGCTTGATGTCGGGGTTCGCTTTTTCGAAGAAGGGTGTGAGCTTCTGCATCTCGATCATGTGGCCGTTGTTCACGGTCGCGATCACGAGTTCGGTGGCGGCCTGGGACACGACGCCCGAGCCGATGAGTGCGAGGACGAGGCCCGCTTTCAGAAAACGCTTCATGTTGTCTCCTAGAGGTGAGCGACGCCCTCTTGTCGGGTCGCCGTGGCCGGATTCTGGAGAAACGCGCTTGCAGTTTTGGTACTTCGATAGCCACCACCAGTACTTTCATGCACCAGTTGGCTAGTGAATTCCCTAGTTGATGCAATACAGCATGGAAAATGGCATCCCAAAGGCCTCAGGCGCCGCCCAGCAGCTGACGGCGGAACTGTGCGGCCGCCGGCGACAGCGCCCGGTCTTCCCGCGTGATCAGGCAGATCGGCGGCACGCGCACCGGCAGCTCCACCGGCACGGTGCGCAGCACGCCCAATCGGGCGTAGTGGTTGGCCTGCGAGGCGGGCATCACGGCCGCCATATCGGAGTTCTCGAGCAAGGCGGTAATGGCGATGGGCGATGCCGTTTCGATGATGTCGAGCCGCGCCTGGATGCCGGCCTCGCGCATCGCCGCCTCGAAGCGCCCGCGCTGCGGCGAGCCCGGCGGCTGCAGCACCCACGACCAGTTCGCCATGCCGGCCAGCGTGACGGTGGCGCGCTCGAACACCGGGTGCGCGGTGCGCACCACGACCACCATCGACTCGCCTAGCAGCGGCACGCTCGCGTACTTCGCCTCGTCATGGCTCTCGGTGAGACGGCCCAGCACGAGATCGACATCGCCCTGCTCCAGCTGCGCCTGGATCACGTCGCTGGTCTCGACCACCACCGACACGGCCACCTGCGGATGGCGGCGGCGGTACTCCACCAGCGCCGGCGCCAGCAGTTCGGGCACAGCACCCGGCACGCTGCCCACGCGCAGAGCGCCGCTCAGGCCCGAGCGCAGGGCCAGCATCTCCTCGCGGGCGGTGCCGAAGTCGCTGAGCACGCGGCGCGCGTAGCGGATGAGGATGTCGCCGTAGGGCGTGGGCTCCATGCCGCGCGCCAGGCGCTCGAAGAGCTTCTCGCCGAGTGAATCTTCCAGCTGCTGCAGCAGCTTGGTGGCGGCAGGCTGGCTGATGTTCATGGCCTCGGCCGCCCGGCCGAGGTGGCGATGGGCATCGAGCCGGGCCAGCAGCAACAGCTGGCGCGGCCGCACGTGGAGCATCAGCGAGGCATCGGTCAGTCCGGAAGTCATATGCAAAAGTATATGGAGCTTCAGGCTTTTACGATTGGATCGCGAGGGAGAAGCTCCGTACGCTCGGGCTCATTACAAGCAGGAGACACCCGATGAAATTTCCCTCTCTCGCCCGCGCGGCGGGGCTGGCTGCAGCCGCCCTGCTGGCCGTGTCAGCGGCCGGTGCGCAGTCGAGCTACCCCGACAAGCCGATGCGCATCATGGTCGGCGCCTCTCCCGGCGGCGGCACCGACATCCTGGCGCGCGTGCTGGCCGACAAGTTCTCGCCCGCGCTCAAGCAAACCGTAGTGGTCGAGAACCGGCCCGGCGCCTCCAACACCATTGCCGGCGAACTCACAGCCCGCGCGCCGGCCGACGGCACCACGCTGCTGCTGGCCACCAACACGGCGCAGGCGGTGGCGCCGCACATCCTCAAGCTCAAGTACGACCCGCTGAAAGACCTGCAGCCCGTGGGCCTGGTGGCAGTGATGCCCAACGTGCTGGTGGTGTCGGCCAGCTCGCCCTACAAGTCGGTGAAGGACCTGGTGACGGCCATGGCGGCCAAGCCGGGCGGCTTCAAGTACGCCTCGTCGGGCATCGGCAGCACGCAGCACGTGGGCGGCGAGGCCTTCAACCTGGCCACCGGCATGAAGTCGATCCACGTGCCCTACAAGGGCAGCTCGCAGGCGCACATCGACATCATCGCGGGCGAGGTCGACATGATGTTCGACAGCACCTCCTCGGCCATGGGCCAGATCAAGGCCGGCAAGTTCCGCGCATTGGCCGTGAGCGCACCGCAGCGCTCGCCCGAGCTGCCCGACGTGCCCACGCTGGCCGAGCAGGGCATCAAGGGCGCCGACGTGTCCACCTGGTACGGCCTCTACGTCACGGCCGGCACGCCGCGTCCCGCGGTCGAGCGGCTGAGCGCCGAGCTCACGCGAACGCTGAAGCTGGCCGACGTGCAGACGCGCATCAAGGCCCTGGGCGGCGAGCCCGGCGCGCTCACCGGCGAGCCCTTCGCGGCAATGAACAGGCAGGAGTTCGACCACTACGGCCAGCTCGTGCGCGACGCCAACATCAAGGCCGAATGAGCCGGCCCGCTCCCTTTTCATTCAACTTGCATCCGAGCCACACCATGTCCACCACTACCAAGACCTCGAGCGTGATCTCCGCCAAACCCCGCATCGTCGTGCTGCTGGGCGACCCCAGCGGCGTCGGCCCTGAAATGGCCGTGAAGCTGCTGGCGCGCCAGCGCAACCTGGACGCTGCGCGCGTGCTGCTGATTGCCGACCCGATCGTGCTGGCCGCCGGCGAGCGCGCGGCGGGCGTGAAGCTGAACCCGCTGCAGGTCGAGAACCTCGACACGCTGCGCTTCGAAGACGGCCGCCCCAGCCTGCTCACGCGCGACTGGATGGAGGGCCTTGAGCCGGTGATGGGAGAGTCGAATGAACAGTCGGGCCGGGCCTCGCTCGAGGCGCTGGAGCTGGCCACGCTGGCGGTGCGGCGCGGGCAGGCCGAAGGCATTCTCTTTGCGCCGCTCAACAAGCATTCGCTGCGCCTGGGCGGCCTCGTGCATGAAGACGAACTGCGCTACATGCAGGAGCGCTTTGCGGTGGCGGGCTTCGTCTGCGAGTTCAACCTCACAGGATCGCTCTGGACCTCGCGCGTGACATCGCACATTCCGCTGAAGGACGTGGCGAGCCACATCACCGTGCAAGGCGTGAGCGACGCCGTGAAGATCATCTCGTCGGCACTGCGCCGCGCGGGCGTGGCGCATCCGCGCATCGCGGTGACGGGGCTCAACCCGCACGCGGGCGACGGGGGCTCCATCGGCATGGAAGAAATCGAGATCATCGCGCCCGCCGTCGAACAGCTGCGCGCCGAAGGCTTCGATGCGCGCGGCCCGTTCTCGCCCGACACGGTGTTCATCGGCGCACGGCGCGGTGATGTCGATGCGGTGGTGTCGATGTACCACGACCAGGGCCAGATCGCGATGAAGCTCATGGGCTTCGAGCAGGGCGTGACGCTGCACGGTGGCCTGCCGGTGCCGGTGGCCACGTCGGCCAGCGGCAGCGCCTTCGACATCGCGGGCCAGGGCATTGCGAAGATCGAGGGGCTGCAGCAGGCCTTCGACCTGTGCGTGCGCATGGCGAGCGGCGCGCCGGCGCGCACGGCCGCACAGGCAGTAACTGCGTGAGTCTCTCGGCAGGACTGACCCGTCCTGCCATAGGTTGACACCTATGAGGGACACAGAGCCGGCCTGTTCAAGCCGGCCAGAGACGCCCGATGGACCTCATCGGGCGTTTTCAATTTTAGGGATTGATGCGGTCGCTCCTGGTTGTAGATCTGCACGGCCTGCTGAACCATCCGGCTGGCCTGGGCCAGATCGGCAGGCCGGTGCAGCAGGAACTCCATCTTCAAGATCCCGTTGACGCGCTCGGCCAGCGCGTTCTGGTAGCAGTCGTAGCCGTCCGTCATCGAGCAGGCGATGCCGTGGCGCCGGTGAATCTGCTGATAGTCGTTGGAGCAGTACTGGATGCCCCTGTCGGAATGGTGCACCAGCATCTGGCAGGTTTGCCGGCTCTTGAGCGCCATCGTCAGCGCCCGGCTGACCTGCCTGGTGTGCAGGCTGTCGTGCACATGATGTGCCCACGATCTTGCGTGACCACGCATCCGTCACCAGGCTCAGGTACACGAACCCCCGATCGGTGGGCAGGTACGTGATGTCCGCCACCCATACCTGCTCGCTGCCGGTGGGGCGCACCTGACTCGGTCCGTCCTTGAGCAGGTTGGGATGGCGGCGGAACCGGTGGTGGCTGTCGGTGGTCTTGTGGTACGCCCGCCTGGGCTGAACCAGCATGTGAGCCTGGCGCAGCACGTCCAGCAGCGCGTCGCGCCCCAGGCTCGCGTGCGCCTGCTGCAGCGGCTCCTTGAGCAGGTGGTGCAGCTTGCGAGCGCCCAGCCGGGGTTGGCGCAGGCGCACGCCACGCACGAGCTGAATCACCGTCTCGCAGCGCGCATGGCGCTCCTGCTGGCGATGTAGTTGCTGGTAGTAGGCCTGGCGGCTGATGCCCCAATAACGGCAAGCCCTCGCAACGCTCAGCCCCGGGAGGAGCTTTTGCGAGAGGACTTGCCCAAAGGCTTTTTTACGACACGCACCCCGTAGTCCTTCTTCAGGACATCGATCACCGCCTCGAACAACCGGGCCTTCTCGTTCGCCTCTCGAAGCTGGACTTCCAAGGCCTTGATCTGCTGCTCAGGGGTCAGCGGCGCCGCAGGCGCGGGGGAGGATTTTTTGGTTGTTATGGGCATGGGAAGCCGAGATGATGCCGAACCCCAGCTCTGGCGACCATGCTTGCGCAGCCACACCAGAACGGTCGAGCGCCCTTGGATGCCGTAGCGCTCTTGCGCCTGCTTGTAGGTCAGCTCGCCTTTTTCTACCTGATCGACCACCGACAGCTTAAAAGCCAGCGTGTAGTCCCGCTGCGTGCGTTTGATGCCTGATTCCATTGACTCGCCTTTTCTGAGGGAAAAGGTGTCAACCCAGGTCAGGACGGGTCAGACCAAACAAAAAGGGCCGCTTGCGCGGCCTTTTTTAAAAAAACTCAGGCGGTCGGTGGTTCGCCGTAGCTGTTCGACTCGGGTTGCGTCGGCTGCAAGTAGAAATAGATCAGCACGAGGTTGACGAGCGGGATGAGCGCCAGCAGCAGAAACCAGCCGCTCTTGCCGATGTCGTGCAGGCGGCGCGCTCCCACGGCCAGCGCGGGCAGCAGCAGGGCCAGAGCCGCGATGCCGTACACGAACCGATGGATCAGGCTTGCCACGATGAGAATGACCAGCTGTCCAAGTACGAACCACCAGAACTCCGAGCGCGAGGCGCGCCCGCTGAAATCCACGTACTTGTTCAGACAGGTCTTGACCGCTGTTTGAAAATTCATTGATCGACTCCTCTTGATTGGTCCCAGGGAAATTTCCCCGGGCCATCATATAGATGCGTCTTTCAACGGCAAACTCGGCTAGAAGCGATAGCCGGCCTGCAAACAAACGGGTTATGAATTGGCTTGCCAGCGGCCCGATTCAGCTGCCCAGCCGCTTCAGCAGGCCCGCGGTCGATGCATCGAGCCCCATGACGTCGCCCGATGCGAGGCGCGGTTCGATGTCCTTTGCGAGCACCTTGCCGAGCTCCACGCCCCACTGGTCGAAACTGTTGATACCCCACAGCGCACCGCTGGTGAACACGCGGTGCTCGTACATCGCGAGGAAGGCACCCAGCGATTCGGGCGTGAGCTTTTCGAACACGAAGAAGGTGCTCGGCCGGTTGCCCGGAAAGTTCTTGTGGCCGCCCTCGTCGAGCTTGCCCACCATCAGCGCCTGCGCCTGCGCGAGCGCATTGGCCAGCAGCTTGGGGTGATGGCCTTCGAGGTCGTGCGAGGCATCGCGCACCGCCACGAACTCGAGCGGGATCACGTCTGTGCCCTGGTGCAGCATCTGGAAGTAGGCGTGCTGCCCGTTGGTGCCGGGCTCGCCCCACAGCACAGGCGAAGTGCCGAAGGCCACCGGCTTGCCGCTGGCATCGACCTGCTTGCCGTTGCTTTCCATCTCGAGCTGCTGCAGGTAGGCCGGCACACGCTTCAGTGCGCTGTGGTACGGCGCGATGCTGCGGCTCGTGAACTTGTGGAAGTTGCGATACCAGACGTCGAGCAGGCCCAGCCGCACCGGAAGGTTCTGCGCGAGCGGTGCCGTGCGGAAGTGCTCGTCCATTGCATGCGCGCCCGCCAGCAGCCGGCGGAAGCCGTCGGCGCCGATGGCCAGCGCAATCGGCAGGCCGATGGCCGACCACAGCGAATAGCGGCCGCCCACCCAGTCCCAGAAGCCGAAGGTGGTGTCGATGCCGAACTTCTTCGCCGCTTCCACATTGGTGGTGAGCGCCGCGAAGTGGCCCGCGATGTCGGTGCCGCCCGATTGCTCGTACCAGCGCTTGGCAGAAAGCGCATTGGTCATCGTCTCGGCCGTGGTGAAGGTCTTCGAGGCAATGAGGAACAGCGTGTGCTCGGGCGCGAGGCCCTGCAGCACGCCCGCCAGCTCATGGCCGTCGACGTTCGAGACGAAGTGAAAGCGCTTGCCCGGCGCGGCGAACTCGGCCAGCGCCAGCACCGCCATCTGCGGGCCGAGGTCGGAGCCGCCGATACCGATGTTGACCACGTCGGTGATCGTGTGGTCGGCGCGCACCTTCTCGGCATAGGCCAGCATCGCGTCGAGCGTGGCGTGCACTTCGCGCAGCTCGTGCGCGGTCTTCGGGCCGGTCTGCGCATCGGCCGGCGCGCGCAGCAGCGTGTGCAGCACGGCGCGGTCTTCGGTATTGTTGATGTGCTCGCCGGCGAACATGGCGTCGCGGTGAGCCTCGAGGCCGCACTCGCGGGCCAGCTCGAGCAGCAGCTCTTCGGTGCGCGCGTCGATCAGGTTCTTCGACAGGTCGGCGAAGACGTACGGCGCCTCCTGGCTGAAGCGTGCGAAGCGGCCCGCGTCGTCCACGAAGGCATGGCGCACGTCGAACTGGCGGCCTGCGGTTTCGAAAGCGGACTGCAACTGCGCCCAGGCCGGCGCGCGATCGCAGCGAAGGGTCATGGCCATGTTTACTTGCCGCTTTCCTGCATGAGCTTTTCGAGCTTCACGGCGTCGGCCGCGAAGGCGCGGATGCCTTCGGCGAGCTTCTCGGTGGCCATGGCGTCTTCGTTCAGGGCAAAGCGGAAGCCCGCCTCGTCGTAGCTGACCTTGGCGACGTCGCCGCCAGTTGCAGCCTTGGCGTCGAGCGCGTGCTGCAGCGGCTCGTTGCTGGCGGCCAGCTCGGCCAGCAGCTCGGGGCTGATGGTCAGCAGGTCGCAGCCGGCGAGCGCCTGGATCTGTCCCACATTGCGGAAGCTCGCGCCCATGACTTCGGTCTTGATGCCGTGCTGCTTGTAGTAGTTGAAGATTTCGCGCACCGACTTCACGCCGGGGTCGTTCGCGCCGGCGCTCGCAGCCTCGTCCCACTTGGCGCCGGCGGACTTCTTGTACCAGTCGTAGATGCGGCCCACGAAGGGCGAGATGAGCTGCACGCCCGCAGCGCCGCAGGCCACGGCCTGCGCGAACGAGAACAGCAGCGTGAGGTTGGTGCGAATGCCCTTCTGCTCCAGGGCGCGCGCCGCCTCGATGCCTTCCCAGGTGGAGGCCACCTTGATGAGCAGGCGTTTTTCGGTGTCGATGCCTTCGGCCTTGTAGAGCGCCACGATGCGCTCGCCGCGCGCAATGGTCGCGGCCGTGTCGAAGGACAGGCGGGCATCGACTTCGGTCGACACGCGGCCCGGGATGATCGAGAGGATTTCGGTGCCGAAGCGCACCAGCAGGCGGTCGATGACCTCGTCGAGCGGCTTGCCCGCGTGCTTCTTCACTGTCTCGTCGAGCAGCGGCCGGTATTCGGGCTTCTGCACGGCCTTGAGGATCAGCGAGGGATTGGTGGTCGCGTCCTGTGGCTTGGAAACGCTGAGCTGCTTGAAGTCACCGGTGTCGGCGACGACGGTGGTCCATTGGCGGAGGGCATCGAGTTGGTTCATGAAATCATTATCCAGTGCGGGTTGTGACAAGTCCTGCACGCAGTTGCGCGTCGGCCGATGTTTTCATGCGCACCGTAGCACGGGTTTTCACGCGGCTCCATCGGCCTGATGCCCGTGTGGTTGTCTCCGCTCTCCGGCCTCCCCGCCCTACACCGCCTGTGGTCCGTGGCTGACGGGCGCGTGCCCTGCCCTTGGCTAGCCTGAGTTTTACGCCGAATGTCTTCATCCCTCAGGAGTGCCTCATGACCCCTCGCACGCGCGCCGACGCCACCACCGTCCGGCCTTTCGACGACCGCCGCACCAGCAATGCGATCGGCGCAATGGCCACGGCCTTCGTCGTGGGCGGCGTGGCCACCTGGTTCGCCATGGACGCGGCGCGCACCGCTCGCGCCCGGCCGGCCGGACCGGCTGACGGCGCACCGCTGATGCGCGCGCCGCTGCAGGTGGTGGCGCCGGTCGATCTGCAGCGCTATGCGGGCATCTGGCACGAGCAGGCCCGCCTGCCGAACCGCTTCCAGAAACAATGCGCCGGCCCCGTGGTCGCCGAATACACCCCGCAGCCTGGGGGCGCCGTGCAGGTGCTCAATCGCTGCGTGCGGGAAGACGGCAACTTCGACGAGGCCGTCGGCGCTGCCCGCGTGGTGCCGGTGGCAGGCCAGCCTGGCGCAGGCCGCCTCCAGGTGCGATTTGCGCCAGCGTGGCTCGGCTGGCTGCCGATGGTCTGGGGCGACTACTGGATCCTGAAGCTCGACCGCGACTATCAGGTTTCGCTGGTCGGCACGCCCGACCGCCAATACCTGTGGGTGCTGTCGCGCGCGCCACGCCTCGACGAGGCCGTGCTGCGCGCGGAACTGGACTACGCCCGCAGCCTGGGGTTCGACACCGACAAGGTCGTGCTCACCGGCAGGTAGCGCTGCAGCTGCGACGGCAGCACGGCCGGCGCGGTGCAATGAATGGCGTGCCAGCCGAAGGCGCGCGCCGCCTCCACGTTGGCGGCCGAATCGTCGATGAACACGGTCTGTGCCGGATCGAGGCGGTAGCGCATCGCCAGCACTTCGTAGATCTCGCGTTCGGGCTTGAGGAACTTCACGTCCCCCGAGAACACGCCGCCGTCGAAGCGCTGCATGAAGGCGTGCTTGCGCTCGATGGCGCGGGCGTACGGCGCGGGCATGTTCGACAGGTAGTACAGGCGCAGCGGCTGGCCGGCTTCGCGGTGGGCGATCAGCTGTTCGAGCATGTCGACCGTGACGCCGATGGGCTCCAGCCGCTCGCCCAGCCCTTCGAGCATGGTGTGCAGCGGCTCGGCCGGCAGCGAAAGCCGCGCCGTCATGCGGGCGATGGCGTCGTCCAGCGTGCGGGTGCCGCAATCGAAACCCGTCCAGTCGTCGTGATGGAAAAGCGCCCTGCCCAGGGCTGCCGCGGCGGCTTCAGTGGGCGCGTGTTGGGAGAGATGGGCCTGTACCAGCCGTGTGGGCTCCCATGCGAACAGCACGGCGCCCAAGTCGAAAACCACGTTCATGGCGCCATTGTTTCATGCGCCGGGCACCACGCTCACGCCATGGGCTCCCAGGGACAGCGTGGCCTGCGCGCCGGCAGTCAGCGGGCAAGACAGGTCGGTCGACACCACGAAGACCGGCCCCAGGGTGGTGTCGAAGCCGTATTCGTAGAAGCTGCCGAGGTAGGCGGCCTTGCGCAGCGTGGCCGGAAGGCCGTCCGCCGCGCCGCTGGCGCCGATCTGCCAGGCTTCGGGCCGCACCGCCACCTTCACCGTGCCGGGCGCCACCGCATAGCGCGGCTGCAGGCGCAGCGGGCCGAGCGCCACGCTGCCGTCGGCTTGCGCCGTGGCGGGAAACACCATCGCCTCGCCCATGAAGCCGGCGACGAACTCGCTCTCGGGCCGCCCGTAGAGTTGCTCGGGCGTGCCGCGCTGGGCGATCACGCCGTGGTCCATCACGATGATCTGGTCGCTCACGGCCAGCGCCTCGCTCTGGTCGTGCGTGACGTAGGCCACCGTGAGCTTCAGCCGCTGCTGCAGCGAGCGGATTTCCTCGCGCATCTCGCGGCGCAGCCGGGCATCGAGGTTCGACAGCGGCTCGTCGAACAGCAGCACCGCCGGTTCGAGCACCAGCGCACGCGCCAGCGCCACGCGCTGCTGCTGGCCGCCCGAAAGCTCGCTGGGCAGGCGCTCGTCGAAGCCGACCAGCCCCACGCCCCGCAGCGCCTCGCGCGCCCGCGACGTGGCCTCGTCTTTCTTCACACCGCTCATGCGCAGGCCGTAGCTCACGTTCTCGATCACGTTCATGTGCGGGAACAGCGCGTAGCTCTGGAACATCATGCTGACGTTGCGCTCGGCCGGGCCGAGCGTGGTGACGTCTCGCCCGCCCATGAAGATCGAGCCCGAGGTCGGCGATTCGAGCCCCGCGATCATCCGCAGCGTGGTCGTCTTGCCGCAGCCCGAGGGCCCGAGGATGGTGGTGAGCGTGCCCACCGGCACTTCGAAGCTGATGCCCTTGACGGCCAGCGGCGCGTTCTTGTCGGCGCCGTAGCGCTTGGTGACGTTGCGGAATTCGATGCCGTTGCTCATGGATTCTTCTCTCGTTTCAATGCACGGGCGCGGGCACGACCGGCACACCCGCCTTGCGCCGCCCCAGCTTGCGCTCCCCAACCGCCCACTGCACCAGCGCAATGGCCAGCGACATCAGGATCATGAGCACCGTGCAGTACGCCAGCGCGATGCCGTAGTCGCCGTTGCCGACGCGGCCGATGATGTAGGTGGTGGCCAGTTCGTTCTCCGCCGTGACCAGGAAGATCACCGCGCTCACCGTCGTCATGGCGCGCACGAAGCTGTAGACCAGCGCGGCCACCAGCGCGGGCTTGAGCAGCGGCAGCACCACCTTGAAGAGCGTCTGCGAGGTCGAGGCGCGCAGCATCAGCGAAGCCTCGTCGAGCGAGCGGTCGAGCTGCTTGAAGGCCGCCGTGCCGGCCCGCACGCCCACCGGCAGGTTCCGGAACATGAAGCACAGCACGATGATGAGCCCCGTGCCCGTGAGCTCGAAAGGCGGCACGTTGAAAGCCAGGATGTAGCTCACGCCCAGCACCGTGCCCGGAATCGCAAAGGCCAGCAGCGCGCCGAACTCGAACAGCCCCTGCCCCCTGAACTCGTTGCGCGCCAGCAGCCATGCAATCAGCAGGCCCAGCGCCGCGGTAATGGGCGCCGAGATGCCCGCCAGCTTGAGCGTGGTGATCAGCGAGTTCCACGCGGTGCCGGCCCACACCAGCCCGAACTGCCCCCACTCGAGCGCAAAGGCACTCTTGAAGTGGTTCAGCGTGAAGCTGTAATCGCGTCCCCAGGTCTGCACGAAGCCGCCCGCGAAGGCGAACAGGTACACCACGGCGGTGAACGCGATCCAAGGCAAGGCGATGCAGTAGATGGTGCGGCGCACGCCGTCAGGCAGCGCCATCGCGATGCCGGCGTCGCCCTTGCCGCTCACGGTGGTGTAGTTCTGCTTGCCCAGCACGCCGCGCTGCAGCGCGAACACGCCGAGCGCGAACAGCGTGAGCACCCAGGCCAGCGAGGCCGCACGGCCCTGGTCGTACTGCGCGCCGACGATGGCAAAGAAGATGTCGGTCGACAGCACCGAGAACTGCCCGCCCACCACCACCGGGTTGCCGAAGTCGGCAATGCTCTCGATGAAGCCCACCAGGAAGGCGTTGGCCAGCCCCGGCTTCAAGAGCGGCAGCGTGATGGTGAAGAAGGTGCGGCGGCGGTCGGCGCGCAGCATCTGCGCGGCTTCCTCGAGGCTGGGCGCAATGCCCTGCACCACGCCGCGCATGATCATGAAGGCAATGGGCGTGAACGCGAACAGCTGCGCCACCAGCACACCCGGCATGCCGTAGAACCAGCGCGTGGGCTCGATGCCGAACACGTTCTCCAGCACCTGGTTGACGATGCCGGCGCGGCCGAACAGCAAGATGAGCCCGAGGCCCACCACGAAGGGCGGCGTGATGATCGGCAGCAGCGCCAGCACCCGCAGCGCGCCCTGCCCGCGCTTGCTGCCGCGCTCGGCCATCAGCGCCATCAGCGTGCCGAGGAAGGTGGTGCCGGCCGCCGTGAGCAAGGCCAGCACCAGCGTGTTCCACGCCACGCCGCAGCGCACGCCGCCGGAGAGGCAGCCAAGGCCCCAGATGCGCTCGGTGAACACGCGTGCGACGAACGCGGTGATCGACCACTGCCCGTCCTCATTGAAGAACGCACCGGACAACGCCTTGCTCACCGGATAGGCAATGAACAGCGCCATCAGCACGCCGCAGCCGATGACCGCGGCAGACACGAACAGGTCGCCCTTGAAGAGGCCCAGCCGCGCAATGCCGAAGGCCGCCAGCAGCACCAGCGCGGTGAGCGCCACGAAGCCGCCCGCGCCGATGCCGAACTGGTTGATGGCCAGCTCGCCGAACTGCGCGTTGAGCGCCGCAAAGCTCCAGCCCCGCGCGCCGATGGCAAAGCCCGTGACGGCAAGCCCGATGGCACCGATCGCGCCGCCCGCCAGCAGCCAGCGCCCCTGCGCACGGCCTGCTGGCAGCCACGCGCCTACGGCGCACATCACAAGCCCCGCAAGGCCGATGAAGAGCCAGCTGCGGCCCCGCGTAGCCGCCTGCATGAGGCCGTTGGCACCCTCCGCCTGACCGAAGACCTGCGGAACGGCCTCGTACCAGGTGGCATCCTGGATCGCATACCAGGGCAGCAGCAGGTACGCCGCAAAGCCCAGCGCGACCCACGCCCAGATCCAGCGCCGCGAGCGCCGGATGGCAGCCAGCGACGCCGGATTGACCGGCGCGCCTTCAGCGACTGAACGCGCTTCCACTTAGCGCGGCAGCGAATTGACGTCTTTTTCCCAGCGCGCAATCAGGCGGCGGCGCTCGGCGCTGGCACCGTACTTGGCGTAGTCGTAGTTGATGAACTTGATCTTCTTGAAGTCCGGGATGCGCGGGTCGAGCTTGGCGTTGATGTTGCTCGGCAGCTGGAACTGCTTGTTGGCAGCGCCCAGCTCCTGCGCGGCGGGCGTCAGTGCCCATTCGTAGAACTTCTTGGCGGCATCGAGGTTGCGCGCGCCCTTGATGATGCTCATGGAGCCGATCTCGGCGCCCGTGCCATCACTCGGCGTGATGGTCTCGACCGGAAAGCCCTGCATCTTCTCTCCAGGGCCGTCGTGCACGAAGCTGATGGAGATCGCGGTTTCGCCGCGTGCCACCGCCTTGATCGGGCCGGTACCCGAGCGGGTGTACTGGCCCACGTTCTTGTGCAGCGCCTTGAGGTAGTCGAAGGCCTTGTCCTCGCCCATCATCTGAACCAGCGTGGCGATCATGGTGTAGGCCGTGCCGCTCGATGCGGGGTTGGCCACCTGGATGTCGCCCTTGTATTCGGGCTTGAGCAGGTCGGCCCAGGTCTTGGGCACTGGCAGCTTCTTCTTGGCCAGCAGCTCGGGGTTGTAGCCGAAGCCCAGCGGGCCCGAATAGATGCCGACCGTCTTGTAGCCCGACTGCTTGGCTTGCTGCTGGGCCCAGGGGTGCAGCTGCGACAGCGTGGGCGACTTGTATTCGAGCGTGAGACCCTGCTCGGCCGCCTGCAGGTGCGGATCGCCGGTGCCGCCGAACCAGATGTCGGTCTTGGGGTTGTCCTTCTCGGCAATCAGCTGGGCCAGCGCCTCGCCCGAGCCCTTGAGCGCCATGTTGATGCGCACGCCGGTGGTTCGGGCATAGACGGTGGAAATCACGTTGCACCACTCGGCCTGGACCGAGCAGATCACGTTGACGGTCTGGGCCGACGCGGCGGCCGACAGGCCGAGCAGCACGGCTGCGGTGAGAATCTTGCTCTTCATTGGGTCCCTCCACCTCTGTGCAATAAAAAAAGGCCTCGCGGCCATGGGGCAGCGTAGCTTTAGTACAGGTCTCTCGAATCGGTACAAGTACCATCGCGACTGGCGCATGTCGCATCAGCGACGCATGCAGCCTGCCTCGGCACTCAGACAAAGGAAAGTTTTCTCATGAGCTTCGATCTCGTTCTGTTCGGCGGTACTGGCGATCTCGCGTGGCGCAAGCTGATGCCCGCGCTGTTCCAGGCATTCCGGCACGGCAGTCTGCCACCTGACGGCCGCATCGTCGGCGTGGCGCGGGACGACCTGTCGGACGACCAGTACCGGGAGCTGATCCAGTCGCGCTTCAAGGCGGTCGAAGGCGCCAAGCGGCCTTCACCGGAGGAGTTCGAGAAGTTCGCCTCCATGCTGCACTACCTGCGCATGGACCTCTCGAAGCCCGACGACTATGCCCGCCTGGCGAGCCTGCTCAACCAGCGCGACGCCAAGACGGTGGTGATGTACGTGGCCACGGCGCCCGCGCTCTTCACCCAGGTGGTCGAGCAGATCGCGGCGGCCGGGCTCAACGGCTCCAGGACCCGCATCGTGCTGGAGAAACCGCTGGGCCACGACCTGGCTTCCAACCGCGCCATCAACTCCGCCGTTGGCAAGGTGCTCGAAGAAAAGCAGGTCTTTCGCATCGACCACTACCTCGGCAAGCCTTCGGTGCAGAACCTGTTCGCCATGCGCTTCGGCAATGCGCTGTTCGAGCCCATCTGGCGCCGCGAGCACATCTCTAACATCCAGATCACCATTGCCGAAGACCTGGGCGTGGAAAAGCGCGGCGCGTTCTACGACCAGACCGGCGCACTGCGCGACATGGTGCAGAACCACGCGCTGCAGTTGCTGTGCGCCGTGGCCATGGAGCCGCCGATCAACTCGCACGCCGACGCCATCCGCGACGAAAAGCTCAAGGTGCTGCGCGCCCTCAAGCCCTGGACGCCCGAGAGCCTGGGCCTGCACACGGTGCGCGGCCAGTACACGGCCGGCACGGCCTACGGCGAGCGGGTGCAGGGCTACCGCGACGAGCCGGGCGTGAACCCGGACAGCCGCACCGAGACCTTCGTGGCGCTGCGCACCGAAATCGCCAACTGGCGCTGGGCCGGCGTGCCCTTCTACATCCGCACCGGCAAGCGGCTGGCTTCGCGCGACGCGCGCATCGAGGTCAACTTCAGGCCCACGCCGCATGCCATCTACCGGGCACCGGCGGGCAACGTCAACAAGCTGGTGATCAACCTGCAGCCCAAGGACGGGCTGGAGCTTCACATGCTCGCGCAGGCGCAGGACAACCGGCAGCGCACCAACGGCAACCAGAGCGCGGCCGCGCAGCTGGCGCCGGTGCAGCTCGACCTCGACTTCGACAAGCGCTTCGGCGCCGAACGCGTGGGCGCCTACGAGCGCCTGCTGCTCGACGTGATCGACGGCCGCCTGAACCTGTTCGTGCGCAGCGACGAGCAGGAAGAAGCATGGCGCTGGGTCGAGCCGCTGATCGACAGCTGGGAATCGGACGGCGGCCCGCGCCCCTATGCGGCTGGCACCTGGGGCCCGAGCGCGTCCAGCGCGATGATTGCGCGCGACGGCTTCGCCTGGGGCGAAGAGCAGTAACGCCCGCTTCGGTCGCGCTCAGCCGAACTGCAGGCAACGCATGCTGAGCGTGCCCGACTGGAATCCCTCGTAGATCGTCTTCGCGCGCTCGCCGCTCCCGGCGGCGCCGAGGGCGTAGAGAAACGGGTAGTAGTGATCGGGCATCGCCACGGCGGTCGATGCGCCTTCCAGCTTCGCGTAGTCGACCAGTGCTCGGTCGTCACGGCCCGCAAGTGCAGACTTCACCGCATCGTCGAACGACTGTGCCCATGGCCGGCTTGCGCTGGGCCCGTCGGGCGTTCCGCGGTCGGTGGCGCGCAGGTTGTGCACCACGTTGCCGCTGCCCATCACCAGCACGCCCTTGTCGCGCAGCGCGGCGAGGTCACGGCCCACCGCATAGTGGAAGGCGGCCGGCTTGTCGTAGTCGATGCTGAGCTGGAACACGGGAATGTCGGCCTTGGGGTACAGGTGCTTCAGCACCGACCACGTGCCGTGGTCGAGGCCCCATTGCTCGGTGGCGATCACCGGCGTCTGCTTCACCACGCCGACGGTCTCCTGGGCAAGCGCGGGGTGACCCGGCGCCGGGTATTCGATGTCGAACAGCGCCTGCGGGAAGCCGCCGAAGTCGTGGATCGTCTTCGGCTTCGCCTGCATGCCGACACCGGTGGCGCCGCGGCTGAGCCAGTGCGCCGACACGCTGAGGATGGCCGAGGGCCGGGGCAGCTCGCGGCCCCATGCCGAGAGCCGGCGCGTGAAGGCGTTGTCGCTGATGGCGTTCATCGGCGAGCCGTGGCCGATGAAGACGACCGGCATGCGGCGCGAAGGCGCTGCGCTGGCGGCTTGCACGCTGCAGGCCAGCGAGGCCAGCACCGCAGTCGCGCCAAGGGCAGTGCCCATCAGGAAGCCACGGCGGCCCAGTTCGGAGGTTGCAAGCGTTGTCGTCATTGGCATGGCGGCACTCTGCAACAGTTTCCGGCGCAAGGCGGTGCCTTTGCGCACACTTTTTCGAAGATCGATGGTTCCGCCCTACTTACTCGCGAGCACAGGCGCCTCGCGCAGCGGCGCTCCCTTGACCACGAGTTGCACCACCACCGCGACCACGATGTTGAGCACCAGCGCCGCCAGCCCGGTGTATAGCGTGTAGCTGCCATCGCCGATCACGAAGGTGTGCACCGGCTTGATGCCGTCCGAGAACGCCAGCCAGCTGCCGCCGAGCAGCCCCACAGCCCAGCCCGCCAGCAGCGCCGGTGCGCGGAACCAGCCGAAGAACAGGCCGAACACCACCGCCGGGAAGGTCTGCAGGATCCACAGGCCGCCCAGCAATTGCAGGTCGAGCGCGAACTGCGTGGGCAGGAACAGGATGAACACCAGCGCCCCCAGCTTGACCACCAGCGACACGATCTTCGCGACCTTGGCCTCGCCCGCCGGCGTGACGTCGGGCCGCACGTAGGCTTTCCAGAAGTTGCGCGTGAACAGGTTGGCCGCACCGATCGACATCACCGCCGCCGGCACCAGCGCGCCGATGGCAATGGCCGCGAACGCGAAGCCCGCGAACCACGACGGGAACAGCGCATTGAAGAGCGCCGGCACCACGTCGTTGTTGCTCTTCACCGTGAGATGGGCTGCATAGGCCATGTAGCCCAGCAGCGCGATGAGCCCCAGCAGCACCGTGTACGCCGGCAGGAAGACGGCATTCTTGCGGATGGTGTTGGCGCTCTTGGCCGCGAAGATGCCGGTGAGCGTGTGCGGGTACATGAAGGCCGCAAGCGCCGAGCCCAGCGCCAGGCTCGCGTACGGCAGGTACTGCGCCGGCTTGAGCGTGAGCCCCGTCGCGCCGCCCTTGGCCGCGAAGGCATCGCCCGCCGCGTGGAACACGCTGCCGTAGCCGCCGAGCTTCATGGGCACCAGCACCACGGCCACCAGCACCACGATGTAGATCATCAGGTCCTTCACGAACGCGATGAGCGCCGGTGCGCGCAGCCCCGCCGAGTAGGTGTAGAGCGCCAGGATCACGAAGGCCGCCGCCAGCGGCAGCTCGCCCGTGAGCCCCAGCGCCTTGATGACCACCTCCATGCCGACCAGTTGCAGCGCGATGTAGGGCATGGTCGCGACCACGCCGGTCACGGCAATGGCCAGCTCCAGCGCGCGCGAGCCGTAGCGCCCGTACACCACGTCGGCGGCAGTCACGTGCCCGGCCTTGTGCGCGGCATGCCAGAGCTTCGGCATGATGATGAAGACGATCGGGTACACGAGGATGGTGTACGGCAGCGCGAAGAAGCCGTAGGCACCCACGGCGTACACCAGCGCGGGCACGGCGATCACGGTGTAGGCGGTGTAGAAGTCGCCGCCCACCAGGAACCAGGTGATCCAGGTGCCGAAGTTGCGGCCGCCCAGGCCCCACTCGTCGAGGTGCGCGCCCTTGCCCTTGGCGCCGCCGCTCTGCCAGCGCGAGGCCCAGAAGCCCATCACCGTGACCAGCACGAAGAAGAAGACGAAGACCGACAGCGCGGTCCAGTTGATCTGGCCGTCCATCATTCGTCTCCCTCTTCATACCCGCTGCGGTAGACGATCCAGATCAGCAGCGCGGTGATCGGCACCCACAGCAGCTGGTACCAGTAGAAGAAGGGAAAGCCGAACAGCTCCGGCAAGGGGCTGTTGTAGAACGGCAGCCACAGAAGCCCGATGAAGGGCAACAAGAGCAAGGCCCACATGTGCTGTTCTCCTTGGTGTGATTTTTACGAAAGCACCAAGGAGTTATAGACCTGAAGCCGAACACGCGGCGCCGACCCGGATTAAGCGGCCGTGCTAGATGCGGCCCTCCTCGGCCGCATGGCAAGCGACTTGCACGCCCTTGATGCTCAGCAGCTTCGGGCGCTCGGAAGAACAGCGCGCATTCGCATGCGGGCAGCGCGGGTGAAAGGCGCAGCCCGTGGGCGGGTTCAGCGGGTTCGGCACTTCGCCCTGCACCGGCGTGCGCTGGCGCCCCGTGTGCTTCATCTGCGGAATGGCATCGAGCAGCATGCGGGTGTATGGATGCTGCGGCGCCGAGAACAGCTTCTGCTTGTCGGCCACCTCGACCAGCCGGCCCAGGTACATCACGCCGACCTGGTCGGCCACATGGCGCACCACGGCGAGGTTGTGCGAGATGAAGAGATAGGTCAGGCCCTGCTCGCGCTGCAGGTCCTTCATGATGTTGAGCACCTGCGCCTGCACGCTCACGTCGAGCGCCGAGGTAGGCTCGTCGCACACCAGGAACTCGGGCTGCGTGGCGAGCGCGCGCGCAATCGAGATGCGCTGGCGCTGGCCGCCCGAGAACTGGTGCGGGTACTTGCTCATGTCCAGCGGCGAGAGGCCGACCGACTTGAGCAGTTCGCCCACGCGCTCGCGCAGCGCGGCCTTGTCGCTCAGGATGTCGTGCTCGCGCAGCGGCTCGCCGATGATTTCTTCCACGATCCAGCGCGGGTTCAGGCTCGCGTAGGGGTCCTGGAAGATCATCTGGATGCGGCGGCGCAGCTTGCGGCCCTCGGGGGTCTTGAACGCGGCGTGCGCGTCCTGTCCGTCGAACTGCAGGCCGCCGCGCGTGGGCGCGTAGAGGCCCACCAGCAGGCGCGCCACGGTGCTCTTGCCGCAGCCCGACTCGCCTACCAGCGCCAGCGTCTTGCCGCGCTCGATGGAAAAGCTCACGCCGTCGACCGCGTGCAGCAGCACGCGCGGCTTGCGTTCGAGTACGCGGTTGAGCCAGGGCGGCGAGACGTCGAAGGTGCGAGCGAGGTCGTGCGCGACCACGAGCGGTTCGCTCATCGCGTCACCTCCACGATGGGTTCGGCCGCTTCGGGCGTGGCGCGTTCGCCGGCCGCCAATGCGTCGTGATGCCTTGCCGCAATCTCGGCCTGGCCGGCATGCGGATCGGCCGCATCGTGCAGCCAGCAGGCAGCGCGCGTGGCGCCGGCATGCATGAGCTCGGGCCGCTCGACGAGGCATCGCGCAAAGGTGCGCGGGCAACGCGGGTTATAGGCACAGCCGGTGGGAATGGCGTTGAGCCGCGGCATCGCACCGTCGATCTGGTTGAGCCGCTCGCGGTCGCTCGTCATGTCGGGAATCGAGGCCATCAGGCCGGAGGTGTAGGGATGCGCGGGCTGGTGGATCACTTCGTGCACCGGGCCGATCTCGGCAATGCGGCCGGCATACATCACGGCCACGCGGTCGCAGGTTTCGGCGATCACGCCCATGTCGTGCGTGATCAGCATCACCGCCGCGCCGCGGTCTTTGCAGACCTGCTTGAGCAGCTGAATGATCTGCGCCTGGATCGACACGTCGAGCGCGGTGGTCGGCTCGTCGGCCACGATCAGCTTCGGCTCAGCCGCAAGCGCCAATGCGATCACCACGCGCTGCCGCATGCCACCCGAGAACTGGTGCGGGAAGTGGTCGATGCGCTGCTCGGCGGCGGGAATGCCGGTGTCCTGCAGCAGGCCGATGGCGCGCTTGCGCGCTTCGCTCTCGGTCACGGGCAAGTGGGCGCGAATGGTTTCTATCAGCTGCCGGCCCACGGTGTAGAGCGGGTTCAGCGAAGTCAGCGGGTCCTGGAAGATCGCGCCGATCTTGCGGCCGCGAATGGGCCGCATCGCGTCGAAGCCGAGGTTGTCGATGCGCTGGCCCTCCAGCAGGATCTCGCCGCCGGCCACGCGGCCCGGCGGCTCGAGCAGGCCGATGATGGCCGCGCCCGTGAGCGACTTGCCGGCGCCCGATTCGCCCACCACGCCGAGGATTTCGCCGGGCGCGATGTCGAATGAAATGCGGTCGAGCGCGCGCAGCGTGCCGCGGCGGTGCGGAAATTCGACGACGAGGTCTTTGACCTGGAGCAGCGTCATGGTGGCGTTCTCCTAATCTTTCTTCTCTTCAGCGCAGACGCGGATTGAGCGCGTCGCGCAGCCAGTCGCCGAGCAGGTTCACGCTGAGTGCGATCAGCACCAGCATCAGGCCCGGAAACACCGTGATCCACCATTCGCCCGAGAACAGGTACTGGTTGCCGATGCTGATGAGCGTGCCCAGCGAAGGCGAAGTCGGCGGCACGCCCACGCCGAGGAACGACAGCGTGGCCTCGGTGATGATGGCCGTGGCCACCTGGATCGTGGCCAGCACCATCACTGGCCCCATCACGTTGGGCAGCACGTGGCGCAGCATGATGCGCATAGGCGCCACGCCGGTGACGCGCGCGGCCTGCACATATTCCTTGTTGCGCTCCACCAGCGTGGAGCCGCGCACCGTGCGCGCGTACTGCACCCAGCCGGTCAGCGAGATGGAAATGATCAGCACGCCGAAGGCCAGCGACTCGTGCGCGCCGGGAAAGAGCGCGCGGCCGACGCCGGCGATGAGCAGCGCCACCAGGATGGGCGGAAACGACAGCATCACGTCGCACACGCGCATGAGGAAGGAGTCGAGCCAGCCGCCGAAGAAGCCGGCGAGCAGGCCCAGCACCACGCCGACCGCCACCGACAGCACCACCGACACCAGGCCGACGATCAGCGAGATGCGTGCGCCGTAGATGACGGCCGAGAGAATGTCGCGGCCCTGGTCATCGGTGCCCAGCAGGTACTTGGCCGAACCTTCGGCGCTCCATGCGGGCGGCAGGCGCGCGTCGCTGAGCTCGAGGGTGGCGAGGTCGAAGGGGTTGTGCGGCGACACCCATCCGGCGAACACCGCGCAGACCACGCAGACCAGCGCGATCAGCGCCGCGCCAATGGCCACGGGCGATGTGCGAAAGCTGTAGCCGACATCGCTGTCGAGCCAACGGGCGAGTGTTTTTTTCATCGTGAGGCAAAAGGAATGGGCCCGCAAGAAGCGGGCCCATGGTCAGGCCGCCTTGCGGGTGGCCAGCGGGATCACGGCTTGATGCTCATCCACTTGAAGTACATGAAGTTGTCGGCCAGCTGCACCAGCTCGACCTTCTTGCTCACGCCCCAGGCCAGCGACTGCTGATGCAGCGGCAGGTGGCCGATGTCGTCGGCGTGCATCTTGAACGCCTCCTTGATCAGCTCGTTGCGCTTGGCCTTGTCGCTCTCGGACTGGATCTTCTTGGTCAGCTCGTCGAGCTTGGGGTTGCAGTACGCACCCAGGTTGAACTGGCCGGTGCCCTTGTCGTCGGGGCAGGAGGTGAGCGAGCTCAGCGCGTTGTGCGAGTCGTAGGTGGTCGGGGTCCAGCCCAGCATGTAGAAGCTGGTGTCGCGGCGCAGCACCTTCGGGAAGTAGGTGCCCTTGGTTTCAGCCACGAGGTTGATCTTGACGCCGATCTTCGCGAGGTTGGAGGCAACGCTCTGGCAGATCTGGCCGTCGTTCACGTAGCGGTCGTTCGGGCAGTTCAGCGACACTTCGAAGCCGTTCGGATAGCCGGCTTCGGTCAGCAGCTTCTTGGCGGCCTCGACGTCGTAGGGCAAGCGCTTGTCCTGCTCGGCGGTCCAGCCGTTGATGCCGGGGCCGACCAGAAGGCCGGTGGGCTTGGAGGCGCCGCGCATCACGGTCTTCTGGATGCCGACGATGTCGATGGCCTGGTAGAAGGCCTGGCGAACGCGCTTGTCCTTGAACGGGTTCTTGCCCTTGATGTTCGAGTACTGCAGCTCGTCGCGCTTCTGGTCCATGCCCAGGAAGATGGTGCGCATCTCGGGGCCGGTGATCACGCGGGCGTTGGGCGCGGCGTTGATGCGGGCGATGTCCTGCACCGGCACGGGCTCCATCACGTCGACTTCACCCGAGACCAGTGCGGCCACGCGAGTGGCCGGGTTGGCGATGGGCGTGAAGATGATCTCCTGCGCGTTGCCGTCGATCTTGCCCCAGTAGGTGCCGTTGCGCGTGAACACGGTGCGCACGTTGGGCTGGCGCTCACGCACACGGAACGGGCCGGTGCCGTTGGCCTTGAACGAGGCGGTGTTCTCGATGCCCTTGCGGCGATCCACCGGCTTGGTGGCCTGGTTTTCCTCGCACCACTTCTTGCTCATGATCATGGTGAGCGAGATCACGTCGGGCAGGATCGGGAAGGGGCCGTTGGTTTCGATCTCGACGGCGAGGTCGCCGACCTTGCGCACGGCCTTGATGTCGCTCAGCGTGGCACGCAAGTCGGAGCCGTCGCCCTGGGCGCGCGCAAAGCTGAACACCACGTCGTCGGCGGAGAACGGGGTGCCGTCGTGGAAGGTCACGCCCTTGCGCAGTTCGAAGCGCCAGACATTCGGCGAGGTCTGCTTCCAGCTGGTGGCCAGCAGCGGTGCAAGGCTCAGGTCCTTGTTGCGGCCCACGAGGGTTTCATAGACGTTGGCGGTCACGCTCAGCTGTAGCGATTCGTTGAGCGAGTGCGGGTCCAGCGATAGCGCGTCCCCCTGGTTCGCGATGCGGATGGTCTGCGCGCCGGCGACCATGCTGACGGCGCCCAGGGCGCACAAAACGGCGGCCGCAGCCACACTTTTCTTGAAACTCATGGGAACACTCCTCGGGTTGGAATCAAACACATCACGTCGCCGCGGTAGCGGCGGCTCTCCCTGGCTGCGCACCGCGGGTAACGGCAAGCGGCATGCCCTGCTCGATCAGGCCGGCATGCAGCGCGGCGCCAAGCGGCAGGATCTCGTCATTGAAGTCGTAGCGGCTGTTGTGCAGGTAGGCGCCATCGCGCACGTCCTGGCCGATGCGCAGGTAGGCGCCGGCTTTCTTCTGCAGCATGAAAGAGAAGTCTTCGGCGCCCATGCTGGGCTCCATGCTGCGCTCGACATTCTTCGCACCCACCAGCGACTCGGCCACATCGGCCGCGAACATGGCCTCGGGCGCGGTGTTGATGGTGGCGGGGTAGATGCGCTCGTACTTGATGCTGGCGCTGGCGCCGAAGCCCGCAGCAATGGCCGCGCACAGCTCGTTCAGCCGCTGCTCGATCTGCGCCTGCACGCGCGCGCTGAAGGTGCGCACGGTGCCGACCAGCGTGGCCTCGCCCGGCACCACGCTCATCGCGCCGAGATCGCCGGCCTGCATCGCGCAGATGCTGATGACGGCGGCGTCGATCGGGCGCACGTTGCGCGAAACGATGGTCTGTGCGGCCGTAATGATGTGCGCCGCGACGATCACGGGGTCGACGGTCTGGTAGGCGTGCGCGCCATGGCCGCCCTTGCCCTTGATGCTGATGGTGATGCGGTCGGCCGCGGCCATCATCGCGCCACGGTTGATGCCGACAGTGCCGGCCGGCATGGCGGGCCAGTTGTGCATCGCGTAGACGGCGTTGACCGGGAAGCGGTCGAACAGGCCGTCCTCGATCATCACGCGCGCGCCGGCGCAGCCCTCTTCGCCGGGCTGGAAGATGAGCACGGCGGTGCCGTCGAAGTCACGCGTCTCGGCCAGGTAGCGCGCGGCGCCGACCAGCATGGCAGTGTGGCCGTCGTGGCCGCAGCCGTGCATGAGGCCCTCGCTGGCGGAGCGCCAGCCGAAGTCGTTGTCTTCGCGCATGGGCAGCGCGTCCATGTCGGCGCGCAGGCCGATCATGCGGCCGCTGGCCGTCGAACGGCCGCGGATGACGCCGACCACGCCGGTCTTGCCGATGCCCTCGTGGATCTCGTCGACACCGCAGGCGCGCAGGGCCTCGCGCACGCGGCCGGAGGTGTAGATCTCCTCGAAGCCGAGCTCGGGGTGTGCGTGCAGGTCGCGGCGGAAGGCCGTGATCTCGGGATAGAAGTTCGCAATGTGCGCGAATGCGCGGCCGGAGGCCTTGAGGCGCGGGGCCTCTGCTGTCGCTGTCGTCATGTCAGTGCCCTCCCGCCTTGCCGACGCGCAATCGCGGATCGACCACGAAGTACAGCAGGTCGACCACGAGGTTGATCACCACGAAGATCAGGGCAATAAGACATAGGTAGGCTGCCATCACCGGAATGTCGGCGAAGGTCACGGCCTGGATGAACAGCAGCCCCATGCCGGGCCACTGGAACACCGACTCGGTGATGATCGCGAAGGCAATCAGGCCGCCGAGCTGCAGGCCGGTGATGGTCATCACGGGCACCAGCGTGTTCTTGAGCGCATGGCCGAAGTGGATGGCGCGGTTCGTCAGGCCCCGCGCGCGCGCGAACTTGATGTAGTCGGTGCGCAGCACCTCGAGCATCTCGGCGCGCACCAGCCGCATGATCAGCGTGAGCTGGAAGATCGCCAGCGTCACCGCCGGCAACACGATGTGCTGCCAGCCGTCGGCACTGAAGAGGCCGCTGGTCCACCAGCCGAGCTTCACGGTCTCGCCGCGCCCGAAGCTCGGGAACCACCCCAGCGTCACGGCGAAGACGAGGATCAGCAGGATGCCGATCAGGAAGGTGGGCAGGGATACGCCGAGCAGCGACACGGTCATGAACACCTGGCTCATGAAGGTGCCGCGGCGTAGCGCGGTGTACACGCCCATCGGAATGCCGATGAACAGCGCCAGCACGGCCGCGACGAGCGCGAGTTCAAGCGTGGCGGGGAAGCGCTCGCCGATGAGTCGCGACACCTTCGCGCCTTGGCGCAGGCTCAGGCCGAACTCGCCTTGTGCGGCATTGACGAGAAAGTGCCAGAACTGCACGAAGAAGGGCTGGTCGAGCCCCAATGCGGCGCGCAGTTCGCGGATCTGCTCGGGCTTGGCGTCCTGCCCCAGCAGGAACACGACGGGGTCGCCGACGTATTGGAAGAGGAGAAAGGCGATGAACGCGACCGCGACCATCACGATCACGGCCTGGATCAGGCGGCGCAGTACAAAGGCAATCATTCATCGAGCGGAGTGAACGGGGCATGCTAGCAGTGCAAGGTGCGTGCCCGCACGGTGGTTCCCCGGGGGTGCGCCTCGTGGTTTCCCCAAGAGTGTCCAGACGAAAAAAAGCCACTCGACTTTCGTCGAGTGGCTTTCGAGCTTTTGATTCGAAGCTGGCTTACGCCAGCGTCAAATTAGAAAGCGTGACGGATACCGAAGTCGTAGCCGGTGGAGCTCTTCGGGGTGAAGACGCCAGCTGCGTTGTTGTAGAAGGCCGGGCCGCCAACCGTGAAGCCAGCGCCGTTCTTGTTGCTGACGCGAGCGATCGTTGCGTACAGAGCCGTGCGCTTCGACAGGTTGTGCACGTAGCCCAGAGCCAGCTTGTTGGCCTTGGGATCAGGCGTGTTCAGAGCGAACGGGTTGTTCGGCAGGTTCTGGTCGATCTTGACATGCGACCACGAAGCGCGGATCAGGCCAGCACCGACCGGCACGGTAGCGCCGAGCAGGTAACCGGTCGTGTCGATGTCAGGACGGCCACCAGCCAGCGGGGTGACTTCGTAGTCGATCTTGTTCTTGACGCGCGACAGTTCACCGAACAGCTTCACGGGACCGAAGTCATACGAAGCGCCCAGGTTCAGCGTGTTGGTCTTGGTGGTCGTGCCGGCGTAGTAGTCGTCACCCACGGTGCTGCTGCCATAAGCCAGCGCAACGTCCAGAGGACCGTTGGCGTAGCCGAAGCGGCCACCGACGTAACGACCTTGACGCTGGCTGTTGGCCACGTTAGGCGTGAAGATGCCCGAGTCGTACTTGGTCTTTTCAGCAAGGCCGTACTGCACTTGACCGTAGAAACCACCCAGGTTCGGCGGCAGGAAGTAGCCAACGACGTTGCTTGCGCGAACGTAGTTGCTGGTGCCGGTGTTGGTGGCGGCGCCGGTCGATGCTGCGGGGGTGCCGAAAGCGCCGAACTGGTTGCTGGCCGAGAAGATCAGGTTGGTGCCAACGCCGTTGGTGCCGAACGGATCGAACACGGTGTCGTTCCAGAACGTAGCGGTGTAGTCACGACCCAGGCGGAGTTCACCGAAACCACCCGACAGGCTGACGGTCGAGCGACGGGCGAACGTTGCAACACCTTCAGAGCCGTCATCGTTCTTGATCGGGGCTTCGAGCCAGAAGCTGGCTGCCAGGCCACCACCGAGGTCTTCCGTACCACGGAAGCCCAGGCGGCTCGAGTTGTAACCCGAGTTAGCCAGTTCACGACGGCTGGTCTTGACCGAACCTTGGTTCAGGTACGTGGGGATACCGAAAGCGTTGGGGAACACGGTCGCGCGGTTGTCGCGGGCGGTGCTCGAATAGCCGCTGATCGACGCGTCGACCACACCAAACAGCGTGACGGACGACTGAGCCGAGGCAACACCGGCAACAGCCAGGGCAGCCAGAGCAACTAGAGATTTTTTCATTGCAAGTTTCTCCAAGGTTAAACATAGGGCTCCGGTGCGAAGGGCTCACCGTGACTGGCACTTTTGTGCTCCCACCGGACCCCGGGCCAACCTCCTTTTGGGAAGTTGATGCTATTGCACCAGAGCCGCTGCGGCAGGGCAAAACAATTCGCCCGAAATCTTGGATGGCTCGCGCGTTTCGTTGCACGCTTGCAACAAAGGACTTAGACCCCTCTGCGCACCACTATGTGAAATATGACGAGGCTCCGGCATGGCATTTCGCATGTGCGTTCAAATAGCCACATGACGCTCATGATCGACTCTGTTCTGACCGCGGCAGACGCTGCATTGCGCACGCTTTTTGCCCGCCCCCATGCCACGCGGGCGACGCCCGCCCCCTCACAGGCACCGGGTGAAATGAGTGAAGCGGAACGTCGGGAAGCCGGCGCGCTGATGCGGGTGAATCATGTGGGTGAAGTCTGCGCACAGGCGCTTTACACAGCCCAGGCAGCGGTGACACGCGATCCTGCGCTGCGCGCCCATTTCCTCGAAGCGGCGCACGAGGAAACCGATCACCTGGCCTGGACCCGGCAACGCCTTGACGAGTTGGGGGCGCGCCCGTCGATCCTGAATCCTCTCTGGTACGCAGGCGCTTTCGGCCTCGGCCTCGTCGCAGGCCGCCTCGGAGACCCATTGAGTCTGGGGTTCGTCGCAGAGACTGAGCGTCAGGTGGAGGCCCACCTGGACAGCCACCTCGATCGCCTTCCGTCGGGAGACAGCGCATCCAAGGCAGTGGTCGAGCAGATGAAGCTAGACGAAGCCCGTCATGCGTCGCAGGCTGTCGACGCCGGCGCGGCGGAGCTCCCGGCGCCGGCCAAGGCCCTGATGCGCGTGGCTTCCCGCGTGATGACCACGCTGGCGCACCGCATCTAGGCCACTTGGCTCAGGTTTCGATCAGGTCGAAACTGGTGGTGATTTCGGCTGTCTTCGCCAGCATGATGCTGGCGGAGCAATACGTTTCGTGACTCAGTGCGATTGCGCGCTCCACGGCAGAGGCCGGAATTCCCTTGCCCGCCACGGTGAAGTGCATGTGGATCTTCGTGAAGACCTTGGGGTCCTTTTCGGCGCGCTCGCTGGTCAGCTTGACGCTGCAGCGCTCGACGCGATGGCGTCCGCGCTTCAGTATGAGCACGACATCGTAGGCAGTGCATCCCCCGGTGCCGGCAAGAACGGTTTCCATCGGCCGCGCCGCGAGGTTTTGTCCGCCGTTCTCGGGCTTTGCGGCATCCGGTGCGCCATCCATCATCAGGACATGGCCGCTGCCCGTCTCGGCAACGAAGCCCATGGCCGATCGCGTGCCTGCGTCACCGGTCCAACTTACTGTGCATTCCATGGTTTTCGGAGTTCCAGGTCTGGGATGTCGGGCAAAAATGCACGCCGACATCCATTTGTGTGTGGGAAAAGCATCACTCGCTTGTTGCAACGCAACAAACAGTCGATATACTTTATTTCATTGCGCAAACGTATGCGCACCCAGTTGTCTCCTCCACCCTTCCAATTGGTGGATTTAGCCCCGAGCTGCAAAGCTCGGGGCTTTTTTCTTTCCAGGCCACCCTCACCGGCCTTGCCGCCACTCTAGTTTTCGCACCGAAAGGGCAGTTGCTCTGGCTGCCCTGGCTGTTGCCGGTGTTGCCTCGGCTCAGTCGTCCGTCACGCTGTTTGGTGTGGTCGACGCGTCGATCAGCGGTTACTCGTCCAGTTCGCGCGACCTGAGGCCCACGAATCTGGGCAGCGTGAAGGTCAGCCGCACGGCGCTGGCCAACTCTGGCTACAACACCAGCCGCCTCGGCTTCCGTGGTACGGAAGATCTGGGTGGCGGCCTGGCAGCCAGCTTCTGGCTCGAAGCCCCCATCACCAATGACGACGGCGCCACCGGCCTCGCAACCTTCGTTCGTCGCTCGACCGTGAGTCTGTCGGGTGGGTTCGGTGAACTCCGCCTGGGTCGCGACTACACCCCGACGTTCTGGAACGACACCGTCTTCGATCCGTTCGGCACCAACGGCGTTGGCTCCAACCTGATCAACACGGCCAACGGCTTCAACGCCGTGACCTACGGCGCCAAGGACACCGGCGGCTTCGGCGGCAACCAGAACTACTCTCGCGCCAGCAATTCGATCGGCTACTTCCTGCCACCGAACCTTGGCGGCTTTTACGGCCAGGTGATGTATGCGTTCCACGAGAACGACAAGTACAGCAACGGCGGCTTCACCCCGGCGGACAGCTCAACCTCGAAGAGCCGCGCAGGCCGTTACATCGGAGGTCGCTTCGGCTACGCAAACGGTCCTCTGGACGTCGCAGTGGCCTACGGCAACAGCACGGTTAGCGATCAGTACTACGCTGGCACCACTGACTCGGTAAACATCTTCAACCTGGGTGCCTCGTATGACTTCGGCCCCGTGAAGCTGTTCGGCGAACTTTCGCGTGCCGAGAACTCACGTGACTACAAAAACCGGCCGATCGCCGGCGGTCGTCCCGACGTCGATCTGAACGGCTATCTACTTGGCCTGACTGTGCCAGTTGGTGCAGGCCTGATCCGAGCGTCCTACTCGGCTGTCAAGTACGACGACAACCTGTCGGCCACCCGACGCGACCCGAAGGCCAACAAGCTGGCACTTGGTTACGTGCACAACCTGTCGAAGCGCACGGCCCTTTACGCCACGGTTGCTCGCGTGAGCAACAAGAACGGCGCGGCATTGACCGTGGGTGGCCCGGCTTTCTACAACGCGGCTGCTGGCGTGTTCACGCCGAAGACCTCGACGGGCTACGACTTCGGCATCCGTCACGCGTTCTGATCTTCCTCGTTTGATCCCGATGCTGGCTCTTGCCAGTTCGAATCAGCAAAGCCTCAAGTCGCCCGGCTCACGCCGGGCGGCTTTTTGTCCTTTCTCTCTCTTTTTCTCAGCTCGCCCGGCTACGCCGGCTTTGCAGCAGCCCCACATTCATTTCTCCGCTCAACACCGATGCGTAGAAACGCTCGACCATATTGACGCTCGTGCGCGCATTGCGTGCCAAGGTCAGCATGTCGATCCCTTGCCCGTACAAGAGCCGCAGCGTGATCGCGGTATGACGCAGGCAGTAGAGCGTCCTCGACTGGCCCAGTGGCCCTTTCTCAAGCCCTGCCTTTTCGAGCACCCAGTGAAAGAAGAAGTTGAGCACCGCCAGCGCATGCTCGCGGTTCTTCAACTGCGGCAGGAAGATGTAGTCCTCCGCTCCGCCATACCCATGCTCGCCACGATAAGCGAGCAAGCATTCATAGACCCGCACCGCAGGACACAGACTCACGATGGGCTGACTGTGCCGCTTGGTCTCCGGCAGGTTCATCCGAAGATAGACGTGCTTGCCGCGCACGACCTCGATGTGCTTGTGCTTCATGAGCTTGATGTCGCTCGGACGCACGAAGGTGTTCACCATCCAGCGGATCAGCCAGGGCAACTCGTCCGGCATGACGAGCAGCTCGCGCGCAATCCAGAAACGTTCTCCGGCCGCGAGTTGATCGAGCACCGGATGCGAGTGCCCGCGCAAGCTGCGCGCGGTCTTGATGATCGTCCGGTACTCCGCAACGCTGAAGCTGCCGCGCGGCTGGCTGCGCACCTTGACCTTCGGAAAAGGAGGCGCATCGCGAAGTACACCGATGTGCACGCCGTGCATCACCACCTTGCGCAACAGCACCAGGTACTGGGCAATCGTCGTGCTGGTGAAGCCCTGCTCTCCGAGGTGATCGATCAAGCGTTGCGCGTCGGCGGTTGCAAACGACTGCGCCGACACGTCGCCGAGCAACGGAACGATGTGCGCACGCAATCTGTTGCCCATCACCTGCCATGTGGCACGCCCAATTTCTTTTCGCTGAACGCGCGCAGCCTCCGCCTGCATCAGCCCTTTCGAAAGGTCACTGACAGAAATTGATAACAGATTCTGCTCATTTGTAAATTGATTGGCGGTCGGATGAATCGCGGGATAGGTGCGTCCAAAAAATCCCGAATCATTTGCAGCTGGGGCTTTGCCGAAGAGGTTTATGACATTTGTGTCCATGTCATATCTCGCATGCAATCCCGATGCCTCTTATCATCAACAGTTAGCAAATGAAAACTCCCATGGAAAAAATCGTGCGCAATGCGCCTGTTAATCCGGCGCTCACGCCCGCCGACTATCTCAGAAAAATACTTAATGCTCGGGTCTATGACGTTGCCGTCGAATCCGCGCTCGAGAAGGCGCGCGCGCTCAGCGAACGGCTCGGCAACACCGTGCTGCTCAAGCGCGAAGACCAGCAACCGGTCTTCAGCTTCAAACTGCGCGGCGCCTATAACAAGATGGCGCATCTGAGTGCTGCTCAATTGGCAAGCGGCGTAATTTGCGCATCAGCTGGAAATCACGCGCAAGGCGTTGCATTGGGTGCGCGCAAGCTCGGCACGCGCGCGGTGATCGTGATGCCGGTGACCACGCCCAAACTGAAAATCGATGCGGTGCGTGGTTTCGGCGGCGAAATCGTGTTGCATGGCGACAGCTATTCGGATGCCTATCTGCACGCGCTCGAATTGCAGGCGCAGCAAAACCTGACCTTCGTGCATCCCTTCGACGACCCCGATGTCATCGCAGGCCAGGGCACCATCGCAATGGAAATCCTGCGACAGCATCAAGGCCCGCTCGATGCGGTGTTCGTCGCAATCGGCGGAGGCGGGTTGATCTCCGGCGTGGCCAACTACATCAAGGCCGTGCGACCCGAGATCAAGGTGATCGGCGTGCAGATGAACGACTCCGACGCGATGATGCAATCGGTCGCGGCCAATCAGCGCGTGAACCTCCCCGACGTCGGCCTGTTCTCCGACGGCACGGCGGTCAAGCTGGTCGGCGAGGAAACCTTCCGCATCGCCAGCGAACTGGTCGACGAATACATTGCCGTCGACACCGACGCCGTGTGCGCCGCCATCAAGGACATCTTCGTGGACACGCGCAGCATCGTCGAGCCGGCCGGTGCGCTGGCGGTCGCGGCCATCAAGGAATACGTTGCCCAGCACGGTCGCCACGGCGAGACCTATGCAGCCATTCTGTGCGGCGCCAACATGAATTTCGACCGGCTGCGCTTCGTTGCCGAACGCGCCGAAGTCGGTGAAGAGCGCGAGGCGTTGTTCGCCGTCACCATGCCCGAAGAGCGCGGCAGCTTCCGCCGCTTCTGCGAGCTGATCGGCGAGATGCCCGCGAGCGACGCCGAAGCCACGGGCGGCGGCGCACCACGCAACGTGACCGAGTTCAACTACCGCATAAGCGATGCAGCCAAGGCGCATGTATTCGTCGGTCTCACGACCTCGGCGCGCGGCGAGTCGGCCTTCATCGCACGGACCTTCGACGAGCACGGATTCCACACGCTCGATCTCACCCATGACGAGCTTGCGAAGGAGCATCTGCGGCACCTCGTGGGCGGACGCACTGGCCTCGCGCATGACGAGCGCCTGCTGCGCTTCGTGTTTCCCGAGCGTCCCGGCGCGCTGCTCAAGTTCCTGAGCCTGATGCAGCCGAACTGGAACATCAGCCTGTTCCACTACCGCAACCAGGGCGCCGACTACGGCCGCATCCTCGTGGGCCTGCAGGTGCCTGCCGGCGAAGGTGCCGAGTTCGACGCCTTCCTCGAAACGCTGGGCTATCCCTACGTCGAGGAAACGGCCAACCCGGCGTACCGGCTCTTTCTGCAGGCCTGAAAAAGCAGAAGCCGGCTCAAGGCCGGCTTCGATCGTTCAACTGTCCGCTGCTACTGCGCGGGCGCCTGTTGCGGCGGCGGTGCCATAGCAGCAGGTTGCGACAGCGGGCCACCCGGTTGCTGCTGTTGCTGCGGCAACTGCGGCGGGGGCATCACGGCCGGCATCGTCGCAGGCAGCGGCCCGGTCGGCGCAGACATAGGCACTGCCGGCAACCCGGGGCTGGAAACGCTGATCGGCGCACGCACCGGCAATTGCAGCGTGAACGCCGCCGGGCCGTCGGCCTGGGTGCCGATGGTCGCCGAGCGCAGGCCCACCGACTGCAGCACATAGTTGTCGCCGACCGACGAGCCGACACGGAACGGCCGCGGCGGCTTGCCGTCGATGGAGATCAACGCGGCCCCCTGCTTCGAAGGGTCGGCCACCACACCCGACAGCGCAAAGCGGCTGGCCGCCTCGGGCGCCACCTGGGCCGTGCGTGACGCAGGCAGCACGCCCAGCAGCCGGGCCACCGCATCCGAATCGGCCGTCACCGAAGGCCGCGGCATCGTCGCGGCCGCCGCCACGGCGTCGGTCGGTGAAGCCAGGCGCAGCGCCCAGAACACCGCGGCACCGGCCGCCAGCGCCCAAAGCCCCGTCGTTGCAAGTGGGGCATGCCAGCGAGCGGCTGAGTAGGGACTTGTCATGGCTGCGGATTATCATGCAGCGCGCTTTCCGAATCATGTCCGCCCAAGCTATGAACAAATTCCTCCGTGCCGCCACCCGCACCGCCCAACGCGGCTTCACGCTGATCGAACTGATGGTCGTGCTGGTCATCATCGGCGTGCTGGCGGCGCTCATCGTGCCGAACGTGATCGAGCGCGCCGACGACGCCCGCGTGACGGCCGCCCGCACCGACATCAACAACCTGATGCAGGCGCTCAAGCTCTACCGCCTGGACAACCAGCGCTACCCCACCGCCGAGCAGGGTCTGCAGGCGCTGCTCACGCGCCCGACCACCGGTCCGGCCGCACCCAACTGGAAGGCCTACGTCGAGAAGCTGCCCAACGACCCCTGGGGTCATCCGTACCAGTACATGAACCCGGGCATCAAGGGCGAGATCGACGTGCTCTCGTTCGGCGCCGACGGCCAAAGCGGCGGCGAGGGCAAGAATGCCGACATCGGCAGCTGGCAATAGCGGCTCGGGCGCGCTGCGCCGCAACCGGTATCCACGCCCCCCCGGCCACCCAGCCCGCGGCTTCACGCTGCTGGAACTGATCGTGGTGATCGCCATCATCGCGATCGCCACCGCCGCCGTCAGCTTCGCAATACGCGACACCAACGCCGCCAAGCTCGACCGCGAAGCCGACCGGCTCGCCGCCCTGCTCGAATCGGCCCGCGCCCAGTCGCGCGCCAGCGGCATCGTGGTGCGGTGGCGGCCCGTCGAGGGCAGCTTCGTGTTCGACGGCCTCCCGCCTGGCGCACTGCCCGCCAACTGGGCCGCCGAGGGCATCACAGCTCAGGCCTCTCTCGCCAACGGCACGCTGGTTCCCGCGCTGCAGCTCGGGCCCGATCCGATCATCGCGGCGCAGCAGGTCATGCTCTATTCCGCCGGCCCGCCCGCGCGCGCGTTGCGCATCGCGACCGACGGGGTGCGCCCCTTCACCGTATCGGCCGTGCAATGAGCGCGCGACGCCCTGCCCCGTCCTCTCGCATCGCCGGCTTCACGCTGATCGAAGTGCTGATCGCGCTCGGCATCGTCGCGCTGGCGCTGGCCGCGGGTTCGCAGGCCACGATGTCGCTCACGCGCAATGCACAGCGCCAGTCCGATCTCGTGCTGGCCGACCTGTGCGCCGAGAACGAACTCGCCAAGGCTCGCCTGTCGCGGCAAATGCCGGCAATCGGCGACTCGGGCTCCATCTGCCTGCAGGCCGGCGTCTCGTTCAACGTGACCACTTCGACCACGTCCACGCTGAACCCAAATTTCCGGCGCGTCGACGTGCAGGTGCGCGACGAAGCCGACGCGCCGATCCTGCGCATCTCCACCATCGTGGGGAGGTACTGATGCTCGTCTCCAGGTCCCGCGGCTTCACGCTGATCGAACTGCTCGTCGCCATCGCGGTGATGGCCCTGCTCTCGCTCATCAGCTGGCGCGGGCTCGACAGCATGTCCCGCACCACCACGCAGAACCAGCAGCGCGCCGACGCCGTCCTCACGCTGCAGGCCACGCTCGCGCAGTGGAGCGCCGACCTCGACGCCGTGACCACGCTCGCGCAGACCCGCCCGATCGACTGGGACGGCCGAGTGTTGCGGCTCACGCGCCGTGGCAGCGACGACGCGGCGCCTTCGGTGCAGGTTGTGGCCTGGATGCTGAAGTCCGGCTCCGACGGCGTGCGCTGGCGGCGCTGGCAATCGCAGCCCTTCACCACGCGCGGCGAATGGCAGCAGGCCTGGAACTTCGCAGGCGCCTGGGCACAGGACGGCGGCGCGAGCGCGGCCGGAGGCGGCTACAGCGACGTGCCGCTGGTGCCAGCCAGCAACTGGCAGCTCTATTTCTTCCGCGACAACACCTGGGTGCCGGCCAGCCAGCTGCCTGCCGTCGTGCCCAACCCCAACAACCCCGCGGGCCCCGTCGTCGCCATGCCCGACGGCGTGCGTCTCGTCATCACGCTGCCGCCCGGAGACGGCCTCTCGGGCACGCTCACGCGCGACTGGGTCAAGCCGACCGTCGGATCGGCGAAATCATCATGACGGCAACAAAGAAGCGCCAGTCCGGCGCCGCCCTGCTCGCCGCGATGCTGACCGTGATGCTCGTGGCCACCTTCGCCGCCGCGGCGCTGTGGCAGCAATGGCGCGCGGCCGAAGTCGAAGGCGCCGAGCGCGCACGCGTGCAGGCTGCCTGGGTGCTGGTCGGCGCGCTCGACTGGTCGCGCCTGATCCTCAGCGAAGACGGCCGCACCGGCGGCCCAGACAACCTGGCAGAGCCCTGGGCCGTGCCGCTCGAGGAAGCGCGGCTCACGAGCTTCCTGGCCGCCGACAAGAACGTGTCGAGCGACAGCCTCGAAGGACTGCCCGACGCCTTCCTCTCGGGCCGCATCGTCGATGCGCAATCCAAGCTCAACGTGCTGTCGCTGGTCGACAACGGCAAGCCGGTGCCCGCCAGCGTCGCCACCTTCACCCGGCTGTTCAACCTGCTGGGCCTGCCGGCGTCGGAGCTCAGCCGGATGACCACGGGCCTGGTGGCCGCCCTTGCCACGGGCACCGCGACCGACGGCAGCGACGGCGGCGATCCCAGCGCCGCGCCGCTGATGCCGCAGCAGGTCTCGCAGCTGGTGTGGCTGGGCCTGTCGCCCTCGACCGCCGCCGCGCTCGAACCGTACGTGACGATCCTGCCGGTGAAGACCACGCTCAACCTCAACACCGCGAGCGCCGAAGCCATCAGCGCCAGCATGGAGTCGCTCAATATCGCCAGCGCGCGCCAGCTGGTGGAGCGCCGACGCACAAGCACCTTCAAGGACCTCGCCGCTGCGAACCTCGCACTGCCTAGCGGCAGCGCGCCCTTCAATACGGTGCAGCACGGCGTGGGCACGCAGTACTTCGAGGTCTACGGCAGGCTGCGGCTGGAGCGCACCTACGTCGAGGAGCGCTCGCTTCTACAGCGCAACGGTGTCACGGTAACGACGATCTGGCGCACCCGCGGCGCCGGCGCAACGGACACTACGGTCAAACCCTGATTTCGATGCCCTATTTGTAGACAAAAAGCCTTCGAACGCGCATGGCGTCTGCGCAACACGCTATCGAAACAAGAGCATCAGCCTGTCAGACGCGCACCTACAATCACCGGCTTTTCCAAGATCCACATGACTCCCCTGCTGCTCATTGCCCCCCTCCCTCCGGCCAATGCCGCGGGCGAGTACGACTGGGCCCAGGCAGGCGACGACGGCATTGCATTGCGCAACCAGGGCCGTGCGTTGCTGGCGCTCCTGCCCTCGAGCGCCGAGGTCATGCTCGGCATTCCTTCCGTCGCGCTCTCGTGGCACCGCGTCACGCTGCCCAAGGGCAGCATGGGCAGCGCGTCGAAGCTGCGCGCGGTGCTCGACGGCCTGCTCGAAGAACACCTGCTCGACGAACCCGAAGCCCTGCACTTCGCGCTCGAACCCGACGCCAAGGCCGGCGCGCCCGTGTGGGTCGCGGCCTGCAATCGCATCTGGCTGCGCAGCGTCGTGCAAGGGCTCGAAGCGGCCGGCCGTCGCGTGGTGCGCATCGTCCCTGAATTCGCGCCGCAGCCGGTCGACGGCCCGCCGCTGCTGCTGGTCACGGGCGAGCCCGAGGCGCCGCAGCTCACGGTGTGCGACGCCGACGGCGTGGTCTCGCTGCCGCTGGCCGGCGCGGGGCTGGCCCTGTCGGGCGGCCTGCCGCTGGACACCGCCGTCATCACCACCGAGCCCGCCGTGGCCGAAGCGGCCGAGCAGTTGCTCGAGCGCCGCGTGCCCATCGTGCAATCGCCGCAGCGCTGGCTGCAGGCCGCGCGCACGCCCTGGGAGCTCGCGCAGTTCGACCTCGCCGCAACCGGCCGCGCACGCGCCGGCAAGAAATTCGCATCGGTCCTGCAAACGCTGCGCTATGCGCCCGAGTGGCGCGCCGCGCGCTGGGGCGTGGTCGTGCTGCTGCTGACCCAGCTGATCGGACTCAACGCCTGGGCCTGGAAGGAACGCAGTGCGCTCGAATCGAAACGGCAGGCTGCCAAGGCCATGCTGACCCAGACCTTCCCCTCGGTGAAGATCGTGGTCGACGCGCCGGTGCAGATGCAGCGCGAAGTTGCCGCATTGCAGCAGGCCGTGGGCGACGTGGCGGGCAGCGACTTCGAACCCATGGTCGGCGCGCTCGCCGCCAACCTGCCGCCCGGCAAGGTGCCGAGCGCGGTCGACTACAGCGCCGGGCAGTTGCGCCTGCGCGGCCTCGGGCTGCAGCCGTCGGAGGTCTCGCAGATCACCAGCGCGCTGGCGCCGCGCGGCTACAACGTGCGTACCGAAGGCGACCTCCTGCTGGTGCAGGCCGAGGCCAACCGATGAATTTCAGCGAACAGCTCAAGGCCCACTGGGCCACCCTGGAGGTGCGCGAGCGCCGCATGGTCTACGCCGCCGCCGCGCTCGTGGCACTGGCCTTGCTTTGGTGGATTGCGCTCGCCCCCGCGCTGCGCACGCTGGCCGCGGCACCGGCCGAACATGCGCAACTCGATGCGCAGTTGCAGCAGATGGCCACCTTGCAGAACCGCGCGAAGGCACTGCAATCGCAGCCGCGCCTGAACCGCGACGACGCGCTGCGTGCGCTCGAGACCTCGGTGCGCGACAGCTTCGGCGCCGGCAACGCGCAGCTCGTGACGACCGGCGGCGACGGCGCTGCCGCCGTCTCGCTGCGGTCCGCGCCCGCGTCCACTGTCGCCCAATGGCTCGGCCAGGCCCGCGGCAACGCGCATGCCGTGCCGCGCGAAGTCCATCTGACCCGCGCGCCGACCGCAGCGCCGGCCACACCGTCGCCCGGCGCAAAGGACGCGCCGAAGACGCCGCAGGTCCGCTGGGACGGCACCGTCGTCATGGCGCTGCCCGCGGCGCGATGAGCGCGATGAGCAACAGGCCCGCATGCTGACCCGCCCTCCGATCTCCGAACCCCGGCCGCACCGCGGCTGGCGCTGGGCCCTGCTCGGCATCACGATCGGCGCGCTGCTGGCGGTGGTGCTGTTCGCGCCGGCGCGCTGGCTCGCGGCGGCGCTGTCGAACTGGAGCCATGGCCGCCTCGTGCTGGCCAACCCGCGCGGCACCGTCTGGAACGGCACGGCCGCCGTGGTCTTCGCCAGCGGCGCCGGCGGCGCGCAGGCGGTGTCGCTGCCCGGCCTGCTGCACTGGCGCATGCGCCCGGGCTGGAGCGGCATCGCCGCCAGCCTCGACCTGCCCTGCTGCGCCGCGCAGCCGCTCGAACTCAAGGCCAGCCCGCGCGCCGGCGGCATGCAGCTCGCATGGCAGGACAGCCGCTCGCGCTGGCCCGCCACCCTGCTCACCGGCCTGGGCGCGCCCTGGAACACGCTCAAGCTCGAAGGCGCGCTCGACCTGTCCACCAAGGCCTTCTCTATGCAGTGGGACGGCCCCGCGCTGCGCGTTGCAGGCCAGGCCACGCTCGACGCCACCGATGTTTCCTCCAGCCTGTCGACCCTGCGGCCGATGGGCAGCTACCGGCTCTCACTCGAAGGCGGCACCCGCCCCACGCTGCTGCTCAGCACGCGCGAGGGCAGCCTCGAACTGAACGGCAGCGGCAGCTGGAACGGCACTTCCTTCCGCTTCAACGGCGAAGCCAGTGCCGCCCCCGGCCGCGAAGACGCGCTTTCCAATTTGTTGAACATCATCGGACGGCGCGAGAACGCGCGTTCGATCATCACCCTGGGTTGATCCTCATGATGAAGCCACTGTTTTCGACCGGCACCGTCGCACTCGCCGTGCGCGTGCTGATCGCCGCCACGTTCCTGCAGGGTGCCCCCGCCGCGTTCGCGCAGACCGGCGATGCGCCGCGCCGCGGCGAGCCGATCACGCTGAACTTCTCCAACGCCGACATCGAGGCCGTGGCCCGCACCATGGCGGTGGTCACGGGCCGCGACGTGGTGGTCGACCCGCGCGTCAAGGGCACGATGAACCTCGTCACCGACCGCGCCATCCAGCCAGCCGCCGCCTTCAACCAGTTCGCCTCGGCGCTGCGCCTGCAGGGCTTCGCGGTGGTGGAAGCCGACGGCCTCTACAAGGTGGTGCCCGAGGCCGACGCCAAGCTGCAGAGCAGCACCGTCAACACCTCCATCAGCGCCACGGCGTCCAGCGGCAGCAACCAGATCGTCACGCAGATCTTCCGGCTCAACTACGAGTCGCCGAACAACCTGCTGCCGGTGCTGCGCCCGCTGATTCCGCCGAACAACACCATCAACGTGAACCCGGGCAACAACTCGCTCGTGATCACCGACTACGCCGACAACATGCGCCGGCTGGCGCGCATCATCGCGTCGCTCGACGTGCCGAATGCTTCCGACATCGAGGTCATCCAGCTCAGGCACTCGGTTGCCACCGACATGGTGCCGCTGGTGCAGCGCCTGGTCGACGGCGGCGGCTCCGGCGCCCCGGGCGGCGCCGCACCCGGTGCGACCGATGCGTCGTTCCGCACCACGCTCATGGCCGACCCGCGCAGCAACTCGCTGATCTTGCGCGCGGCCAACCCGGCACGCGTGGCGCTGGTGCGCACGCTGGTCGAGAAGCTCGACCGCCCGCCGACGGAAAGCAGCAACGGCCTGGCCGGCAACATCTACGTGGTCTACCTGAAGAACGCCGACGCGGTGCGCCTCGCGGCCACGCTGCGCGCCGCGATGGCGGCGAACCAGCAGAACACCACGCCAGGCGCTGCCGGTGCTGCGGGTGGCGGCGCGGCGCCCCAGCAGAGCGCGCCGCAGGCCATGCAGGTGAACCTGAACAGCGGCGGCAACCAGAGCGGTGGCTCGGCCGCCGCCAACGCGCCGCTCAACAACGCCAACCAGCCCTCGACCGGCGGCCAGATCCAGGCCGACCCGACGACCAACTCGCTGATCATCACCGCGCCCGAGCCGCAGTACCGCCAGATGCGCGCCGTGATCGACAAGCTCGACGGCCGGCGCGCGCAGGTCATGATCGAGGCGCTGATCGTCGAGGTCAACGCCACCAAGGCCGCCAAGTTCGGCGTGCAGTGGCAAAGCGCGCTGGGCAACAACGCCGTCATCGGCACCAACTCCACCCTCAACGGCGGCAACATCCTGGCGCTGACCCAGGCGCTGGCCACCAAGGATGCCTCCGGCCTTGCAACGTCGATCCAGCCCGGCCTGAACCTCGGCATTGCCGGCAAGATCGGTGGCCAGTACATCCTGGGCGCGGTGGCGAATTTCTTCAGCAACGATAACGACGCCAACGTGCTCTCGACGCCCAACCTGCTGACGCTGGACAACGAAGAAGCCAAGATCGTCATCGGCCAGAACGTGCCGTTCCCGACCGGCTCCTACGCCAGCACCTCGGGCTCGGTGGGCGTGAACCCGTTCACCACCGTCGAGCGCAAGGACGTCGGCCTCACCCTGCGCGTGCGTCCGACCATCAACGAGAACGGCACTGTGAAGATGACGATCTTCCAGGAGATCTCGAACGTCGCGCCCGGCACCACCACCGACCCCAACGGCCCCACCACCAACAAGCGCTCGCTCGAATCCAGCGTGCTGGTGGAAGACGGCGGGCTCGTCATGCTCGGCGGCCTGCTGTCGGACACCTACGGCACCAACACTGAAAAGGTGCCCTTTGCTGGCGACATCCCGGTGGTCGGCAACCTGTTCAAGAGCGAGAACCGCTCGCGCGTCAAGAACAACCTGATGATGTTCCTGCGCCCGGTGGTGATGCGCGACGCCACGGCGACCGAAGCCTTCGCATTCGATCGCTACGACCAGATCCGTGGCCTGCAGCAGGCGACCCAGCCCAACACCGACAACGTGATGCTGCGCAACGTGAATGCCGCGCCCGTGCTGCCGGAGTCGCCGCCGTTGGGCACCAGCAGCAACAGCCGGGGCGGCCTGCGCGAGCAAGGCACCCAACTGATCCCACCGCCCGCGCTGCCCGCCGACAACCGCAAGCTGGCGCCGAGCGCCCTGCGCGGCGCCCTGCCGCCGACCGCCGACCCCGTGAGCACGCGCGAACTGCCTTGATACTGCCTTGATGTCCATGCGCTATCCCCTGCCCTACGCCTTCGCACGCAGCCAGCAGCTTTTGCTCGAGGAGACCGACGACGGCCGCTACACGCTGTGGATGTCGAGCCACCCGGCGCGCAGCGCGGTCGGCGAGGTGTCGCGCAAGTACGGCGTGCAGGCCTTCGAGGTGCTGGCCGACGGCGCGCTGGCGCAGCGCATCAGCGCGGCCTATGCGCAGGGCGAGTCGAGCGCCGCCGCGGTGGTGAGCGAGGTGCAGAACGACGCCGATCTCTCGCGCATGATGCAGGAGCTGCCCGCGGTCGAAGACTTGCTGGCAAGCGCTGGCGACGCGCCCATCATCCGCATGCTGAACGCGCTGCTCACGCAGGCCGCGCGCGACGGCGCCAGCGACATCCACATCGAGCCCTACGAGCGCACCTCGTCCGTGCGCTTTCGCATCGACGGCACGCTGCGCGAGGTGGTGCAGCCCAACCGCGCGCTGCACGCCGCGCTGATCTCGCGCCTGAAGATCATGGCCGACCTCGACATCTCCGAAAAGCGGCTGCCGCAGGACGGGCGCATCTCCTTGCGCATCGGCACGCGCGCGGTCGACGTGCGGGTGTCGACGCTGCCGAGCGCGCACGGCGAACGCGCGGTGCTGCGCCTCCTGGACAAGAGCGAATCGAAGCTCACGCTCGAATCGGTGGGCATGCAGGGCGACACGCTGGAGCGCTTCGAGAAGCTCATCTCGCAGCCGCACGGCATCATCCTCGTGACCGGCCCCACGGGCTCGGGCAAGACCACCACGCTGTACGCCGCGCTGGCCCGGCTCGACGCGAGCCGCAGCAACATCATGACGGTGGAAGACCCCATCGAGTACGAGCTGCCGGGCGTGGGCCAGACGCAGATCAACGCCAAGATCGAACTCACCTTCGCCAAGGCCCTGCGCGCGATCCTGCGGCAGGACCCTGACGTCATCATGATCGGTGAAATCCGCGACTTCGAGACCGCGCAGATCGCCATCCAGGCCTCGCTGACCGGTCACCTTGTGCTCGCAACGCTGCACACGAATGATTCCGTCAGCGCCGTCACGCGCCTGACCGACATGGGCGTGGAACCTTTTCTTCTCAGCTCGTCACTGCTCGGCGTGCTCGCGCAGCGCCTCGTGCGCAAGGTGTGCACGGTGTGCGCCGGCGCGGGCTGCGAAGTGTGCGGCCAGACCGGCTACCAGGGCCGCACCGGCATCTTCGAGCTGCTGGTGGCGGACGAAACCGTGCAGGGCCTGATCCACAGCAAGGCGGCCGAGAGCGAACTGCTCAAGGCCGGCGCGCGCGGCGGCCTGCGCCTGATGCGCGAAGACGGCGAACGGCTGGTGCAGGCCGGCGTCACTTCGCGCGCCGAACTGCTGCGCGTCACGCGAGACTAAGCCGCCCCGGCGCTCCCCATGCCCGCCTATTCCTTCGAAGCCATCGACGCCAGCGGCCAGAGCCGCGAAGGCGTGCTCGAGGCCGACACCGCACGCAGCGCGCGCAGCCTGCTGCGGGCGCAGGCGCTCATTCCGCTGTCGGTCAAGCCGGTCGGCAGCGACCACGTCAATGGCACCGGCCAGCGCAGCACCCTCAGCCGCTGGCTCGGCGGCGGCAAGCGCGTCTTCAATTCCACCGGCCTCGCGGTGTGGACGCGGCAACTCGCGGGCCTCGTCTCGTCGGGCCTGCCGCTGGAACGCGCGCTCACGGCACTCACCGACGAAGCCGAGTCAGAGCAGCAGCGCAATCTGGTCGCGTCCCTGCGCGCCGAAGTCAACGCGGGCTCGCCGTTCGCGCGTGCGCTGTCGGCGCATCCGCGCGAGTTCTCGCCCATCTACACGGCCGTGATCGGCGCCGGCGAACAGAGCGGCAACCTCGGCCTCGTGCTCGACCGCCTTGCCGACGACCTTGAAGAGCGCCAGGCGCTGCAGCAGAAGCTGATTGGCGCGGCGCTGTACCCGGCCATCGTCACGCTGGTGGCGATCGTGATCGTGATCTTCCTCGTGAGCTACGTGGTGCCGCAGGTGGCGCAGGTTTTTGCGGGCACCAAGCGCTCGCTGCCCTTTCTCACCACCGTGATGCTGTCGCTGAGCGCGGGTGTGCGCAACTATGGCTGGTGGATGCTGTGCGCCGTCGTGCTCGCGGCCGTTGGCGCGCGGGTGGCGCTGGCGCAGGAGGCCTTCCGCCTGAAGTTCGACGCGGTCTGGCTCAAGCTGCCGCTGGTCGGCAAGCTCGCGCGTGGCTACAACGCAGCGCGCTTCGCGAGCACGCTCGCCATGCTGGCCACGGCAGGCGTGCCGATCCTGCGTGCGCTGCAGGCGGCTTCCGAGACGCTGAGCAACCGCGCCATGCGCGCCGACGCGCTCGACGCACTGGTGCTGGTGCGCGAAGGCGCGCCGCTGGCCTCGGCGCTGGCGCAGAAGAAGCGCTTTCCGGGCCTGGTGTCGATGTTCGCGCGCCTCGGCGAGCAGACCGGCACCCTGCCGCTGATGCTCCAACGCGCGGCCAACCAGCTCAGTGCCGAAGTGCAGCGCCGCGCGATGCATCTGGCAACCATCCTGGAGCCGCTGCTCATCGTGGCGATGGGCGGGGTGGTGATGCTGATTGTTCTGGCCGTGATGCTGCCTATCATCCAGCTGAACCAGTTCGTGAAATGAAGCACACCCCCAGGCTTGCCCACTTCGTGTGGCCTCCAACCCCCTTGCCGGGGGCGATGCGGCCGCTTCGGGCGGCCGTGCGCGGCGCACCTGCTGGAATAAGTCAGGTCCATGGGGAAACGCCATGCCTGTGACTCTCGAAGACAAGCTCGTGGTCGCGATCTCCTCGCGTGCCCTGTTCAACCTCGAAGAAGAAAACAAGATCTTCGAGGCCGGGGACAACGAGGGCTACATGAAGCTGCAGCTCGACCGCATCGACGTGCCGGCCGCGCCGGGCATTGCGTATTCGCTGATCCGCAAGCTGCTGCGCTTCAACGAAGACGGCGTGCAGCGCGTCGAGGTGGTGATTCTTTCGCGCAACGACCCGGTCTCGGGCATGCGCATCTTCAAGTCGAGCGCGGCCGCCGACATCAAGCTGCAGCGCGGCGTGTTCACACAGGGCCGACCGCCGTTCGGCTACCTGCGCCCGCTGCGCGCGCACCTCTTCCTCTCGGTCAACGCACAGGACGTGCGCGAGGCGCTCATCGCGGGCTTTCCGGCTGCGCGTGTGCTGGTCGAATCGGTAAAGGCCAGCGACGCCTGGCCGAACGAAGTGCGCATTGCCTTCGACGGCGATGCGGTGCTGTTCTCGGACGAGGCCGAGCGCGTGTTCCAGGCCGAAGGGCTCGACGCCTTCCAGGCCCACGAGCTCAGCAAGGCCGACCTGCCCTTGCCCGAAGGGCCGTTCAAGCCGCTGCTGATGGCGCTGCACCGGCTGCAGATGGCCGGCAATGCGCAGATGCGCATTCGCACCGCGCTCGTCACCGCGCGCAGCGCACCGGCGCACGAGCGCGCCATCCGCACGCTCATGAAGTGGAACATCCGCGTCGACGAAGCCATGTTCCTCGGCGGCCTGCCCAAGGGCGAGTTCCTGCGCGAGTTCGAACCCGACTTCTTCTTCGACGACCAGACCGGTCATGTCGATGCGGCCTCGCGCCACGTGCCCGCCGGGCATGTATCGAGCGGTATCAGCAACGAGCCCTGAGCGCTGCGCTTGAACGCGGCGCCAAGCCGCGCCATGCCGTCATTTCGCCGATCCTGACGCTGCCTTGGGCAGTGCGTTGTCACGCGCCTGACTTCTCTGCGTCACCCAAAGTTAACCAGTCGGTAACGGGTTATCCCTAGTCTCGTGGCCCAGGTGCGCCCCCTCACGCACCTTCCAGAACCACATAACAAAGGACCGATCCATGCGACTTCTTTTTCTCCGCACGCGGCTTGCGCCCGTGCTGTTCCTGGCCTGCGTGCTCTCTGCGTGCGGTGGTGGCAGCGGTGGCGGCGGCTTCTTCGGCGGCACGCCGACGACGCCGACCACACCCACCCCGCCCGACAACACTCCGAAGCCCGAGATGCGCTGCGCGCCCTGAGCGCCGCCAGGAACTACTCAATGACCTCCCGCCGCAAATTCCTCACGGGCACAGCCACGACTGGCGCCGCCGCCCTCGCGCTCTCTGCATTTCCGCCGAGCATCCGCCGCGCGCTCGCCATTCCCGCCAACAACAAGACCGGCACCATCCAGGACGTCGAGCACGTCGTGATCCTGATGCAGGAGAACCGTTCGTTCGACCACTACTTCGGCATGCTCATGGGCGTGCGCGGCTTCGGTGACCGCTTCGCCATTCCGCTGATCGGCGGGCGCCGCGTGTGGGAGCAGAGCGACGCCGACGGCAAGGTGGTGCTGCCGTATCACCTCGACCAGACCCTGGGCAACGCGCAACGCGTCAGCGGCACGCCGCACAGCTGGCTCGACGCGCAGAACGCCTGGGACGGCGGGCGCCTCAACCAATGGCCGAAGTACAAGGCCACCGGCACGGCGCCCTTCACGCAATCGATGGGCTATCTGCAAGAGGCCGAACTGCAGTTCCAGTACGCACTGGCCAACGCCTTCACCGTGTGCGACAGCTACCACTGCGGCATGCACACCGGCACCAACTCCAACCGCCTGTTCCACTGGAGCGGCACCAACGGCCCCTCGGGCCAGACCAGTGCCGGCGTGGCGGGCGTCGCCTCGGTGGACAACACCTGGGAGAACCTGCGGTTTCCATGGGACCCCACCGACAACCCCGGCGTCGATTCGACCACCTTCGGCTGCAACTGGAAGACCTACCCGGAGCGCCTGCAGGACGCCAAGGTCAGCTGGATCGTCTACCAGAACCTGCCCGACAACTTCACCGACAACCCGCTGGCCGGCTTCCAGCAATACCGGGTGGCCAACAAGGCTTCAGGCAAGAACAACGAGCGCTACGACGGCGACGCCAGCCCGCCCGTGGGCACGACGCTGCCGGCCTACGACCCCGCCAGCGACGACGCGGGCAACCCGCTCTACAAGGGCATCGCCAACACCATGCCCGACGGCGGCCTGCTCGGCGCGTTCAAGCAGGACGTGGCCAGCGGCAAGCTCGCGCAGGTGTCGTGGATCGTCGCTCCCGCCGATTACTCCGAGCACCCCGGGCCTTCGAGCCCGGTGCAGGGCGCCTGGTACATCCAGCAGGTGCTGGACGCGCTCACCGCATCGCCCGACGTGTGGAGCAAGACGGTGTTCATCGTCAACTTCGACGAGAACGACGGCTACTTCGACCACGTGCCGTCGCCTTCCGCGCCGTCGATCAACCCCGACAAGAGCGCGGCGGGCAAGACCACGCTCGGCGACTCCGATGTCGCGTTCGAGCGCTACAACCACCCGCTGGTGACCGGCACACCCAGCGGCGTGCCCCAGCCGGACGGCCGCGTCTACGGCCCCGGACCGCGCGTGCCGATGTACGTCATCTCGCCATGGAGCCGCGGCGGCTGGGTCAACTCGCAGGTGTTCGACCACACCTCGGTGCTGCGTTTTCTTGAAGCGCGATTCGGCGTGAAGGAAACGAACATCTCGCCGTTCCGCCGCGCGATTGCCGGCGACCTGACCAGCGCCTTCAACTTCGCAACGCCCAACAGCGAAGTGCTGCCCACGCTCGCGGGACGCAAGACCCAAGCCGAAGCAGATCAGTTGCGCCTCGACCAGGAAGCACTGGCGCAGGTGCCGCTGCCCTCCACGCCCGCGCTGCCGCGACAGCCCACCGGCACCCGCCCCTCGCGCGCCCTGCCGTACGAACTGCACACCAGCGCCAAGGCCGACGTGGTCAACGGCAAGCTGCAGCTGCTGTTCTCCAACACCGGCAAGGCCGCGGCCGTGTTCCATGTGTACGACAAGCTGCATCTCGATCGCCTGCCGCGCCGCTACATGGTCGAGGCCGGCAAGATGCTCGACGACACGTGGGCCGCGATGACCGACGACGGCGGCGCCTACGACCTGTGGGTGCTCGGGCCCAACGGCTTTCATCGCCACTTCAAGGGCAACCTCAACGCACTGCGCACCAGCAATGCGACGCCCGAGGTTCGCGTGTGCTACGACATCGCCAACGGCAACGTCTACCTGAGCATGCGCAACGACGGCAAGACGGCGTGCCGGTTCACCATCAACGCCAAGGCCTATCGCAACGATGGCCCATGGACCGCGACGATGAATGGCGGCGCCAGCGTCGACCAGCACTGGGAGCTTGCGAGCAGCGGCCAGTGGTACGACTTCGCAGTCACGTGCGATGCAGATCCGGCCTACTACCGCCGCTTCGCAGGCCGTGTCGAAACGGGCAAGCACACGGTGAGCGACCCGGCCATGGGCATGGCCGACCTCTGAGCGCCGATACATTCCGATGAGAGGATGAGCGCAAGCACCTTGTGCCTGCGCTCATCATCACGGCCTGTGCCCCTGACCCCGTCCATGAAGAACCACAACAACACACCCATGACATCACGCCGCAAATTTCTCACCAGCACCGCCACCACGGGCGCCGCCGCCCTCGCGCTCAGCGCGTTCCCACCCAGCATTCGCCGCGCGCTGGCCATACCGGCCAACAACGCCACGGGCACCATCAAGGACGTCGAGCACATCGTTATCCTGATGCAGGAGAACCGCGCCTTCGATCACTACTTCGGCACGCTCATGGGCGTGCGCGGCTTCGGCGACCGCTTCACCATTCCGCTTCCCGCTGACCGCAAGGTCTGGCAGCAGCTCGACGACGCCGGCAACGTGGTGCTGCCCTATTACCTCGACGGCACGAAGGGCAGCGCCCAGCGCGTGTCGAGCACGCCGCACACCTGGGTCGACGCGCACAACGCCTGGGATGGCGGGCGCATTTACCAGTGGCCGCGCTACAAGAAGGCCGGCAAGACGCCATACCTGCAGTCCATGGGCTACCTGAAGGAAGCCGAGCTGCCGTTCCAGTTCGCGCTGGCCAATGCCTTCACGATCTGTGACGACTACCACTGCGCGATGCACACCGGCACGCACGCCAACCGCTCCTTCCACTGGACCGGCACCAACGGCCCCACCGGCGCCAACGTGGCCTACGTGAACAACGTCAATGCCTGGAGCTCCACCGGCCCGTCGACCGAAGGCTACGAATGGAAGACCTACGCCGAGCGGTTGCAGGAGGCCAACGTCAGCTGGATGGTCTACCAGAACATTCCCAACAACTACGGCTGCAACCCGCTGCTGGGCTTCAAGCCCTACCGCAAGGCGAACGAAGCCTCGGGCAAGCCGGTGAGCACCTCGCTGCCGCAAGGCGCGTCGCCGGCCTACGCGCCCGGCGACGACGTGGGCAACCCGCTCTACAAGGGCACGGCCAACACGCTGCCGGTGGCCGATCAGGCCGCCTTCGACGCGGGCGCGATCATGGATGCGTTCCGCGCCGACGTGAAGAACGGCCGGCTGCCGCAGGTGTCGTGGGTGATTCCGCCCGACGTGTACTCCGAGCACCCCGGCCCGTCGAGCCCCGTGCAGGGCGCCTGGTATATCCAGCAGGTGCTGGACGCGCTCACCGCCGTGCCCGAGGTGTGGAGCAAGACGGTGCTCTTCGTGAACTTCGACGAGAACGACGGCTACTTCGACCACGTGCCCTCGCCCTCCGCGCCTTCGCCCAACCCCGATGCATCGACGCTCGCTGGCAAGAGCACGCTTCCTGCGCAGGACATGAGCTACGAGTACTTCACGCACCCCGCGCCGCCCGGCATTCCCACCGCCCAGCCCACGCCCGACGGCAACGTGTACGGCCCCGGCATGCGCGTGCCGATGTACGTGATCTCGCCGTGGAGCCGCGGCGGCTGGGTCAACTCGCAGGTGTTCGACCACACCTCGGTGCTGCGCTTCGTCGAGGCGCGCTTCGGCGTGAAGGAGGACAACATCAGCCCGTTCCGCCGCGCGGTGTGCGGCGATCTCACGAGCGCCTTCAACTTCGCGACGCCCAACACCGAGGTGCTGCCGGTGCTCGCGGGCAGCCGCACCAAGGCCGAGGCCGACAAGGTCCGCGCCGACCAGGACGTGCTGCCGCAGGTGGTGCCGCCGGCCAACGCGCAATTGCCGCAGCAGGCCACGGGCACGCGGCCCTCGCGCGCCTTGCCCTACGAACTGCACACCAGCGCCAAGGTCGACGCGACCGGCGGCAAGCTGCAGCTGCTGTTCGCCAACACCGGCAAGGCCGCGGCAGTCTTCCACGTGTACGACAAGAAGCATCTCGATCGCCTGCCGCGCCGCTACATGGTCGAGGCGGGCAAGACGCTCGACGACACCTGGACGCCCGCCGCCGGAGACAACGGCCTCTATGACCTGTGGGTGCTCGGTCCCAACGGCTTCCATCGACAGTTCAAGGGCAATGTGAATGCGCTGGGCACGAGCAACGCTGCACCCGAAGTACGCGTGTGCTACGACATCACCAACGGCAATGTCTACCTGAACATGCGCAACGACGGCAAGGCGACTTGCAAGTTCACCATCACCGCCAAGGCCTACCGCACAGACGGCCCGTGGACTGCGAGCGTGAACGGCGGCGCCAACGCAGACCAGCACTGGGAGCTTGCGAACAGCGGCCAGTGGTACGACTTCGCCGTCACCTGCGACGCCGATCCGGCCTACTACCGCCGCTTTGCCGGCCGCGTGGAAACCGGCAAGCACACGGTAAGCGATCCGGCGATGGGCATGGCCGACCTCTGAGCCTCGCCATGCATCGATGACGAGGCGTGAAGCGCGCGCAATGCGCGCTTACACCTCGGCATCGAAGGGTTCATCTCGATGTCACCCGGGCTTCCTAGCCTCGGCGCACAACATCGAGAGGATCTCCCCATGCGATTCATCACTTCGCGCACGCATCTCGCGTGCGCGCTGCTCTTCATTGCCTGCGCGTTCTCCGCATGCGGCGGCAGCGACGGTGGCGGCTTCGCCGGCCTGCCCACACCGGACACCACGACACCCCCACCGGATACGGGCGTCAAGCCCGAAAAGCGCTGCGCTCCCTGATCGCCCGAAGAACCACAACAAGCTGCCCATGAATTCACGCCGCAAATTCCTCACCGGCACGGCCACCACCGGCCTTGCCGCCCTCTCGCTCAGCGCCTTCCCACCCAGCATCCGCCGCGCACTCGCCATTCCGGCCAACAACAAGACCGGCACCATCCAGGACGTCGAGCACATCGTCGTGCTGATGCAGGAAAACCGCTCCTTCGACCACTACTTCGGCACGCTGCCGGGCGTGCGCGGCTTCGGTGACCGCTTCACCGTTCCGCTGCCGGGCGGGCGCAACGTGTGGCAGCAGAGCGATGCCGATGGCAAGCTCGTGCTGCCCTACCACCTCGACCAGACCAAGGGCAACGCCCAGCGCGTGAGCGGCACGCCGCACGAGTGGCTCGACAGCCAGGAAGCATGGGACGGCGGCCGCCTCTCCCAATGGCCGCGCTACAAGACCAGCGCAGCCATGGGCTACTTCATGGAAGCGGAAGTGCCGTTCCAGTTCTCGCTGGCCAACGCCTTCACGCTCTGCGACAGCTACCACTGCGCCATGCACACCGGAACGGACGCCAACCGCTCCTTCCACCTGACAGGCACCAACGGCTCGACCGCGCAGAACGTTGCCTTCGTCAACAACGAGTGGGACTGGCTCGACGGACGCGCTTCTGCCGTGAACACCGGCTACACGTGGAAGACCTACGCCGAGCGGCTCGAAGACGCAGGCGTGAGCTGGATCTGCTACCAGAACATGCCCGACGAATGGGGCGACAACATGCTCGGCGCCTTCCGCCAGTTCAGGCGCGCCAACCGGGCCTCGCCCTTTCCGGTCTCCAGCGGCGGCGCTCCCAACGCGCCCTATTCCAACAGCGGCCAGGCAACGCCCTATCACGCCTACGACCCCGCCAGCGACAACCCGGGCAACCCGCTCTACAAGGGCATCGCCAACACCTTGCCGGGCAGCAAGCCGGAGGAGTACCTGGATGCGTTCCGCAGCGACATCAAGGCCGGCCGCCTGCCGCAGGTGAGCTGGATCAACGCCCCCTCCATCTATTGCGAACACCCCGGCCCATCCAGCCCGGTGCAAGGCGCCTGGTTCCTGCAGGAAATACTGGACGCGCTGACAGCCGTGCCGGAGGTCTGGAGCAAGACCGTGGTGCTGGTCAACTTCGACGAGAACGACGGCTACTTCGACCACGTGCCGTCGCCGTCCGCGCCATCGCTGATCAACCCCATCGACTCCAGGAGCGCCGCCGCGGGCAAGACGACGCTCGCCGATGCCGACCTTGTGCACGAGTACTTCACGCAGCAGCCACCGGAAGGCAGCAGTTCGCAGCCTGCACCCGACGGCCGCGTGTTCGGCCCCGGCCCGCGCGTGCCGCTGTACGTTCTCTCGCCATGGAGCCGCGGCGGCTGGGTCAACTCACAGGTGTTCGACCACACCTCGGTGCTGCGCTTCATCGAAGCGCGCTTCGGCGTGAAGGAAACGAACATCTCGCCCTACCGCCGCGCCGTGTGCGGCGACCTCACGAGCGCCTTCAACTTCGCGACGCCCAACAGCGAGGCCCTGCCCACGCTCACCGGCCGCAAGAACAGGACCGAGGCCGACAAGCTGCGCCTCGACCAGGAAGCGCTGACGCAGGTGCCGCTGCCGCTCGATCCGCAGTTGCCGAAGCAGCCCACCGGCACGCGCCCCTCGCGCGCCCTGCCTTACGAACTGCACACCAGCGCCAAGGCCGACGTGGTCAACGGCAAGCTGCAGTTGCTGTTCCTCAACACCGGCAAGGCGGCTGCCGTGTTTCACGTCTACGACAAGCGCCACCTCGACCGCCTGCCGCGCCGCTACATGGTCGAAGCGGGCAAGAAGCTCGACGACACCTGGGCCGCAATGGCCGACGACGCCGGCCTCTACGACCTGTGGGTGCTCGGTCCCAACGGCTTTCACCGTCACTTCAAGGGCAACCTCAACACGCAGCGCGCGGGCGATGCGGCGCAGCCCGAGGTGCGCGTGTGCTACGACATCGCCAACGGCAATGTCTACCTGAACATGCGCAACGACGGCAAGGCAACGTGCAAGCTCACCATCGTCGCCAAGGCCTACCGTACAGACGGGCCGTGGACCGCGACGGTGAACGGCGGCGCCAACGTAGACCAGCACTGGGATCTCGCAGCCAGCGGCCAGTGGTACGACTTCGCCGTCACCTGCGATGCAGATCCGGCCTACTACCGCCGCTTCGCAGGCCGCGTGGAAACCGGCAAGCACACGGTCAGCGATCCGGCCATGGGCTTGCCCGACCTCTGAGCCCCGGCAAGAATGCCGGCATGCTGATGATTCTTCGACATGCCGACGTTCTGCTCACCATGGACGCCGCCCGGCGCGAGATCGCCGACGGCGCCGTGGTGTGCGACGGGCCCGCGGTGGCCTGGGCAGGCCCCACGGCCGACCTTCCCATCGCGTATCACGACGCTCTGCGCAACGGCCAGGCCGAGGCCATCGACATGCATGGCCATGTGGTGATGCCCGGGCTGGTCAACACGCACCACCACATGTACCAGAGCCTCACGCGCGCCGTGCCCGAGGCGCAAGACGCCGAGCTGTTCGGCTGGCTCACCAACCTGTACCTGCTGTGGGCACGCCTCACGCCCGAGATGATCCGCGTGTCGACGCAAACCGCGATGGCCGAGCTGATGCTCTCCGGCTGCACCACCACCAGCGACCATCTCTACCTGTTTCCCAACGGCTCGCGGCTCGACGATTCGATCGAGGCGGCGGACGCCATGGGCATGCGCTTCCACGCGGCGCGCGGCAGCATGAGCGTGGGCCGCAGCGCTGGCGGCCTGCCGCCCGATGAGGTGGTGGAGACGGAAGAAGCCATCCTGCGCGACAGCGAACGGCTCATCGGCCGCTGGCACGACGCGTCGCGCCATTCGATGCGCCGCATCGTGCTCGCGCCGTGTTCGCCGTTCTCGGTGTCGCGCGACCTGATGCGGCTTTCGGCCGAGCTGGCGCGTGAGCGCGGCGTGTCGCTGCACACGCACCTGGCCGAGAACGACAACGACGTGGCCTATTCGCGCGAGAAGTTCGGCATGACGCCGGCCGAGTACGCCGAAGACCTGGGCTGGGTGGGCCGCGACGTGTGGCACGCGCACTGCGTGAAGCTCGACGAGGCCGGCATCGCTCTGTTCGGCCGCACCGGCACCGGCGTGGCGCACTGCCCCTGCTCCAACATGCGGCTGGCCTCGGGCATCGCGCCCATCGGCGCAATGCGCCGCGCGGGCGTGCCCGTGGGGCTGGGCGTGGACGGCAGCGCGTCGAACGACGGCGCGCACATGCTGGGCGAAGCACGGCAGGCCATGCTGCTGCAGCGCGTGGGCTACGGCCCGGCGGCGATGACGGCGCGCGAGGCGCTGGAAATCGCCACGCTGGGCGGCGCGCGCGTGCTGGGGCGCGACGACATCGGCGCCATCGCGCCGGACATGTCGGCGGACATCGTCGCCTTCGACATGCGCGGCGTGGCGCATGCGGGCGCGGGACACGACCCGGTGGCGGCGCTGGTGTTCTGCACGCCAGGGACGGTGTCGCTGAGCGTGATCAACGGGGCGGTCCGCATCCGCGACGGCGGCTTTACCGGGCTGGAGCTGGCTCCGCTGCTGGCAAGGCATCGCGACCTTGCACGCACGCTCTACGACGGCGCGCGGCACCCGCACACGGCCTGAGCTCCCCGGCAGCGCCGGTTGAGTGCCTTCGAGCCCTAGGCACCAACCCTTATTGCCAACGCCAGAGCCCCTCCGCAGAATCCGCCCACTGAATAGAACGACCGTTCTATTCAGTGGCCGAGCACGCCATCGGCCTTCCCAAGATTCACAACAACAGGGAACTCCCCGATGAAGCGCAGAGACATCCTCAAATGGTCCGCCTCGGCGGGCGGCCTGGGCCTGCTGGCCGGCAAACCATCCACCGCATCGGCCGCCCTGCCGGTGCTCAAGCCCACGCTGCCGCAGAAGATCGACCCGATCAGCGCCACGCTGCGGCGGCTCGAACTGGTGGGACGGCAGACAACTTACCTCTGGACCGAATCGCACATCAACCTGGCCGGCGTGCCGATGGGCGCGGTGGTGCCCCCGGGCGAACTGCCGGCGCTGGAGCACCAGCTAAAGACCATCGCGAAGGCGCTGGAAGCCGTTACCAATTTCGCGGCCTCGTTCGCCACCAGCGCGCTGGCCTCGGGCAGCCTGCAGTCGCTCGACAACCTGCGCACGCGCCTGGCTGGCCTGCAGGCCAGCTTCGATCAGCTGCTGGCCGCCAACAGCGGACTGGCGACACTGCCGGCCGCGGTGCTGAGCCTGCTGGGCACACTCACTGGCACGGCGGGCGACATCGCCACGCAGCTCAAGCAGATTCACCACGACCTGCTGTCGCAGGGCCCGCTGGGCGCGCTGAACGGGCCGAAGACGGTGGCGCAGTACGACGCGCTGTTCGTCACCATCGAAAAGCCGGCCATCTCGCAGCTGCTGCACGACAACGACCTGTTCGCGGCCATGCGCGTGTCCGGGCCCAACCCGATGCTGATCCAGCGAGCGACGGCGCTGCCGGCGAAGTTTCCGCTGAGCGACGCGCAGTACCGGCAGGTGATGGGCGCCGGCGACAGCCTCGCCGATGCGGCCGCCTCCGGCCGGCTCTACCTGCTCGACTACGAAGGCCTGGGCGACATGGCGCCGGCAGGCCCTCAGGTCAAGCCGCTCACCGGCACTGCCTACATCCATGCGCCCATCGCGCTGTTCGCCCGACCCAAGACCGGCCGCTCGCTGGTGCCGGTCGCAATCCAGTGCGGACAAGACCCGACGCTGAGCCCGATCTTCCTTCGCGTGGACGACACCGCCAACGCCGAGGCCTACTGGGCATGGCAATCGGCAAAGACCGCGGTGCAGGTGGCCGACTTCAACTACCACGAGATGTTCGTGCACCTGGGCCGCACGCACCTGATGTCGGAGGCCTTCGCGATGGCCACGCAGCGCCAGTTCGCGACCGCGCATCCGCTGAGCCGGCTGCTGTCGCCGCACCTGGAGGGCGCGATGTTCATCAACGAGTTCGCGACGCTGATCATCATGGCGCCGCTGACCACGGGCGACGTGATCCTCACCGCGCCCATCGATACGCTGCAGCGCGAGTGCGGCCGTGACCGGCTGGCCTACGACTTCTACGACCGCATGATGCTGCCCAACGACCTGCGCACGCGCGGCGTGGACGACACGGCGGCGCTGCCCGACTACCCGTACCGCGACGACGCGCTGCTGGTGTGGAACGCCATCGCGCAATGGGTCGGCGACTACGTGGCCACCTACTACCTGAGCGACGCCGATGTCACCGGCGACTACGAGCTCAAGGCCTGGGCCACCGAGCTCGCGATCAGCGGCAAGGTGCACGGTTTCCGGCCGATCACCACGCGCGCGCAGCTCATCGACGTGCTGACCGCGATCATCTTCAACGCCAGCGCGCAGCATGCGGCGGTGAACTTCCCGCAGTACTCGGTGATGACCTATGCGCCCTTCAGCGCTGGCGCGGGCGGTGTGCCGGCGCCGACAAGCAGTGCGGGTCAGAACGAAGCAAGCTGGTCGCAGATGCTGCCTTCGCGGCTGGCGGCGCAGGAGCAGATCCTGCTGTTCCACATCCTCGGCGGCGTGTACTACCGGCCATTGGGCGAGTACAAGGACAACGTCTTTCCGCACCTACCGGTGCTGCTGGACCCGGCCATCGTCGGGCAAGGCGGGCCGCTGGAGCGCTTTCGCAACGCTCTCGTCGGCATCGAGGCCACCATCCGCCAGCGCAACACCACGCGGGCGCGGCCTTACGAGCACCTGCTGCCGAGCCGCATTCCTTCGAGCACGAACATCTGAAGCGGATGCGGGCGCCGCTCAGCGGCGCATGGTGTCCAGTTGCGTGACGGGCGCGCTGTCGTTGCCCCACGAACCACGCACGTAGGTGAGCACGGCCGCGACCTCGGCCGCATCCAGCGTCTGGCCGAACGGCGGCATGCCGTATGGGCGCGGGTTGCCGGGGGTCGAGGGCAGGAAACCGCCGTGTGCGATCACCTGGATCAGGTTGGTGGGCCGCGCCATGTTGACTGCGCGGTTGCCCGCGAGCGGCGGGTAGGCGCCTGCCGCGCCCTGCCCCTGGTCGCCATGGCAGTAGGCACAGCGCTGGTCATAGATCTTCGCGCCGCGCGTCATGGTGCCGGCATCGCGGCGGATGGGGGCCTTCGCGATAACGGCGTCGGCCTCGGGCTTCGGCGCGTCGGGCAGGTCCTTCAGATAGCTCGCCATGGCCGTCAGGTCGGCTTCGCTCAGGTACTGCGTGCTGCGGAACACCACGTCGGCCATCGGCCCCATGACCGAGCCGCGCGGCGCGACACCGCTCTTGAGCAGCGCCACCACGTCGGCCGCGGGCCAGTCGGCCACGCCGGCCTCATGCGGATCGTTGAGCGACGGGGCGTACCAGTTCTCGACGGCGATGAGACCGCCTGAAAGCCCCAGCTTCGTCTCGGTCGCGCCCAGCGAATTGCGGCTGCCGTGGCAGGCGATGCAATGGCCCAAACCGTTGACCAGGTAGGCACCCCGGTTCCATTCGGCCGGCTTGCCGGCATTGGCCACGAAGGGCTCGGGCTTGAACGACAGCACGCGCCACACGGCCAGCGCCGCCTGCGTGTCGTAGGGGAAGCGCAGCCGGTGCGCCTTGTTGGGCTCGGCTGCGGGCGGCACGCTGCGCAGGTAGGCGTAGATCGCGTCCGAATCCTCGCGCGTCACCTGCGTGAAGTTGGGGTACGGAAACGCCGGGTACAGCAGCCGCCCGTCCTTGCTGCGGCCGTTGTGCATCGCGCGCCAGAAGTGCGCGCTGCTCCAGCCGCCGATGCCGGCCTTGTCGTCGGGCGTGAGGTTGCTCGAATAGATGATGCCGAAGGGCGTTTCGATCGGCAGGCCGCCCGCATAGGGCTGGCCGCCGCGCGTGGTGTGGCAGCCCGCGCAGTTGCCGGCCAGCGCGAGGTAGCGTCCGCGCTCGACCAGTTGCGGCGTGGCGGCGAAGGCTTCGGCTTGCGCGGGCAGCGGGTCTTCGCCGCGCAGGTTCATGGCCACGATGCCGCCGGCGGCGGCTGCGCCGAGCACGATCAGCGCCAGCAGCGTCCAGGCCAGGTGTCGGAGTTTCATGGGCGCTGCTCCGTCACTTCGGCATGCCGCCGCAAGTCACCGGCAGCGGCGCGGGCAGCGAGGCCGCGGGCTTCGTGTCGGCCGGCATCGGTTGCACGGCAAGCCAGCTCGCAACGGCGTTGATGTCGGCGGTGCTCATGCGCCGGCCGATGTCGGCCATGCAGTCGGGCGGCAGCGCATGCCGCTCGCTCGTGAGCCAGGCGCCGAGCTGCGACGACACATAGAGCCGCGGCAGCCCCAGCAGCCCCGGAATGGCCGGCTGCACGCCCGTGAGCGCCGCGCCGTGGCACTGCACGCAGGCGGGTATGCCGCGCGCCGCATCGCCTTCACGCACGAGCTGGCGGCCGCGCTGCAGCTGTTCGGGCGTTGCGTCGCTGGTGGGGGAAATCGGCGGATAAGGCAGCTGCAGCCCGGCAAAGTACTCGGCCATCTCGCGCAGGTACGCATCCGACAGGTGCTGCACCATGTACGCCATGTCGCTGTTGAAGCGCCGGCCGTCCCTGAAGCTCACGAGCTGGTTGAACAGGTAGCCGGCCGGCTTGCCCGCCAGCCGCGGAAAGTAGCCCGCGTTGGTGGTCGCGCCCTCGCGGCCGTGGCAGGCGATGCAGGCGGCCACGCGCTGCTCGATGGTGTCGGGCACCGTGGCCGGCGTCGCGGCGCCCGCCATGCCCTGCACGGCGAGCAGCAGCCCGGCAACGGCGAGGCGAATGTGCAGCTTCATGTACCGGCAGCGTAGTGCGCCAGCGCCAGCAGCCCCGCGATCAGCAGCAGCACCATCACGAATGCCACGCCGATCAGCGGCAGGATGCCGACTTGCGCAGTCCGCTTGTCGGCGTCGGCACGGCGGCCACCCAGCCCGATGAAACTCCAGAGAACGGCGCGCACCGCGCGCATGAGATTCGACATGGGGTCGAGTGTGGCCCAGTCGGGCCAGAAAAAACAGATGCAGATCCGCACCAATTGACCGGTGCAGATAAAGTGCTGCCGAATGAAGAACACCCTGCGATGAAGCGATATGAAGCCCTGGCTGCCGACATCGAGGCCTCGATCCGCAACGGCACCCTGAAGACCGGCGACCGCCTGCCCTCGGTGCGCCACACCGGGCAGAGCCGCGGGGTCAGCGCATCGACCGTGTTCCAGGCCTACTACCTGCTGGAGGCGCGTGGCCTGGTGCGTGCACGCGACCGTTCGGGCTATTACGTGGCCGGCGGCGGCCTTCGCGATGCGCCGCCCGAGTCCACCCACACCTCGCGCCCGGCAGACGGGCCGCTGTCGCTCGATGTGAGCGACAAGGTGTTCGACATCCTCGAGGCCAGCATGTCGCGCAAGGTCGTGCCCTTCGGCTCGGCCTTTCCGAGCCCCCTGCTGTTTCCGCTGGCGCGGCTCGGGCAGTTCATGGCCGCCAGCGCCAAGTCGCTCGACCCATGGAGCACGGTGGACGACCTCACGCCAGGCAGCGCAGCGCTGCGCCGGCAGATCGCGCTGCGCTACCTGGCCGACGGCATGCCGGTGCCGGCAGACGAAATCGTCATTACCAACGGAGCACTCGAAGCGCTCAACCTCTGCCTCGCGGCGGTCACGCGGCCGGGCGACGCGGTGATCGTCGAGTCGCCAACTTTCTATGCCGCGCTGCAGGCGCTGGAGCGCATGGGCCTGCGGGCCATCGAGGTGCCGACGCATCCGGGCGAAGGCATCGACCTCGAAGCGCTGGAGCTGGCCATCGCGGCGCACAAGCCCACCGCGTGCTGGCTAATGACCACCTTCCAGAACCCGCTGGGCAGCCTGATGCCCGATGCAAAGAAGAAGGCGCTGGTGGAGCTGCTCGCGCGGCACGAACTGCCGCTGATCGAGGACGACGTGTATGCCGAGCTCTACTTCGGCGAGCGGCGTCCCGCGCCAGCCAAGGCCTTCGACACACGGGGGCTGGTGCTGCACTGCTCTTCGTTCTCGAAGTGCCTGGCACCCGGCTATCGCATCGGCTGGACCTCGGCCGGCCGCTTCGCGCGCAAGGTCGCGCGGCAGAAGCTCACGACCACGCTCAGCACCTCGGCGCCCGCGCAGCTGGCGCTAGCTGGCTATCTCGAAAAAGGCGGCCTCGACAAGCATTTGCGCAAGCTGCGGCAGACGCTGGCGATGCAGCAGGCCACCTTCGCGCAGGCCGTGGGCCATTACTTTCCGCCGGGCACGCGCGCGACGCGGCCGCTGGGCGGCTACTTTCTGTGGGTCGAGCTGCCGGCGCGCGCGAACGCGCTGGAGATTCACCGCAAGGCGCTGGAACTGGGCATCAGCGTCGCGCCCGGGCCGATCTTCTCGGCCACGCGCGCCTTCACCAACTGCCTGCGGCTGAACTACGGCCACCCGTGGAGCGCGCTCAGCGAGCAGGCGATGCAGACACTCGGCCGGCTGGCTGCCGAAGCGTCCTGAACAGCAGGAAGGCCGCGATGCTCACGTTCACCAGGTTCCAGCCGATGCCGTTCAGAAAGGCCGCGTGGTAGCTGCCCGTGAGGTCGAACACCTTGCCCGACATCCACCCGCCCAGCGCCATGCCGAACAGCGTGAACATCAGCACCGTGCCCACGCGCGCGCCCGCCTCCTTCGGCGGAAAGTGCTCGCGCACGATGATTGCGTACGACGGCACGATGCCGCCCTGGAACAGCCCGAACAGCGCCGAGATCACGTAGAGCGGCACCAGCCCGTCGAAGGGCAAAAACAGCAGCAGCGCCACGCACTGCAGCAAGCCGCCAAGCAGCAGCGTGCGCAGCCCGCCGATGCGGTCGCAGATGGCGCCCGACACCAGCCGGCTCACGATGCCGAAGCCCAGCATCAGCGACAGCATCATCGCGCCCTGCGCCGGCCCGTAGCCCAGGTCGCCGCAGTAGGCCACGATGTGCACCTGCGGCATTGCCATCGCCACGCAGCAGGCCACGCCGGCCACGCACAACAGGCTCTGTGCCGCGCCCATGCTCAGGCCGAAAGGCCGCGTCATGTCGCGCACCGCGGCCCTGTTCGAAGCGTTGGCGGGCGGTGCATCAGCCAGCGCAGGCGGCCGCGCGCGGAAGAATAGGGCAAGCAGCGCCATCGTCAGCCCGCAGAAGATGCCCATGCCGATGTAGGTCTGGCGCCAGCCCACCGTCTCGACGAAGTGCTGCGCGATCGGCGGCCACACCGCGCCCGCGAGGTAGTTGCCGCTCGCGCACACCGCCACCGCGATGCCGCGCCGCTTGACGAACCACAGCGAGGTGTCGGCCACCAGCGGCGCAAAAGCCACCGAGCTGCCGAGCAGGCCGACCAGTAGCGCCTGCGCGATGGTGAAGGACACGATGCCGCCAGAGAGGCCAGTCGCGATGTACCCCGCACCGAGAAACACGGAGCCCATCAGCAGCGGCCGCATCACGCCGACGCGGTCGGCCAGCTTGCCCATCAGCACACCGCCGAAGCCGAAGCCCAGCATCAGCAGCGTGTAGGGCAGCGAGGCGTCGGCACGCGCGACGCCGAACTCGGCCTGCACCGCGGGCAGCATCACCGACACCACGTACATGCCGCTGCTGCCGACCGTCATGACGAGCAGCGTGAGGCCCAGGCGCACCATGGCGTAGCGTGAATCCGCCTGATGGGTGGTTGTCTCGTTTGTCTTCATTTTTGTCTCCGCGACGAGGATACCCCGTGACGCGGAAACGCGAGGCACGCGCAGAGCCCGGTGGTGTCAAACCACCTTCAGGCTCGGCATTGGCTCAGTGTGCGAATGGCGCGGGTGTGGCGACAAAGCTCGTCGAAGCCTTCGGCATGGGGCCACCCGGCTTCGGCCTGTCGTCGCACGCGGCCGTCAGCAGGCCCACGCAGAACAGAAGAAGAACAAGGCTTGTGCTTCTCATCATGGCGGGCATGCTATGCCCGCGAAGGCGTGCGTCAAGTCGGACGCTGCCGCTTCTGGCTACAGGTCAGGCGACGACAGGCCGCTCGCCGCGCTGCAGCCGGCGTTCGATGTCTTCCAGCACCTGCGGCAAGTCGGCCACGCTGTCGATCACGTAATGCGCGCCGGCCGCTTCGAGTTCGGCGGTGGCGCGTGCGCGGCGCTCTTGCTGCTGGCCTTCATCGAGCGCCTGCCATTCGGCCAGCGTGAGACCGTTCACGTTGCCACTGACAGCCACGCCCACAGCCCAGGTGCCCGCGTTGAGGCCTTCCTGCAGGCCGACGCCGGTGTCGTCGACCTTCACCACGGTGTGCGGCGGCCACACACCGAGGTCGGCGAAGCAGCGGTACATCATGAGCGGCGACGGGCGGCCTTCGGCGAGGTCGCCGCCGCACACGAGGTTGTCGGGCGCATAACCGCCGGCCGCGGCGATGGGCGCGACCACTTCCATGATCGGGCGGTTGTAGCCGGTGGTCGAGCCGATCTTCAGGCCGCGCTGGCGCAGCACGCCGACTGCCTCGAGCGCGCCCGGAATGAAGTCGGCATGGTCGCGCGCGCTGGCTGCGTTCATGGGCGTGAAGATTTCATACAGCTTGTCGGCATCGGCGTCGTTGAACGCATGGCCGTGCTTTGCTTCCCACTGGGCATTGATGCGCGGCAGCGTGCCCAGCGCCTTGATGTGGTCCCACTTGGCCACGCCCATCGGTCCGCGCGCCTCGGCGATGGTGATGTCTATGCCGAACTGCTCGAACAGCTTCACGAAGGCGCCCATGGGGGCGCAGGAGCCGAAATCGAGGATGGTGCCGGCCCAGTCGAAGACGACGGCCTGGAGCTGGGAGTGGTTGTGGGCGTTCATGGCGGCTGAGATGAAGAGGTTCGGAAGGAAGGCAACGGCCCTGCAGCCATCACCAGGCGTTGAAGACGTCTTGCGCGATGCCGAAACCGGTGCTCGCGCCGCTGCCGCTGGTGACCAGCACCACGCGCGTGGCGTCGTCGGGCGCGTCGATCACGCAGGGCGTGGTCTTCGATGAGGGGTACACGCCGGTCCAGCGCTCGGTGACCTGCGCGGCCTCGAGGTTCAGCGTGCTGCGCAGGTGGCGCAGGATGAGCTGGTCGACCTCCTCCATCGCGAAGGGCTCGGGCGCGTCGGCGTAGTGGTGCGAATCGCCGACCACCAGCGATCCGTCGGCGCTCTGCACCACGATCAGATGGATGCCGTGCGCGAGCGATGCGGCCTCTTCCTGCTGCAGGCGCGCGCGCAGCGCAGCGGCCTCTGGCAGCGTGCTGTAGCCCTCGTAGCGCACAAAGCTCAGGTCCGACATTACCGAGCCGGGCAAACGGAAGCCCGCCTCGGGCTTCACGCGCAGCATCTGCAGGCGGCACAGCGTGAGGTCGTGCGCGGCAATGCGGCCAGCGAACAGGCTGTGCAGGTCGGTGTTGGTGCAGACCACCACGCGCTCGGCATGCAGCGTGCCGAGCGAGGTACGTACGCGGGGCGTTTCGACTTCGAGCACGGCTTCGCTGAAACGGAAGGTCACGCCGTGCGCCTCGGCCAGCCATTTGGTCAGCAGGCCGATGGCGGTGCGCGATTCGACGCGCAGTTCGTGCGGGCTGAAAAGCACCGAGCGCGCATCCGCCAGGCTCAGCGCCGGCGCCTTGGCCTGCGCATCGGCGGCGTCGAGCAGTTCGCAGCCCTTGCCCATCGGCGTGCGCATGAAGGCTTCGAGCACGTCGTGCGCCTCGGGGCGATAGGCCGCGAGCCAGAGGTTGCGGTGCACGACCTCGATGCCGGCCTGCGGCGCGACCTCGTTCCACACACCGCGGGAATGCATCGCGCGGCGCCACATGTCGCCCGGCGCCTGGCCGGTGATAGTGATGAAGCCGAAGTTGCGGATCGAAGCGCCGATGCAGGCTGCGTCGCGCTCGACTACGCAGACCTTGAGGCCGCGCTGCACGGCGCTGTAGGCGTGGGCCAGGCCGACGATGCCAGCGCCGACCACGATGAGATCGAAGCTGTCGGGGTCGTGTGCGGGGGCAGCGATCACCGTTGTCTCCAGGCCTGGGTGCGCTTGAGCGCCCACTGCCCGGCCAGCGCGAACACGCCTCGGCCGATGGCGGCAGTGAGCATGATCAGCGAAGCCATGGCGGCGGCGGGCGCGACGTCGCCGGCGTCGTCCATGTTGAGCACGGCGATGGCTGCGAGCGTGGTCTGCGGCGAGTAGAGGAACACGACGGCCGACACTGTCGTCATCGCGTTGACGAAGAAATAGCCGCCCACGTTCAGCACGGTCGGCAGCGCCACCGGCAGGTGCACGCGCCACAGCGTGCGCCAGAACGGCACGCCCATCGACTCGGACACCAGCTCGTATTCGCGGTCGAGCTGGCGCAGCGCCGTGAGCGAAGTCAGGTGCGCCACCGAGAAGAAGTGCGCCACCGTGCACACCACGAGGATGGTCATGCTGCCGTAGATGGCGCGCAGCGGGTTCGAAGGCGAGATGAAGAAGAAGATGTAGCCCACACCAAGCACCAGCCCTGGCACCGCGAGCGGCAGGTTGGCCAGCAGGTTCAGCAGTTCGCGCAGCAGGCCGAAGTGGCGCGGCTTCTCGACGAAATAGGCCGAGATGAAGGTGATCAATGCACCCGCCACTGCCGCGCACACAGCCAGCCGCAGCGAGTTGAAGTAGCTGCCCCAGCCGCCCCCGTCCATGTTGCTGAAGTCGTAGTTCTTGAACGACGGCACGAGGTTGTAGGGCCAGAAGGTGGCCAGCGAGGCGAACACCGCCATGCCGATCATCACGAGGATGCCGCAGGCCGTGAGCACGCAGAAGGCCAGCAGTGCGCGGTCGCGCACCTTCACGGGCTCGGGCTGATAGGGCGTGGCACGCGCCGACAGCGCCGCCGCCTGCTTGCTGCGCACGTGGCGCTCGACCAGGAACGACAGCACCGCCGGAATCAGCAGCACGAGGCCGACCACAGCGCCCATCTGGAAGTTCTGCTGCCCGACCACCTGCTTGTAGATGTCGGTCGCGAGCACGCCGGTCTGCCCGCCCACCACCTTCGGCACGCCGAAGTCGGTGATGACGAGCACGAACACCACCATCGCGGCCACGATGAGGCCGTAGCGCGAGGCCGGCAGCGTCACCGTGCGGAAGATGCGCCAGCGCGAGGCGCCCAGCGTCTGCGCGGCCTCGTAGAGCCGGCCGTCGGAGGTGGCCATGGCGGTGGTGAGGATCAGCAGCGCATGCGGCAGCGTCCAGAACACCGAGCCGAGCACGATACCCAGCGGGCCGTAAATGGACGCGCCGCCCAGCAGCCCCTTGAACAGGCCCTGGTTGCCGAACAGGTAGACGAGGCTGATCGCGGGCAGCAGCGAAGGCGCGAGCAGCGGCACCAGCGCCACCGCGCGCAGCAGGCCCTTGGCCGGCATGCAGGACAGCGTGAGCCCGTAGGCGTACACGTAGGCGATGCCCGTGCAGATCACGGCGCTGAGGGCCGCGAGCCCCAGGCTGTTGAAGGCCGACTGCACCAGCGCCGGGTTGTCGAGGTAGCGCGCGAAATTGGCAAGGCCCACGAACGCGCCCGCGTGGTCGAAGAAGCTCTGGCCGACCAATGCGCCGACCGGCAACGCGACGATCACCACCAGCAGCAGCACGACCAGCAACACGGCCGCGCCCGTCAGCCAGCGCTCGCGGTCGAATGCGCTGCCACGCGCCACCACCACCGGCACAACGGCGATGGCGTCGGGAGAACTGCTCATGCTCAGTTCGCCAGGACCGACAGCGCGTTCAGGGGCAACTGGATATGCACCATGCTGCTAGGCACCAGCGGATCGCTGCCGCCGCCGCGCGCATCGGCGGGCAACTCGGCCTCGATCTCGATGCCAAGCGGCTCGCAGGCCAGGCGGGCCGAGGTGCGGTTGCCGAAGAACTCGGTGTCGAGCAGGCGTGCCGCAAAGCTGTTGGCGCCGAGCTCGGTGCCGAAGCGCTTCACGACCACGTGCTCGGGCCGGATGCCCACGGTTGCCTGCGAACCGACGCTGAGGCTGCCGGGCGCACAGAACAGCTCGCTGTCGCGCACGCGCACCTTGCCGTCGGCCAGCACGGTGGCCGGCAGCATGTTCATGCGGCCCACGAAGCCCGCCACGAAGCGGGTACGCGGCTGGCGGTACAACTCGTCGGGCGTGCCCGCCTGCTCGATGCGGCCGTTGTGCATCAGCACCACGCGGTCGGCCATCGAGAGGGCTTCTTCCTGGTCGTGCGTGACCATGATGGTGACGATGCCCAGGCGCTTCTGCAGCGCGCGGATTTCGCTGCGCAGGCTGGCGCGCACCTGCGCGTCGAGCGCGGAGAGCGGCTCGTCGAGCAGCAGCAGGCGCGGATTGGGCGCAAGCGCACGCGCCAGTGCAATGCGCTGCTGCTGTCCGCCCGAGAGCTGGACGGGGTATTTGTCGGCATGCGCGGCCAGGCCGACGAGGTCGAGCATCTCGCGTGAGCGCTTGGCCATCTCGCGGGCCAGTGCGCCCGTGGGGTGCAGGCCGTAGGCGATGTTCTGCGCGGCCGTCAGGTTGGGAAACAGTGCGTACGACTGGAACACCACGCCGAAGCCGCGCGCCGCGGGCGGCAGGCCCGCGATGTCCTGGCCGCCGAGCAGGATCTGGCCGCTGTCGGCGCGCTCGATGCCGCAGACGATGCGCAGCAGCGTGGTCTTGCCGCAGCCCGAGGGGCCGAGCAGGCACACGAACTCGCCGGGCTCGATGTCGAGATCGATGCCGTCGAGCACGCGTGTGGCGCCAAAGGACTTGCCGATGCCGCGAAGGGAAAGAAAGCTGCTGCTCGTCATGACCGGATACTGCTTGGCTTCAACGACAGGATCAAAGCGGCTTCTTTTCCGACTTGGACTCGTAGCGCTTCGACCATTCCGTCAGGATGCGGTCGCGGTTGGCTGCCGCCCAGTTGAAGTCGTTCTTGGCGAGCAGCTTCTCGACGTCGCCCGGCACGAATTCAAGCTTTTCCTGGATGCCCGGCAGCGCGAGCACCGCGAAGTTCTTGGCATACAACTCGTTGGCCTGCTTGGTCACGGCCCAGTCGGCCAGCGCCTTGGCGGCGTCCTGCTTCTTGCTGGTCTTCATGATGCCGGTGGCTTCCATGTCCCAGCCCAGGCCTTCCTTTGGCAGCACGATGTCGATGGGAGCGCCGTCGCGCTTGGTCTTGTTGGCGCGGTATTCGAAGGACATGCCGAGCGCGAACTCGCCGGCGCCGGCCTGGCGGCAGGGCTTGCTGCCCGACTGGCTGTAGATACCGATGTTCTGGTGCAGCGCGTCCATGTACTTCCACGCCTTTTCTTCACCCATCATCTGGATCCAGCCCGACACCATCAGGTAGCCGGTGCCCGAGGCGGCCGGGTTGGGCATGGTGATCTGGCCCTTGTAGACCGGGTTGGTCAGGTCGGCCCAGCTGGCGGGCTTGGGCAGGTTCTTCTTCTGCGCTTCGGCGGTGTTGAAGCAGATGGCCGAGGACCACACGTCCATGCCGACCCACTTGGGCGGGTTGGCCGCATCGCGCATGGTCGGCTTGATGGCGTCCAGGCCCTTGGGCGCGTAAGGCTGGAGCATGCCTTCCTTGTCGAGCAGCATCAGCGAGGTGGCGGCCAGGCCCCACACCACGTCGGCCTGCGGGTTGGCCTTTTCGGCCAGCAGCTTGGCGGTGACGATACCGGTCGAGTCGCGCACGAACTTCAGCTCGATGCTCGGGTTCTCCTTTTCGAATGCAGCCTTGTAGGCCTGCACCTGGTCGGCTTCGAGCGCGGTATAGACCAGCAGCTCGGTGCGGCCCTGGGCCGATGCGGCGAGAGCCAGCGAGAACAGGGCGGCCGGCACGAAGGCCCAGCGGAGTTGACGGTGCAGCATGGTGGAGGTTCTCTTGGGAAAAGTAGAAAGGACGCGATGCGGGACACACGGGCAGGCAAGCGAAAGTACGCAAGTGCCGTTCAGCGATGCGGGCGATGCTGGCACCGGCATGTGACAGGAATTTGTCAGATGCCCCAGAAACACCCAAATACCCATAAATACACCAGAGGCTGGCGATGTCGCGGCGGCTTCGTCATCCGCATGTCATTGCGTCGCGTCAAGCTGCCGGAGTTATTCCCTGTGTTTTCGCTTCGCTTTCATGACACTCGACCTTGCCGAGATCGCCCGCCTGTTCGCTGAACGCGGTGGAGTCGCGTACGCGGGCGAGCCCGTGTCCCAGCTGGAACACGCGCTGCAATGCGCCTGGCTCGCGGAACAGGCCGGCGCGAGCGATTCACTGGTCACCGCCGCGCTGCTGCATGACCTGGGCCACCTGCTGATCGCCGAGCACCAGACGCTATCGCAGTCTCCTACCCAACTGGGCATCGACGACCGCCATCAATACATCGCGCTGCCCTTGCTGCGCGGCGCCTTCGACATCGAAGTGCGCGAGCCGATCCGCCTGCATGTGGACGCCAAGCGCTACCTGTGCACGACGCGGCCCGACTATTTCTCGAAGCTCTCGCCCGATTCGGTGCGCAGCCTGGCCCTGCAAGGCGGCGTGATGGACGCGGAAGCGGCGCAGCGCTTTGCCACGCACCGCTGGTCGGGCGATGCCGTGCGGCTGCGGCTCTGGGACGAAGAGGCGAAGGCGCAAGGGCTGCAAACGCCGCCGCTGGCGCACTTCCTGGCGACGGCGGCCAGGGTCATGTTGCACTGACGGGCCTGTTTTTCGGAGGCTGGGCAAGGTTTCAGGCCGATTTCAGGCCGGATTAAGAAACTCTTGTCTACGATGGTTTCTTCATGATGACCGGCGCCGCACGGGCGCCTGCGAGGAAACCACATGTCTTCATCCGTCACCGCGCGCGCAAGCACGTTCATCCAGGTACTGCGCCGCGTCTTCTCGCTCGCGGCGCCCTACTTCCGGTCCGAGGAGAAATGGCGCGCGCGCGCCATGCTGCTGGCCATCGTCGCGCTCAACCTCTTCTATGTATATGTGGCGGTGCTGGGCAACCAGTGGTACGGGCGCTTCTACGACGCGCTACAGAACAAGGACGTGACGACCTTCTGGCGCGAAGTGCGCGTGTTCGGCTGGATCGCCTTCTTCAACATCGCGGTGCAGGTGCTGAAGTTCTACATAACCCAGCTGCTGCAGCTGCGCTGGCGCACCTGGATGACGCGCAGCTACCTGTCGCGCTGGATGGCGGACCGCACCTTCTATCACCTGGAACTCGCGCGCTATGCGAACAAGGACGGCCACACGCCGGACAACCCCGACCAGCGCCTCCAGGAAGACATGCAGATCTTCACCAGTTCCACGATGACGCTCTCGATGGGCCTGTTGAACGCCGTCGTCACGCTCCTGAGCTTCATCGGCCTGCTCTGGGGGCTGTCGGGCAATTTCTCGTTCACGTTCAGCGGCACCACCTACCAGATCGTCGGCGCGATGGTTTGGCTGGCACTGGGTTATTCCATCGTCGGCACCGTCGTCACGCACTTCATCGGCCGTCCGCTGATCGGGCTGAACTTCAAGCAGCAGCGCTATGAGGCCGATTTCCGGCACCACCTCGTGCGCGTGCGGGAGTACAGCGAAGCCATCGCACTGGACCACGGCGAGAAGGTCGAGCGCGGCCAGCTCGACCTGCGCTTCGGCGACGTGCTGCGCAACTACCTGCTGCTGATCAAGCAGCAGAAGAACCTCGTCACCTTTACCTCGTTCTTCGGGCAAGCGGCGGTGATTTTTCCGTTTCTCGTGGCGGCGCAGCAGTACTTTGGCGGCGCGTTCCAGCTCGGCCACCTGATGCAGATCGGCTCGGCCTTCGGCAAGGTGCAGGAGTCGCTCAGCTGGTTCGTCGACAACTACGACAGCGTGGCCGTCTGGCGCGCCACCACCGACCGCCTTACCAGCTTCGACGACAGCATGACGGCCCATGCCTCGCGGGACGACGCCCTGCAGCGCGCGCCCTCGGAGATGCTGCAAACCGACGACCTCGCAGTCGCGCTGCCGAACGGCACGCCGCTGCTTGCCGGCGCCGCGCTGGCGGTGAAGCCCGGTGACAGCGTGCTGCTGCAGGGGCCCTCGGGCAGCGGCAAGTCGACGCTGTTCCGCTCGTTCGCGGGCATCTGGCCGTTCTCGAAGGGCAAGCTGCAGGTGCCCGACAACGTCGCCTTCATGCCCCAGCGGCCCTACGTGCCCGACGGCAAGCTGCGCGATGCGCTGACCTACCCCAACCCCGCATCGAACTTCAGCGACGACCAGCTGCGCCAGGCCCTGACCGACGCGCTGCTGCCCGACCTCGTGAGCCGCCTTGACGACAGCGACGCCTGGAGCCAGAAGCTCTCCGGCGGCGAGCAGCAGCGCCTGGCCATCGCGCGGGTACTGCTCAAGAAACCGGCATGGCTGTTCGCCGACGAGATCACCAGCGCGCTCGATGCGCAGGCCGAGAGCGTGCTCTACAAGCGGCTCGCCGCCACGGTGCACGCCGCCGGCGGGGCGATGGTGTCGATCGCGCACCGTGCGGCCGTGGGCGACTTCCACAACCAGCGATGGACGCTGGTGCCGCAGGAAGACGGCGCTGCCGGCGGCGCGCGCTACCGGCTGAACACCTCAGCGGGGGTTCAGCCCGCAGCGGCGTAGCGCTCCCAGCCCTTCTTGCGCAGGTCGCAGGCAGGGCACTCGCCGCAACCGTAGCCCCAGGCCTGGCGGTGCACGCGGTCGCCGAGGTAGCAGGTGTGGGTCTCTTCCACGATCAGGTCGACCAGCGGCTCGCCGCCCAGACGGTGCGCCATGGTCCAGGTCTCGGCTTTGTCGATCCACATGAGCGGCGTCTCGATGACGAGGCGGCGCTCCAGCCCGAGCGACAGCGCAAGCTGCATCGCCTTCATGGTGTCGTCGCGGCAGTCGGGGTAGCCCGAGAAGTCGGTCTCGCAGACACCGGTGACGATCACCTGCAGCCCGCGCCGGTAGGCCAGCGCGCCGGCGAGCGTGAGAAACAACAGGTTGCGCCCGGGCACGAAGGTGTTGGGCAGGCCGTCGGCCTGCATGGCGAAGGCGACCTCTTCGGTGAGCGAGGAGCCGCCGAGCTGCGCCAGCGCTGCGAGCGTGAGCACATGGTCTTCGCCCAGGCGCGGCGCCCAGTCGGGGAAGCGCTCGCGCATCTTCGAGAGGATGGTGCCGCGCACGTCGAGCTCGACGCGGTGGCGCTGCCCGTAGTCGAAGCCCAGGGTTTCGACGCGCTGGTACTTCGAGAGCGCATCGGCGAGGCAGGTGGTCGAGTCCTGGCCGCCGGAGAACAGAACGAGGGCGGTGGTGTGCAGGGGCATATCCGTCGGCGGCGGTGCATGCCGCCGTAGTCCAAAGGCGCGATTTTCGCAGGCTGCCCCGGGGGCGTGGATACGATCTCCCACATGAACGCCAAACACCTGCTTGCATGGGTCGCCACTTTCGCGGTGCTGCTGGCGCTCGACGTGCTCTGGCTCGGCTTCGTCGCCAAGAACATGTACCAGCAGGCCATGGGCGATCTGATGTCGCCGAATCCGCGGCTGGGCTTCGCGGCCCTGTTCTACCTCACCTACCCCGTCGGCCTGCTGGTGTTCGCGATCGTGCCCGGCCTGCGGGCACGCGGCGTGACGCGGGCGGCGCTGCTGGGCGGGCTGTTCGGCCTGTTCTGCTACGGCACCTATGACCTCACCAACCTCGCTGTGATCCGCGACTGGCCGCTTGCGCTGTCGTTCATCGACATGGCATGGGGCACGCTTGTGAGCGGCCTTGCCGCGGCAGCCGGCGCAGCGGCGCTGCGCTGGTTCGCGTCGCGCTGAGTAGTCGCCTCAGCTAGCCGGCGTGCGTGACGCGCCGAAGACAGTTCGCGCCTTTATTTCGACAAGAGCGCTGAACTTTCATTCGGCTTTCAACTCGTCACGGCCGGGTCATCTGACGTCTTTAGATTTCACCTCCAGAAATGGTGCACGCCCGGTGCACCGGTCAAACAACCACCCGAGGGAATCATGACCCAACGCTTCATTGCCCCGGCGCTGCTGGGCGCCTCACTACTGCTGTCCGCTTGCGGCGGCAGCAACAACAACGGCGTCGTGTTGCCGTTCATTCCGCCGACGACCAGCCCGCCGCCGGCCGCGCAGGCACCCAAGAACGTCCTGTTCTTCCTCGGCGACGGCATGGGCATCACCACCATGACCGCCGCGCGCATCTACAAGGTCGGCGAAGACGGCGACCTCACGATGGACACGCTGCCCGAGACGGCCTTCGTCCACACCTATTCGAACGACGCGCAGGTAACCGACAGCGCCCCCTCGATGTCGGCCTACATGACCGGCGTGAAGATGAACAACGAAGTCATCTCGATGAGCCCCGAGACCAAGGCCGCCGACGCCTCCGGCAAGGCCTATCAGGTCAATTTCGACAGCACCTGCCCCTCGGGCAACGGCCAGGCCGTTGAAACGCTGCTGGAGCAGAGCAAGGCCAAGGGCTACGCAACCGGCGTGGTGACCACCACCCGCATCACCCACGCCACGCCCGCCGCCACGTACTCGCACGTGTGCCACCGCGACGCGGAAAACACCATCGCCGCCGCGCTCGTGCCGGGCGGCGCGGGCTACAACGGCAAGCTGGGTGACGGCGTCGACGTGTTCTTCGGCGGTGGCACCGACTACTTCATCGCCAAGGAAGCCGGCGGCAAGCGCAACGACAAGCGCGACCTGATCGCCGAGCTGAAGACCGCCAAATACAGCTTCGCCGCCAACAAGACCGAGTTCGACAAGCTGCCGGCCGACGGCGCCACCAAGATCGCCGGCCTCTTCACCAAGAGCCACATGGCGTACGACCTCGACCGCGACGCCACCAAGGAGCCGAGCCTGGCCGAGATGACCGGCAAGGCCATCGACGCACTGGCCGCGCGCAAGAAGGGCTTCTTCCTGATGGTGGAAGGCGGGCGCATCGACCATGCTCTGCACGCCACCAACGCGCGCCGCGCACTGCAGGACACCGGTGCCTTCGACGACGCCATCAAGCTCGCGCTCGACAAGATGCAGGCCATCGATCCGGGCCTGAAGAACACGCTGGTGGTTGTCACGGCCGACCACGACCACACGCTGCAGCTCAACGGCTATGCCGCGCGCACCGGCAAGACCGAGGCCGGCAAGCCGGGCGTGCTCGGCCTCGTGAAGGACTACGTCGACACCAGCAAGACCAGCAAGGACGTGGACGGCAACCCCTACACCATCATCGGTTTCGGCAACGGCCCGCGCCGCCTCGCCACGCGCGGCCCGATCTCCGACGCCGAGCTGGAAAACAAGGACTACAGGCAGGAAGCCGTGGTGCCGATGGATGCGGCCAGCGATTCCGAAACCCATGGCGGTGCCGACGTGTTCCTCGGCGCGCAGGGCCTGGGCGCCGACAACTTCGCTGGCGTGATCACCAACACCGACGTGTTCGGCCTCATCAAGAAGGCGGTCGGCCTGTGAAGGGCAGCGAGCGCTCATCGACGAACACAACCATGAACACGACCATGAACCGCATCACCCGCAACACCCGCCTGGCAGCCGCCCTCGTCTGCGCCGCCGCCGGCACCCTGGCCGGCACCGCGCACGCCGCCGGCGAAGCCAAGAACGTCATCTTCTTCCTCGGCGACGGCATGGGTCCCGTCACCGTGACCGCCGCGCGCATCTACAAGGGCGAGAAGCAACTGGCCGCCAAGCCCGGCTCGCTGGTGAGCCCCGAGCGCGCCAACCTCGTCATGCAGTCGCTGCCGTACGCGGCGCGCGTGAAGACCTTCTCGCTCGACGGCCAGACCACCGACAGCGCGCCCTCCATGGCCGCCTACATGACCGGCGTGAAGATGCGCAACGAGGTGATCTCGATGTCGGGCGACACCACCGCCGTCGACAGCACCGGCAAGCAGTACATCAACGGCGAGGACACGACCTGCCAGCCGACCAACGGCAAGGCCGTCGACACGCTGCTCGAACTCGCCAAGGCCAAGGGCCGCGCGGTGGGTGCGGTGTCGACCACGCGCGTCGGCCATGCCACGCCGGCCACCACCTACTCGCACATCTGCAACCGCAACGGCTACAACACCATCGCCGAGCAGAGCGTGCCGGGCCACGCCAACTACAACCCCAAGCTGCTCGACGGCATCGACGTGCTGATGGGCGGCGGCCAGCGCAACTACCTGCCGGTCGCGACCAACCCCAGCAGCAAGCGCACCGACGGCGCCGACCTGGTGGCTGCAATGAAGGCCAAGGGCTACACCTACGTCGACACCGGCACCAAGCTCAAGACCGTCGACACGGCGGCCACCGGCAAGCTGCTGGGCCTGTTCTCGCAGAGCGAAATGGCCTACGAGCTCGACCGCGTGAAGCAGAGCCTCGACCAGCCCAGCCTGTCGGACATGACCGAGAAGGCGCTCGGCGTGCTCAGCAAGAACGACAAGGGCTTCTTCCTGATGGTGGAAGGCGGCCGCATCGACCACGCACTGCACGGCACCAATGCCAAGCGTGCGCTGGAAGACACGCTGGCCTTCGACACCGCCATCCAGACCGCGCTCGACTACATGGAGAAGAAGGACCCGGGCCTGAAGAACACGCTGGTGGTGGTCACGGCCGACCATGACCACGCCATTGCCTTCAACGGCTATCCGAAGATCGGCAACCCGATTCTCGGCAAGGTCAACAGCTACTCCGACGGCAAGCTGGCAAAGGCGACCGATGGCAAGCCCTACACCACGCTGGTGTTCGGCAACGGCGGCCGGCCCAACGCAACGGGCTCCAGCCAGGTCAACGCGGAAGACGGCAACAAGCCGTGGATCGCACCGGCCCGTGCGACTTCGCGCGACGACCAGACCGCGATGGACACCGAGGACGACAACTTCCTGCAGGAAGTCGGCATCAACCTCGGCACGCCCGGCGCGGAAACCCATGGCGGCGGCGACGTGATGCTGTTCGCCGGCGGCGCGGGCTCGAAGATCTTCAAGGGCACCGTGGAGAACATCAAGGTGTTCAACAAGGTCAAAGAGGCGGCAGGTCTGTGAGCGTTCCCTCGACGCTCAAGACGCTGCTGGCGGCTGCGGCCCTCGCAGCGATTCCGCTGGCAGCCAGCGCCGCGGGTGACGCCGAGGCGCCCGACCAGAACCTGCGCATCCAGCACCATGTGCTGACGATCGGCAAGGACGGCGTTCAGCGCGAAAGCCGCTACGCCGACCTGATGTTCCGCCGCGCGGGCACGGTGTGGATCGAGCGCGAGTTGCCCCCTGCGCTGCGCGCCGACCACGACCACGAGGCCAGCGAAGGCAAGGTGCACATCGGCCACTCGCACGCCGACAACACCGCGGCGCCGCTGTGGCTGCGCCGCGATGCAGCCGGCAAGGTGCAGGTGGGCATGGTGCTGCGCCAGCAGCGCAAGTTGATCGAAGTCGACAAGGCCAACTACGGCAACGTGGGCTACGGCGGCTCGTGGGCAAATGCCTACTGGCTGGTCGACCCCGCCAGCCTGCCGCACATGAAGGCGCTGGGCACGGCCGGCAACAAGGGCGTGCAGCGCTACGAGGTGCAGCAGGGCGAGAGCACTCTGCGCATCGACTGGGACGTGGCTGGCCGCTACGCCCGCAAGATCGAGCAGCGCAATGCGCACGGCACCTCGCTCAACGTGATGACGGCTTCGGCCATCCCGGCGCCGAAGACGCTGCCATGGCAGATCGCCGACGCCTATGAGCGCGGCGAGTACTCCGACCTGCTGGACTGATCGAACCGGGCCGGGCGCCTCAGAGAAAGCGCTCGAGCAGCTTGCGCGAGGCCCGGTCGAGCGTCTTCACGTCGGGAATGCGGAACTGCACGCCGTGCGCGCTCGCAATGAGCAGCGCACCGCCTTCGAGCCGGCGGATGTCTTCCTCGGCCTTCAGCACGAAGGTGGTGTCGCCGCGGTCGGTGCTGACGGTCCAGGTGCTGGGCACGCCGAAGCTCGACACGCCGTGCAGGCGCAGCAGCGTGGGCGCGAAGTCGCGCACTGCGAGCTCTTCTTCAAGCAGCGTCCTGGCCTGCGCTGGCAGTTGATCGACGCTGTCGATCCAGACCAGTTCGCGCCCTTCGCTGCCGACCAGCGAAATGCCATGGCCAGGCGCGCTCAGCGGAAAGGCCCGCACAGGCACGACGCCCACATGGCGCTCGCCCTGCGCGTCGGTCAGCACCAGGCGACCGAAGGCATCGCGTTCGAGTTCGAAAGATGGGGTGTTGTGCTCGGTCATGCGTCCCCCGCCGGATGGGCTGCGTGGCTGATGGCCAGCGGCGCCTGCGCGTTGGCGCGCTCGTCGGCGGCTCCTTCGCTCGCATCGTCGTCGCCCTGGCGCAGTTGCGCCTGGTAGAGCCGCCAGTAGGCGCCCTGCTTCGCCATCAGGGCATCGTGCGGCCCCACTTCCACCACCTCGCCGCGATCCATGACCACGAGCCGGTCGGCCTTGCGCAGCGTCGACAGGCGGTGCGCGATGGCGATGGTGGTGCGGCCCTGCACGAGGTTGTCGAGCGCCTTCTGGATTTCCTTCTCGGTTTCGGTGTCCACGGCCGAGGTCGCCTCGTCGAGGATCAGGATGCGCGGGTCGATCAGCAGCGCGCGCGCGATGCTGATGCGCTGGCGCTCGCCGCCTGACAAGCCCTGCCCGCGCTCGCCCACCAGCGAGTCGTAGCCGTGCTGCAGCCGCAGGATGAAGTCGTGTGCGTGGGCCGCACGGGCTGCGGCGACGACTTCCTCGCGCGTGGCGTCAGGCTTGCCGTAGGCGATGTTCTGCGCGATGGTGCCGAAGAACAAAAACGGCTCTTGCAGCACCAGCCCCACGTGGCGCCGGTAGTCGGCCACGGCGAAGCGGCGGATGTCGGTGCCGTCGACCTTGATGGCGCCGTCGGTCACGTCGTAGAACCGGCAGATCAGGTTGACCAGCGTGCTCTTGCCCGAGCCGCTGTGGCCCACGAGGCCGATCATCTCGCCGGGCTCGATCACCAGGTCGAGGTCGTGGATCACCGCGCGCGAGCCATAGCGAAAGCCCAATCCGCTCATCTCGATGCGGCCCTGCACGCGCTCGACCTTCACCGGATTGGCCGGCTCGGGCACGTTGCTCACGTGGTCCAGGATGTCGAAGATGCGCTTGGCGCCCGCCGCAGCCTTCTGCGTGACCGAGACGATGCGGCTCATCGAGTCGAGTCGCGTGTAGAAGCGGCCGATGTAGGCGATGAAGGCGGTGAGCACACCCACCGTGATGCTGCCGCGCGCCACCTGCCAGATGCCGAAGGCCCAGACCACGAGCAGGCCGATTTCGGTCAGCAGCGACACGGTCGGCGTGAACAGCGACCAGGTGCGGTTGAGCTTGTCGTTCACCTGCAGGTTGTAGGCGTTGGCAATGCGAAAGCGCTCGGCTTCGCGGCGCTCCTGCGCGAAGGCCTTGACCACGCGGATGCCGGGAATGGTGTCAGCCAGCACGTTCGTCACCTCGGACCAGACGCGGTCGATCTTCTCGAAGCCGGTGCGCAGGCGGTCGCGCACGACGTGGATCATCCAGGCGATGAAGGGCAGCGGCACCAGCGTGACCACGGCCAGCAGCGGGTTGATGGAAAACAGGATGGCCGCGGTCATCACGATCATCAGCACGTCGTTGGCGAAATCGAGCGCGTGCAAAGACAGGAAAACGTTGATGCGGTCGGTTTCCGAGCCGATGCGCGCCATCAGGTCGCCGGTGCGCTTGCCGCCGAAATAGTCCAGCGGCAGGGTCAGCAGGTGTTCGTAAGTGGTGGTGCGCAGGTCGGCGCCGATGCGCTCGGACACCAGCGCCAGCAGGTAGGTGCGCGCCCAGCCCAGCCCCCAGCCAACCAGCGCCGCGATCAGCAGGCCGCCCAGGTACAGGCCCACGCGCATGGTGTCGATCTTCTGCCCGTTCTGGAACGGAATCAGGATGTCGTCCATCAGCGGGATGGTCAGGTACGGCGGCACCAGGGTGGCGGCGGTGGAGATCAGGGTCAGCAGAAACCCTGCAATCAGCTGCTTGCGGTAGGGCTTGGCGAAGCGGCCCAGGCGCAGCAGTACCCAGGTCGAGGGGGGGGTCTGGAGCTCGGTGTCGGCCGGTTCGTCGCCATCGGCGACCTCGATGACTTCGGGTGTCTCCTTGGCGACACCAGCCATGCGCTGGCCGAAAAGCTTGAGCAGCCGCAGGGCCGCGGCCTGCCCGGCCAGGGTGTAGCGCCAGCGGCCCAACCGGCCTGCAGGCCCCGTCAGATCTAGTGTTCCGACGCCTGAGTGGTCGGACAGGCGCAGTTCGAGGGCCGCGTCTGTTAGTGGCCACTCACGCCATTCGCCGCCCGGTTCGAGCGCGATCAGCCTCTGGTCAGTCAGGGCCACTAGGGCGGAAGCGAAGCGAAGTTGGTCGTCGAGGTCAACCGACAGTATTACCAGAACGTTTTCCGCGACTGCGAGCCGGTTTTTCAGCGCGTCTGAAGCCGCCTCTGTTTCGCCCTCCCGGGTGCCGACTGGATCGTGATGTTGCATTGTGTTTCTTTGACTCTTGCCCGTCGCGGGCCGCATGGACCGCGTCATGGCGCCCTTCGTCGGGCGCCGATTCTGACTGATCGCCATGGGCGCGCTTGAAGGCGCCGTGGTGCTCGGCCAAAGCACATCGAACGTTTGCATGACCCGTTTCGACGACATCCGACTGCTGCGCATCAACTATTTGCGCGGCCCCAACCTCTGGACCTACCGTCCGGTGCTCGAAGTCTGGCTCGATCTGGGCCAACTGGAAGATTACCCCTCCAACAAGATCGACGGTTTCACCGACCGCCTGACCGGCCTGCTGCCGGCGCTCATCGAGCACCACTGCGGCGTGGGCGAGCGCGGCGGCTTCATCCAGCGCCTGACCGAAGGCACCTGGTCGGGCCATGTGCTCGAACACGTCGTCATCGAACTGCTGAACCTGGCCGGCATGCCGACCGGCTTCGGGCAAACCCGCAGCACCTCGGAGCACGGCGTCTACCGCATGGTGTTCCGCGCGCGTGACGAGCAGGTCGCCCGCGTGGCGCTGGCCGAGGGCCACCGCCTGCTGATGGCGGCCATCAACAACGACCCGTTCACCGCCGCCGACGTGCAGAAGGCGGTCGACGCGGTCAAGGCCAAGGTGGAAGACTGCTACCTCGGCCCGAGCACCGCCGCCATCGTGGCCGCCGCCACCGACCGCGGCATTCCGCACATGCGCCTGAACAGCGGCAACCTGGTGCAGTTGGGCTACGGCGCCAACCAGCAGCGCATCTGGACCGCCGAGACCGACTACACCAGCGCCATCGGCGAATCGATCGCCAGCGACAAGGAACTGACCAAGTCCCTGCTCGCAAGCTGCGGCGTGCCCGTGCCCGAAGGCCAGGTGGTCGCCAATGCCGAAGAAGCCTGGGAAGCCGCCGAGGACATCGGCCTGCCGGTGGTCGTGAAACCTTCCGACGCCAACCACGGCCGCGGTGTGTCGCTCGAGCTGACGACGCGCGAAGAAGTCTTTGCCGCCTTCGCGGTCGCCGAGCCCGAGGGCAGCGACGTGATGGTCGAGCGCTTCATCCGCGGCCACGAACACCGCCTGCTGGTGGTGGGCGGCGAGGTGGTCGCGGCCGCGCGCGGCGAGATCATCACCGTAACCGGCGACGGCCAGGCCACGGTGCGCGAACTGATCGAGAAACAGCTCAACAGCGACCCGCGCCGCGGCGCCGAAGAAGAGTTTCCGCTCGACGTGATCGTGATCGACACCGACGCCAAGCTTCAGCTCGAACTCAAGCGCCAGGAACTGGACGCCAACGCCGTGCCGGCCGCCGGCCGCGTGGTCACGATCCAGCGCAACGGCAACATGGCCAACGACTGCACCGACCAGGTCCACCCTGAAGTCGCGCACGCCGCCGTGCTGGCCGCGCGCGTGGTGGGCCTCGACATCGCCGGCATCGACCTCGTGGCGCAAGACATTTCCAAGCCGTTGGGCCCGCAGCGCGGCGCGATCGTCGAAGTCAACGCCGGCCCCGGCCTGCTGATGCACCTGAAGCCGGCCGTCGGCTCGCCGCGCCCGGTGGGCCGCGCCATCTGCGACCACCTGTTCCCCAATGACGCGCCCGGGCGCATTCCCGTGGTCGGCGTGGCCGGCTCGCGCGACACCGCCGTGCTGGCGCGCCTCGTGGCCTGGCTGATCGGCCTGGGCGGACGCCACACCGGCCTCGCCTGCCGCGACGGCCTGTTCCTCGAACGCCGCCGCGTCGATGCACGCGACAGCGCCAACTGGGACGCCGGCCACCGCCTGCTCGTGAACCGCGCCGTGCAGGCAGTGGTGATCGAGAACGGCGCCGAGACCATCCTGCGCGACGGCCTTTCTTATGACCGCTGCGAAGTCGGCATCGTCACCGACCTCGAAGGCTCTGAAGCGCTGGCCGACTACGACATCACCGAGAGCGACCAGATGGTCAAGGTGCTGCGCACGCAGGTCGACGTGGTGCTGTCCGAAGGCACCGCCGTGCTGAACGCGGCCGACCCGCGCGTAGCCGGCCTCGCGCCGCTGTGCGATGGCGCCGTCATCCTGTATTCGGCCGACTCGCAGGCCGCCGACCTCACCGCGCACCAGACCGCCGGCGGCAAGGCCGTGCTGGTGCGGCAAGACCGCGTGGTGCTGGCCAACGGCAGCAGCGAATCGTTCCTGCCGGGCCTCGGCCGGCTGACCGTGTGGCGTGCCACCCATGCCGGCGTGAGCCTCGAAAGCCTGCTGGCCGCCGTGGCCGCGGCCTGGGCCATGGGCATTCCGCTGAACCTGATCGGCGCCGGCGTGGAGGCCTTCGAGGCCGACCTGCAGGCGGCGCTGGCCTCGCTGCAGCTGTCTCAGACCCAGCCCCTCCAAACCCAATTCGCCTGAGGCTTCGCCTCGCTCCCGCCTCGTCAAGACCGTAGCCCTCGCAGCCCCATGAAAGTCACCCGCATCCGAGCCCTTCGCGGGCCCAATCTCTGGAGCCGCCACACCGCCATCGAGGCAGTCGTGGCCTGCGAAGGCGACGAGAACGCCATCAGCAAGCTGGCCGGTTTCGAGGCGCGCCTGCGTGCGCGCTTCCCCACCATCGGCGAACTGCACCCGATGGTGCTGGGCCAGCCGCTGGCGCTGGCCCACGTGCTCGAGAACGCCGCCGTGGCGCTGCAGGCCCAGGCCGGCTGCGCAGTCAACTTCGGCCACACCTCGCAAACCGTGGAAGACGGCGTCTACCAGGTCGTATTCCAGTACAGCGAAGAAGCCGTCGGCCGCCGCGCGATCGAAGTGGCCGAGCAGCTCATCGCCGCCGCCCTGACCGACACCGCCTTCGACGCCAACGCCGCCATCACCGAGTTGCGCGACCTCGACGAATCCGAGCGCCTGGGCCCGAGCACCGGCTCCATCGTCGATGCCGCCGTGGCACGCGGCATTCCGTACCGCCGGCTCACCAGCGGCAGCCTCGTGCAGTTCGGCTGGGGTTCGAAACAGCGCCGCATCCAGGCGGCCGAAGTCGACAGCACCAGCGGCGTGGCCGAATCGATCGCGCAGGACAAGGAACTGACCAAGCAGCTGCTCAACGCCGCTGGCGTGCCCGTTCCGCTGGGCCGGCCCGTGAGCAGCGCCGAAGACGGCTGGGCCGCCGCCAACGAGATCGGCCTGCCGGTCGTGGTGAAGCCGCAGGACGGCAACCAGGGCAAGGGCGTCACGGTCAACATCAACTCGCGCGAAGAACTGTTCGCGGCCTACGACTCGGCCGCCGCCTACGGCGAGGTGATGGTCGAGAAGTTTCTCCCCGGTTTCGACTTCCGCCTGCTGGTGGTGGGCGACCGCCTCGTGGCCGCCGCGCGACGCGACCCGCCGCAGGTGATCGGCGACGGCAGCTCCACGGTGCGCCAGCTGGTCGATACCGTGAACCTCGACCCGCGCCGCGGCGAGGGCCATGCCACCTCGCTCACCAAGATCCGCCTCGACGACATCGCCATCGGCCGGCTCGAAGCCCAGGGCCTCGCGCCCGACAGCGTGCCCGCGCGCGGCCAGCGCGTGGTGCTGCGCAACAACGCGAACCTTTCCACCGGCGGCACCGCCACCGACGTGACCGACACCGTGCACCCTGAAGTTGCGGCGCGCGCCGTCGATGCGGCACAGATGGTCGGCCTGCACATCTGCGGCGTCGACATGGTGTGCGAGAACGTGCTGCGCCCGCTCGAAGAGCAGCACGGCGGCGTGGTCGAAGTGAATGCCGCGCCCGGCCTTCGCATGCACATCTCGCCTTCGTTCGGCCGCGGCCGCGCGGTCGGCGAAGCGGTGATGGACACCCTCTTCGCCCATGGCGACGACGGCCGCATTCCCGTGGTTGCCGTCACCGGCACCAACGGCAAGACCACCACCGCGCGCCTCATCAACCATCTGCTCGCGTCGAGCGGCCTGCGCACCGGCATGACCAACACCGACGGCGTGTACGTCGACGGCCGCCAGACCGACAGCGGCGACTGCAGCGGCCCCAAGAGCGCGCGCAACGTGCTGATGCACCCCGACGTGGATGCGGCCGTGTTCGAAGTGGCTCGCGGCGGCGTGCTGCGCGAAGGCCTCGGCTTCGACCGCTGCCAGGTGGCCGTGGTCACCAACATCGGCAGCGGCGACCACCTGGGCCTGAACTACATCACCACCGTCGAAGACCTCGCGGTGCTCAAGCGCGTGATCGTGCGCAACGTGGCGGCCGACGGCTACGCGGTGCTCAACGCAGCCGACCCGAACGTCGCTGCCATGGCGGCCGGCTGCCCCGGCCACGTGATCTTCTTCACCGCCGACCGCATGCACCCGGTCATGGCCACGCACCGCGCGCAAGGCAAGCGCACCGTGTACGTCGACCAGGACACGCTGGTCGCGGCCGAAGGCTCGTGGCGCGAACGCATCGCGCTGCGCGACGTGCCCATCACGCGCGGCGGCACCATCGGCTTCCAGGTCGACAACGTCATGGCCTCCGTGGCCGCGGCCTGGGCCGTGGGCCTCGATTGGGACACCATCCGCAGCGGCCTTGCGAGCTTCATGAACGACGCGGCCGGCGTGCCCGGGCGCTTCAACGTCATGGACTACCGCGGCGCCACCGTGATAGCCGACTACGGCCACAACACCGACGCCATGCGCGCACTGGTGTCTGCCGTGGACACGATGCCCGCGAAGAAGCGCTCGGTGGTGATCAGCGGCGCGGGCGACCGGCGCGATTCGGACATCCGCGACCAGACAGCCATCCTCGGCCAGGCCTTCGACGACGTGATCCTCTATCAGGATGCGGCGCAACGCGGCCGCGCCGACGGCGAAGTCATGGCGCTGCTGCGCCAGGGCCTGCAGGGCGCGGCTCGCACGCGCTATATCGACGAGATCCGCGGCGAGTTCGTGGCAATCGATACGGCATTGGCGCGGCTACAGCCCGGCGACCTGTCCTTGATCCTTGTCGACCAGGTCGAGGAAGCGCTCGCTCACCTGGCACAGCGCATCGCAGCGGGCTGAAGCTCCGCTTGCCGGACACGTCCCACATGCAGGGGCGCGTCCGGCCCAGTCCATGGGTGCGGCTGTCCCACAGACCGCAGGCCCCGACCGGCACCAGACTGTGGCTCCGGTCACGCACCTCCCGGAGGGCGTGGCTTCACCAGGAGCCCGCATGACAACAACAGTTCGTTCGATCCTCTCTGCCACGGCCCTTTTCGCCGCCAGTGGTTTCATCGTTTTCGGCGCACAGACGGCCAGCGCACAGGCACCGGGCTCCGAAGCCCGCATGCAAAAGGAACGCGCCACCTGCGACGGCGTGCAGCAGGACCGCGCCGCGTGCCTGCGCGAAGCCGGCGCAGCCCGCCAGGAGGCCGGACGCAGCGGCCTCACCAGCCCCAGCCCCGCCCGCGAGCAGGTCAACGCCCTCGCCCGCTGCAGCGAACTACCCGCCGTCGAACAGCCCGACTGCGAAGCCCGCATCAAGGGGGGAGCACGCACCACCACCGAAGGCAGCGTGATGGGCGGCGGCGTGATCCGCGAAACCGTGACGCCCCTGCCGCCGCAGACCCTGCCGGCACGTTGACTGAACCCGGCCTCCTGCGGGAGGTCGAACATTTCCCTGGTTTTTCAGCTCGCTTCAAGGAGTCATCCATGAAAAGCACTACTCGCAACACTCGTTCAATGCTCTTCGCCGTGCTCGCCGTTGGCGCTCTAGCGGCCTCCACCGCTGTCTCGGCCGCGTCGCCGCGCCGCGGTGAAGCTCCCGGCATCTACCAGCAGGAACTGGCCGTCTGCGGCCACAACCAACAAGACCGCGCTGCCTGCATCCGCGAAGCCGGCGCCGCACGCCAGGCAGCCGCCCAGGGCGGCCTGACCAGCGCACCCGATTACCGCGCCAATGCGCTCGCGCGCTGCGGCCTGCAACAGCAGCCGGACGACCGCGCTGCCTGCGAGGCCCGCGTGCTCGGCAGCAGCGGCAACACCCAGGCCAGCGTCGACGGCAGCGTGATGGGCGGTGGCGTGATCCGCGAATCGGTCACCACCATCGTGATGCCCGCGCCGGCCATGGCACCGGAGCCGATGCCCATGCCTCGGCCGATGCCTCGCCCGATGCCCCAACCGATGCCCGCGCCCCTGCGCTGAGTGAGCTTTGCACTGGAGGCGTCGCCAACCCGCGCGGTGGGCTGGCGATGCCCCTACTGTCACAGTACTGTCACAAAAGGCAGTTGCACGCTAGCTATAGTTCTCGGTCCCTGCCTACCGAGGAATCCTTTCCCATGAATGCCATCAAGGTCGCTCGCCGATTCATCGAAACGGACCCGGCCAACGAATCGGCCAAGATCCTGGCCCAACTCGTGTTGGCTCTAGAGTCCGAACGCAGCTTCGAACTGGTCACGCTTTACAACCTCGACTACAAGAGCTTCCAGCTCGCAATGGACATCCTGAAGGAATGGCGGCTCGACCGCTACTACGCCAGCAAGTCCAAGCTGTTCGATCTGTCGCTGCAGGTCAGCGAACTCGAAAAGAACAGCAGCACCCCCGAGGCCTGAGCGGCCTCTTTCCCCGTCCCTACTTCCCCCAGCGCAGCACCATCGGATCGAGCCGCTTCGCGGTTTCGATCAGGCCGGCACGCGTGTCGGGGTGCATCGCCGGCAACGGGTGACGCGGCGCTTCGCAGGCGATCACCCCGCCCTCCTTCATCAGCGATTTGCAAGCCAGCAGGCCCGCCTGCCGGTTTTCGTAGTTGATCAGCGGCAGCCACTGCTGATATAGCGCGAAGGCCTTGTCGCGGTCGCCTGAACGGTGCGCCTCGATGATCGGCCGGATGCCGTCCGGGTAGCCGCCACCGGTCATCGACCCGGTCGCGCCGGCGTCGAGGTCGGGCATCAGCGTGATGGCTTCTTCGCCGTCCCACGGGCCTTCGATGGCGTCTCCGCCCAGGCGGATCAGCTCGCGCAGCTTCGCGGCCGCGCCAGCGGTCTCGATCTTGAAATACGCGACATGCTCGATCTCCTTGGCCATGCGCGCGAGGAACGGCGCCGACAGCACCGTGCCGCTGGCCGGCGCGTCCTGGATCATGATCGGAATGCCCACCGCGTCCGACAGCCCCGCATAGAACTCGAAGATCTGCGGCTCGGGCACGCGGAAAGTCGCGCCGTGGTACGGCGGCATCACCATCAGCATCGCGGCGCCCATGTCCTGTGCACGGCGGCTGCGTTCGGCGCACACCTTGGTGCTGTAGTGCGTGGTGGTCACGATCACCGGCACGCGGCCTTTCACGTGTTCGAGGATGGTTCGCGTGAGCACTTCGCGCTCTTCGTCGGACAGCACGAACTGCTCCGAGAAATTGGCGAGGATGCACAGGCCGTCCGAGCCCGCGTCGATCATGAAATCGACGCAACGCTTCTGGCTTTCGAGGTCGAGCGCGCCCTGTTCGGTGAAGGTGGTGGGCACCACCGGGAAGATGCCGCGGTATCTGGGTGTCATGGTGAATCAGTGTGAATGGCGGGGAACGGCCGAGCCTCTGCAGCCGACCAGAAAATCGAAGTCGCAGCCTTCGTCGGCCTGCAGCACGTGGTTGACGTAGAGCTTCTGGTAGCCGCCGCCGCGCGTGCTCATCGGCTGTGCGTCGGAGGCGGTCAGCGACGCCAGGCGCGACGCCAGCTCTTCGTCGCTGATGTCGAGATGCAAGCGCCCCGCATCGCAATCGAGCTCGATCCAGTCGCCGTCGCGCACCGCCGCAAGCGGCCCGCCATCCGCTGCCTCGGGCGCGACGTGCAGCACCACGGTGCCATAGGCCGTGCCGCTCATGCGCGCATCCGAGATGCGCACCATGTCCTTGATGCCCTGGCGCAGCAGCTTCGGCGGCAGCCCCATGTTGCCGACCTCGGCCATGCCGGGGTAGCCCTTGGGGCCGCAGTTCTTCATCACGAGGATCGAGCTGGCATCGACGTCGAGGTCTTCATCGACGATGCGCGCCTTGTAGTGCTCCAGGTTCTCGAACACCACCGCCTTGCCGCGGTGCTTCAGCAGCTCCGGCGTCGCGGCCGAGGGCTTGAGCACCGCGCCGCGCGGCGACAGGTTGCCGCGCAGGATGCGGATGCCGCCGTCGGCGATCAGCGGGTTGCTCAGCGGGCGAATCACTTCGTCGTCGAGACTGGGCGCCTCGCGCACGTTGTCCCAGATCGACTGGCCGTTGACGGTGAGCGCATCGGGGTGCGGCAGCAGGCCGTTCTCGCCGAGCCGGCGCAGCACCGCGGGCAAACCACCAGCGTAATAGAACTCTTCCATCAGGAAGCGCCCCGAAGGCATCAGGTCGACGATGGTCGGCGTGTTGCTGCCAATGCGCGTCCAGTCTTCCAGCTCCAGATCGACGCCGATGCGCCCCGCGATCGCCTTCAGGTGAATCACCGCATTGGTCGATCCGCCGATGGCCGCATTCACGCGGATCGCGTTCTCGAAAGCCTCGCGGGTGAGGATCTTCGACAACGTGAGCCCCTCCTTCGCCATCTGCACCGCGCGCATGCCCGACATCTGCGCGAGCACATAGCGCCGCGCATCGACGGCCGGAATGGCTGCGTTGTGCGGCAGCGAAGTGCCCAGCGCCTCGGCCATGCAGGCCATGGTCGAGGCCGTGCCCATGGTGTTGCAGGTGCCCGCCGAGCGCGACATGCCGCCTTCGGCCGAGAGAAACTGGTGCAGGTTGATCTCGCCCGCCTTCAGCGATTCATGCAGCTGCCACACGGCCGTGCCCGAGCCGATGTTCTTGCCTTCGAGCTTGCCGTTGAGCATCGGCCCGCCCGTGACCACGATGGCCGGGATGTCGCAGCTCGCCGCGCCCATCAGCAGCGCGGGCGTGGTCTTGTCGCAGCCCGTGAGCAGCACCACCGCATCGACCGGGTTGCCGCGGATGGCTTCTTCCACGTCCATGCTCGCGAGGTTGCGCGTGAGCATCGCGGTGGGCCGCAGGTTCGACTCGCCGTTGGAGAACACCGGAAATTCGACTGGAAAGCCGCCCGCCTCCGAGATGCCGCGCTTCACGTGCTCGGCGATCTTGCGGAAGTGCGCGTTGCACGGCGTCAGCTCCGACCAGGTGTTGCAGATGCCGATGATCGGCCGGCCATCGAACTCGTGGTCCGGAATGCCCTGGTTCTTCATCCAGCTTCGGTACATGAAGCCGTTCTTGTCGGCCGACCCGAACCATTCGGTCGAGCGCAGTTTCTTCGGAGGGGTGTCCGGCATGCGAGGTGTCCTGGGAAAAATTGAAAGTCAGCGCCGGGGTGCGCGCGAGGTAAAGAAGCGTTGCAGCAAACAGAAGACGAACAGCAGCGCACCGACGACGATGCGCGTCCACCACGAGCTCAGCGTGCCGTCGAATGAAATGAGCGTCTGGATGATTCCGAGCATCAGCACGCCGAACAGCGTGCCCGCCACATAGCCCACACCGCCCGTGAGCAGCGTGCCGCCGATCACCACCGCAGCGATGGCGTCGAGCTCCAGCCCTATCGCGTGCAGGCCGTAGCCCGAGAGCATGTAGAAAGTGAAGATCACGCCCGCCAGCGCCGAGCAGAAGCCCGAGAACGTGTACACGCCAATGAGCGTGCGACGCACCGGCAGGCCCATCAACATTGCCGAATGCTCGTTGCCGCCAATGGCGTAAACCGCGCGGCCGAAAGGCGTGCAGTGCGCAATGAAAATCGCCGCCAGCAGCACCACGATGGCGATCACCGCGCTGATCGACACCGAGGCCTCGCCCCAGATGGGAATGCGGATCTGCGAGACCTCCGAGTAGAACTCGTTGGTGATGCTGATCGAGTCGATGCTGATGAGGTAGCACAGCCCGCGCGCCAGGAACATGCCTGCCAGCGTGACGATGAAAGGCTGCAGCCGGAAGCGCTCGATAAGCAGCCCCATGAATGCGCCGAAAGCCGTGCCCATCACCAGCACCAGCGGAATCACGATGCCCGGGCTCCAGCCGTGCTTCTCGACCAGCGAAGCCGACACCATGGTGGTGAGCGCGATCACCGAGCCCACCGACAGGTCGATGCCGCCCGAGAGGATCACGAAGGTCATGCCCACGGCCACGACGATCAGGAAGGCGTTGTCGATCAGCAGGTTGAGGAACACCTGCGCAGAGAAGAAGCCGTCGTAGAAAACAGACCCCAGCGTCGCCACCAGCATGAACAGCGAGATCGTCGCTGCCAGCGGCAGGTACTTCGGGTTGAGCCTCTTGCTCCCTTTCCCCTGTGTCCCGCGCGCGGGAGAGGGCTGGGGTGAGGGTGTCGCATCAATCACCGCGCTCATACCTTCGCCCCTTCATGCGCCGGCCGCTGCACCAGCGACCGCACTTCCGCCCTGAACTCGGGCGACTGCAACAGCATCACCGCAAACACCACGCCGGCCTTCACCACGAGATTGATCTCCGGCGGCACCCCCAGCGAATAGATCGCATAGGTCAGCGTCTGGATGATGAGCGCGCCGATCACGCTACCCACCAGGCTGAAGCGCCCACCAGTCAGCGCAGTGCCGCCCAGCGTCACCGCCAGGATCGCATCGAGTTCGATCAGCTGACCTGCGTTGTTGCCGTCCGCGCTCTTCACGTTGGAGCTGATCAGCAGCCCCGCCACGCCCGCGCAAGCACCGCAGAAGGCATACGCGCCAACAATCAGCCGCCGCGCCTGCACACCCGCCACACGCGCCGCCGTCGGGTTGATGCCCACCGCCTGGATGAACAGCCCCAGCGCCGTGCGCGTGATCGCCAGATAGAGCAACACGAACACCGCCGCCACGATGAACAGCGAGAACGGCAGCCCCAGCAGATAACCACTGCCGAGGAAGAAGAAGGGCTTGTAGTAGATCGTGATGATCTGCCCATCGGCAATCAGCTGCGCAATGCCGCGCCCGGCCACCATGAGGATCAGCGTCGCGATGATCGGCTGCATGCCGACCTTGGCCACCAGCAGACCGTTCCACAGCCCACACAGCAGCGCAATGCCGATGGCCGCGAGTATCGCGAGCGACATCGGGAACCGGCTCACGTCATTGGCCACCGAGCCACCGATCATCCAGGCCGCGAGCGCCGCCGCGATGGCCACCACTGCACCCACCGAGATGTCGATGCCGCGCGTGGCGATCACCAGCGTCATGCCCAGCGACACCAGCACGAGTGGCGCGGCGCGGTTGAGGATGTCGATCAGGCTGCCGTAGAGATGGCCTTCTCGCCATTCGAGATGCAGGAAGCTGGAGTTGAAGGCTGTGTTGACTGCGAGCAGGAGCAACAGCGTGATCAGTGGCCACGCAAGTCTGTGGCGCATTGCGTTCGCCAGGCGGTTGTGGTTTTTGTCGGCCATGGTCAGTTGCTCCGGCACGCGTTGTATTCGGGGCGTGTGTGAATGACACCGGGTGCTCCCCTCCGCGAATGTCTCCCGTCGACGTGATCGCGCCCCAAGGACAGGAGGTTGTTCATGCCGCAGCAATCATTTCGTAGACCTCGTCCTCGGAAGAGCCGCCCGGCAGCTCTCCTACCTTCTTCCGGTCCCGCAACACCACGATGCGATGCGCCACCCGCACCACCTCGCTCATCTCCGACGAGATGAAGATCACCGCCATGCCCGCCTTCGCGAGCCTCAGAATTTCTTCCATGATTTCCTGCTTGGCCGCCACGTCGATGCCGCGCGTCGGCTCGTCGAGGATCAGCAAACGCGGCTCGGTCGCGAGCCAGCGCGCGATCATTGCCTTCTGCTGGTTGCCGCCGGAGAGCAGGCCGATGGGGGTCTCGACACTCGCGGTCTTGATGCCGAGCGACTTGACGAAGCGCTCGGCCATCTCGGTCTGCTCGGCGTGCGACAGGAAGCGCCGCGTGCCCAGGCGTGCCTGCAAGGCAAGCGCAATGTTCTCGCGTACCGAGAGTTCGGCGACGATGCCATCGGTCTTGCGTTCCTCAGGACACAGCGCAAGGCCTTCACGGATTGCGTCGGCTGGATTCGAAAAGCTGACAGCGCGGCCGTCGACCTTGAGCACACCACGGTCCGGCGACTCCAGCCCAAACAGCAGCCGCGCGAGTTCCGTGCGTCCCGCGCCCAGCAGCCCCGCGATACCAACGACCTCGCCGGCACGCACGCGCAAGTCGGTCGCCTGCAGTTGCCCCGCCTGCCCCAGACCTTCGGCCTGCAGCAAGGCCGGCGCGGCCTCGTCGAACGCAGGCAACGCAGCAGGCCGCGCTGATTGCGCCGCCAGCTCGCGTCCGAGCATCGCGGCAATCAGCGCCTGCGGCCCGAGATCGGCCACGCGCCACTCCCCGATCCAGCTGCCGTTGCGCAGCACCGTGATGCGGTCCGACACCGCGTACATCTGGTTGAGGAAGTGCGTCACGAAGACGATGGCCAGTCCCTCGCCGCGCAGCCTCCGCAGCACTTCGAACAGCTTCTCCACTTCGTCATCGTCCAGGCTCGACGTCGGCTCGTCGAGGATCAGCACTTTCGACGACACGCCCAGCGCCCGCGCGATCGCCACCATCTGCTGCACTGCCACCGAGTAGCTCGACAGCAGCCGCGTCACGTCGATGTCGAGCCCGATGCGCGCCAGCAGTTCTTCGGCGCGCCGGTTCACGCAAGCCCAGTCGATGCGAAAGCCCTGCGCCACGCCGCAGCGCGGATAGCGCCCCGCGAACACGTTCTCCGCCACCGACAGATTCGGGCACAGGTTCACCTCCTGGTAGACCGTGCTGATGCCCAGCTTCTGGGCCTCCAGCGGCGAATGCGGGTGAATCGGCTGGCCGTCGAGGAATATCTCGCCACCGCTCGACGGCAGCACACCCGTCAGCACCTTGATCAGCGTCGATTTGCCCGCGCCGTTCTGTCCCATCAGCGCGTGGATCTCGCCCGGGTACAACCGCAACTGCACATCGCGCAGCACCGGGATGCCGCCGAACTGCTTGTGGATGCCCTTGAGCTCCAGCACGGGCGAGGGAGTGTCGTCGTCAGCCATGTACAGCCGTCACTTGTTCTTGTTGTAGACGTCGATGAACACCGCCGCCAGCAGCACCAGCCCCTTGATGACTTGCTGGTAGTCGATGCCGATGCCCAGGATCGACATGCCGTTGTTCATCACGCCCATGATGAAGGCGCCGATCACCGCGCCCATCACACGGCCCACGCCACCCGAGGCCGATGCGCCGCCGATGAAGCAGGCCGCAATCACGTCGAGCTCGAAGCCCAGGCCCGCCTTGGGCGTGGCCGTGTTGAGCCGCGCCGCGAACACCAGGCCCGCCAGCGCCGCCAGCGCACCCATGTTCACGAAAGTGAGAAACGCGAGCCGCTGCGTCTTCACGCCCGACAGCCGCGCCGCCTTCTCATTGCCGCCCAACGCATAGATGCGCCGGCCGATGGTGGTGCGGTTGGTGACGAAGTCGTACACCACGATCAGCACCGCCATCACGATCAGCACATTGGGCAGGCCCTTGTAGGTCGAGAGCAGGTAGCTGAAGAACAGGATGATGGCGGCGAAGAACAGGTTCTTCACCAGGAAGAAGGCATACGGCTCCTGCTCCATGCCGTGCGCCGCCAGCTTGGCGCGCCCGCGCAGCTTGAAGAACACCAGCGCCGCGGCGGCCAGCGCGCCCACCACCAGCGAGGTGGTGCGCAATGCATCGCCACCCAGCGGATCAGGAATGAAGCCCGAGCTGAGCCGCTGGAACTCCACCGGGAACGGTCCCACCGACTGCCCCGCCAGCAGCGCCAGCGTGAGCCCCTTGAACACCAGCATGCCCGCGAGCGTGACGATGAACGAAGGGATCTTGCGGAACGCCACGAACCAGCCCTGCGCCGCACCGATGACGGCGCCGGCAAGAATGCTCACGATGGCCGTGGGCACGAAGTGCCACTCGTACTCCACCATCAGCACCGCAGCCAGCGCGCCGATGAAGCCGCACACCGAGCCCACCGACAGGTCGATGTGCCCCGCCACGATCACCAGCAGCATGCCCAGCGCCATGATGACCACGTAGCTGTTCTGCAGCAGCAGGTTGGTGAGGTTCAGCGGCCGCAACAGCGTGCCGTCGGTCAGCACCTGGAACAGCACCATGATCGCGACCAGCGAGATCAGCATGCCGTATTCGCGCAGGTTGTTCTTCAGGAAGCCGACGTGCAGCTTCGGCGCTTCGGAAGCGGGAATGGCGGCCTTCACCGCGTTGACTTCAGGCTGCGACATGAACCGAACTCCCCGCACTCACGATGGCATGCATGATGCGTTCCTGCGAGGCCTCGGCGGCCGGAAACTCGGCGACGAAGCGCCCCTCGTTCATCACGTAGATGCGGTCGCACATGCCGAGCAGTTCCGGCAGTTCCGAAGAAATCATGAGAATGCCTTTGCCCTCGCTCGCGAGCTGGTCGATGATGGTGTAGATCTCGTACTTGGCGCCCACGTCGATGCCGCGCGTGGGCTCGTCGAGAATCAGCAGCTCGGGCTTGGTGAAGAGCCACTTGCTCAGCACTACCTTCTGCTGGTTGCCGCCCGACAGGTTGACCACCAGCTGCTCGACGCCCGAGCAGCGGATGTTGAGCGCCTTGCGGTACTCGTTGGCCACCTTGAATTCGCGCCCGTTGTCGATCACCGAAGACTCGGAAATCGCATCGAGATTCGCCAGGCTGATGTTCTTGCGGATGTCTTCCTCCAGCACCAGCCCAAGGCCCTTGCGGTCTTCGGTGACGTAGGCGATGCCGTGGTCGATGGCCTTGCGCACCGTGCTCACGTCCACCTGCTTGCCATGCATGAACACCGAGCCGCTGATGCGCTGCCCGTAGGACTTGCCGAACACGCTCATGGCCAGCTCGGTGCGGCCCGCGCCCATGAGGCCCGCAATGCCGACGATCTCGCCCTTGCGCACGTTCAGGCTCACGCCCTTGATCTGCTCGCGGTCGGCATGCAGCGCATGGTGCACGCGCCAGTCGCGCACCTCGAACACGGTCTCGCCGATCTTCGGGTCGCGCTGCGGATAGCGGTGCGCCATGTCGCGCCCGACCATGCCGCGGATGATGCGGTCTTCGCTGATCGCCTGCCGCGCGCAGTCCATCGTCTCGACCGTGGCGCCGTCACGCAGCACGGTAATCGAATCGGCCACCTTGGCGATCTCGTTGAGCTTGTGCGAGATGAGGATCGACGCGATGCCCTGGCGCTTGAGCTCCAGCAGGAGCATCAGCAGCGCATCGCTGTCGTTCTCGTTCAGGCTGGCGGTGGGCTCGTCGAGGATCAGCAGCTTCACCTCCTTGGCCAGCGCCTTGGCGATTTCCACCAGCTGCTGCTTGCCCACGCCCAGGTCGGTCACCAGCGTGGTCGGCGGCTCCTTCAGGCCCACCTTGGCGAGCAGCTCGCGCGTCTTTGCGTACGCGGCAAACCAGTCGATCACGCCGCCGCTGGCAATCTCGTTGCCCAGGAAGATGTTCTCGGCAATGGACAACAGCGGCACCAGCGCCAGCTCCTGGTGGATGATGATGATGCCCAGCTTCTCGCTGTCGGCAATGCCCCGGAAGCGGCGCAGCTCGCCCTCGAAATGGATCTCGCCGGTGTACGAGTCGCACGGGTAGACGCCGCTCAGCACCTTCATGAGCGTCGACTTGCCCGCGCCGTTCTCGCCGACCACCGCGTGGATCTCCCCGGCGCGCACGCTGAGGTTGACGTTGCTCAGCGCCTTCACGCCGGGAAACGTCTTGGTGATGCCACGCATCTCGAGGATTGCACCAGCATCGGCGATGCTGCTTTCGATGCTCACTTGATCTGGCTTTCCTTGTAGTAGCCGCTGTCGACCAGCACGGTCTTCCAGTTCGATGCATCCACGCTCACCGGCTTGAGCAGGTACGAGGGCACGACCTTGATGCCGTTGTTGTAGGTCTTGGTGTCGTTCACCTCGGGTGTCTTGCCCGAGAGCATGGCGTCGACCATGGCCACCGTGACCTTGGCCAGCTCGCGCGTGTCCTTGAACACGGTGGAAGTCTGTTCCTTGCGCAGGATCGACTTGACCGAAGGCACTTCTGCGTCCTGACCCGACACGATGGGCATCGGCTGCGAGCCCGAGCCGTAGCCCACGCCCTTGAGCGACGACAAAATGCCGATGGACAGGCCGTCGTACGGCGACAGCACCGCGTCGACACGGTCCTTGGTGTAGTAGGCCGACAGCAGGTTGTCCATGCGCGCCTGCGCCACCGCACCGTCCCAGCGCAGCGTGCCGACCTTGTCCATGCCCATCTGCTTGCTGCGCACCACCAGCTTGCCGCTGTCGATGTAGGGCTTGAGCACCGAGAGCGCGCCGTTGTAGAAGAAGAAGGCGTTGTTGTCGTCGGGCGAGCCACCGAACAGCTCGATGTTGAACGGGCCCTTGCCGCTCTTCAGGCCCAGCGCCGCTTCGATCGACTGCGCCTGCAGCACGCCGACCTGGAAGTTGTCGAAGGTGGCGTAGTAGTCGACGTTCTTCGAACCCTTGATGAGCCGGTCGTACGCGATGACCTTCACGCCTTTGTCGGCCGCCTTCTGCAGCACGTCGGACAGCGTGGTGCCGTCGATGGCCGCGATGACCAGGACCTTCGAGCCCTTGGTCACCATGTTCTCGATCTGCGCGAGCTGGTTCGGGATGTCGTCGTCGGCGTACTGCAGGTCGGTCTTGTAGCCCTTGTCCTTGAAGTACTTGACCATGTTGGCGCCGTCGGCAATCCAGCGGGCCGACGACTTGGTGGGCATCGAGATGGCGATCAGGCCCTTGTCCTGCGCGTTGGCCAGCGGCGTGAAGCCGACGATGGCGAACGCGATGCCCGCGAGAGAGGCTTTGAGGAATTTGCGTTTCATGGGTGTGGGCTCTCAGTACTTGCGATTGGGGAATTCTTTGGCTGCGACTTCCATCGGGAAGATGCCCTCGACCGTCACGATGCGCTTGGGCAGCGCCTTGCCGTCCTTGATGTCTTTCACGGCCTGCATCAGCTGCGGCCCGAGCAGCGGGCTGCATTCGACCGACACGTTGAGCTTGCCGGCGATCATGGCTTCGAAGGCGCCCTTCACCCCGTCGATGGAGATGATGGTGATGTCCTTCGCCGGCTTCAGGCCGGCTTCCTCGATGGCCTGGATCGCGCCGATGGCCATGTCGTCGTTGTGCGCGAACAGCACATTGATCTTCTTGCCCTCGGCCTTCAGGAAGGCTTCCATCACTTCCTTGCCCTTGGCGCGCGTGAAGTCGCCTGTCTGCGAGCGGATGATCTTGAACTTCGGGTCGGCCTTGATGATTTCCTCGAAGCCCTTCTTGCGGTCGATGGCCGGCGCAGAGCCCACGGTGCCCTGCAGCTCGACGATGTTCACTTCGCCCTTCTGGTCCTTCATCTTCTCGACCAGCCAGCGGCCCGCCTTGCGGCCTTCCTCGGTGAAGTCGGAGCCCATGAAGGTCACGTAGAGCGAGTCGTCCTTGGTGTTGACGGAGCGGTCGGTCAGCACCACCGGGATCTTGGCGGCCTTGGCCTCGCGCAGCACCGTTTCCCAGCCCGACTCGACGACGGGCGAGAACGCGATGACGTCCACCTTCTGCGCGATGTACGAGCGGATAGCCTTGATCTGGTTTTCCTGCTTCTGCTGCGCATCGGAGAACTTGAGATCGATGCCCGCCTCCTTGGCCGACGACTTGATCGACTCGGTGTTGGCGGTGCGCCATTCGCTCTCGGCCCCCACCTGCGCAAAGCCGAGCACCAGTTTTTTCTGCGCGAGCGCAGAGAGGGGCAGCATGCCACTGAGGGCAGCGGCGGCGAGCGCGGTGTTGAGGGTGCGGCGATTCATGGTCATGGAATGTCTCCTTCTGTTGACTTGCTTGTTGAGAACCGTTTTTCGTCGCGGCTCAGGCCAGCATGTAGCCGGTCTTCACCGTCGTGTAGAACTCCGCGGCGTGGCGCCCTTGTTCGCGCGGCCCGTAGCCCGACCCCTTGCGGCCGCCGAAGGGCACGTGAAAATCCACCCCCGCGGTCGGCAGATTGACCATCGTCATGCCGACCACGGCATGGCGCCTGAAATGCATCGCGTGCTTCAGCGAATTGGTGCAGATGCCCGCGCACAGGCCGAAGGGCGTGTCGTTGCACAGCGCGAGCGCTTCGTCGTAGTCGTCGGCGCGCAGCACGCAGGCCAGCGGGCCGAAGATTTCCTCGCGCGCGATGCGGTGCGAGGGCTTGGCCAGGAACAGCGCGGGGCTCATGTAGTGGCCGACGGTGGCGCGCTCCAGCGCCTCGCCGCCCCACACATGCTCGGCGCCTTCTTCGCGCGCCACGTCGACCCAGGCAAGGTTCTGCGCCAGGCGTTCTTCGTCGGCCACCGGGCCGATGTCGACGCCGCGCTCCAGCGCGTGGCCGATCTTCAGTGTCTTGAGCCGCTGGCGCAGCTTTGCGACGAAGGCGTCGTGCACCGCCGCTTCGACGATGAGCCGGCTCGACGCGGTGCAGCGCTGGCCTGCCGAGAAGTACGCGCCCTGCACCGCGCAATCGACGGCGCGGTCGAGGTCGGCGTCGGCCAGCACCACCAGCGCGTTCTTGCCGCCCGTCTCCAGCTGCACCTTGGCGCGCCTCGCTGCAGCGGCCTGCAGGATGCGCTCGCCGTTGGCCATGGAGCCCGTGAAGCTCAGCGCATCGACCAGCGCGCTGTCGACCAGCGCCTGCCCCACTTCGCGGCCGCTGCCCATCACGAGGTTGAAGGCACCGGCCGGCAGGGCCGCGCGGCTGATGATCTCGGTCAGCGCCCAGCCGCAGGCCGGCACCAGTTCGGCCGGCTTGAACACCACGCTGTTGCCATGGGCCAGTGCGGGCGCGATCTTCCAGGCCGGAATGACGAAGGGCGAGTTCCACGGCGTGATGAGCCCCACCACGCCGACCGGCTCGCGCGTGACGTCGACCTGCACGCCCGCGCGCACCGAGGCCACGTTCTCGCCTCCGCCGCCGCGCAGGGCTTCACCCGCGAAAAACTTGAAGATCTGGCCCGCGCGCGCCACTTCCGCAACGGCTTCGGGCAGGGTCTTACCCTCTTCGCGCGCCAGCAGCAGGCCCAGGTCGTCCTTGCGTGCGAGCAGCTCGGCGCCGATGCGGTCGAGCACGTCGGCGCGCCGCTGCGGCGTGCTGTGGCTCCAGTGGGGAAAGGCCTCGGTGGCCGCGCGGATGGCGGCCTCGGCCTGGCGGCGATCGGCGCGTGCGTACTCGGCCACCACTTCACTGGTGTCCGAGGGATTGGCGCTCACACCCGTGGTCGCGCTGGTTTCCCAGCGGCCATTGATGTACTGCCGCACGTTCTGATGGATCTCGCCGTGAATCACCGGGGCGCGGACCTTGTCTCTGTTGTTATTGGAGTGCCGCGAGTCTATGAATAGATTTGATATCAATCCAATCGTTTTTTAAGCAAAATGGATATCGATCATCGGATTCTGGAAAACCCGATCAGTCCTTCGTTTCAAGAGACGACATGACCAACTACAACCACTGGTTCATCCGCGCCCGGCTCAAGACCCGGCAACTGCTGCTGCTCGTGGCCCTGGCCGAGGAAGGCAACATCCACCGCGCGGCGCAGGTGCTCAACATGACGCAGCCCGCCGCCTCCAAGCTGCTGAAAGACCTGGAGGACGTGCTGGAGGTACCGCTGTTCGACCGCCTGCCGCGCGGCATGCGCCCGACCTGGTACGGCGAGACCATGATCCGCCACGCCCGCGTCGCGCTCGCGAGCCTGAACCAGGCGCACGACGAACTCACCGCGCTCAAGGCCGGCCGCTTCGGCCAGGTGAGCGTGGGCGCCATCACCGCGCCGGGCCTCACGCTGATGCCGCCCGCCGTGGCGATGGTGAAGCGCGAGCAGCCCGACCTGCGCGTGTCGCTGGAGATCGAGACCAGCCCGGTGCTGATCGAGCGGCTGGAGCAGGGCAAGCTCGACATCCTGGTGGCGCGCCTCTTCGCCGAGCACGACAAATCGCAGCTGCGCTATGAGGCGCTGACCGAAGAGCCCGTGTGCGCGCTGGTGCGCCCCGGCCATCCGCTGCTGGGCGTGAGCGGGCTCACGCTGCGCGACGTGGTGAGCGCCGGCTGGATCGTGCCGCCCGCAGGCAGCGTGCTGCGCCACCGCTTCGAGCTGATGTTCCAGGAAGAAGGCCTCGCCCCACCGACCAACACCATCGAGAGCTCGGCCCTGCTCTTCATCACGCGCATGCTGCAGCAGAGCGACATGGTGGCCGTGCTGGCGACCGACGTGGCGCGCTACTACGCAGCGCACGGCATCGTGTCGCTGCTGCCGCTGGACATGCCCTGCCACATGGACGCCTTCGGCATCATCACGCGCACCGACCGGCTGCTGTCGCCGGCGGCGAAGGTGATGATGAAGGCGCTGAAGACAGCCAGCATGAGCGTCTACGGACGCAAACTCGAAATCGATTGACCGGATTCATTCGCGGAATGCCGCGGAACCGGCTTTGCCGGGCCGCTGGCATTGCCCCCGGCGAGGGGGTCGGCGAAGCGACACGAAGTGCGCGAAGCCTGGGGGAGTGCCTGATTACGTCCAGCCAGCGTCGACGGTGAACTCTTGCGCCGTGCACATCTTCGCGTCGTCAGACGCGAGGAACAGCACCATGCGCGCGATGTCTTCCGGCATCAGCTTATCGGGCAGGCACTGGTTGCGCTGCAAGGCCTTCTCGCCCTCTTCATCGAGCCACAGCTTCACCTGCCGCTCGGTCATCACCCAGCCGGGCGACACGGTGTTGATGCGGATGCGGTCGCGGCCCAGGTCCACCGCGAGCCCGCGCGTGAGCCCGTTCACCGACGACTTGGCAATTGCGTAGCAGGGGTAGCCCGATCCCTTGGTCTGCCAGCCCGTCGAGCCCAGGTTGACCACCGAGCCGAAGCCCAGCCGCTTCATGCCCGGCACCACCGACTGGATCGCGAACAGCGCGGGCCGCTCGTTGATGGCCATGCGGTTGTCGTAGTAGTCGGGCGTGACCGATTCGAGCGTGTGGCGGTCGTCGCTCGCCACGTTGTTGACCAGCACAGCGAAGTCGCCGAGTTCGGCGGCCGCGTCGGCAATGGCCTTCTGCAGCGCGGCGATGTCGCGCACGTCGCAGGCACGCCACCATGGCGCCGCGTGGCCGGCCTCTTTGATCTGCTGCGCGAGCGCAGCGCTGGCGCCCTCGGCAATATCGACGAAGGCTACGCGCGCGCCCTGCGCAGCGAAAGCAGCGACGATGGCCGCACCAATGCCGCTGCCGCCACCGGTGACGAACACAGTGCGGTCCTTCAGGCTGGGATGAATGGAAAGCTGGGGGGAATTCAAGAAAAGTCTCCGAGGTACGCATCACACGACATTGCAATATGAATATCAGTTGATGCCAGTATTTTCAATTTCCGTTATCAATATGCCTTGATACGATCCGCCGCGTCAAGAAGACATCACAAGGAAAGAACAAATGAAAGAGACAAGCCCCCTTCCCTCATTGCCCGCGCCTTCGGTCGCAGGCGAGCCCGAATGCATCTGGCCCGCCGGCGCCGAGCTCGGCGAGGGCACGCTCTGGTCGCAGCGCGAACAGGCGCTCTACTGGATCGACATCCTCACGCCGCGCCTGTTCTGGTTTCGCCCCGCCGACGGTGCACGACGGGCCTGGCAGTTCGACGAAGAGATCACCGCGATCTCCGAGCGCGCGACGGCACCGGGCCTGATCCTCACGCTGCGCCGCGGCTTCGCGCTCTTCGACACGACACAGCTGCCGGGTGCCGGCGCGAAGCCGCACTACCTGCACCAGCCCGAACCCGAGCGCACCGGCAACCGCTTCAACGACGGCAAGTGCGACAGCCGCGGCCGCTTCTGGGGCGGCAGCATGGACTTCGACTGCAAGGCCCCCACCGGCGCGCTCTACCGCTACGACGCCGACGGCCGCTGCACGAAGCACGACGACGGCTTCGAAGTGACCAACGGCCCGACGTGGTCGGCCGACGGCCGCACCATGTATTTCAACAACACGGTGCTGAACAATCTCTACGCCTACGACTTCGACATGGAAGCCGGCACCGTGTCGAACCGGCGCGTGTGGCACCGCTTTCCGAAGCCCGATGGTCTGCCCGACGGCATGACCACCGACGCAGCCGGCCGGTTGTGGATCGCGCACTGGGGCGGCTCCTGCGTGACTTGCCATGACCCGGTGAGCGCAGCCGAGCTGTGCCGCATCGCGCTGCCCGCGAGCCACGTCACCGACTGCGCCTTCGGCGATGCCGACCTGCGCACGCTCTACATCACGACCGCGCGCAACGGGCTTACTGCAGAACAGCAGGCGGCCGAGCCGCTGGCGGGTGGGTTGTTCAAGGTGCGCATCGACAGCCCGGGTGTGCCGGCGGCACTGTTCGCGGGCTAGAGCACCTCTCTATGCACGAAAGAATGATCGCGCACTAGTTCACGCAAAGCGCAGGCACCTGATGCGGTGTCATTGCCGTTGGCACATGGGCTCCCAGAATCCCGCCCAAACAAGTTCTTCGCCCTCGGCACGAGAGGCGATCACTATCCAGGGAGCCCAATGTCCAACTTCGACGGCGCGCACGTGCGCGCCCCGCTGCCATGAAGCGGCGGGTAAGTATCCGCACGCCTGCGGGCGATGCAATTCAATTCCACCGCCTTGCGGGCCGCGAGGCACTGAGCCAGCTCTACAGCTTCGATCTCGACCTGCTGGGCAGCGACAACGCAATCGACCCGAATGCAATGCTGGGCAAGCCCGCCAGCATTGCCATCAAGACCGAACGCGGCGGAGTGCGATACCTCGACGGCATCGTCACCAGATTCGGTCTCTCGCGCGAAGACGACCGACACTGCTTCTACAGGATGCAGCTGCGCCCATGGCTGTGGCTGGCCACGCGCCGCAGTGACTTCAGGATCTTCCAGGACCAGAGCGTTCCCGAAATCATCACGGCCGTGCTGGAGCGCTACGGCTACCCGCTCGAACAGAAGCTCAGCCGAGACTACCGGCGCTGGGACTACTGCGTGCAGTACGGAGAGAGCGACTTCGACTTCATCTCCCGGCTCTGCGAACACGAGGGCCTGTACTACTTCTTCCGCCACGAAGAAGGGCAGCACGTGCTGGTCTTCGCCGATGACATCGCCAGTTCGCATGGACCGCTGCCCGGTGGCGAAGAGCTCCGTTTCCACGTCGATGAACAAGCCGGCATGACGGGCGGCTTCGATGCGGGCGAGCGCATCTACGAATGGGCAGCTTGCGAAGAAGTCCGCTCAGGCCGGTTCCTCCACGACGACTACGACGAACTGCACCCCAAGGCAGACCTGAGCCAGTCGCAGCAGAAGCCAAGCGGCCACGACCACGACCGCTACGGGCTGTACGAGTGGCCCGGCGGCTACACCCGGCTCGCAGACGGTGAAGCCTATGCGGCCATCCGCAACGAAGAACAGCTGAGCGAGCGCAGCCGCGCAAGTGGCCGCTCCAACAGGCGCGACCTTGCGCCGGGTTTCACCATGCGCCTGGCAGAGCATCCCCGCACCGATCAGAACCGGCAATATCTGCTGCTCGGCGTGAGCTACGACCTTCAGGAAAATCTTCAGGCCACAGAAGGTGCAAAGGCCTCCGAAGGCTCCGTGCAGCGTTTCGCCTTCGACGTGCAGCCCACGAGCAATCCGTGGCGGCCCCGTCGCACAACGACCAAGCCCCGCACCCACGGCCCACAGACCGCCGTCGTGGTCGGCCCGTCCGGCGAGGAGATCTGGACCGACCAGTACGGCCGCATCAAAGTGCAATTCCACTGGGACCGCATCGGCCAGAACAACGAGAACTCCAGTTGCTGGATGCGCGTGTCTTCGAACTGGGCCGGCGCGAACTTCGGCGAAGTAGCGCTGCCGCGCATCGGGCAGGAGGTAATCGTCGACTTTCTCAACGGCGACCCGGACTACCCCGTCGTCATCGGCCGCGTGCACAACGCCGACCGGATGCCGGCATGGGCCCTGCCCCACCAGAAGCATCTGGCCGGCTACCGCAGCCGCGAACTCGGCGGCGGTGAGCGCGGCAACCATCTGGCGCTCGACGACACGAGCGGCAAGGTACAGGCCCAGCTCAAGAGCGACCACCTGAGCAGCAGCATCAGCCTGGGGCACATCGGCCGCATCGAAGACACCACCGGCCGCCAGGACGACCGGGGCCAGGGCTTCGAGCTGCGCACCGACGGGCACGGCGCCATTCGCGCCAGGGCCGGCCTGCTGGTCACCACAGAATCGCGCCCGAACGCACAGGCCCACATCACCGACATGCGCGAGACCGTGGCGCGGCTCACGCAGGGGCGCGACCTGCACGAAGGCCTGAGCCAGATGGCGCAGGAGGCCAGGGCGCACGAATCGGGCGATCAGGACGAAGTGGCCCGGGAACTGAAGGAACAGAACGACGCCATCAGGGGAAGCGGCGTCGACCCGGAGCAAGGCCAGTTCCCTGAATTCCGGCAACCGCACCTGACGCTGGCCAGCCCGGCGGGCATCCAGGCCACGGCGCACGGCTCGACACACGTTGCGAGCTTGGGTCACAACGCGTTCACCAGCGGGGCGCATACCAGCGTGAGCGCGGGCAAGAGCCTTCTTGCAAGCGCGAGGGACGCGGTGCGCCTGTTTGCCTGCAGGGCAGGCATCCGCCTGATCGCCGGCAGCGCGGACATCGACGTTCAAGCTTTGCGCAACAGCATCAACCTCCTGGGCAGGCTCAACATCAAGCTCGAGGCCGAGCGCATCACGATCACCGCCAAGGAGGAAGTGCTGATCACCGGTGGCTCGAGCTTCAGCCGTTGGAACGCGCAGGGCATCGTGCACGGCACCAGTGGACTGTGGCGCGAGCATGCGGCGACTCACAGCCTGATGGGGCCGGCCAGACGGACGCCGGAAGTTATGAACCGGGATGTGAAGGCGGCTTTCGATCGAGAGCTCATCTTCCATCACCTTGACGAGAAGAACACGGCTGCGGCCAAGCAGGTGTTCAGGCTCACACGCGGTGGCGAATCGCCGACACCGGAGCCCACGGCCTCGTCTGATGCTGCCGGGCTTCCCCGTACACACACAAGCGCCTCCGGTGCAATCACCGGCGCCGATGGCACCACGCAATTGCAGCGCTCCGATGGTCCCGAGACCTACAGAGTGCTCTGGATGGGGAGGAAGAAATAATGGCTGTCCAAGGCGAAGAAGAAGACATCTGGCTGGATCTCAGCCTCGGCATAGGTGGCTTCGCAGATGTGGCCGTTGTCACGACACCCGTAGCCGACAAACGCAAGGTGCGCGTGCGCGTTCCGCCGGGTAAGCTCATCCCCATCGTGTTCCTGCCCGGGATCATGGGCAGCAACCTGCGACTATCCAAGGCACGACAGGCATTGCTCAAGCGCAGCGACAACATCGCCTGGCGACCCGACGATGCCGTGGACGGCTGGAACCGACGCAACGCCGAGCCGGCCGACCGCCAGATGCGCCTGGACCCCGACGAAGTGGAAGTTGACCGCTATGAAGTCACCGACGACGGCACCGGTCGCTTCGATGCCACGGGCGACGCTACCGTCAGCTCCGACAAGCGCCACAACAACGTGCCCGACGATCTGGGTCGCGTCGGCAAGCTGCTGATCGACGACCCCAAGGCCGACCCGAACCATCCGCTGGCGAACAACAGGCTGAGCTTCACGGCCGCGCAGAAGGCCCGCGCGCGCGGCTGGAGCGAGGTGATGTTCAAGGCCTATGGCGACATCATCAAACGCATGGAGTACCAGCTCAACGACATGCTGCGAGGCCACGGCGCAAACGCAAAGCTCTCTCCGATCTGGACTCCTGCAGGCAACCACCCCGGGCCGGTACGGTCCGAACGCGCGGTCATGCGCGACCCTTCGGCCTTCGGCGCCACGGGGGCGGCAGCGCTGACCGAGGCCGAGATCAAGAGGATCGGCAACTGCTGGTACCCAGTGCATGCCTTTGGCTACAACTGGCTCAAGAGCAACGGCGAGGAGGCCAAATCACTCGCGCCGAAGATCGAAAAGCTCATACAGACCTACAACGAGAACGGCTTCCACTGCCCGGGCGTGATCCTCGTGACCCACAGCATGGGCGGCATCCTGGCGCGTGCGCTGATTCATCCGGACTACGGAAACATCAAGAGCAAGGTGCTGGGCATCGTGCACGGGGTGATGCCCACGACCGGCGCGGCGGCGGCCTACAAGCGCATGCGTGCGGGCTTCGAGGGAGGCGGCATCGAGGACAACATCATCCAGGGCGTGCTCGGGGACGATGGCGCAAAGGTGACTGCCGTGCTGGCCAATGCGCAGGGCGGGCTGGAACTATTGCCCACGGCTGCCTACGGGATGCAGTGGCTGCATGTGCAGGATCAGAACGGCAACTTTCTGGCCAGGCTGCCGCAGGGCGATGCGGCGGACGAAATCTATGCGCTCGGACCGCAGAAGTGGTGGCGGCTGATCAATCCGGAGTGGATTGATCCGGCAAGGCAACTCGGGAAGCCGCTTCAAGAGGGAGGAAAGACGAAAGAGCAGATCGGGCCGAAAGCAACGATGCGGCGAGTCATCAACGCAATGAAATTCGCCAACGCCATCGAGAACACCTTCCACGAGCGCACGTACGCCCATTACGGCAACGATCCGGAACACCGCGCCTGGAACGAGGTGTCGTGGCGTGTGGTCGATGGCGACGCAGCGAAGGCAGGCGACCCGGCCAACTGGACGCTGGTGCCCGGCGAGAAGGGCGACAACAAGAAGGGCCTGCTGAAGGTGCGCGGCAGCTACGGAGTGGAACTTACGCTGAAGCTCCAGCCACCCCTTGCAGCGGCCGACGGCACGGTGCCGGTGGAGCGTAGCGCGAGCAAAGTCAAAGCCAAGGTCAAGTTCACCCAGCGCGGCTACGACCATCAGGACAGCTACAAGAACCTTGATGCCGGTGCCTCAACGCTGTACGGCATTGTGCGCATCGCCAATGACTTTGACCCACCATGGTGGGACAAGAAGGACTGAAGCGCCTCATCTCATTCACGACCAAAGAAAGGACCTGATGACCAATCCTCGCATTGAACGGCTGTTCGAACATACCAAGTTGCTGTGCTTCGGGCGCTATGTATTGACTGCACCTGTGGAATCGCGCCTGGCCTTTGGCCGAGACTTCCCGACCCTACCCAACCAAGCCAAGGACATCGAGAAGGTGATGGAGGCTGATCGGGCAAAAATCCTTGCGGCGCACAAGACAGCCGAGATCAACTACTTCGGCAAAGGCCCAGCGCCGAGCACATGGCTGATTCGGTCCTACATGGATGACACGGCCAAAAAACTTGGGTTGGAAGGATTTCGCGTCTACTACATCGTTGGACCGCACATCTTCAAAGGCGGAGATGGAACGGACAATGGCGAAACGGCGGAGTCCATTCTCGATTACGCCAGCGATACAGCCAAAAACTTGCGAGCTCGTGAGCCCGACGAAGTGCCCAACGAACAAGGTCTTTGCCACGAGTTCGGCTTCCGCCAACTGGATGGCTCCAAAGGCAACGTGCTCACGCAAGTCGGCCTTCACATGGCGTCGTTACCCGACGTGGTCTTCAGCGTCCAAAGCAACCAGACCATCAACGCCAACTTCCCCGGCAACAGCGACGGCCTGCTCAAACTCATCGCCGACCGCAAGCGCGAGGCTGGCAGCAGATACCCCAAGCTCACAACCTTGCGCGAGGGCAAGAAGAAGATTCACGGCTGGGACGGCGAAGAGTCGCTGGTGCGCCGCCCCGACGGCACGCAAGACTTCGAGTGGATGTTCATCGGCGAGAACGGCGGCAGCGTCGCGCGCCCCGGCAATCTGAGCGTGGCGATGCGCACCAAGGTCCAGGCAGACCGCGTCGGCGCGGCCGCGGCCTCTTCGCTCAACGACGAAGAGGCCATCGCGCTGTGGGACAAGCTGCTCGACGGCCTGAAGTTCCGCGTGGCGGTGCCAGGTGCACCTGCCGATGCGGTGGCAATCAAGTGAGCAGATCAGGGAGGAATCAATCAATGACGAAAAACATCATGAATACGGGTGACGCTCCGTCTGACCCGAAGGCGGCCTCGACTCTTTCGCGCCGGCGTGCCTTGCAGGCCGTAGGGACCATGGCTGCATTGCCCTTTTGCCCTGTGGTGCTGGCCTATGCCGAGCCAGCGCATGCGGCGCAGTTCGTGGCCAACAGGCTGTGGCAACCAACAGCACATCCGATTTCCAGCCGTCGCGGACCGCTCGAGGCTCTGTGAAGTGATTCAGATTGCGGCGATGGCTTCACGCGAAGAAGCGGTGCTCCGTCGCACTGCGAAACACCTCCCCCGGCCGCAGCACCGTAGACGGAAACCCAGGCTGATTCGGTGAATCCGGATAGTGCTGCGTCTCCAGGCACAACCCGTCCCCCTGCCGCAGACTTGCACCCGCGCTGCCCATGAGGCTTCCGTCGAGAAAATTGCCCGAATAGAACTGCACGCCGGGCTCGCTGGTGTGCACTTCCATCACACGGCCTGTGGCCTCGTGCTCCAGCCGTGCCGCCAGAGCAAGGCCGCGATCGACCTGAGCACGGTCCAGCACCCAGTTGTGGTCGTAGCCATGCGCAAGCAGCAACTGTTCGTGGTCTTCGCGGATGCGCTCTCCGATGTGCGTTGCAGTACGAAAGTCGAACGGCGTCGAAGCCACATCGGCCAAGCCAGTCGGAATCAGCGTCGCATCCACCGGGCAGTAGCGGCTCGCGGCGATCATCAGCCGGTGGTCCATCACCGAGCCGCTGCCTGCGAGGTTGAAGTAGTCGTGGTGGCTCAGGTTCAGCACCGTGGGCTTGTCGGTCAGGGCGCTGTAGTCGATGCGCCATGTGTTTGCGCTCGCGCTCAGCGTGTAGCGCACTGTCAGCTGTACCTCGCCGGGGTAGCCTTCTTCGCCGTCGGCGCTGGTGTAGCGCAGCTCGATGGCGATGTCGTCGCCGGCCTCTTGCGCCGACAGCGGCACGATGTCCCAGAAGCGCGTGCCGAAGCCCTTCGCACCGCCGTGCAGCGAGTTGACGCCATCGTTCAGCCCCAGCTGATGCACCGTGCCGTCGAGCGTGAAGCGCCCCGCCGCGACGCGGTTCGCGAAGCGTCCGACGATGGTGCCGAAATGCGGATGCGGCTTGAGGTAGTCGGCAAGCGTCGGCAAGCCCAGCACGATGTTCGCGCTGCGCCCATCGCGGTCGGGCACGCGCAGCGCGGTGACGATGCCGCCGAGGTTGATGGCGCTCAGGCTCAGGCCGCGGCCGTTGTCCAGGGTGTATTCGGTGACGGCGCGGCCGTCGGGCATGCGGCCGAACTCGCGCGATGTGATGCTGCTGCTCATGTGTCTCCTGCCTGCCGGAATTGTTTAGGGGAACAACGCCTCGCGCGCGCACTGCGAAGCGGTGCGCAGCGCGATGCGGTCCTTGAGGTCATGGTAGTCGGGCGGCTCGGCGGCGTGCGTGCGCAGTTCGATGCGATGACCGGCCTTGGATACAGCGTCGGCAAAGCGCTCCTGCAGCGCGAAGGGCGTGTTCCTGTCGTCGCGGTTGCCGATCAGCACGATACGCCGTGCCGGGTCGCGCACGATGCCGCCCACGTGGTCCAGCGGGTCATAGAACTGCGCGCTGCCGGTAGTGTCGGTGCGGCCGTCTTTGGAGCGGCCCAGCAGGCGCGCGCGCTCCAGCAATCCGTAGGCACCCGAAGTCAGCACCGCGCAGGCCACGCGCGTGCGGCCCAGCGTGAGCAGCGCGGCGCCCGCGGTGGCACCGCCGCTATGGCCGACGATGACGATGCGCTGCAGCCTGTGGCGCTGCATGAGCGCGTCGAGCGCGGCATCGAGCGCGTGGAACTCCACCAGCTGGCGGCGCTTGCGGTGGTCGCCCGAAGAGCCGTACGTGCCGGGCCGCGCCACGAAGATCCACGGCACGCCCGCGCGGTCGCGGCTGCGCTGTGCATCGAGCGTGCGCAGGTCTTCGGTGTTGTCGGGAATGCGCGTGGGCGCCTGGTCCATCACGCTGTCGCGGTCGCCCGAGAACTGCACGATGGCGATGCGCGCGCCCTCGATGTCGTCGCTCGCGAAGTAGCGGATGCAGGCGGGGCCCTCTGGGGTCTGCACCCACAGGTAGCTGTTGCGGTCGGGGCAACCGGCGCGGTCGGCGGGCTGGTTCCAGTGCAGCACTTCGTCGTTGGCCGCGGCGAAGGGCCGCGGCACGTCGGGGCCGGTGCGCTGCGCGCAGGCGGCCTGCGCCAGCGCGAGCAGAACGAGGGCGCAGCGCGCATATCGACGGAAGAGGCTCGATGCAGTCATAGCCGTTGCAGCAGTGCGGGGATGCTACCGAAGTCGGATCGGTCGCGGTCGCCCTTCACCAGCACCAGGTCACCGTCGCGCAAAAAGCCTTCGAGATAGTTCGCGAGCTGCACGGCGTTGTCGAAGTGCGGGCCGAGCAGATCGGCGGGCACTTCCTCGCGCAGCCAGCGCATCTCTTCGCCGTGCGTCACGAGATGCTGGATGCCCGAGGCCAGCAGCGGCCCGGCCAGGCTGCGGTGCATGGCCTCGGCGTCGTTGTCGAGATTGACGATGCGCCCCAGCACGCCGATCTTGCGCATCACAGGGCCGCTGCTCTCCGCGCGCTGCCAGGTGCGGACGAACTCCATCGCGTTATGCATCGACATGACTTCGGCGTTCCAGCTGTCGTCGATCAGCGTGGCCTGCACGCCGGCCTGCGTGCGCAGCGCGCGCACCTGCATCACCGAGGCCGGCAGGCGCACGTGCGGCATGCGCGCGCAGGCGGCCTCGCCATCGAATCCCATGGCAAGCAGGGCCGCGAATGCGAGCGCCGAGTTGCGCACCAGCCCCGCGCTCTCGACCGGAAACAGGTACTCCAGCGTGCGCCCTGGCACGGCAATACGCACGCGGCAGCCGCCGCCGGGCTCGGGCCGGATGTCCACAATGCGCAAGTTGGCCTCGGGCCCGGCGCCGACCACCCAGACGGCGCCCGCCGTGCGCGCAGCCGCTGCCACCACCTGCTGCAGGCAGGAAATGTGATCGGGCACGATCGCCACGCCGCCGGGCTCCAGCCCCAGGAAGATGCGCGACTTGTATTCGGCCGTGAGTTCCAGCGTCGAGGCCTGGCGCGTCTGCGACAGGCCGATCTCGGTGATGAGTGCCACGTGCGGCCGCGCCACCAGCGAGATAGGGCCGCGGTCCATCCATAGCCCGCTTTGCGCCATTTCGAGGATGCACACGTCCACGTCAGGCCCGAGGTTGGCCAGCATGGCAGGCACGCCGACGCGCGAGTTGTAGTTGTCGATGGTGGTGTGCACGCGCGCGCGCTCGGGCAGCAGGTCACGCAGCATCGCGATGGTGGACGACTTGCCGACCGTGCCGGTCACGCCCACCACGAGGCCCTTGTAGCGCGCCCGCGCGGCGGCGCCCATGGCGAGCATTGCCGCAATGGGGTCGTCCACCTGCAGCAGCGGGAAGGCCGGATCGAGCCCGTCCACCGCGTGCGCGACCACGGCGCCGGCCAGCTCGGAGTGCAGGCGGGGCAGTTCGAGGTGGCGGTCCCAGTTGTCGGTGCGCGGCTTGCTGTAGTTCTCGTGCGCGGCCAGTGTGCGGTAGTCGGAGGCGACGAAGAGCGAGGGCTTCGGCAGCAGCCCCATGTGGACCGGGCCGCGCACCACCGAGTTGGCGAACCAGCCCGGCGGCGGCTCGACGAGCCATCGGCCGCGCGTGGCCTTTTGCAGTTGCTCGGCGGTCCACACGGGCGCGGGATCGGGGCCCGCGCCGGGGCGGTCGGCCATGAGCACTGGCGCTGTGCGTTCCGGCAAGGGCGTAGGAGCGTCCGGCACGCGCAGGCCGCACCACAGCGCGAGATGGCGCGCGGGCGGCAGGTCAGGCAGTGTGCCGCGCACGCTCACTTCGAGCTGCAGCACGTCGCTTTCCAGCAGGCCGCCGCGCGGCGGGCGCAGGCCGTAGCGGTCGCGGTAGATGCGGCCGGGCTCCCAGCGGCTGGTAGGCCACATCCAGTCGCAGGGGTCGTGGTCCATGCTCTCGCCCCAGGGCGGCATGCGGGTGCTGCGCATCGGCATCGCGCGGAAGTACAAGCGCAGGTCGGCTGCGATGGGCTCGTCAGCGGTCCAGAAAGATTCGACCCACAGCATGCGGCGCCCGACGATCTGCCGCGGCGTGCAGCGCAGGCCCACGAGGCGCAGCGGGCCGATCTGCAGTGGCGTGATGCGCGCGTCTTCGGGCACGGCGTCGACCAGCCATTCGGGCCGTGGTGTCTGTACCGGCTCCACGACAGGCGCCGGGCTGAAGACTGGTGCGGCCGCAGAGGCCGAGTCGGGCCGAAAGGCAGGCCGCTCGGGCGGCGACAGTCGCACCGCGCAACGGCCGCCAGACACCAGAATCATCTCCGTCCCGAGCGCGCGGCATTGCGCCGCAAAACGTTCGCTCAGCGCCTGCGCCTTGTCGCCTTCGAGCTGCCGCGAGAAACCGAAGCCGACGCCAATGGGTGTGAACATCACCTCCTCGACACCGCGCAGGCCCAGCGTCAGCGAGAACACGCCCGAGTCGCCGAAGTCGTTGCGTACCGAGTCGAACAGCAGGTCGCCGGCGTCATGCAGGATCGGCCGGCCGCGATAGATCTCGATGCCCTGCAGCACATGCGCCGAAGTACCGAGGATCGCGTCCGCGCCGGCATCGACGATGGCGTGGCCGACGGCGATCTCGGCCTGCGTGGGTTCGGTCTCGAGGTTGGCGCCCCAGTGCACAGCCACCAGCACTACATCGGCCTCGCGGCGCGCGGCCTCGATGCGCGGCGAGAGCGTGGCGGTCCACTCGGCAGGGTCGTCCAGCGACAGCCAGGCGGCGCCCGCACGCTCGGCCGTGGCGGCAAATTCGGGCTGCGTGGCGTCGAGCGAGAACAGCGCCACGCGCACGCCGCCCGCGCGCCGGAACGCCGGGCGCAACGCGGCCTCTGGCGTACGGCCGGTGCCGGCGTGGGCGATGCCCGCCGCGTCCAGCAGGCCCTGCTGTTCCATGAGCGCATCGGGGCCATAGTCGCCGCTGTGGTTGTTGGCGGTGGTGACCATGCCGATGCCGGCCTCGGTCAGCACCGCGAGCATTTCGGGGCGGGCGCGGTAGTAGTAGGGAGCCGTCTCGTCCTTGTCGACGCCCTGCTCGCCAATGGTGGCGACCACGCATTCGAGGTTCGCGATGCGCAGGTCGGCCTCGCGCAGCGCGGCGATGTCGCCGAGCATCTTTTTCGCGCCGCCGAGTTCGTGCAGCCGGTAGTGCTGGCGGCGCGAGAGATTCACGTCGCCGCCCCAGGCAATGATGCCGGTAGCTGTTGTTGCCTGCGCGTCTTGCTGTGCCTCGCGCTCCTTCAGCATCCGGTGATACGCCACGTACCCCGAGAGGTAGTGCTCCACGTCGTCGATGCGCACGCGAAAGCTGTGGTGCTTGATGAAGAACGAGCCGGCGATGCGCGCCGGGTTACGGAAGAACATCGCCAGCTCGGGCCAGAAGTGGCCATTGGCGAGGTAGCGCGCGCGGTATGCCAGCGCACGGTCGAACTTGTCGCGGTCGAGCCCGGCCAGCAGCAGGCGCAATGCGGGATCGGCTTCGAGCCGCAGCACCATGTCGCGCGCGGCCATCATCAGTTCGAGCAGCGTGGGAAAGGTGGTGATGCGCTCCAGCACGAAGTCGAGATAGCCCGCCACGTTCTGCAGGCCGAACTGGTAGTAGCGCGTCTCGGGCCGGTAGCGCGTGAGCTCGTTGACGCAGTAGCTCAACCAGTGGTCGTGCGCGCGCCAGTGCTCGGCGGCAATGAAATGATCGAAGGCCTTCTCGACGACCGCGAGCCAGCGCTCGTCGCGCGTGAGGCCGTACAGCCGCATCAGGCCGAAAGCGGCCTCGCCGTCGTAGTAGATGACGCGGAACCTGTCCTTCACGTCGAGCGCGGGCGCATTCAGCACGTGCACGAAGCTGCCCGTCTCCGCGTCCTGCATGTGGCGGATGCCGAGCGCGAGCTGCTCCAGCAGCGGCAGGTATTTCCTGTCGCCGGTGAGCTCGGTGTACTTGACCAGCGCGAGCAGGCACACGGCGTTGCCACCGAGCTTGATCTCGCTGCCGATGTCCAGCAGATAGGCGGCGCGTGTGCCGTCCGGCAGATGGGCCGGGCGGATCAGCGTGCCGGTGAGGAAGGCCAGCGAGCGGTCGATGGCGGCCTTGAGCGTGTCGCTGCGCGTGAGCTCCCACGCTTCCAGCATCGCGTAGGTGGAGCTGGCGTGGCGCAGCGTGTTGTAGGTGGGGATGGCGCGGTCGAAGCAGGGAAACCAGCCGTAGTGGAACTCGCCCGTTGGCTTGACCTGTTCGGCGAGGTAGTTGCCGGCGTTGTCGACCAGCGCATGGACTTGCCGCGCATTCCATTCGCGCAGCTCGCGAAATCCGGCCGCCTGGCCTTCGGCGGTGATGGGCCATGCGCCCTTCGCATCCACGTACACGGCCCGCGTGGTGAAGCACCAGACGGTCGTCGCGTCATCCGCAGGAAAGTCGATCTCGCGGCCGAAGCGCCGCTTGCAGTGCAGGCGCAGGTTGCCGGTGTTGGGCTCGGCATGCTCCACGTCGCCGTTGTAGAGGATCGCGCTGCCGTGCATTTCCTGCGCGAGCAGCGCGAACTCGAAGCGCGCGTCGAATGCGATGCCCTCGTTGAAGTAGTTGCGCTTGGTTTTGGCGAGCTTCGCCTTCAGCGCGGCCCAACTCATGGGCGTGACCTTGTCGACCACCTCGGCGCGCAGGCGCTGTGGTGCCTGGCCGGTGCGCCTGGCTTTCTCGGCGGCGGCGCGCCATGCGGCGTCGATGTCGGCGCCGCGCCCCGAGACCACGCGGGCCCGGCTGTCGTCTTCACCAGTGGCAAGGAACACCACGCACCCTGCTTCGCCGGTGGCGGGCGTTGCCGCGGGCAGCACACCCGCCGGGTCCGCCAGGGCTTGTCTGGCGCGATTCAACAGATCGGCAAGAAAATTCTTCGAGTCGTTATTCATGCAGCCGCGAATGATGACAGGCCCAAGCGTGGCCTGCCATCCCGGCAATCCATGGAAACCGACTGCAAGCCGGCCCCGATCTGACGACCGTCAGCTGACCGCCGACTGACCGCGCGGCCACAGCCGCAGCAGCTCGACGCGACGGTTCTTCGCGCGACCTTCTTCGTTGGTGTTCGGCGCCACCGGCTCCTTGGAACCGGCGCCGCGCGAAGTGAAGCGCCGCGCATCGAGCCCCGTCTTTGCAAGCGCCGCAATCACCGACACGCTGCGCCGGCGCGAGAGGTCGGCGTTGTGCGGCTCTTCGCCCTGCGCGTCGGTGTGGCCCACCACCTGCACGCGCAGTTGCGGGTTGCTGCGCATGAGCTTGGCGATCTCGTCGAGCGTGGGCTGCGAGTCGGGCTTGATGCTGTCCTTGTCGAGGTCGAAGTGAATGCCGTAGAGGCTGATGCGGCCGTTCTCCGCCAGCCCCTTCTGCATGGCCGTGGCATCGACGAAGACGATCTTGTCGCTCTCCATCGCCTTGCTCTCGACCACGCGCACGAAGGCGAAGTTGCCGCGGCTGTTGCCTTCGGCGAGCGCGATGCTTGCGTAGACCTTGCCGTTGGGGCCGTCGTATTGCGCGAGGAGGTAGCGGCCGCTGTTGTCGAAATAGTTGCTCACGAACTGGCGCCCGCGGCCGATCATCGGCCACTCGGGCGTGTCGATGGTGTTGGCCAGCACCGAGACGTCGGTGAACGGCGTTTCGCGGTCGGGGTCTTTCTTGTAGCAGCTGCTGTCGGTGGTGGCGCACGCGAACAGTGTCTGGAAGCCCTTGGCCTTCAGGCCAGCCTCGTAGTTGCGTTGCACTTCGAGCAGCGAGCGACCATCGGGCAGGCGGTAGTAGTAGAGCGAGACCTTACCCGCGACTTGCAGCAGGCGCGGCTTGGGCACGGGGTCGCCCCAGTTCTGGATCGGTTCGCGCAGCAGGCCGGCCTCGTCGTAGTCCTTGCTCTGGAAGGCATCCATCACCGAGCCTTCGTAGCGCCCGACCAGCGGATGGTCTTTGGCGGGCTCGGCGGCCGATGTGACGGTGGCGGCCGCGAGCAGCGCGGCACACGCCAGTAGTTGTTGCAGGCGCCGGCCGAAGTTGGGCCGGAACGCGGAGAGTGAATGAGCCATTGTGGTTGTCCGTTTTCCATGCGAATCGCGCCTCGGATGAGGCGCGATTCGAAGGTATCGGCGGCTCGTTGTGCGGGCAATAAGCCGTTTGGCATGCCTGTTAAGAAGAAGCTTTTAAGAATGAGCACTGGGTGGTGAAAATTTGTCCCTGCTCGCTGAACGATCGCGCCGATGGGGTGCCTTGCGCAGCGAAATAAAGGAGGAGGCCGAAGGCCGGGGGACATTCGCGGAGCAAGGTACCCCGTCGGCGTGATCGCGCCCGAACGAGCCACGCCAACACTTCAAGCCCACGCCTCCATCACCGCACTGCGCACGGCATCAACCGCCACAGGCCGCCTGCCCTCTGCCGGCGCAACCCAACAAAGCCACGTGTGCGAACGCCATCCGTTCCAGATCGCGAGTTCGCCATTACGCTCGCCCTGCTCTGCCTGGTCGAGCCGCATCAGGCCCGCGCCCATGCCGCTTGCGACCATGCTGCGGATGGCGCTCTCGCCATCGGCCGTGCGGCCCTGGCGGTATTCACGGCCTGCGCCGGCGAACAGCTTTTCGAGATGCACGCGCAGGATGCACGAAAGCGGCGTGCCCACCCATGGCAGGTTCGTAAGCTGGTCCAGCGAGAGGTCGGGATGCGCTTCAGCCACCGGCAGCGGCAGGGTCACGACGAGGTCGATCACGCCGAGGCGGTGCAGCTCCAGCCCATCGATCTGCTCGCCGTCGCTGAGAACGTAAGCGCAGTCGAGATCGCCGCGCTGCACTGCCGACAGCGTTTCGTACGACAGGCCCTGCTTCAGCTGCAGCGCGACCTGCGGATGGCGCTCAGCCAGCTTCACCAGCACCTCTCCGAGCCGCAGCGCCACCGGATCGACCACGGTGCCGAAGCGCACCACGCCCTGCGCCGCACCGCGCAGCTGGTCGGCCGCCGAGCGCATGCGCGATGCGGAAGCCAGCGTGCGCTCGGCCTCTTCCAGCAGGCTGAGGCCGGCCTCGGTGGGCGACATGCCCTTCGGCGTGCGTTCGAACAGCTTCACGCCGAGCTCGTCTTCCAGCGCCTTGAGCTGGGCACTCACTGCCGGTGCGCTGGTGAACACGCGCTCGGCGGCGCGGGTCAGGCTGCCTTCCTTGGCGATGGCGACGAAGGTCTTGAGTTGGTAGAGCTCCATGGGAGCGGATTGTGAGCTTGGCAGCGGCTTCAGTCTGTTCGCTTTTTTGGAGACCCCTGTCCAAAGAAGCGAATGGCATTTGCGGGCCCCAGCACCGATTCTTGGGGCATTGATTCATTGCAAGAAAAGGCTTCCCCATGTCCCATCGCCAACGCCTGCTCGGCATCGCCGCGCTGCTGCTCGCCACCTCCGGGTGGGGCGGCATGTTCCTGGTCAGCAAGGGCGTACTGCACCACGTCGAGCCGGCGTGGTTCACGCTCATCCGCTACAGCATGTCCGCACTGCTGTTCGTGCTGCTGATTGTTCCGCGCGGGGCGGCGCCGTGGCGCAAGCTGCGCCAGCATGCCGGGCCGCTGGCGGTGCGCGGGTTCGCGGGCTTCGGCATCTTCAGCGTGATGCTGCTGGCGGGCCTGGCGCACTCGGTGCCCTCGCACGGCGCGGTGATCATGGCGACCACGCCCATGACCACGCAGCTGCTGCGCTGGGCGCTCGACGGCGTGCGGCCGAGCCGCTCCACGCTGCTGACCACGGCGCTGTCGCTGCTGGGCGTGGCCATCGTGTCGGGGCTGCTGTTCGGCGCCGGGGCTTCGGGCGAATCGACGCTCTTCGGCGACGCGGTGGCCTTCATCGGAACGCTGGGCTGGGTCTGGTACACGCGCGGCGCCGCGCGCTTTCCGGAACTCGACGTGATCGAGTACACGGCGCTCACGGTGCTTGCCTCGTGGCCGCTGCTGCTGGCCACGGCTCTGGTCGGCACGCTGCTGGGCTGGACGCATGCGCCCAGCATGGAAGGCCTGCGGCTGTCGTGGCAGGCATTGCTGTACGTCGGCCTGGTGTCTTCGGCCATCGCGGTGCTGGCTTTCAACTACGGCGTGCGCACGCTGGGCGCAGTGACGGGCACGGCCTTCATCAACTTCGTGCCGGTGTCTGCGCTGCTGATGAGCGCGGCGCTGGGCAGGCTGCCCACGATGAACGAGGCGGTGGGCATGGCGATGGTGGTTGGCGCGCTGCTGATCCATACCGCCCTGAGCCGCAAGGCTTCCGCGCCGGCCCCGGCACCGATCGCGAAGACCCCGCAGAATTCGCGCAACTACAGCACCTGTGGAGCCGCATCGTCATGAGCAACGACAGCATCAGCAAGCCCCGTCTCTTCGAGCCCCTGCGGCTCGGCCCCCTGCAGATCGACAACCGCATCGTCATCGCGCCGATGTGCCAGTACTCCGCCGTCGATGGCACGCCGGGCGACTGGCACCTGATCCACCTGGGCCATCTCGCGCTCTCGGGAGCGGGGCTGCTGATCCTTGAAGCGACGGCGGTGGAAGCCGAGGGGCGCATCTCGCCCGGCGACCTCGGGCTGTATTCCGATGCCAATGAAGAAGGCCTGGCGCGCGTGCTGCATGCGATGCGTGCGCACTCGCCCATCAAGGTCGCGATGCAACTGGGCCACGCCGGGCGCAAGGCATCGAGCCGTGCACCGTGGGAAGGCGGCAAGCAGATCCGGCCGGACGAGCCCGGCGGCTGGAAGGCGTATGCGCCCTCGGCCGTACCCCATGCGCCCACCGAAGACCCGCCCATCGCGCTCGATGCCGCAGGGCTCGCCCGCATCCGCAACGCCTTCGTCGAAGCCGCACGGCGCGCGGCGCGGCTGGGCCTCGATGGCCTGGAGATCCACGCGGCGCATGGTTACCTGCTGCACCAGTTCCTCTCGCCGCTGGCCAATCACCGGGAGGACGAATACGGTGGCAGCCTCGAGAACCGCATGCGCTTTCCGCTCGAGGTGTTCGATGCGGTGCGCGAAGTCTTCCCCACCGACAAGCCCGTGTGGGTGCGCGTCTCGGCCATCGACTGGGTGCCGGGCGGTTGGGACCTCGACGGCACCGTCGCCTTTGCAAAGGCGCTCGAAGCGCGTGGCTGTGCGGCCATCCACGTATCGAGCGGCGGCGTGTCGCCGAAGCAGGCCATCGCGCTCGGCGCGGGCTACCAGGTGCCGTTTGCCGAGCGCGTGAAGTCGGAGGTCGACATGCCGGTCATTGCCGTGGGCCTCATCACCGAGCCGCGGCAGGCGGAGGAAATCATTGCCAAGGAACAGGCCGATGCGGTGTCGCTCGCACGCGCGATCCTGTACGACCCGCGCTGGCCGTGGCATGCCGCTGCCGAACTGGGCGCGCAGGTCAAAGCACCGCACCAGTACTGGCGCTCGCAGCCGCGCGAGTTCAAGGACCTGTTCGAAAACGCGATGTTCGGGGCGCGCTAGCAGGCTGCAGGCCGCGCAGCCTCCGCGCGGTGGCGTGCTACTTGCATGGTGTCCCGCGCCATGCCCGCCACGCTCCTGACCCCGCCGGTGCCGCTGAATCTGCGGCAGATCGAAGTCTTCCACGCCATCATGATTGCCGGCACCCTGAGCGGGGCGGCACGCATGCTGTGCGTTTCCCAGCCGGCCGTCAGCCGCGTGCTGGCCACGACGGAGAGCCGGCTGCGCATGCTGATGTTCGAGCGCGTGCGCGGGCGCCTGCAGCCAACGCCCGAGGCGCGCCGCCTGTTCTCGGAAGTGGAAAGCATCCTGGAGGGCGTGCGCCGCTTCAATGCACTGGCGGCCGACCTGGTCGGCGGTTCGCAGGGCGAGCTGTCGTTGGTTTCGAGCCCCAGCTTCAGCGAGTGGCTGATACCGGTGGCGATCAAGCGCTTCCGGGCCCGCTATCCCGACGTGCGCATCAAGTACAGGCCATTGCCGTTCGACCAGTTGCTGCCGCACGTGCTACTGGGCCACGCGGACCTGGCGATCTCCTCGATGCCGCCGCCGGCCAGTGCCAACGCGGCATCGCGGGCGATCGGCCACAGCTTCATCGAGTGCGCGGTGCCCGAGCGCCATCCGCTGGCGCAGGCCGAGGCAATCAGCGCAAGCGACCTGGTGGGCCAGACCTTCATCGGCTATGGGCGCGACACGCCCTTCGGCCGGCTCACTGCCGATTTCCTCGCCGCGTCGGGCCTGCCCTTGCGCGCCGACGTCGAGATCCGCTCCACGCCCGAGGCGATGGCGCTGGTGCGTGAAGGCGTCGGCGTGGCGCTGATCGAAGCCTTCGGTGCGCGGCGCTCGGTGATGACGGATGGCGTGGTGCTCAAGCCGCTCTCGCCCGCGCTCGCGCACCGCATCTACCTGATCCACACCAACGTCAGCCCGCTGTCGGCCATGGCCAAGGAATTCCTGGCCGTCTTCAAGCGGCTGCTGAAGCAGGAGGGGCGCGACAGCGCGCTCGCCCTCACGCTGCCCGAGCACCCGGGCGAGGATGCGCCCGTGCGTGCGCCTCGCCCCTGAGCCGGGCCATTCGTTGCGCGCCATTGACAGCGCGGGCCGGACGTCCATCACCTTTTGTCCCCAGGGCATAACGCGCGGTTATCGACGGGCAGGTCGGGGCGCCTTGAGCGCCACGGGTTTTGTGTTTGAAATCAATCACTTGCGGCAGATTCGATGCATGCCCTCGCGGCCTGCCGGGGCGGTTCAGGCGCAGTTGGCCGCAGGGGCGGCGGGCCAGATCATTTGGCTCAGACCAACTTTTCTGCCGCCATGAACCGCTTGATCACCGTCGCCGCCGCCCAGCTCGGGCCCATCCAGAAAGCCGAAGGCCGCGATGCCGTCGTGGCCCGCATGGTGCGCCTGCTGGAGCGCGCGCATCAGCGCGGCGCCAATGTCGTGGTGTTTCCCGAACTGGCGCTGACCACTTTCTTTCCGCGCTGGTACGTCGAGAACCTCGACGAGGCCGATGCGTGGTACGAGGAGGCGCTGCCCTCGCCCACCACGCAGCCGATCTTCGATGCCATTCGCCGCTATGGGCTCACCTGCTACCTGGGCTATGCCGAGATCGCCCACGAGGCCGACGAGACCGGCGTGGTGCGCAAGCGGCGCTTCAACACGTCGGTGGTGATCGCGCCTTCTGGCGAGATCGTGCTCAAGTACCGCAAGGTGCACCTGCCGGGGCACAAGGAGTTTTCCACCATCCGCAAGGTGCAGCACCTGGAGAAGCGCTACTTCGAGGTGGGCAACCTGGGCTTCCCGGTCGTCCGGGCGCCGGTGGGCCAGGTGGACGGCGTGAACCTGGGCATGCTGATCTGCAACGACCGCCGCTGGCCCGAAGCGTGGCGCGAGCTCGGGCTGCAGCAGGTCGAGCTGGTCATGCTGGGCTACAACACGCCGGCGGTGAACCAGGAGAACCGCGGCTTCGAGGCGCACCACCTGCGCAACTTCCACTCGCAGCTTTCCATCCAGGCCGGGTGCTACCAGAACGCCACTTTCGGCGTGGGCGTGGCCAAGGCCGGCAATGAAGACGGCTTCGAGCTGATGGGCCACTCCATCATCGTGAACCCCCAGGGCGAGATCATGGCCATGGCCACCAGCTGGGACGACGAGCTGGTGGTGGCCGACTGCAACCTGGACATGTGCCAGCTGGGCCGCAACACCATCTTCAACTTCGCCCAGCACCGCCGCCTGGAGGCCTACACCCGCCTCACCAGCCAGACCGGCAGCACCGAGCCCCCGGTGTGGCAACCGGCGTGAAGGAGGCCCGCGCGATGACGAGCACCTCCTCCACTTCTTCTGCCGCGGCGCTGCCGGACCACATCGAGCACGCGATGCTCGGCACGATGCGCGTGCCCCGTTTCGAAGACGTGCTGCGCGCCGCACAGGCCATTGCGCCATACGTGCAACGCACGCCGCTGCTGCGCTCGCCCGCGCTGGACGCGCTGATGGGCGGCACCGTGTGGATCAAGCCCGAGAGCCTGCAGGTCACCGGTTCCTTCAAGGCCCGCGGCGCCTTCAATGCCCTGCTGGCACTCACGCCGCAGCAGCGGGAGCGCGGCGTGGTGGCCTATTCGACGGGCAACCACGGCCAGGCGATTGCCTGGGCGGCGCGGCAACTGGGCGTGTCGGCCACCATCGTGATGCCGGTCGATGCCCCGAAGACCAAGGTGGCGCGCGCGCTCGCGCAGGGTGCGAAGGTCGTCCACTACGACCGCGAGAGGGAAAGCCGCGAGGACATCGGCATGCGCCTGCTGGCCGAGACCGGCGGCACGCTGGTACCGCCGGGCGACCACCCCGAGGTGCTGGCCGCGCAGGGCACCGTGGCACTGGAAGCGCTGCAAGACCTGCCGGCCGGTGCGCGGGAAACCCTGGGCCTGTTCGCAGCGCCCTGCGGCGGCGGCGGCCTCATGGCCGGCTGCTGCCTGGCCCTCGATGCGCTGAGCCCCGGCGCGCGGCGCGTGGCCGTCGAGCCCGCGGGCTTCGACGACACCGTGCGCTCGCTGCGCAGCGGCCGGCGCGAGACCAACGCACCCGGCGCGCGCACGCTGTGCGATGCCCTGCAGGCCGTCACGCCCGCAGAGCTGCCGTTCGCCATCAACCAGCCGCTGCTGCACGAGGCTGTCGCCGTGACGGATGCGGAGGTGGCCCGCGCGATGCGATTCGCGCTGGAGGAACTGCACCTCGTCGTCGAGCCCGGCGGCAGCGTGGCGCTCGCGGCAATGCTGGCCGGCCATGTCTCGCTGCGCGGGCAGAGCGCCGTGCTCGTTCTCTCGGGCGGCAACGTCGACCTGCCGGTCCTGCAGTCCGTGATGGCGTAGCGCCCATTTCATCCATTCCCATAGCAACGAGGCAGACGCCGCCATGCCCCGGCGCAGCGTCGCCCAGGAGACCGCAAGCCCCTCCATCGATCTTCTTCAGAAAGCCTTGACCATGTCGTTCTTCAACGTCCGTTCCTTTGCCTCCCGCCGCTGGCTCTTGAATGTGCTGGCCGCGCCGCTGGCCGCGCTCGCCCTGTGCGGCTACGCGCAGGCCGCGTACCCCGACAAGCCGATCACCCTGATCGTGCCCTTCAACGCCGGCACCACGCCCGACATCGTCTCGCGGCTGCTCGCCGATGCGGTGGGCCGCGACCTCGGCCAGTCGGTGGTGGTGATGAACCGCGTCGGCGCCTCCGGCATCATCGGCACGCAGGCCACCATCGCCGCCCCCGCGGACGGCTACACCATCGCCTATGCCAACGTGGCGACGCTGGCGATCAACCAGTCGCTCTACAAGAAGCTGCCCTACGACGCCGACACGCAGCTCGCCCCGGTGGCACTGACCGGCTTCGTGCAGAACGTGCTGGCCGTGCGCAGCGACCTCGGCGTGAAGGACGTGGCCGGCCTCATCGACATGGCCAAGAAGCAGCCCGGCAAGCTCACCGTGGCCTCCGGCGGCAACGGCACCACCGGCCACCTGAGTGCCGAGATGTTCAAGTCGATGGCCGGCGTGTCCATCGTGCACATCCCGTACAAGGGCGGGCTGGAAGCCGACATGGCGCTGATGCGCGGCGAGGTGGACCTGGTGTTCGAGAACATCACCTCCATCGCTCCGCACCTCAAGGGCGGCAAGATCACGCCGCTGGCCGTGACCGGCGCCGCGCGCGACAGCCGCCTGCCCGAGCTGCCCACCATCGCCGAGACCGGCCTGAAGAAATACCAGGCCGTGGCGTGGACCGGCTATGTTGCACCGGCCGGCGTCGATCCGAAGATCCTCGACGCCCTCAACGCCGCTTTCAACAAGGCGTTGAATTCGCCAGCGGTGAAGCAGCAGCTGGCCGCCCAGGCCTATGAGGTCCACACCGGTCCGCGCCAGGACCTGTTCGACCTCGCCAGGAAAGAGCGCCCCGTGTGGGCCGACGTGGTCAAGCACTCTGGCGCCAAGCTCGACTGAAGCGCGCGCACGCACATGGCCGACTTCGACCTCGTGGTGCGCCACGGCACACTGATCGACGGCACCGGCAGCGCACGGCACCAGGCCGATGTCGGCATCCGCGGTGCGCGCGTGGCTGCCGTCGGCGAGCTGTCGGCGCTGCGTGGCACGGTCGAGATCGACGCCAGCGGCCGCATCGTGGCGCCGGGCTTCATCGACTCGCACACGCACGACGACCGCTACCTCCTGCTCGAGCCGGACATGCCGGCCAAGCTGAGCCAGGGCGTGACGACGGTCGTCACCGGCAACTGCGGCATCAGCCTCGCGCCCTGGGGCGCGCCGGCCGGCGCCAACGTGCCGCCACCGCTGAACCTGCTGGGCCACGACCCCGCCTTATTCGGCGACGCCACCTTCGCGGCCTACCTCGCGCGCCTGGAAGCTGCGCCCGCCGCGGTGAACGCGGCCTGCCTGGTGGGCCACACCACCTTGCGCGCGGCGACGATGGAGCGCCTCGACCGGGCCGCCACACCGGAAGAGATCGTGCGCATGCGGGCGCTGCTCGCCGAGGCCATGGCCAGCGGCGCCATCGGGCTGTCCACCGGCGCGGCCTATCCCACGGCCATGCCAGCCACGACCGAAGAGATGGCGCAAGTCGCCGAAGTGATCGGCCCCTATGGAGGCGTGTACGCGAGCCACATCCGCGACGAGGGCGACCATGTCTTCGCCGCGCTGGACGAAGCTTTCGCGATCGGCCGCGCGGCGCAGGCACCGGTGGTGGTGTCGCACCACAAGCTCATCGGCCCGCGCAACCATGGCCGTTCGGTGCAGACGCTGGCCCACGTGCGCGAGGCCATGGCGCACCAGCCGGTCGCGCTCGACTGCTATCCCTACTGCGCGGGCTCCACCATCCTGCGCAAGGACCGCATTGCGGTGTCGAGCCGGATCATCGTCACCCAGTCACGGCCGCACCCCGAGTTCGCGGGCATGGACCTCGACGCGATCGCGCAGCGCCTCGGTGTGTCGATGGAGGACGCGGTCGACCTGCTGCAGCCGGCCGGCGCCATCTACTTCCTGATGGACGAGGCCGACGTGCGGCGCGTGCTCGCCTTTCCTCAAACAATGATCGGCTCCGATGGCATGCCGCACGACGCGTCACCGCACCCTCGCCTGTGGGGCACTTTTCCGCGCGTGCTGGGCCACTACTGCCGCGACGTCGGTTTGTTCTCCCTCGAACAGGCGGTGCACAAGATGACGGGGCTGACGGCCCGGCATTTCCGCCTGCCCGGCCGCGGCGTGCTGTGCGAAGGCGCCTTTGCCGACATCACCGTGTTCGATGCCGACCGGATTGCCGACCGCGCAACCTGGGAGGCCCCTACGCTGCGCGCGGAGGGCATCGACGCCGTCATCGTCAACGGGCGGCCTGCGTGGCGCGATGGCGAATCGCTGGGCGTGCGCAGCGGGCGCGTGGTGCGCCTGACCGACTGACCGACCGGCCGCGCATGGCAACTCAGTTGTCCGACGCTGCACGCACCCAGCGTTGCGTCTTGCCGAACAGCGGCAGCCCGACGTACGCACGCAGCAGCAGCTCGCCCGCCGGATTGCCGGTGGTGCTGACCGACATGTTGCAGCTGTAGGTCTTGCCGTTCTCGCGGTTGTAGATCTGCCCGGCCCATTCGGTGGGCGGCCGGGACGGATCGGTCGCATCGACTGGCATGAAGTCTTTCAGCAACGTCATGCCGAGGGCCGGTCGGCCGTCGGCGGGTTGCATGTCGCCGCCTCCGGGCGCCATCGATCGATTGCCGAGGACCTTGGTGACGGTGCCGCACAGCGCGGTGCCGCACGGTGCGAGCTCCACTTCGAGGTTGCCGTTCGCGGTGATCCAGCGGCCGCGAGGATCGGTTGCCGCGGAAGACGACTGCGCCTGCGCGGCGAAGGCTGCGGTCAGCATCAGGACGGCTGCCAGCGCGCGGCCTGATGGACGATGGAACGAGTGCATGGTCATGGCGGGCTTCGTGTCGAGTGGATGAAGCACCCATTGCATCGCAGCACCTGCCTTCGCAGTGTGTCGGGGCAGGCACTGAATGGTCGCGCTCCGTATCTGGCCGCGTGCCAGACAAGGTGCGATACAAATCTGTTCGGCTCAGCCTGCCGCCGGTACCTGTGCGCGGGCCTGCAGCGCGCGATAGAAGAAGGTGGTGCTGCACGGTTCGCCCTCCGGCAGCAATGCGAATCCGGGGATCACGCCCACGCGCTGCCAGCCCATGCGGGCATAGAGCCGCTCGGCTTCGGCGCTCGACGTGTCGAGCACCAGCAGGGTCTTGCCGTGCGCATGCGCCTGGTCTTCGGCCGCCTGCATCAGCAGCGCGCCGATGCCCCGGCGCCGCGCCCTGCGGTACACCAGCATCTTCGAGACCTCTGCGCGGTGAGGCTGGTTCTCGGGCTGGTCGAGCACGAGTTGCACTGTTCCGAGGAGGCCCTCGGCGTCTTCGGCCACGAGCAATGCACGTTCGCCGCGCGCCACGCCGTCGGCCACCTTCCGCCAGAACGCGAGGGCGCGCTCGCGGGCCAGCGGGAGCATGAAGCTGACAGACGCGCCGCCCTCGACGCAATCGATCAGCAGGTCGGCAAGCGCCTGGACCTGGGCATCGCTCACCGTAGAAAGGACATGGATACGGGGTGCTTCGAAATTCGTCATGTTGTTCATCTCCAGGAAGAAGGCACTGTCGCGATCACGACGGCGTAGCGGGTGGTAGTGCGCGAGGGGTTGTAGTAGCTCATGGGGCGGTCGAGCACCATCGCCAGGCAATCGCCGGTGGCGAGCCGATGCTGGTCGTCGCCCAGTGTGAGTTCGATGACGCCGTCGAGCACCCACACCTGCTGGTGGATGACCGGCTCGCGCGCCGCGGTTTCATAAGCCACGCGGGCCTTGGGCGGAAACAGCACCTCGACGATCTGGATGGGCGATGCAAAGCTGCCCGGCGAGACGTTCCTCCGCACATAGCCGGAGTGCGGGTCGCGCCACTGCAGCTGGCTGGCCAGGCGCGACACCGGATCGGCGGCGGGCGCGGGCACCTCGAACAGCGAGGCCAGCGACACGCCAAGGCCGGTCGCGAGTTTTTCGAGCAGCACGGCGGTGGGGCTGCTTTCGCCTCGCTCGATCAGCGAGATCATGGAACGGCTGACGCCGCAGTGCGTGGCCAGCGCATCAAGCGAGAGGCCGCGTTGCGCACGCAGGTCGCGCACGCGCTGCGCGATGCGGTCGTTCAGGCCGGACGGTGTTTCTTCTATTTCCTTCATATTGGATTAAATATCCACCATAAAGGAAATTGCGTCAAGCCTCCCGGCGAACCGCCCTCAGCGCGGAGGGCCGATCAACGCGGCACGCGCCGCTTCTGACGGAAAGACGCACGCCACGTCATGCGCGCAGCCCGGCACCACCACGACCTCGCGGCGCTTGGCCGGCGCGAGCAGCGTGCGGTCGTACTGCGCGTAGGCAAGGCCGCGCTGCAGGCGGAACGGGCCTTGAGCGGCGGCCGCGCAGGACTTGTCGAGCACGCGGTAGGCCGTGCCCCGCGCATCGTTGCTGTCCAGTTCGCCTTCGAGGTAGCTGATGTCGGCCTCCGCATACTGCCGGCGCGCCTGCGCGGCGCTGCGACCGAGGTGCGCGGGCAGGTCGTCGGTGCCGTATTTCCAGCGGTTCATCTCAGGGCACGCCGCGGCATCGGGCACCGCGAAGCCCGAGACTGACGCACCGTCGGACGACAGCTGCGGGCGCACCGGATCGAAATAGAGCCACGTGCTCGGGTCGGCGACCACGTAGCGCATGGCTACCTTGCCCGCCGTGCCGCCGTTCTGCGCGAAGGCGGCATAGCGCTGCGCGAACTGCCCGCCGGCCGAGAAGCCGGCGATGGTGACGGTGCGCAGGCTCGGCCAGCGCTGCACCAACTCGGCCACGAGCGCGTCCATGACCGCGAACGAGCCGATGCGGCTGCCCGACGCCGAGCGGCCGCCTTCGAGCCATGAGCCGCAGGTCCACAGCAGGTCGCCGGGCTGCGGCGCGGGCAGGCCCGGCGAGTTGCACCGGCTGGCAGCCTTGTCGGCAGGCACCTGGAAGAGCGGCGCGACCACCAGCGTGTCGTCCAGCGCACCGGCGTTGCGGACGGTGCGCAGCGTTGCCTCGAATGTCTTGTTGGCGTCGCGCGAATGGCCATGCATGGCGATGAGCGCCTTCGTCGGCCCGGTGGTTGCCGTCGGAGCATCCGGAGCGAGCGACGAGTAGTAGTGCAGCGCGCCTCCGGCACCGGCCGGCGTGAAGCTGCGCAAGCAGTCCGTGGCCGCCGAAGACGTGCAGGCGGAGGGGTCGGCTGCCGCCGCGTGCGCCGGCCAGGATGCCGGCAGGCATACGGCCATCAGAAAAGGAAGGGACCATCTGTAGCTGTGCATGTTCGCGAGACTCCAGGGACGGAACGCGGATTCTCTGCTCGCCACAAGCTGTGAACCTGACTGACCTAGCGATTTGCTCTACCAAAGCGCCGCTCTTCGAACACAAATTCGCCACAAGGACGCGGATCATCCAACATATCACCAGCACGAGCCCCTCATGAGCACCACCAGCGCCGCCCCTCTACCCTCTTCCTTCGCGGCGTTTGCCGATGGCTTGTCCGAGCCCTCTTCGGCGCTGCGCGAGCAGATCACCGCAGCCTGGCGCCGCGCCGAACCGCAGGCGCTGCCGCCGCTTCTTGCACAAGCGCGCCTGCCGAGCAATCAGGCCGAGGAAGCCCAGGAACTCGCCTACCGCATCGCCCAGCAGTTGCGCGAGCGCAAGAACGCGGGCGGCCGTGCCGGCCTCGTGCAGGGCCTGCTGCAGGAATACGCGCTGTCGTCGCAGGAAGGCGTGGCGCTGATGTGCCTGGCCGAGGCGCTGCTGCGCATCCCCGACGCCGAGACGCGCAACGCGCTGATCCGCGACAAGATCGCGCACGGCCAATGGCAGTCGCATGCGGGCCGCAGTCCGTCGGTGTTCGTCAACGCCGCGACCTGGGGCCTGCTGCTGACGGGCAAGCTCGTGGCCACGCACAGTGAGACGAGTCTCTCGGCCGTGCTCACGCGCCTGATCGGCAAGGGCGGCGAGCCGCTGATCCGCAAGGGCGTGGACATGGCCATGCGGATGATGGGCGAGCAGTTCGTCACCGGCGAAACCATCGCGCAGGCGCTGGGCAACGCGCGCGAACTGGAGGCCGGGGGCTTTCGCTATTCGTACGACATGCTCGGCGAGGCGGCGCTCACCATGGAAGACGCCAAGCGCTACCGCGTCGCGTACGAAGAGGCGATCCACGCGATCGGCAAGGCATCGAACCATCGCGGCGTGTACGAGGGGCCGGGCATCTCGATCAAGCTGTCTGCATTGCACCCGCGCTACAGCCGCGCGCAGCATTCACGCGTGATGGCCGAGCTGTACCCTGTGCTGCGCGAGCTTGCGCTGCTGGCGCAGCAGTACGACATCGGCCTGAACATCGACGCAGAGGAAGCCGACCGCCTCGAACTCTCGCTCGACCTGCTGGAGCGCCTTTGCTTCGAGCCGGCGCTCGCGGGCTGGAACGGCATCGGCTTCGTGATCCAGGCTTATCAAAAGCGCTGCCCGTTCGTGATCGACTTCGTGATCGATCTCGCCCGCCGCAGCCGGCACCGGCTGATGGTGCGGCTGGTGAAAGGCGCGTACTGGGACAGCGAAATCAAGCGCGCGCAGATCGACGGGCTCGACGGCTACCCCGTCTACACGCGCAAGGCCTACACCGACGTGTCGTACCTCGCCTGCGCACGCAAGCTGCTCGATGCGCCGGAGGCCGTGTACCCGCAGTTCGCCACGCACAACGCGCACACGCTGGCCGCCATCTACACGGCGGCCGACCCGTCGCGCTACAAGCCGGGGCAGTACGAGTTCCAGTGCCTGCACGGCATGGGCGAGCCGCTGTACGAGCAGGTGGTCGGCCCGCTCGGGCGGCCGTGCCGCATCTATGCGCCGGTGGGCACGCACGAGACGCTGCTGGCCTATCTTGTGCGCCGCCTGCTGGAGAACGGCGCGAACACTTCGTTCGTGAACCGCATCGCGGACCCGACGATCTCGCTCGATGCGCTGGTGGAAGACCCGGTCGCCACGATGGAACGCATGGCGCAGCAGGAAGGCACGATGGGCCTGCCGCATCCGGCCATTGCGCTGCCCGCGGCGCTGTATGGAACGCAGCGTGCCAACTCGCAGGGGCTCGACCTGGCGAACGACGACAGCCTGCGCGCGCTGGGCCATGTGCTCGCCGGCAGCGCCGGTGTAAGCTGGCATGCAGCGCCGATGCTCGCCGAAGCAGCGCCAGCTGGCGAAGCGGTCAGCGTGCTGAACCCCGCCGACCACCGCGACATCGTCGGGCGGGTGCAGGAAGCCACGCTGGCCGATGTCGAATCGGCCATCGCCCATGCCCATGACATCGCCCCGGCATGGGCCGCCACGCCGCCTGCCGAACGCGCCGCCCTGCTCGACCGCGCCGCCGGCAAGCTCGAAGAAGGCATGCCCCGCCTGCTCGGCCTGCTGACGCGCGAAGCCGGAAAGACCTATGCCAACGCCATCGCCGAAGTGCGCGAGGCGGTCGACTTCCTGCGCTACTACGCGGCGCAGGCACGCAGCGATTTCTCGAACGACACGCACCGCGCACTCGGCCCGATGGTGTGCATCAGCCCGTGGAACTTTCCGCTGGCGATCTTCACCGGCCAGGTGGCAGCCGCGCTGGCGGCGGGCAACCCCGTGCTGGCCAAGCCCGCCGAACAGACGCCGCTGGTGGCGGCCGAAGCTGTGCGCGCGCTGTGGGAAGCCGGCGTGCCGCATGCCGCTGTGCAACTGCTGCCGGGTCGCGGCGAAACCGTCGGCGCCGCGCTGGTGGCCGACGCGCGCGTGCAGGGCGTGATGTTCACCGGCTCGACCGAGGTTGCGCGCATCCTGCAGAAGACGCTCTCGCAGCGGCTCGGCGCGCATGGTGCGCCGGTGCCGCTCATCGCGGAAACCGGCGGACAGAACGCGATGATCGTCGACTCGTCCGCGCTCGTGGAACAGGTCGTCACCGACGTGATGGCCTCTGCCTTCGACAGCGCCGGCCAGCGCTGCTCAGCGCTGCGCGTGCTGTGCGTGCAGGAGGAAGCGGCCGACCGGCTGCTGGAGATGCTCAAGGGCGCGATGGCCGAAGCCTGCATCGGCAACCCCGCGCGGCTGGCCGTGGACGTGGGCCCGGTGATCGACGCCGAAGCACGCGACGGCATCGAGCGCCACATCGCGACCATGCGCTCGAAGGGCCGCAAGGTCTTTCGCCAGGGCCGCGAGTACGCACACGACACGCGCAACGGCACCTACGTGATGCCGACGCTGATCGAGCTCGACAGCATCGCGGAGCTGCAGCGCGAAGTGTTCGGACCGGTGCTGCACGTCGTGCGCTACCGCCGCCGCGACCTCGGCGCGCTGATCGGGCAGATCAACGGCACGGGCTATGGACTGACGCTGGGCGTGCACACGCGCATCGACGAAACCATCGCGCAGATCGTGGAGCACGCCAAGGCGGGCAATGTCTATGTGAACCGCAACATCGTCGGCGCGGTGGTGGGCGTGCAGCCGTTCGGCGGCGAGGGGCTGTCGGGCACGGGGCCGAAGGCCGGTGGTCCGCTGTACATGCTGCGCATGCTGTCGGCGCGGCCGGACGATGCAATGGAGCGCGCGGTGGCGGGTGGTGCTGTTGCATCACGGGCCGCGCTGTCGGCACTCGCGCGCTGGGCGGAGGCAACCGACCGCCCCGCGCTGACGGCGCAATGCGCGCGCTTTGCCGAACAGTCGCGCTCGGGCAGTTCGCGTACGCTGGCCGGCCCGACCGGCGAGCGCAACGTCTACACGCTGGAGCCGCGCGAGGCGGTGCTGTGCCTGGCCGACTCGGAGACGGACCGGCTGATGCAATTGGCCGCAGTGCTGTCGGTGGGCAGCACCGCGATCTGGCCCGCCGATGCCGCCGCGCAAAGCCTTCGCGCATCGCTGCCGGCCGAGGTGCAGCAGTGCGTGGCCATCGCGAACGACTGGGCCTCCGACACGGTGATGTTCGACGCCGCACTGCACCACGGCAGCATGCAGAGCCTGTCGGGCGTGATGCAGCGCATCGCAGCGCGGCCGGGGCCGATCGTCGGCGTGCGCGGCTTCGCGCCCGGCGATGCAGACATTCCGCTCGAAAGCCTGGTGGTGGAGCGTGCGCTCAGCATCAACACGGCGGCCGCCGGCGGCAACGCGAGCCTGATGACGATCGGCTGATCGGTCTTACTTGTCGAAGGCCGGATCGATCGGCACGCGGTAGCCATTGACGAGCCGGTTGGTCTCGTTGGCCATCCCGACCACGCTCATCACCTCGGCGAACATCGCGGGCGTCATGCCCGCCTTCTCGGCGCCGGCGTGATGGCTCGCAATGCAGTAGCCGCAGTTGTTGGTGACGCTCACGGCAAGGTAGACCATCTCCTTCACCACCGGGTCGAGCGCGCCCGGTGCCATCACCTCCTTCAGGCTGCTCCAGGTGCGCCTGAGCGCGACGGGGTCGTTGGCCAGGTACTTCCAGAAGTTGTTGACGTCGGGCACGTTGCGCGAGGTCTTGATGTCGTCGAAGACGGCTTTGACTTCGTCGGAGGCATTGGCGTATTCGATGGGCTGGGGTTTCATGGAAGCTCCTGTTGTTGAAGGCCGATAGCCGTTACCGACAACAGTAGCAGCCTCCACACCGCGCCCGTCAGTAGGTCTCCAGAAACCTTGCGTGCTCCTGATGCATGTGCGAGCGCGCGAGCAGCCACTTTCTCAGCGCGGCCTGCGTATCGGGCGACAGGTCTTTGGAGCACTGATCGAACGCTTCGCCCAGGAGCTTGAACTCGACGTCGAGATGGCGGCGCGACGGCGATGCGTCCGGCATCTGGTTCTTCGCGAAGGCGAGAAGTCCGGCCTGGCCGAATGCTTCCATCTCCTTGACGAGACGCCATCGCTCCTGCATCAGGCGACGGAATATGGCAGAGCGCCGGCGCACGCCGAAACGGCGAAGTATGGGATTGGTGTCGTCGGTTTGCACCGTCGCCAGGATGATGTCGAGCTGCTCGAGCAGATGCATCCACTGCTCGGGCTGGAAGAACTCCATCGACTCCGCAGGCGCCTTCTTCACGACTAGCATGGTTGTCTCCTGCCGTCATTTTTTTGATGCGCCCCGGCCTGGTTCGGGATCATCCGAAACCAGGCCGGGGCTGCACTGCTGTCACTCACTCGGCGGCGACCGAAACCGGTCGCCTTCAATCACCGCCCGATCACTTCTTGAGGTCGAAGCGATCGAGGTTCATCACCTTGGTCCAGGCGGCCACGAAGTCCCGTACGAAGGCCTTCTGCGAGTCGCTGGCCCCATAGACTTCCGCGAGCGCGCGCAACTGCGAGTTGGAGCCGAACACGAGGTCGACGACGGTGCCCGTCCACTTGAGTTCGCCCGTCTTCCGGTCGCGGCCTTCCAGCACGCCTTCAGCCGTCGTTGACTTCTTCCACCCGGTGTTCATGTCGAGCAGGTTCACGAAGAAATCATTGCTGAGAGTCTCCGGACGCTTGGTGAACACACCGTTCTGCGACTGCCCGACGTTCGCGTTCAGGGCGCGCAGGCCACCGACCAGGACCGTCAGCTCAGGCGCGCTCAGGGTCAGCAGCTGCGCCTTGTCGAGCAGCAGGCCGGCAGCGGTGGCCGAGTCGATACCCTTCTTCAGATAGTTGCGGAACCCGTCGGCCTGCGGCTCCAGGGGTGCGAAGGATTCGACGTCGGTCTGCTCCTGCGAAGCGTCCCCGCGCCCCGGCGAGAAAGGCACCGTCACGTCCTGTCCGGCCTTCTTCGCAGCGGCCTCGACCGCTGCGTTGCCGGCCAGCACGATCAGGTCGGCGAGCGAGATCTTCTTGCCGCCGGACTGCGCGCCGTTGAATTCCTTCTGGATGCCTTCGAGCGTCGAAAGCACCTTCGACAGCTGGGCCGGCTGGTTGACTTCCCAGTCCTTCTGCGGGGCGAGGCGGATGCGCGCACCGTTGGCGCCGCCGCGCTTGTCGCTGCCGCGGAAGGTCGAGGCCGAAGCCCAGGCAGCACCCACGAACTGCGCAATGCCCAGGCCGGAGGCGAGCACCTTGGCCTTCAGGGCCGCGACGTCCTTGTCATCGACCAGCGGGTGGTTCACGGCGGGAATCGGGTCCTGCCAGATCAGCTCTTCCTTCGGCACCAGCGCGCCGAGGTAGCGTGCACGCGGCCCCATGTCGCGGTGCGTCAGCTTGAACCAGGCGCGGGCGAACGCATCGGCGAACTCCGCCGGATTCGCCATGTAGCGGCGCGAGATTTTTTCGTAGGCCGGGTCCATGCGCATGGCCATGTCGGCCGTGGTCATCATCGGGGCATGGCGTTTGCCCGAATCGTGCGCGTCTGGCACGGTGCCTGCGCCCGTGCTGCCCTTGGGCTTCCACTGGTTGGCGCCCGCCGGGCTCTTGGTGAGTTCCCATTCGTAGCCGAACAGCGTCTCGAAGTAGCTGTTGTCCCATTTCGTGGGCGTGGGGGTCCAGGCGCCTTCGATACCGCTGGTGGTGGCATGCACACCCAGGCCGCTTTCGAAGCTGTTCTTCCATCCCAGGCCCAGTTCCTCGATGTCGGCTCCCTCGGGTTCGGCACCGACCAGGCCCGGGTCGCCCGCGCCGTGGGCCTTGCCGAAGGTGTGGCCGCCGGCGGTGAGCGCCACGGTTTCCTCGTCGTTCATGGCCATGCGGGCGAAGGTCTCGCGGATGTCGCGGGCCGAGCCGAGCGGATCGGGGTTGCCGTTCGGTCCTTCGGGGTTCACGTAGATCAGGCCCATCTGCACGGCGGCCAACGGGCCGGCCAGCACGCGGTCTCCGCTGTAGCGCTCATCGGCCAGCCACTTGCCTTCGGGGCCCCAGAAGATGTCGTCTTCCGGCTCCCAGATGTCGGGGCGGCCGCCGGCGAAGCCGAATGTCTTGAAGCCCATGGACTCCAGCGCGACGTTGCCGGTCAGGATCATCAGGTCGGCCCACGAAAGCTTGCGGCCGTATTTCTGCTTGATCGGCCACAGCAGCCGGCGCGCCTTGTCGAGGTTGCCGTTGTCCGGCCAGCTGTTCAGGGGCGCGAAGCGCTGAGCGCCGTGGCCGCCGCCGCCGCGGCCGTCCGCAATGCGGTACGTGCCGGCGGAGTGCCAGGCCATGCGGATGAAGAGAGGCCCGTAGTGGCCGTAGTCGGCGGGCCACCAGTCCTGCGAATCGGTCATCAGGGCATGGAGGTCCTTGATCACGGCATCAAGGTCGAGGGTCTTGAATTCCTCGGTGTAGTCGAACGCTTCGCCCATGGGATCGGACTCGGCGGAATGCTGGTGCAGGAGCTTCAGGTTCAGCTGGCTGGGCCACCAGTCTGTATTCGCAGGAGCGCCGGCAAAGCTGTGTGTACGCTGGTGGCCCGGGAAGGGGCACTTTGTTTCATCGGACAAGGGGTTCTCCTTTGGTTGGTGATCGCACGTGGGGTCCGAGACCAGTCTAGGTTTGGATCTCTCGTCAATCAACCCAATTGAGTGAATTGAATTCATAGCGGCGAACTATGGTTTCTGCTTCACTCAACCCTTGGCCGGCGCACCCGGCAACCGGTCATGGTTGACGTACTGGCGCCCTGCTTCCAGGAGTCTCGAAGGGTTCTCGACCTGCAGTTCCATCAGATGAATGCCTGACCGCTTGGGCACCCAGCATCGCCACGTCAGATAGACCGTCGCCAGATCGGAGTTCAGATCCACATGGACGCCGTCGAGCATCATTTCCTGAGGGGCAGTGCCTCCATCTTTCCAGTGCGCCATGGCGGACAGCTGCACGCCAGGCAGCCAGACCTGAATGTGGGTGTGGTCCGGATGCATGTGAAGAAGCTGCAGCTCTTCGTCGCCGTTCAGGCGCTCCCGATGAATGAGGTCCGGCGCCGCGTACTGGTAGAAGCGGTAGTCGAAATCGTCCGGCAGCAGAGGATGTTTCGACGCGAGCCATGCATCGTCGAAAGTGCCCGTGTATTGCTGGCGGGAACGCCAGACCGGCGGAAGCGGAGCGAAGCCTTGCGGCACGTAGTCACGGCGACGCCAATCGAGAACGGGATCAGCGGGATCCTCGATGCAAGGTGCGGGAATATCGACATCCGAAGGGCTGTGGTCTTCATCGACGATGCCGCATCCGATCGGGTTGAAGCGATGCACGTCGGTCGGCGTCTCATCGTCTCCCGAGCCGGGTATCGGGCCTCCGAAGGCCCCGCGCCAGTCGAGTGCGACGGCCTTGACGGGATGGGCCTGCGAGAGTGCCCAGCCCTTGCTGGTCGATCTGTCTTTTTCCTGTTCCTGCGCGGTGGCGCAGCGCCAGACTCTCGGCCCGTGGACCCTCAGAACCTTCTCGAGCTTGCCCAGACGCACGCCGGTGATCCACGAGCGGGCTTCCACGCCCCGAGGCGCCCAGCTCGCACCCAGGATGGTGAGGTCAGCCGCCGGCCTGAAAGGCACGATGTCGCAGGTCCGCACCAGCAGGCCGTTGGCAGCGTCGCCTTCGTAGCGGTCGGCAAGTTCGAGTTCGTTCTGTCGGGGCGCGAGCACCAGCGGAGCGTTCGGCACGACATGGAAGCTGCCCCGCACTGCCAGCACGGCCATGTCGGTGCCGTCGCTGTGAAACTGCGAAAAGGCCAGAGCGGAAAAAGGCGTGCGATTCTCGAGGTGTGGCGCCATGACTGTTGGGTTGAAGACCGTCGAAGCTTGCCTGTCGTCACTGACGCAGCACGGTGAAGATGACGCGATCACCTTCGCGGCGAATGGCAAAGAGTTGGGCCGGGAGCGAGGCCATGGCCTGCGGAATATCGGTGAACGCAGCAGGATCGTCCGTGGTGAGGATGAGCACCTGCCCCGGTGCGCTGCGGCTCAACGCCTTGCGCAATCGCAATATGGGCACCGGGCAGCGCGTGCCGCAGGCATCGATCTGAAGGGCGTCGCCGGTTTCGGACTCGGCCGGGGCCGGCCGTGCGGGCAGAAAGGGAATGGTCGACGGGTCCGGCGACGGGCTCGTCACGGTGTTCCCATCGTGCGGAAATCGGGCATGGTCACGATGCGCTGCAGGTGCAGGCTCTCGATGCCCACCAGGATGGGTTTGAATCCGACGCCGACCACGCGGCCATCTGAAAGGTAGTGGACGACGCGGTAGTTGCCGTCGCGGAAATCGACACTGCGGCCGAAAGCCGTGTCGGCGCTCAACTTGCGTTGGGTGCTCCGAGGCGTCTCAGCGCTGACATTGAGACCGCAGGGCAGAGGAAGCCTGGAGGCATCGATTTCGAGGTCATGGAGCACCCACGCTTGCGGATCGGCTGATGCGGCGCGTTCGGCGAAGGGGTAGAGCAGCGTCATCTTCAGACCGCGCGAAAGGCTTGCGTAGTCCACCTTCTTTGCAAGCCCCGAGGGTGGGCACTCGGTAGGCGTCAGCTCTGCCCACGAGGCAAATTCCAGCAGCCACTCGGCGAGGCCGCAGCAACCGATGCGCTGCGCCGCCTCGCTGACCCAATCCATATCGCGTTTCCACCGTGCCATGACTGCCTATCGGATCGGGGGATTACCGGGAAACGGAATGCGTTCCCAGGCCGTGCCGTCGAAGCCCACGATGTCGGCATAGCCGATGGACCACAGCACCCCATCGACCACCTGCAGGACGTGGCCATCCGCATGGTCTGGATTGAGCCCCGTCTGGACGCGTCGAGTCGTGCCGCTGTCATGGACGTAAAGACCTCTCTCCGTCGCCAGGAAGATCTGCCCGTCGTAGCTCGTGATATCGACGTAGCTGCGGGTGTCGTCGAGCTCCGAAACGTCCTTGAATCCATCGATGCGATTTCCGTGCAGAACGGTTCCACGGCGACCGCACGCCCATATCGAATCGTCACGCTCGGCATGGATGCTACTGATCGACGCGAAACTGGACGTCATGGGCTTCCAGCCACGGTTGTTCCCGCAGAACAGCACACCGTCGTTCACGTTCGCGCGCCAGCCTCCGACGTAGACCTCCTGTTCGTGGGGCCCGGCTATGGCGTTGAGGGTGAGCCCGCCAGTCTCGGTCTTGCCCCGCAGCAATCCGGTACCGATCTGCTCCCAGGTTCCGGCATCCGATCGCCGATAGACCTGGCCGCCGCCGCCGCAGGCATGGAGGCGACTGTCGATCTGCGCGATCGCGTTCATGGTCCCCCATCCCTCGGAGTCGTCGCTCCACAGCCCCGATCCCTCGATGCGCTCGGTTACGGCGGGCTCGTTGGGTGGCATGTACATCACGTTGCCTTCTTCCGTCAGAAAGACAAAGGCGGGCACCGCTACCGCGTCATCGGTATGGCGCGTCGGGGAGAAAAAAGTCGCGTCCGAGACTGTGGCCGAGAGGTCGAAGTAGCCCCACGGCGGATTCGCTCCCGCGCGAAATCGACACAGACGAGCAAAGCCTTCAAAGCGCTCCTCTGCGTTGGAACAGGTCAGAAAGAGATCGTCGCGCGTGCCAGCTACCGCTGCTTCGAATTGAAGCTGGATCGCGTCGGGTTTGATCAGAGGTTTCATCGCCGTGCCTTGACGCCGCCTCGCTCACCCGGTTCATGTCTCGCGTCCACAGAGCCACCGAAGCTACAGGATCGGAGGATTTCCCGGGAACGGGATGCGCTCCCAGACTGTCCCGTCGTAGCGAGCAATGTCTGCATAGCCGATGGACCACAGGACGCCGTCAACCACCTGCAATACGTGACCATCGCGGTACTCCGGCACGAGACCCGTGACGACGGGCTCGATGATGCCGTTCTCATGGGCAAACAGTCCCTCAGGAGTGGCAAGGTAGACCCTCCCACCGTAAATCTTGACATCGCTGTAGTTCCTCGAATCGTCCAGTTGAGAGACGTCCGCAAATCCCGTTGACTGATTGCCGTGCAGCAATACGCCGTTGTGACCGCAAATCCAGATGGAATCGCTGCTCTCGATGCACAGCCCAGTGAGTTCCGCCGTATCGACGGCAATGGGCTTCCAGGCACCATCCATGCGAAAGAACAGCAGACCTCCATTGGTGTCTGAATTCCAGCCTGCGGCGTAGAGCGCGCGCTCATCGGTACCGTCAATCACATTCAGGAACAGGTTGTGCTCGCCCTCAGGTTCTTGCAGCAGGCCGTGATCGGCATGCTCCCACGCGTCTTCGCCAAGGCGCTGGTAGATTTGTCCGCCGCCTCCGCAGGCATATAGATGCCCACCGATCTGACGCAATGCGTTCAAGTAGCCCCAACCTTCGGAGTCGTCGTCCCACAGGCCTGAGCCGACCACACGCTCCATCTCTGGTGCTTTGCCGATCGGCAGATGGACGACATCGCCGTTTTCCGAAGCAAAAACGAAAGAGGCAGCCTCCGATGGAGAAGGATGATGCAGGGCACCGGCTCGTATCGTGAGAGGCAGATCGAAATAGTTCCATTTGACCGACTTGTCCGCATTGAATATGCAGAGGCGGGCGAAGCCCTCGAAGCGATCCTCGATCTTCGAGCACGAGATGACCAGCCGGTTGCGCGTCGCAGCGACACCGGTTTCGATCTTGAGTTCGGGGGCTGACGCAGTGGTGTTGAACTGTTCCATGGATGTGTTGATTTCACTCTATTCAATGGGCCATCCCGCGGACTTCAGAGCTTTGCGGGCAGCTTCTTTCACGGCCTTCGATGCCGTCTTGTAGGCTCGAACCAATGCATCCTGCGAAATCTTCTGGAAGTACTCGTCTGTAGCAGCTTCGAACTTCCCCTTGCAGTCCGGCTTGGCCTTGGCCAAGGCATCGTAGGCAATCTGCTTGACCTTGTCGAAGGAGACGGTCCCGGTGGCTCCGCCGGCCGCCTTGATCGCACCATCCATCAACTCGTGAACGCGGGCATGTTCCGCATCGGTGAGGCAGATCGCTGGGCCTTCGTTGAGCGACGGAGCTCCCGGCAAACGCGCCCCGGGTTCAGTCCGCGTGCCGATCCGCAGGATGTAGTCCGCGATGATGTGGTGCGATTGCTGATTGGGTGGGCATTCGTTCTTGCCGTGGGCACCTGGGTTGCAGGGATCAGGCTTGCCCTCGATCTTCGCGCCCTCTTCGGGATTTGGCTTTGATGAAGGCGTCACCTCCTGTTGGGACTGTGGGGCCGAGGCCTGCTGCTGCGCTCGCGCGCGCTCTTCGGCAATCTGCGCTTCGACGGCCTTGCGTACTTCCGCGTCGTAGTCACTGGCGCTCGCAGGCCACCAGGAGTCGTACGCGCTGGCCTTGTACTGGGCGAGGTGCTCAAAGGCCTGGTCGTAGATCGCCTGTTCCTGCGGTGTCTTCGGATCTATGCCTTCCAGGACTTGTTTTGCGCCGGACCTGCCCAGGATGAGGCTGTCGCCGGGCATAGGTGCGCCCTGGATGAGCCAAAGGATGATCAGGAATCGGCTCGCCGCGCCGGCCTTGCCGGCCAATCCCGTGCCGCCCGACGGACGAGGCATGCCGGGGGGTGGCCGGAAGACGTTGTCGTTGGCAGCCGGACCGGGCTGGAACGTTGGCGTCGGCCTGACTTGGGGGATGGTCGAGGGGCGCACGTCGCTAACCGGCGCGTTGGGCATCGGCTGCAGTTGCGCCTGCGCGAGCAGGATTGGTCTTTCTCCCAGCGCTGTGCGCACAAGGCTCGAATAGCCGGTCGTGCTCGCAGCAGGGATGAGACGCGCCTTGCCGGTTTTTTCCTGTTCCGTCTCGTAGGTCTCTATGACGGCGCCGTCAGCCTGTGCCCGCGCCAACAGTGCTTCGGCCTCGCTGTCGTCGATGGCCGGATCATCGTTGGGTGGCCAGTGCTTGCTCCGATCTTTCTTGTAGATCAACTCGCCGACAGTGTTGCGCCTGTTCATCCAGAAGCTGTCGCCGTCACGCACCAGCCACTGGCCGTTGACGCGCACTATGGTCGATGCCGTCTTGGGTTCTGCGATGTCGCCGACCGTCCCCGACTTGATCCCTGTCGCCGTTCCGGGCTCGTCACCGTTGACATGCGTAACCACACTGTCGAACTTGAACGCCTTGAGGCCGGTGAGAAAGACGTTTTGCGATGTGTTGGCATCGTCACCAAGCTTGCCGGTGATCTGATACGGAATGGGAGGTGTGGAGGATCCGATGGGCGTCTTGCACACATCGGGGGTTGTGCACACCACGATTGCCTCTCCGACGTCCCGGCCTGCTTCAGGAGCTGGATCGCTGCCGGGAGTTTTCGGCCCTGGCTTGCCCAGGATCACCGCGACACGTGCGATTCGACCGGGGATCAATCCGGGTTTGGACGCAGACGCGCCTGCCTTGGGATCCAGTGCCATGGATGATCGATCCTCGCGGCGTCTTCAATCAGCAGAGATCGATGACCTTGCCGTTGATCCGCACCGCGCCAGTGGCGCGGAAGTCGAACCTGGCACCGGTGAGCGTGACCTGCCCGTCCTTCGTCATCTCGAGCCGGCTCTTGCCAACCGTGATGACGAGCTTCTCGCCCACGTCGAGCGAAAAGTCTTCGCCGATGGTTTCGTTCTTGCTCTTGCCGACGGCCACCGTCTGGGTAAGGCCGACCAGCGAGGTCTTGGCTATGCCCACCTCCTCCGACGAGGTGAGCGCCACGAAGCGATTCATGTTCTGCAGCACGGTCAACAGTTCGTTGGCCTTGATCGTCTCCATGCGGTTGTTGCCGATCGTGATGGTCTCGTCGTGGCCCACGGTCTCGGTGCGGTCGTGCCCGACGTGAACCGTCTCGTCGTGGTCGATGGTCTTGCTGCGGTCGTGGCCCACCCAGTGGGTTTCGTCGTTCTCGACCTCGATGTCCTGGTTGCGCTCGGCATGCAGCCACACCTGTTCCTGGCCCTTCTTGTCCTCGAAGCGCAGTGCGTTGGCGTTGGCATCCGTTGCGCCTTCGGAACTGCGCGTGAGCAAACCGCTTTGCGTGGCGTTGTCCGGCAAGGTCCACGGCGGCATGTTGTCGGCGTTGTAGACCCGGCCCGTCACGATGGGGCGGTCGGGGTCGCCGTTCTCGAAATCGACGATCACCTCCTGGCCGATGCGCGGAATCTGGATGCCACCGAAATTGGTGCCGGCCCAGGGCGAGGACACGCGTACCCAGCAGGAGCTGTTTTCGTCCTTCGTGCAATAGCGATTCCAGTGAAAGCTCAGCTTCACGCGGCCGTACTGGTCGGTCCATATCTCGCGGCCCGCCGGGCCTGTGACGATCGCGGTTTGCGGTCCCGTGGTTCGTGGCCGCGGCACCGTTGGCGTCGGGGCCCGGTAGACCTTGCTGGTTGGAATGACCTCGAACTCCACGCGGCACTCGAACTCCTGCTGCGAACTGGCGTCGCCCACGTCCTGCAGCCGCAGGCTCGTGTTCGTCACAAGGTACTGCCGGTTCGATTCGTTCTGGGGATGCCGCTCCAGCGTGATCAGGTACCCCGGCACCACGGCCCGCAGGTTGCCCGCACCGTTGGCGCGCTCGCCCTGGCTGCCCGTCTCTTCCATGCGCGTACGCACCAGCTGCTCGCCTTCGGACTCCACGACGTAGTCACCCGGCCAGTCGTAGCGCTCCCATGTGTTCTGCGCGGTCTTGCGCGGCATTGCGCTGATCTGCTGCAGCTCGGCCTTGGGGCGCTTGAAGTCGAAGTCGTCGGTGATCCAGCGGCCGCTTTGCAGCTCCTCGCAGGCGTTGAAGCGGTCGCAATGCTCCTCCCGCACGGTGGCGTCCGCCGCATGGAAAGGAATGGTCTGATAGCCCGCGTGTGCGAACGGCTGGTGCGAAGCCATGTCATCGACGATGACCAGCCTGTGATTGTTCTCTTCGTGCTCGAAGTAGTAGTAGAGCCCCCACTCGTGCAGCAGCCGTGCGACAAAGTCGTAGTCGGTCTCCCCGTACTGCACCTGGAATTCGCGCGGCGGGTAGCTGCGGGTGGCCCGCACATCGAAGGGAAGGCCATATTTGCCGAGGACATCCTTGACGATGTCCAGCACGGTCTGGTTCTGGAAAATTCGGTAGTCGCTGGTGCGCGTGGCCAGTGTGAGCCAAGGCTCGAGCACCGCTTCGTACAACGCACGGCGATTCTCCAGGCGCAGGAACCTCACACGCGTTACCAGGCCCGAGATGTGGCGCCGGTCCGGACCTGAGCCGGGACGACCGTCCAGCACGACATGCGCGGTGAGCGCCTCGCCGACCAACTGCTTGATGGTCACGTTGGCGGCCTGACGCTCGTTGTAGCCAGGCTGCTCGGGCGTGGCGAGCGTGAGGGTGTAACGGAACAGCGTGCTCAGGCCTTCGCTGCCTTCGATGGCCACCGGCTCCAGGGCCGGCTCTCCGCCGAGTGTGGGCATGGCAGCCGCAGAAACGCTCAGAACGCGCGCAACTTGCGTAGAGCCTGTTGGCATGTGAGATCTCCCTGATGCTTGAACTTACAAGGCAGGACGGGGACCGTGATGCCCGTGGTCCCGTCGAAACTCGTTCGCTACTTTAGTAAAGACCCATTACCCATATATGACCTGAAAACCGTCCAAGTCATTTTTCTCATGCGTTTGCGAACTTCTTCTGTAAGAAATACAGCCTCTACTCCAGCGGTCCCTTTCTTTTCTTAATTCTTTCATGCAACTTCACGAGTACATCGACCTGCTCCATGGAGGCATCGAGGATCACGCCGCGAGCGATGCAATCAAACGCAGTGCAGTGGAGCTTGCCGGCAGCCTTTGCGAACCCCCTGCGATTGAATGCACGGACGGCTCCCGGGCTGGCGCAGGTTTTTGCCCGCCGCTCGAAGGCGCACGATGTGTTGCTGGTTCATGTGCCGCTCGGTATTCCTGATTGCTTCGACATCGGCGCGGAGTTCGCAGTCATCGAGCGGCGCGGCGGAACGTACATGCAAGTGTTCGCCGACGCCAAGGGCTTTCAAGCGCTGGGAGTGGTTCGAGCTGCAGGCGGCCTCGGGGCAAGGCCAACTCAGTCCAGGCCCTTCCGCGCGAGAAACCCGGACATCAGATCCGCAACCTGCACATTGTTGAGAAGTACTGCTTCAACGCCTCAGGGTCTCGCGAGAACTGCGCGCCCGCGAGCCAGTGCAGCGGCAATGAGTACGCCAGTCACTGGCGAATTGTTCTGCCCGGAATGCATCTCAGACGCCGAGCCGCCGTTCGCTCATCCACTTGACGATTGCCGGATCGCGATGCGAGAAGAAGCTGCTCGTGCCGGTTTCGAGTTCTGCGATGCGGAGCATGTCCGAGTCGTCCAGCTGGAAATCGAAGATGTCCAGGTTCTCCGCCATCCGCTCCCTGCGCACCGACTTGGCGAGCGCCACGATGCCGCGCTGAACAAGCCAGCGCAGCACGACCTGCCCGACCGACTTGCCGTACTTTCCACCGATGTCCAGCAAGGCCTCGTTGCCGAACAGGTTGTTGCGGCCCTCGGCGAACGGTGCCCACGCCTCGGCTTGCACTCCGTTGTCGTGCATGAACGTCGCGCTGTCGGTCTGCTGATGGAAGGGGTTCACTTCCACCTGGTTCACCGCGGGCGCCACTTCGTTGAAAACCTTGATGTCCATCAGCCGGTCGGGATGGAAGTTGCTCAGGCCGATAGCGCGGAGCTTGCCGGCCTTGTGGGCTGCTTCCATCGCCCTCCACGATCCGTGAACGTCGCCGAAGGGCTGATGGATCAGGTACAGGTCGAGGTAGTCGAGCTGGAGGCGGCGCAGCGACTTGTCGATGGCCAGCAGGGTGCGCTCGTAGCCGTTGTCCTCGACCCAGAGCTTCGTCGTAACGAACAGCTGGTCTCGCGCCACGCCGCTGCGGCGCAGCCCCTTGCCGACAGCCTCTTCGTTCATGTACGAAGCTGCCGTGTCGATCAGGCGATAGCCGGCCTCGATGGCATCGACCACGCTTTGCTCGCACTGCGCCGGGTCGGCAATCTGGAAGACGCCGAAGCCGAGGATCGGCATCCGCACGCCATTGTTCAAAGTCACGTATTGCATATCGAGTTCTTTCATCAAGGCCGCGTCGCGAACACTTCGCGGGCAACGCCGGTTGCCGTCACCGCGTTGGGCCAACCGGCATAGAAGGCGAGGTGCGTCAGTGCCTCGGCCAATTCGTCTTTCGACAGGCCGTTGTCGAGCGCGCGGGACATGTGCGAGCGCAGCTGGTCGGGCCGATTCATTGCGATGAGCGCGCTCACGGTGACCAGGCTCCGGTCGCGCGGCGAGAGACCCGACCGCACCCACACGTCGCCGAACAGCACGTCGTCGGTGAGCTGTGCCAGCTTCGGAACGACGTCGCCAAGCAGGCGCTGGGCCTGCGACGGCTGCGCCGGTCCGGCGGCCGCAGCAGCCTGCGGCGCGCCGTACTGCGCATCGCTGACCTGCTCAAGCCAATCCACCGCCTTGCCATCGAGAGCTTCCGTGATGGCGATGTGCGTCATCGCGCTGGTGGGAGCGGCCCCATGCCAATGCTTCATGCCCGGCGGAATGTGCACGACGTCACCTGCCTTGATCTCTTCGATCGGGCCGCCGAGGCGCTGCACGCGGCCAACGCCGGCGGTGACGATCAAGGTCTGCCCCAGCGGATGTGTGTGCCACGCAGTGCGCGCACCGGCGGCGAAGCTCACCGAGCCGGCGGACGTGCGCTCAGGCCCGGCCGGCGTGTAGAGCATCTCGACACGCACGCTGCCTGTGAAATTCTGTGCAGGTGCACTGTTTGCCGTGCGTGTGCCGGCCCGGGAAATCTGCAACTCGGGCTCGGCGGCTGCCACGGGCGGCAACATCGAGAGGGCCAGCGCGGCTGCGGCGAAATGCTTCATCGGGTTCTCCCAGGTTGGCTGCGCGGACGCAATATCCACGCAGTCTAGGAGCCGCACCCACACCCGAATAGACGGCAAACGCTTGTTGGATTGACAAGCCGGAACGGACAATCGGCGCTACCGCGCCCGGCTTCAAGCCAGCTTCATTTCTTGCGATGCTGGTAGATCTGGATCAGGTTGCCGCACGTATCCGCGAAGATCGCAAGCCTGACCGCCCCGCTGTCCATCGGGTCCATGGTGAAGCGCACGCTGTGCTCCTTCAGGCGCTTCACGTCTGCCTCGAGGTTGTCGCTCTCGAAGGCCGTCGATGGGATCCCCTGGCTCATCAACGCCTGCTGGTACGCGAGGGCCGCGGGGTTGGCATTGGGCTCCAGGGAAAGCTCCGTGTCGCCGCCCTCAGGAGACCGTACCGAGAGCCACTTGTATGCCCCGAGCGGGATCTCCTGGCTCTTCACGAAGCCGAGGACCTGCGTGTAGAAGGCCAGGGCCTTGTCCTGGTCGTCGACGAAAATGCTCGTGAGGTTGATGCGCATGATGAATGGGATCAGTGAGGTGTGAGGCCACCATCCTGCCCGACATGGCCCGGCACGACTTCGCCGAAATTGAGGTCGCCCGCATGGGCCTGGTTCATCAGCGCGATGCACCCTGCAGGCGCAACGATGAGCTTGGCCGTCCGACGGTATGCCCGCGGAGGCACACCGAAGCGCCTGCTGAACAGGCGCGAAAAACTCCCCGGGTTGTCGAAGCCCAGCGCCAGGCCGATCTGCGTGGCGGGCTCGTCAGTGGCAAGAAGCATTTCGCGCGCGCGGTCCAGGCGTGCGCGCGTCCGGCATTGCAAGGGCGTCTCGCCGAAGAGAGCGCTGAACTGGGTGATGAAATGCGAAGTCGACAAGCCAGCCTCTTGCGCCAGATGCGCCACGCTTGCCGGCGGCTCCAGTTCGAACTGGAGGCGATGGCGGGCATCGCACATTCGTTTCAGAAGGTCGGGCGAGATCATGGCGGGTGGCGGCGCGTGATGCCCTGCATTGTCGTTGCGGCTGGCACGCCTCTATCTTGCGGCTGCCTTGGGCCAACCGATATGTGCGGCGCGACGAAGACTGGCTTTCACAACCTGGCGATGAAAAGGAGCGATAACCAATATGTAGGCTCGGCCCAGGAGGTTGTGGCAGTGGACGACGGTTGAGACAGTCAGTTGGCCACCGAGCGTTGGAGACAAGTCGGGGGTGTGAAGTACCGACAGTCTGAAATCGAGGTGCTTGTCGTCCTCGCCCAAGACGATCTCGGTTTCGCTTTTGGCGTAGACCTTGAAGATGCCAATGCGGTCGGCGTTGGCTTCGCTGGAGAGAGTCGCGAGGTGCTTGGCGGTCTTCAGACCAAAGCACGCAACGATTGCATCCCGGGCGTTGGTGAGCCATCCGATCCAGGATGGCTGCTGCGAAATAAGGAATCGCCACAGGACCTCTGGATCGCTGGAGGTGCCAAAGGGAAGTTGAACCGCAAATGCGTCCGCGAGATTCGTTGATTCATAAATAGTAGCGACGGCAGACTGCGTGGGGAGAGCAACCGGCTTTACTAGCGTGAGTTCGCTTGGCATGAATGGCGCTCCTAGGCCTAACGGATGACATGAGGGACGGGCGACGGCGGGCGAAGCCAGATGCTGCACGTCTCCCTCGCCGGAAGGGATGGAGACGTGACAGGGTTTGAACGCATACGTTGATGAGCGTGACGAAACCTGTGTTCTCGGCAATCGTAGTCATTGGAAGACTCCAGCGTCTCAAAGAGAAATCGCTCCCGACTCTCGCATCTTATGCGTGGCAGGTCGCACTGGACTCCATAGTTGGCACAAGTGGAAAAGCTCGGCCTCCTGCCCGTCGCGGTATTCGCGGCGGCAACTGTGGAAGCTACAGTGCTCTCATGACCGACACAAGCATGCTCCCTCCTGACCTGCAAGCCGCCATGCGTGCACGAGACGAAGCCTTCTATGCCGTCGATGCGGCACAGTGGGGCAAGTACACCGCAAGCGACTTCACGACTGTCCAGCAGAGCGGCCAGTTCATGTCTCGGGCCGAACGGATCGGCAACCTTCAAACGCAGAAGCAGCGGCCCTATGTCCCACGCGAACGCGAGCAACACGAACAGCAGGGCGACCTTGTAGTCACTCGCTTTTTCAGTGGCGGGCTATGGGTAGTGGAAGTCTGGAAGCGCATCGACGGTGCATGGGTCACCGTGATGACTCAAGCCACCACGGCGACTTCCACCACGCCCTGACCCGCCGTTCATGGAGTGTCCGGTTCTGGCCGGGAGCATGAACTCACGTCGCTCCTGTTTGCTCATTCAGCGGCCGGCAAACCTCCAGCACCACTGCGCGAAGCCACCGATGCGCGGGGTCCCGGTCAAGACGCGGATGCCACATCTGCGACACGGTGATCTGCTCCGTGGGCATCGGCAGCGGGAACGAGCGCAGCGTGCCCCGCGCCCTCAGGTGTTCGAAGTACGAAGACGGTATCAGCGCCACCAGGTCAGTCGCAGCCGCTATCGACAAGGCAGTGCTGAAGCTGGGCACGACGACTGCGGTATTGCGCACCAGGCCCATCGCTGCGAGAGCGTCATCCACCGGCCCTACAGTCCGGCCGTGGCGTGAAGTGACCACGTGGTCGCAGGCGGCGTAGCGCTCGGCAGTGATCCCGGGTTCGGCGAGCAGGGGATGGCCCTCGCGCACCGCAGCGACAAAGCGGTCGCGGTAGAGCGCCTGAACGCGCACCTCCGGGCCCGCCTCGCCGAGAACGCCGACATCCAGGTCGATCAATCCCTCGCGCAGGGGACGAACGTCCTTGTCGGGCTTGGGCGCGAAGCGCAGGCGAACGCCGGGCGCTTCGTGCGCCGTGCGAGCCACGAGCCGATGCGCGAAGCCCTCGATGAAGCCGTCATTGGCCCGTATGGTGAACAGTTGCTGGAGCGTGCGAGGGTCCATGCTCGCGCCGGCGGGCTGAAGCGCCGCGCGTGACTCCTGCACCAACTCCCTGACGCGGTCGCGCAGTGCCAGCGCATGCGGCGTGAGCACCATCGCGCGACCCGCGCGAACGAGCAACTCGTCCCCGGTCGATTCCCGCAATCGCGCGAGCGCCCGGCTCATGGCCGATTCGCTCAGACCCAGGCGCTCGGCAGCTTTCGCGACGCTGCCCTCGGAAAGAAGTGCGTTCAACGCAAGCAGCAGGTTCAGGTCGGCATCTGTTGGCATGCCCGAAACCTAGCACGGCTGCGATGGTTTCGACAGGCGCCGCATGCAGGAACAAGCTGCGCGCCACGCGCTGGGCAAGCCGTGTGTGCAGTCCTAAGCTGGCTTGGCGCAATAGAGCGTGCCTCTCCCAGTTGCCCAATCATGTTGTCCTCCACGCTTCGACCGAACTCTTCTTCCACCATGGCCCGCACCGCCGAAACCCAGGAGGTGAACGACGCGAACGCAGTGCATGACGCCGATGGCCTGCCTCTGCCGCGGCGCTTCGCAGCCGTCGCCGCGATCCTGGGCGCGGGCGTGCTGGTGGTGCTCGACGGCGCCATCGCCAACATCGCGCTGCCAGGCATCGCCCGGCAACTGCAGGCGACACCCGCCGATGCCGTCTGGATCATCACGGCCTACCAGCTGGCCGTGGTCATGTTCCTGTTGCCGGCTTCCGCTGTCGGGGAGCGGTTCGGGTATCGGCGCGTGTTCGCTGGCGGCGTCGCGCTGTTCACCGCGGCGTCGGTGTTGTGCGCGTTGGCCCCGTCGCTGCCATGGCTCGTGGCCGCGAGGTGCCTCCAGGGCCTGGGCAGTGCGGCCGTGATGCCTCTTGGGCTGGCGTTGTTGCGCTTTACCTATCCGCGTCGATTGCTGGCGCGCTCGATCGCCTGGAATGCGCTCGCCGTCGCGGCCGCTTCCGCGTCGGGGCCCACCCTTGGCGCTTTCATACTCTCCGCGGCAAGCTGGCCATGGCTCTTTGCGGTGAATTTGCCGATCGGCCTGGTCGTGCTCGCCGCCTGTGCGGGGTTGCCGAGCCCGCCGCGCTCGGCGCGCCGCATCGACGTGTGGAGCATCGCGCTCAACGCGGTCATGTTCGCCTCCTTCGTGCTCGGAAGCGACCGGCTCGTGGTGCATCCGTTGCACGGCGGCGCGTTGCTCGTGTTGTCGGCCGTTTGCATGATCCTGCTGGTACGGCGCGAGATGCCGAAGGCGGCGCCGTTGATCCCGCTCGACCTGCTGCGCGTGCATTCCTTTCGGGTCTCGGTCATTGCCTCCGTGTGCTGCTTCACCGGCCAGATGGCCAGCCTTGTCGCGCTGCCGTTCTACATCCAGCACGAGCTGGGCCAGAGCGCCGTGACCGCCGGCCTCTTGATGACCCCCTGGCCTCTGGCGGTGATGCTGGCCGCGCCGCTGTCGGCACGCCTGGCCCAGCGCGTGCCGAGCGCATGGCTGTGCGCGGCTGGAAGCGCGTGTTTCGCAAGCGGCCTGGCGCTGTGTGCCTTGTGGCCGCTGCACGGCAACCCGGCCTTGCCGATCGCCGTGTTCACGAGCCTCGCAGGCCTGGGCTTCGGGTTCTTCCAGACGCCCAACAACCAGAACATGCTGCTTTCGGCACCCAAGGAGCGCAGTGGCGCGGCCGGTGGCGCGCAGGGCACCGCCCGACTCACGGGGTTGACGCTCGGCAGCCTGTTGATGAGCCTGATGTTCGGGCTGCTGCCGTCCCACAGCGCAGTGCACTGGGGTCTGGCGGTGGCGGCCCTGGCTGCATTGGCCGGGAGCGTGGCGAGCTTGCTCAGGAGTCCCGCAAGGGCTGGGGTCACCCATGCCCGAGGTCTCGTCAGATAAGCCCTCTGGTCGCCGCCTTCAACGTCGCGGCCGCTCGCGTCGAACATTCGAGCTTGAGGAACAGACGTTCGACATGCGTTCGCACCGTGCGCGGACTGATGCCCAACGCACGAGCAACCTGCTTGGTGTTTTCGCCCCGGCTGATGCAGCGCAAAACCTCCAGTTCGCGCTCTGACAGAGACTGCTCGCCACGCGCCGGCGCCACAGGTTTCGCGGGCACATGCGTATACGTATGCGACAGAACACTGGCAAGCAAAGCAGCGACGACTTCCTGGTCGAAGCGGCCCGCCTCGGCCTCTTCCTTCATGCGATCGAGCGCCTCTGCTTCGGTCAACTCCGCTCGCCACGGACGGCGGGTTCGAAGAGAAACCCACTGCTCGGCTGCGGCAACGATCTGCCCCTCCTGCGGCATCGCCGCACCCGATCGGCCGCGGAAATAGCCGGAGCCATCGCGCCGCTCGAAGGCGAAGGATGCGATTTCTGCTTCGAGCGCGAGGCCGTCGATCTGTCCGGCGGCGCGGGAGGTCCAGTACGGCACGAGCCGCAGGCGTTCCAGTGACGAGGCCGGCAGCGGTTCGGGCGCGTTCCAGATGGCGTTGGGCACCGACGCCCGCCCAATGCCGTGGATCAGTCCAGCCTTGTACGTGCGGTGGCACAAGGCCTCGTCCAGGCCGGCACGCGCGCTGCAATCGCGCGCCAGTTGGGCCACGCGACGCGAGTAACCCGTCATCCAGGGAAGCTTGAGATCGATCACGTCGCCCACGAGCTCCAGCCCGACCCGTCGAAGCATCGAAGCGGGCTGGTCGGCAGCGTCGGTCCACGGCGGGGCGGCGGAATCCAGCGCTTTCATCCACGTCGAGACCCACGGTGCGCTGGCGTCGACAAGAGCGCCGGGGTAGACGCTGTTCGCGCGTCCGCGGGCCAGCGCGAGCGCTTCGTCGAGCCCGTACAGGCGGCTGAAAATCTCGAGGTCGCTCGCCAGGGCCACGACGTACGTCGCAAGCGGCACGTCGTTGCCTTGCAGAAGGCCGGGCACGCCGCCGCCGTCGTAGGTCTCGAAGATGGCGCGCAGCGCAGCTTCGGTATCGGAACCCAGGCCCAGCGTGTTCGCGATGTCGCCGGCGATTTCGCAGTGGATGTTGGCCATGGCGAGCATGGCGTTGGGAATGGGCACGCTGCGGGACGGCTGCTGCGCCGTTCGCGGCTTCTGCGATGCAAGAAGGGCGCTTCGCCCTTGCACGTCGTCTTCCAGAAAGTCCGCGAACTCCTGGGCATTGGCAGTGCAACCCGACCAGCGCAGCAGCGCGACGTGCCGGGCGGCCTCGACCTGCGATGGGTCGCAGCGGGCCTGCGTCGCGATCATGCCGGCGAGCCACGCAGTGCGCAGCGAATGGTCGGTCGGCTGGCCCATGCTCAGGTCGCCGATGAAAGCAAGCGCGCGGACTGCGTCGAAAACGGCAATGGTCGTGTCGTCGGACATGAAATGGCTGGGGCAAAAGCCCAGCATCGCACAGTCGCTCTTTTTCGGGGCCTGTCGGTCATTCGACCGATACCGCGCCTGGTGCTGCCGAAACAGAATCTCCTGCACCGGCCCCGCCCAAGGGGCTGCGACCTTCCTTCCTACCCGATCTCGCGGTCTTCACCGCCAATGCCATGTCCAACACCAACCAGTCCCCTCTTCAGCGAGCCGCGTGGCTGCGCAAGCTCTACTTCATTCGCGCCGCTTTTTCCTTCGCGTGGGTCGCGCTGGCGTTCACCGCAGCCAAGGGGTCGCCCGCACTCGCAATCGGCCTGCTGATCGTCTATCCCGCATGGGATGCGCTGGCAAACCTGCTGGACGCCAGGATGACGGGGGGCGCAAAGGCCAACCCCACGCAGGTCCTGAATGCCTGGATGAGCGGGCTGGTCACGGTTGCCGTGGTGGTTTCGCTCGTGCTCAAGCTGCAGATCATCTTGGTGATCTTCGGGGTGTGGGCCATCGTTGCGGGGCTGCTTCAGCTGGCGACGGCCATCCGTCGTCGCAAGAGCGATCGAGGGCAGTGGGTGATGATGCTGAGCGGGGCTCAGTCTGCGCTGGCCGGAGGATTTTTTGTGGCGCAGCAAGGCAGTGCGGAGCCCGTTGTGCAGACCTTTGGCGGCTACGCGGCAGTCGGGGCTGTGTACTTTCTGATTTCCGGACTTGTCATCCTGTTTCGGCAGTCCAGAGCCAAGGCCGGCGCGTTGGCTCCCGAGAAGGCTTGATGCCGGCCTTCCACCCATACGTGCGGATGGGTACTATCGGCCCCAAGCAAGGAGACTCGCATGAGAAAGCTCAAGATCATGGAGCACGTGTCGCTGGACGGCGTGATCCAGTCCTCCGGCGAAGACGACTTTCCCTACGCTGACTGGACCGCGCCCTATCGGACGCCCGAGGGCCGGGATGAAGTCTTCGCCGCGCACGGCGGGCACTTCGATCTGCTGCTCGGCCGTCGCACCTACGACATGTGGTCGGGCTTCTGGCCAAAGGCACCGAGCAGTCCGATGGCAGACGGCTTGAATGCGGCAACCAAATATGTCGTTACCCACCGTCCAGAAAGTCTTGAGTGGGGCCCGTTCGAGAGCCTTGGACCGGACATCGTCGAGAGCATTCAACGCATCAAGTCGCAAGCTGGCCCGGACCTTGTCCTCTGGGGCAGCTCCACGCTGACATCGACGCTGCTCGAACATGGGCTTGCAGATGAAGCCATGCTGATCGTCTATCCGGTCCTGCTGGGCACTGGAAAACGCCTCTTTGCGGAGGGAACGCCACCACGCTCCTTCGAGCTCGTCAGCACGAAAGCAATGCCGTCCGGAATCATCTTCAGTGCTTACAGGTTCAACGGGCCTCTGAAGACCGGATAGTCAGGCGCCGCGACATCGGCGTCGATATGAGCCCGTCGATCTCGGCGAGTCGAACGTCGAGGTTGCGCATCAACTCGTCCTTCCTGAATCCTTCGGCGCTTGCGAAGACGCCCCCAAGCGTGTCGAGCGAGAATCCGGTGCCGCTGGAAGGGGACTGCAAAGTTCGCACCGGACAGCTATACAAGGGATTGTTTTGTACGGGAAGCTACTTTCTTGTTCGGGTCAAGGATGGCGCCGTTGAGATCGAGTTTGAAGGCCGATGGGTTTGACGCTCCAGGGCCAGAAGCGGAAATCCAAGTACGGTCTCACCATGCAACCTGACACGCCTTCATCTAAAGGATTCGATATTTTCTGGATAGCGTCTGATTCACTGCAGCAAGTCGGCATGTTTGCGACTGGCGGTGATGGCCCTATCCCCTGGACTGCACGGCCTTGGATTCACAACGCGGAAGAACAGGCACTGATGCTGTCGGTTGTGTGTGCAGTCGAGTTGAAAATTCCCTATCCCCGACCCGATGATTTCGTGGTGTTGGCTGAGCGAGGATTTTTTTCGTTCGACTGGACGGATGTGCACAAGACTTCCATCCAGGCAACGTCCGCGTACGAAATGGTTTGCCGACCTGTCAGTCCTTTGACAGTTGATCAGTTGCCGCCGTCCCTTCAGGTTGCTGCGCTGGCCACGAAGATCATTGGCAAGACCTTAGACGCCGGGCGTGTAGATCGGGTGGCCTTGGGCAGCTAGGATGGCCGCCGCCCTGAGCGGCAGTACGTTCTGCTCCAGAGCTGCCAATCGCAGAACCCAACCGGTGAGTCCAAGTTGCGATAACGCGCAGGGGCAGCCGAGCTGCCTCCCGCGTCGATCAGAACGTCCAATTCAGGTTGGCCTTGAAGCCGTGGTCCCGCAGCCCGCCGCCGAACTGGCCCGAATAGGAGGCACTCAGCGTCAGGTTCGGGCGCAGCTGCGTCTCCACGCCGGCCTCAAGCACAGCGACGTTCCTGGCCAGCGGCACGCCAGCGATGGTGAACGGCAGGCTGCCGCCGAAGGCAAGAGTGCTTGTGGGCGCCGTGTCGCCGAACGCATGGCGCCAGCCCAGCATGCCGCGCAGCTTGGTGCTCTCGCTCGCCTGCATGCTCGCACGCACGCCCAGGGTCGAGAAAGTCGCATCGGTGCTGCCGCCATAGCCGTACAGCGCGGCAAGCCCGCCGCGCTCCACGAAGGCGTCGCTCTTCAGCGTCACGTGGGCGAGCCCGGCAAAGGGTTCGAGGGTCGCGCTGCCCAATTCGAGGCGGTGACCGACTTCCCCGAACACCTGCGTCGTCGTGCTGTCGTACTTGCCAGTGAGCGTGTCGGCAAAGCCCGCAAAGGCGGCGGAGCGGCTGGTGTCCGTCTTGTTCCAGCTGTGGCTCGCCCCGAGGCGAAGCGCAGTCGCGCCCCACTGCGTACCGCCGTAAATGCCGAGGTGGTAGCTGTCGGTCTTGCTGCTGCTGTTGCGCGTACTGGTGTCCGCGCTCGCACGGCTGTAGCCGCCAAGTGCGCCCACGCGCCAACCGCCGTCGATGCCGGTATCCACCCCGGCCATGAAGCCGCTGATGTCGCGCTTGAGCCTGGCGGCATTGCCGTCGCCGTCCATGCGCCCCCACGAGCCGAACACCTGGGCCCAGCCGGTGCGGGTCCGGCCATCTTCGGGTGTGCATGCGCCCTGCGGCTGTTGCGGCGCGGGCTTCGCGGCCCCCGGCGCGCAAGCCGCACTGCGCAGTCGGTCGATCGCCGCCTCGCGCACGAAGCGACTGTCTTCCAGCGCCGCGGTCTTCGAGGAGGCATGAATGTCGGCAGACAGTTGGTTCAGCGCATCGCGCGCCGCGAAGTCATTGGGCAGCCAAGCCATGGCGGCGACGAGAGCGTTGCTGCCGGGCAGGCTGTCGAGCGCCGCGCCGACCGCCACCTGGTTGGGGGTGCCGCCTGCCTCGACGAAGCCGCGCGCCTTCTCGGCGGTCAGGTAGACATGGTTCGCGTCGTAGCTGTCGGCCAGGCGCACAAAGGCGCTCTGAAGGTCGCCCGCGAGGCTGTACGTTCCGGTGAGACCGCCGTCCGCGCTCAGCACGGTGTAGCGGGTGCCCAAGCTGTAGCCCGCGGACCCGGTGCGCACGACCTGCAGGCGCGAACCATTGGCGATGCTCGCGCTGCCGCTGATGCGCAGCAGGTCGGACGCGCTGGAGGCCGGGTCGACCTCCACCTGGTACGTGGAGCCTGCGGACTGGGCGAAGTTGCCATTGATGCTGAGCGTGCCGATTGAGTTGCCAGGCGCGATCGTGCCCGCCACCGTTGTGCTGCCCACCGTGCCGGAGCCCTGCAACCGGCCTGCGGCCAGCACGTTCACGTTGCCGGCGAGCGTGCCGTTGACGACCAGTGCGCCGCCTTCGACCGATGTCATGCCTGTGATCGTCGCGCTGCCGCCGAGCACAAGGGTGCCACCCTTCACGTTCAGGCTGTTGCCTGCAACGGTGCCATCGAGCCGTGCAGTGCCCGAGTTGACGACGATGGCGTCCATGCCGCTGATGGCATAGGCCGCACCGTGGGTGAAGCTGTTCGCACCGAGGTTGAAGTTGAGCACGTCGGCGCCGTCGCCGGTGATGTTCCCGTTGATCGCGCCGCCGGTGACGGTAAGAGTGTCGGTGCCCCCGCCAAGCAGGATGGCACCGTTGAGTGTGCCGGCGGAGGTAAGGGCCACGTTGCCGCCGATCTCGTCGATACCGTTGCGATCGGCGTCGCCATCGCGGAACGCCACGCCGGAGGCGCCCCCGTTGATGATGGCCCCGGCGCCGATGTTGACGATGCCGCCGGCCGCGGCGGAGGTGTGGATCGCCGCGCCGAAGGCGCTGCCGCCAGTGACGGTGCCACCGGTCACGTCCACCGCATAGGTGCCAACCCTGGCCGATGTGAAGATGCCGTCGGCGTTGGCGCCGGGGGCGGCGACCGTGCCGCCGCTCATCTGGATCTGCGCATTGCCCTTGCCCGTGGTCGTCGCCAGCAGGCCGCCTGCCTGTCCCAGCACCGATCCGCCGCTCATGGCGACACTGACCATCGACGGATTGTTCACCGTCCCATTGATCTGCGCGGTGACTGCCGCGCCGGCCGCTTCGACGGCGCCGCCAGTGATCTCCACGGATGCACTGCCAGTGCTCGGTACTCCGCTCGCTCTCGCAAGGATGCCGCCCCCCGAGCCTGTATTGCGCACCGTCCCCCCGGCCAAGGAGACGTGGGCATCGGTTCCGTTGGTCGTGCCCACACTCACAGCAGGGCCGGCTCCCGTTGATGTGATGGAGCCGTCGCCAATGTTGATTGCCGCCAGCCCTGAAATCCGGTTGCTCGTCAAGGATAAAGCCGAGCCCGACGTCGTGATGGAGTTGATGTCCCGGACACTGATGACCAGTTGACCGCTGGTGGCTACAGCGTGCGTCGCCGAGACGCCTTGTGTGCCCGTGATGACCATGTCCGGATTGTTCAGGTCGATCGTCAGATCGCCAGACGGCGCGTAGCTGATGCCTGTGGGATAGCTGGCGCCTGCGCAGGTGATGGTATTGGGCCCAACCGCCAGGGGGCCGCACTCGTTGGCGGCATGCGCCGGCGGAGCCGATATGGCGAGAAGTGTGACGGCCAATGCAACTGTCGAGGCCGGAGAAACCGGAGCTCGCATGTCAGCGGCACGACTGAACGAGATTGCAGACCATTGCGGCCCAACGGGGTGGCTGCTCACCCTTGCTTTGCCAATGAACGACGTCATCCGGAGTTCCATTACAAGTTGATACATCCGAAATCATGGATGCAGATGGCTCGCCCTTCAACCTTTCATGTGGTCGAAATGCAGCAAAAGAACTTTATTTTTTGGACGTTGCACCTTCAGTGCGTGGGCGGCTTTCGGCACTTTGCAATGTGCCGTGGGCGCGACATGGAAAGAAAGTGCGTGGCCAGACATTCCCCGACTGGGGGAGTTTCAGGCGATGCATCCGAACAGCGCCTTTCTCCTCTCCGTGGGCGGAGGGCTTGTGGACTTTCGCAAGAATCAGGTTGACCTTGCCATTCGGCGGCTGGACTTCGCAGTGCCCGAGACGTGGAACGTCCAGCCCCTTTCACTTGAAAGAGTTGGGCCTGTCATGAGGCCCGAACTGATGCCGAGCCTCGAACACGGCGACTATCTTGCTCTTGGGTCGAAGACTCGACCTGATGCGTGGGCGCAGTGGCTCAAGACCAGCTTTGACCCAGTCACCATGGGTTGATATGGCTGGGATCCACTCGCAGAGTGGCTGCAAGCGCAGTTCAGTCGCCTGACTCCACACCACGAGTTCTGACAGTGGCCGCAACTACGAGCAGGTGTAGCTCGCCGCTGAGCCAATGTCTCCACTGGTGTAGGTGATTTTCTTCGGGTACACGCAGATGGGGCGAGTTTTCGTCGGGGCACCGCCAAGGGTCTGCAGGGTCAGGGCATCCGGAGCGGTGCCTTTTTCCACCCACGCCGTCAGTGCGTCGTAGAACTGGGTCGGCGTGAAGTAGGGCACTTCCGCTGCGGGGTTGGACGTTCCGTTCGGATCGCCATGGCCGGCACCTGGCACCAGATAGAGTCGATAGAAGCCTTGGACATCGCTCAACCCGCCGCTCCTGGCGACCACGCTGTTGTAGTAGTTGACCGTCCCCTGCGCCATGATGAGCTCGTCGGCCAAACCATGCCAGGTCAGCATCTTGCCGCCGCGATTCTTGAACGCGGAGAGGTCCGGGTTGTCCGTGTTGATGTTTCCGAACTGCGGCTGCAGCGTCACGCCGCGGTCGTAGGCATTGCTCAACTGCGCGTAGCTCAGTTGCTTCCAAAGCGATTGGCCGTTGCCGGTCGCATTCACGAACGAAGGGTCGCCGATGGTCGAGTTCTGCAACTCGAGCGCCACCTGATCAGACGCGATGGGGAATGCACCGTTCGGGCTGGTCAGACCGTTCAGACCAAAAGAAGCGAACATGGCGCCATACAGCGAAGTGCCGCGACTCTGTCCGTACCAGCGCTGGTTTGCGGAGCCAAGCAGCGTGGAAGACGAAGCCGCAGACCAGCCGTTGTCGGTCGCCGGCGACGGTGCCGAGCCGTCGGCGGTCATGCCGTACCAGACCTTGTTGATGGCCGTGGCTTGTGCTTTCGTGACGCACGCGCTCGTTCCGTTCGTTCCACCGTCGGATGTGCAGAGAACCGTGAGATCTGTCGTCGGGTCGTACGTACAAGACGCGGGGTCAAGCGCATAGCCCAGGTGCTGGCCGGCCACCACATCGCATGCGGCAATGGCAGCGTTGGAAACCAGATCCTGCTGAGCTTGTGTCGGTGCAACACCACCCAGGTCACGCTGGAAGACGATCTGCGGATACAGCTCCGCGGTGATGAACCTGCTCCAGTTGATGGCAGGATAGTTGGCGATGATGCCGTCGAAGTCGGTGGGGTTGTTCTGCGCCAGATTCAGTCCCTGGCGTCCACCCGTCGAGCCTCCCTCCCAATAGGTGTACTTGGCCGGCGTTCCGTAGTAGGCCGCCGCCAGTGCTTTCGTCTTGACGGCCTGTTCATGAATGCCTCGGCTCGCGAAGTCGGTCCACAACGTCTTGTTGATGGTGCCATCCGGGTTCATTGCGAACGAGCCGCCCGCGAGCGAGGAATGCCCGGTATCCGTGGTCGATGAGACAGCGCCTTCCTTGCCGGCCACGTTGGCCGCGTCGCTGCTCGCAATCGCTGCCGCACTGCCGGCGACACCCCCTTGCCAACCACCGCCTCCCAACGCATGAATGCGCGAATTCCAGGCTGCTTTCGATGGCAGCCAGATCTCGATGCCGATGCCGGGCGACGTTGAAGGGGCGCCTTCGGGTCCAGGGTTTCCAGGCCCCACATTCAGCTTGACCATGCAGACGTCGTTGGCAGCCACCGGCGTTGCCGCCGTCGCCGCGCCACCCAGGACGAGGGCGTCTCCCTTCTTGAATGACTTGACCGCAACAACACTGGTGCTGGCGTCAGGCTTGAAATTGGCCTTGAGCGTGTCATCACATGTCAGCGCCGCTGGGCCTGACGGGGGCGGCACCGTGGCGACAGGGGGATTGCCGAATCCGATGAAAGGAAGTGTGTTGTTGTTGCCGCCACCACCGCACCCACTGGCGAGAACGGCTGCAACGATTGCGGAAACTGCCAAAGGCTGATGAGTTTTCATGTGTCTCCTTCAAGTTAGGGCCAGCTGCAAGAAAGTGCATTTTTTTGCCCACCTTCGAGTGCAACATGAACTATTAGGCATCCTCCACAAACTTCGCTTGTACGGGTTATCCCGTCGCTAGGGAATACGCCGTGCAGTGGCTGTGAGTGAAGCGACTCAACAAAGCAGTCTGGATTCGGCCTTTTTCGTCATCAGCGTTCAGAAATATAGTGCACATCGTTGTCGGCAATGCCCTTGCGCTGGCGGGGCACGACTACGTTCCGACCTACTGGAACGTGAGCGTCTTTGACCCGATGGACGAGTTGTCGCAAGTCCAGGACAAAGCTGGAACGACCATGGCTCCCTCGAGCGCCGGCAGAACGTGGCGATTGCCTCGAAAAACGAGCGTTTGAATTCCATTTTTCATGCCAATGGAAGGCACACGTTTCAGTAAACAATCAGCGCGCAAGGTTACCGAATGACACATGGGGTCCGCATCGCTCGCAAGAACCGAATCTCTTGCGAGCGATGCCGGGCGGTGGGTGCGAACGCGACCCCCGAGGGTCGGCGAGACAGCAACGGCGTGTGATCGACATCGAAATTCAAACCGCCGTTGGCGGCGTACCCCATGTTCCCTTTTCCCCTGCGGCTGCTGCATGCCGCAATGATTCCCCTGGTCCCCATGCTGATGGCGCTGGCGGCACTGCCGGCGCAGGCCGCCGACACGATGAGCAAGATCCGCGAAACGCACACGATCGTGCTCGGCGTGCGCGAAGCCGTGCCGCCCTTTTCGTTCGTCAATGCGCAGAAGCAGCCCGCCGGCTATTCGGTGGACCTGTGCCTGCACGCGGTCGAGGAGATCAAGCGCGAGCTCAAGCTTCCCGACATCAAGGTCCAGTACAAGCTCGTTGCCGGTCCGGAGCGCATTCCGAAACTGCTCGCCGGCGAAATCGACCTCGAGTGCGGCTCGACCACCAACACGATGGCGCGCCAGGACAAGGTGGACTTCAGCTACACCTTCTTCGTCGCCGGGATGCGCGTGCTGACGAACAAGAGCCTTCACGTGGAGACGGTGAAGGACCTGAAGAACATGCCGATCGCGCTGGCCAAGGGTTCGACCTCGGAGAAGCTTTTCAAGCAACTGGGCGACGGCGAGCTGCGCGACGCGAAGTTCACCACCTACGACAACAACGGCGAGGCCTACAAGGCCCTGAAGGAAGGCAAGGTGCAAGCGTTTGCGCAGGATGACTCGCTGCTGCAGGGCCTCGTGTCGAACGACAAGGGGATCGATACGCTCGGCCTGAGCAGGCTTGCGCTGTCGGTCGAACCGTACGCCGTGATGGTGCGCAAGGGCGACGCCGCGTTGCTCGCGGCGGTCGACCGGAGCCTCTCGCAGCTGTACGCCAGCGGCGAGATCAATGCGCTCTATGACAAGTGGTTCAACACCCAGACGCTCACCATCAAGATGGGACGCCTGACACGCGACAGCTTCGTCCGGCCGAACAAGCAACCCGGCGTCGCGATGGTGCTCGGTCATTCGATCTGAGACAAACCGCCCGCCAGTGAAAGACCTCGGCGCACGGGGCGCTCTCCGGTTCCGCCTTCGGGCCGTGTGCCTAGGCCTGCTTGCAGCCGGCGCGGTCGACACCGCCTGCGCGCAGAACGCGATCAAGGCGGTCGCAAGCGCCATGCAACAGGGTGTGGAGGTGATCCAGATCGACCTGGCACGACCGCTCGCCGCCGTGCCCAGCAGTTTTTCGGTCGCGAGCCCCGCGCGCATCGCACTGGACTTCCTTGGCGCCACCAACGATGTCGGGCGCGCGGCCATCGAAGTGAATCAACCCAACCTGCGCTCGATCAATGTGGTGCAGGCCGGCGAGCGCAGCCGGGTGGTGTTGAATCTCCGGCAGCCGGTGCCGTACACGGCAGAGCTGCAAGGCAATTCGGTGCGGGTCACGCTTCAGGCGGTTGCCGTTGTCGAGCCACGGACGGTGGAGACGCCCGCGCCGGCCGAGGCCGCGGCAGCGCCTGTTGTTCGCAGCAGTCCGATCACGCTCAATTTCTCCAACGCCGACATCGAGGCCGTGGCGCGCACCATGGCGGTGGTGACCGGGCGCAATGTGGTGGTCGATCCGCGCGTGAAGGGCACGATGGACCTCGTGACCGACCGCGCCGTGCAGCCGGCCGCCGCCTTCAACCAGTTCGCCGCGGCACTGCGCCTGCAGGGCTTTGCGGTGGTGGAGGCCGACGGCCTCTACAAGGTGGTGCTCGAAGCCAACGCCAAGCTGCAGAGCGTCGCCGTGAACACCTCCATCGGTGCCGTACCAGCGTCGGCCAGCAACCAGGTCGTCACCCAGATCTTCAGGCTCAACCACGAGTCGCCCAACGCCCTGATGCCGGTGCTGCGTCCGCTGATTCCGCCGAACAACACCATCAACGTGAACCCGGGCAGCAACTCGCTCGTGATCACCGACTACGCCGACAACATGCGGCGGCTCGCACGCATCATCGCGGCACTCGATGTGCCGAATGCCTCCGATGTCGAGGTCATCCAGCTGAAGCACTCGATCGCCACCGACCTGATTCCGCTGGTGCAGCGGCTCATCGATGGCGGTGCGTCGGGCGCACCGAGCGTCAGCGAAGCGCCGGGTGGCGCCGATGCATCGTTTCGCACCACGCTGCTGGCCGACGCGCGCAGCAACTCGGTGCTCATGCGCGCGGCCAATCCGGCGCGCGCGCAGCTCGTGCGTACTCTGATCGAGAAGCTCGACCGCCCGCCTGCCGAAAGCAGCAATGGCGCTGCCGGCAACATCCATGTGGTCTACCTGAAGAACGCCGAAGCGGTGCGCCTGGCGGCCACGCTGCGCGCCGCGATGGCGGCGAACCGGCCATCGGGCACCACGGGCGCGGGTGCGGCTGACGGCAGCAGCGCCGTGCCACAGCAGGCCACGCAGAACAGCACGGGCGGCCAAAGCGGCTCGCCAGCCGCCAACCAGCCCTCCACCGGCGGCCAGATCCAGGCCGACCCGACGACCAACTCACTGATCATCACCGCCCCCGAGCCCCAGTACCGCCAGATGCGCGCCGTCATCGACAAGCTCGATGGCCGACGCGCGCAGGTCATGATCGAGGCACTGATCGTGGAGGTCAGCGCCAGCAAGGCCGCCAACTTCGGCGTGCAGTGGCAAAGCGCGCTGGGCAACAACGGGGTCATCGGCACCAACTCCAGCCTGAACAAGACCAACATCCTGGCGCTGACCCAGGCGCTGGCCACCCGCAATGCCGCCGGGCTGGCCTCCTCGATCCAGCCGGGGCTGAACCTGGGCATCGCCGGCAAGATCGGCGGCCAGTACATCCTGGGCGCGATCGCCAACTTCTTCAACAGCGATAGCGATGCCAACGTGCTCTCCACGCCCAACCTGCTGACGCTGGACAACGAAGAGGCCAGGATCATCATCGGCCAGAACGTGCCCTTCCCTACGGGCTCGTACGCCAGCACCTCGGGCTCGGTGGGCGTGAACCCGTTCACCACCGTGGAGCGCAAGGACGTGGGCCTGACCTTGCGCGTGCGCCCCACCATCAACGAGAACGGCACGGTGCGCATGACGATCTTCCAGGAGACCTCCACGGTCGACCAGAACTCGCTGACCAACGTGAACGGCCCGACCACCAACAAGCGCTCGATCGAGTCGAGCGTGCTGGTGGAGGACGGCGGCCTGGTGATGCTGGGCGGGCTGCTGTCGGACACCTACAACAACAACATCGAGAAGGTGCCGCTGGCCGGGGACATCCCGGTGCTGGGGAACCTGTTCAAGAACGAGAACCGCACGCGCACCAAGAGCAACCTGATGATGTTCCTGCGCCCGACGGTGATGCGCGATGGCGCCTCGACCGAGGCCTTCGCTTACGACCGCTACGACGAGATCCGCGGCCAGCAGCTGCAGACGCAGCCCAACACCGACAACATCATGCTGCGCGGGGTGAACGCCGCGCCGGTGCTGCCCGATACGCGCAAGCTTGCGCCCAGCCCCCCGCGCGGTGCGCTGCCGCCGACGGCCGATCCGGTCAGCGCACGGGAGCTTCCGTAGGGCAGCAAGCGGAGGTGTTCAGTGCCATTGAAGGCCGGCACAAGATCGCCAACTGGAAGGGCGGCAAGAACAAGCAGTCGAGCGCTGCGTCGATATGTGAAGCACCCCGCACGGTCTTGCGCATGAGCGATGCGGGGATGAAGCGACGGGGTTCAGTTGCTGTACAACGCGCCCCGGCCGGTGCCGCTCACGTAGATGCGTCCATAGATGTTCTGATCTGCCGCCATCACGCCGATGCCGCCGAACTTCACGCTCTTCCAGGAGGTGCCCTGGGCGGGTGCGGGTTCAAGCGCGGGTGCAGGTGCAGGTGCAGGTGCGGTTGCGGGTGTGCCTGCAATGAGTGCTTCTGTCGAAGTGCCCGACGACCCACCGCTACAAGCCGCGACCCATGTGCTCAGCAGGCCGATCGCGATGAGCCGCGCGCAATTCCAGTTACGGGGGAACGTCGATGCAACTGGAGACGATCTGCCAATGGACACCTCACTTATTTTTCTTGAGATCTGCGGCATTTTTTGGCGTATTGCTTGGAGCTGGAAGAGATGTGCCATGGGCGTGCCTGTCCATCGCGCATCGGGTTAATTACGGCTACTTGGAAACGAACAGCCCCAGTTCGGAAAGATCCGTGAGGGTGCTGTCGCCGTTGTTGGCTGTGATGTTGAGCCGGTAGTAGCGATAGGAGGCCGGATTCGCGATCGCATAGGTCTTCAGTTCCAGGCGGTAGTCAAACACCTGGTCGTTTTGCGTGTCCAGCGTGGTCCAGGTGACGCCATCGTTGGAGGCCTGGAACTGCCAGTCCTTCGGATCGCGCGGGACCGGGTTGGTGGTGCTGGTGATCGCATAGCGCTGGACGCGCTCCGTATGGCCGAGGTCGTACTGCAGCCAGCCGGTCGTGCCCACGTAGAGCCATTGCGACAGCGAGTTCCGGTCGAAGGCGCGTTTCGCTTGGGTCGCATTGCCCGCGCTGTCGCTTGCGGTGCCGCCGGTGGCAACGTTCACCATCGGACGGGCCGGCGTGGCGCTGTCCATGGGAGAACGGCCGCTCGTTCCGGCGGAGTTGCTCGCCGTGACGGTGTAGTAGTAGGTGGTGCCATTGACCACGGAGGTGTCCGTATAGCTGCTGCCCGTGACGCCCGACGCGACGGTCTCGTAGGGTCCGCCGCTGAACTCGGAGCGGCCGACCGTGTATCCGTTGGCGCCGAAGGACGCCTGCCAGCGCAACGGGACGGTGCCATCGCCCGGCGAGGCCAGCAGCATGGCGGGCGCCGCCGGGATGACGCTCGGCGCACCACCGTCGCCGCCGGTGATCTGCACGTTGCTGAAGGTGGAACTGTTCAGGCCACCATTGGCGACCGAGGAGACCACCAGGCCGACATAAATCGTGTCGGGAACGGGGGCGTCGATGCGGCCGACATCGGTGGCGGCCCAATTGGTGCCGTCGGGAGAAACGTAGCCGGTGATGATGTTCCCGATGCGCTCGAGCTTCACCCAGTACGAGGCCGTGGCGCTGGCGATAGCCATGGCTTTGGTCCCATAGTTCGAGCCACCGTACACGGCGAGTTTCTGCATGTTCTGTCCGGCGTCGCCTCTGCTGGCGATGGCCATCCAGGCGCGCGGAGCCCCTGGTTCCAGGCTTGTGCGCATCATCACGCCCGCCCTTGCGACCGGACTGGTGTTCTGCACTGACTCGACTTTCGCGATGATGGCGCTGTTGCCGGCGAGGGCCTTGTAGGTGAAGTGGCAACCGTCTTGGGTGCCCCACAAGATATCGTTGCCCGCTCCCTGAACGATCCACTTGCCGTCGGCGTAGATGGCCGTTCCGGCCGGGCTGGCGCCCCCGATGTCGGCATTGCTGAATCCCGAGGTGATCGAGGCGGTCGAAGGAATGGGCAGCGCCGGCGGCGGTGTCGCCTTCGACGTGTCGGCGTCCTTGAGGAACATGAAGCTGCTGCCGTCCACCGGCATCCGGAGGCGCCTCTGCGCGATGAAGGGGGCCTGGAGACCCTTGCGCAGGACGTAGGCGCCATAGATCTGGGTCAGCGCCACGCTCCCGCCATTGGCACCGTCCCAGCCGTGCCCGGTGACGTCGGTGAGGTAGTAGCGATCGGTGGTGCCGAAAGGAAGCGCTGCCGTGGGCACGCGCTCGTTCACTCTCGCGAAATACTCACCCGCGGCCAGCAGGCGGTTGTCGAAATCGGAATAGATGTCGATGCCTTGGCTCCAGAGCGCCTCGGCGAGCATGGTCAGCGACTTGAGCTGCCCATAGGCATGCCCCTGGTCGCGCAGCGAGTCGCCGAGCATGCCGATGTCGTTGGAATTTCTCAGCCCGATGTGGGCCAGCGTGCGGACCTGGTAGACGACCTTGTCCAATGTCTCGATGTCGTCGTTGTAGATCGCCATCAGCCCAAGCGCGGTGAGGGACAGTGCGCCCTTGTTGGCGGCGCCGAACGAGCTTTCGCCGTAAGGGTTCGCCGCCGGCATCAGGACGTCCTTGAAGTACTTCTTCACCGTCGCCGTGTCGGACTCCTTCCAGCCCGGCCATGTGGCGCGCAGGATTTCCGCGCCGCCCACGAACTGGAGCGCGTAGTCGCCCAGGTCGAGCATCGACTCGCGACCCGAGAACTCGGTCTGGGTGGTGGCCCACCCAAGCAGAAACTTGCGCGCGTTCTCCGCGTATCGCTCGTCACGGGTGAAGTACCACATCAGCGAGAGATTCGAGATCGCGACCATGTCGTTGCGCCAGGCCCAGAGATTCTCGTCAGGGGCGCGGCTCACTTTCGCGAACGGGCCATGCCCTCCGTAGCTGAGCCTGGACATGGGACTGCCCGCCACTTGCTCGAAGCCGGACGTCCATGGCTCCCTGCCCTGGTCGACGTATGCCTTGAGCGTCGCGAGATCCGAGAGGGTGACACCAACGCCCGGATGCTTGATCACGCGGGCCACCGGGCTGTCTCCCGGGGCGGCGGGGATTTCGGGGGTGACTCCCGTGGTGGCGGGAGTCTCCGGCGTGCCTCCCGCGACAGCTGGGACCTCCGGGGTGCCCCCTGCGACAACAGGGACCGTAGCGCCTGCCTGGAAATTTTCCGAATCTCCGCCCCCGCAACCCGGGAGCACGACCGCGCTCAACACGAGCAACGCAGCAGCAAAATCAGTTTTATCAAACATGGGAGCCGTTGGTTAATGCGCAGAAAAGTCGCGGAGCCCGGCACGGGCCGCCAGCTTTCCTGGAGGCGCTGATTTCATTGATAAGCCCGCGATCCGCCTTGAAGGCTTTTCGGCTCGCGAGGCTGACTGATCCTGGTGTTCATCCAGGAAGAGGATGTAGAACCGGGGCGCCTTCCACATACATGGTGGTCGAATACGTCGCCGTCGGATCAAGTGCGATTCCGGCGTCCGATCGCTACTTCAAGGCCGCACCGCCTCGCGCAAGGTACTGGCCCGACAGGCGGGCGAATTGGCCACCATCGGTGGTGATGGAGGTCTGGTGGCTGCCTCCTGGGCTGAAGACGATCGCGAACGTGTGCGTGTCGCCGTACTCCTGGGTATTGCGCAGCATGTAGTCGACGTGGTTGTCGCGGTAGTGCTGGTCAGTGCCGCCGGGCGTGTCGGACGGCACGCCCATCGGCGTCTGCCACCACAGGATCGGCAGGCCATTGCCCAGTGCGGCACGGTAGTCCGAAATCTGCTTCTGGGAGTCGTGGAAGTTCGGACTGGTCTTGTTGCTTGCGTCCCAGTAGAACGTTCCGGTTCGGCCCCTGCATTCGTCGGGCGGCGATTCAGCTTCCCAGCAGCCCGCGTCGCGGTCGCTGGTCTGGGCGACGATGAAGTCCGCCTTGTCCGCCCCGACCACGCGCATCTGCGCGCCGATCTCGGCAGCGGTGCCGCTCCAGAAGGAGGGCGGGAATCCCACCAGCGCCTTGGGCGCGATCTGCCTGCCCATCTGCACGAGGCATTGGCCGAGGCCCGCGGCGGTGTTCGGCAGCCCGGCGCATTCCGGCTGGTTGTTCACGACGGCCGGAATTTGCGTCGCGTCGTGGTCGGGCCTCTTCAACGCAAGGAATCCCCAGAAGTCCGGCTCCAGGTTGATCAGAACGGGCCCGCGCAGGTCCGCAATGAGCTGGTACATCAGCCGCGTCTGCCCCCAGTATTTGTTCATGAAGGCCGCGTCGTTGATGCCGCTCAGATCGCCCTGCATCTGGTAGAGCGTGAACATCGGAATCGCGCCGTAGGCCTGCTTGGCCTGCGCGGTGTATGTGAGGTACGCGCCGTCGGGACTGTTCCAGGTAGGCCAGGCGCCTGCGCCAGTGCCTACCAGGTAGGTGTCCACGATGTCCGGGTGAATGTCCTGTTTCTTCATCTCGTCGATGGAACCGGAGCCGAGCCCGAACAGCACCCGGGCGGGCTTGCCGAGCCTGGTCACCAGTGCTGTGGTCGCTGCGACGGGCGAAGTGCCCCCATCTATGCCGCCCCCTGTGCCGCCCCCTGTGCCGCCCCCAGTGCCGCTCGCGCCGCCTGTGCCACCGCCACTTTGGCCGGTGCCATTGCTGCCTTGACTGCCACCGCCCAGACCGGACAGGCCGGCCAGGCCACTGCCCTGGTTGCCGCCACCCCCACCGCCGCAGCCAGACAGGAGCACCAAAAGCATCAGTGCGGAAACGCATCCTCGGAGGAACATCATCATGGGAATGTTTTTTTGAGATTGAAGAGAACCAGCCGCCGCACGCGTTGCGTACTTCGCATGCGGGGGAATACTTTCGTCGTGCATGGCCAGCATGCATGTCGCAGGCTCGCGCCCGGATGCACTCGCCGACCACGCCATGAGGCGCACGATTCATGCCTCAGACCCCCGCCGGAGAAGAACGCGCCAATTGATCCCGGAAAGTGACGCGGAGCGTCGCTTCGGATTCACCGTGTGACAAGTTATGGCCAGCTCTTAAGTGGAGTCCGACAAAAAAGGAAATACCGGCGCATCAGGCCTAACATCAACCAACACTTGTGCATTACAAGGCGCTCCATTCACGATGCAGCGATCGACGGAGTAGAGCAGCCAAGACTTCATCCCTTGCTTTTTGAACGCGTCGAAAATCGAGATTCACTCACTCATTTTTCATAGGAATGGCGTTGTTCTCTCACACGTGCGCGCAGCCTCTGAACGCTATGCACTGGATGCTGGCACTCAATCCCGATGACTGAGCTTCTCCACAGCCATGTCGGCGAGCCGCTCACGCAACACGCCGAACGGCACCTGACATCCCCGGAAGCGCGAAGCTGATTCGCTCGATGTCTCGCGAGGGGTGCTCGCCTGACAACGCGTGAATGCATTGATCAGGTGATGCGACTCTGTCTTGACCAACAGTGGAGCGTGCCGCCCAAGCGACGGTTGGATTTCTCCGAAACGGCGAAACGTGCAGCGCGGCAGAACCTTGCGCTGCCCAACGTGGTCGTCGAAACGCGCTCGGTCATGGCGCTCACGAGCTTGATCGGCCACTCGGGTTGTCTTGGGGCGACGGTGATCGGGCCCAGGTCGGTCTCGCAATGCCATTCGGTCGTGCCGCCGGGTCGCACCATCAAGGCCACTTCGTTCACCGCGCTCCGGGTTGAAGCTATCGCCCGGAGCAGGCGCTCAAAAGCGCATCGTGCTTTTCACCCTGGCCGTCGACAGGCTCGATCCTCTATTTACGCGCGTTCGACTTCTTGGCAAAAAGCCGTTCGCACAAACCGCGCAGCCAGCGATTCGCCGGGTCCTGGTTGTAGCGCGCGTGCCAGTGCTGCTTGACGGTGAAGGGCGGCACGGGCACCGGGCAATCGAACACGGCGAGCCCATTGGTGCGGGCCAGCGTCTCGCCGATCTGGCGGGGCACTGTGGCGACGAGGTCGGTGGTCGAGACGATGGCGGCCAGGCCCAGGAAGCCGGGTAGCTCCAGCAGAATGCGCCGTTCGACGCGGTGCCGCAGCAGCGCTGCCTCCAGCAGTTGCACGCCCGTACCGCCGACGATGCCGATGTGCGCCTCGGCCTTGTAGTCGCGCAGGCCTATGCCCTTCGAGCCGACGCGCGGATGCCGTGCATTCACCAGGCATACCCAATCCTGCGGATACAGCACCTGTTGGTAGAAGCCTGATTCGAGCCAGGGCACCAGCCCGATCGCGAGGTCGGCCTGGCCGGACTGCAGCGCTTGCCCGGTCTGCTCGTCGATGCGCGCAGCCTCCAGGCGAATGCCGGGGCCCACGGCGCGCACGTGCGCCAGCAGTTGCGGCAGCAGCGTGATGTGGCTGGCATCCGTCATGCAGATGCGAAAGCGCCGCGTCGCGCTCGACGGGTCGAACACTTCCGGCGGCGCGGCCACGCGGCGCAGCGCCGCCAGGGCCTCGCGCGCCGGAACGATCAGTTCTTCCGCGCGCGGTGTCGGCTGCATGCCTGCCGCGGTACGCACGAACAGCTCGTCGCCCAGATGCCTGCGCAGCCGGCCCAGCCAGTTGCTCACCGTCGGCTGGCTCTGGCCGAGTTGGTCGGCCGCGCGCGTCACGCTCTGCGTGGTGTAGATCAGGTCGAACAGGCGCAGCAGCTTGAGGCTGAGCAGGCCCGCGCTCGCATCGAGGTTGTCGTCGTCCGCATTCATTTCAAAACGGAATGTAGACCATTCGCTCCATGTCATGGACGAAATGTTCGTCGAACCCTATCTTCGACGCATCCCTTCGAAACACTCCTTCAAGAGACAGGCATGAAAATCTACTTCCTGGGCGCCGGCGCCCTCGGCTGTGCCATCGGCGGCACGCTCGCCGCCGGCGGGTCGGACGTCACACTCATCGACCCGTTCCAGGCGCACGTCGACGCCATCCAGCGCGACGGCCTCCTCATGAAGGAAGGCGACTCGGAACGCCGCGTCAAGGTGTGCGCATCGACCAGCATCAAGGGTCTGCCGCCGGCCGACCTGGTGATCGTGCTGGTCAAGTCCTTCCACACGCGCTCGGCCATCGAAGGCGCGCTGTCGATCGTCGGACCCGACACCGCGCTGATGTCACTGCAGAACGGCATGGGCCACGAGGAAATCCTGGCCGACGTCGCCGGCCGCGAGCACGTGCTGGCCGGCAAGACCTACGTCGGCGGCGTCCTGCTCGGCCCGGGCCACATCATTGCCGGCACGCGCGGCAAGCGCACGGTCATCGGCGAACTCGACGGCAACGCGAGCGAACGCACCAGGGCCATCGCAGCCGAGTTCGAGCGCGCCGAACTCCCTTGCGAGGTCAGCGACAACATCCTGGGCGTGATGTGGGACAAGCTGCTCATCAACGTCTCGACCGGCGCGCTGAGCGGCATCACGGGCCAGGTGTACGGCAGCCTCTACGCAGTGCCCGAGATCGAGGCCACGGCCATCGCCGCCGTGGCCGAGGCCATGGCCGTCGCGCGGTCCATCGGCGTGAAGCTGTCGATCCAGTCTCCGCGCGATGCATGGGTGATGGCCGCCGAAGGCCTGCCCTACGAGTTCAAGACCTCCATGTTGCAGAGCCTGGAGAAAGGCTCCATCACCGAGATCGATTTCATCAACGGCGCGGTGGTGCGCGCCGGGCGCGAACACAACGTGCCGACCCCGGTGAACCAGACGCTGGTGGCCGCCATCAAGGGCATCGAACGCCGGCTGGAGGCGAAATGAGCACGCCGCGCGCCTACGTGGAGCACGTCGCCATCTGGGTGAAGGACATCCACTGGCACATCAAGTTCTTCCACGACGTCTGCGGCATGACGATGCGCGAAGTGCAGGGCACGCTCGAAGAGCCGGTGCAGTACTGGACCCTCGGCGGCATGCAGTTCATGGCCAAGCCCGACTACGCAGGGCCTGAAGGCCGCCTCGGCCATCTCGGCGTGATGTGCGAAGACCTCGAAGCCGCACTCGCCGCCGCACAGGCCTTCGGCGTGACCGAAATGCCGCAGGGCCGCAACTGGCTGCGCCTGCCGGACGGCCTGGCCGTCGAATTCATCCAGGCCAGCGCCGGCGCCGTGGCACGCGCGCTCGCCATCGATCCCCGCGCCTGAAGAGCCGCTCCCCCAATACAGAGACACACACCAATGACCACCTTGACCATCGAAGACAAGTACTGGGACGACGCCGTCGTCGGCCAGGAGTGCACCAGCCCGCCCTATGAAGTGACGGAGGCTCGCGTGATGGCGTATGCCGACCTCACCGGCGACCACACCCCCGTTCACACCGACGAAGCCTATGCACGCACCACGCCCTTCGGCACCCGCGTGGCGCACGGGCTGTTCGGCCTGTCGGTGGCCGACGGGCTCAAGACGAAGAGCGACATGCGTTTCATGCCGGGCATGTCGCTCGGCTGGGAATGGAGCTTCGTCGGCCCCATCAAGCTCGGCGACACGGTGCGCGTGAAATTCCACGTCGGCAGCAAGCGCGAATCGAAGAGCAAGCCGGGCTGGGGCATCCTCGTGCTGCCGTCCGAACTCATCAACCAGCGCGACGAGGTCGTGCAAAAGGGCGAGCACCGCGTGATGGTGCCGAGGAAGCCGGCATGAGCACGTCGCCGAAACAAGCGCTGCCGCTGGCCGGCTTCCGCGTCGTCGACTACAGCCACTTCCTGGCCGGGCCCTATGTCGGCCGCTGCCTTGCCGCGCTCGGTGCCGAAGTCATCAAAGTCGAGCGTCCCGGCACGGGCGATGCAGGACGTCAGCATGCGTGGTTCGTCGGCGACCACAGCGGCTATTTCCTGCAGCAGAACATGGGCAAGAAGGGGCTCAGCGTGAACACGAAGGACCCACGCGGCCGGGCACTGATGAAGAAGCTGGTCGACAGCGCCGACGTGTTCGTCGAGAACTATCGCCCCGGCGCGCTCGACAAGCTGGGCCTGGGCTATGCCGAACTCGCGCAGACCAACCCCGGCCTGGTGTACTGCTCGATCTCGGCGTACGGCCACACCGGCCCCGACTCGCACCGCGCCGGCTTCGGCCTCATCGCCGAGGCCAAGAGCGGCATCATGCAGATGGTCGGCAATCCGGGCGAGGCGCCGCCGCTGCTGCGCATCTCGCTCGGCGACATGTACACCGGCATCCATGCGGTCGCCGCAATCAATGCCGCGCTGCTGGGGCGCGTGAAGTCCGGCCGCGGGCAGCACATCGACATGGCGCTGTACGACACGCTGGTGTCCATGCACGAGTACGCGGTGCAGTGCTACACGCTCTCCAACGGACAGGAGGTGCCGGTGCAGACCGGGCACGACATGCCCAATTCCACGCTCTACGGCGTGTTCCGCGCGCAGGACGGCGACCTCGTGATCGCCGCGCAGGTGGACGACGCCTGGAAGCGCTTTGCCGCGCTGGTCGAGCAGAACGGCGGCCCCGCGGGTTTCGGCGGCGACAAGCGGCTGCACGCCTCGGCCGGGCGCAATGCCCATCGCGCCGGGATCCTCGAAGTGGTGAAGCCGTGGGTTGCTGCGCGGCCGGTCGCGCAGATGCTGAAGATGCTGGACGGCATCGACGTGCCTGCCGCCAAGGTCCAGCGCATCGATGAAGTGCTGGCCGACCCGCAGATCCGCGCGCGCGGCATGGTGATCGAGCAAGACCACCCAGTGCTCGGAAAGATCCGCCTGCCGAACCTGCCCTTCCACATGTCGGGTTGCGACACCTCGATCACGCAGGTGGCGCCCGAACTGGGCGAGCACAACGCGGAAATCGCGGCCAGCCTCGGCTTCGACGCCGCGCAGATCGTCAACATGCAGGCCGACGGCGTGCTCTACAGCAAGTAAGGAAACAGCGATGACCGACAAGTACGCCGTGATCGGCAACCCGATAGGACACACCAAGTCGCCGATGATCCACGGCAGCTTCGCGCAGGCGACCGGCCAGGACATCGACTACAGCGCGATCGAAGGCTCGCTGGAGCGCTTCGCCGACGACGTGCACGCATTTCGCAAGGCGGGCGGGCGCGGAATGAACGTCACCGCCCCGTTCAAGCTGCAGGCCTATGCACTGGCCACTGAACGGCTCGAACGCGCCGAACTCGCAGGCGCCACCAACGCGCTCAAGTTCGATGGCGACCGCATCCTTGCCGACAACTTCGACGGCGTGGGCCTGACCAACGACATCCAGCGCAACCTGGGCTTCCCGCTCGAGGGCGCGCGCATGCTGGTGCTCGGCGCGGGCGGTGCGGTGCGTGGCGCACTGCAGCCGTTTCTCGCGCGACAACCAGCCGTGGTAGTGCTGGCGAACCGCACGCAGGCCAAGGCCGTCGACCTGGCAAAACAGTTCGCCGGGCACGGCCGCGTGCAAGGCTGCGGCTACGGCGATCTGGCAGGCGAGCGATTCGACATCGTCATCAACGGCACCTCCGCGAGCCTCAGGGCCGAATTGCCGCCCCTGCCCGCGCAGGCGCTGCAGGGTGCGAAGCTGGCCTACGAGCTTGCCTACGGCAAGGGCCTGACGCCCTTCCTGCGGCTGGCGCAGAACGCCGGCGTGCCGAAGCTGGCCGACGGCGTCGGCATGCTGGTGGAACAAGCTGCGGAAGCCTTCCTGTGGTGGCGCGGCGTGCGGCCCGACACGCGCAGCCTTATCGACCGCATGACCATTCCCCTGGTCTGACCCGACGAGCAGGAGACGACCCCCATGAAGATCCTCATGCTGCACGGCATCAACCACAACATGTTCGGCAAGCGCGACCCGAAGCAGTACGGCACGGTGACGTTGTCGGAGATCGATGCGCAGTTGCAGGCACTTGGCAGGGAACTCGGCACCGAGGTCGAGAGCTTCCAGACCAACAGCGAAGGCGCGATGTGCGAGCGCATCCACCGCGGCTTCACCGAGGGCGTGGACGCGGTGCTCATCAACGCCGGTGCCTGGACGCACTACAGCTACGGCATTCGCGACGCACTGGCGATCCTCACCGTGCCTGTGGTCGAACTGCACATGTCGAACATCCACGCGCGCGAGACGTTTCGCCATCACTCGGTATTCGCCGAGATCGTGAAAGGACAGATCTGCGGCTTTGGCGTGGACAGCTACCTGCTCGGTCTGCGTGCCGTGGTATCAGTTGCCGCGCACGCGCAATGATGTTCACGTCGGTTGGTGTGTCGGCCCTCGCCTGTCTCCGCTCCGTCTGACGGGGTTGTATTGAGGACCATGATCGACGTCGTCCTCCAAGCCCTGTCGGGCCCAGGCAACAAGGTTTTGAAGCGAAATCCCGTTATATGTGTGAACTAGTTAATAAAAGTTAACTAGAGTTAACAAAGCATCGCCCCGCGCGACCACTTGTTACATATGCTCGCGCCCTCACGCTAGACGCTCCAGTACTGAGGGCTTGTTCGGCAAGGGCCGTTCTCCCTGATCTTGGCTTGGATTGCGTCGCTACTCCGCGGCGGCGGAATCAACCAGGAACATCATGAACAAAGTCTTTCGAATCGTGTGGAACGATGCTCTCGCAGCATGGACAGTAGCTTCTGAATTGAGTCGTGGTCATGCGAAGGCTCGCGCCACTGTGAGCGCGGCAGGCGCAGCGGTGACACTGGCTCTGGCCACGGTGTCAATGCCGGCCGCGGCGGATTGCGTGGCCACGGGTGCGGCCATCGCCTGCAGTTCGGCGGGAGGAACGCAAGGCACGACCGTCGGGACGGGACCGGCCACGGCTGACAACACCTCGGTGGATGTCCAGTCGGGTGCATTGGTCAGCACGGGCAACAGCTCCGCGATCAGCCTTGGCAACAATGCCACCATCACGGTTCGCAGCGGCGCCACGGTCCAGAACAGCTCCACCAACGGAAACAGTCCGTACCCAGGCGGCATCGGCGCCAACACCGTCGAGTTCAACAGCAACAGCACCATCACCATCGAGCAAGGCGCCAACGTCTTCGCGGATGGAAGCGCCGGCAATTCGGAGGCCATCAACCCCGTCGGCAGCGGCAACACGATCATCAATCACGGAACCGTGCGATCGACCCATGCGGCGATCTGGTTCCAGGCGAACTCCGGCAACAACACCATCGTGAACACCGGCACGATGGAAGCGGGCTATGTGGCGGGCAGCAGCAACCCCGGCACCGCCACGGTGTTCGGTGCCAATGGCACCTCTGCCGTCGATTTCACCAACAAGGGCAGCGTCATCGGGTCGCTCAACTTCGCAAACGGCAACGATGCGTTGCATGCCTACACGGGCTCCTCGATCACCGGCAACATCAGCGGTGGAGGCGGCGCCAACCTTCTCACGCTCGAAAGCGAAGACGGCGGCGCCTCGACGTTTGCACCGCTTTCCCTGGCCGGGTTCCAGACGCTGCAGAGCAATGCCGGGGTCTGGACTTTCAATGTGGCGCTGCCGTCATCGGGCATTACCAGCGCGACCGTCAATGGCGGCACCCTGATCCTGGGCGCCAATGCCAGCACCTATACGGGCAGCATGACCGTCGGTTCGGGCGGTGTGCTGCAAAGCAGCGCGCAATTCGCGCCGGCAGCAATCACCGACAACGGGCTCGTGCGTTTCGCCCAGCCCGACAACGCAACCTACGCCGGCCTCGTGAGCGGCACGGGCGGCATCGAGAAGACCGGCGCGGGCACGCTCACGCTGACGCAGGACCAGGCCTTCACCGGCACCACCACGATCAGCGCCGGTGTGCTGCAGCTTGGCAGCGGCGGCACCACCGGCTCGGTAAAAGGCAACATCGTCGACAACGCGACGTTGACCGTCCAGCGCTCGAACGCGCTGACGCTGTCGGGCACCATCAGCGGCTCCGGCGCGCTTGTGCAGGCCGGCACGGGCACGACGATCCTCACCGCCGACAACACCTACGCCGGCGGCACCGTCATCAGTGCCGGCACGCTGCAACTCGGCAACGGCGGCACCACGGGCAGCATCGTGGGCAACGTCCTGAACAACGCGACGCTGGTCATCAACCGCTCGGACGCGCTCACGTTGTCGGGCACCATCAGCGGCACCGGCTCGCTCGTCAAGGAAGGCGCCGGCACCACGACGCTCACCGCGGCCAACAGCTACGGCGGCGGCACCGCGCTCAAGCAAGGCCGGCTGAACGTCGGCAACAACCTGGCGCTGGGCACCGGCACGCTGGCGATGGACGACGGCACCACGCTCGGCTTCGCGGCCGATGGCCTGAACCTCGCCAACGCCGTGGTGCTGACCGGCAACAACGACCCGGTGATCGACACCGGCAGCTTCAGCGCCACGCTCAGCGGCAACATCACCGGCGGCGGCTTCATCACCAAGATCGGCAGCGGCACCCTCACGCTCTCGGGCTCCAACAGCTATACCGGCGCGACCGATGTGGCCGAAGGCACCCTGAAAGCCGGCGTCGCCGGCACCTTCAGCGCAGCCTCGGCGCACACCGTGCAAAGCGGCGCCACGCTCGACCTTGCAGGCTTCAGCCAGACGGTTGCCTCGCTCGCCAACAGCGGCACTGTCACCTTGGTAGGCACCACACCAGGCACCACCCTCACCGTCAACGGCGCCTATGTGGGCAACAACGGCGTGCTGCGGCTGGGCACCTTCCTGGGCGACAGCACCAGCGTGAGCGACCGGCTGGTGCTCAACGGTGCAAGCGCCTCGGCCAGCGGCAGGACCAGCGTGCAGATCACCCAGCTCGGTGGCCTGGGCGCGCTGACCACGGGCAACGGCATCGAAGTGGTCTCGGCGCTCAGCGGCGCCACCACCACCGCGCAGACTACCAAGGATGCGTTCTCGCTCGCGGGCGGCCACGTGGATGCGGGCGCCTACGAGTACCGCCTGTATGCCGCCGACGCCAGCGGCGCCGGCGAGAACTGGTACCTGCGATCGACCACCACGGCAACGACGGGCACGGGCGGATCGACGGGCGGCACAACGGGCGGTACCGGCACGAGCGCCGTGCAAGTGCCGGCCTACCGAGCCGAAGTCCCGTTGCTCTCCGCGCTGCCCAGCCAGGTACGCCAGGCGGATCTGGCCATGATCGGCAACCTGCACCAACGCATCGGCGACGACGATGTCAAGGCAAGCGCCGCAGCATCGACCGACACCGAGCGCCGCGCCTGGGGCCGCGTGATCGCCACCGACATCGACATCCGCCAGCAAGGCACCGTCGACCCGCACAGCAAGGGCAACGTCAAGGGCTTCCAGGCCGGCACCGATCTGTTCGCCACATCGAACTGGCGTGCCGGCGTGTACGTCGGCCAGCTCGACGGCAGCGTCAGGGTCAGCGGCTTTGCGAGTGGTATCGCCAACCTGGCCGTCGGTTCCAACGACCTGCGCAGCCAGTACCTGGGCGCCTACGGCACCTGGACTGCCGACTCGGGCTTCTACGCCGACGCCGTGCTGCAGGCCGGGCGGCACCGTTACACCGTGGAGCCGCTGTCGACTCAGCGCAGCTCGGGCAAGGGCGACAGCCTGACGGCATCCATCGAAGTGGGCCAGGCATTCGCAATGGGCGACAGCGGCTGGAAGATCGAGCCGCAACTGCAGCTGATTCGCCAGCACCTCAGCCTGGACGACATCGCGATCTCCGGTGCGAACGTGCGGCAGGACAGCGACGACGGCTGGATCGCGCGCGTCGGCGTGCGCGTGAAGGGCGAGATCTCCACGAGCCTCGGCACGCTGCAGCCGTACGGCCGCTTCAACATCTACAAGGCGAGCGGCGGCGCCGACGTCGCCCGCTTCATCGGACCTGCCGCCACGACCGACATCACGAGCCGCACCGGCTCCACTGTCAGCGAACTGGCCGGCGGCCTCACCCTGGCGCTGAACCAGACCACCAGCATCTACGGCGAAGTCGGCAAGCTGTGGGCCTCGGGCGGCGCAACGGATGTGAAGACCTCCCTGCAGGGCTCGATCGGGCTGCGCATGAAGTGGTGAGGGGACGCCGCGTCAGGAATCATCGGTTCCTGGTGCGGCGCGGGTGCCCGCAGCGGCTACCCAAGTCTGGCAAGTGACGGTCTTCGCTTGCCGGGGGAGTAGAGGTGGCAGGCGGCGAATTGGGGGACACCAGTCCTGCCGCAGGTGCGTGCTTGACACCTCCTGCGCTAACGGTCGGCGCCCCAGGTCTCTCCGCACATGAGGCCTTGTGCGCGGTCGATGTCGCAGGCGAGTGCTTCATGCTTCTTCTCTGCGACATTGGCTCGCAGGTAGCCAAGGCCGTAGTAGACATCCCTTTGAAGGCCCGGCCAGCGTAGTCAGCTCTGATTTACCCCAGTGGTCCAGCCCCAGGGGTTCACTCCAATCAACAGCCGCTGGTTAGCCAAAGATTTCTGCCGCCCCCGCCGGGTCAGGGTTGCGGCCGAATGGCTGATCGGGTGGCTACGGGGGCGTGCAGATGAAGCTTGATTCAGCGTCTGGATCGCCGCTACCGTTGTACTTTGCGAACTGCGGATACTTGCAGAGCGGGCGTTGCATGGCTTTGGTCCCCGGCGCTGCCAAGCTATTGGTCGCTACGATTTTCTTGCTCGCCGGCTTCACGCCCTTTTCGACCCAGTCGAACATGGGCCCGACCAGGTCAACCTGGTCAGCGCCTTTTCCGACACCGAGCCCGTTGGCGCAGTGATCGACGCCAGGCGCCTGGTAGTACTCGACAAATTGGTCCGCCGCGGTCTGGCCACCCGCCGAGGCAATCACCTTGTTGTAGTAGTCCGTGGTGTTATGCGGCGTGATCAACCAATCCGTCAGGCCATGCCAAAGCAGCAACTTGCCCCCATGTGCCCTGAACCGCGAGAGGTCCGGGTTCACCGCATCGATCAAGCCGACGAGATAGTCGAGACGCGATGTGTACTGCGCCGGGTCGATCTGCAGGGGATCCGCGGTCGCGCTCTGGGCGACGAAGTACTTCATGAAGTCGCCGCCAAGCAGCATCGGGCCGAGTCCACCCCAGGCTTGCAGAAGCGCCGGGTCGGCCGTTTCTCCTCCAAAGGGAAATCCCGGCCATTTGTAGCGCCCCCCTGCCACGCTGGTGGGCTCGTACATCGTCCTGGCCGATTCCAGTTGGGAATCCGTCAGGCACGAATCCGACTCGGCGCCTGTGCACTTGAGCGCGGACAGGTTGAACGTGCAAAGGTCGGGCCGACCGATAACATTGTCTTTGAGCCCGTCGAGTCCGTCGCACTGGCCCATCACGGCATTGGCAATGGTCTGGACCTTCGCCTTGCTCAGGGCTGCGCCGGGCTTGGCTAACTGCTTCATCTGCTTTTGGTAGTAGAGGAACTGTGGCGTGTAGGCATTCGCGGGTGCGCGCGAAATGACGCCGTCGAACGCGTCTGGATACCGTTGCGCCTGGATCAGGCCTTGGCGTCCACCGCCGGAGCAACCTTCGTACACCATCTTCGCGCCGGCGACTTCTGCGCTGCCCAGGCGGGCCTTCATGATCGCCTTTGCCGCAGGAAGCACCCGTGCCACCGCCAGGTACGCGTAGTCGTTGAGCATGTCGGCATCCAGGGCGAAACTTCCCTCAAGGCTCGACCCGGTGTGCCCGTGGTTCGTCGCGATCGTGGCATAACCCCTCTCGGCCACGCCCGGGCTGGACGCGCTGGCGGTAATCACACCATCGAATCCGCCGCCCCCCATGAAGACGGTCCGATGGTTCCACGCCGTTGGTATCCTGACTTCGAAGGCCAGATCTTTGGGCATCTCGCCGCGTACGAGGCAGTTCTCGGGAACTGCTCCCGCCTTCGGAAAAAACTGCGCCTTGGCAACGACAGCACCTTCGAAAGCCTGGCCCTGCAACTCCATGCACGCGGCCTCGGCCGACTTGGCCACCACTGGCACCGCAGGCGCTGCTCCCGAAGAACCGCCACCGCAAGCAACCAACAAAAGGGGTGCCACCAGCAAGAGCGCGGCTGCCTTCTTCAGAGGGCGTCCAGGAGCCGATTTGCTTGCACGATGTGCTTTGGCAGCGGCCCCTGGCCAAGCGCGAGAGGGCCCATCTAGATTGATCATTTCTGTCTCCAATAGCTCGTTTTAAGAATGGGCAGGCGCCTGCTTGCCCGAGCGAAACGGGTCACCCCTCGGGGCGTGACCTCGACTTAGAGTTCCGGATCGAACAAGACCCTGCCGTACGCGAGCACGCTGACCCGCCCATTCGCGTCCTTCATCGAACCCTCCAGTTCGAGAACGCTTCCGTTCTTCCGGCGGGCGGCGGCCGATGTGGATGTCACGACCCACGCCAGGGTCACGGTCTCAGTTGCGAATACGGGATACAGCAGATCGACCGAAAAGCTCATGCCCAGGACATGGCCCCTCTTGGCGAAGTGAGACCCGACCAAGCCCATCAAGAGTGAGGTCGTATGCGCCCCGCTCGCGATCAGTCCACCGAATCGCGTGTTGCGCGCGAAGTCTGCGTCGTGGTGCAGCGGGTTCTCGTCCCCCGCTGCCCGTGCAAACGTGCGAACCTGCTCGTCATCGAAGCGATGGACGCGCGAGAAGCAGTACCCAGCCTGGATCGCGGGGCCCACCGCCGGCATGCACTCAATCATGAGTTGCCAACCTGGTGATGGCTTCCGTGCTTCCCGCTTCCTGGCGCAATCGGAACTTCTGGATTTTTCCGGTCGCGGTCTTGGGGAGGCCTGTGAACACCACGCGGCGCGGACATTTGAAGTGGGCCAGGCGTTCGCGGCAGAAATTCAATATCTCCTCTTCGGTCGGTGCTGCAACGCCGGCTCGCAGTTCAATGAAGACGCAAGGGACTTCGCCCCATTTCGGGTCTGGCTGAGCGACCACGGCGGCGTGCAGCACCGCTGGATGTCCATGAATCACGTCTTCGACTTCGACGGACGAGATGTTCTCTCCGCCCGAGATGATCACGTCCTTCGAACGGTCGGTGATCTGGGCATAGCCGTTCTCATGGAGCACCGCGACGTCGCCGGTGCGGAACCAGCCGCCCGCGAGTGCCTTGCGCGTGGCCGCTTCGTTCTTGAAGTAGCCCATCATCACCGTGTTTCCGCGCAGCATCAATTCACCGACGGTCTTGCCGTCCCGAGGAACAGGATCGAGCGTGTCCGCGTCGCCGACCATGAGGCCTTCGAACATGGCGGCCCTCGCGCCCTGCCTCACTCTGAGCTTGCCTCGATCGGCCGGCGGGAGGTCGTCCCACCCGTCCTGCCAGACACAGCTCACCGGCGTGCCGGATACCTCTGTGATGCCGAAGACATGCTCCACGTCGAAGCCCATGGCCAACACCGCGTCCAGCACGGAGATCGGCGGAGGCGATCCGGCGGTCAGTACACGCACCGGCCGGCTCAACCTGGTGTGCCGCGAAGAGTCCGCCAGCATGGCCATGACGATCGGTGCGGCACAGAGATGATCGACCTGGTGCACGTCGATCGCCTGCAGCACCGCTTCGGCGGACACCCGGCGCAGGCAGACATGCGTGCCGGCTGCTGCCGTGATGGCCCACGTGAAGCACCAGCCGTTCGCATGGAACATGGGCAGCGTCCACAGATACCTCGGCGCCCGGGGAACGGCCCAGTTCGTGTTCTGGAGCAGGCTCATCAGGTAAGTGCCGCGGTGGCTGACGACCACGCCCTTGGGATCGCCAGTCGTGCCGGAGGTGTAGTTCAGGGCGATGGGCTGCCACTCGTCAGACGGCCAGCGGCCCGCGAAATCCGGATCGCCACTTGCGAGCAGCGATTCGTAGTCGGCCTCGCCGATGCGCTCGCCTGGCGGTGCCAGATGATCTTCGATATCGATCACCGAAGGCGGATGGTCGAGCTTCTTCAGCGCCGCGGCGACGACAGCGGAGAACTCGCGATCGACCAGCAGCAGCCTGCACTCGCCGTGCCGCAGGATGAACGCGATTCCCTCCGCGTCCAAACGGTGATTGATGGCGTTGAGGACCGCACCAGCCAGCGGCACGCCGAAATGCGCTTCCAGCATGGCCGGTGTGTTGGGCGCGAGGACGGAGACGGTGTCGCTCGGCTCGATGCCCCGCGCGACAAGTGCCGACGCGAGGCGATAGCAGCGCTCGCGTGTCTGCTCCCACGTCCGCGTCAGATCGCCATGCACCACCGCCACGCGCTTCGGATGCACGAGGGCGGCCCTATCCAGGAAGCCAAGCGGCGTCAGTGGCACATGGTTCGCTTCGCAGCGGTCAAGGCCCGTTCCATAGGACTTCGCACTCATGGTCTTGTCTCCTTGGCGGTGTGGTGAAACGTCGTGAAGGTCGACACCGGCTCGCGCTCGGTGACGAGCGAGTTCTCGATGGAAGCTGGGTCGGCATAGCCAAGGCTCATGCCGCACACGAGCATCTGCCCTACGGGAATCTCCAGGAAGTCGGCGATCTGGCGGTGAAACTTGAGGAACGCTGCCTGAGGGCAGGTGTGAATATTCCGCGCCCTCGCAGCGATCATCACGCTCTGCAGGAACATGCCGTAGTCCAGCAGGCTTCCTTCCGCGAGTTCGCGATTCACGGTGAAGAAGAGCCCGACGGGAGCGTCAAAGAAGCGATAGTTGCGCCCATGCTGCTTGTGCATGCGCTCCTTGTCGCCCTTGGCTATTCCCAGCAGGCCATACAGGTCCCAACCGACTTTTCGGCGCCGTTCTATATACGGGGAAAACCATTCGCGCGGGTAGTAGTCATAGGGCTCCTGAAGGTCCCGCGAACCTTCCGGGTCGTCGTCGAGCTCGGCCAGAGCCTCGGACAGCTTCGCCTTCGCCTCGCCGGTCAACACATGCACGCGCCAAGGCTGCATGTTCATGCCGGAGGCGCTGTAACGCGCCGTCGAGAGAATGGCTTCGACTTCCTCGGAAGGCACGGGCGTGGGCAGGAAAGCCCGTACGCTGCGCCGACTGGAGATGGCCCAATCCACGGCTTCTCTCAGGACTTCTGCGCTCAACGCGGGCGCGGTCACTCGGTTCATTCGGAAAATCCTTGTCTTACTTGGGAGCCATCCGGATCGCACCGTCGAGACGAATCACCTCGCCGTTGAGGTACTGGTTTTCGATGATGTGCAGCACCAGGCCCGCGAACTCGTCCGGACGACCCAAGCGCGGAGGGAAAGGCACCATCTGCCCAAGCGCTTGCTGCACCTCGGCCGGCATGGCCGAAAGCATCGGCGTCTCCATGATCCCCGGCGCCACGGCCACCACCCGAATGCCCACGCGCGCGAGTTCCCTTGCAACGGGCAAAGTCATGGCGGCAATCCCCCCTTTGGAGGCGGCGTATCCCGCCTGGCCAATCTGGCCATCGAAGGCGGCAACCGACGCCGTGTTGACGATCACGCCGCGCTCGCCGTCTTCTGCGGCGCTGTTCTTCGCAATCTGCGCGGCCGCAAGCCGCAGAACATTGAAGGTGCCGACAAGATTGATCTGGATCGTGCGCGCGAAGGCATCCAGGTCGTGGGGGCGCTCGCGCCCCAGCACCTTCTCTGCGGGCGCCACCCCGGCACAGTTGACTGCGCCGTGGAAGTCGCCGAAGGCTTCGCGGAACAGACTCAGCGCGTTCTCGACATCGGCCGCGGACGTGACGTCGGCCCGGACTGCAATGGACCGCTTTCCCAGCTCATCGCAAAGGGCTTGCGCTGCGGCAATGTCCCGGTCCAAAAGAAGGAGGGAAGCCCCTGCTCTCACCAGGCGTCGGGCCGTCGCTGCGCCCAGGCCGGAACCTGCACCCGTGATCACGAAACCACGATCTGTTGCTTGCAATTCTTGTCTCCTTCGCGCCTGCTCACCGGCAGGCGCCTTGTCGGTTCACTCTATCCACCGTGTGCCTTTGCGGCCATGTCCGATCACGTCAGTAGCGTGGGGTATACGGACATTCCGATGCGGGCTTTTGCTTGCTAGCTGGCCAATGCGTTCACGGCGCTGGCGCGCGTCGAGTCGGCTCGCGACTGGTTCACGAACGTGACGGCGATAGCCCCTAGAAGCCCGGCAACCGCGATCGCCATGAAGTTCTGCTCCATGGGAAGCTTCAAGGAGACAAGCCAACCGATCAGAACCGGCGCGACGATGGCGCCGATGCGGCCAACGCCGGATGCGAAGCCCACGCCCGTCGCCCGTGTCGCGGGCGAATAGAAATCGCCGGCGTATGCATAGGCCAGGAGTTGCGTGCCCAACGTGGAAGCACCAACGATGAACACGGCCAGGAACAGCAGCTCGGTCGACTTCGTATAGGCGAGTGCGGTCAGCGATATGGCACCTACGGCATAGAAGCCGATCAGAACGTGCTTGATATTGAACTTGTCGCTCAGCAGGCCTCCACCGATCGCGCCAACAATGGCACCGACGTTGAAGACGATCACAAAGTTCAGGGCGGAGCCGAGGCTGTACCCCGCCATGGCCATCAGTTTGGTGAGCCACGAGTTCAGCGCGTAGACCACGAAAAGGCCCGTCATGAATGCGACCCAGATCATCACGGTGCTGAGCCCGCGGCCTTCCTCGAACAGGCTGCGTATGGGTGCTGCGCGCACCTTGTCGGTGGGCGATCCACCGTAGATGGCGTCCACTGCATGCAACTGCTCAGGCGCAATCCTTGCCGCCATCGCCCTGAGCTGTCGTTGGTCACCCTTCTTGACGAGGAACGACAGCGACTCCGGCATCGTCTTGAGGATGAGCGGGATCAGAAGCACAGGGAGCCCTGCCACGTAGAAAACCCACTGCCACCCGTAGCCTTCGATGAGTTGCTTGGCGGTCAGGGCGACAAGAATGCCGCCCACTGAATAGCCGGCAAACACCAGAGTCACCAGGCGTGTGCGCAGATTCGATGGAGCGAATTCGCCCATCTGCGCCGTCACGATGGGGAGCACGCCCCCGATGCCCAGGCCGGCGATGAAGCGGGCGACGCTGAAGCTGATCGGGTCGTTGGTCAAACCGGCCGCAGCGGTGAAAAGGCTGAAGAGCGCAACGCACACCGCGATCATGCGAGGGCGCCCGATTCGATCCGCCAAGGTGCCAAGAAAGATGGCCCCCAGCATCGTGCCGAGCAGCGCGGAGCCGGCCATGACGCCGGCGCTCGTTGCATCGACCCCCATGTCTTTCATGATCGACGGGAGCGCTGCCCCGACGACGGCCAGGTCATAGCCATCGATGATGAGGATCAGCACGCACCAGAAAAGAACGAGCCCGTGGAATCCATTGAAGCGCGATCGACCCGCCAAGGCGTGCACATCGACTTGTTGCATGTTGTCTCCTGTCGTTAGTGTTGGCCGCTTTGTGCGGCGTCGACCGGAGGTTATTTCTGCAACTCTTCGGTGCCCATGCCCAACGGCCTCGATATGGGCGGGGCGTCAGGACACGGGAGCTACGGGCGCGGTGAGCATTCCTGCGTCGTGTTGCTGGAGGAGCGATAGGTGCCGGGGCTGACGCCAGTCCACTTCTTGAAGGCGCGATGGAACGCACTCGTTTCCTGGAATCCAGTCTGAGCGGCAACCTCCGCCACGGTCAGCGACGCGCTCGAGAGCAAGTCAATGGCGATGTCCCGGCGCAGGTCGTCCTTCAACCGTTGATAGCTCAACCCTTCTTGTTGCAGCCTGCGTTGTAGGGTTGTACTGGAAAGGCGTAATTCCCGAGCGATCTTTTCCAGCTCCGGCCACTCGTCCGGCATCCGGCTGCGCAAACTCTTTCGGATCTGGGCGCTTGTACTGGCGTCGTTGCGGTATTGAACCAGCAGGTTGGCTGGCGCCGCCCGCAGAAAGCTGTCGACCGTCTCGGGCGTCTCCGCGATCTTCAGGTCCAGCAGGTCGCTCGCGAACACGATGTGCGTGGTCTTGGCATTGAAGCTCACGTTGTCGCAAAACCGTGTGCGGTAGTGGCTGTCGTCGGCGGGAGGCGCGCACCGAAACTGCATCTCGCTCAAGGGAATGCGCCGATGCACAAGCCAGCATGCCAGGCCGTGCACGAGGATGAACCAGGTGCCGTAGCCGAACAGCCGGCGCAGCACGCCGCCGTCGTGGAGGATCACGCGAGCTTCGCTTTCCGTACGGATCAACTCGCCACGAAAATCGTCCAGCGTCGATCGAAGAAATCTGAGAATGCGGCGCAGGGCGTGTTCGAGGTTGTGCGAGCTGACAGCGGCACGGGTCATGAGCGCATAGCTTCCCCGCCGAAGCCCGTGGCTGTCCAAGCCGAAGAATTCGTCGTCCATCAGATCGGCAAGCGCGACCCACATGCGCGAATACGCCGCTGCGGAGATGCGCGCGCGAGGAGAATTCAGCAACTCGCGATCCAGCTTGGCGAGCTCAAGGACATGGGTGATCTCCATGTTGCGAAGCTGCGCGGCATGAAGCGCTTCATGCACGAGTTCGATCCCGATGGTTCCCTTCAGTCCTGCGGACTTCATGCTCGTCTCCGGCGAATGGCTTTGATCAGGTGTGCGCGCTCAGCACGATCCAGGGCGGGCGGCAACGCCTCCCGGTTGCGCCGCTGGCGGCACCACGCTGCCCCAAGTCTAGGCGAGTGCGCTTCGCTCGATCCCACGACTTTGACGACGGTTGCAGACTTGTTCGGACTGCCAACGCACCGGAGGGCGAGATTGACCGCCGTCGAGAACCATGTGATCGAACTGCTTCCCGCGAAGGACCGGCGGCGCTTCCTCGCCATCTGCGAACCCATTCCATTGATCTTGGCCGACGTGCTCTGCTCGCCCGGCGAGTACACGCGCTACGCCTATTTCCCCACGGAAGGCTTTATTTCGCTGTTGACGTTGACCGGAGGCAGCCCTGAGCTCGAAGTCGGGAGGGTCGGGCGCGAGGGCATGCTGAGCGCGCAAATCGTGCTGGGGGTGGGCACAACGCCCCTGCGTGCGGTTGTGCAAGGTGCGGGGACGGCATGGCGCGTCGACGCGGGTGCCTTCCGCAAGGAGCTCGAACGCAGCGTGGCCTTGCAGCGCGTGCTGAGTCGCTACCTCTACGTGCTGATGGCCCAGCTGACAACCTCGGCCGCATGTCTTCGCTTCCATCAGATCGGCCCACGTCCGGCCCGGTGGCTGCTGATGAGCCAGGACCGAGCCCACTGCGACAGCTTTCGCGTGACGCATGAATTCCTGGCCTACATGCTCGGCGTGCGACGCGTGGGCATCACCGTGGCTGCCAACGCCTTGCAGCACAGCGGGCTGATTGCTTACCACCGTGGCGATCTCAAGGTGCTTGATCGCAGCGGCCTGGAAGCGGCAGCGTGCGGCTGCTACGCGGCCGATCGGGGCGTTTCCGTCATGGCCGCACAGCCGCAGCTGGGGTTACGGTCCGAGCGGCATTCTCGGCGTCGTCGTGCTCGTGCTGATCGTCTTGTTGTTGACGGGACGCCTCTAGGCACTGCGGTGCAAGCGAGTTCATCAACCGGCGACGTCGACCTGCATCGATGCGAGGATCTGCAATGCCCATGCAATTGCTCGAGCGGCTTTGCTCCGCAGATATGCCAGTGACCATCGACGTGCACGAGGACATCGAGAAATGTGATTTGCTGCGCGCTGCAAGACTGATAGAGGCAGATCTTCCGCCGTTCATGCACTACCAAGGGCGAACAACTTACTCCGGTCAGGCCACGGTGATACGGGTGACGGCCAAGGGCGAAGCGGCCTTGAGGATGCGTGCTTGTTCCCTGTTGAACTCGACACAGCGCTCTGCCGATCTGGAGGCGTCGGACGCACGATAACGGGACGGGCTTGGCTGCTGCGCCAACAAGCTGACGCGGTGTCTACCTACAACAGGGCCTCCTCGAAAGCACGACCTTCTACAGGACATTGGCAATGCGCCCCCGCATTCGATGTCGATATCCGCAGGAGGCTCCCCAAAATGACGCTTGCCGTTTTTATTGTGGAAGACGAGCCATTGATCCAAGACAGCCTCAAGGTTGTGCTCGAGGGCTACTTGCAGGCCGAGGTAATAGGTACTGCGCTCTCCGAGACCGAAGCTGTGGCCTGGCTCCAGGCGAATGAAGAGGCATGGCAGCTTCTCGTCGTGGACCTGTTGCTGAAACATGGCACAGGGCTCGGCGTGTTGGCCGCCCTTTCAGCGCTCGGCGGGAAGAGAGGGATCGTGGTGGCGTTGACCAATGCGGCTTCTCCAGACAACCGTGCGGAGTGCATTCGTCTGGGCGCCGATGCGGTCTTCGATAAGGCAGCAGAGGTCAATGAGTTCCTCGCCTATTGCGCTGCCGTGCATTGACGGGAGGTCCCATTGATGCGCGCCTGCAAGCGCAGACAGCTATTTGTATCTTTTCGTACAAGCGCACACTCCGTCCGCCTACAGCCAGTTGCCATAAGCAATAAAAAATCCCTCTCCATGGTGGAACTGGAAAACTCAGATCAACACGGATTGGCGGCCCAAGCTGCCGAATGGCGCCGACGAGCGCTTCGTGGCGATCGAGATGCCCGAGGCATCGCCCACGCGCTCGAAGTGGAAGTCCGACGGCTTCGCGGCAGTGCTCCTGCAATGAATCACGAACTAGACACCCGCCCTCTCGCTATTTGGGCCGCTGCACGGCCCTGGTGGAAGCGTTGGTAAGGCGGCGGATCGGCCATTGCATTCCCCTGTTTTTGAAAGAAGGCATCACGCTGTGCGGCCGCAGGGGTTTGGGGGCGCGACTGCCAAGTTCTTGCCGGGAAGCTGCGTCGACATGAATTGCGCGGATGGCGGCAGAGTGCGGACCTATGTCGGCGGATCCGTTTTGAATAAACCTCGAACGTTGAGCACGGCCAGGCAAACCTGAAGCGCAACGAGTGCCGTGGCAGATGTGTGCAAGGCCCAGACCACCCACAGCATATTGCTGAACAGGAAAATCCAGAAGCCGATATTCCTGCGTCGCTTCGCGCTGGATGCGACTAGCCAAGCAGCCGTGAGAGATGCGATGAACGCCGGCCATTGGATCAGATCAAGGGCTTCACTCACGGCGTCACCCGCCAGCAATTGCCGGTCGCATCGCGGCACCTGCGGATTCGGCCAGGCGTTGCGCCACGGCATTCAGCAGCGCGCCCGCAAAGCCGCCACGCGCCCGTGCATCGGTGCGAGCGCTGGTCACGACCCGCGGCAGCGAAGTCCAGGATACGCTGCAGCCGGCATCGACCAGCGCATTCACCAGGGCGACGTCCTCGCTGCACGCGAGGTGCCTGAACCCGCCGACGCGAAGATACGCCGCCGCCGAGACGCCGAGGTTTGCGCCATGCACATGGCGATGAGATTCGCAGTCGAAATAGGTCTCCCGGAAATGTGCCTCGAGCAGCGCTGCATGGCTCCCGTGAGGCGACCAGTCCAGCACGGACACCGTTCCACATACAACATCTGTCTGAAGAGAAAGTTGGGCCGCCAGCCAGTCTTCCGAGACCAGCGTGTCGGCATCGGTGAACGCAAGCCATCTCGCGCCCCTTGCCAGGAGAGCCTTCGCACCCACGGCCCGAGCCACTCCGACATTTCGCGCGCGAATGGTGACGGTCATGGCGCCACAGCTGGACGCCAGAATGCCAGTGGCGTCCGTGCAGTCGTCCAGCACCACGATCGTCTCCACGGGCTCCCCCATCAGTGCGGGGTGCTGCGATGCGATGCGCACTGACGACAGGCATCCGCGAATGAGCTGCTCTTCGTTGTGCGCCGGGATGACGATACCTAGCATGGTTGAGATCTCGTGCCGTTGTAGATCGGATTGCCTGCCAAGTACCGAAGATAGAGAGCCGCCCGTACACGCCACGTCAGGAGAAACGCGGCGGGTCTGTAGGCGACAGACATCCGGGCTCGACGAAGGAAAACAGCCGCTCGAAGCGGGCGGCTGGACTACGCGCGGGCCATTGCACGGGTGCTAGAAGTCGATCTTCCAAATTCAGGAGCGTACCCATGGCAGCATCAAAGAACGGCAAGTCAAAGGCGGCAGGCTCGCCGACTTCGCCAACCCCGGCGTCAGCGAAGGAAGTGAAGCCGAACCTGCATCAGCAGAGCCACGAGACGCAACGGTACGGGGAAATCATCAAGCTCCCCAACGGGCTGTCGGAGAAGGTCTGCAAGCAAAGCGTGGCGCTGCTGAACCAGTGCCTGGCTGACACGATCACGCTGCGCGACATGTACAAGAAGCATCACTGGCAGGTAGTGGGCCCGACCTTCAACCAGTTGCACCTCATGTACGACCAGCACTACGAAGGCCAGGTGCTGCTGGTAGACATCGTTGCCGAACGGATTCAGCTGCTTGGCGGCGTTGCGCTCGCCATGGCGCCCGACATCGCCGAAGCCACCAAGATCGCCAGGCCGCCGCGCGGGCGCGAACCGGCTGCCGTGCAATTGCGCCGGCTGGCCGAGGCGCATGAGCAGATCATCATCTCGGCGCGCGATGCGGCCGAGCAGGTCGACAAGTCCGGCGACGCCGGCAGCAACGACGTGTTCGTCAGCAACGTGCTTCGCACCAACGAACTGCAAGTGTGGTTCCTGACCGAGCACTTGGTCGCCGCCTCGCCGGTGACTGCCTGACGCCGACCGGTGGTGCCAAAGGCTCCGTGCGATAGCCGCTACTTCACATGTCCGAACCCGCGCTCGCCGATGCCTTGCGGCAACTGCAGCTTCGCCACGGGCGCGACCTCGCGCTGAAGCATCTGGTCGACGCGGGCATCGACGTGCTGCCAAGACCGGGTGCCGGCCGGACCCTGGCGCGCTGGCGTGTGCTGGCCGATGTGGCAGCCCATGACCTTTCGTTGGTGAAGCTGTTCGAAGGGCACGCCGATGCTCTCGCCATCCTTGCCGAACTCGGCGCCGCGTCGGCCGCACCCGCGGGTGCGCGCTGGGGCACCTGGTGCGCGGAGCCGCCCGACGCGCGCGTGGTGCTCGACGCGACAGAAGGCCATCGCATCCGCCTGACGGGCACCAAGGCCTGGTGCTCGGGCGCCGCGAGCGTGACTCACGCCGTCGTGAGCTGCTGGAATGCGGCCGGCGAACCGTGCCTTGCGGCTGTGGCCATGGATCAGCCCGGTGTTCGGGTGACCGGCAATGGCTGGCATGCCGTCGGCATGGCAGCGAGCGCCAGTGTCGATGTGCGGTTCGACCGCGCAGTGGCCGCGCAGATCGGGCGGCCCGGCGACTACGTCAACCGCGCCGGCTTCTGGCAGGGTGGCGCCGGCATCGCGGCATGTTGGTTCGGGGGCGCGTTCGGCATTGCGCGCGCGGTTCATCAGCGCGCGGGACCGGTGCCGGACGCCCATCGCCTCGCGCACATTGGCGCCATCGAAGTGGCCTTGAACGCCGCCGCGGCGCAACTGCGAGAAGCCGCGGCCTGGATCGACCGGCACCCCGAAGACAACGCACAGCGCATCGCCTTGCGCGCACGCCTCACTGTCGAGCAGGCCACCAACGTCGTCATGCACCACGCAGGCCGCGCGGTCGGCGCCGGCCCGCTGTGCCGCGACCCGCACTTCGCCCACGCGATGGCGGATCTGCCCGTGTTCCTTCGCCAGAGCCACGCCGAGCGCGATCTTGCGGCGCTCGGCCAGCTCGCCGCGAACGAGAAAGAGGAGCCTTCGTCATGGACGCTGTAGCACGCCGCGCCATCCGGGGCGAGGGCACCACCGAGATCGAGTGGTGCCGCTGGCCCGGCCTTGCACGTCTGCCCGCGATCGCGCCGCAAGAGCTGGTTCCGCAAAGCGCACGCGCCGTGGTCGTCGCGCCCCACCCCGACGACGAGGTGCTCTCGGTCGGCGGCCTGCTCGCGCTGCTGGCCGACTGCGGCAGGCCCGTTGAAGTGATCGCCGTCACCGACGGCACTGCCAGTCACCGCGGCTCGACCGAATGGCCCGTCGAACGGCTCGCGCGTACCCGGCCACGGGAGAGCCGAAAGGCACTGCACTGCCTGGGCCTGGCCATCGAGCCCGCACGGCTAGGCCTGCCCGACGGCGGCCTGAAGGGGCTGCGCGCCTTGCTCGCGGCCGAGCTCGTGTCTCTTCTCCGGCCCGGTGACGTGGTGTTCACCACATGGCGCCAGGACGGCCATCCCGACCACGAAGCGACTGGCGAGGCCTGCGCGCTGGCGGCCGCGAGCACGGGCGCCAGGCTGGTGGAAGTGCCCGTCTGGGGCTGGCACTGGTCCCGTCCCGGCGATAGGCGCATGCCCTGGCAACGCGCCTTCAGGCTCCCGCTGAGCGAAGAGGCCGTACGGCGCAAGCGCATGGCAGTCAAAGCGTTCACCAGCCAGTTGCGGCGCGATGCGTCCACTGGCTCGGGCCCGGTGCTTCGCGCCACCACCGTCCAGCGCGCGGCGCGCCCCTTCGAGGTGCTCTTCCTTTGAGCAGCGGCAATGAATGACCAGCGGCCCTATTTCGAATCGCTCTACGCGGCCAGCGAAGACCCCTACGCGCTGCGCCACCGCTGGTACGAGGCTCGCAAGCGGGCGCTGCTGCTGGCCGCCTTGCCGCAGGAGCGCTACCGAAGCGGCTACGAGCCCGGCTGCGGCATCGGCGAACTCACGCTCGCCCTTTCACAACGCTGCGACCATCTGCTGGCAAGTGACTTCTCGGCGCATGCCGTGGACATTGCGCGCAAGAGCACCGGCGGGCTCGCCAACGTGCATGTCGCGCACCATGTGCTGCCCGCCGACTGGCCCCGCGAAGCCGGCCGCTTCGACCTCATCGTGCTGAGCGAAGTGGGCTACTTCCTCGACCGCAACGACATGCACCTGCTGGCCGCCTGCTGCCAAGACACTCTGGAGGCCGACGGCACCCTCGTGGCCTGCGACTGGCGGCCCGATTTCGCACAGCGCAGGCTTCCCACGCAGGAAGTACACGGCGCGCTGGCCTCGCTCGGCCTGGCACGCCTGGCGTTCCATGAGGAAGACGACTTCGTGCTCCAGGTCTGGACACGCGATGGCCGCTCGGTGGCTGAGCGTGAGGGCATCCGGTAATCGGCATCGTCGTTCCCGCTCACAACGGGAGGCGCGCGTCGGCGCGACGCTCAAGGCCATCCTGCAGTTGACGACGAATCCGGCGCTGCGCGGTAACTCGCCTGCTGCATGAAGACTACGGGCTTGCCGCGAAAGCGGTCCGCCCTCATGTCTCCGATAGCGAGCGGAGAATTCTCAGGCGTTCCTGTGTGGCTCTCAGGACGGATTCAGAAGACCAGGGGGGCAGTGCAGTGGCATGGTCTTCCATCTCGGTGCATAGGGTCGCGTCCAGTACCGGCATCAACCCGTTCATCAGCCTTGTCTCGACTGCAAGCACGACAGCGCGGTGCAGCGTGCTTGGCAGGACGCGTCCGTTCAGATAGTCAAAGACCAACGTTTCGGCAGCAAACAAGGAAAGTGACATGGCGCGGGCCTATCGACATGACGCCACAGTAGCAGTGGCCGCGGTCGAAGTCTGTTCGATACCGCGCCTATGCGTCACCGTTCAGGGTCTGGTCCAAACACCCGCCCGCGTTCACTGCCCTGCATTGCCTCGAGGCCGTCGCCGACGAAGACTGGGGCGTGCCATGCGTTCTATGCCGAAGCGCGCGTTGACCAAGGCGGAGGGCCGAGTCGCAGCGGGCGCGCATGTTCGGTATCGCACAGACAAGACGCACTCGACCGTCTACAAATATGGAGCGCAAAAGGTCTTGCACACTTTGCCGGGCGCTTCAGCAAGCGCGCAGTGAATGCATTGCGACCTCTAATTTTGAGGGCAAAGAAAGGTTCATATGAACACGCTCTTCAATATCAAGACTTCGATTCTTGTTGTCTTCATGCTGGTACTGCCAATGGCACAGGCAGCGACGATGACCAAGGCCGAGTATCAGGCCGGCAAGACCCGCATCAGCGCGGACGTCAAGGCCGACAAGGCGGCGTGCGTCCCCTTGGCTGACAACGCCAAGGACATCTGCATCGAAGAAGCCAAGGCCAAGGAGAAAGCTGCGCGCGCCGAACTGAAGTACGGCTATACCGCCAAGTCCAGCGACCGGAACAAGGTGCTGGTTGCGAAGGCGGAGGCGGGCTATGCAGTCGCCAAGGAAAAGTGCGATGACCAGTCGGGCAATGCCAAGGACGTGTGCGTCCAGGAGGCCAAGGCTCTCAAGACCAAGGCGCTGGCCAACGCCAAGATGGGCAAGGAAATCGGTGAGGCCAAGGTCGACGCCAGCCAGGCAAAGCGCGATGCAGACTACAAGGTCGCTACCGAGAAGTGCGACAGTATGTCGGGTGATGCCAAGGCAAGTTGCGCGGCCGCCGCCAAGACAAAGTTTGGGAAGAGCTGAATCTGGGGAACGCTGAAGGATGCTTCACTGTGGAAGCCTGCAAGCCCAATCGTCTCTGGTCGACCACGAATGACTTGGTCGAGAACGACATCGCGAGCCTCGCCCAAAACATGAGGCAATGCGAGCGCGCACTTGGCCGTGTCCCGCGACTGCGATCGGCGGTGCAAACTGTGCGAATCGAGATCGGGGCGCACATCGTGACGTCGGCGTGCCTCGGGAGTGCCGTTGGGGCCTCCCTGGTGCTGGCGTTCGTTCACTTGGGATTCCTCTAGTTCCCTTTTTCCCGCCTTGGCTTGGTTGTCGATGTCTGTGCGCAAGTTCTCATCAAGCGCGGGCCTCTCTTCGCGTTCCAGCCGCGCTGCAGCAACCTCGGCGACCGTGCCATGGTCACTCAGGCCTGACACGAGCGGGAGCGGCGAAGTCTGGCACATCGATGACCAAACCAGGATCGAACGCCTTGTTCTCAACCCTGCCACTCCAGTTCACGTAGCCGCGCGGGTTGCGCACGACGCGGCAAGACCGGACTCGATAGTCGCATTGCTGATGCGTGTGGCCGTGGGACCCAGAGCACGGGCACATCAAAGAGAGCATCCGGAAGCTCGCTGACGCGCCAGCTCCGGCTTACAACGTGACATTTGGGAACGTTCTTCACCGTAGAGATGTGCGCGGCGTCGCACGACAGGGCGTTGGATACGCATCAGGGCGATTTCTCGCTCTCCAGGAGATGAAATGACGTTTTCGCGAACCGTTTTCAAGCTAGCTGCTGCGGGTTTCGTTGCCGCCGGTACCTTGTTTATCGCCGCATCGGCCAATGCGGGCACGAGTTGGTCCATTGGCGTCAGCGTACCCGGCGTGGTCGTGAGCGAGCCCGCACCGGTCTACTACGCGCCCGAGCCTGCTTATTCACGTCCAGCCCCGACCTACTATCAGCCTGCACAGCCGGTGTACTCCGTTCCGGCACCCGTCTACTACGAACCTCGCTCTCATTGGGAGGAACGTCGTGCAGAGCGATGGGAAGAGCGTCGCGCGGAGCGTCGTGAATGGCGCCGCCGGCAATGGGAGCGCGAGCAGCACCGCCGCTACTACGAAGATCGTGACTGATCTTCGGGGTCATCGGTGTGCATAGTTTTTGAGCCGCTGTCGCTCAAGCAATACATGCCTGCAAGCTGACTAAGCATGAAGAGCGACAGCGGTCGGCATCGAGGCGGGTCCCTGAGCGGCTTTTTTCTCCCTGGCCTCTACCAGCGCCGAACCGCTGTCGAGAGGCAGTGTGCGCGCCCCCATCAGAGCCAACGTGAAGTCTGTGCGGGAGTTCCGCGAAACGATACCTGCCGTCCCGTGAGGTGCGACCTCGATACCTCCGATGAGATCTCAAGGAGGCCAAAGTAATCCTTTCGAGGAGCAATCACAGAAGCCAGAAATGGACATTTGATTGCTTCATTGAACATGTCGTTACGCTCGTTCCGATCATTGCCACACAGCGCAATGCATCCGAATTCAAAAGAATTAACGAGGGTCACGCATGCATTTCGACGCGACTGCCGCGCACGGTAGCTCCAGCCATCGCCAGCTCAAGCGACTCGCCCTGCAAGGCGCTGCAGTGCTCACGCTGCTGGGCATTTCCGGATGGGCCCAGGCGGCCTGCTCACTGAACTTCACATCGCCCAGCAAGGGCGCGAAGGTCACCTCGCCCAACATCACGGTGTTTGGGACCGGCGGCGGCGATGCCACCACCGGTGACGCCGGCACCGTGACCGCCACACTCAACGGTTCGCCCTTCTTCAGCTACTCCGGTTCCTTCACCGCCGTCGTGTCGTTCCTGGAAGGACGCGGCGTGCCCGTCACGCTGCGTTCCGGCCCGAACTACCTGGCAGTCTCCGGCAGCGTCGGTGGATGCAGTGCGTCGGACTACATGACGGTCTACTACGACACCTCCGACGTCATTCCGCGCAAGAACAAGGGCGACGGCACCGAGCGCAACGGACCGCAGTCGTGCACCGGCAACCCCATCAACTTCGCGATGGGCAACAAGGTGCAGGAGGAAGAAGACTTCCGCAGCGCGTCCACGCAATATCCACTCCGGTTCGCACGCATCTTCAACAGCGCCGACGGCTACTGGCGCTACTCGTACGCCATGCGCCTGAGGATCAGTGCGACCGAGGCGGTGCTGCTCCATGCGAACGGACGGGAATCGCCGTTCGCACGCAGCGGCTCGACCATCACGCCCGATGCGGACGAGCTCGGCACGCTCACGCAAACGGGTTCCGGCTGGCTTTATGTCGACGTGGACAACACCCGGTACGAGTTCAACACCACCGGCCGCCTGACGAAGCAGACCCATCCCGATGGCTGGTATCACAGCCTCTCTTACGGCACCGACGGCGCCGTGACCGTGACGGACGGATTCGGCAACAGCATCGGCTACACGGAAGACGCCCACTTCCAGCCGCGTACGCTGACCACGCCCAACTTCAGCGTCGCCTACAACTACGACACCGCCAACCGACTCACCTCCGTCACGAAGACCGCCGGCTCAGCCGTGACGAGCCGCACCTACCACTACGAGAACACCTCCAACCCGCGTTTCCTGACGGGTGTGACCGACGAGCTCGGTGTGCGCTTCGCCACCTACGCCTACGACTCGCTGGGTCGCGCAACGAGCACCACGCACGCAGGCAATGCCGGGCTCACGCAAGTGGCCTACAACGCCAACGGCACGACGACCGTGACCGATCCGGTGGGCCGGGCCACGACCTATCACTACGTCGTCGTCAATGGCGTCAAGCGCATCTCCCAGATCCAGGGCGAGCCGGCACCGGGCTGCCCGGCCAGCAACTCGTCGTTCACCTACGACGCCCGAGGCCTGCTGTCGAGCCAGACCAACGCGACCGGCAGCGTCACCAGCTTCACCTACAACACCCGAGGCCTGGAGGCTTCGCGCACGGAAGCGCTCGGCGCACCCGAGCAAAGAGCCATTGCCACGACCTGGGACACCACGCTGCCGGTGCCCACGCTCATCGCGCGGACCGGCCAGGAGGCTGCGTACACCTACGACACGAGCGGCAAGCTGCTCACCGAGACAATCACCGACACCGGCGGCACATTCGGCACCGCTCGCACAAGCCAGCGGACCTACACGACCGAAGGTCTGGTCCATACGCACACCGAAGCCAATGGTGCTGTCACCACCTACGCGTACGACACCCGTGGGAATGTGCAGAGCGCGACCAACGCGCTGGGCCACATCACCGCCTACACCTACGACACGGCCAATCGCCTCACGAGTCAGACGGACCCGAACGGCCTGGTCACCACTTTCACGTGGGATGCGTACGACCGGCTGCTCACGCGCACCGTGGGTACGGGACCTGGGCAGACCACGACCCTGACCTATCACCCCACCGGCACGATTGCGACCACCTCGCTGCCGACCGGGCTGGTCACCAGCTACACCTATGACGCTGCGCAACGCCTGACCGGCTGGAGCAACAACCGTGGCGAGAGCGGCACCTACACCCTCGATGCGGCCGGCAACCGCCTGACGGAGCAGACACTCAACAGTTCCGGCTCGATCGCGTGGACGACTGCGCGCACGATCAACAAGCTCAACCGCGTCGCCACCCAGACGCAAGGGACCAATCAGAACGAGAGCTTCAGCTACGACGCGAGTGGTGATCGCATCGCCCAGACCAATGGGCTGAACCAGACCATGAGCTGGAGCCTCGACGCGCTGGCCCGCGTCAAGACCATCACTGACGCGGCCAACGCCAGTGCCGGCCTCGGCTACAACGAGCTCGATGCCATCACCCAGGCCAGCGACTTCAACGCCATCGCCACCAGCTACAGCCGCGACGCGCTGGGCAACGCCACCGCAGAAGCCAGCGCCGACAGTGGCCCTCGCAGCAGCCAGTACGACGCCCTCGGCCTGCCCAGCCAGATCATCGATGCGCTCGGCCAGGCCACGAGCATCACCCGCGATGAGCTGGGACGTCCGACCAGCCTCGTCTTCGCCGACGGCAAGACCACGACCTTGCGCTACGACCTGAGCACCAACAGCAAGGGCTACCTCAGCGAGATCATCGACCGCTCCGGCATCACGGAGTACACGCGAGACATCCACGGGCGCGTCACTCTCAAGAAGCAAACCCTGGCGACAGGCGCAACTACGGGCAGCGTTCAGCAAGTTGCCTATACCTACAACACCGCCACCGGCCAACTCGCCAGCGTCACGTATCCGGGCGGTGGCGTGCTCAGCCACTTCTACGACACGACCGGCCGCCTCGTGCAACTCGGCTGGAACGGTGCCCCGCTGATCGACGCCGTCACCTGGAATGCCCTGGGCCAGCCCACGGGATGGAACTGGGCCTTCACCAGCACCAGCCCGAAGTTCGCGGCCAACCGCAGCTACGACAGCGCCGCGCGTCTCACCCAAACCGAGTTCAGCAGCTACACCTACGACGCGGCCGGGCGCATCGGCAGCCTTACGCAGAACCTGTGGGGCCCTGCCGACAGCGATCCGGCTCACAGCACCATTGCAGTGGCCGACAACACCTGGATAGTCGGTTACAGCGCGACGGGCCGCATCGTCAGCTTCACTGGTCCTGGCGACAGCGCCAGCTTCAGTTATGACGCCAACGGCAACCGGATGGCGAGTACCCGGGTTCTGGCAGGCCAGACCACCAGCCGCGGCTACACCCTGGAGCCGGGCAGCAACCGGCTCGCGGGCTTCAGCCAGACCATCAACGGCACCAGCAGCACCAGCGTCGCCTATGGCTACAACGCCAATGGCGACCTGACGAGCGATGGCCTCAGAAGCTATGGCTACGACGCGGAAGGCCGCCTGGCCACGGCCACCACGGGCGCCAACGATGTCAGCCCGACCACGCGCTACGCGCACAACGCCTTGGGCCAGCGCGTGTTCAAGACCGAACCGCTGTATCCGCCCAGCCAGGGCGATGAGAACGACCCCGGCTTCTGGAACAGTCTCATGGCGTTCTTCACCAAGCTGTGGAGCCCGACCACGACACAAGCCGAGCAGCTCGGCTACGCCTATGTCTACGACGAACAGGGCAGCCTGATTGCGGAGGTGGGCAGCGGCGGCACGAACAGTTCGGGCGAGGCGCAGTACATCTACCTGCCGACGGCCAATGGGCCGATGCCGATCGTCGCCGTGGTCAATGGCACCACGTATGCGGTGCACAGCGATCACCTGAACACGCCCCGGAAGCTCACCGACGCGAGCGGACAGGCAGTCTGGCAATGGGGCTACAGCGCGTTCGGAGAGGACAAGCCGACGCTGGCGAAGAACCGGTTCGCCAATCTGGAGGTGACACCGAATCCAGGCACGACCAGCATCTCCGAAGTGAAGTTCAACCTGCGGTATCCGGGGCAGTACGCGGACGAGGAGTCGGGACTGTTCTACAACTACTTTCGCAGCTACGACGCGAGGTTGGGGCGCTACAGCCAGCCGGACCCGATCGGGCTGGATGGTGGGTGGAATCGGTTCGGCTATGTCGATGCGAATCCGCTGGGCTTCACGGATCCGGAAGGCCTGAGGAACCTGCGGCAGGCGACGCCGGGAGGCAACGCCTACAACCGACGCCAGTGGGAACGGCATGGCCCCGGGTCCATCCAGACACCGCAGAGCAATCTTCCACGCAGTGCTGCGTATGAGGCTGGGGCAAACATGACCCAGACCCCCAACCCTGCATACCCAGGGGCTCCCTTGGATTTGCCATGTGTCCAGTGGGATTGCTCGAGCGGATCGGTCTGCAGGCCCAATGACATCAAGAGTTCGACGGACTTTCTGCCTCCTGCACGCTCCACCGCCGATGCGCCTGCGGGGTGTCGCTGTATATCGGCGGGCAGAGATCCCGCGTTTCAGCTTCCGTACGATCCGAGCATCGATCCCTATAGCAACGCGAAGGACGTGAAAGACAACTGGCGCTCCGGTACCAGATTGCTCCGGCGATGAAAGGAATCTTGTTCTTCACTGGTTGCGCACTGATCGCCATCGCGATGGGCATGCCAGAAGGTTTGCCAACGCATAGCGGTGGGATGAAGTCACCGCTTCCTTATTTCTTCTACTGGCTGACACGTCTCATCGACCCTTGGGGAGGGAAGTACTTGGTCGTGCTTGTTGGCTTGGCCATGGTCGTTTCCTCCTTCTTCATCCCCAGGCGTTCGCGCGAATCGAAAGGCGACGGCGATCAGTAGCCGGAGGCGTCGATGCTGTTACGAGGCGAGTCGGTTGCCTTTCTTTGGCCGACGAAGTGCCGTGTTCGGTCTTGTTCTGGGATTTATCGGAATGGCTGTGGATTTCCGCCCTCGCTCGACCCACATTTCCATCGAGCGTTGACCCGTTGCAATGTCCTTCCTGAGCATTGTTCATCAGGCAGGCTGAATGCTGCATGCGGCTCAACGCCTCACGGAAAACTGGGGCGCTTCGAGATGGAAATCAACACCCAGGAGTGTTTACGACTCTATTGCCCCGTTTACGACTTTATTGAGCCAGATCAACCAGTTGATCGGAGCTAATAAAGTCGGAAACCGCGCATGAGCATCCATGCGTTCTGGCAACGAAACGAAAACAGCTTCAGGGATCTTAATGTCGTAAATAGCATCGGCCCGCTTCCCGGTCGGCTTCCCGGGTCGTAAACGACGCCCTTGACGCACTGGAAGAATATCCTGCTTTAAAGACCCGTTGACATTTTTTTCCAGTCCCGTCCTCGATGCTTGCTGTCCTCAAGATCCTTCCGAATGAATTTGCTCCTGCTTACATCAAAGCCCTCTTTCGGTTCAATCACCCGAGGCCGCCACGCTACCGAGACTTGCATGTCCCTTGGTCGCTCCGCAAGTGGTATGTCGGAAACTGTTCAATAGGTGATCTCTCATTGCTCGGAGGTGTCCCGCTTCGTGATCTCCTCAAAGAGCACACACTTCTTCACTTTTTTAATGATTTGGCGCTGAGCAAGCATCAACGCGGGGAGAGTGTTGACGACTCGACAATCGCTTCATCGCCTGTAATGCACTTACCTCGTCAACAGGCATTCCTATGTCCCTGCTGCGTGGAGAACGACATCGATAGATTTGGCCGCAGCTACTGGCACGCTGACCATCAACTTCCCGGTATCTATGAATGCCCGACTCACGAAGGTGCGTCTTTGAGAGCTGTCGACAACTGGGATCACCAGGAGTTCTGGTTCTCGCCTGGAGAGATACAGCTCGAATCGTTTGTGCAGCCAGGTTGGTTGGAGTGGATGCGACATGACGTAATTCACTGCTATGAGGCGATTGCCTTTTTTATGGCACGCTGGGAAGGCAATCTGAATCGCCACGACCTTGTGCCACTGTTCAGAAGCAGGCTAAGTAAATTTGGTGTCCGTTCGGATCTACCACACTTTGTGATGTCAAAGTATCCTGACGCTTGGCTTGAAAGTTTGATCGCTTCGTGGAACAAAACCGTCACGTCGCCGCGTTACGGGTTGACCGCCCTGTCCAATACATTTGGGATCAACCGCGCACGTCGAGTGTTCGTCTGCGTTGTCGCTGCGGTTCTTTGGCCCACCCCAACCGAAGGTATTGCAGCTCTGACCGCGCTGGATATTACTGACTGACGTCTCAGCAGCGGCGCCAACTGGCTCGGCGCACCGTCCCCGGGGCCGTCACGCAGTTTGATGCCCGCTCCCTCCAAGATGATCTGCGCAGCCTTGGCAGCAAGTGGCACGACTGACCGCGCTGTCTGGTGGCTAGGGGCCGCACGCTTTGTCCCACGGCGCTCACCTTTCTTGTGAAGGCGTTTTGAAGCAGCAAGCAAACGCCGTCGAACACGGCAGGGACTACGCGCCCCGTGCGCGTGTAGCGGGACATGCACTTCTTCCATCTCGAAGCCCATCAACTCATGCTTGCTCTCGAATTCGTTTGTGCCAGTAGTCGAATACGATGCTAACTTATTGATTTTAAACAGTATTTTTTGCATCCATGGCACAATCAGGCCATGCATCCATGCGCCTCGACCATGCACCGTCACCGCAGCAATCCACTCTATGAAATTGGATAAAGCGCGATCAGACGGTCACGAAAGTGCGACTCAAGCCTGGAAAAAATTTCGCAGCACAGGCACCACGGCTGCGGACTGGGCAGATGCACACGGCTTCAGCCGCGCCTTGGTGTACGCAGTCCTCCGAGGTGAGCGCAAGTGCCTGCGAGGACAGTCACATGCGATCGCGGTCGCGCTCGGACTCAAGCGCGACTGATCTCACTGCTTTCAGAAAGACCGCCTCCTATATGACATAGCCGAACACTCGACACGCCATGAAAAAAGCAGACGCAGCTGGTAGCACAGCGGCGTCTGCTTGTCTGCGCCCCGAAAGATGCCTCGTCGCATCTTCGGGTGAATCGTTGGAGCAACCCAACCGAGTTCAGTAGTTACCGCCTGAATTTTAGCCTCGTCTCCGCGAGGCAGGGTTGCTTTGTTTGTTCAATTTCATTCACTCGGCGACGAGTTCGCTGAGGGATGAAGCTCGCTCTGAAAGAGTGGCCATGAAAAACGCGCATCCTTCTTTTCCTCGAGGTCTGTCATGAGGACGACCAAGAGATTCACACCCAAAGTGCTTGCCCGCTACATGTCTCAAGGCCGAAGCACTGGCACCCTTGAAGATTTCATACCCTGGCATCGCGTTTCCCGCGGCGACCCCTCCAGCGAGGGGCGATCGCATCTTCTCTACTGGCGCGATCGATTTCGCGAACTGCTCAGCGACGGTGAATGGAAGGGCGAACTTTTCATCATTCTGATGCCGAATGTCTTCGACAGTCGCGAGCAATTCAAGTTGTCACTCAGCGCTGCTCCGCATGAACTGCAAAGCTATGACGTCGCGGCGCCAGGCGGTCTCTTCGATGGCACGTTAAAAATTGCGGCGGAGCTCGGCTTCAGGCATCCGACAGTCTCGGGCGACGGCGAAGTCCGTGACTGGGAATTCACCACTGACAACCTGCTCACGTTGATATCCCCCAGTGGCGTCAAGTATCTGTTGGCCGTCTCTTTCAAGTACGGGAGATTTGATGCACTGAAACCTCGAAAGCAACAACTGCTTGCGATCGAGCGAGAGTACTGGCGCCGGCGTGGCGTCGAGTGGCTTCTGATTACCCCCCAAGAATACGACAACACTGTTGCGAACTGCCTGAGATGCAGTTCCGGTTGGGGTTTCATATCAGAGCCCCTTCCAGCCTTAGTCTTGAGCAAGGCCTCGGCTGTCGCAAAGGCAGCAGCTGGCGCATCCTTGACACACATACTGCAGGAGATATGCGCGCGTCTCCAGGTGAACCTGGAAACCGCTCAGCACGCGTTCTGGCAATCCGTGTGGAAAGGTCAACTCCTGCTTGACCTGCGCCGCAGTTGGCGCCCCTCCGCACCCGTGCGTCTTCTCAATCAAGCGGATTTCGACGCGCTCAATCCACTGATCTCCAGGAGGTCAGCATGGAAGATTTGAGTTTCGGCTTGGCGTTCAACGCCACCATCAAGATCGACGACGCAAGCGGGATCGGTGGAATTTATCGCGTTGTCTTCGCCGACAAACTGCTTGATGAGATTGCGCTCGCACGCCTGGACGCGCCCAACGAGGAAGAGAAACCTTCACGCGGCGGGCGTCGCAAGGCGGAGCAAACCAAGAAGCCGCGCAAGAAACCTCCAATGCCGTTGGTGGGGAAACTCAAGTGGGAGTCGTTCGAGAGAGTCTCTCAATTACTCGATGCTGATCTCGCGAGAACCGTGCACATTGAATCCGATCGGATCGATCTACCTATCGCCGGAACTGAGGATCACAAGATCTTCGCTACGCGGTGCAGTGCGATGGAGCCCTTCCTCGATTTCGACAATTTCAAGACCGAGATTCTTGCCTCTCGCGGAATTTCCTCGCTGGTGCGCGCTGCATGCGAAAAGTCAGGGCTCTCAGAGCCCGCAATCTATAAGTACTTCTCTCTTCTTTGCCGGCTTGGTTTCGTCGACCTCAGCCTCGTGAGTCGCAAGGACCGCTGCGGCGCGCCTGGGAAGGTTCGCCGTGTGGATCCCGATACTGCCGAAAAGAAGGGGCGAGAAAAGGCGGGGCGCAAGACCAACTCGCAACGGATCGAGAAACTCATCACTGGGACCGACATGAAGCCGGAACAACCAGGCATGAGCACCCAATGGGCAAACATGATCCTGGCGGCTGACGATGAGATTCCCTGCCCCAAACCGGCTATGCCGCGGCGCTGCCGGATCATCCTTGAAAAGCGTTTCGTCACGAAATTAAAGGAGATCGACGGCACGTATACGCCGGTCAATCCCGAGAAGGGAACCTACCCCACGGCCAAACAGATCAGGCGAGTTCTCGAGGAGACAAAGCCGCTGTTGCTGCGCGCCCTCGAACTCACGACAAAGGGGCACTATCAGCGCAGCATGCGAAGCATGACGGGCAAAAGCTGGCAGGGAGTTGCTGGGCCAGGACATACGTGGGCAGTGGACTCGACCATCGCGGACATGTACCTGCGCTCTACCGTCAACCGCGCATGGATCATTGGACGCCCGATCGTTTATATCTTTGTCGATATATGGTCAACCGCTATTGTGGGATTTTTGGTATGCCTTGAGGGGCCGAGTTGGGCAATGGCCAAACAGGGCCTCTTCAGTTGCCTTGCACAACCCGACCTGATGAACTCGATACGCGGCTTCGAAGCCATCCAGTCTTTGGCGCCCTATCCAACATTGCCTGTATATCTTCTTTGCGACCGTGGAGAGTACCTCTCGAAGGGTGCATCGGAGACGGCGTTCGGCTTGAAGCTCAGCATGCAGTACGCGCCGCCCTACCGCCCGGATCTGAAAGGTCTCGTCGAGGTGCTTCACCGCATTCAGAAAGACCAGCAGTTCCTCTTTATCCCAGGCGCGATCGACAGGCGACGCGCGGAACTTGAGCTCCGCAATTTCGACATGAGGAAAGCCGTGTACACGCTTCCCGAATACGTGAACTACCTGAGCATCTGCTTTGCCAACTACAACCTGACTGCCAATCGCGCCTCCCGTCTCGACGTTGAGATGATCGCAGCGGGCGTACGGCCTTCGCCTGGTGGGCTTTGGCATTTTGGCCACAGTGTGGGTATCGGCACCACGCGTGCAATGAATGAGTCCGATCTGATCACGAAACTGCTGCCCTCCGGCAACGCGAACGTCACTCGCCACGGCATCAAATTCGGCGGCCTGGAGTACGTTTCTTCCATCGCAACGGAACTGCAGTGGACGGGTCTTGCCCGGAACTTCGGCGCGTGGGGGATGAATGCGCACCACTACACCGGGAGCGTTTCCCGTGTCTGGGCCCCCAACCCCCTGGAGCACGGGATGATGGAAATGCATCTCTCCGACTACACACGCGCAACGCCAGAAAATTCGTGGGATGAGGTCCGCGACGCTTTCGTGTATCACACCCTCCCCAATCATGATCGCCAGCACGACATCACGATGGCAAATCTGGACATGGAGCGCCAGATGCAGGCGCTCCTTGATGCAGCCAAGGAACGCACTCGGGAGGCACTTGCAGCGCACAGTGGTCCTGTTCCGAGCTCGACCGAGGCCAGGGCCATGGAACACAGCAGCACGCCGGCGCTCGTTGTTCCAGCCGCTCGCAATGGATTCAGCAAAAACGACGCCGTGCACGGACTGTTCGACACCCAGAACGACATGGCGGCCAAGCTCCTCGACCTAATGAACATGTCGGAGGACCAGCATGCCGTATGAGGATCCCTATCCTAACAATTGCCTGAACGCTGCCTTGGGGCCCTACCTGTCAGCGGAGCAAATTCTTCAAGCTCACCTGAATCGCCTACCCAAAATCCCTGCCGCAATCGCAGAAATCCCTCGGAATGTCCGCATGCACTTTCTCATGCGATTGAACGAGGCGCATTTTCCCTCCTCCCATGATGTTGAATTCTTCACAACCGTCGATCTGGCTCTGCGGGCCAGCTACGGCCGACGCAACCCCGGCGACGCCCGCACGTGGGCTGTTATCGGAAAGGAAAGGCCGCGATTGGATGGAGGGCATCCGGCAAAGCTGATCGGTGTCGTTGGCGTGCCAGGGGCTGGAAAGAGTCAACTCATCTTTGCTGCACGCTCGATTTATCCCTCCCAAATCGTCACACACGAGAGCTTTCCAAATATCAACGGCCCATTCGCGCAGCTGGCCCACCTGTCGATCAATATCCCCGCATCTGGCAAGCTCGTTGATCTCGCACGCACGCTGATGCTCTCGTCGGACAGGGCAATGGGCACCGAGCGATTCACAGAAGTACTCGGCCGCACCAGACCCGATGCGTCCGCGCTGTTCGACGAGTGGCTGCAGTTCGCCGAGTCTCGATTCCTCGGTATTCTTCATCTCGATGAGGTTCAGAACCTTTTCAAGTTCGAGACGCTCAAGAAGCGATCGAAAAAGAGTGATGGCGACAGGCCGAAGCTGCGCATCGCCGACGACACCGCCCTCAAGCGGATCCTGACGCTCTCCAACACGTCGGATTTCGTCCTGGTGCTCTCGGGGTCGCCAGATGGCATGGCGGCGCTGCAGACGCGCTTGAGTACCGCCGGTCGTTTCGTCGTGGGCGGGTGGCACGAGCTGCACGTCTTCGACGATCCGAACGATAAGCGTTTTCGCGGCACATTCTTGAAGCCGCTGCTGCGTTACCAGTATGTGCGAGACAAACTGGTCGAGTCTGATGACTTGGCTATTACCATCATCGAACTCACCGCAGGAGTTCCTCGGTTCATCATCGCGCTCTGGATTGCAGCCCATCGGGTCGCGTTTGCCCGGCATGCCTCGTCCGACCTCCAGGTCGATGACCTTCAAATCGATGACCTGAAGGTCGCGGCCAGCCTCTACTTGACCCCGATCACGCCCGCCATCCAAGCGCTTCGGAGTCGTGATCCGGCACTCATGCGCCGGTACGAGGACCTTTTGCCGGACGACACCATGTTCTGGTCGGGCTTTTGGACTCGGATAAGCACTGGCGAGCCACCCAAGCCTCAGGCGACTTAGCTTCCCAGCAATGCGCGCTCGATCGCGCGCCGCGTCAGCGGCAGGCGATCGAGTGCGCGCAGCTTCGCTTTCAGATCGGGTAGTTCCTGAAGAAGCTCTGGGAGCTTCAGCGACCGACGGTCCGCTTTCCTCTCGAACAGTTGCAGCGCGGCGAGTTGGACCGCTTGGGACAACTCAATATCGCGCTGATCCCAACGGATGGAACTGTTGTTTCCTGGCGTCCTGGCCGCTGACACAGGCAGGTTTGCATCCAACCATGATCTCTCGTTGCGATACAGGTAGGCATACGCAGCCGGTTCCATTGCCCGGGCCAGTTTGATCCCGATTCCAGGGTGCTCCTGGATACAACGCAGCCAGGCGGCCTGGGCTTTGCCAGATGCCTGCTTCCGGCGCGCGGCATGCCAGGCGAGACGAAGACCGGTTTCGGTTCTCAATAGCTTGGTAATCGCGACCTCGGAGACGTTCGCAGCTCGAGCGACGCTTTGCTTATCTTCGCCAGCGAGGAGCTTTGCAATCGCCGACACGCGGATGTCGTCTTTCAATCGCTTGGGGCGGCGCTTGACGTGCAAGCCCATCTCGCTCGCCCAAGCCATTGCCGTTTCCGTCTGAACGCCGAGTTGCGTGGCCGCTGCTCGCATCGACAAGCCCTGACGCTGGACGAGTTCGGCCAGTTTCAGCCTGGCTGCTTGCCTCGCGTTTTCTTGGCTTGCTGCGTGAGGCTGCGACCCGGGGTGCGCCTCTTCGAGGTTGTCTTCCAGCAAGGCGGCGTCATTCAATTGACGGTAGGCATCAAGGAACCGGTCGCCGTCACCATACAACCAAACAATGATCGCGACATGCCGCAGAGGGTGCGTTCCCTCTATCGGGGTGCGAAGCAACGCCGAAAGCTGCGTCTTAGCCGCCGAAGCCGTTGCAGCGAAAGCACGAAGTTCCGCGCATTCGCGCGCCGGTTTGATGAAGCTCACAAAATCGGGGGCCAAATCCTTAAGTCGAAGGGATCCACCGGGCGAGATCCAACCTCGACGCGCGATTTCATGGCGATAGAGAAGATGGAGGCGATCTGAAGAGAGATAGCCATCCGTCGTACCCCGAACCAGCGCAAGCGAAGTATTCGTGAACTGCATCAATCGATCGATCGTCGCGTCCGTCCAAAGTGGCGGCGTGACGTGCCTGAACTGGGCTGCATCCGGAAGGTGCCAATGAAAGCGCTCGACGCCGGTGGCTTTGAGCAAAGACTCCCTGAGCGGCTCTTCATGGCTCGGGCAAATCCAAACTCCCGGGTACTGGTGCTCGAGATGCCAGTACGCCCAACCGGTTCGCTCTCGGTCCCCCTGCATGCACCTCTGGCAGGCCTTCAAGGGATGATTCGCACGGAACCGGCTCGTCAGAATTCCCAATCGCAGTTTAAGGTGCGCAACATTCCGAGATGTCATTCGTTCGACCGCCGCATCCGTTTCGGATGGGCCTATGAATGCCCTGTAGTACGCAAGCAGGGTGCGATCTCTTGCAATGCTGTCGGCCGATCCGAGCCGTCCTAGGGTTCGCTCTTCGAAGTGGTCTAGCCCAGATGGTAGATCGTGGCCGCTGCCGATGCGCGTCGCCCCAAATAGAACACGCGCGGTATCGCTTGCCAGACGATATCCCCAGTAACGATGGAGCCGACTGGATAGGCTGAAGAAACTCTCCCCAGGTAACCACTCGAGCAACGGCTCCTCTAGGCCCGAGAACATTTGCTCCGGACGATCAAGCAGGCGGCCACTCATATAGAACTCATTTGCATCAGTCTGCTCTGTTCAGCCAGCGCAAAGTCGATCCACAGAAAAGTTCGAGAGGGCACAGATTTTCTGCTTTAACTTAGTCGATACCTAAAAGTTGTTATCAGTACTGCGTGTTTGATCGGAGAAGCAGACGGGCGAGAAGGCGTGGCCTCAACGCAGGGGGACTGAAACCATCTTCTTAAGAAATGTCCGCGCCGGGCGGGTTTTATGGAACGGAATTCCAAGATCAGCGAGGCCCGCCTCCAAGCGCTTCGCGACTCGCGGGATGTTGGCGTTGAGCTTCAGCGTCTTGCCTTTGAGTTCCGCGGCGTAGCTCTCCCGCACCAGTACCTCGTAGATCGCAGGGTGTTGATCGGAGTGAACCCCTGCGGCTGGACCACCGGAAGTCAGATCTAAGCCGCTTGCTGGACCAGTTGATCTTCGAACTCGTTGGGTGACCGATAGTCAAGCACCGAGTGCAGGCGTTTGGCGTTGTAAACCTTTTCAATGAACCTCGGCAGTCGGGCCGCGACATCGGCGAAGGTGTCATAGCCGCCGATGTAGATGTCCTCGACCTTGAGCGTCTTCATGAAGCTCAGAGATCGCCCGAATCCAACACTCCAGCCGAATGTTCGAAATAAAAAAATCTGGCATCGCTGGGCCCTTCATGTCAATACGCCCGGCACCGTCTGAACGACCAGTACGCCAGTCCAGATCCCTGGGCAGAAATCCTGGAGGTCTTGAGGCGTCGAACCGACTCGGCGCAATCGAGGGCCTGGTCATCGCGCGGATTTTATTGCACCATTTGCATCAATACGTCCAAATATTGCACTTCCGTTGATATTGCTCACGTCGCACACTCCGTTCTCAGAGCTGTTGCCGTTCGGTGCAGTCAACGAAGGAGATCATGGTGGACGGACAGCGGGGCGAGTTGCAATCCTGGATCGGGCGTAGCGAGAAGATCGAAGACGTCGTGAACCCCACGCCAGTGGCGGCATTGACGGCAACACTGGACCATCCGGTCGTGCCGGTGGTGGCGGGCGTCGCACTGCCGCCACTGTGGCACTGGCTTTATTTTCTGCCGACGCACAGGCAGAGCGAGATCGGCGCCGATGGCCACGCCAAACGTGGTGGATTTCTCCCGCCAGTTCCGCTGCCGCGACGCATGTGGGCCGGCAGCCGATTCGAGTTCCATTCCCCAATTCGCGTGGGCGACCGGGTGGCGCGAACCTCGACCATCGACGACGTCACGACCAAGGAAGGCCGCACCGGCAAGCTGGTGTTTGTGAAGGTGCGTCACGAGGTGCGCTGCAACGAAGCCGCGGAACCCGCGCTGATCGAGTTCCACGACATCGTCTACCGCGAAGCCAGGGCCCCTGAAGATGTGGCGCCGCCTCCACAGGCCGCATCGACCGAGGCTGACTGGCGCCGCGAGATCGTGCCGGACGACGTGTTGCTGTTCCGCTATTCGGCGCTCACCTTCAATGGCCACCGCATTCATTACGACCGCCAGTACGTGACACAGGTCGAAGGCTACCCTGGACTGATCGTGCACGGTCCACTCATCGCTACGCTCCTGATGGACCTGTTGCGGCGTCAACTTCCCGACGCCGATGTCGCGAGCTTCCGCTTCAAGGCCATCCGTCCGACCTTCGACCTGAATGCCTTCCACGTCAGCGGCCAGCCTTTGGGCGACGGCAAGACGATCCGGCTCTGGGCCTCGGACCATGAAGGTTGGCTGACGATGGACGCCACCGCAGAGCTGCGCTGATTCAACCAAGACAAGCGAAAGAGACGAAGACATGCAGCCACTCAAGGGCATCACCGTGGTCACGCTGGAGCACGCAATTGCCGCGCCCTTCGCCACGCGACAGCTGGCCGACCTCGGCGCCCGTGTCATCAAGGTCGAACGACCCGGCGCGGGCGACTTCGCTCGCGGCTACGACGAACGCGTGCGCGGCCTGGCCTCGCACTTCGTATGGACCAACCGCTCGAAGGAAAGCCTCACACTCGATGTGAAGCACCCCGAAGCCGCCAAAGTGCTGGGGCGCCTGGTCATGGAAAAGGCCGACGTGGTCGTGCAAAACCTCGCGCCCGGCGCAGCGGCACGGCTGGGTCTTGGCTACGACAAACTCTCTGGCGCCAAGCCGGGCCTGATCGTCTGCGATATTTCGGGCTATGGCGACGATCCGTACAGGCCTGGACCGTATCGCGACAAGAAAGCCTACGACCTGTTGATCCAGAGCGAAGCCGGCTTCGTGTCGGTCACCGGCACGCCCGAGGAGCCCTGCAAGGCGGGCCCGTCGATCGCCGACATCGCTGCCGGCATGTACGCCTACAGCAACATCCTTGCAGCGTTGCTGCAACGCAGCAAGACAGGCAGGGGCCAGCGCATCGACATTTCGATGCTGGAGTCCCTCGCCGAATGGACTAGCTACCCTCTCTACTACGCTTTCGAGGGCGCTGCGCCTCCACCGCGTACCGGCGCCAGCCATGCGACCATCTACCCCTACGGCCCGTTTCCTGCCGGCGACGGCACCACCGTGATGCTGGGCCTGCAAAACGAGCGCGAATGGCTGAGCTTCTGCGACAAGGTGTTGCAGCAACCCGATCTCGCGAAGGACCCGCGTTTCACCGCCAACTCCAAGCGGGTGGCGGAGCGGGCGGCGTTGCGCCAGATCATCGTGGACGCCTTCGAACCGCTGACTGGCGCGCAGGTCGTCGAACGGCTCGAGGTCGCGCAGATCGCCAATGCCCAGGTCAACACCATGAAGGAGGTGTGGGCGCATCCGCAGCTCGAGGCGCGTGGTCGCTGGACCGAGGTCGGAACGCCGCAGGGGCCGGTGCCCGCCATGCTCCCGCCCGGCACCTGGGACACCGGTCCACGCATGGACCCGGTGCCCGCGCTCGGCGAACACACTGACGCGATCCTGGTTGAGCTGGGCTACAGCTCTGCCGAGATTGCCGGGCTGCACGCGTCCAAAGCCGTCTGAGACCTGCATCATGTCCACTGATTCGTTGACCACGGCGCGCACCTACCTCTTCGTGCCCGGCACGCGGCCGGAACGCTTCGCCAAGGCGCTGGCCAGCGGTGCAGACAGGGTCGTGCTCGACCTTGAAGACGCCGTGGCTGCGAGCGACAAGGCTGCAGCGCGCGGCACCGTCACGACCTGGATACAGGGTGCCGCATTTGCGGATCGGTTGCGTGTCGTGGTGCGTATCAATGACGCCGGCTCGAGCTGGTTTGCCGCCGACCTCGCGGCACTGAGTGGCGCCGGCGTCACCTGCGTGCTCTTGCCCAAGGCCGAGTCGGCTGAGCAGATCACCGCAACACAGGCGGCCCTGCCGGGGGTCGGCGTGCTTGCGCTCATCGAAAGCGCGCGCGGTGTGGCGCAGGTGGACCGTGTGGCAGCCGCCGGTGCGCAGCGGTTGGTGTTCGGCACGCTCGACTTCGCACTCGACCTCGACATCGACATCTCGACCGATGCCTCCGGTCTGGCCTATGCCGCCAGCCGCCTTGCGATCGCCTCGCGCGTCTTCGGCTTGCCCGCTCCTGTGGCGGGCGTCACGCCGCAGTTCGATAACGAAGCGCACCTGCTGTCCGATCTTGCCGATGCGCGGCGGCTTGGCTTTGGCGCCAAGTTGTGCATCCATCCGCGGCAGGTACAGCCGATCCACGCCGCGCTGCGGCCTGACGCACAGGCGCTTGACTGGGCACGTCGTGTATTGCGGGCCGACGCCGAATCGCCCGGCGCGGCGCGGCTCGACGGCCGAATGGTCGACCGGCCCGTGGTGCTGCAGGCCCAGCGCACGCTGGCCCTGGCACGCGACTGAAGGCATTTCCCAACTTCCACTGTAGAAAGAGACAACACCATATGGCCTCCACCATCATCGACTCGCGCATCTTCGGTGACATGTTCAGCGACGCGCGCATGCGCGACGTCTGGTCGGACGAAAACCGCACCGCGAAATACCTGGATATCGAACGGGCCCTAGCGAAGGTTCAGGGCGAGTTGGGCTTCATCCCGAAGGAAGCAGCAGACGAGATCGTCAGGAACTGCAATCTGTCCCAGATTGATTGGGTCAAGCTCAAGGCCAAGACCGAGCAGATCGGCTATCCCATCATCGCGGTTGTCAATCAGATCAACGCCAACTGCCGGGACAAGCTTGGAGAGTACTGCCACTGGGGTGCCACCACGCAGGACATCACCGACACGGCCGCCGTTCTGCAGATGCGCGAGGGCCTCGCACTGGTCGAAGAGGACCTGAACGAGATCGGCGATGCGCTGGCGTCGCTGGCAAGGAAGTACCGCGACACGCCGGTCATCGGCCGCTCGAACCTGCAGCAGGCCACGCCCATCACCTTCGGCTACAAGATGGCCAGCATCCTGGCCGGGATTGACCGTCATCGCGAACGCCTCCAACAGCTCAAGCCGCGCGTGCTGATGGGCGAGTTCGGCGGCGCATCGGGCACGTTGTCGTCCCTCGAAAAAGGCGCGATGGAAACGCAGGCCGGACTGATGAAGGAATTGGGCCTGGCCCAGCCGCTGATCTCGTGGCACACGGTGCGCGACACCGTCGCCGAAGTCGGCTCCTTCCTGGGCCTGGTGGGCGGCTCGCTCGGCAAGATCGCCATGGACGTCAAGCTGATGATGCAGACTGAAGTGGCCGAAGTGTTCGAGCCCTTTGCCCCGGGACGAGGCTCCTCGTCGACCATGCCGCAAAAGCGCAATCCCATTTCCTGCCTCTACATTCACGCCAACATCTCGGTGGCACGCCAGCACGCGGCCGCGCTGATGGATGCGATGGTGGCCGACCATGAGCGCTCCACGGGCCCCTGGGAGATCGAGTGGGTGTCGCTGCCCGAGATCTTTTGCCTGATGTCTGGTGCACTGAAGCAAACCAAGTTCATCCTCAAGGGCTTGGAAGTGGATGCCACCCGCATGCGCGCCAACATCGACATCACCAACGGGCTGGTGATGTCCGAGGCTGTGATGATGGGTCTGGGTCCGTACATCGGCCGAGAGTACGCACACGATCTCGTGTACGACCTCTGCCGCCAGGCACTGGCCGAGAATCGGCCGCTGATCGAGATCCTGGTTGTGCATCCGGAGATCAGCAAGCACGTGTCGCGGGCCCAGCTCGACGCCATGTGTGACCCCGCCAACAACCTCGGGCAGGCCGGGGTCATGGTCGATCGCGTGCTCGCCGCACGACGCTAAATACGCCCCCTGCCGCCCTCCGGGGCGGACCGGATCGACGCGCCCTGTTGGCGGCGTTCCGCCTTAACCCGGCGCGCGGCGGCCTGCGGGCTTGCCGCGCGTTGCTTTCATTTCGGCGAAGAACGCGTAGAGTTGCTGCGCCGCCGGGGACAGGGTGCGACCCTTGCGCCGGATGAGGCCGATCTTGCGGGTGATGAGAGGATCGTAGAGCGGCACGCTGACGAGCAGGGGATGGTCGGCGCCCGGCATGGCAATCGACGGCACCGCCGCCACACCGAGTCCAGCCTCCACCAGCCCGAGCATCGTCGTCACATGTTGCGCCTCGTAGATGCTTTGCGGGCGCCCCGGCAGGCTGGACAGAGCCTGATCCAGCAGCAGCCGGTTGCCTGATGCCTTGCTGACCGAGATGTAGTCGTACTGTGCGAGCTCGGTCCAACTCACACGACGCTTTTTCGCGAGTGGATGGTCGCGCCGGCAAGCTGCAACGAAACGCTCTTCCAGCAGCGGCTTGAACTCGATGTCTGGCTCCTGGCCGCCAACGAAGTTCAGCCCGAAGTCGGCCTCACCACGCGACACCGCCGACAGCACGTCATTGGCGCTGGCGTCGAAGATCTTGACCCGGACCTTCGGATATCGCTCGTGATGGCGCGAGATCACCTGCGAGAGGAAGTAGTAGACGGTCGAGGGCACGCAGGCGATCGTCACCTCACCCATGCGCGTGGCCGCCACGCCCCGGATGCCCAGCAGGGTGTGATCGAGGTCGTCGAGCAGTTGCTGCACCTTGCGATCGAACTCGCGGCCCACCGACGTGAGGCTCACGCGCCGCGTCGTGCGATCAAGCAGGCGTACGCCCAGAGCCTCCTCCAACTTCTCGATGCGCCGGCTGAAGGCTGGCTGCGACACATGCAGTGCGTCGGCCGCCTTGCGAAAACTGCTGAGTTCCGCCACTGCCCTGAATGCCTGCAGATCGTTGAGATTGAAGTTGATGGACATGCGCGTACTCAAGACGTTTCAGTGATCGAAAGTGTGCATCAATCCATCCTAAATATGCAATTCACAGAAAGGTCTTGCGGGTGGAACATTCGTCCAGGGTCAGACAAGAGCCCTCACGACATCCCATTTCGAGCATCCACCGGAGTAGACAAATGAAGTTCCAGGCGAATCATCTCGTCGGCATCGTTGCGCTAGCGGCGTCTGTCGCTTGCGGCAGCGCGGCTGCCGCCTTTCCCGAGAAGGCGATCAACATCGTTGTGCCGACGGCAGCTGGCGGTGCCAACGATGCCATGGCGCGCGTCATCGGCCAGGCCATGTCGGCCATCCTCAAGCAACCCGTCATCGTTGACAACAAGGCCGGCGCCAACGGTGCAATCGCAAGCGAGTTTGTCATGCGTGCAGCGCCCGATGGCTACACGCTCATGCTGGGTTACATCGCGACGCACGCAATGAACCCGGCGCTACAGAAGCTGCGCTACGACCCAGCCAAGGACTTCGAGCCCATCGGCATGGTCGGATCGTCGGCCACGGTGATGGTGCTCAATCCGGCCGTTCAGGCCAGCACGGCAAAGGAAGTGGTGGCCATGCTCAAGGCGGCTCCCGACAAGACCAGCTATGCATCGGCCGGCAATGGCACGGCGCCGCACTTTGCCGCAGAGATGTTCAAGCTCTCGACGGGCACCAGCATGCAACATGTGCCGTACAAAGGCTCCGCTCCGGCCATCACCGACACCATTGGCGGACAGACCCAAGTCATGTTCCCGAGCCTGTTCACTGCCATGCCCTACGTCAAGGCCGGCAAGCTGAAGGCCGTGGGGGTTGCGGGCACCAAGCGCTCCTCGCTCATGCCCGACGTGCCCACACTGCAGGAACAAGGCATTGCGGACGTTGATGTCTCGCAGTGGTACGGCATCTTCGCGCCTGCGAAGACACCCAAGCCGGTGATCGAGAAGCTCAACAAGGTGCTCAACGAGGTGCTCGCCGACAAAAGCGTGATCAAGCGCCTCGAAGACCACGGTGCCGAGGTTTCGACCATGACGCCCGACCAGATGCGCACCTATGTCGCTCAGGAGCAGGTCAAGTGGAAGAAGGTCGTGCAGGCCGCCAAGATCACCATAGATTGAGATCGCTCAGTCATTACAACGCACGCTCGCGATGCTCGATGGGGGCATCGATCCCGCGAGTGTGGAAATTGATGGATGAAGATCACGAGTTGTAAAAATGAGACCGTCCAAGAAAATCTCTTAAAGAATCCAATTTCATTGATACATAAAAAAACATAAAACGTGAGAAAGTAACATTTCTCACGTTTTTTTTATGGCCTGCCGCTTCCTAGATTTCCGCCCGCGGAAACGGGAGATTGCTTTCGTGCAGAGCCACGTTCCAGAGGACATTGTTTGCTTCATCACTCATCAAGTCGATCCCGAACGGACGGGTTATCGGTCAGCGCCGCCAAAGATGGCAAACATGCACTCCGCGAATTCCCTGCCTTGCAGCTGGCGCCGATTTTTGCTTCGGCGCTTCTCGTAGTGGCAGCCGTGCGTCCTGTCGCCGCGCTCGCGGCAACGACCTACGAAGGAACCGTCACCGGCGTGCAAGCCTACGACCAGGCAGGCGGGACCGGCAACTATTCGCCGGCCTACGTGATCACGCCCTCCCAGGGCACGCTGCACTACGCTTTTGCAGCAGACGACAGCATCGACGTGCAAGGTGCCAGCGGCGACGTGTATGGTGTCCTACTGACTTCGGCTTCCGGATCGTCGCCCGCGGCGCTCGATTCCGCCGGCGGCAAGCTGAATATCTCCGCAACGAGGGGCACGGCGGATCCGGGCTGGGGGCTGTCAATGGGCGTCAACGTCCAGGGCAGCAGTCTCACGGTCAATGGCAATGCGTCCGTCTATGCCCAGTCAGACAGCGCGAACAGCGCCGCCATCGGCGTGCGTGCATACCAAAGCACGGTCACCTTCAATGGCGATACCGCGGTGCGCACCAGCACGCCGGGCTACTCGCAGGGCGTGTGGGTCTACCAGAGCACGGTCACCTTCAACGGAGACACCACCATCGTTGTGAGCGCGAAGAGGGAGAACACCGACGGAGTCTACAACTCGGGGGGCGGTGCGAGCAGGGTCACTTTCAACGGCGACCTAACCATTGCAACGACAGGCGAGTACCCCAGCGACAACGCGCATGGGATCTACAACGACAACCAGAACAGCCAGTTGCGTGTCACCGGCGGCCTGAAGATCACCGCCACCGCAAATGGCTCGACCGTCTTCGGCATCCGCAACCAAGGCCAGCTCAGCGTCGGGCAGGATGCCAGCATCACGGCCACCGGGACCCGCTCCGCATTCGGCATCGCGAACACGCACCGAACAGCCCGGATGAGTTTCGCGGGCAACGTGGACATCGCCGTCGTCAGCACGACCGGGTACGTCCCCTTCGGCAATCCGACGGGGATCGGCAACAGCTACCCCGGAACGTCCTCCATCAACTTCGCCAAAGCAGTCACGGTCAATGTATCCGCCGCGGCCGAAGCCTATGCCGTCAACAACGCCAGCACGCTGAACTTCAACTCTGCAACGGACAACGTCGCGCTGCAAGTTGCGTCGACGTGCAGCGGCTGCGATGTCTACGGCATCCGCAACGACGGCGGAACGGTGACCGCCGCCGGCGGGTTGAGCATTTCGACTTCGCCAGGCGGTGCGGGCAAGGGCTACGCGATCTGGAACGTGGCGGCAGACGGGCGCGACGCCACGGCCACGGTCAATGCCGCAGGCGGACAGGCCGTGAAGCTGCAGGGCGACCTGGTGACCGGCAGCCTGACGAATGCCGCCGGCACGAAGTACACCGGCGCGTTGAACGTGAACCTGAACACCTCGGACTCCTATCTGCGCGGATCGGTCGGCGGCTTCGTGGACCCCGACCCGTCGGACGCCACGGTCTATACGGCCGGCTCGCCCAACCTGTCGTTCTCCAAGGGGGCCTCCTGGATTCCCACCGGCACCGGCACCATGGCGGCCGACTTCGGTTCGGGCACCCTGGCACTCGCCAACGGCGGTGCGATCGACCTTGCCGCAAGCTGGGGAAGCTTCCGCCCCGGAAGCATTCCCGCCTACTCGCTGCGTGTTCTCGACATTCAGAGCTCGACGAACGCGGCAAAGGTCAGCCTGGGGGATGGTGCCACCTTTCGCATCCTCAGCGATATCCGCAATGGCGCGGCCGACAGGATTCAATTTGGCACTGGGGTGACGGGCTTCAGCGCGACCGGTACGCAAGTGGTCGCTGTCTCGTATGACCCCGCACTCGACGACACCAGTTGGGTCAATGCCGCGACGATGAAAACAGGTACCGTGATTCCGGCGAGCAAGCCCATCGTTGTGATCGACGCCTCGGCGGCAGACGGCGGCACTGCGCGGCTGCAGGCCGTTCAGGGCGCAACGAACCAATGGAACTACGAGAACGATCTGGTGCGCTTTTCGTATTCGCCCAGCGTGGCGCTCAGTGCGGATGGCAGCAAGGTCGTGTTGACCGGCCTGGCCATTGCGGGTAGGGCTGGAGATGCCAGCACCGACGCAGCGACCAGCACAGGGAGCAGCACCAGCACAAGCGGCGGCACGAGCACAGGCGCAAGCATGAGCACGGGCACGAGCAGCCCATCCGGCATCCTGGCGCGCATCACCCCCTCGGAGACAGTGAAGACCGCTGCCGATGCAGGCGACAGCCTTCGCAGCCTGTGGGCTTTGCGCGCAAACAGCATCGCTCGCAAGACCGAGTCGCTGCGGCGCGATACGACAGCCTCCGAAACCTCGGGACTCTGGGCCGAGGTGGACGGCGGCGGCTTCGACGCCAAGACGGGTTACGCGAGGTCATACCGCCAGAGTTATGGCGCCCTGGCTGTCGGCGTCGATCGGAATCTGGGTTACTTCGGCGGTTGGAAAAGCCATGCGGGTGGCTCTGTCAGCTACATCAATTCCAACGCCGCCTACGAGCGCGGGAACGGGAAGGCTTCCGCCATCGAACTCGCGGGCTACGGCTTTTGGGTCAACGACGGCGGAACCTATCTGCAGATTGGCGCGCGTACCGCGTCGCTGGAAAACAAGTACGCCTCTTCCGACTCGCTCGCGCGGCACGTCACCGGCACGTATCGAACGCAGGGATACGAAGTCAGTGCCGAGGCGGGGCATCGCATCTCTTTGCCCCAGGACACTTTCGTGGAGCCGCAACTCGCGTTGACTGCGAGCCGCCTGGCGGCCGGCAAGCACATGGCGAGCAATGGCGTGACCATCAGCCAGGACAACATCGACGGAGGCTCGGTCAGGGCCGGCATGCTCCTGGGCAAGGCCGTGCGATTTCTCGAGCTGAGCGGCGACATCTATCTCAGGCTCTCGGCGATCAACTACTTTGGCGATGGCTTGGCAATCACCGCCGCCAAGGGGGGCGGCAGCCTTCCTGTTGAAAGCGAAAGCCGCAATGGCACCGGTGGCGAGGTCGGACTGGGTGGGCGCTTTGCGCTCCTGCCCCGGCGAGGCTTTGTCTACTTCGAGGCTTCCAGCCTGGCTGCCAGAGGCATCCGGCGGACATGGAATCTGCGCTCGGGTTTGCGCTACGAGTGGTACTGATGGCAAACCCGCAACACTGGCTGGCAATCCGGTTGGGTCGCCGGAGTGCCCTGGCTGTACTGCTGTTCGCAGCCAGCCTGGTTTTCACACCCGTCCCCTCGATCGCTGCAGATGGGGATGGGAAAAACTTCGCGTGGGGCACACAGGTGACGCGAGACAACGTCGTCTTCGAATTCCAGGAAGCCAAGTACGCCAATCTGGTCGTGGACAGCAGCAGCGATTCACCAAAGCAGTACAAAGGCAACTTTGTCCTGCTTCAGGTGAACATCACGAACACGGCAGACCAGCCGCTTTTCGCGCGGTTTCAACCCGTCTTCAGATTGATCGACGCTTCCGGTGCACTCTATGAGCCCCATGAGATGCTGACACAGTTGGTCAATCCTGCGCAGGAAGGTCAGCCGGTCTTTGGCGCACCGCTCGCAGCAGGTCAAACCATGCAACGGCGTGTGCTCTTTTCGGTTCCGAAGCAGCCCTATAGAGCCGTCGTGATCGTTCCACGCAGCGCCGAAAAGACCGACGACGGCGTCGTAACGTACTCAGGGCCGTACTTCTTCTATGACCTGGCGCCGCTTCGTGCCTCAGTATTGACCAAGAGCGCCATGACTGTTTCAAAGAGCCCGTGATCAAGATCCATTCGACACATCGCACGCAGAGGCATCGAACCCAATGACCGACTCGGCCGCCACGATGGGTGGTCGACCACATCACTGCGACCTGCTCGGTTTAGTCGAGACAGTCTAGAAGACGGCGGGTTGCAGTTCTTTGCGCAGTTCCTGTTTGCACTCCGCCGGGGGTCAAGTATTGCAGGCTGCTGTGAGGACGTACCTTGTTGTGGTGATTGCGCCAGGCTTCGATCGGGACAGCGGCTTCGCGGCGCGAGCGAAACCACTCGATGGACAGGCACTCGTCCCGGAACTTGCCGTTGAAGCTCTCGTCGGTGCCGTTCTGCCAGGGCTTGCCCGGGTCGTTGAGTACAGTGGCGATGCCGGTGTGCGCGATCCACTCCAGGATGGGACTGCTGACGAACTCGGGCCCGTTGTCCGAGCGCATGGACAGCGGCGCCCCGTGCAGGCTCACCAGGCGCGACAATACCTCGATCACCCGCTTGCAACGGGACCATCTCGGCTCGCGTGAGCTTTAGCTTCGTGATCTCGCCGATCTCGGGGTCGACCGAGTGCAATTGAAAGAAGCGCTTGGCATGTCCAGTCCAATAACAACGAGCATGGCGGTCTCCTTGGTTAGGTTGAACCTCCATCGTCATCGAAAGACCTGGGAGGCGTCCATGCCATCCTCTGGAAATCGACTCTTCTCCATGGGCTCCTCTTCGGGCGGGAGCCATCTTCCTAGAAATTGATGTCTCGGAGAAACCGGGCAGGTCAGTGCCCTGAGTCGAGCGAACGGAGACAAAGATGAATGGTAACAAGCTGCTTTCAAGCGCCTCTTGGCCGAGCACCAGTCGCCGCTTCGACTCGCAAGGCCGGGCACGCCGCGGCCTCAGGAAACTCCGGGCCCTATCGACCCAAAGATATCCTCAAGATTGACCGTCTTTCGCACGGCCAGATGCAGGGCGAGTGACTCTTCGATGTGCTTGAGGTGGTGGAGCATGATGTCTCTCGCCGCAGAAGCGTCTCCGCGTTCGAAGCATTGCAAGAGATTCTCGTGATCGCAATCGGGACACGTCCTGGCCAGCGGCCGATCGTAGAGCGTGATGATGAGGCTGGTGCGCGACACCATCTCCACAATGATTTTCTCCAGGATCGGGTTGCCCGCCATCTGAGCGATAAGCACGTGGAATTCGCCTGACAGCCGGATGGTCGCAGTCCGATCGGATCTGGCCCGGGCGGCTGCCTCTTGCTCGATATGCTTGCGCAAGCGCTCGATCGCAGAAGGGGTCGCGTTCTCGGCAAGCGCAGCCGCCACTTCGGGCTCCACGATTCGGCGCGTCTGCAAAACATACAGTGCTTCTTCGGGCGACGGACTGGCCACGAATGCGCCGCGGTTCGGAATCAGCGTGACGAGGTTGTCATGCGCAAGCCGGCCAAGGACTTGCCGAATGCGGGATCGGCTCGCACCGGTGAGTTCGGCCAATCGTTCTTCACCCAGCTTGGTACCTGCGGGAAGCCGGTGCTCCAGCATCGCCCGAAGCAGGGACTCGTATATGTTGTCTACAGAGCCCTTCGGCTCATCGACCTCGACCTTGAAGAGGGCGGCAGGCTGCAATAGCGGATCCATGTTTTCTATTTTGGTCTAGACAGTTGATTTTTTACGCGCAAGTCACCCTGCATTGTCTGCATTCGAAATGGTTTTATCGTCATGGCCTGCATCTCGGCGGACAAACCGACCCACTCGAACTCAGTTCGGGGTCGAGTGGGAGCAGCCTCGAGAGAGGCCATCCGTATCGCTTCCCGCGCCCCTTCCACAACGCTGTCGAACAAGGTCGTTTCAACGAGTGGCTGCAGCACCTCGGCCATACCAGCCAATGCTGCGCCGCCAACGATGATGCTCTGCACGTCAGCAAAGCGCTCGGCACGCCGACATGCCTCGAGAAGCACGTTCTTGGCCATGTCCGGCCTTGCGGCCAAGTCTGCTCCGCTGAGCGCCACCGTCTCTATCGTCGCAAGGTCCCTCGCATAGCCCGTCGCATGAACAAATCGGGTCAGGATGGGCTTCCAACCGTGACCACCGGTCACTATCGCAAAGCGGCCCATGCTTGCCGCTCGCGCGATTGACGAGATCGCCAAGCCCGTCACTGGTGCCTCACTGCACTCTTTAAGTGCAAAGAGACCGGGGTCACCGAAACACCCGATCAGCACCGACGAGGCGCGCGAGCCGCGCACCTCCTCGGCGGCCGCCCAGGCATCCAACGCCGCGTGTTCCGCGACGGCATAGCTGCTCGCGCTCGAAATGTATGGCGCACCAAAGCGCGCTTGACGCACCACGACATCGACCTCCTTCCCACAGCACGAAGCGATGGTTCGATGAAGCAATTCACTCACAGCGGTTGAAGTATTTGGATTGATGACCAGCAGTCTCATCCGTTCTGAATTCATTGGAAAAACTCCGGCGCCACACCGGTCGTGGCTTTGAGACCTCTGAAGTCAACCACGGAAGGCATCTTCCGGTAAGGGCTTCGTTGGCGAGCGATGGACGGCATGTAGTGAAGATCTTGGAAGGCGTGTACGGTACGGTGCCATTGTTTGTATGCGATGGCGAATTGGATTGTCAACAACTTCATATGCGATTCGCAACATTGGCATGCTATTTGCGGAACAAACTTCAAAGAGACTGTGGGCATTTGCGCGTTGTATTCGCGTGGTGCGCAAAGCACCCGATCGCACCAAAAGGAGCTATTTGTGCATCTTTTCGAGAGAGCCGCTGTCGCAGACGAAGCGGAAGTTATCAACCAGATTCCCGTGATTGATTGCATGCCATTCTTCCGAGGAGACGATGGCGCCGAGGAAACGTTCGTCGCAGCACTGAAGGACGCGTGTGAGAACGTCGGTTTCTTCTACATCAAGGGGCATGGGGTTCCCCAGGCACTCATCGACGACTGCTTTGCAGCGAGCCACGAATTCCACGCATTGCCGTTGGAACGCAAGCTGCTGGTGAGACAGGACGAGAACAACATTGGCTACATGGCCATGAATCACTCGATCACCAAATCGGACGAGATCCATACGACGAAGCATCCCAACCAGAACGCGAGCTTCTTTCTTGGCCATGACCGCCCGGACGACCATCCGGATGTAGTCAACAAGGTTCGCTTGCGCGGAAAGAACCAGTGGCCCGCTGACTTGCCCGACTTCAAGATGCGCACAAAGTGCTATTTCGATGCGCTTCAGGAAGCCTCGGAAAAACTGGTTCCTGCCTTCGCACTCGCGTTGGGACTGGACCGCACATTCTTTGATGAGGCGTTCGCAAACGAGGCATACATTGAACTGCGCTTGCTTCACTCCCCGCCACAAATGGATGTCAGCGACGAAAAGTTCAACGTCGCACCGCATACTGACTCGAGCTTCATCACGCTGCTGGCGCGCGAGTTCGAAGAGAAGCCGGCATTGGCCGTGCGATTGAAGAGCGGCGAGTGGTTCAAGGCACCGATTCTCGAGGGAACGTTCCTGGTGAACCTTGGCGACGTCATGCGCAGGTATTCGAACGGCACCTTCATGTCGACGCCTCACGGCGTGATCAACGAAGGCTCGAAGGACCGCTACTCCATCGCATTCTTCTATAGCCCAAACCCAAACTCCGTCGTCGAGCCAGTGCCTTCGAAGGTGTCCCAGGGCAACCCGCCGAGATACGACCCGAAGCTCTACGGCGACATCGCCAAAACGGTCCACGATCGCAACTACTCGCAGTTCAAGAAGCTGTCCGTCTAAGCATTTTCAACAGGAGAATTCCATGTCAAGTTCCACCGAGAAAGAGGCGAGCCGCACCAGAAAGATGTCGTGCGTGATCGGCCTCGCGCTTGCCTCCGCACTGGCGGCTGGCGCCGCCAGTGCCGGCGGCGTACTGACCGTCGCGATGACCGCCAGCGACATTCCGCAGACAGGTGGCAATCCCGACCAAGGTTTCGAAGGCTACCGGTTCGTTGGCTACAACCTCTACGACGCGCTGGTGAACTGGGACATGAGCAAGTCCGGCGTACCTTCGAACATCAAGCCTGGCCTGGCCACGAGTTGGAGCGTGGATCCCAAGAATCCCGGCCGCTGGCTTTTCAAGCTGCGCGAGGGCGTGAAATGGCACGACGGCAGCGCGTTCACGGCCGATGACGTGGTCTGGAACCTGCGCATGCGCACCGAGGAGAACTTTCCCAACTTCAATTCCCAGCAATTCGCGCTGACGCGCAATTTCCTCGTCAATTTCAAGTCGGTGTCCAAGTTGGACGACATGACCGTGGCCTTCGAAACGAAGCAGCCCGATGCCATGTTCCCCTACAACTTGTCCTACGTGCTGCTCATCAGTCCTGCGCGTGCCAAGGCCGTCAACTACGACTGGAAGGCGTTTGCTCTGCAGCCCTCGGGCACAGGCCCGTACCTCTACTCGAAGTTCACACCGGGTGAGCGCCTCGAGCTCGTTCCAAATCCTGGCTACTGGGACAAAACTCGCCTGCCCAGGCAGGACAAGTTGGTGCTCGTTCCGATGCCCGAAGCGACGGCGCGTGTTGCCGCTCTTTTGAGCGGACAGGTCAACTTCATCGAAGCCCCACCGCCGGACTCGATTGGCCAACTCAAGGGCGCAGGCATGAAGATCTCCACAGGTCCGTATCCGCACAAGTGGCCGTGGATCCTCAATGTTGAAGCCGGGCCATTCAAAGACGTCCGCGTCCGTCAGGCAGCCAACTATGCAGTGAAGCGCGGTGATTTTGTCAAGTTGCTGGATGGCTTGGCCGTCGAAGTCAACTCGGTCGTCCCGAAGGATTCACCGTACTTCGGTGACACGAAGGGCTATACCTTCGATCCGGAGAAGGCCAAGGCGCTTTTGAAGGAGGCCGGTTGTGTGCCCTGCAAAGTGACCGTCGTCACCTCCACCTCGGGCTCTGGCCAGATGATGCCGCTGCCTATGAACGAACTCCTGAAGCGCCAGCTGGATGCTGTCGGCTTCCAGGTGACCGTCAAGCCGGTCGACCTCAATGCCCTGTACGCCGCTGTCCGTGGGGGTCCGGAGAAGAACCCCGGAGTCGACGCTCTGAATTTCTCCCGCGGCACTGGCGATCCGCATCTCGCGCTGTTGAAGCCGGGGCTGCGTCAGTTCTGGGCACCCAACGGCAGCAACTGGGGGCACTACGAATCGGCCGAAGCCGAAGCGCTCGGCAAGCAAGCCTTCGAGGAACCCGATCCGAAGAAGCGCCTGGTCGTCCTCCAGAAGCTGAACGCCAAGCTTACCGACGATGCCATTGAGCTCTTCGTCACGGGCGACGTGCAGCCTCGAGCGATGTCCCCCAAGGTTCAAGGCTTCGTCGCGTCCCAGAACTGGTTCCAGGACACGACCCTGATCTCCGTCAATCCCTGAAACCGAGACGGTACTCCCAGCCCAATGATGCGTACCTCATATTCGTTACGTCGCCTACTCTACGCGGTTCCCATTTGTATCGGGGTGGGTGTCGTGTGTTTTTCGCTCATCTATCTTGCGCCTGGAGATCCGCTCCAGACGATTCTTCCGGCGGATGCAACGCCTGAAGTGATAGAACTGATGCGACGAGCATACGGGCTGGACAAGCCGATCTATCAACAGTTCCTTTTGTGGCTGTATCGCGCCTTCCAAGGAGAGTTCGGCATGTCGATCAGCTCCGGTCGTCCAGTGATCGTCGAAGTCTCACAAGCCCTCCGCAACACCGCGACCCTCGCGATTTTTGCGGTTCCGCTGTCCATGGGGCTGGGATTTGTGGTTGGGGCATTGGCTGGGTTCTTCCGCAAACGCTGGCTCAACGGGTTGGTCACGGGCCTGTCCACGCTCGGCGTGTGCGTGCCGAACTACTGGCTCGGCATCGTCCTGGTCATCATCTTCTCCGTGAAATTGATGCTCCTTCCCTCCTCCGGGATGGGAAGCAGCGGCTCCGCCGACTTCAGTCTCCTTCGTTGGGAAGACGCGCGCTTTCTGATCCTGCCGGTCGTGACGCTCTCACTCGTGCCCTTGGGCATGGTGGCTCGCTCGACCAAGGCCGCTGTCGAAGAAGTCATGAACATGGAGTTCGTGCAGACGCTGCGGGCCGTCGGTCTCTCTGAATTCGAGATCCTCCGGCACGTCATCAAGAACGCTCTGCCCGCGGTCTTGTCGGTGATGGCACTCCAGTTCGGCTACCTGATGGGAGGCTCCATTCTTGTGGAAACAATCTTCAACTGGCCCGGAACGGGGTATTTGCTGAGCAAAGCTATCGTCAATCGCGACATTCCCGTGCTGCAGGGGACGATCCTTTCGCTTGCGCTGATCTTCGTCTTCGCGAATCTGATCGTCGACCAGTTCCAGTCCTTGATCGATCCTCGAATCCGTCGCATATGAAATCAGAAGCGATCGTCGCTCTTCCTGTCGAGAGAGCGCCAGCAGCTATCGGGTACTGGCAGCAGGTCGTTGCGCGGCTCTTCAAGAATCGTACCTTCCTTTGCGCTTTCGCCGTCTTAAGTGCTCCCGTGATCCTGGCCGTCTTTGCGCCACTGATCGCGCCGTTTGACCCGTATCAACAAGACATGCTGGCGCGCATGAAGAGCTTCGGCTACGAGGGCCACTGGCTCGGTACCGATGAACTGGGTCGCGACGTCCTGTCGCGCTTGATCTATGGCGCCCGTATCTCCCTAATCACGGCGCTGGTCCCCGTACTTGTCGCCTCGCTGATCGGAGGCTCGCTAGGCATCATTGCGGGAATCGTCGGTAGCAAGGTCAACTCGCTCATCATGCGCTGTATGGACGTGTTCTACGCGTTCCCTTCCGTCCTGCTAGCAGTTGCGATCTCAGGCGCCATGGGAGGCGGACTGGCCAACGGAATCGCCGCGCTCTCCCTGATCTTCATCCCGCCGATGTGTCGAGTTGCCGAGACGGTCGCATCCCAGTTGCGTGGTCTCGACTACATGGACGCGGCACGCGGCGCAGGTGCCAGCACGTTCTTGATCATCACCTACCACGTGCTACGCAACGTGGTAAGCCCGATTCTGGTGTACGCATCCAGTCTAGTGGGCGCGAGTATCGTGCTCGCCAGCGGTCTCAGTTTTCTTGGATTGGGCGTGCAGCCGCCGACTGCCGATTGGGGGTTAATGCTGAGTTCCTTGCGGCAATCCATCTACATCCAACCATGGGTTTGCGCGATGCCAGGTGTTGCGATTGTATTGACCGCCATGTGCTTCAACTTTGTAAGCGACGGCGTGCGCGACGCGCTGGACGTGAAATCATGAACATCGTTCGGATCAACACCTTGCACGTGGACAAGCGCGATCGTGGCGGCCCCAATCAACCGCTGTTCATCGCCAATCGGCTGAACAAGCGATTTCCACTGCGCGGCACCTCGAAGCAGGTGCACGCCGTCAACGACGTATCGTTCAATATCCTCAAGGGCGAGACACTTGGCGTGGTCGGCGAATCCGGTTGCGGCAAGTCGACACTGGGTCGCCTGCTGCTTCAACTCATTGAGCCTAGCAGCGGCGAGGTGATCTTCGACGGGGAATCCGTTGGCCACGATATCTCGATCAGGGACTTGCGCAGACAGGTCCAGATGGTGTTCCAGGATTCGTTCGGTTCACTCAACCCACGACTCTCGATTCTTGATTCCGTCGCGTTCGGCCCTGTTGCACATGGCTCGACGAAGAGCGATGCCCTCATGATCGCACGCGACGCTCTGCGTAGCGTGGACCTGAACCACGAAGAGTTTGGACACCGCTATCCACACGAACTGTCGGGTGGACAGAAGCAACGTGCAAACATTGCTCGCAGCCTGGCACTGCGACCTCGAATGCTTGTGCTCGACGAGTCGGTCTCCGCGCTCGACAAGACGGTTGCAGCAAAGGTAATTCGGCTTCTCGAGAGACTCAAGCGCGAGTTGTCGTTGACCTACATGTTCATCAGTCATGACCTTGATGTCGTACGGCACCTCAGTGATCGTGTGATGGTCATGTATCTTGGTCGGGTTGTGGAGATTGGAACCGTCGAGGACATTTTTGACCACCCGATGCACCCCTATTCACGCGGCCTCCTGCAAGCGCGTCCCACCAGCGACCCGCGCCAGCGCACATTGAAAGCACCAATCGATGGAGAACCCCCTGATCCGGTCGATCCACCGGGCGGTTGTGCTTTCCATCCACGATGCGCACACGCAGAGGCTGCCTGCCGCTCAGCGGTGCCGATGCTCACCGAAGGGCCGCATCAGGTTGCCTGTGTCATGTACGTTGCCAACTCCGGGCACAGCCGAGCCCCGCGCGAGTCAATGAAACCAGCCCCAGTTGTGGAGGCCGCATGAGCCCGGTGCTTGATCGATTTCCTCTCGAACTACTGCGTGTGCGCGATCTGCGAGTGGACTTTGCGGGTCGGCGCGGTACGTTCTCGGCGGTGAAGGGGGTGTCTTTCGATGTGCACGCAGGCCGTACGCTCTGTCTGCTCGGAGAGTCCGGATCGGGCAAGAGCGTCACTCTCAAGAGCGTCATGCGCTTGCTCCCGAATAATCTCGAGTGCATATCGGGTTCGATCCGATTCGAAGGCGCTGAAGTCCTGGACATGGGTGCCAGCGCGCTACGAGACCTCCGCGGCGCAAAGATCTCGATGGTGTTTCAGGAACCCATGTCGGCCTTCGATCCTGTGTGCACGGTCGGCCACACCGTCCTTCAAGTCATTCGGCGCCACACCGGAAGCAGCCATTCCGAAGCCCAGCGACGCGCTTTAGAGCTGTTCGATATGGTTCGCATTCCTTCAGCCAAGCGCCGGCTCGAAGCCTATCCGCACGAGTTGTCGGGCGGACTGCGACAACGCGTGATGATCGCTCTCGCGCTCTCCTGCAAGCCGTCGTTGCTGCTCGCGGACGAGCCGACCACCGCGTTGGACACCACCGTGCAGATCCAGATTCTTCTGTTGCTGCGTGAGCTGCAGCAGGAGCTCCGTATGGGGATGATCTTTGTGACCCATGACCTCGGCGCAGCCGCAGAGATTGCAGACGACGTGGCAGTGATGCTCAAGGGCGAGATCGTCGAAGCGAACGACGCAGTGTCCTTGCTCACAGCTCCGAGTCACGAATACACGACAGAACTCATCCGCTCGTCGCGGCTGGACGAGCCACGATACGCCGCCGAAGCGGCAGCCCCGGTGCAAACGGCACAACTCAAATGAAAGTCAAAGACATGACCCAGATTCCAGTTATTGATCTCCAGGCCGCGTTTTCAGGGGCTCCCGGTGCACTGGATGCAGCAGCCGATGAGCTCCAGTTCGCCTGCGAGAACATCGGGTTTCTCTACATCAAGGGCCACGGTGTCGATGAGGGCATCGTGGACAGCACTTTTGCAGCGGCCAAAGTCTTTCACGATCAACCGCTCGAGCAGAAGTTGAAGATTCTCGTGAACGAGAATATGCAGGGCTATATGCCGATCCACGGCAGCACGACGCGCTCTTCCAAGTTGGCCGGCGCGAGCAAGCCCAACGAGAACGAGGCATTCTTCCTGCAGCGTGAGATTCCGCCGACGCACCCGAAGTTCGGATCTCCCCAGCGAACCGCCAATGTGTGGCCCGACGGACTGCCCGGCTTTAAGGAAGCGGTGTTGACTTACTACAAGGCAATGGATGGCCTGATCGCCCGCCTGCTGCCGCTGTATGCAAGAGCGCTCGACATGCCGGTCGACTTCTTCGCGAATGCGTTTCAGGAATCGATGTCTACGCTTCGCCTCACGCACTATCCCAAAATGGAATATGCAGAAGGCAGCTTCGGCGTCGCACCTCATACTGACTCTAGCTTCATTACGCTGCTCGCGCAGAACAAGATTGCAGGTCTGCAACTGATGAGCCAGGGCGGCGAATGGATCAATGCGCCCGCCATCGATGGAACCTTCGTCGTAAATACCGGGGACATGCTCAACCGCTGGTCCAACGGCCGCTTTCTATCCACGCCGCATCGTGCGTACAACCTGTCGAATACCGAACGCTACGCAATCCCCTACTTCTGCCATCCCGATCCCGATTTTGCGATGAAATGCATTCCATCCTGCACAAGCGAACAAAATCCTCCCAAGTTCCCGACGCAGACTTCGCTGGAGTACATCGAGTGGCACAAGTCGCGCAACTACCATCACGTCAACAAGGAGTTGAAGGAAGTTGCCTGAGCCACACATCGATGTTCTCCAGCTTGGCCCCTGGCTTGGTGCGGAACTGCGCGAGGCGATTGCCGCCCCCTTCGTCGTCCACTCGCTTTTCGACGCATCCGGCCCGCACGCCGTGTTCGAACGATGTGCCTCACAGATCCGCGCGCTGATCTGCCACAGTGGCGGACCGTTGACGACACGTGCACTGCTGAACCGGCTCCCCAAGCTAGAGCTCATCCTGAATCTCGGTGCTGGTACGGAATCCGTCGACACAGAAGCCGCACAAGCTCGTGGAATTCCGGTGCTCAACAGTGTCGGATTTAATGCCGTCGACGTGGCCGAACTGGCCATGGGTCTCGTGCTTGCCCTTGGCCGGGATCTGGTCGAAGGCGACCGGCATGTGCGTGGCTTGCACTGGCTTCAGGGGCGCTCGCCCATCGTCCACCGTGTCAGCGGCAAGCGCATCGGCATCTTGGGCATGGGCGCGATCGGCCAGCAGATCGCCCGCCGCGCGGCCGCCTTCGACATGGAGGTGACCTATTTCTCGCGCCGAGCCGTACCCGATGTCCCGTGGCAATTCGTGCCAGATCTCCTGGCGCTCGCACGCCATGTGGACTATCTCGTCATGACCCTCCCTGGCGGCGAAGCAACGCTACACCTTGTCGGGGAAGCCGTACTGAACGCACTTGGCCCTACAGGCTTCATCGTGAACGTCGGACGCGGGACGGTGCTTGACGAGAAAGCTCTGGCGGCAGCGCTTCAGGAAGGCAGGATCGCTGGCGCTGGCCTGGACGTTTTCGAGGACGAGCCGAATGTGCCCGACGCACTTCTCCTAAGCAGACAGACGGTCCTGCAGTCGCATCGCGGCGGCCTGACCTTCGAGGCACACGATGCGATCGTGCAAGAGACCGTCGCGCGCCTGCATCGTCACTTCAAAGGTGACCGGACGTTCAAGTGACTCCTCTGGGTGTTGATTTCCACGGAATCCTGATCCGGTGGGGGTATGGACAAAAGCTTGGACTGCCAAGAGATGCAATGGATGCCTCACTGCCTACGGGCAGCACAAACGCCGCCAGGAGTACCGAGATGAACAGCGCGACCGTTGTGGGCGTGTGGCTTGCCCGCTAGACAAGCTGGACCCTCGACTGGACACGGCATCAAAGTGCCCATGGCGTCGTGATAGACCAATGTCCTCACAAACACCAGCGAGGTTCCGTCATGCATCGTCGTACTGCATAAAGCGAGGGGCAAATCATCGGCCAGATGAGCGGCCTGCAGGTCATTGGGCTAGACATCGCCAAGAATGTGTTCCAGCTTCACACCGTGGACATGAGCACAGGCGAGATCGTCAACGTGCAGCTCAAGCGGGCCAAGGTGTTGGGGCACTTCACCAAGCGTGTGCCGTGCCTGATCGGCATCGAAGCCTGCGGCGGAGCGCACCACTGGACCCGTGAGTTGACGGCGCAGGGTCATACCGTGCGGCTGATCCATGCCAAGGCCGTGCGCCCGTTCGTGAACGGCAACAAGACCGACGCCACGGACGCACGCGCCATCTGGCTGGCGATCCAACAGCCGGGCACCAAATTCGTGGACGTGAAGACGCTCGCGCAACAAGCCACGCTCACCTTGCATCGTCAGCGCGAGATGTTGATGCGGATGAAGATCATGCAGATCAATGCGTTGCGGGGGCTGCTCTATGAGTTTGGGGCCACCTTCGCGCGAGGCAAGAAGGCGCTGCTGGGCGAGTTGGAGCTCGCGCTGGAGGCGCTTGCCAACAGCATTCCACAGTATGTCGCCGACAGCCTGCGCGAGCAGGCCCAGCGCATCAAGCAACTGGCGATGGACATTAAGGCCATCGGGGTGCGACTTGCTGAGGTCCTGCGCATTGACGTGGACATGAAGCGCGTGGTGGCGATACGCGGAGTCGGCCTGCTCTCGGCTACGGCGGCCATCGCCACGATGGGAGAAGCCAAGGCATTCAAGTCTGGGCGCGAATTCTGTGCCTGGTTGGGTCTGGTGCCTAAGCAACGGGGCACAGGTGGCCGGGTGACTCTGCTGGGGATCTCCAAGCGGGGCGCCACCTACCTGCGCACCTTGCTTGTTCACGGCGCTCGTGCGGTACTGAGACATGCGAAAGAGCCCGGCCCATGGCTGGAGAAACTCCAAACCAGGAGGCCGCCGAACGTCGTGATCGTGGCACAGGCGGCCAAAATGGCGCGAACAATCTGGGCCGTCACGGCCCGACAGCAGGACTGTGAATGCGGCCACCAGAGCACCAGGCCGCTTGCGTCTTGAACTGATAGTCAAACATCAACCCAAGAAAGGAGGACGTGAGCCTTTGAAGGCGATGAGGCAGCAACGAAGCAGCGTGATGTGAAACAGGTCAGACCGGGACGAGCTAAACCTGGATGAACTACCGGACTTCAAAAGTCCGTCCTAAGAGATGAGGTGCTCGTCAGCGGATTACATCGGGGCCAGTGGACAAGGGGCAACCCATCATCCACATCACAGGCCGGATACAAGGCGGCAGCCGACTTCTTCACAGAGCGTTGCGGGTTACTACTCATGGCCGGGAGGCATCCATACAAGGTAGTTCATGTATTCGTACAAAGACAGGATCCGAGCAGCTGTACATCAAGCTCGGCAAATCGCGTCAGGACGACCAGCGTCAGCGTAGGCATGGACTCGCGCGGATGCAGGCCTGAACTCGAGAGAATGACCACTGGTAGCAGTTGGCGTTTCAGACGACGCCGCAGAAGATGAGCACCACGAGATTGACGAAGGCCCAATCAATCGGCATCAATGCTTCGTGAGATGTCTGCCGAGAGAGCCGCCTCATGATCACCGTGTCCTTTTCGCACCTCAGGGAACATGTCTATCCATCGATCCCAAGCGGGCTCGCCCGCGAACGCTTTCTGCATGAACTCCACAAACGTGCGGACCTTGGCAGACAGGTAGCGCCTGGTCGGATAGACGGCCATGAGGGTGACCGGTCGGAACTGCCAATCCAATAGCAGCGGAACCAAGCTACCCCGCGCAATATCGTCGCCAACCATGAATGTCGGCATCACGATGACGCCCTCATCCGCCAACGCTGCTGTACACAAAACGTCACCGCTGTCGGCGCGCATGCTACCCCGCACAGGGACAGAGATGGTGTTTCCGGCTTGGGAGACAGTCCACGTTTCTGAGTTGGCGCCGGAAGTCTTGGTCAAGCAGTTGTGCCTAGTCAGTGCCTCCGGCGTTTCTGGCGCACCATGCTTCGCCACGTAGGCTGGCGACGCGCAGATCACCATACGGATCGGCGCCAGATGTCGTGCGACGTAGGTCTCCCGGTGCTGCGGGGTCGCGCGAATGGCCAGGTCGAAGCCCTCGTCCACCAAGTCAACCATTTGATCGGTCAGGGAGACTTCAAGTTGAACGTCTGGGTACTGATTTCGATACAAGGGAAAGAGGGGTGCCAGATGGCGCTGTCCGAATGACAACGGCACGCTCAGGCGCAGCAGTCCGCTCGCCGTGAGTGTGGTCCAGGTGACTTCGGACTCTGCCTCCTCCAAGTCCGATAACAGCAGGCTCGCCCGTGCGAAGAAGCGTTCTCCCGCCTGCGTCGGGCGTACCCGACGCGTGGTTCTCTGCAGCAGGCGAGTCCCGAGGTGAGCTTCGAGGTCGACGACGAGGCGCGAAATCGACGTTTTCGACACTCCCAGTGCTTCGGCGGCACGCACGAAGCTGCCGGCTTCCACGACTGCAACAAACGCCTGCATGGCGTTCAATCGATCCATCAGCCGTCCTTTATCCCGGATTCCGGGACAAATAATGCCACACGACGGCGTTTATTTCGAGCCTGTGGATGCGTATCGTTGAGCTGCCCACACGAGTTCGCTGAGACTGTACAACGCAAATATGAAAGTTGGCGCCAGCAACCACTTTCCTGCCAAGCACCTATCTGGTCGCTCGGTATTCACTGCAAATCAATAAAGTCCTACATGAAAAGTATCACCGGGCATCTCTCCTCGTCGTCCCCCAATTTGTTCGCATCCGTGCCCCACACCCAAGCACCCTCGGCCAACCTTGCAACTGCTCGCGCGGAGCGCAAGGCACAGGATGCCGAAGCCGCGCACATTCACTCTCGGCGAAGGTGTCCCGGACTGATCACGCAGTAGCCGGGCACGCAAGCGCCGAGACCGCCCGTGCTTTCGCACCTGGCGAGGGGCAAACCTCAAACCGACGGCGACCACCAAGGCGTCGCGCAGGCGAACAAGACGGGCCGACAGCGTTCGTCCGCTGCGCCGAGCTGGCAGCGTGAACGGGCAAGGCTGATCTCGGAGATGCGCCGCGTGGTTGTGTGTTCAATCAAGGAATGCGCACCGCACAACGACAGGGAAGAGATTCACGCAGAAGCAGTGGCTGCCCGATTGGGCATGTGTGCGCCGACAACATGCGTTGTCTTTTTTTGACCTGAAGGCGGCGGGGCCGCCCCCTTGATTCGTATGCAAGCTTTTCCCAATGCGGGTGCGTTGCGCGCCCCTCGTTCCCTGGACGACCTGCTCCTGTACCGGCTGTCATGTGCAATACGCGCCAGCAGCGGCATGGCGATCCGCATGGTCGAAGGCGGGTTCGGCGTCACGCGCCGCGAATGGGGAATGATCGGCATGCTCTCGCAGATCGGAGAAGTCAAGTCTTCGGTCCTCGCCGAGCGCTTGCACCTGGACCGTGTGCGCACCTCGCGCAGCCTAGGCAGCCTGGTGCGGAAGAAATTGGTGGAGCGACGGCAGGACGCCGTGGACGGCCGCGAAGTGCATGTGCGCCTGAGCCCTTCGGGCCAGCAACTCTTCGCCGACTTGTTTCCCCGCATCGCGAGCCTCAACGTCGACCTCCTCGACGGCATCGATGCTGCGCATATCGATGGCTTGCTGCATTGCCTTCGGCGGCTCGAACTGCGTGGCAGCGAACTGAACGCAAGAGGCTTCGTGCCGGAAAAAGCCGACCGCCGCCTAGGCGGAACGCGCCACCGATGGCCCAGGCATGGTGCCTGACGAGGAGCTTGTGTGGCCTGTGCTTGTCCAAACTGAAGTAGAAGCTGCCGACTGCAGCAGACCTTGACTCAAGCCTCGAACGCTCTTCAAGCAATCGCCTCCCGTGCAGAACACTTCCGAACGGATTGCTGACAACCCTCGTGCCCGGGTCGTTGGCGTGTTCGCTTCCCTGCATCGCCGGGCTCCGCTTGGCCGGTAGCGCCGACCTGCCCGACAACGTGCGGCGCTAGCCATCTCCGGCCATTGCGGGTCGCGCGAACGACATGTCTGGCCGCCTCGTGCATGCGCCGCAGTTCTCGCCGCCTTGCGCATCGAGGTCCGCCTCCTTCCATCCGTTCTTGGTAGGGTATGACCTCTTCGGCACGTAGCTTGGTGCGTCGCTGTTCGACAGGTACCGGAGCAGCCTTTAACTGCCCTCCTGCGGCAAAGGGCAGTGAATCACCGAAGGAACTGTGGGGACAACAACCAACCCACTGGTGAAGGACTTGAGCGCCAGCTAGCCGTCCGCCGATGGGACGACAGAAGCCAGTTCTGCAACGCGTGAGGCACAGAGCAAGCCCCATGCGGACCCACGCACCCGCCAGATTCCCAGGCCAGCGGGGAGGAGTCGGTCCACATCCTCCGCGGCAACAGCGTGAGTTGCTTGCATACGACCAGTTCGAAACCGCGCAACACCGAAATCGGCATCTTCATCTCCAGCCCGCAGATCGCGTAGCAGGTTACCGGCCTGATCCGCCTCGACGGGACGTATCAGCTGCGATTTGGACCTATAGGCACCATCGAACGGGCGAGCCCAGCGTCGGGGGACGCGGCGAACTCCATCCTGCACCAGGAGCCCAAAGCGGACTTCTGGTCGCGCTGGAAGCTAGTGCGGCCGATACCTTAGAAGCTGTACCAAGCCGGGAGCTTTCATCAACCTATCCATCTACTTTCTCAACAAGGATCCAGGACGCTCTTCAAGGACGTACCCTTCGCCTCGCACTGTATGCAACAGCATCACCTCGAACGGTGCATCAAGCTTGCTGCGCAAACGAAAAATGGCCACGTCAACTGCATTGTTCTTATTCTTACTATCGAAATCCAAATCCCATACGAGCTTGGCGAGCAGAGGCCGTGAAAGTACCTTGCCCTGATTGCGAAGCATCACCAGCAGCAGCGCGAACTCGGTCCCGGTCAATTCGAGTTCGACCCCATCGCGGGAACACTTCGCGCTACGCTCGTCGAGTTCCAGGTCGGCCAGACGAAGCACCTCCCGATGGCACCTGCTGGTTCTGCGGGCCAACGTCCTGACGCGAGCAAGCAGCTCGGAGAACGGGAACGGCTTGACCAGATAGTCGTTAACACCCAGTTCCAGACCTGCCATGCGTGCGGCAACGCTGTCGCGTTCGGTGAGGACCAGAAGAGGGGTATTCGTTTTGTGCCGGATCACTCGAAGGGCATGCAATCCGTCCACGCCGGGCCGCACGGAATTCAGAAGGATGAGCGCGTAATCCTCTGCAATGGCTGAGCTTGTCACTGCATTCTCGCTGTTCACTGTGTCGACGGAGAAGCCATTTCTCTCCAGCCCCTCGTTGAAGGTCCTGTACTGGGTTGCCTGGTGGTCAATGAGCAAGATCCGCATGGGATCCTTGTCTTCGTCGCGCCGCGTGCCGCGTGCGTCCTTGGTACCAAGAAATGAGTTACTTGGTGCGGCTTCAAAAGGAAATGGGAAAACACTAGGTCGCACAAGTTTTCCTGTTCCAGCGTGCAAGTGGAGCTGTTGCACTTTTATAGGTTTGCGACCAGTTATTGACCTAATTCATCATTTCCACCGATGAAACGGGCGTTGCCTCGCTGTGTAAGCAAAGACGGTGTTCGATCCACTCGACTCGGGCTTCCGGGGTCTCCGTCAAATGTTGGGGCAAGCGAAAGCCCTCAACCCATGTTCATCTTCTGCTCGGCGCCATTTCATGTGCGCTTCACCCTTCGTGCCTGCCGTGCCGGTGCCGTTCGGATCTCGGGTCAAGCCATCAGGCTGATCCGATACCCAACCATCTCGAACCAAAATCAAGATGAAGACATTCATCCGTACCACCATCGCCAGCTTTCTGATCGCGGGAGCGACCCCGCCGGCTGCCACCAAGGAAAAGGCCGCCGACCGGAGCATCACGGAACGCAGTCCTGGGCGTGCAGCAGGCCTGATGGAACACGCAGTGTTGTTCAAGCCCACGCTCACGACATCGCCATAGACCTTTTGCGCCGCCCGCGAGAGCGCATTGGCGTATTTAGCAGATGGCGACGTGACCTGTCCCGGCGATACCGGTTGCGCCTTGAAATGCTGGACCAAGTGCGAGATCCCCTGCAGGGCCGTATTCCCCCACGGCGACACGGCCAACAATCTGGGCGACGTGCTGTTCGCTGGCCCGCACGACAAGGTCGCTACGGCGGGCAAGACCTGGACATTCGGGGAAGACTGTGCCGACAAGCTGCGCATCGTCGTGCATCACTTGTCGCTGCCGTACGCCCAGTACAGCACTTCAAGTGCCGACACACCATGGCCCTTAGTCTTGCTGTGTCACCAGAGTAGATTTACTCCTGCCCTTCCGCAGCACGGACACTGCCTGAGACGAGCGATCAGTTGGTGGCTCAGTCGATGGCGAAGTGTCTTGATCGACGTCGGCACGTGGCGCTGCGCGCGCAGGACTGCCGCGGGGGATGTAGTCCTCGGGAAGTGGAGGCACTTGGCGTTCGATGAAGTTTTTTTACCGCCGACAGACTTGTCGGAGACGAGGCGTTCAGCCATGAGGAACCCGTAGGCCGCGATGCTCAAGGCGGCATGGTGGTGGAACCCCCGCCACCCTCGGCCCTCATAGTGGCCGAGCCCGAAGTCCTGCTTCAGATCCTGGTAGTCGCGCTCGATGCGCCAACGCTGGTGGGCAACGTCGACCAAATCGTTGATCGGCGTGTCCTCTGGCAGGGTGGACGAGAAGTACTTGCTCGGCTCAGCGTCGCCTGCTGGCCACTCGATGAGCAGCCAATGCTCGGGACGCAGACGTGCCTTGCCCGTATTGCCGCCAGCGTGGCGCACCCGCACAGCCGCAAAGCGGTCCTTCAGTGCGTCGTTGGTTCCCTCGCGCCAGCTAATGTTCTGGAACGCTCGGCTTGGCAGCGAATGCGCCAATGCCTTGACGCTCATGGGCTGCAGCGACGCCGTGCGCCTGGGCATCACTGGCGGTCGGCCCATGCCGCTGTAAGGCTTGGGTGGCAGCGGCTGCACGGCAGGCGGCCAGACCACGACGGTAGATGTGACATCTACCGCATAGAGCAAGCCCATGTTGCTGAGCGCCTGACGAAAAGCGTTGTCCACGCCGTAGCCAACATCGGCCAGCACGCAATGGCGCGACGCGCCTTCATCCAGCAGCGTACGCAATTGCTGCAGCGCGATCTGCGTCTTCGTGGCGAAGCGCACTTCATCGGGAACGCTAGCCTTGGTGCGACGTTCAGCATCTGCCGCCCAATCCTAGGGCAGGTACAGTTGCCAGGCCACGGGCAAGTTGCCCTGTTTGCTTGCCAGCGAGATGCTCACGGCCACCTGGCCGCTTTCCTGCTTGCCGAGCATCCCGCTTGCCGAGCATCCCGCAGTACTGGCGCGTGACCGGCCGAATGGCGGCCCTTCTTCGGGAACCCGGTGTCATCGATGATTCACCAGCCGCCCCGGCTGAAGTCCATCCTGGGCATCACCCATTGGCACACGCGACGCAGCATCTGGGTGTCGGACCACTCAGCCTTGGCCACGAAATGGTGCAGTGACTGGTCGCGCGCTGGCATGCGTCGGATCCACCCGCGCAGCCACGGGCTCAACGCTCTTGCGCGATAAGGGGAGCATCAAGCCCGTGCAGTAACCACGAAGGCCTGCGTGCCGATCCGTGTGACCCAAGCCTGCGCTCAGGTGCTCCAGGTAGCTATTGAAGCGCTCGGCTGCATTCATCAATCCTCCGTTGTGAAGACGGGAGGATCACGTTATTTCATTTATGACACAGCAAGATTAGGGAATCGACATCTCGGGCTGCTCACAGCTTCAACTCAACGCGATAGCGAGACAATTGAATGAGAGGCCGCACAAAACGCTCGACTTCCACACGCCCGTTGAGATGTTCAGCGAATGTGTTGCATCGACCGGTTGAATCCGCCACTTATTTCCGGCAGCACAGCCTCCGTCGCTGACCGGTTCAGCCGTGTGCAAGAGCGCCGCCGGCCGGTGGACCCAATGCCGCCTGCAGCCGGTCGCGCATACGGCCAGTGTGGGCCAGCGTTTCATCGAGTCGCGCAGCCAGCGTATCGATGTGGTCGCGCATCAATTGCTCCGCCTTCTTCATGTCACCGTCCTCCATCGCATCGACGATCGCGGCATGGTCATCATTGGAGTACTGCGCCTCGGTCTGCGACTGGTAGAGCGCCGACACCAGCGTGGTGCGCGCCGACAGGTCCAGCATCATCGCGGTGAGAAAGCGGTTGCCCAGGCATTCGGCCAGGCACACGTGGAACTCGGCGAGCAGCACGCTACGCGTGCCGGCATTGGACTTGGCGATAGCCTCGCACTCCTCGGCCACATGCTGGCGCAGCAACTTGATCGCTGACTGCAGCGGGCGCCCTGCGTCACGCAGCAAACCCGGCTCGATCACGCGGCGCGCCGCATAGGTTTCGCAGGCCTCCTCGAACGAAGGTTCGACCACGTACCATCCCATGCGCGAGCGCACCTCGACAAAGCCGCGTGCCTGCAGTTGCATGAGCGCCTCGCGCACCAGCGTACGGCTGACACCGAACACATCTGCCAGCTCCTTCTCTCCAAGGCGCTCGCCAGGCCGCAGCTTGCGGTCCAGGATCGAGCGGACAATGCGCTCGGCAATCGAGAGATTGGAGGTCAAGCGCGAATCGGTGCGATCGCGGTACGCGGCCGCAGCGTCGCCATGATCAGGTACGTACCGCCGCCAATCAGCACGCCGAAAAACCAACCATAGGTATTCCACCAGACGGGCAGCAGGCTGGTGAAGTTGGGCAGGAATGTCGAGAACACGCTGCCAACTGCTGCGGCGACCAGCGCATTGACGTTCCAGCCACCTTCATAGCGGTATTCCCCGTGCTCCTGGTACAACGCGGCCACGTTGATGTTGCCTTTGGCCACTAGGTAATAGTCGACCAGAATGATCCCGAGCAGGGGACCCATCGTGGCACCGATGGCGTTGACAAAGTGCGCAGCGTTGCCTTCCCACGGCGCGAACGGATAGAGCGCCAGCGCAATCGCCGCAGCGACGTAGCCGCCCTTCTTGAAGCTGATCTGCTTGGGGAACACGTTAGAGATGTCGAACGCCGCCGAGACGAAGTTGGCCACTACGTTGATGCCCAGCGTGGCCACCGCGAAGGTCAGCGCGGCGATGAGGGCCAGCACCCAGCTGTCGAACTTGGCCGAGACCTGCTCGGGGTGCAGCAGCACCTCGCCATACACCTTGAAGGCTGCGATGGTGGTGATGCCGGCGACCAGCGAGAACGCGATCAGGTTGACCGGCAAGCCCCACAGGTTGCCCTTCTTCACCGCATCGCGGTTCTTCGCGTAGCGCGAGAAGTCGCAGAAGTTGAGGTAGAGCGCCGCGAAGTAGGTGATCCAGGTCGCGGCCACAGCCGTCAGCGCCCAGAACGAACCAGGCTCGCCGCTGACGCCGGCATCCTTGGTCTTTTCGAGTAGCACGTTCATCGGGATGCCGTGATCGAACGAAAAACCGCCTGCCTTGATGCACAAGCCGATCGCGAGCAGCAGCATCGCAACCCAGACCGCGGGTCCCGCCCAGTCCTGGAACTTGCGCACCGTCTCCATGCCCTTCTGGATGATGAGCAACTGTAATGCCCAGATCACCACGTAACAGATCACCTCCAGCCCCGAGTGCCCGAGGAAGTGCGTGCTCTTGTGAAAGTCGAGCATCGCGTCGCTGCGGATCAGCAGCGCCACTGCTGCACCCGAAGCCGCCGCAGTTTGTGCGCCGTACCAGAAGCAGGCCACTACCGCCCGCACCATCGCCGCCAGGTTAGCGCCCCAAACGCCGAAGGAGGCACGCGCGAGCACCGGGTACGGTACGCCGGTCTTCTCGCCAGCGAAGCCGATCAGGTTCATCAGCGCGAAAATCACCAACGAGCCGAGCCCGATCGCGAGCACGAAGTTGGTGAAGCTGCCGCACAGCAGAAACAGGCTGGCGGCAAGGTAGTAGCCCCAGAGGCTGTGCACATCCGAGGTCCAGACGTTGAAGATGCTGAAGGCACCCCAGTTTCGCTCCTTGACGGGCGCGAGATCTTCGTTGTACAGGCCAGGGGAAGGGTTGTGGATTTCCATCTGTCGTCTCCTTTAACTTCGTGGAACTGAGAACACCGCCCGGCGCCCCTTGCCGGGGATGTCCGTGACCTGAAACGCAAGATGGTATGCAAGGACTGTATGCAATTTTTGTCGCGATCTTGAACGGGTTAACCCTGACGGCGGTGTGCACTGATGAATCGCCTTGGGTTTTCTATAGCTACCTCCGAGCTTCAATTCCGAGGCTCGATAGAAGGTGCCACGAATTGGCACAGATGCCCTGAGGAATCCAAGGCCGAGGCGGTCAAGCAGCTCACCGAGCGCGGATACAAGGCCGATCCTCAGCCTTGCTTGATGTCGCCACGCAAGTCCCGTACCAGAGGATCAGAACGCAAGGTGCACCAGCCACCAAGTAGAAAAAGCCGCTCGATGCGAATGCACGAGTGAGTGGACCGGGAGAGTTGCCCCAAGCCCCTCGCAGAGCCGGACGTGCGCCTCTCGACTCGTGCGGCTCCTGTCATCCAGCATTCGGCTCATCCGATCGACCCATGCACAAACGCAGCACGGCGGCCCCAGGGCGCGCGACGCGCGCGTTGTGTAGCGCGCCAGATGCGTGCATTTGCGGCGGCTTTGCGTCGCCGCGACCTGTTACCCGAACTCGACAAGGGAACGCGCAAGCGGCGAGGCGCTTGATGGCCTCCCACCGATTCTGCAAGTCCTACCGCCTCGGTCTTGAACTCCTCTGTGCAATGTCGTTTCGACTTCTTGCCACCCCATATCTCGTTTCCCCATACGACTGAGGTTGCCAACTTCTTGCTGTACGAAAAATCGAGGCGGGGATCAATAACTGATGCCAAGGGAAGTTTCGTCTTTCTACATCCAGGCGCTTGTTTCGACCCGCGCCTGGCAAGCTTCTATCTTGAAAACCTCGTCGGCAACCCAGTCGAAACCGGCGTCGCGGCATCGCATCTGGTGATGGCTGGCGTACCGGCCCGGTATCCGTCCATCCGCTTTTGCCTCGCGCACGCAGGTGGCATCTTCACTTCACTGGTGGGGCGGATGCAGCGAGACTTCGAGACTCGCCGTCCCGGCGTCAGTCTCGATGTGGAGCTGCCCCTACAAGCCGCCCGACGCTTCAATATCGATAGCATCGCTCCCCAACCAGATGCACTGGAGTTGGCGAAAACGATCTTCGGTGCGAATCATGTGCTCTACGAGTCGGACTGGCCGTTCCCGATGGGAACTGCGGACTGTTGATGGACAGATTCGCCGCGTGAGGGTGATATTGACCTGGCCTCGTTCCCATATGCGCCAGGTTGCTGCTGCACTTGATACGCCGCCGCCTCGATCTCAATGAGGTGGCGCGTGTTTACCTACGTCAAGCGCACTCGCCCTCTCCCGCAAGCCGTCGTTGCCGCTGCTGGCAGCGGATGCGCCCACCACCGTGCAGATGGCCAGGAGGGGTCGGCCGGCGTTGCATGAAAGGTCGGGCTTCGCGGCCGCAAATGGCATGCTCGCAGTGGGATACTTGTGAGCCATCGCCGCAGGTGCTTCTGTTCGTGAGAGCTCGGCTTGTCCGGACCGCGGCAGTAAGCAGTGCCAAATGGATAACATCGGCACGGGGGCGGGCTGCCACGGCTGTGCTACATCAAGTGAATGTGAGCCATGAAGTCAAACACTTCTAAAGCGCCTCAGGCAGAAGCCGATGCTTCCTTGGGGCCGTTACAGCGGGCGATCGCGATGTTGCGAACACTGGCCATGGGCAGTCGCAGGGGCGTGCCTCTCACCGAATTGGCGCAGCAGACAGGATTGCCGCATTCCACTGTGCATCGCCTGCTCGCTCAGATGGCGGAGGAACGACTGGTGGAGCAGCACGCCGAGTCACGGCGTTACTTACTGGGACCCCTGGCCTTCGAACTCGGCCTTGCTGCCGAGCAGCACTTCGACCTGAGGAGCAGGTGCCGTCACCTCCTTGAGAGCCTCGCGCGCGAGACGGAGGATACGGCCTACCTTATCGTGCGCGGCGGTATCGATGCAGTGTGTCTCGACCGAGTGGAAGGCCTGTCACCTATCCGGGTGGTGACCCTGGATATCGGAAGCCGGCGACCATTGGGGCTCGGTGCGGGTGGACTGGCGATTCTTGCGGCGCTGCCGGACGAAGAGCGCGAAAGCCTGCTTGCGGATCTGAAGCCGAAGATTGAGAAACAGTGGCTCCTTCCAGGGCACTCGCTCGCTCGCTCCGTTCAACAGGCGCGAGACGATGGGTACGCCCTCATCCGCAATCGCATTACGGCCGGCACGACGGCGATCGGCGTCTGTGCGAAGGATAGCCAAGGCCGTCCCGTCGCGGCGCTCAGCGTAGCCGCTGTCAATGCCCGCATGGGTGCTGCACGGATAGACCGTGTGCACCAGTTGCTGATAGAGGCAACGCGCGAAATCCAATCGCTTCTGGGCGGCTACAAGAAAGCCTAGGGCACTCGCTGAGCGCTGCTCGCGAACACATGTTCATTTAACGGAAATCGCGCTGCGCGGTTGCGCGCGCCTACTCACAATGCCGTGTCGGGCAGCGAAAACGACATGTCTGCGACATGCTGAAGCGACGCCTTTCGACCGCTCCTCAACCGATTTTGAGACAAGAGTTTCCAATGAACAATTCCCAACGCATTCAACATATTGTCGTGGTCGGAGGCGGCCTGGGCGGGCTCACCGCGGCCTTGGCATTGATCCTCCAGGGCTTTCAAGTCACCGTTCTGGAGCAGGCTCCAGCATTGGGTGAGGTGGGAGCAGGTGTGCAACTCAGTGCGAACGCCACGCGCGTGCTCAGCCTGCTTGGCCTGGACGATGCGATCTCGGCGGTAGGTGCGGAAGCCGCAGGCAAGGAGATCCGGCTCTGGAGCACCGGGCAAACGTGGAAGATCTTCGACCTGGGTGAGGCCTCGCGAGAGCAGTACGGCCATCCTTTTTGCATGTTTCATCGCGCGGACCTCCACAACGCGCTTGAGCAAGGCGTGCGAAAGATCGGGCCGTCAGTCATCCGGCTAAACAGCCGGTGCGAGTCCATCGACACCTCGGGACCCCGTCCTGTTGTGGTGCTTGCCAGCGGCGAGCGAATCGAGGGCGACGTGGTGGTGGGCGCCGATGGTGTCCACTCGAGGGTTCGCCTGACGATTGCCGGGCCTGACAAGCCGCAATTCTCGGGATGCCATGCTTGGCGCGGCGTCATTCCGACGGATCGCCTACCGAAGCATCTGCGCGCGGCCGTGGGCGTTAACTGGGTTGGCCCGGGACGGCACGTTGTCCACTACCCGCTGCGCCGTGGCGAACTCACCAATTTCGTCGGCATTGTCGAAGGCAAGGACTGGCAGGTGGAGTCTTGGACGCAGCAAGGTTCGATGGCCGAGTGCCTCCGGGACTTCGAGGCCTGGCATGAGGATGTGCACACGCTGATCCGCTCGGTCGACACCCACTTCAAGTGGGCGCTCATGGTGCGCGAGCCCATCATGCGATGGTCCGAAGGGCGCGTGACCTTGCTGGGCGATTCGGCACATCCGACGCTGCCTTTCCTGGGACAGGGAGCCGGCATGGCCATGGAAGACGGGTATGTTCTGGCGCGTGCACTGGCCGCCCATCGCGACGACGTGGGCGCTGCGCTCGCAGCCTATGAGGCCGCGCGCGCGGCGCGCACCGCCCGCGTGGTACGCGGATCCAATGAGAACGCCGCGCGTTTCCACAACCCCAGGTTGGCCAACGCAGCAGGCGCGACACAGTACATCGAAGAGCAATGGGCGGCTGACAAAGTACGGCAACGCTACGAATGGCTGTTCGAGTACAAGGTCGACGAAGTCCCTGTGTGATTCGGAGTACAGAAAAAAACAGGCGCGAGGAGTCGCCTGCTCAAGTCTCTCGAGCCGCCCGCGGGCTTCGGCCAGCCCCTGTCGATCAGGCCAGCGTGTACGCCGTCTTCACCGTGGTGAAGAACTCCTGCGCATACTTGCCCTGCTCGCGCGGACCGTAGCTGCTGCCCTTGCGGCCGCCGAACGGCACGTGGTAGTCCACACCCGCCGTCGGCAGGTTGACCATCACCATGCCGGCCTGGCTGTGGCGCTTGAAGTGCGTGGCGTACTTCAGGCTCGTGGTCGCAATGCCCGCCGAGAGCCCGAACTCCGTGTCGTTGGCCGTGGCCAGCGCCTCCTCGTAGTTCTTCACCCGGATCACACTGGCCACCGGCCCGAAGATCTCCTCCTTGTTGATGCGCATGGCCGCTGCCGACTCACTGAAGAGGGCCGGCGACATGTAGTAGCCGTCGGTCTCCAGCTTCAAGAGCTCGCCGCCCGCGGCCAGCGTGGCACCCTCGCCCTTGCCGATGGCGATGTATTCCATGTCCTGGTCGAGCTGCGACTTCGACGAGACGGGGCCGACATCGGTACCCTGGGCCAGCGCATCGCCCACCTTGATCTTCGCCATGCGCGCCTTCATCGCCTCGATGAACTTCGGGTAGATGCCTTCGGTCACGATGAGCCGGCTCGACGCCGTGCAGCGCTGGCCGGTGGAATAGAACGCGCTTTGCACGCTGAGCTCCACGGCCTGCGCCAGGTCGGCGTCGTCCAGGATCACCTGCGGGTTCTTGCCGCCCATTTCGAGCTGCACCTTCTTGTGCCTGGTGACGCACTGCACCGCGATGTTGCGGCCCACGCCGACCGAGCCCGTGAAGCTGATCGCATGGATGCCGGGGTGGTTGACCAGCGCTTCGCCGATCACGCTGCCGCGGCCCATCACGAGGTTGAACACGCCCGCCGGGATGCCCGAGCGGCTGATGATTTCGGACAGCGCCCAGGCGCAGCCCGGCACGAGGTCCGCGGGCTTGAGCACCACGCAGTTGCCGAAGGCGAGCGCGGGCGCGATCTTCCAGGCCGGAATGGCAATGGGGAAGTTCCAGGGCGTGATGAGGCCGACCACGCCGACCGGCTCGCGCGTGATTTCCACGCCGATGTTCGGACGCACCGAGGGCAGCAGCTCGCCCGACAGGCGCAGGCATTCGCCGGCGAAGAACTTGAAGATCTGGCCGGCACGGGTGGCTTCGCCGATGCCTTCGGCGCGGGTCTTGCCCTCTTCGCGGGCGAGCAGGGTGCCGAGCTCTTCCTTGCGCGCGAGGATCTCGGTGCCGATCTTGTCCAGGGCGTCGGAGCGCGCCTGGATACTGCCGGTGGCCCAGGCCGGGAAGGCGGCGGTGGCGGCTGCCACGGCGGCATCGACATGGGCGGCATCGCCCTGCGTGTACTCGGCAATGGTGTCGTCGAGATTCGACGGATTCAGGTTCGGGCTGTAGGCTTGGCCCTTGACCCACTTGCCGCCGATGAGATTGTCGTGTTGTTGCATGTCTGATGACGCCTTTGGTTATCGCACAGTACGAAGGGATCGGCCCCAGCTTCTCAACCGGCGGATACCGGTTCGCACTGCCGCGGCGCCGCCGCCGGGCATGACAAACATGCAGGCGATGAGCAGGACGCCGTAGATGGCCCAGGGCGCAGCCTTGGAAATCCCTCCCGCAAGACTCGGGACGAATTGTAGGAACAAGGCGCCGACGATTGCGCCCGGAATCGAAGCCAGGCCACCGATCACCACGCCAATCATCAACGAGAGGGAAAGGAAGATGGTGAAGCTGTCCGGTGCGACGAAAGCCACGATGGTCGCGCTCAGCGCGCCCGCAACGCCTGTATAGAGCGCGCTGACGGCAAATGCCAGACTCTTGAACATCGCGATGTCCACGCCCATGGATCCAGCCGCAGTGGGCTGATCGCGTATCGCGACCAGCGCTCTTCCGACCCTGCCTCGCAAGAGATTCCATGCAACGGCGAACAGGAACGCGGCAATGCCCAGCGTCAACAAATAGAGCCAGCGGTCGGGACTCAGCGCCATGCCGAGCATCGATTCGATGGGCGGATCGGGCTTGGACAGGACGATCCCCTGGACGCCGCCCGTCCACGCCTCCAGGCTCTTGTGTTTGAGAAGCTGCGGCAGGGCGACGCCCAAGGCAAAGGTGGCCAGCGCCAGGTAATGTCCCTCCAGCCTCAGGATCGGAAGGCCGAACAGAAACCCGGCCACAAGACAGACCAAGGCCGCGGTAGGAATAGTGAGCCAGTAAGGGACTTGGTAGTGGTCCATCAATATCGCGGCGGTATACGCGCCGATCGCGAAGAAGGCACCATGGCCCAGCGAAATCTGACCGGTGAAGCCAGTCAGAAGATTGAGGCCCAGTATGGCGATCGCATAGACGAGCACCATGGTCACCTGGAACAGGCGGTAATCCGTGAGGAAGATCGGCAGGCTGCACGCGCACAGCAGCAGCACCGCGATGCCGATCATCCGGCCATTTTCCAACCCGTCGGTATTCGGGGATTTCATATCAGACCCTCTTCACGATGACTTGCCCGAAGAGTCCCGCAGGCTTGAGCAGCAGCACACCCACGATCAGCACGAGCGCCAGCGTCAGTTTCAGTTCGTCCCCGATGAGATAGGCACCCACCAGGTTCTCAAGCAATCCGACGATGAAGCCGCCGACGATGGCGCCAAGCGGACTGTCGATGCCCCCCAGCAGCGCCGCTGCAAAGGCATAGATCAGGACACCCGACATCATGTAGGGGTCGAGGAACACCTTGGGTGCCACCAGCATCCCTGCAGTGGAGCCGATTGCGGCTGCCAGTCCCCAGCCCAACGCAAGCATCCAACCGACGCGAATCCCAACCAGGCGGCTTGATTCCGGATTCTGGGCGGCCGCACGCATGGCAAGGCCCAACGAGGTGTAGCGGAAGAAGACATACAGCAGTGTGACGACAAGGAGGGTGACGCCAAGGCTTCCCAACTCGTGCCACGAAATGAATGTCAGGCCAAAGGGGGGCTCCACGGGAAACGGGCTTGGGAACGTCTTGATGGTGTAGGTGAACATCCAGCCCGCGACGCTGTTGAGGATCACGAGCAGGCCCACCGAGACCACGACCATCGACAGTGCCGGCGCGTGCTGCAACGGCCGGATCACCAGGCGCTCGATCGCAACGCCCATGCCGAATGCCAGCAGGACGGTGGCGCCGAACGCAATCCAATAGGGAATGCCGGCATTGATGAGCACCCAAGCCAGATAGGTCGAGAACATGGCCATCTCTCCCTGCGCGAAATTGATGCGGCCGGTGGACTTGAAGATCATGACGAGTGCCAGTGCCAGCGTGGCGTAGATGCCGCCACTGGACAGGCCGGAGATGATCTGATTGACAAGGGTTTCCATCTGGGATTCCGGATATGGAGAGCTACTCTCCGAGATAGGAGCGACGCACAGCGTCATTGCGCTTGACCTCACCCGATTCCCCGGACAGTACAAGCCGCCCCGTTTCGATCAGGTAGGCGTAGTCGGCCAGTTCCAGCGCAATCGCAGCGTTTTGCTCAACAAGCAGGATGCTCATTCCTTCCTTCTCTCGTATGAGGCGCATGATCTCGAAGATCTCTTGGACCACAAGCGGAGCCAGGCCAAAGGAGGGCTCGTCCAGGAGCAGGAGCTTGGGCCTGAGCATCAGGGCGCGCCCGATCGCAAGCATCTGCTGTTCGCCCCCGGACAATGTGCCTGCCTGCTGTTTTCGGCGCTCCTTGAGTCGAGGAAAGTAGGCGTATACGCGCTCCCGATCGAGGGCCACCTCGGCCTTGTCCTTGCGAACGTAGCTGCCGAGCTGGAGGTTCTCTTCCGCGGACAGGCCAGTGAAGGTGCCGCGGCCGTCAGGGACATGGGCAATGCCCAACCGAACGATCTTCTCTGTCGGCAAGCGACTGATGTTCTCGCCGTTGAAACGTACCTCGCCTGCGCTATCGACCATGTGGCACAGCGCCCGCAGCGTCGTTGTCTTGCCCGCGCCATTCGCCCCCAGCAACGTCACGATGGATGCGGTCTCGATGCGCAGATCCAGCCCATGCAACACCCGATTCCCGCGATAGGACGCGCAGAGGTTATTGACTTCCAGCAGGGCGGTCATTTCTTCGCTCCCCCGAGATAGGCCTGAATGACATTCGCGTCCTGCTGCACCTGCGAGGGCGTTCCCTCCGCGATCTTCTGTCCGAAATTCAACGCCACGACCTTGTCCGAAACGCCCATCACAAGACTCATGTGGTGTTCGACAAGGAGAATGCCCATCTTCAATCTCGAGCGAATCTGGAGAATGAGACCTCGTAGGTCTTCCACCTCCTCATGGTTGAGGCCGGCGGCGGGTTCGTCGAGCAGCAGCAGCGTCGGGTCGCTCGCCAGGGCTCGCCCCAGCTCGACTCGCTTTCGTGTGCCGAACGGGAGGTCGCCCACGAGCCTGTCGGCCACCGCCCCGAGTTCGAGGAACTCGATGAGCTCATGGGCCCGGCGACCGGTCTCGGCTTCCTCGGCGGCGACGCCTGGCAAGCGGAACGCGTTCGCCAGAAAGCCCTTGCGTGTGCGGCAGTGCCGGCCGACCTTGATGTTGTCGACCACGGACATGCTGTTGAACAAGGCGAGGTTCTGGAAGGTTCGCCCAATTCCGAGATCGGCCATCCGGTACCTCGGGTATGCATCCAACCGGTGCCCGTCAAACACGATCTGCCCTTCGCTGTACTCATAGAGGCGTGACAGACAGTTGAACAACGAGGTCTTTCCGGCGCCGTTGGGGCCGATCAATCCGAGCACCGTCTGTCGGTCCATGTCGAAAGACACGCCATTGAGCGCCGTGATGCCGCCGAACCTTAGCGTGACCTGGTTGACCGACAACAACCGCGCGTCAGCGGCGGCAACGCCCTTGGTGCTCAATGCGCCGGCTTCTCGAGCGGAGAGCTTCTGACTGAAGTGGGGTACCGCTTGCAACATCGCACGGTTCATTTGGATACGTCTTCCATTGGCACCCAGGCCTTGCCGTCGAAACGCTGGAGCCGCAATTTCTTGATCGCGAGGTAGTCATCGGGAGTGATGTTGACCTCGGTGCCATCTAGGAGCATCGCAAGCTTCACGTTCTTCAGCGACGTTGCCTGTTTCAACAGGTTCTCCCGCGTCAGGTTGTCCTTGCAACGCTCAAGGATCAAGGTGGCCAATTGCGCAGCGGTGTAGGCCCAGACGGTGTTGGTGTCCGAGGGATCACCCTCTGGGTACCACTTGGCCATGAACGACAAGTACTCCGCCACGTCCCTGTCGGTGCCCTTGCCGATGTTTGCGGGGTCCTTGACGACCGAGCCAGTGACGAGCCCTGTGGAAATGTCCAGCCCCGCCGGCGTGAGGACTGCCCCCTTCGAACTGGCGATGAAGCTGATGAAGTGCAGCGGCTTCCAGCCGAGGTCATGCACCTTCCTGATCGCTTGGGCGCCGAACTTCTGGGTGGTGACGTCTAGCAGCGTATCGGCTCCCGAGCCCTTGAGCGCAATGATCTGCGAGTCGATGCTCGGCGCGGAAGTCTCGTACGACGCCTCGCGCACGACCATCCTGCTGGCGTTGCTGCCGAGTTCGGCCTTGAAAGCCCGCAGGAAATCCTTCCCGAGATCGTCGTTCTGGTACAGGATCGCGACCTTGGCATCGGGCTTGTTCTTCGCTAGGTATCTGGCATAGCTGACCGCCTCGATCTCGTAGCTCGGGTAATAGCCCATCGTGTACGGACTCTCCTTCGGATCGATGAACCGCTTGGCGCCCGAAATCAACAGCAGGCTCGGCACCTTTTTCTGGTTCAGGTATTTCTGAACCGCCGCGAGAGTCGGCGTGCCGAGCGTGCCGATGATGGCGAAGACGCCCTCATCCTCGACGAGCTTGCGATGGTGCTCCAGCGTGCGCGGGGGGCTGAACTCGTCATCCAGGGAGATGAACTTGATCTTGCGGCCGTTGATCCCGCCCTTGGCGTTGACCATGTTGAAGTAGGCGTTCATCATCTTCCCGTTCACGGAAGCAGCCGACACCGGTCCACTGTAGGGATTGGTCTGCCCGATCTTGATCTCGGTGTCCGAGACGCCAGGACCATATGCCTTCTGGGCGTGCACGCTCCCCCCTGCGGTCAGCAGTAAAACGGCGGCAATCCATCCTGTGATCTTGTCTCTCATGATTGTTCTCCTGATCGTGTGGGGTGAATTCTTTGGGACTGGGCGTCACGACACCGAAGGCAACACGACGATATTGGTAAAGCCGCTGTCGGCCTCGGCTGCAGCCGAGATGGCCTGGTTGACGTCGTCGAGCCCGAAACGCTTGTGATCGAGCAGGCGCAGATCCAGCGTGCCGGCAGCGGCCATCGTTGCCATGTCCTGTCCTTCGGCAACAGTGAACCAGCGGGATCCGATGAGGTAGGCATTCTTGGCCAATCCCCAGAAGGGATCGAGGGTCAGCGCCTCGGACATCCCGCCTGGAAGCACAGTCCGCCCGCCCGTACGCATTGCGCGCATGGCCGCCATCGTCGACTCGGCAGGCGTCTTCGGGGGAAGGGTATCGACGACGGCATCGACACCATAGCCGTCGGTGAGCGACAAGGCCCAATCCCGTATGGAGACGCCGGAATCCTGAACCGACAGGACTTCGATGCGTTCAGGCGCCAGGCGCTTGACCCGATCGAGCGGCGCCTGCCGGCGGCCGGTTCCGAGGATCTTGCTGGCGCCCATCGCGAGCGCCATCATGGTCGTGTTGACACCGAGCGTTCCGCCAATACCGTTGATCAGCACGGTCGAACCGGGCCGGACATCGGCCTTTCGCAGCGCGCCGTACCCGGTACCCAGGTACCCGAATCGGGCCGCCTCCTCGAACTTCAGCGTCTCAGGCAATGTGACGAGGCAAGCCTGAGGTGCAACGACGAATTCGGACAATCCTCCGAAGGGGTACTGCTTGAAGATCCCCGGCGTTGCGGGACCACGTCCGAAGTAGCCGCGGTAGGTGAAGCTGTCGCAGTTCAGGATATCGCCGCTGCGGCAATAGCGACAGCCACCGCAGCCGGTGGCAGGATTGACATACACGCGTTGGCCGGGCCGGAACGCGTGGACGCTGTTCCCCACGGCGGCCACAACGCCGGCTGCATCGAGGCCGAACGATGCCGGCAATGCCGGCAGCGGCATCTCCGGGTGCCATGCGGGCCAGTGCGTCAGTATGTTCCTGAGATTGGGAACGACGTTACAGGCTTTCACTGCAACGATCACATCCGTCGGCCCCGGTTGGGGGATGGGAAGCGTATCGATCTGCAACGGCGCGCCGATTTCGTGCATACGAGCTACACGCATCGTGCCACCGGCCTTGAATTCCGGGAGCGATGTCTCTTTGATCATGATTGTCTCTTTCACACCTGTCTGAACATTGCGAGGGCCCGACTGCGCTATCTGAGACAGCGGGCAAAGAGCGACAGCAGCCGCTCCCAGTGGCGCTCCGCCTGCACCTGGTCATAGACGTTCGCGCGCCCCGGGAAAACAAAACCGTGCCGGGCGCCGGGATACCACTCGATGCGGTGCGGTGCTGAACCTTGATCCAATGCCGCGGCAAGCGTGGCAATCGTTGCCTTGTCCGCCCACTTGTCGATCTCGGCGCAGCCGAAATACATCTCGGCCTTCACCCCCTTGACCAGTCGGTGCGGGGAGTCTTCGCGGTCGGTCACGAGATTGGCACCATGGAAGGACGCCGCACAATCAATTCGATCCGGGAAGCGTTCGGCCGCCGCGATCACGAAGGGGCCGCTCATGCAATAGCCGACGGCGCCGATCCGCGCCGCCATGGCTTCGGGTTGCTCATCGACGAAGCGCAGCAACGCCTCGGTATCGTCGGCGACCAGACCGTTCGTCAATGTCTCCATGAGACGCAGCATTTCCTGGATTCCCGTCTCACTCCACCTCATGCGGAATTCGGGCGTCGTGCGGTAGTAGAGATTCGGCAGTACCGTGTAGTAGCCTGCCGATGCGATCCGGCGCGCCATGTCGCTGAGTTCATCGCGTCTGCCCGCGGCATCCATGTAGAAGAACACCACAGGATGGGCCCCGGGCTGCGCCGGACGGACGATCAGGGTATTCATCGACCCATCGGCCGTGCGGATATCCACTTCCTTCTCGATCAGCGCAACAGTCATTTCTTCATCTCCTGCAAGGGATCGGGCATGCACGTCATTCGGGCCTGATGTTTGCAGCCTTGGTGACCTTGGCCCACTTCGTCGTCTCGGCAGCGATGTAGTCTCCGAACGCCTTGGGTGTGCTCGGAGCGGGCTCGGCGCCAAGATTGCGCATACTGGATTTGACCCGCTCGTCGGCAAGGGCCGCGTTCAACTCTGCGTTGAGCTTGACCACGACGGCGTCAGGCGTGTTTGTCGGCGCGACCAGCCCGAACCAGCCCGTCGACTCATAGCCCGGCACGCCTGCCTCCGCGACCGTTGGGACGTCAGGGAGCATCGGGAGCCGCTGCGCGCTGGTCACGGCATACGCAAGCAGCTTTCCGGCCTTGATCTGTTGCAGCGATGCCGGCAGATCGACCATGGCGAGTGGAATCTGTCCGCCCAGCACATCGACGGTGGCAGGTCCATTGCCGCGATAGGGAATCTCGAGAAGGTCAATGTCCGCCATTTGCCTGAAAAGCGCCGTCGACAAGTGCATGGCCGTGCCGTTTCCGCCGTGGCCCATCGAAATGGTGCCCGGCTTTGCCTTGGCAGACGCGATGACGTCCTTCAGCGTGAGGGCGCCAGACCTCGGGTTGCCCACGATCACGAAGGGCGTCGCAGCGAGCATGCCCACCGGTTTGAAGTCTTTGGCCGGGTCATAGGGCATTGGTGAATACAGACTGACGTTGGCAGCCAGGCCGCCAGCGGCACCCAACCCCAGGGTATGGCCGTCAGCAAGAGCCCTCGCGACCACAGTCAGCCCCACATTGCCTCCTGCGCCCGGCCTGTTGTCTACCACGATGGGCTGACCCAGTTTCTCGCTCAAGCGAGGAAGGACCAAACGCACCATGGAATCGGCGGCACCACCCGGCGGAAACGTGACAACCAGCCGGATGGGCTTGGTCGGATAGGCTGCTGCGCCGTCCTGCGCGCACGCGAACTGCATCAGCAGCATGCTGAAAAATCCCAGACACAGCAGCCGAGTAGCACTCAATTTCATCGTTGTCTCCATCTCTTTATTCGGGCGCCGGCGCATTCACTTGCCGAAATGAGCGCTCCGGTCCTTCACAGGCATGAAGGTCGCATCGGCGCGGTGCGCGCGCCCGATTTCGGTCCCAATGTCTTCATCACTTGTCTCGAGGTCGAGGGATCACGCGGGGGGCCGCCTCGCCTGCCGCGGCGTGTCCGCATGAACCTCCACCATGTTCTGCTCCATGTCCTCAAGCTGGTGGAAAATCGCGTCTCCGTGGTTGCGACCGCGTATCCAGGTTGCGCCGACCTTCAAGGCGTGGGTCCGGGCTTGGCGAGGATGGCCCCTGGCCCCATTCGCTCACCTCGAACGACGACGGACCGAGCGTGCTCGGAGTTGCGGGAGCGCCAGTTGGCGACGCCGATCCAGGTTACCGCTCATGAAAACCAGCATCATCGAGAGCGTCTTGCCGACCTGCAGCCGTTGTGCTTGAAAGAAATCAGTTTCATGTCGCTTGCGCTCCAGATGGAATCAGTGCGGATGCGAAAGTTTATGCACCAACCCACGGAAGGTGCATAAAGTTTCCATCAGATGGACATGAGCAGCTTTTTGCACATTTGCGCATCGCGATATTGCAGCGCACATTGCTTGCAGGGACCGGCAGGGCCCTCGTCGCACAAGCCTTTTCCCGACTGCGCAAGGAGACCTTGCCCGGCGGCCTTGCACTGGCGCCAGGCGCAAATTTGATGAACTGCAGCAGGCGTGTACATGCCTGCGCTCGGTTTGAGTAAGGCCGAGAAATTTCGTTCGTTGCCTGCTCTGGGCGCTGCTGTCTTCGTGGACGCGGTGTTCGGGGCTGAAGGCTTGGGCGTCGAATTGCAAATGGACACCCTCCGCGCCATCATGATCATCGGCCCCGGGGGGCGCGGCCCTCAGGTCGCCTTGATCGCGAATCGCTTGATGATGTCGCCGTATTGCTTCGACTCGACCCGCATGCGCTGCGCGAACTGTGCGCCCGAGATGCCCACGACGTCGGTGCCCATGGATGTCAGCTTGGCACGGGTTTCCGGTCGCTGAAGTATCGCGAGCATCGCCTTCTCGAGCTTCTGAACGACCTCGGCCGGCGAGCGCGAGGGCACCAGCACGCCATACCAGGCGACGAAATCCTCGTCGCGCATGATGCCGATCGCCTCGCCGAGCGTCGGGACATTGGGCACCAGCGGCGAGCGTTGCGGCTGCGTGACCGCCAATGCCGTCAATTTGCCCGAATGGAGATGCGAGAGCAACGGCGGCGCACCGACGAGCGCGAACGACACCTCGCCGCTCAGTGCCGCAACCGTGGCCGGCCCGGCCCCCTTGTATGGCACGTGCATGATGTCCATACCCGTTTGCCACCGCATCAACTCCACGGCAATGTGCTGCGGCGTCCCGTTGCCGGGTGTGCCGATGGTGATGCCGGCCGGGGCGTTTTTCGCGGCGTTCAACGCTTCGCGCAACGACTTGGTACCGAGCGCCGTATTGCAGACCAGGATGTTGGGCGATTGCGAGACGAGCACGACGGGGGTGAAGTCCGAGAGCGGCGCATAAGAAGCCTTGGCCTGGAGCCAGGGCGTGATGGTGAGCTCGGGATTGCCGGCCAGGAGGATCGTGTACCCGTCCGCAGCCGCCTTGGCCGCAGCGTCGGCACCGACCATGCCACCCGCACCGGCCTTGTTGTCGATGACGAAGCTCTGGTGAAGTTCCTCGCCCAAGCCCTGTCCCACCAGGCGTGCGACCGCGTCGATGCCGCCGCCGGCGGAGTACGGCACGATCATTCGCACGGGCTGGCTCGGGTAACCCTGCGCAAGAGCTGAGCCTGCCGCTCCGAACATGGAGGCGCCTAAGGCGGCGAGGACTGTTCTGCGTTGCATGGTGTGTCTCCTTCTTCTTGATCGAGTATCCGGCCTGCATTCAGCAGTTGTTGCGGATCTAGTGCCTGCTTCAGGCGTCGCATGAGGTCAATTTCCGACGGATGACGCGAGACCGAGAGAAACGGCTTCTTCAGCCGGCCAACGCCGTGCTCCGCGCTCACCGTGCCATGGCGGCCGCGCAGCGCGTCGTAGGCGATCTCTTCGACCTCGTGCAGTTGCTGCTCGTCGACCGGCCCGCTGATGATGTGCAGATTGTTGTCGCCAAGGTGCCCAAGGAACAGATGCTCGGCCGAGGGGACGCGCCGCCGCAGGGTGGCGTCGACCTGGGCGATGTAGCTCGCGGTTTCCGACCAAGGCATGCCGATGTCGAGCGCTGCGACGGGCTTCAGGTGCGACAGCACTTCGGGAATCGATTCGCGCAGGCGCCAGAAGGCGTCGCGATGCGCCAGGCTCGCTGCCAGCGCACAGTCCATGATCTCCTCTTTTTCCAGCGCGTCGGACAAGGCTGCCTCAAGGGGCCCGGCCATTGATTGCCCGAGCGGACCGGCAGCCTCGATCAAGACATGCCACCCCGCCTCGCCACCGACGGGCGGGTCTTGCTCACAAAGTTGCGAAGCGAGCCGGACGAAGCGGTCTGACATGAATTCGAACGCGCAAAGCGCGGACCCCAGCCGGCTCTTCAGCGACCGGAGCAAGGCCGGTAGCGCCTCGAATCGATCGGCAGTGCACCATGCAGTCGCCACCTCGCCCATCGGTGGGTGAAGCCTGAGCGTCAATCGCGTGATGATCCCGAGTGTTCCCTCCGTGCCGATGAAGAGAAAGCGCGGATCGAGACCGGTGCTGTTCTTGACCAGGCGGGTTAGCGACGTGATCACGCAGCCATCGGCGAGCACTGCCTCCACGCCCAACACCGAATCGCGCATCGTCCCGTAACGGATCACACGGGTGCCGCCCGCATTGGTCGCCGCGTTGCCGCCGACGGTGCAACTGCCGCGCGCGCCGAGGTCTACGCCGAACATCCAGCCTTGCGCCGCCGCCGCTTCCTGCACTTGCTGCAGCGTCGCGCCCGCCTGCACCTGCATCACGCCTTCGAGGACATCGATTTCCTCGATGCGGTTCATGCGCCCGAGGTTGATCACCACGTCACCGTCGGAGGGAACCGCGCCACCGGCAAGACCAGTCATGCCGCCTTGCACGGTGATCCGCAGATTGTCCTTTTGGCACCGCCGCACGATGGCCGCCACTTCCTCTGTGGTGCTCGGGCGGTGTACCTCGCACGGCATGCCATGCGGCGCACCGCTCCAGTCCGTCAGAAAGCGCTCGTCGATCACGTTCATCCGGCAACCACCGGCACTTTGACGGGCGTTGACGTGGAAGAGCCGAGCTTGTGCGCGACATCCGCCCCGCCATAGCCTTCGATCAACGCAGCCTGGTCCGCCCGCGCCTGCTGGTCGGCTGCATCGGGATCGCAGATCGCAAGCAACGCCTGGTGCATAGAGGCAAGCACGTGCGCATGCTCGGCGCTCGCGGCGAGATCGACCCGTTCCTCCGGGTCGCGCTCGAGGTCGAAAAGCTCCGGTCGGAAGCCGACGTAGTAGTGGTATTTCCAACGCCCCCGGCGCAGCATGAAGCCGCCCGTGTTGCTGCCGGCCGCGTGATATTCGCTGAGGATCGCCCGCTCGGGCTCCGGTTCGGAGCGCGCGATGTCGAACAGCGAGCGACCCGGCCTCCCTTGCATTTCGGGCTCGGGGTCGATACCCGCGCCTTCCAGGATGGTCGGAAACAGATCCAGCAGGTCGACCGGCGTGTCGCAGACCGATGGCGCGACCCCAGGGCCGGCCAGCAACATCGGCACCTTCACGCTTTCCTCGTAGAGCGTCGACTTGCCCCAGACACCGCGCGCGCCGAGGTTGTCACCGTGGTCGGAGGTGTACACGACGTAGGTCGTGTCCTCAAGCCCTGCCGACTTCAGCGCACCGAGGATCTGGCCGACATTGTGGTCAAGCCAACTGCACAGGCCGTAGTAAGCGGCAAAGGCGCGCCTGCGCTCGTCGGCATCGGTAAAGCGATCCTCCGAGTTCATGAAGTCGCAATACTCCTGCACCCAGGGATGGCGCACATAGCCCGTGCCCGGATGGAACTTCGGCTCGGGCAGGCGTTCGGTCGGATAGAGATCGTAGAAGGCCTGGGGCGCGACCAGCGGGAAATGCGGTGCGACGAGGCCTACATACAGCACGAAGCCCTGCCCCTGTGCCCGGGCTGCTTGCGCCAGCCACTCCAGGGTGTGCTGCGTGACGGCACGGTCGTACTGGGTGTACGACGACTCGCCGGGACCGATGCGCTCGCCGAGCATGCGCGGCCCGTCCGGTCGCGGGCGGAACGGGTTGCGGATGGATGCCCACACCATGCCGTGGCCACCGACGACGTGCATCGGGAGATGCTCGGCATCGAAGCCCGCCGGGTCTTCCTCGCTGCGATAGTGAAGTTTGCCGATGCTCTCGACACGGACTTTCTGCTCCTGCAGCACATGACCCCAGCCGCGCTGCTCGCCGGTGTAGGGCATGGCGTTGTCCCAGAGCCTGAGTTGATGCACCCGCATGCCGGTCGCGAAGGCGGCACGCGCCGGGACGCAGATGGGGCTGGGCGTATAGGCGTTGCTGAAGCGCAGGCCGCGACTCGCGAGCGCATCCAAGTGCGGTGTCTGGACGAACGGGTGGCCGGAACAACCCATCATCCGAGGGTCGTGTTCATCCGACATGATGACCACGACGTTCTTGGCCTTGGCCATGTTTTGTCTCCTTCAACGGCGGTTTAGCTCCGCGCTTTTGGAGACTGTGATCGCGTCGGCTACGCGAATCCAATACTGTATCGGCATACGCCGAGATCAGTTTTTCTTATGGCTCGCGCTCGCGCTCGCGATCCGGCCCTGGAGCTGCCCTTCCTGCAGCAGGCGGTGCACGACGTCGATCAGCGTGCAGCGCACGGCTGTGGCCGCAAGACCCAGCGGTCGGTCGCGCGGCCAGACGATGGCCTGCATGCGAGTGAGTTCCGGCGTCACCACCCGTTGCCCCACGATGGCCTTGGAGGTAACCGCGTCCTGACAGGCGCTTGGCGGCATGACGGAATAGGCCAGTCCCTCGCGCACGACTGACACCAGCAGCGCTGGGCTGTTCAGTTCGTAGCGGACGTCGAGCTTGTGGCCTGTCGCGTTGGCCACCCGCTCGATGATCTTGCGCAGGTCGTGCGCGCGATCTGGCTCTGCCAGCGGTAGCGCTGCCACCTGCGCGAAGGGAATCTCCGGAGGCAGCCGACGCATGGCGGCGCGCGCGCCGAACAGCATGAAGCTTTCCTCGAAGATCGGCAGCGACTCCATGCCTTGCAGTTCGGACGGGCTCGGCATTACAGCTAGGTGCGCCGCGCCCGATTCAACCTGCGCCCGCACCTCGGACGAAAGCCCCTCCCTCACCGTCAACTCGATGTCGGGGTAGTCCTGTGCAATCGCCCGCACCAGCGGCCCCATCAGCGCGCCAGCGAGGGAGCCCACGATGGAAAGGCGCACCACGCCCGAAGGTCTAACCTCGCGGCCCGCGAGTCGCGCCTTCAGCGAATCGGCGCGCGCGAGAAGTTGCACCGACTCAGTCAGCAGCAACTGGCCAGCGTCCGACAGTCCTACGCCACGCGCATGGCGCTTGAAGAGAATCACATCGAGGTCAGCCTCGAGCGCCGAGATGTTCTGGCTCAGGGCAGGTTGCGCAATGCTGAGATGCTCGGCCGCTCTCGAGAAGCTGCGGCTGTTCGCGATTTCAACGAAGTACCTGAGTTGGCGCAGTGTGATGTTCATCTGGGGCAGCCGAGCGAATCTGTCGGATGGATGCTGCCACACCCGCGAAACAGCCACTCGTCCGGCCGGCTTCTCTTGACGAGCAAAGGCGGGTTGCCTCGCGGCTGAGAAACGGCATCGTCAACAGCCGCGAGGGCATCGAGTCCCATCCGGACGGTGTCGCCAAGCTACCTGCTTGCAGGGTTCTTTGGATTGCTCGCGGAAGGGCTATGCATCGGTGGGCAGATGACCGTTGCGAGAAGCCTGCGCGCGGTCCCTGCGACGTTTCACGAAAGCATCAGATCGGCCACCACGGTCACGCCCGCGATTGTCTTCATTGGCCGCCCGTGGTGGGGGCGTCAAAAAACAACAATGCCGGGACATGCGCAAAAAGGCAATTGTTATGCTTGCAGGGCATGAGTTTCTCCCGCAATGACATCGTCGCCTTCATCGAGGTCGTGCGCGCTGGCAGCGTCAGCCGGGCCGCAGAGCATATCGGCGTCACTCAGCCATCGGTGTCCAAGGCCATCAAGCGCCTGGAAGACGAAGTCGGCGTTCCGCTACTCCAGCGCGGCGTGCACGGCGTGCGGTTGACCAGCAACGGCCATTTCTTTCTCGAGACCGCCAAGCGCTTCGAAGCCCAGCATTTCGAGCTGGTGCGCGCTGCATCTGACTTGCGCGCACGCCACGCGGGCCTGCTGCGCATCGGCATCACGAGTCCGGCCTCCGACAGCGCCGCAGTGCGTGCAGTTTCGGAGATGGTGCGTCGGCGCCCCGCCATGAGGCTCAAGCTGACGATCGGCAAGTCCGATGCGCTGAATGCGGCGGTCGAGGATGGCGAACTGGACTTAGCCGTCGTGCCCTCCTACCCCGGTCAGTCGCTGAGTTGCGCAAAGGTCGACATCAGCGAAGACCACACACGGGTGGCGGTGCGTGTCACACACCCTCTGGCGCGCCTGCCAAGCGTCACGATCAATGACCTCACGCCTTTCGGATGGGTGATGCCCTCGCCGCAAAGCGCAGCGCGACGGCATGTCTTTCAGATCTTCGAGCGCAACGGGGCACCGATGCCGCATGTGAGCATCGAGGCGGATTACACCTCGGAGGCGGCCATGGGTGTGCTGATGGCCACCGATCTGCTGGCGATCGTTCCAACCTCCGTACTGCGCAGCTGGCTGGGCCGGATCCAGCCGCTGCCCATTGCGGAGTTGGACATTAGGCGCACCCAGGTGTTGCTGTCGCACCCGCAGGCCACGTGGACACCACTCATGTCCACTTTCCGCGATCTGCTCCTCCAGCAAAGAGGCTGATTCTGAAGATATGCCTCAATGGCATGTCCTGAAGGTCGGGTGGGAATGCCTCTGGCGTGGATCTGGCGTGTAAATCGGCGTCTTCATTTCGATTCACCAGTCTCCATGTCTCTTCCAAATATCGTCCTCATCGTCGCCGACAACCTTGGTTGGGGTGAGCTTGGCTGCTACGGAGGCGGCGCATTGCGCGGCGCGCCGACACCGCGGATTGATCGGCTGGCCAAAGAAGGCTTGCTGCTCCAGAACTTCAACGTCGAAAGCGACTGCGTTCCGACCCGTTCGGCCCTGATGACCGGGCGCCACCCGATCCGCACGGGCTGCCTGCAGTCCGTCCCGCCCGGCCTGCCGCAAGGCCTGAGCCGCTGGGAAATCACCCTGGCGCAGCTGTTGTCCGCACAAGGATATGCCACCGCGCATTACGGCAAGTGGCACCTGGGCGATACCCCCGGGCGCTATCCCTGCGACCGTGGCTTTGACGAGTGGTATGGCATTCCCCGCACGACCGACGAGAGCCAGTTCACCGCCACCATCGGCTACGACCCATCGGTGGCTGATCTACCCTACATCATGGAAGGCCGCGCCGGCTCGCCATCGCAGAAGGTCAAGCTTTACGACCTGGAATCGCGCCGCCAGATCGATGCCGAGCTGGTGCACAAGTCATGCGAGTTCATGCAACGCCACACGGCGCACGCCAGACCCTTCTTCCTGTATTTCCCGATGGTGCATCTGCACTTTCCGACGTTGCCGCACACCGACTTCGCAGGCAGCACCGGCAACGGCGACTTCGCCGACTCGATGGCCGAGATGGACCATAGGGTCGGCCAGGTGATCGACGAGGTCGAGCGCCTGGGCATCAGCGAAAACACGTTGTTCATCTTCTGCAGTGACAACGGCCCGGAGTTTCGGGCCCCCTACCGCGGCACTGCGGGCCCGTGGCGAGGCACGTACCACACCGCCATGGAGGGAAGCCTGCGCGTGCCATTCATCGCACGTTGGCCGGGCCGCATCGCACAGGGCGTGGTCAGCAACGAAATCGTGCACGTCACCGACATCTTCACCACCTTGGCAAAGGTGGCAGAAGGCGAGGTGCCAAGCGATCGACCGATCGACGGCGTCGATCAGCGCAACTTCCTACTCGGTGAAAAGAAGTCCGCCCGCGAGGGGTTCATCTTCTACATCAAGCAAGAGATGCGCGCGCTCAAATGGCGCGACTGGAAGCTGCACTTCTACTGGGAGCCCGAAGTGAACGAAGGCAAGGGCAAACTGGAATCGCCCTACCTCTTCAATCTGACGCGAGACCCCAAGGAGGAGACCGATGTGCTGGTCTTCAACACCTGGGTGCTCGGGCCCATGTTGCGCATGGTGAAAGAGTTCAACGACAGCGTGGAAACCTCCCCCAACACCAAGCCAGGTGCGAAGGATTCGTCATGAGCGACCCCCATGGCCTGCTGGCTCGCGTCCTGGCGCTTCTGGGCAACCATGACCGCAGTCATCCACCGACAACCGCCGGCGTACAGCTGAAGCCGTGGCCGCCGTTTTTCCTGCCTCCCGCCCCGCAATCCACCAGGAATTTAGGACACGACATGCGCAAGCCCTCTTTCCCCCACATCAACCGCCGCGCTGCAGCCATCTTCATGACACTGGCCGGTATCGGCGGCGCACCTCTGGCGCAGCCCTTGGCCGACTATCCGTCCAAATCGATCACCTGGGTGGTCGGTTGGCCACCGGGAGGCAGTGCGGATACCGCCACCCGACTGGTTGCGCGCAAGCTCGAAGCGATGCTGGGCCAGCCGATCGTCGTGGACAACCGCCCAGGCGCCTCAGGAACGATTGGCCTTCAGGCCGGCGCCAAGGCGGCGCCCGACGGATACACCCTGATCACCGTGCCGGGCCCGGTCGTGACGAACCGGCCTGTTCCCCAGTTGGGCAAGGAACTGGTGGGCGTGGCCATGATGGGCAAAGGCCCCGCCGTGCTGATCGGGACCAAGGTCGAGTCGTTGCCCGGCAACGTCAGGGAGCTGATCGATGCCGCGAAAGCGAATCCTCAGAAGTACAGCTATGTGTCCTCCGGCAACGGTACCGCCCAGCATCTGGCCGGCGAGCTGTTCAACCAGATGGCGGGCACCACCATCACCCACATCCCCTACAAAGGCGGCACGCAGGCAGTGACCGACGTGATCGGCGGCCAGGTCAGCCTCGGGGTGTTGGGCATCACATCGGCACTGCCACACATCATGTCAGGCAAGCTTAAGGCCTACGCCGTCACCACAGCAGCCCGATCCAGAAATCTGCCCGATGTCCCGACCATGGCCGAGGCTGGCCTGCCCGGCTTCGAGGCAACGCAGTGGTTCGTGGTGGCCGCGCCGACCGGCGTCTCGGCGGACCGCATCCAGAAGATCAACGAAGCCATTGCGGCGATCCTCAAGCAGCCCGATGTCATCGACGGATTTTCCAAAGTCGGTATCGAGCCGGAACCCGCGACGCCGCAACAGACCACCGGCTTCGTCATCAAGGACCAGCAGCGCTGGAAGAATCTCGCGCAAAGAACGCATTTGCAACTTGACTGAACTTTCAGCACTGGAGACTTTCATGATCACAACCGCTTTCAGTGATTTCCCTGTGCCGCAGCGCCAGGCCAAGCCGCGCTCTCGGGGATTGGCAATGATGATCGACTGGGGCATGGGACTGCAGCGTCAGGCCGACACCGTCGAGTCCGCTGGCGAGTACATCGACTTTGCCAAGATCGCCGCGGGCATCGCACGCTTCATGCCCGCCGAACTGCTGCGCGCCAAGCTCGAGCAATACCGCGCCTGCGGCATCTCGACCTCGCCAGGCGGTCTGTTTGCCGAGTTGGCGCTGAAGATGGGTCGCTATGAGAAGTTCATCGACGATGTGATCGCCACGGGTTTCAGCGGCATCGAGGTGTCGGACAACCTGCTCAAGCTCAGCCCGCAGGACAAGTCCCATGCCATCCGCCTGGCCAAGGACAAGGGTCTGACGGTATTTGGTGAAGTGGGCCGCAAGGAAGGGGCGCTGGACGACGTCACCTTGATCCGCGATGTCGACATCTGTCTCGAGGCTGGTGCAGACTGGGTCTTTCTGGAGGCATCCGAATTGTTCTCGGGCAACAAAGTGCGCGAAGCGTTGATCGCCGAGTTGACGAAACACTTTCCAGTGGAGAAGCTGATCTACGAACTGCCAGTTGTCGTGATCCCGGGCGTCACACGCGACTACAAGCACAAGATCTGTGCCTGGCTGGTGAAGGAGCTCGGCACGGAAGTGAACCTGGCCAACATCGAGTGGGATGAGATGTACCTCACGGAATTAGTGCGGCGAGGCTTTGCCGGCGACACATCGCACCCGCTGGGCGCCTACCGTCTCGCCGGCTTCGACCCCGAGGAGTTGTGAGAAGGGAGAGGCTAGAAACTACCCGCTCAGGCTGCAACCCGTGTTATTGCTGGAGGAGAACCGCCGCCGAAGCGACGACGAGGCGCAGCGGCCGCGTCGGCCAGTTCAGATCCGCAGGACGTGCACTTGAGCTGCCCGGTGAACCAAGATCCGCACGGTCTACGCCGGACGATTACGCGAAGGCGCCAGCAGCGCAGGCGAACGCGTCCAGAACACACACCAGGCGCGCGGCAAATGATCGAAAAAAGAGGCAGGACATGGCGTGGGAAATTGGGAATCGGAAACCCAAGTCTTTCTTCGCCAACGCGCCGAATCAATTCCTGCTTGCCGCGCAAAAACTCCCCGCGGCGTCAGTTCCCCCGTGCAGGTCCACCTTGCCCACGAGCGGTCGAAGCCATGGCGCGTCGCAATTGCTTGTCATGCTAGATCGTTGTCGAACGCCTGCGGCGCGCTGCTTCGCCGCAGGGATGTCGCGGCATGCGCATTCGATCGGGCGCGAGCATCGCGCCGGCGGATCAAAGCCGCTTTCAGTTGGGCGACGCGCACGAGAGGCACGGGTAACACGCCCCATCAGCAAGACACCTCATGCAGATCCACCGGCACGGGGCATGTTGCCCCAGCGCGCGCTGCGTTGCGACGGCTCTGCCTCTGCGAACTAGCCGCCGGCTGATGGCACTGGTGCATTTTCTCTGTCCGCAGCCATTTTCTCTGGCAACGGAGATCGTGAACACGTTCTTTGGCGCAGCCGAACCCGCGACGAGATTGACAAGGAAGCGCGGTTGCGCGGGCTACTGTGGTCGCAGGTTGATCGCCTTGGCGATCGCGCGATAGCGCGCGATCTCGTTTTCGTAGAACTTCGCCGCCTCGGCCAGTGACATGGGTGGCGATGCGAACTGTGTCTGGGCGGCCAGTTGCGAACGCACACCCGGATCTTTCAATGTCGCGCCGATCGCTCGGTGCAAGCGCTGCACCACTTCCTCGGGCGTGTTCTTCGACACCATGAATCCGCTCCAGATGTGATATGAAATGCCCTTCAGCTCCTTGCCCTCACTCACGGTGGGCACGTTCTTGAGCAACTCCGAACGCTGCCCGCCGAGCTGTCCGATCACCTTGAGGCGTCCCTGCTCGGCCAGCGAGTCCAGAATGGCACTATAGGGCTGCACCGCGAAGTCGACCCGGCCGCCGCCGAGATCCTGGAGGAGTGGCGCACCGCCCTTGTACGGCGCGTGAATCAAGTTGACGCCGGTTCGGTGCTGAACGTCCTCGAAGATCAGGTGGTAGAGCGAACCGACACCCACGCTGCCGTAGGTCAGCGGCTTGTCGCCGGACTTGTGTGCCAGTGCGATCAGTTCGTCGATGTTGTTGGCTGGCAGATCCTTGCGCGCGATCAGCACCATCACGCCCTCGGTTACCGGATGCACGAGGCGGAAGTCCTCGGCCTTGAACCTTACTGCGGTGTTGGCCAGCGGCGCCAGGATCACCCCGTTGGGCGTGCCTTGGAAAAGGTAATACCCATCGGCGGGCGCTGCAAGCACCTTCTGGGCCGCCAGGGCGCCGGCGACACCACCCAGGTTCTCAACGAATACCGGCTGCCCGAGTTCCTTGCCAAGCGGCGCGGTGAAGATGCGGGCCGCGGCGTCCAAGGAGCCGCCTGCGGGATACGGAACCATCAAGCCCACGGGCTTGCTTGGAAAGCTTTGGGCGAAGGCGGTACCGGCGGTCATCAGCAGACCTCCGATCAAGCATTGGACAAGGGTTTTCATGAGCTTCCATCGATTGGTTAGCGCGAGGTGGGCAGGTGACCTGACGGGAACGCGTTCGCAGCTCCGATTCGTCAGGGCGGCTGCCGAAAGTCCCCGATACCTTCAGAGACGCGCGGTGCACGGCACGCCGCATTGGCGAATATCGCCGGGGGCTTTCACAGCCCCTTGACGTCAAACTCCTTGGCCATCGATTCGGATTTCTGCAAGTCGTCTCTCAGAATCTTCGCGAATCCCTCGGGCGTGGAGGTAACCGGCGCAAGCCCTTGATCCCTCAGGGACTTGATCACTTCAGGGTCTTTGAGGATCGAATTGATGGCCGCGGAGAACTTGTCGACGATTGCCTTTGGCGTATGTGCGGGTGCGAGAAGGCCAAACCACCCGCTGTCGCCACTCAATTGCTTATAGCCAAGCTCGGGAAATGTGGGAACGCTTGGCAGGAGTGATGAGCGACTCGGCAACAGGATCCCCAAAGCCCGGACTTTCCCCGTTTGGATATACGGCAAGGCTGTCCCCACCGAGATGAAGCTCGAATCGATTTGTCCGCCCAGAAGATCTGTCAAGGACAGTGACTCACCACGGTATGCGACTGGGAGCACGGGGAAGCCGGCATCTCTTCCCAGCATCAGACCAAAAAAATGAAACGAAGAGCCAATACCGAAATGCCCATATGAGACGGGCTTCTTGCTTTTTTTTGCGTCGGCCACAAGATCTGCAAACGTCTGGTAGGGGGAATCGCTTCGAACAACAAAAACGACCTCGGCATCTACAACATGCGCCACCGGTTCAAAGCTTTGTACTGGATCGTATTTGGTCTCCGGATAAAGAACTTTCGCCATAGTATGGCTTCCAAATGTGGACAACAGCGTATAGCCGTCTGGAGGCGAATGAACTACATATTCGGCAGCAATGCGAGTGGACGCACCCGGGCGGTTTTCCACAATCACCGGCACGCCCCACATCTTGCTCAGGCGGTCCCCAATCATGCGAGTGACCCGATCAGGGCTACCGCCCGGAGATCCAGGCAGTACCATCTTTATCGGCTTTGTTGGCCAGTCTTCGGCACTTGCAGTTCCTCCAGCGAGGATTAACGTGGTTATGACCAGCAATTGAATTAAAAATTTCCGCATCTGAAGTCTCCAAATTGATATTTTTTGTCGCCATCGACGACCTTTCATTGCTGTCGGAATGAGAGTGTCACTCCCAGATATTCAATACTATTGAATCATACAACAATGTTGTCTATGTTAGAGCAGCGTGGTCAACTTCACAACCGATTTTCTGGTTCAGATACCCGGGGTCGTGTGGACAGCCACTTCCCGCCGGAGTCATCCCCCGCCCTCCAAGAAGGGGATGCCACGGGCGGCGCTCCGGCCTGGGTGACGGGAGCCTTGAGGGTTATGGCAGGCATGGCCTGCCCCTGAGCCAGTTCGGCTCAGACTCCTTCACCGTGGAACATCCGATGGCGTGACAGTCCGTTGGCTCAGCGTCGCCAGAACGATGACGGTGCGCCCATGAGCCTTGACAGGTCGTGCACGGCATCGAGCAGGAGAGGGATGTGCGCTCCGGTCTGCGTGCAGTCCATCAGGTTCAAGGGTCCTGTGATGGACAGCACATTGGCAAGCTGCCCCTCCGCATTCCATACTGGGGCGCCTAGCGCGCCATAGCCGGGTATTCCGCTCAATTCGAGCACCGCACAGCCTCGCTCGCGCACAACGGGCGCAACGGTATCGATCCAAAGGTTGGCCCGCGCTTCTTTCGAAGGGTCCTCTTCCTTCGTGAGTTCCTGAATCAAGACGGGAAGCGTCTGTTCGCGCGGCAGGTAGGTCGCAAAAACATGTCCGGCGGCAGTCGTGTGCGCGGGAACGAGTCCGTTTCGCAAGGCAAATATCTGGCTGCGCACATCACCTTTGTTGAAAAGAATCAGGGGACCCGCGGGGCTCCAGGAGACGACGGCAGTGCCGAGCCCTATTGCTTCGCTGAGCGCAATCGCCCTTTCCCTGATCAGATCGAAATGCTCCACGTCGCGCGCAGCCGTCATGCCCAATGATGCGAGTGCCGGCCCCAGGCGATATTGTCCCCGCCCGGTACTGCGCACCATCCCGATCCGCAGAAAGCTGACCAGATAATTGTGAGCGGCACTGCCGACAAGATCCGCACGGACAGCAATTTCCTTGAGCGACACGGCACCCGGCCCCTCCTGAATCGCAGCCAGGATCCTGTAGCCAATTTCAATGGACTGAATTCCTTTTGCCATCTTTCACCTTATTTATCATCAATGTCACGTCATCAGCATCTGGTCACTCGTTTGTGACTTGATGCGCGAGCTGCTTGGGCCGTACAACGATCAGCACCCAGAAATCTTTCAATTAATTTGAATTTAATGTCTGGCGCCAGCCCGTAGCATTCCACATTCGTGCGGACGAAACACGCGGGATGTTGCGGCGGAATGCTTTAGCGTCAATTTTCTAGCCCGAAATCAATACCGGATTGCGCACGATTTTCCAACCCGGCAATTCAATCTGAAAAAGAACTTTTTGAGCACTGAATGAACCATGGGCCCGCCGCGGGTGCTTCTTCTCGTGGATGCCTCTACCGCATTTCTCGATTCCACCGGGCACGAAATGGGCTGCAGAGCGCAAGGCCAACCTGGTCTGCAGCGAATCCGGCTCGTTCGTTCGCGCCCCGAGCGACTTCAATCGGACGGTTGGCGCAACGCGGGGCGTTCTGACAGCGAAATCGGTGCCGGACGTCATTGTGGTCATTGCCAGCATCGGCAGTTGCTTCCCAAACGCTTGCCTTTGAGGATCTGTCCAGATCGCTCTTGGAAGTCTTGGCGGCCAGACCAGGATGCCAAGCTCAGTTGCGCCAGAAGGAAGGTGGCGCGCCCATGAGCCGCGATAGATCGCGCGCGGCATTGAGCAAAAGAGGGATATGTGCGCCGGTTGCCGTGCGGTCCATCAGATTCAACGGGCCCGTGATGGACAGCACGTTGGCAAGTTGCCCTTCAGCATTCCACAGCGGTGCACCTATCGCGCCGTAACCAGGAAGCCCACTCAACTCGAGCACCGCATACCCGCGGTCGCGTACACCTTGCGCGACGTCCTCAATCCAGATCTTGGCCTGCGCCTCATCCGCACTCCCCGCCTCGGCGGCCATCTCCTGCACGATCACTGAAAGCGTGAGCTCACGCGGTAAGTAGGTCACGAACACGTGTCCTGCCGCGGTCGTGCGCGCGGGAACGAGTCCGTTGCGCAGCGCGAAGATCTGGTTTCGCACATCGCCTTTGTTAAACAGGATCAGCGGGCCCGCCGAACTCCAGGACACGACCGCAGTGCCGAGCCCCGTCGCCTCGCTCAGGGCGATCGCCCGTTCCCTGATCAGATCGAAGTGCTCGACGTCGCGCGCGGCCGTCATGCCCAGCGATGCCAAGGCCGGGCCGAGCCGGTACTGCCCGCGCCCGCTGCTGGTCACCATGCCGATCCGCAGAAAACTCACCAGATAGTTGTGGGCCGCGCTGCCGGCGAGACCCGCACGCGCAGCGATTTCCTTGAGCGAGACGGCGCCCGGCCCCTCCTGGACCGCAGTCAGGATCCTGTAGCCAACCTCTATCGACTGAATGCCTTTTGCCATCGTTGCGCCTTCTGTTTGACACCCGCTGCCGCCTCATCAGTTGCGACACAGTCGCACACCGGCTTGACCCTGGCGATCCAGAGCCCTAGAATAATCAACATTATACAGTAATTCAATAAGGTTGAATATTATGCTCACTGCCAACCCACAGCGATCCGCGTTCGTCAGTGCCATGCGGAAAGTCCCTTCCGCTGTCGCGGTTGTGAGTATGAAGTACGCAGGTTGTCGCGGCGGCTTGACTGCGACGGCCGTTTGCTCGGTCAGCGCCGACCCGCCGCAAATTCTGGTCTGCGTCAACAAGGCTGGACGGGCGCATTCCGCGATCAGTTCGGCGGAACGCTTCGCCGTCAATTTCTTGGCCCAAAACCAAGACGGCATTGCCCGAGACTTTTCCGACCCCAAGGCCCAGCCCGAGGAGAAGTTCTCAGGCGGCAAATGGATTGCAGGTGCATCCGAGGTGCCGCTGCTGGAAGACGCGCTGGTCGCCTTTGAATGCCACTTGGTCCAGTCGATGGACTGCGGAACCCACACCATCTTCGTTGGCCAGATCACCGAAGTTCACCAGAGAGACGAACTCGCCCTGGTCTACAAGTCAGGCGAATTTCTGGCTGCTTGACCTGCCGAATGTCACGACAACCCCAAACCTACATACAGCAAACATGAAGTTTTCTATCTTCGATCACATGGACCGCGGCAGCTCGCCTTTGAACGAGCAGTTCGAGCAGCGCCTGAAGCTGGCCGAGGCCTACGAGGCGGCGGGGTTCTACGCCTATCACCTGGCCGAACATCATTCCACGCCATTGGGTATTGCGTCCGCGCCCAGCGTCTTTCTGTCGGCGATTGCGCAAAGGACGAAACGCCTGCGCTTCGGCCCGCTGGTCTATGCGCTCAGCATGCATCACCCAATTCGGGTGCTCGAGGAAATCTGCATGCTCGACCAGATGAGCAGCGGTCGCCTGGAGTTGGGCTTCGGACGAGGAATTTCCCCCTTCGAGATCGGGTACTACGGCGTGAACCCCGACAGCGCACAGGAAATCTACCAAGAGTCCTACCAAATCATCCAGATGGGTTTGACCCACAAGGAAATCAACTTCCATGGCAAGCATTTCCAGTTCAACGACGTGCCGGTCGAACTCAGCTGCTTCCAGAAACCGACTCCGCCCATCTGGTACGGCCTCGGCTCCACGGGTGGAACGAAATGGGCGGCCGAGAACAGAATCAATGTTGTGTGCAACGGGCCGGCCGCCTTCGTTCGTCGCCTGACGGATTCATACCGCAACGATTGGCACGCGGCCGGCCATTCCGAGCACGAGATCCCCGAGATGGGCGTCAGTCGCCATGTGGTCGTTGCCGACACCGACAGCGAGGCGCTGGAGATTGCGGAGCGCGGGTACCAGAAGTGGCGCAGCAGCCTGTTTCACCTCTGGATCAAGCATGGCACGACACCGACGCTGCCTTTCCCTCCGACGTTCGCAGGCGCCCAGGAAGCGGGCCTTGCCATCGCTGGCGCACCGGACACCGTGCGTGAATGGGTACGCAAGGACGTGCTGGCGTCCGGCGTCAACTACATGACGTGCCGCATGGCTTTCGGTGACATGACGTACGAAGAATCTTTGCACTCGACTAGGCTCTTCGGGCGGCAAATCGCCGCCCTGAAGGACGAACTCAGCGCAGAATTTTCGCGCGCATAAGTATGGCCTCTCTGACTCCGAACGAGGTTGCTTTGATCGAGGCGCAGCTCCCGCCGTTGAAGCAAGCAACGCTTGGAAACTCTGGCGACGTCGTGGCCTATCGGGAGTCGAGGGATCGCGGCGACCAGACTGTGATCTTTCTCCATGGAATCGGTGGCAACTCCAGTTCTTCGCGCGCTCAGTTCGCAGGACTGCAGCCCTGCGTCAGAGCCATTGCATGGGATGCGCCCGGTTACGGCGGCAGCACCTGCCTGCCACCGGCCGCACCGTCGGTCTCGGATTATTCCGCCCGCTTGCTCCAGTTCATCGAAACGCTTGCGCTTGGCAAGGTGCATCTGGCCGCAACGTCCTGGGGAACGCTGATCGGTGCGGATTTCGCCGGGAGGTACCCCGAGCATGTGCACTCCCTCTGCCTGTCCGGAGCAACCGCCGGCACGGCGCCGATCAGTGCGGAAGAAATCGAGCGGCTCGTGACCACTCGACTGGCTCGCGATCATGAAGGCCTGATGGGACGGCCGGCACGGACGCTGGTCGCCGATGACGCACCGGCCATCGTGATCGAAACGCTGGCCGCACAACGGGGGCGCCTGAACGAGGAAGGCTTCTCGCGCGCGACACGGATGCTGCTGTCGACCCATGGACTGACGCTGGCCCGCACGATCAAGCGCCCTACGCTGTTCCTGGCCGGTGAAGTCGACAGAGTCTGCCCACCGGATATGCACGCCGCGAAACTTCATCGCGAGGTGGAAGACTCCGTGTTCGAGTCATTTGCGCAGTGCGGTCATATTCTTGAATTGGAAGCCCCCATGCGCTTGAACGCTTCGCTCCAGCGGTTCATGGCGCAGCATTCGTCGCCCTGAACTCACACCTACTTTCGGATGGAAACATGGAAATAACACGAATTCAGAACGTCTACACCGTGGTGCGCAACATGCAAGAGAGCCGCGAGTTCTACCGCACCGCGCTCGGCTTGTCCGTTAAGTTCGAAGACCGGCTTGAGTGGTGCCAGTTCGGCGTGGGCGGATCCAACTTTGCATTGAGCTCGATCGCCGAAGGCCCTCTCAACTCCCGCGGAAGCGTGGTCGTCTTCGAGGCACCTTCGCTCGAAGGCATCGAGTCAAGGGTTCGCGCCGCAGGCGGCACGCTCATGGCCTCCCGGTCCATGGGCGCTCATGGATCGGTGATGACATTCGCGGATCCCGAGAAGAATCTGTTTCAGGTCTTCGCGAAATCCAGCCAAGCGTAGGTGCAACGAGTACAAAAATGAAAATTGCAGTGTTAGACGACTATCAGCGAGCCGCCGAGAATCTGGCGGACTGGAAGCGCCTGAAGGGATGCGAGGTCACCTTCCTTCATGAGCGCATCACGGGCGACGAAAATCTCGTCGCCCTGCTCGGCGAGTTCGACGCCGTGGTAGCCATGCGTGAACGCACGGAACTCACCCGTTACGTGATCGAGCATCTCCCCCGCTTGCGCCTGATCGTCACGACGGGTACGGTCAATCGGGCCATCGACATGGAAGCTGCCCGAGTGCGCGGCATCATCGTCAGCGGAACGGATTGGGCAGAAGATGCGACCGTCGAACTGGCCTGGGCGCTGATGCTCGGGCTCGCGCACAACATCAAGCAGGAAGATGCCTCCATTCGCGAAGGCGGATGGCAGAGCACCGTCGGGGTCTCCCTGAAGGGCAACACCCTGGGCGTGATCGGGCTGGGATCCATCGGATCCAAGGTCGCAATAATCGGGCGTGCATTTGGCATGCGCGTTGTCGCGTTCAGCCCGAACCTCACCCAGGAGCGGGCCGATGTTCATGGGGTCCAGTGCGTCGACAAGAACACCCTGCTCGAGACTTCGGATTTCATCTCGGTCCACCTGCGGCTGAGCGACCAGACCCGTGACATGGTCTGCGCTCCGGATTTGGCTCGGATGAAGAAGAGCGCGTTCATCGTGAACACCTCGCGCGGACCCTTGGTCAACGAATGTGATCTGGCAGCGGCGCTGTGCGCCGGGCAGATCGCGGGCGCCGGCGTCGACGTGTTCAATCAGGAACCCATCGGCCCTGATCATCCGTTGCTCAAGGCTCCAAACACCCTTCTGACCCCCCACATCGGCTACGTGACGCGGGAGGTCTATGCCACCTGGTACGAAGCGGTTCTGGAGGACATCGAAGCCTACCGGCGCGGCACCCCCATCCGGCTGGCCAACTGAGTCGCGCTGCATCGACGACCGGCGCACCACCGCTGGCCAGATCGGAATGCGCGCGTGGCTTGCAAGCCGTCGGCGCCGTGTCGCCGGGCATCGCCGTGGATACATGAACTGCGTCGCCACGGCCACCTCCTCCGTCGCCAACGGATTACGCGCCTCAGGTGAATGCACAGTCTGGGCATCAAGCCGCGCCAACGCTTCGCCTGCTGCCAACGAACACCAGCGGGGGAGAAGCGGGGCGATGTGCGACACCGCGCCGACACGCCACCGGGACAAGAACCGACCGGCGCTGCAGGCGTTGCGCCGGGATCGCCGCGCCATCTGGAGCCGAAGTTTCAGAAGGCGCGGCCGGCCGCGCCGTCGTACGTGATCGGGGTTCGATCACACAGGCGCACCGCCGACAACTGGGTCGCGATGACGCAACTGCGGGAGCCGGAACTCCCCGGGTGATTTCATCTTCAAGGCCAAGTGAGGGGCGCCTCATCGAGGTGGCCGAAGGCGACCTCCATTTGAGCCGTCACCGTCCTTGGCATCGGCAACGTATCCACGGAGCGTGCGCCATGCCGTTCCAGGCCCCGGCATGTCGACAGGCTTCAGGCCCAACGGCCAGGCGATCTGCCGGGTCTGGGCCACGATGCAGGCGCCGCCATTGTCCGAGAGGAACTCCGAGCGGGGCGACCAGGGGACGCCGCCGAAGCGCATCTCCACAGCCTCGATGGGCATGTGGCGCGAGCGCCGTGCCGGTCTCGTTGCGGGTCATCGCCATCAGCCCCGGCTGTGTACAGGAAGTGCTATACATGCATAAGTTTACTTTTGTGCATAAAACCAATTTTTGAGCACTAGGGTTCGTACGGATGAGGTTGTCAGCCAGCCGAGGCATATTTGCATAAAACTGAATTTATGCATTTTAAGAGCTGGCCACCATAGAGGCGGAGTGTTCTTCGACCTCAGCAATCGCAGCATGTCTAGGAGACCAATCATGAAAGTCAGACGCGTAGTCTTGGGTGTGGATTCGAACGGAAAGTCCGGGGTGCTGTCGGATGAGGTGGCACGACGCAACTCCGCGTTCAAAAGTGCGCCGGGGTTCGAGGCCACATTGCTCTGGTCGACGACCGCGTCCAGCGCGACGGGCAGCAAAGCGCCATTCATCGATCCGACCATCGAAGCGAACTTTCTTCCGGCCAGCGGCGAGTCACGACTGATGCTCGTCACGTTCCCGCCCGATTCGGTGATGACGAGGGCGAATTTCGACGCGGCGGCATTCGGGGCAGAGTTTGGCCAGTTGCTGCCAGGGCTGGCAGAGACGTTCGAGCCCGATGCGCCCGGCATGCACACCACCGACAGCATCGACTACGACATCGTGCTGGATGGCGAGATCAGTCTCGAGCTGGATGATGGCAAGGAGGTGCTTCTGAAGAAGCACGATGTTGCCGTGCAGCAAGGTAACCGACACGCCTGGCGCAACAAGAGCGACAGGCCCGCGATGATGGCCTTTGTGCTGATGGGCAAGACACGCGCAGGCTGAGCTTCTGCCGGGCTGCCGGCCTAGCGTGCAGCGGTTCATCGCTGCAGACCGAATCTTCCTTGGTTGACGCGGGCGATCCCGGCCCGCGCGCCTCTCCTCAAGTCCCCAACCCCGATGGACAATTTCAATCAATCCGACGATGTGAAGACATTGATCGACCTCGAGCAGCAGCGCTGCAACGCAATGATGGATGGCGATACGCAGCGCCTGCGCGAGTTGCTTCATCGCGACTTGATCCACGTCCACGCCAAGGGTCAGATCGACGGTTTCGACAGTTACTTCAGCACGGGCGGGTTCAACGTTCATTACACGCGCCTCGAACGCTCGGAGCTCTTCGTGCGCGTGATGGGCAACAGCGCGTTGATGACCGGCCGCCAGATGCTCGTGGGCGTGCGCAAGAACGGCACCGGCACCGTGACCATCGACTCCCGCGTCATGCAGGTCTGGGTGAAGGAGGAGGCGCGTTGGCAGCAACTCGCATTCCAGACCACCCCTACCGAGATGACCATCGCCTGACTTCGGCGCGCCGAGCGCCAGGCAGATCAACACCCCCATCAAAAGGAACGAATATGTCGCTGCCCAAGAAAATGAAAGTCGCCCGCATGCATGAGGTTGGCGGCCCTATGCGGATCGAAGAACTCGACGTGCCCCAGGTGCGTCCCAACGATGTCCTGGTGCGCGTCAGGGCGTGCGGAATCGTCCCCAACCTCGGCAACATCCTCAAGAACTGGACGACCTGGTTTCCGGAGCGGCCGCTGCCGCCTCTGCCGGCAATCTTCGGCCTCGATCCGACCGGCGAAATCGTCGAGGTGGGCTCGCAAGTTCATACCTGGAAGCTGGGCGATCGCGTCTACGTGAACCCCGGGCGCTATTGCGGCGGGTGCCGCGCCTGCCGCAGCGGCCAGCTCACAAGCTGCAGCCACTACACGTTCAACGGTTACTTCGGCTTCTCGCAGAACTCTCTGGCCATTTTCCGCGACTACCCCTATGCCGGACTGGGCGAGTACATGACCGCGCCGCAGTATTCGCTCGTCAAGTTGCCAGACAACGTCAGCTTCGATCAAGGTGCTCGCTTTGGCTACCTGGGTACTGCCTACGCGGCGCTGCGCAAAGTGGAGATGGGCGTTGGCAAGACGATGCTGATCAATGGTGCCAGCGGGACGCTCGGCATCGGCGCGGTCTTGTACGGGCTCGCGATGGGCGCCACGCGCATCTACGGCACAGCCCGCAACCAGGGCCTGCTGGAGCGCGTGAAGGCGCTGGCGCCCAGCCGGATCGAAGTGCTGTCGCTCGACGATGCCGAGACGCTTGACGCCTGGGTTCTTCGCCATACGGGCGATGGCGTGGACGTCTTCGTAGATTGCCTCGGACCAGGAGCGCCGCACGAAACATTCCTCGCAGGCATGCGGGCACTCAAGCGCGGCGGCGCAGCAGTGAACATCGGCGCGATTGCCGGTGGCGTGCCGATCGATCTCCATACCATGATGGACCTGCGCCAGTCGCTCGATGGCTCCGTGTGGTTCACCGCCGGCGAGGGGCAGGATATGGCGGACATGTCCGAGGCCGGGCTCGTCGACCTCTCGATCTTCGAGCAGGTGGGCTTTCCGCTGGAGCAGGTCAATGATGCCATATCCGGCATCGAGAACCGCCACGGCGGCTTCAGCAACTACGTCATTCATCCCTGAGTCCGCAAGGAGGCCTCCCATGACTGCAACGCAACAACGCCGTACCTTCGTTCGTGTCCTGGGAAGTGCCGCGCTGGCAGCTTCCGTGCCCGGCGCCTTTGTGAGGGCGCAGGGCGCCGACGCCAGGATCAAGTTCGGTTGGGCTATTTCGAAGACCGGGCCCTTCGCCGCAGGGGCTGCGTCCGCGCAAATTCCCAACTATCGGCTGTGGGTCGATGACGTCAACAAGGCCGGCGGTATTGCGGTCGGCAGTGCCAAGCGCCTGATCGAGGTCGTCGAATACGACGATCGCAGCCAGCCGGAGGAAGCCGTCAGGGCCATCGAGCGCATGGTCAACCAGGACAAGGTCGACTTTCTCCTGCCGCCGTGGGGCACCGGAATGAACCTGGCGGTTGCGCCAGCATTCCACAAGGGCAACTTCCCCATGATCACGCCCAGCTGCATCACCGATCAGATGCCGCAGCTCGTCAAACGCTGGGACAACATGTTTTCGCTGCTCGGCACCGCAGCCAGCTATGCGGATGCCATCGTCGGGCTGATTGCGCAGATGCGGACTGACGGCAAGATCGGTGGCAAGGTGGCCATGGTGAACGTGACCGACCAGTTCGGACTGGAACTCGCTGCTGCCGCGCGCAAGTCGTTGAAGGCCGCGAAGTTCGAGATCGTGGTCGACAGCAGCTACCCAATTTCTACTCAAGACATGACGCCGCTGATTGCCGATGCGCAGCGCGCGAATCCGGACGTTTTTCTGGGATTCAGCTACCCGCCGGATACATTGGGACTGACCGAGGCCGCGCGCATGCGCAGCTTCAATCCAAAGGTGTTCTACGTCGGAGTCGGAACGGCGTTGCCCCTGTATGCCGGAAAGTTCGGCGCCAACGTCGAGGGTGTCATGGGGCCGGGAGGATGGAATCCGGCGTCGGACGCCATCAAGGCATATATCGCAAGGCACACCGCGTTGATCGGGCAGCCGCCGGAACAATGGGTCAGCGTACTGTGCTACTCAGGCTTGCAGGCGCTCGCCCAGTCGATCGAGAAGGTGGGCAAGCTCGATCGCCCGGCAATCATCAAAATGCTCGGTTCAACGACCTTCGACACGGTCGCGGGTTCGCTGAAGTTTGACAACCACTTCATGGCCGGCGGCTGGACGGTCGGCCAATGGCAAGGAGGGACGTTCTCGGGCGTCGCGCCGAAGCAATCGGGCGCGAAGAATCTCATCGCCAAGCCGGCCTGGAAGGCCTGAAGCCTTTCATGAGGCTGATCGACGCATTGATCTTCGGGCTGACACTGGGTGGAACCTATGCGCTCATCGCGCTGGGGCTCAACCTCCAGTACGGCGTCGCACGCATTCTCAATCTCGCCTACGGCGAGATGCTGATTGCCGCAGCCCTGGGCAGCCTGGTGCTTTTCTCGCGCCTGGGTGTCTCGCCGCTCGTCGCGCTCTTGTTACTTGTCCCTGTCGCTGCGGCCGCAGGGGCATTGCTCTACAAGGTGGCGTTTCTGCCGCTGGTGAGGCGCGCGCGCAGCCGCGACGCCCTCGAGGGCGACAGCATTCTGTCGACCTTCGGCCTGCTGTTCGTGATACAGGGTGTCATGCTCGCGGCGTTCGGCGGCAACTACATGAGCTATTCGTTCTTGTCGGTGCCCATTGAAGTCCTGGGAACGACGGTAGCCGCCAACCGGTTGCTTGCGCTCGCGGTCGCATTGATCCTCGGCAGCGCGCTGTTCCTGCTCTTGAGCCGAACGCGAATTGGGACGGCTCTGCGCGCGGTGGCGGTCGACCCGGGGTCGGCGCCGCTGGTGGCGATCGATGTGACCAGGATTGCAATGCTCGCTTTCGCCATGGGCACGGCACTCGTCGTAGTCGCCGGGGTGCTGGTCGGCATGTTTTCGACTTTCAGCGCCACCATGGGCGTGCTCTTCACCATGAAGGCATTGATCGTCGTGATCATGGGTGGCGTGGGCAACTTTGTTGGCTGTGTCCTGGCTGCCTTGCTGCTCGGATTGACCGAAAGCCTCGTCTCCTCCTACGTGGATACCGGCCTTACGTTGGCCGCCAACTACGCGATCTTCTTGCTGGTGCTCGTGTTTCGGCCCTCCGGCCTGTTCGGGAGGGCTGGCCGGTGACGTCCAGATCGAAACTATTTTTTGCGTTGTCGCTCGCTGCCTTCGTTGCTCTGGCGTTCGCTCCGCAAGCGGGGAACGACTACACGACCTCCCTGCTGATCAACGTGCTGCTTTACGCAAACCTTGCCACGGCTTGGGGCATCTTCTGCGGGACGACTCGCTTCATCTCTCTTGCGACAGTCGCATTTTTTGGTGTCGGGTGCTACACCGTTGCGGTTTTGTCGGCGTTCCTGCCATGGCCTGCGGTTCTCGCAGTGGCGGCTTTGCTGGGAGGTGCATTGGCGCTGGCGATCGGGATTTGTACGCTGCGTCTTTCGGGCATGTACTTCGTCGTCTTCAGTTTCGGTATTGCCGAACTGATCCGCCAGCTGGTGACCTGGTACGAGGCCAAGCTCGTGGGCTCGGTCGGGCGCTATGTGTTCCTGGAGATCACTCCGGCCCAGATCTATTGGCAGCTCCTGGTGTTGCTTGCAATGATCTGGATCCTGGGTGCTTGGCTCTCGAAGTCCCGACTGGGATTTGCGCTGCGCCTGATCGGTGAGGACGAAACCGCCGCCCGCGGCTGCGGCATCAATACCGTTGCCGTTCGCCTGGCGGTACTGACGGGTACAGCCATGTTCATGTCGGTCGCCGGAGCGATCGTGGCTCCGCGCTGGACCTATATCGAGCCTTCCATTGCGTTCAACTCCCTGGTGTCTTTTCAGGTTGTGGTGATGGCACTTCTTGGAGGCGTGGCCGCGTTCTACGGGCCGGTCTTGGGCACGGTCCCGCTGGTCCTTGCATTCGAGGTGCTGACCAAGTACTTTCCCAACCACTTCAGCATCGTGTTGGGCGCCATCTTCCTTGTGATCGTGTACCTGCTGCCACAAGGCCTGCTGGGAGTCGGCAAGAAGCTCTGGAGGCGCCTGTGAGCGCGTCACTTCTGGAGGTCAGCGACCTGTCCCGGCGGTTTGGCGGGCTGAGAGCGGTTGAAGGTTTGTCACTTCACATCGGGCAAGGTGAGATCGTCGGCTTGCTCGGGCCCAACGGTTCTGGCAAGACGACGGCGCTGAATCTGATCAGCGGGGCACTGCAACCGGACCGAGGCTCGGTGAAGCTCGATGGACTGGAAACAGCCGGCGCACCGAACTTCAGGGTTTCGCGCCTGGGGATCGCGCGCACCTACCAGCTCGTTCGCCTCTTCAAGACGATGAGCACGCTGGAAAATGTGGTGGCCGGGATGTCGTTCGCACGCGGGCGCAGTTTCGGCGCCGAAGCCAACGCGGCTGCATTGGCGCTTCTCGAACGGGTCGGCCTTGCAGGCCGGGCCACACAGCGCGCCGAAGATCTCACATACATCGATCAGAAGCGGCTCGAACTTGCACGCTGCCTCGCCAGTCGCCCGCGAGTGCTCTTGCTGGACGAGTGGCTGGCGGGCCTGAATCCCACGGAACTGCGCCAGGCGATCGAACTCGTGCGTTCGCTGAAGCACGATGGCGTGTCGATCCTGATGGTCGAGCATGTGCTGGAAGCCGTCAGGTCGCTGTGCGACCACTGCGTGGTCATGAACGCCGGCCAACGCATCGCGGCCGGCCCTGCGGCCTCGGTCCTGGCGGATCCCGAAGTGGTACGCGCCTACCTTGGAGACGATCATGCTTGAGATCAGGCAGTTGAGCGCGCACTACGGAATGCACCAGGCGCTGGCCGATGTGGAGATTCAGGTGGGCTCTGGCGAGGTCGTCAGCGTGCTGGGCGCAAACGGCGCCGGCAAGTCCACTCTGCTCAGATGCATCGCCGGACTGATGGCGGTCAAGGGGGCGGAGATGACGCTGAACGGCAAGGCGCTCACAGACCTCAAGGCGAACCAACGGGTCGAGGCGGGCATCGCCCTGGTTCCCGAGGGGCGCGGTGTCTTCGCAGAGCTCACGGTAAAGGAGAATCTCTTCCTTGGCGCGTATCCACGGCGGGCGCGCGCGAACGAGCAACGCAACCTCGAACGCGTGCTCGAACTCTTTCCTAGACTGCGTGAGCGACTGCCCCAGAGCGTGCGCACCATGAGTGGGGGTGAACAGCAGATGGTCGCCATCGGGCGGGCACTCATGTCCAGCCCCGATGTGCTGCTGCTGGACGAACCGTCGTTAGGCCTGTCGCCGTTGATGGTGTCGGAACTCTTCAAATCGCTCGAACGCATTCGCGATGACAAGGTCTCGATCCTGCTGGTGGAGCAAAACGCCAAACGCAGCCTGGCACTCTCGAGACGCGGGTACCTGCTCGAACAGGGCCGCGTTGTCGGTGCCGACAGCGCCGGTGCATTGCTTGCGAGCGAGGCGGTACGGCGCGCTTACCTCGGCGGGTGAGCGGTGCAAGGCCATCGGTGCGGAGCAGAAGCGCGCCGGCCCGCCTCCAGTCGGACTACTCCGATAGATCGCGCAGGAACTGCTCCAGCATGCCGATGCCGGCAGCGGGCGTTCTCGCTGTGCCGTATACGTAGTTGTCAGGCCGCGCAATGACCACCGATCGACCCAGGGATGCGAACCACCGCGTCATCACCGCGTCAAATTCATGCAAATGGAGGGTCGCAGTTCCCGTCTGTGCGCTCGAACCCACGCGGATAAGGGTTCCTCCACACGCATCCAGGAGGCTCAGATACCGTGCTTCAGTGGCCGTGTCCAAGTCACCCAAAACCACGACCCGGACGCCGCGCCCGGTGAGATCGTCCAGCCGCCCCTCGAAATTCGAAGTTCGGACGTTGGGCTGAGGAAGGAGCGAGCCAGCACCAGGCGAATCCGCGGCGATCAGCCCGCACTTCAACGGTGGAATCATGTTCTGTCGAAAAACTGTGCGTACCTGCCCGCCATGCTCGGCGACCAGGCGTTCGTCGCGCTGACGAGCAACTTCCGGATCGCGCTCGCAGATCACCCGCCCCAACTCGATCGAGGTCAGCGTCGTCTCGATGACGTGCGGTCGACGCTCTTTACCGTAAGTGTCGAGAAGAGATGCCGGCGATGCACCCGCCAGCACGCGGTCAAGCTTCCAAGCCAGGTTCTGTGCATCTCGCAGTCCCTGTGCCATTCCCTGCGCCATGAACGGCGGTGTCATGTGTGCCGCATCACCCGCCAGCAGGATTCGATCCTGGCGCCATTCGTTTGCAACCAACCCATGGAAGCGGTAGGCAGCAGCACGCCAGAGCTTCCCGTCGCCCGGCTTGATCCAGCGTTCCAGCAGCGGCCACAACTCGTCCTCGGGGAATTCGGGAGACAGGCTGTCTCCGGGCAACAGCATCATTTCCCAGCGACGATGGTTGCCCGGCAACACGACGAATGTCGACGGGCGATCGGGCTCGCAATATTGCACCTGGGTCTGGGGCAGCTCGGCAAGCTTCTCCTCGTTGATGAGGGCATCCACCACGAGCCAGGGCTCGTGAAAGTTCAAATCCTCCAGTGCGATGCCAAGACGCGTGCGAATCGGGCTCGCCCCGCCATCGCAGGCGACCATGTACTTGGCCGTGAAGCGTGTCGCCTGCTCCGTTCCTCGAAGGTTCACGTCGATCCAAACCCCGTCCGCATTCTGACCTTCGGATACGACGTTTGCCTCCAGGTGCACTTGGACCGGCTCGAGCTGCAAAAGCCTGGCTCTTATGATTCGCTCGAAGGCTGGCTGATCGAACACATAGTTCGGCGCCCAGCCAAGGTGAAAAGGCGGGGGTGCCATATCCAGGCGCTTGATCAATTGCCCTTCAGTTCCTCGGTATTCGCTCGGCCGGTAGGGTGCTGTGTGTTTCTGTACTTTGTCCGCAATGCCGAGTTCCTGCATGATTCGCATGACCTCGTGGTCCAGTCCGATCGCCCGTGGCAGCGGATAGAGATCAGGCAGCCTATCGAATGCGGCAACGCGAATGCCGCGCTGGCCAAGCAGGGCCGCGAGGACCGCGCCGGTCGGGCCGAGACCCACGATGATGACGTCAGCGTTCATGTCAGGGACTTTTTCTGGGATGACTGGGCGAGCGGTTCAGCAGACAGGCGCGTGGATTGGAAGTCGACGAGGCGCCAGCCGTCGGTGTGCTCCCACACCTCGATGGCCCATGACGACAGGGTCACGGGCTCGGACTCGCCCGCCCGCACGATGCGTTGGCACAGGCGCCCGGTCACGACAGCACAGGCGCCGAACACCTTGATCACACGGGACTCCAGATGCACGTCAAGGAATTTGAGGCGCTCTCGCACGAACTGCAGGTAGCCGGCGCGGTCGTGTGAAACGCCGGTTGCGTGAACATAGCGCAATCCGTCTGCGAGGAGCGCGGACAGACACTCGATGTCGCCGTCCATGAGGGCCTTCATCCGCGCCGCGCTGCATTCGGCGACCAAGTTGCGCACAAGCATCCCGTGAAGCTGGTACAGCTCAGCGTTGGCCGTCGTGGACCTTGATCCCGTCCTTCGTCAGGCCGCCGAGGCGCGAATGGATGCGCCCCCCCGTTCCCATGACCAATGCGAAGAGGATTTCCTTGGGCCTCGGCGCATCCTGGATGCCGATCTCCATGCTGTTGTAGTGGCTGCGGACGTATGAAGCATGAATGTTATGCAGGGGAACCATCAGTCGATAGCCCGTCCCTGCGACCGCCTTTGCCGCCGGCACCATGGCCTTGGGTTCGCCAAGGACTGCTCGCATGGCCCAGCCGCCGGCCTCGTGCCACACCGCGCCATGTTCCATTTCTCCGTCGACGCCGACGATGGCAGCCTTGCTGTACACCTCGACGTTTTCCTTGCCAAGCGTCGCAACCAGTTCCTCCGCGAGGAGAGTGCCGAGCGTGCGAAGCTCCACCATAAAGGGCAACAGGTCCGGCTCGTAGCGCCCGGCGTACGGGTTGCGGATGACTGCGCACGAGGCGGCCAGCTTCAAAGGGAATGCAGCCGCCGGGCCACCCTCGTGATAGATGGACTCCACGGTCAGGCTTCGCTTACGGATTTCAATGAGGGACATGAGCGGGTCTCTTGGACAGGGTTCCATTAAATATGCATGAAAGGCATTTTATGCATAAATATCAATCCATGCCTAGCGTTTCCCCTACCCGATTCTGCGCCGAAAGCCTCGCCAATTGTTTGCATGTTATTAATTTTTATGCATAAAATTGAAACTATGAACACCTCCAATATCAGCGCAGCCGATTCATCGACTCCTCTGTCGGAGCAGGCTTTTCGCAGTCTGCGGCATGACGTTCTGATCGGTACTTTCGAAGCGGGCAGCAAGCTCAAGCTGGACGAGTTGCAGGGCCATTACGGCTTTTCGAGCAGTCCCTTGCGCGAAGCCCTCAGTCGCCTTGCGCAAGAGGGTCTCGTCCGAGCCGATGAGCGGCGAGGATTCCGCGTTGCGCCGATCTCTTCACAGGACTTGAACGACATCACGCACATGCGCCTGATGTTGGACGTCCCGGCACTTCGAAGCGCGATCGAATCGGGCGACGACGCGTGGGAAGGTGCGATCGTTGCGACCTTTCATCGGCTCGAGAAGGTCGAATCGCGCCTGAGCGATGGCCCTGTGATCCTGGATGAGGAGTGGAGCGAAGTTCATCGCACCTTCCATTCGGCACTGATCGCCGCCTGTGCATCTGAGCGTCAGCGCGTGTGGAGCGCCAGCTTGTTTGATCAGGCCGAGCGCTACCGGCGGTTTTCCGCGCGTCACCGGCAGGCGGGCCGTCGCAAGTCCAACGAGCATCGGAAGATCATGGATGCGACCTTGCGTCGCGACACCGATACGGCTTGCGCGCTGCTCGGCGAACACATCCTGAGCACTCAGCGCAACGTGGAAGCAGCCATGAAGCGCGCCGCTGGCGTCTGAAGGCTGACGCGCCGCAAAGGCGCCCGACATACTCAGACTAGGAGATCCTTATGCTCAAGGTCAGCAGACCCACGCCTTCGCACTTTGGCATCTACGTGACCGACCTCGACAAGATGGTCAGGTTCTATACCGAGGTGTTCGATCTGACCATCACCGACACAGGTGTTGGCAAGACGTTCAAGAACAAGCTGGTGTTTACGAGTGCCAGTCCCGATCAGCACCACCAACTGGTCATCGCGTCGGGGCGTCCAGCCGACGTCAAATTCAGCACGGTCATGCAGCTGTCGTTCGCCGTTCCCGGCATCCAGTCGATGCGCGACATCTGGGCCAAGGCCGAAGCTCGCGGAGCGACCGATATTCGCGGACTCAACCATGGCAACGCGTTGTCCGTCTACATGCTGGATCCGGAAGGCAACATGGTTGAGATCTACGTCGACACTCCGTTCTATGTCGAGCAGCCGCATGGTGATCCGCTGGATCTTTCTAAGTCCGACGAGGACATCCTGCGCGAAACCGAGTCCATCTGCCGCCGTGATCCGACGTTCAAGACCTTGGTTGACTGGCAGGCCGACTTCCTGAACCGGGCTCCTTCGCCAGGTACCTGAGCAGCAACCCTTTTTTGAAACGGAAATCACATGAAACTCCTCTCGTTCATCCATCAAGGCCGTGAGACATGGGGCGCGGTCGTTGGCGACGGCGTCGTCGACTTGGGCAAGGCGATGCCCGCGCACGCGACATTGGCCGACTACATCGCTTCGGGCGATTACCTGAAGGCGGCCGAGCATGTGAAGGACAGGACCGTCGATTCGAAACTCTCCGACATCACTTACCTGCCAGTCATCCCGCGCCCGGAAAAGATAGTCTGTGCCGTGCGCAACTACATGGACCATCACCAAGAGGTCCTGGCGGCGGGCATGAACCGCGAGCTCTCGGAGCAGCCCCCCATTTTCCTGCGTGTGTGGCGTTCACAGGTCGCGCACAACCAGGCGATCGTGCGTCCTCACGTCTCCGAGTCGCTCGACTGGGAAGGCGAACTCGCGGTGATCATTGGCAAAGCAGGTCGAAATATTCCCGAGAGCAAGGCGTATGAACACGTAGCAGGCTACTCCTGCTACAACGATGCGAGCGTCCGGGAATGGCAGTTCCATGCGAAGCAGATTGCTTCCGGCAAGAATTTCGAGAGTACAGGCGGATTCGGACCGTGGATGGTCACGGCCGACGAAATCGAACCTGGCCGTGAACTCAAGCTCGAAGTGCGCCTCAACGGGGCCACGGTTCAATCCAGTCACACGGGTCACATGATCTTCAGCATTCCAAAGCTGATCAGCTATGCGTCGACCATTTTCACCTTGACGCCTGGCGATGTGATCGCGACCGGAACTCCAGCAGGAGTGGGCTGGAGCAAGAAGCCGCCGCGGTTCATGAAGCCAGGCGACGTCTGCGAGGTTGAGATCGAGGGCATCGGTCTGCTCAGCAATCCGGTCGTCCAGCAGGATTGAGGTGGTCGAGTCCGTGGCGGCCTCGCGGTCGCCCGTGACACCCCAGAAAGCAGAAGTCGGCGCCGCCGTTGAGGATGTGATCTTCCCCGACGCACAAAGGGAGGCGAGGATGCTCAAGCTCCGCTTTCCTGAAGTACGCATCGCACTGCATCACAACAACAATGCCAAAGTCGTGCTTGTGGCGCCGGACACAGTTTGGGTTTCCAGTGCTGACTTCGGCAAGACCGCACGGATCAAGTCCGCTGTCGGTCTGCATTCAAACATCGTGTTCAAGAGGACCCGGGAATCCTTTTTCGACAGAGTCTGAGCAGCAGCAACCGAAATCGCTTGAGGTGGTTTCGCCAGTGTGCCGCGACCCGGCCAGGCGCCAAGATATCGCCCACTAGACGACCACGTCGTAGGCCAGATTTTTCGCAACGTCGAAGGTTTCGAACTCCGCATGGACGCCAGAGAGCATGAGGGGTTTCGTCAGTTGTTCCCTCCGGTGGGAGACTTCAGATCGATGACCAGACTTGGATCAAATGCCTTGTTCTCGATCCTGCCGCTCCAGTTCACGTAACCCCGGGGGTTGCACACGACCCGGCAAGAGCGGACGCGATAGTCGAACTGCTGATGCGTGTGGCCATGCACCCAGAGCACCGGTACATCGAAGAATGCCTCCGACAGTTCGGAGATGAAGGCACCCGAGGCCCAGTCATCGGCGTAGCGCTGCTCCAGCGAGCCGCGGTGAGGTGCATGGTGCGTCACAACCACCGTTGATCCGGCGAACGGTTCCGAAAGCTTGTCGCGCAACCAGGCTCGCTGCGCCTGATGAATCCGCAGCGTGTCGGCCGCTTGCAGCTTTCTTCCCTGCTTGTGACGCCAGGTGTCGGGTTCTGCAGACTCGTCGGGTGCCCGGATCAGTGTGTAGTCGTTCAACAGGTTGGTCGCCATCTTCATGGCGCGTGCTGCGTCGCTGATGAGTCCTTCGGGCGTCTCGATGGCGAGCTCGAAGTCGGTCCACAGCGTTGCGCCGAGGAAGCGCGCGCCGTCGATCACGACCTCGTCACCGTCGAGCAGATGGACATTGCTTCCTTCGGCTTCCCGGCGCGCATCGGCCAGTGTCGTGTCCAGGCGGCCGTCGTAGTACTCATGATTGCCCAGCAGGTACACCACGGGCTTACCGCGGAAGCGATCCGCTGCCCACTGGACAGCGCGCTTGGCTGGCGAATGGATGTCGCCGGCGAGGATGACGACATCGAACTCGAGATTGGGCTCCGGCTCGAATGGCGCGAACTCGAGGTGAAGATCGGAAAGGATCAGGAGTTTCATCGGAAGGCTCCTTCAAAGCGAGCGCGAAGCTCGGCACAGGCCTTGTCGTCAAAGCCGGTGAACGAGCCGCACACCACCAGGTGGTCCTTGCAGTGATCGAACTGCCAGTAAGCATCATCGAGTGCGATCCAGGGTTCGTCGACGGCATCGTGGATCTGGAGCCAGGCGAGGATTTCTCCTTCACGTTTGCCGTACGGTGGCGGAAGGCCGAAACCCGAATGTGGCGTGGCGCCAAGAATGCGGGACCGGATATCGCTGGAAAACGGCTTCAGCAGGGTCTTGTAGAGAAGCTGCTCGCGCCAAGACGAACTGATCACGATCTTCACGTATTGGAACTCACGCAGCAGCGCTTCAAGCCGCGACAGGAAGCAGAAGTCGACGCCGCCGTTGAGGATGTGGTTTTCTCCCTCCGGATGCAGCACGCCATCGAAGTCGAGGAACAGGATCACCCTCGGTCTCCCTGTCGATGCTTGTTGGCCCTCATACGACGCCACCGTGCTGGATGGCGCTGAGCATCCGTCGCACCTTTTCCGAGTCGCCTTTGGCGGCGAACGCTGTAGGCGTCCGGCCGTCCAGCAACTCGTGCGGTCTGTTCAGCCAAGCTTGCGCAGCTTCGCCGAACGCCTGGGCTGCGAGGTCAAGCAAGTCCTGTGGAATGCCTTCCGATTCAGACCCGTCTGCAGCACCGCGTGGCCATGCCAGGTGTGAGCCCATATCGACCCCGAAGGCACGGAACGGCGCTGCGGCGGTCATCAAGCCCTCTGCGACGTAGTCGATGTCCTGGTGGTGGTGACCGTGGACCACCAGTTGAACGCCGAGCGTCTCGGCGAGCTCGTCGATCGCCTGCCAGCCGTGCGAATGTGCCGCTGGTGCTTCGTGCGTCACCAGGATGTCGGCGGCCCCGCCCCGCAGCAGTTTTTGGTAGTCATCCGGAAAGATGGAGGATCGGTGTTTGCGGGAAATGCCGTCGCGCCACCGCTCCTCACGCTTCATGGCTCTGCGCATGGCATCGCTCGACAGGAATGCCGCCTCTTCGATCGGCCGTCGCGGATCCCAGATCTTGGTGCGGAAGATGCCGCCCAGGCCCGCGACCTTGTACCCGGCGATCTCGACGATGCGCCCGTGGAGATTGCGGTCGGCGATTTTTGATCCAAACAGATTGTCAAAATCTTCGACGGTATCGGTGTCATGGTTCCCGTGAATGAACCAGACCTCAGTGAGATCCAGGATCGAGCTCAGCTTGATGTGCAGCGGCTGGCGCGCCTGAATGTCCCCCAGCAGCACGATGGCCTCAGGCCGCAAGTGCTGGACCGCGGCGACCACAGGCTTGAGATCCCCATGCGGATCACCGAAGAACATGAGCTTGGGCTGCGACTGTTGGTGCTCGGATTGCACTTGGAGATCCGATGAGATGAGAGGCTTCATTTCATGCGCCGAATACTGGTTTGTCAGCCAGCCGCGAACCGCAGGAAGTGTGAGCGCAGCTCCTGAAAGCTGTCTTGATCGAACGCCCGCGCAGGATCGGTTAGCACGAGCCGAGCGAAGCCCGCTTCAAAGCTCTCAGGCCAATCATCAAGCGCGACCCACTCTGCGTAACTATGGCCGTTCCCGTCGAGCCAGGCCTGGATCTCCAGCTGGCGCCGGTGCTGGACGACCGTATCGGGATTGATCAGCGGCGTAGCTCCGATGATCCGGTGCCGGATGTCCTCGCTGAAATACCGCTGCAACTGCTCGATGCTCTCAGCGAGTCGCCAATCCGAGGAGATGACGACGTCGACAGACCTGAACTCCCGAAGCAGTTCTTCCAGCAACGGCAGATGGCTGAAGAACCTGCTGCTGAACGAGTAGTCGGTCTCGACGGGATGAAGAACACCATCGACATCCAGGAACAAGAGGTCGCTGGAGTCGTCAGTGCGGGTGGTGCGGAGGGATGTCATCCAACGAACCGGGCCTGGAAGGACTCCAGGAGATTGAGCACATCGGCGGCCCGCCCCTCGGCTAGCAGCGACTCGGCAGTCCTGCAATCAAACAGCGCGAGTGGTTCGTTCCTGTACCAAAGGATGGCCGCCTCGAGGTCCCCGCCCGCGACCTCGGTCGCGGCAGCCAAGACTTTCTGGATCGTGCGGGTAGAGGACGGGATGTCACTCATAGCTCGACCACCAGCTCTGGGTTGAACTGCTTGTTTTCGTGATCTCGGCCATGTCGTAGGTACCCCCGCGGGTTGCACACTACCCGACAGTTGCCGACTTGGTAGCCGTGGCTCTCGTGGAGGTGGCCGTGGATCCACAGCGACGGCACCTCGAAGAAGGAATCTGGAAGCTCGCTCACGAAGGCTGGGGATAGCCAGTCAGACTGGTAGTGCGGTGCGAGCGAGTTGCGGTGCGGGGCATGGTGGGTCACGACCACCGTCGATCCGTCGAAGGGTTCCGCCAGTTTCCGGGCCAGCCAGGCACGATCACTCTGATGGAGCGCGCGCGTGTCTTCCGGTACCAGGCGCCGCTTCTTGGACTTGGTTGCCGTTGACGCATCGGAAGGTTCCGGCGTCTCTGCCCATCGGATTGATGAGTAGTCATTGAGATGGACCTTGGCCGCTTTCATGGCCCGCTCGGCGTCGACCAGAGACCCAGCCTTGGTTTGGATTGGCAGTTCGAAGTCAGTCCACAGGGTGCAGCCCAAGAACCGGACGCCAGCGATCACAGCCTCGCCAGGCGCCAGAAGATGCACATTGCACGCCATCGCAGTGAGCGCCATCTCCTTGAGGGAGGTCTGTAGGACGCCTTGATAGAACTCGTGGTTGCCAGGCACGAACAGGATGGGAACTGTCTCTCCGAAGTTCTCGCTCCGGCGAGCCCACCGCATGGCCTTGGAACCGGGCACGGAGATGTCTCCGGCAAGGATCACGACGTCGTAGTCGATCTTCGGGACGAGGACGGAACCGAACTCGAGGTGAAGGTCCGAAAGGATCAGCAGCTTCACGTCGGTAAGCCCATCTCTTATGCCGTGCTCTTAGGGCATCAGGATGGACAGCTTGGCGTTCCATGCCTCGTCCTCGGACTTTGAAAACACGGCGACGCGGATCGTCGGACGGCCGAAGTCACTGGTCTCGAAAAGGAAGTGCACGTGCTGGAAGCGAAACACCGTGTTTTGGGGGTACTCAGTCCGCATGAGCTGCCAGCTCCGGAAGTAATCGAGATCGACTGTCCTGGCGGTCTTCCCGCGACTGACGATGCAGGCCTTGCGTGCATCCGGGTCGAACAGGATGCAGGTTCCATCCCAACCGCCCAGCATGCGGCGAGGATCGACCGGGAAGAATGTCGCGCCAGATGACTTGCTCTCCGCCCGAAGTAGTGCCTCCCGCCGTGCCCGCGCCCTACCCGGCGCGACAACCCAGACCCAGTAGAGAAGGATCGTGGCTACGACTGCCGCGATCAAGAGAAAAAGCATCATGCACTGCCTCCGCGCGCTCGGAGTGCAAGTCGCGACGGAAGTCCTGCATTCAGCCTACAAATATCAAGCATCAAATTGCTATTCACGAATAGAGGTACTTCAATTTGTACCATATAAGCGGGTGCATAAAGAAGGTCATGCAACGAAATTCGTTGCATGCGATCGAATCAGGATCCTGCGCTGCTGAGGGCCTTTGCGGCTGAGCTGAAGGCTCGGCGGGCGGAGCTTGGCTTCAACCAGGAGGAACTGGCATTTGCCGCCGGCCTCAACCGCACCTTCGTCGCCAAGCTGGAGACCGCGACGACAAGTCCATCCCTGACCAGTCTCGTGTCGCTGTGCGAAGGACTGACGGTGGAGCCGGCAGAGCTAATGCGCTCACTGATGAGGCGGTACAAGAAGGAACTACGTTCGCAGTGAGGTTGACCTCGATGTGGCGGCACGTCATCGTCGCGCTTGGCCGCTCGTGTTGCAGCAACTCGAACGGTTGGGCGTGCCCGCCGACTTCCCCACGAATCCGATGCTCGACAAATCTCGCGAAGCGTCGGGTGGGCTGACGCGCAGAGGGCGGTGCGGCGCTCAGGCGTCGGGCGCGTGGCGCTGAAGTGCGATGATGAACATCACGCCGTCGAGCATGTTCGCCGCGCTGATCGTGCCGCCCATGCGCAGCACCGAGACCCGGGCCGAGAAAAGGCCCAAACCCATATGCTCCGACCCCAACTGCGTGGAAAATCCGAAGTCGAAGATTGCGCCGAGATCATCCTCTGCGATTTGCGGCCCAACGTTCCTGATCTTCAGGTGAACCACGACCTCTGTCTGTGCGAGGTCCAGCTCGATGGTGCTGCCCGGGGTCATGAAACGCTGCGCATTGTCCAGGACGCTCCCGAGCGCATCGTCCAGAGCAATGTTGTCGAACACGGCGCTCACACCCTTGGCGGGTCCGTGGTACTCAATCGGTATGCCCTGATCCCGCAGGTTCGCAGCTAGGCGCTGCATGAACTCGGCGGCATCCGCCAGCTTGGCGGAAACGCGGCGATCCTTGAGGCCGGCCTCGACCGAGGTCGCCGCATAGAGCGCCTCCACGGCACGGCCCATTTTTTCCAGTTCCAGGCGCACGGTGGGATCCTGGCCCGTGCGCGTAAGCAGCGATTGCAGCGGGTTCCTAATCTCGTGCCCGATGGCACGCAGCACGTCATGGCGGGCTTTGTACTGCTCGTCGGCAAAACGCAAACGCTCCTGGCGTTGTGCGTCCAGCCGGCGGGCGTTGCGGATGATCGTGGCATTGCGAGAGCGAAACCGCCTGATGAGGAGTTCGAATGTGCGGCCGAGCGAGCCGATCTCGCCCCTCCTTCGTGCGTACCTGTCCATGTCCTGCGCCAGCGAGGGCTGCCGGGCGCTGCGCAAAGCCCCGCGGGCCATCACGTTCAGCTGGCGCAAGGCGAAGAACCAGAGCGAGCCGATCAGCACAATGCCGAGCAATGCACCCAGAAGGCCGAGGAAGGCGCGCGCCGCTAGGTCGGGAAGTAGCACCGGCTCGGCGGTCAGCGTCGCACGATGGGGCCTCGCTCCGAGGATCGACTGCTCGGCTACGACGGTCCCTCTCTGGTAGTCGAACTTCTTGACCAGGGTATTGGCCCAACGGTTGGAGAACGCTTGGAAACGGCCGCCGGCCGGCTCCTGCGTTGCCGCCGCACTTGGTGACTGCCAGACACTCGGCCCGCTGCGCGCGCGTTGCAAGCCTTCGAACAGTTCGAGCTTGGCATGCGACTGGACGAAGGTGTAGTAGGCCTGCTCGAGCGACTGCAGCGCCGTGCCCTTCGCTCCGAACGGGACAACGATTTGCTTTTGCACCGCTGCGCCAGACGCCGGCAGGTCGCTTACCTCGATGCTAGCCCTGAAGTCGCGAAACCGCCCCTTGGCCCACGCATCAATCGAGGCCTGGGAACTGAACACCAGCTGGGCATCGATGCGGCCGAGGAGGGTAACGACATTGCCGGTCACCGCGTCCGCCGCTTCGGGCCGCTTCTCGAAGGCCTGCCCCTTCACCGAACGCAGTGGCGCGGTGAGTTGATCCGAAGAATAGGCGGTCAGCTCGTGGACATTGGAGAACCGCCACAGCTGCGACGGGTAGCGCTTCTGCACCAGTGTCGGCTCCTCGAACATCAGGCGCACGGAGGCCGTGTTCTCCCCCTTCAGGCGCAGCAGCACCGAGCTGGATCGGTTGAGCGCCAAGCCCGCGCGGTGCCTGGCAATCCCGTTCGTGGGATAGCTGATCGAGAAATAGATGTAGCGCCCGATTGGCTCGTCCGGCACGACCGCAAAGCAAGTCCGGATGCTGCGCGGCTCGGTGGGCACACTCTGGTCGATAAAGTCCAGCGCGCAAGATTTCGGGGGCTCCCAGCTGATTCCCTTGGCGGCCACCTGCTTGGCGTTTTCCTGAGTCAGGAAGTAGGTGTAGAAGGACTTGCGCATCGCTACAGCGCCCAGATCGCGTTTTGCGCTGGCAAAGTCACTTACGTTGTCCAGCAGGGAGGAACCGTCGTCGTCGCGCAGGGCAAGCAGGAAGAGCGCCAGTTCTCCCTTGAGCGTGGACTCCTGCACCTTCTCGTCCTTGGCCACCGCCGTCTTGACGAAGTCGTACAGCGACGCTCCGATCAGCGCGCTAACTCCCAGCCCCGCGATGGCACTGGCGATCGTCAGGTCGCGCTGCACCAGTGCGCGCTTGAGACGCTCAAGAATGACCGGTTCTCCAGATGTAGCCCTTGCCAGGCTCGCTGTCGATCGCATCGAAATTCGGATCGACGTCGATGAAACCGTTGCGCACACCCGTCATCGCGGTGTTCACTGCCTTCCTGGAGGTAGCGGTGAGCAGTTGCTGGCCAAGCTTGGCGTACTCGACCACCGTGTTGGGCGGCTCAATGAGGCAATGAACAAGCCGCATCTCCGTGATCGAGAGCATCACGGGCCTTCCCTTCCACCGGAAATGCAGCTTGCGCTTGGCGTCCGGCTCCAGGCCAGCCGGCCAGCCCGAAGCCTGGGGAGCCGGCAGGTCGGCCAAGAGCTGCTTGTGAAACACCAGCGCACGCTCGACCTTGTTGATGAAGTCGAGTTCATTGATGGGCTTATTGATGAATTCGAAGGCCTGCAGCGAGATCGCAAAGTCCTGCAGCATGTCGTAGGGCATTCCCGAGACGACGATGGCGACCGTCGGCTTGCCGTTGAGGGTATTAAGCAAGGTCAGACCACTGAGCTTGTCCTTCGGACCCTCGCCGAGTCGCACATCGATGACCATCAGCGCCAAGGTATGCAGGCGCATCGCTTCCTCGGCGCCGACCTTGTCGAACGCCTGGATGACCTCGGTGTCCGGGACGCTCTCAACGAGTGCCTTTAACCGATCGTTCGTCGATACGTCGTCTTCAACAATCAGGACTTTTCTCATGCACGTCTCGCCGGTAAACCGCGAGCGTGCCACAAGCGCGGGCAGGAAGGTCAGGTCGCTGGACAGGGTTTCCTTTCCAGGCTGGGGATTTCTCTGGCAGGCCACCCGTTCCGGCGTCCGAAACCCAGGCAAGTCGCACCTGCGAACGCCAAGGCCGATCCTGCGTCCAGACAATCCACAGCACAAAAGTTCGACACTTTCTCCAGGCCACGAGCGGTTCGGGGCCAGGGAAATCTCAACATGTCGACCAACACCAAACAAACCTCATCGCGTATCGCGAGCATCGCCTCGGATGTCCTGCACGACGACAACGCCTCGGAGATCGCCAAGCGCCTGGCCGGCTCTGCACTCGCCCAGAGCAGCACGGGCCGCCAGACCGGCGCGGAAATGGAGGCAGTCGCAGCACGCGTGCTGAACAGCGACAAGTATTCCGCCACTAGCAAGGAGCTGGCCGCTTCGATCCTCTCGCAGTCCAACAAGGAACGCTAGGACGCCGCGGCCGTATGGCGCTCGAGCACGAATACGCGCTCCTGGGGGGCTGGAGCCGCTCCAACGTCGGACGTTGGATTGGTGCCGCAGCAGGCGCTGCGGCATCGGCCAGCGTCTTCCTCACGCTCGGCGCGGTGAACCTGGCTCAGACGCTGGGCTGGTCGCCCGCGCTGCCCCCTCTGATCCTCTGGCCGCTCGGCGCGGGGATGTGGTACGTGGTGATCTACTGGGTCTTCGATCGCTACGGCTGGAAATTCAGGCCGCTCGCCGCAGTGCTCCAGGTACCGGACTTGGGCGGCACCTGGGACTGCGAAGGCCGAAGCCTGGACGCGCAAAAGAATGTGCTCCATGCGTGGAGCGGCACCGTGACCATCTGGCAATCCTGGGACAAGCTCAAGGTGAGGCTCACGACCGCGCAATCGGGCTCGCAGAGCATCTCCGCCGCGCTGCTGTTCGATCCCACCGAAGGCTATCGCCTGATGTACCACTACCGTAACGACCCGCGCGTGGACCAGGGAGAGCTCACGGCGCACCGTGGGTTCTCGGAGATCGTCTTCGCTTCGAACTGCAAGACGGCGGAAGGCGAATATTTCAACGGTCATGGACGCTACACCTTCGGCACCATGAAGCTCACTCGACGAAAGAAAAAATGACGTCCGATATTTCACAACGCATTCAGAGGCTGGCCGCGCGCCGCCGCGGCACTGACCGCATGGTGGCCCTGGACGCCGCCGACCAGATCGAGATCCTCTCCAAGAGCCTGAATGAGGAAGGCGGCTGGACCAAGCGCGCGGCGAGCCAGCCGTTCACCCGCTACACGCTCGGCGCGATGCAGGAAGTGGGGCCCGACTACACCCGGGTGAGCCTCGAGACGGCGCAGCGGGTGCGCGCCCAACTGGACACCCGGCTGCACGCGGCAGGGTTTCAGGTGGAGTTCCACGTACAGGGTTCGGTTCCTGCCAATGTCCACATCCGCGGCGTCAGCGACGTTGACCTGCTGGTGTTGGATCGCTCGTTCCTCACCTACGATCGCGGGGGACTCGTCAGTGCCCAGGGCGGCTACAAGAACCCGACGACGCTCTCCACGGAAACTGTACTGACCCGGCTGCGCAACAACGCGGAAACCTCCCTGGAGGCGGCCTTCCCCCGTGCCTCGATTGACAAGACGGGCGCCAAGGCCATCGCGATTTCCAAGGGCTCGCTGGCCCGGCCGGTCGATGTCGTGCCCTCGCACTGGCACGACACGATCGACTACCAGCAAAGCCGCCAAATGGAAGACCGCGGCGTCACGCTGTGGGACAGAAAAGCGCGGCTGGCCATCGAGAACAGGCCGTTTCGCCACATCGCCAAGCTTGGCGCTCAGGATCGGATGACCGGAGGCGGACTTAAGAAGGCGATCCGTCTGTGCAAGAACGTGAAGGCCGATGCCATCGAGGATGGCAAGCGCATCGGGTTCTCCAGCTTCGACATCGCCGGGGCGATGTACCACGCGAGCATTTCCGCGCTCGGCGCGGGGATCGTCTACGAACTGGCGATCCTCGCCGAGACCCAGCGCCACCTGGACCACCTGGCCACCGACTCAGCCTACGCGCGCAGCCTATGGACGCCCGACGGCACGCGCAGGATTTTCGACAATGAAGACAAGCTGGCCGGCGTGCGTTCGTTGTCCATTGAGATGGATGCGCTGGCTCAGGCGGTAGCGCGGGAGCAGAGCCAGGTGCTTGTCGGGCGCGCGACGCCGACCTGGCAGGAAATCAACGAGGTTCTCGCCCGCTCCAACGTCTGAGCGGGCCCAATCTGTCATCGAACTGTTAGCGCCGGTGCAATCGTGATCCCACGGGGGTGCGGACAAAAACTTGGACTATCTGAAAGTAGTTCATGTATTCATACGAAGACCGCATCCGAGCGGTCACGCTCTACATCAAGCTGGGCAAGCGCACCGGGGCGACTATCCGCCAGTTGGGCTACCCGACGAAGAACTCTTTGAAGAGCTGGCATGAGGAGTACGAGCGGCGCCTGGACCTGTCGTCCGGCTACGTGCGCTCGAAGCCGAAGTATTCTCAAATTCAGAAGGAGCAGGCTGTCAAACACTACGCCGAGCACGGGCGCTGCATCGCCTCCACGGTCAAGGCGTTGGGCTATCCGTGCCGCGATTTGCTGCGTGCCTGGATTCATGAACTGGACCCCGACTCCCGGCAACGCGTTGTTGGCAGGGCCGTCAGTGCACCTCGGCCGCCGCAACTGAAGAAGCTGGCGGTCCTCGAACTGTGCACTCGTGAGGGAAGTGCGCAGGTGGTTGCTCAGAAGCTTGGCGTGAGCAGGCCGACGTTGTACAACTGGAAGAACCAGCTGCTGGGACGTGAGGCACCCGCATCCATGAAACACACCAATCAGTCCCCGCGGGCTCAAGAGCGCGACGAGCTCGAGCGCGAGGTTGAGGCGTTGCGCCGCGAAGTCAGGCAACTGCGCCTTGAGCAGGACCTCTTGAACAAGGCCAATGAACTGTTAAAAAAAGGCCTGGGCGTCGATCTGCAGCTCCTGTCCAACCGGGAGAAGACACTGCTGTCCTATCAGCTGGGATCCATCCGCGCTGCAGGCAGAAGCTCTGAAGGGACACAGCACGCCTCAGTCAAAAATGCAAGGGCGCACGCATCCCGTATTGATCGCACAAAGCGACGTTCTATGCTGGCTCTCTGTTGTGCACAGAGTTTTCCTTTTTAGTTCTCTCCTGAGAAATTTAGGTCTCTGTTACGAAATCCTTCCTAGCGAGCGCCTCGACCAAAAGTCAAGACAAGGCCGCTCAGCTTAAAAAGCAATGAGGGCGCTTGATCGCACTCTCCATTTACGACTCTATTGACGGGTTTACGACTCTATTGCCGAGTTTGCGACTTTATTGGCGCAGAACACCAGTCGATGCGCTGTCTCCGGATCACTCCACAGTCACGCTCTTCGCCAGATTACGCGGCTTGTCCACATCGGTCCCCCGCGCACACGCCGTGTGATACGCCAGCAACTGCAGCGGTACCACGTGCAGGATCGGCGAGAGCGCGCCGTAGTGCTCGGGCATGCGGATCACGTGCAGCCCGTCGCTGCTCTTGATCTTCGTGTCGCCGTCGGCCAGCACGTAGAGCACGCCGCCGCGCGCGCGTACTTCCTGCAGGTTGCTCTTGAGCTTTTCGAGCAGTGCGTCGTTGGGTGCGACGGCCACCACGGGCATCTCGCTCGTCACCAGCGCGAGCGGGCCGTGCTTGAGTTCGCCGGCGGCGTAGGCCTCGGCGTGGATGTAGGTCACTTCCTTGAGCTTGAGCGCGCCTTCGAGTGCGATCGGGTAGTGCAGCCCGCGGCCGAGGAACAACGCGTTGTCCTTGCGCGCGAAGTCTTCGGCCCAGCCGATGATCTGCGGCTCCAGCGCCAGCACCGACTGCAGCGCAACCGGCAGGTGGCGCATTTCCTTCAGGTAGCGTGCCTCGTCGGCGTCGCTCAGGCGGCCCTTGGCTTGCGCGATGGCGAGCGTGAGCAGGAAGAGGCCCGCGAGCTGCGTGGTGAAGGCTTTGGTCGATGCCACGCCGATTTCGACGCCGGCGCGCGTGATGTACGCCAGCTTGCACTCGCGCACCATCGCGCTGGTGGCGACGTTGCAGATGGTCAGCGTCTGCTCCATGCCGAGCGAGCGCGCATGCTTCAGCGCGGCCAGCGTGTCGGCCGTTTCGCCGGACTGACTGATGGTGACGACCAGCGTCTTCGGGTCGGGTACGGAGTCGCGGTAGCGGTATTCGCTCGCGATCTCGACCTGCGTGGAAATCTTCGCGATGCCTTCGAGCCAGTACTTGGCGGTGCAGCCGCTGTAGTAGCTGGTACCGCAGGCGAGGATGAGGATCTTGTCGATGTCCTGGAATACGCGGTAGGCACTGGCGCCGGTCGCGCCGTCCTGGCCGATGCCGTCGAACAGCTCGGGCACGATGCCTGCCACGCCTTCGAGCGTGTCGCCGATGGCGCGCGGCTGCTCGAAGATTTCCTTCTGCATGTAGTGGCGGTACGGGCCGAGCTCGGCCGCGCCGCTGTGGGCGAGCACGGTGCGCACCTGGCGGGTGACCGGCTTGTGGTTCTTGTCGACGATCCAGTACTTGCCCGGCTGCACGTCGACCACGTCGCCTTCTTCCAGATAGACGATCTGGTCGGTCACGCCGGCCAGGGCCATCGCGTCGCTGGCGAGGAAGTTCTCTGCGCCGTCCTTGCCGGCGCCGAGGATCAGCGGCGAGCCCGCACGCGCACCGACCACGCGCTGCGGCTCGTCGCGGCAGATCACGGCAATGGCGTAGGCGCCGTGCAGTTGCAGCACGGCGGCCTTCACGGCTTCGAACAGGTCACCGTCGTAGAGGCTATCGACCAAGTGGGCGATGACCTCGGTGTCGGTCTGGCTCTCGAAGGCGTAGCCCTTGGCCTCGAGCGCGGCGCGCAGCGTTTCGTGGTTTTCGATGATGCCGTTGTGCACAAGCGCGATGCGGCCCGGCCGCGCGGTCTGCGCATCGGTGCCGGGGCCGTGGCTGAAATGCGGATGTGCGTTGTGCACGGCCGGCGCGCCGTGCGTGGCCCAGCGCGTGTGGGCAATGCCGGTGAGGCCCTCGACCTTGTCGTCGCGCACCTGCGCCACCAGGTCGGCCACGCGCGAAGTGGTGCGCGCCCGCGTCAGGCCACCGGCATGCACCGCCACGCCGCACGAGTCATAGCCACGGTATTCGAGCCGCTGGAGGCCCTGGACCAGGACCGGAACGATGTTGCGATGGGACGCTGCCCCGACGATGCCGCACATGGTGAGCTGCCTTTGAAAGAAGAAGAGCCTCGATGGTAGGAAGGCATGAAAGAAATATGCATTCGAAATTTTGTTGATTTCGGACTTTTATTTCTCCATTTCTTTGATTTGGACTTTTATTCCATAATTTCTTCCAATATGGAATCAATCTCCCTGGATTCAATCGACCTGCGCCTGCTCGACGCCCTCCAGCGCGACGCCTCGCAGACCAATCAGCGCCTGGCCGCCGACGTCGGCATCTCGCCGCCCACCTGCCTGCGCCGCGTGCAGCGGCTGCGAGAAGAAGGCCTGATCGAACGCCAGGTCGCGCTGCTGTCGCCCGACCGGCTCGCCACAGTACTGGGTCACGGCCTGCAGGCGGTGATCGAAATCTCGCTCGACCGGCAGGACGCCGCCTCGCTCGACGCCTTCGAGACGCGCGTGATTGCCGACGACGCAGTGCAGCAGTGCTGGCGCGTGTCGCCGGGCCCGGACTTCGTGCTGGTCGTGGCCGCGCGCGACATGCCCGACTACGGCGCACTCACGCAGCGCCTGTTCACGGCCGACGCGAACGTGCGCAACGTCAAGGCCTTCTTCAGCCTCAAGCGCGCCAAGTTCGAGCCCCGGTTGCCGCTGCGATAAAGCTTTCGTGCCTCTTCGCGGAACACCGCGGAACCGGCTTTGCCGGGCCGCTGGTGTTGCCCCCGGCAGGGGGTTGGCGAAGCGACACGAAGTGCGCGCAGCCTGGGGGCGAGCCTATTTCTTCTGAGGGCGCTTCCAATTCGGAAAACTCACCTGCTTGCCCCGCGCCACGGTCAGCGCCCCCGGCTCGGTCGACTTGTTGATGGTCGAGCCGCCGCCGATGGTGCCGCCCGCACCGATGGTGATGGGCGCCACCAGCACGCAGTTGCTGCCCACGTGCACGTCGTCGCCGATCACGGTGCGGTGCTTGTTGGCGCCGTCGTAGTTGGCGGTGATGCTGCCCGCCCCGTAGTTCACGCGCTCGCCCACGGTGGCGTCGCCCAGGTAGGCCAGGTGGTTAGCCTTGGCGCCGGCAGCCAGCGTCGAGTTCTTGACCTCTACGAAATTGCCGATGTGTACCTCGGCACCCAGCTGTGCGCCGGGCCGCAGCCGAGCGAAGGGGCCGATGAGCGAGCCCGCGCCCACCGTCACGCCGGCCTTCTCGCCCTCGATATGCGTGAACGGATGAATCACCGCGCCTGCCTCGATGCGCGCATTCGCAATGACGCAGTTCGCGCCGATGCGCACGCCCTCGCCCAGCGACACCATGCCTTCGAACACGCAGTTGACGTCGATCTCCACGTCGGCCCCGCAATCCAGCGTGCCGCGCAGGTCGAAGCGTGACGGGTCGGCCAGGCGCACGCCCTGCTCCATCAGCGCATTCGCCTGGCGCAGTTGCCAGGCGCGCTCGAGCGCCGCGAGCTGGGCCGGGCTGTTGATGCCGGCCACCTGCAATGCGTCGGTGGTGATGTGCGCGACCACGGGCACGCCGTCGGCGGCGGCGAACTTCACCACGTCGGTCAGGTAGTACTCGCCCTGGGCGTTCTTGTTGTCCAGCCGCGCGAGCCAGCCCTTGAGCAGGCGCGCGGGCACGGCCATCACGCCGCTGTAGATCTCGCGCACGGCGCGCTGCGCTTCGGTGGCGTCCTTGTGCTCGACGATGGCGGTGACCTCGCCTTGGCCCGCCGCGCGGATGACGCGGCCGTAGCCGCTCGGGTCGTCGAATTCGATGGTCAGCAGCGCCAGCTTGCTGCCTGCGCTGGCCGCGATGAGCGCGCGCAGCGTGTCTTCGCCGATCAGCGGCACGTCGCCCGACAGCACGACCACCGTGCCGTCGTCCGGCAGCAGCGGCGCGGCCTGCTGCACTGCGTGGCCGGTGCCGAGCTGCGGCTCCTGGCGCGCAAAGCGCAGCGTGACGCCCTCGATGCCGCTGTTCAGCGAGGCCTCGACTTCGGCCGCGCCATGGCCGGTGATGACCACCACGTCGCGCGCGCCGATGCGCGCGGCGGTGCCCGTCACATGGGCCAGCAATGCGCGACCGCCCAATCGATGCAACACCTTGGGCAGTCTGCTTTTCATGCGCGTGCCCTTGCCGGCCGCCATGATGACGACGTCGACCGGCCCCCGGCTGTCTTGTTGCGGAGTCTGATTCATGCGTTTTTCTTCCCGATTTCGTTGCGCTGCAGTGGCGCGAATTATCGGCGTGCTGCTCATCGCCGCCGCCCTGGGCGCCTGCAGTGCGATCAAGCTGGCCTACAACAACCTGCCCACGGTGAGCTATTGGTGGCTCGACGGCTACCTGGATTTCGACGGCGCGCAGACCCCGAAGGTGCGCGACGAGCTCGACCAGTTGCTGGCATGGCACCGCCAGAACGAGCTGCCGCGCATCGCCTCGCTGCTGCAGGAAGCGCAGGCGCTGGCGCCGGGCGAGGTGACGCAGGAGCAAGTCTGCGCCATGGCCGACCGCATCCGCGAGCGCCTGCTGGCCGTTACCGAACGCGCCGAGCCCGCCGGCACCGAGCTGGCGCTGAGCCTGACCGACGCGCAGCTGCAGCAGCTGGAGCGCAAATACGCGAAGAACAACGCCGAGTACCGCAAGGACTGGCTCGACCGCACCCCGGCGCAGGTGCAGGAAAAGCGCTACGACCAGTTCCTCGACCGCACCGAGGACTTCTACGGCCGCCTCAGCACGGAGCAGCGCGAGCTGCTGAAGCAGCAGGTCGCGCAGTCGGTGTTCGACCCAAGGCTGGCGGACGCCGAGCGACGCAAGCGCCAGCAGGAGGCGCTTGTGCTGCTGCGCGGCTTCGTGGCCAGCAAGCCATCGCCGGCCGAGGCGCGCGCGGCGCTGCATGGCTACATCCAGCGCATCGCCGAACCACCGCCCGGACCCTGGCGCGACCAGCAGCAGGCCTTGCTGCAGGAAGGTTGCCGCAACACGGCGGCGCTGCACAACGGCACCACGGCCAGCCAGCGTGCGCAGGCGGTGCGCCGGCTGCAGGCCTACGAGAGCGACCTGCGCCAGCTGGTGGCCACGCGCTGAAGGCCGTGTGGCGGATCAGATCAGCGGCGTAGGCCGCATCGGGCGCTCGAAGTAGTCGCCCAGCGTTTCCAGCGCGTGCGGCTCCATGATGCGCAGCCAGCCGGCGTCGATCTTGTAGAGCCCCAGCCGCTGCAGCCGCCGCAGCGTCTTGTTGGTGTGCACCAGCGACAGCCCCAGCGCATCGGCGATGTGCTGCTGGTTGAACGGAAACTCGACCCAGCCGTCGCGCACCATGCCCACGCGCTGCGCGCGGCGATACAGGTGCATCAGCAGCATGGCCACGCGCTCGCCGGCATTGCGCCGGCCGGTGGTGACGAGGTTGTCATCGACCATCTTTTCCTCGCGCGCTGCAAGCCAGGTGATGTCGTAGCCCAGCTTGGGCTGGGCATGGAACAGGTCCCACAGCCGGTCGCGCGAGAAGGCGCACAGCGTGACGTCGGTCACCGCCTCGACGCCGTGCGTCTGGCCCTCGGCGAACTCATCCTGCAGGCCGAGGAAATCGCCGGGCAGCAGAAAGCTCAGTATCTGCCGCCGTCCGTCGCTCAGCGTCTTGTAGCGGAAGGCCCAGCCTGAATAAAGGGTGAAGAGCTGCGGGCTCGGCCGGTGCTCGTCGATGATCGAACTGCCCGCCTCCACGCGCCGGGTGCCGACGCGGAAAGACTGGATGGCCTGCAACTCTTCGCCGGCAGGCGGCAGGAAGGCATCGAGCCGTCGCAATGCGCACTGGTCGCACGAATTCACGCCCTGGGGAGGCGCTGCAGCAGCGGGGTAGTCCTCGAATTTCACGCTTTACTATAGGCGCTTCGCCTGTGTCTTTTGACATTTCGCGGCGTCCCGGGGCTGCCTACACTCCGCACCGCTTTCCTCCCCAAGACGCATGACAGAAGACCCAAGGCTCCCGCTCTACGAAGTGCTTTACTGCAGCACGCTCGCCCAGGACCTGCCCCCGGGCACCGTGGGCTCGATCACCTCCCGGGCGCGCATGCGCAACGCGGAGCGCGACATCACCGGCCTGCTGGTGTTCGACGGGCAGCGTTTCTGCCAGCACCTGGAAGGCCCGCCCGAAGCCATCGACGCGCTGATGCAGCACATCCAGGAAGACCCGCGCCATGTCGACGTCAGGGTGGTCTACGAAGCCCCGCTGGCGGCCCGGCGCTACAGCGGTTTCGGCATGGGGCTGGCCGAATGCGAGGGCCCCGACCTGATGGCCGGCGTGCATGTGCTGATTGGCGAGGCGGCGCTGCGGCACTTTCTGGCCCTGGCGCCCAGCTTCGACATCAACGGCTGAATTGAACTGAACGGGCGGCCGCCCGACGGACTACCCCAAAAGACGCTTCAAAAAGAAAAAGGCGGCCGAGGCCGCCTTTTCAGCACTTGGAGGGAAAACAATCGCTCAGGCGTTGTCCCAGCTGTAGGTCGCGCCGTAGCCGTCCCACGCCTCCATGACGATGCGCTGGCCCGCGGCCACCGTCAGCGATTCGCCGGGTGCGAGCACCAGGTCTTCGCTGGGGTTCTTGAGCGTGGCATCGGGCGTGATCCACACCCGGCCCTGCTTGACCCGCAGGATGCTGGCCGCCCGCGCCTTCAGACTCATCGCCTCGCCGGGCGCGATCTGCCAGGCACCACGACGCACGGCCGGCGGAACGGCGGCGGTGCGGGCGGGAACGGACAGGGACGAGAGCGATTCGGTGGTGCAGACGGCGGTGGACATGATGTAACTCCTTGGCTTTGCCGAAGCGCTTGTCAGAAAGTGGCAATAGCGCAGTTCGGGAATGAATGATCGTTTCTATGGCGTTGGCGGTCCAATGAAAACGAGTTAGCCTACTGATGCGCGTTTCGCATCAATCGATCCAAACGCCGATTCGCCCTCCAAAGTCATATCCATGCAACATTCGCAAACCCATCTGCGCTCCCGTCCGATCTCCGCCGGGCACCTGCGCGCCTTCGAGGCGGTGGCCCGGCACCTGAACTTCCGCGCCGCGGCGGAAGAAATGGCGCTGACCCAGTCGGCCGTGAGCCGCCAGATCCAGTCGCTGGAAGAAGAGGTGGGCGTGGCGCTGTTCCTGCGCCATACGCGCGCGGTGGAGCTCACGAGCGCGGGGGCACTGCTGCTGCTGGCGGTGCAGCAGTCGCTGCCGCGCATCGACACGGCCGTGCGCCAGATTCGCCAGAGCGCGGGGCGGCAGAGCGTGTCGCTGACCACTTTTGCCTCGTTCGCCTCGATGTGGCTGATCCCGCGGCTGGAGGCCTTCCAGCGCGACAACCCCGAGATCGACATCCGCATCGACGCCAGCGACGTGGCGGTCGACCTCGAAGTGGCCGACGTGGACATCGCCCTGCGCTACGGCCCGCGCGAGTCCATGACGGCCGGCGCGGTGCGCCTGTTCGGCGAAACGCTGACGCCGGTGGCCAGCCCCTGGCTGCTGAAGAGCAGCCCGCCCATCAAGACACCCGCCGACATCACCCAGTTCACGCTGATCGAGGCCGGCGACGCGCACCGCACGCACCTGGAATGGCTGACCTGGCGCCGCTGGTTCGAGGTGAACGGGCTGGAACGCGCGCAGCCCAAGCGCTGGCTCTATTTCAATTACGCCTACCAGATGGTGCAGGCGGCCCTTACCGGGCAGGGCGTGACGCTGGCGCGAAGCTCGCTCATTGCCGAGAGCCTGGCCAACGGCGACCTGGTCGAGGTGCTGCCGCAGCACCGCATGGATTCGCCGATGTCTTACTGGCTCATTGCCGGGCCGCGCAGCGCGCTGCGGCCGGAAATCAGGGCCTTCTGCGACTGGCTGCTGCTCCAGTCCGAGACCACGCGCGAGACCATCGGCGAGGTGCCCGACCCGGACACCGTCGACAACATCGACTGACGCTGGCAGCTCAGCTGGTCGGCCAGACGACTCCGTTGTCGTTGAGGATGGCGTCGAGCGGCAGGTCGTGCGCCTCGGGCTCGAAGTCTTCGAGAAAGCCGTGGGTGAAGCCCAGACCCACCGTGAACGGCCGCGGCTCCAGCGCCGCCAGCGTGCGGTCATAGAAACCGCCGCCGTAGCCCAGCCGGTAGCCGCCCGCGCTGTAGCCCACGCAGGGCACGAACAGCAGGGTCGGCACGATCAGCTCGGTGTCCTTGGGCTTGGGAATGCCGTAGGCGTCTTCTTCCATCTGGCAGCCCGGGTACCAGGCATGGAAGGTCAGGGTCTTGTGGACTTTGTCGATCACCGGCAGTCCGATGCGCCGGCGCTGCGTCTCTTCCATGAGTTCGCCGTCTTCCTTCCAGCGGTGCAGGGCGGGCAGCGGATCGAACTCGCCCTTGATGGGCCAGTAGGCGCCGATCACGGTGTCGGGCCGGCCGACCAGCCAGATCCGCATCACGCGCTGCAAAAGGTCTGCGCGTGTCAGCCGGTCGGGCATCGCAAGACGTTGCTCGATGAGTGCCTTCCTCAACTGTTCCTTAAGAAAACTCGCCGTTGCCGAAGTGTCGGCACCCTTTGACTTGTCCATAATCCCCCGATGCAGTTCCCAAGCATTTTGGCACCCAAGCGCCATCGCCCGCGCGTCAACCCGCGCAACGCGGCACCCGCACTCGTTTTTTCCACTGTTCTTGCCCTCGCCGCGTTGCTCTCGCAGCAACCCGCAGCAGCCCAGAGCAACACCAACGACGACGTGCTGATCCAGATGAAGCAGGCCTTCCAGCGCGGCGACAAGGCCCGCCTGACCGCCCTGCTGCCGCAGGCCCGAGGCCATGCACTGGAGCCCTGGGCCGCCTACTGGGAACTCAAGGCGCGCCTGCAGGACGCCCCCGCCAACGAAGTACAGGACTTCTTCGCGCGCTACCCCGGCACCTACCAGGAAGACCGCCTGCGCAACGACTGGCTGCTTCTGCTCGGCCAGCGCCGCGACTGGGACAACTTCACCGCCTCGGTAGACGGTTTCCGCATGGGCGACGACGCGCAGGTGCGCTGCTACGCGGTCCTGGTCGACTCGCTGCGCACCGGCACCGCCACGCAGGCACAGGCCGACGAAGTGCGCCGCAACTGGTTTGCCCAGAAAGACCTGGACGACGGCTGCCTCACCGCCGCCGACCGCATGGTCGCCGCCCGCCTGATGTCGACCAACGACGCCTGGAAGAAGGCGCGCCTGGCCATCGAGGCCAACCGCCCGCAGGCCGCACGCGCCGCCGTCACCATCGCCGCGCCCGACGCGCTGCCGCTGTTCGAGGAGCTCAACGCCAGCTCGGCCAAGTTCCTGACCGGCCGCGCCTTCGTGGCCGCCAAGTCGCGCAAGGAACTGGTGGTGCTCGCGCTCATCAAGATCGCCATTGCCGACCCCGAGCTGGCCGCCTCTCAACTCGACAGCAAGTGGGGCCCGATGCTCTCCGCCGAGGAGCGCAACTGGCTCTGGGGCACCATCGGCCGCGCCGCCGCGCTGAAGCTCTGGCCGCAAGCCGGCACCTATTACGCCAACGTCACGAAGAACAGCGACCTGTCCGACGACATGCTCGGCTGGCGCGTGCGCGCCGCCCTGCGCGCCGGCCAGTGGAAAGAGGTGGCGCCCGCCATCAACGCCATGAGCGAAACCGCCCAGCTCGAGCCGACCTGGGTCTACTGGAAGGCCCGCGCCCTGGCCAGCGCCGGCGGCGACGAACGCCGCGCGCAGGCCCGCGACCTCTACCAGAGCATCGCCGGCTCGCGCGGCTTCTACGAGATGCTGGCGCTCGAGGAACTCGGCCAGCGCACCATGGTGCCCACGCGCCCCGACCCGCTCGCGCCCGAGGAAAAAGCCGCCGCGCGCAACAACCCGGCGCTCGCCCGCGGCCTCTACGCCATCGCCATCGGCCTGCGCCCCGAAGGCACGCGCGAGTGGAACTACGCCACCAACCTGCACGACAAGGGCGGCATGGACGACCGCGCGCTGCTGGCCGCGGCCGACTTCGCCTGCCAGCGCGAGGTGTGGGACCGCTGCATCAACACCAGCGAGCGCACCAAGGGCGTGGTCGACGTCGAACAGCGCTTTCCCATGCCCTTCCACGACACGGTGCTGCGCAAGAGCCAGGACATCGGCCTCGACCCGGCCTACGTGTACGGCCTGATCCGCCAGGAAAGCCGCTTCATCATGGACGCGCGCTCGGGCGTCGGCGCCTCGGGCCTGATGCAGGTCATGCCCGCCACCGCGCGCTGGACGGCCCGCAAGATCGGCATGAACGACTTCTCGCCCGGCCAGATCAACGACCGCGAGACCAACATCACCATCGGCACCAACTACCTGAAGCTCGCACTCGACGACTTCGACGGGTCGATGGCGCTGGCGGCCGCCGCCTACAACGCCGGCCCGGGGCGCCCCCGCAGCTGGCGCAACGGCCCGGTGCTCGACGCCGCCATCTGGGCCGAGAACGTGCCGTTCAACGAGACACGCGACTACGTGAAGAAAGTGCTGGCCAACACCACCAATTACGCGGCCATCATCAGCGGCCGGCCGCAGTCGCTGAAGGAACGCCTGGGTCGCATTGGCCCGCGCGATGCGGCTGAGCCGGAGCCCAACAAGGACCTCCCCTGAGATGAGTTGGCGCGACGAGGTGCTCGACACCCTCGCATCCGAGTTCTCGGACGTAAGCGACGTCGCGCAGCTCACCCGCATCGTGCTGCGCCTCACGCTCGCTGGCGCCCTCGGTTTCGTGCTCGGCTTCGAGCGCGAGCAGCAGGGCAAGGCGGCCGGCGTGCGCACCCACATGCTGGTGGCCATCGGCTCGGCGATGTTCGTGCTGATCCCGCAGCAGACCGGCATCGTGCCGGCCGACATGAGCCGCGTGATCCAGGGGCTGGTGGCGGGCGTGGGCTTTCTGTGCGCCGGCACCATCCTCAAGCAGGGCAAGGACGAGAGCCATGTGCAGGGCCTGACCACCGCCGCGGGCCTTTGGATGACGGCCGCCATCGGCATGGCCTGCGGACTCGGCCGCGAGGTGACCGCCGTGGTGAGCGCGCTGCTGGCGCTCGCCGTGCTGGCACTGGTGCCGCGCCTCGTGAGCGTGATCGAGCGCGTGGCCGGTCCGAAGAAGAACGACGACACCCGCGAGCGCTGAACGCGCTGCCGCATCAATTCGCGCCGCCTTCGGCATCAATCGCGGCACAGCGTCCGGCTAGCATCGAAGACCCCCTTTTTGAACCACCGCAACGGACCGGAGATCCCTCTCATGCGCAAGCTCTATGTCGGCAACAAGAACTACTCGTCGTGGTCCATGCGGCCCTGGGTACTGATGAAGCAGGCCGGCATCGATTTCGAGGAAGTCGTGGTGCGCTTCGATTCGTTCGAGGCCGATTCGCAGTTCAAGCACACCATCGCCGCGCTGAACCCGGTGGCCAAGGTGCCGGTGCTGGTAGACGACGGCCTCGTCGTCTGGGACACGCTGGCCATCGCCGAATACCTCGCCGAGACCTTCCCCGAAAAGCAGCTCTGGCCCCGGTCCGCGGCTGACCGTGCGCGCGCCCGCAGCGTCTGCGCCGAGATGCACTCGGGCTTCGGCGGCCTGCGCAACCATTGCGGCATGAACATCGAAGCCTCGCTGCCCGAGGTGGGCGCCCGGCTGCTGAAGGAAGTGCCCGAAGTCGCCAGCGACCTCGCGCGCATCGTGCAGATGTGGAACGGCCTGCTCGACACGCATGGCGGCCCGATGCTGTTCGGTGCCGGATTCGGCATCGCCGATGCCTACTTCGCGCCCATCGGCACACGCATCAAGACCTATGGCCTGCCGGTGCCGGCACATATCACGGCCTACATCGAGCGCGTGCAGGCGCTGCCGGGCGTCAAGGCCTGGATCGACGATGCACTGGCGGAGAAAGATTTCCTGCAGTTCGAAGAGCCCTATCGCACGGGGCGCTAGGGTCTTCGAAGCAGGTGGGGCGAATCAGAACCGGTAGGTTGCCGCCACGTAGGTGACGATCGGGTTCAGCTTCAGGCTGGCTTCGCTATTGGCCACCGGCAGGCCGTAGATCGAGGTCGTCGTCAGCTTGGCCTTGGTCTTCAGCGGGATGTACGACACCGAGAACGAGATGCCCCAGTGCTTGTCGAACTGGTAGGCCGCGCCCACGTTGATCACCGGCGCGAACTTGCTGTCGAGCTTGGCCGTGGTGTTCACAGCGAACGGCGACTGGTGGAACTGGCCGGCCAGTGCGCTCTGCAGGTTCGAGGTCAGCTTGACGTCGCTGTACCAGACGTAGGTGGCGCCCAGGCCCACGAACGGCCGGAAGGCGTCGGTGCCCTCGTTGAAGAAGTACTTGCCCAGGATCGTCGGGCTCCACTGGCGCGCCTCGCCGAGCTGTCCGACGCGGCCGAGGGTGCCGGTGCCGTTGAGCTTGAACTTCGGCGGCACGCCGAACACGCCTTCCACCGCCCAGTGGCTGTCGAGGAAATAAGTGGCGTTGAGGCCCACCGTGTCGGAATCGCTCACGCTGGCACCCGAGCCGGCCAGCACGCTCGGAATGGGCGAGGTCACGGTCAGCGGCTTGCTGGAATCCTGTGGTGACAGATGGAACCAGCCCGCGCCGACGACCCAGTCGCCCGCCTGCTGCGCCATCGCGCTTCCGGATGCCAAGGCACCCAGAGCCGCCAGCGCAAACATTGTTTTCTTCATGATGTGAATTGCTCCTTTGGTTGACATATCCCTCTACGGATGCGGGCGTCGACTTGTGACTGCCGCTGAATTTCGTCCGATGAACGAACGATTTCCCGGTCCGCTCCGGGGATTATCGAACGACCGTTCTATTTTTTGGTACCGGGAGTATCCCTACACTGCACTTATGAAAATTTTTCTCGTTGGAGGTGCACTTCGCGACCGCCTGCTGCAGCGGCCGGTGTCCGACCATGACTGGCTGGTGGTCGGAGCCACGCCCGAAGAAATGGTGGCCCGCGGCTACCTGCCCGTGGGACGCGACTTTCCGGTATTCCTGCACCCCGAGACGCGCGAGGAATACGCGCTGGCCCGCACCGAGCGCAAGAGCGCGCCTGGCTACCGCGGCTTCACGGTGCATGCCGCGCCCGACGTCACGCTGGAGCAAGACCTCGCGCGCCGCGACCTGACCGTCAACGCCATTGCGCTGCCGGCCGAGCTGGTGAGCGCCGACGGCCGCTTCGACCCCACGCCCGCCACGCTGGCCGACCCCTTCCACGGCCAGCGCGACCTGCGCGACAAGGTGCTGCGCCACGTGACCGAGGCCTTTCGCGAAGACCCGGTGCGCATCCTGCGCGTGGCGCGCTTCGCGGCACGCTTCGACGACTTCAGCGTCGCCCCCGAAACCATGGCGCTGATGCGCGAGATGGTCGCCGCCGGCGAGGTCGATGCGCTGGTCGCCGAGCGCGTGTGGCAGGAGCTGTCGCGCGGCCTGATGGAAACACGCCCCTCGCGCATGTTCGAGGTGCTGCGCGAATGCGGTGCGCTGGCCGTGCTGCTGCCCGAGCTCGACGGCGGCACGCAAACAACGATGGCAGTCATCGATGCCAGCGCCCGCCTGCAGGCCTCGCTGGCGGTGCGCTTCGCCTGCCTCATGCGCAACGAGAGCGTCAAGCAGCTGCAGCAGGTGTGCGACCGCTGGCGCGTGCCGGTGGACATCCGCGAACTGGCCGAGGTGGTGGCGCGCGAGCATGGCCACATCGACGGTAGCGACGCGCTGGACGCCACGGGCCTGGTGCGCCTGCTGGAGCGCTGCGACGCCTTCCGCAAGCCCGCGCGCTTCGCCGAGGCGCTGCTGGCCTGCGAATGCTATGCGCGCGGCCGGCCCGGCTCCGGCGATGCGCCCTACCCGCAGCGCGAGCGCCTGCTCGCCGTGCTGGCGACGGCAGCGGCCGTGGTCACCGATGTGGTGGCCAAAGCCGCCCAGCAGTCCGGCGCCACCGGCCCGAAGATCGGCGAGGCGATCCACCAGGCCCGGGTCGAAGCCGTCGCGGCATCGCTGTCCGCCAGGGCATGACTTCTGGCACTTCCCGGAGCAGACCCGGCCGATAGCATCGACCGGGTGAATGCCACCGCGCCGAAGCCCGCACTCGAATCCGACGCTTCCCAGCATCCGACCGATCCATCCGCCGGGCCGGACGACCTGAGCCTGCGCGTGCTGCGCGAGCACGTGGCCTCGGTGTACGCGGCCTACAACGCATCGGTGTTCGTGCACTTCGGCCTGGGCGCGGCGCTCGGCGCCGCCATGTACGTGCACCAGCCCCGCCTGTGGATCCTGGCCTGGATGGCGGCCCACCTGTCGTTCGGCCTCGTCCTCTTCTTCATGCCGCGCTGGCACGAGGGCGTGCCGCTCGCGGACACGACGCGCTGGGCGCGCCGGCATTCGCGCACCGTCACTGCCGTGAGCATGGCCACGGCCACCGCCCCGCTGCTGTTCGTCTCGGCCGGCGACCTGCCCGTGACCTCGGTGGTCACCGTGGTCATCATCGGCAGCTGCGCCCGGGCCATGCAGCTGCTGTGGCCGCTCAAGCCCGCGCTGTACGGCTACACCCTGCCGATGATGCTGAGCCTGATCGCCGCGCTGGCCTGGCAGGGCGACGCCCTGCACTTCTTCCTCGCGGTGTTCAGCCTGGGCTACCTGCTGTTCACGCTGCGCGTGGGCGACCAGCAGCACAAGCTGCTGACCGACTCGCTGGTGCTGCGCTTCGAGAACGAGGCGCTGGCCGCGCAGCTCGGCAAGCAGATTGCCGTCGCCGAACGCGCCAGCGCCGAGAAGACGCGCTTCCTCGCCACCGCCAGCCACGACCTGCGCCAGCCGCTGCATGCCATCGCCCTGTTCGGCGCCGCGCTCGAAAACGAGCTGCGCGAGCACCATGGCGGGCGCAACGCGCAGCGGCTGATGCGCGCGGTGAACGCGCTGGGCAATTCGCTGGACACCATGCTCGACGTGTCGCGCCTCGACGCTGGCGTGGTCATGCCGGCCGTCGGGCCTGTGTCGCTGGATGCGCTGTTCCGCTCGCTCAACCACATGTTCGCGGCGCAGGCCGAGCAACGGCAATTGCAATTGCGGGTGCGCGCCAGCGGCCTGTGGGTGCGCAGCGATCCGCAGCTGCTGTACCGCATGCTCTCGAACCTCGTCGACAACGCGCTGAAGTACACGGCACGCGGCGGCGTTGCCGTGCGGGCCCGTTCGCGCGGCGACATGGTGTGGATCGAAGTGCTCGACACCGGCATCGGCATCGCGCCCGAGCAGCACGAGCGCGTGTTCGAGGAGTACTACCAGGTGCAGAACCCGGGCCGCGACCGCGCGCAGGGCCTGGGCATCGGCCTGTCGATCGTGCAGCGGCTCTCGCGCCTGCTGCAGCATCCGGTGCAGGTGAAGTCGCGCCTGGGCGGCGGCTCGCGCTTCCGCATCCAGCTGCCGGCCGCGGCGCCCCTGGTGGCCGACGTCGAGCCGGCCGCAGCTTTCCGCAGCACCGCTGCTTCGCCCGAGGCGGTGATCCATGCGACACGCGCACGCATCCTGCTGATCGACGACGAAGCGGAGATCCGCGAGGCCATGACCGGCCTCTTCCACGCCCACGACCTGGCCGTGGACGCGGTGGCCAGCGAAACCGAAGCCGTCGAGGTGCTGGGCCGGCCCGATGTGCAGGAGCGGCCCTTCGCACTGCTGATGTGCGACTACCGCCTTTCCAACGGCGACAACGGCCTCGACGTCGGCCTGAGGCTGCAGCGCCGCTTCGGGCTGCAGGCGCCGCTGATGCTGGTAACCGGCGAGACCTCGCCCGAGCGGCTGCAGCACGTGCGCGCCTCCGGGGTGCCGGTGCTGTTCAAGCCGGTGAACGCCGCGGCGCTGCTGCGTGCGCTTGCCGATGTGGTGCCCAAGGCCGCCTGATTCACGGCCCTGACCCCGACGCACGTCCGGTTTTGGCCGACACGCGCATGCTTCGACGCGTGTTAAGGTTTTTCCCGATGCCAAAGTCCTCCAGCAACTTGCAGTTGCCTCCTCCGTTGGGCCGGGATGCAGCCCTCTTCCTCGACTTCGACGGTACGCTGGTCGGGCTTGCGCCCACGCCTGAAGCCATCGAGATTCCGCCTGCCCTCGTGCCTCTGCTGAGCGACCTGCGCGACCAGCTCGGCGGCGCGCTTGCCGTGGTGTCGGGCCGCCAGATCGACTCCATCGACCGCTTTCTCGCACCGCTGCGGCTGCCCGCGGCCGGCGAGCACGGCGTGCAGCGCCGCAACGCCAGCGGCCACACGCAGGAGCAGCGCCCGCCCGATCTCATTCCCATCCTGGAAATTGCCAACGAACTCGCGCGCGTGCACGAGGGCCTGCTGGTGGAGCGCAAGCACGCCGCCATCGCCCTGCACTACCGGCTCGCGCCGCAGCTCGAAGCCGTATGCCGCGACGCGATGTCGCGCGCCATCGAAAACCATCCGCAGCTCGAACTCATGCACGGCAAGTTCGTGTTCGAGGTAAAGCCCACGGGCGTCAACAAGGGCATCGCCATCGACGCCTTCATGACCGAGGCGCCGTTCGCGGGCCGCACGCCGGTCTTTCTGGGCGACGACACCACCGACGAGAGCGGCTTTGCGGTAGTGCAGCCGCGCGGCGGCATCGCCATCAAGGTCGGCTCGGGGCCGAGCCTGGCGCTGCACCGGCTCGAATCGCCGCGCGCCGTCTATGAATGGCTGGTGCAGGCACGCGACATGCTGGCGACACAAAAACCCGCAAAAACCGACGAAGAATCCCCGAGGAGCCCCCGATGAGCGAACAACAACTGCCGGTGGCGCCCGAGGATCGCGCCGGCCAGGCGCTGGCAGGCGCGGCCGGCCCGGACGACCGCGCGCCGGCCGACATGCAGGCAGCCGCAGCACCCGGCCCGCGCGGCTTTGCCCCGCCGGCCGAGCCTTCGCTCAACGTCGGCGTGATCGGCAACTGCGCCTACAGCGCACTCATCGACGCGCGCGGCCGTGCCGTGTGGTGCTGCCTGCCGCGCTTCGACGGCGACCCGGTGTTCAACGCCCTGCTGCACCCCGGCGAGGATGCGGGTGCGTGGAGCATCGACATCGAAGACTTCGCCGAGGCCAAGCAGTGGTACGAGCCGAACACGGCCGTGCTGCGCACGCAGCTGTTCGACAGCGCGGGCCAGGGCGTGGAGATCACCGACTTCGCGCCGCGCTTCTACAGCCGCTCGCGCTACTTCCGCCCGCTGATGATGGTGCGCCGCGTGCGGCCGATTGCCGGCGCGCCGCGCATCCGCGTGTCGCTCGATCCGCGCTTCCAGTGGGGCGCCTCGGCGCCGGTGGAGGTTACGCGCGGCAGCAACCACATTCGCTACGTGGGCCCCGACGTGACGCTGCGGCTGAACACCGACGCATCGATCTCGCACATCCTCTCGCGCCAGCCCTTCGTGCTCTCGCGCGAATACAACTTCATGTTCGGCGTGGACGAGACGCTGCTCGACGGCATTGCCGACACCGCGCGCAAGTTCGAGCAGGAAACCATCTCCTACTGGCGCACCTGGAGCAAGCGCCTGGCCATTCCCTTCGAGTACCAGGAGGCGGTGATCCGCGCGGCTATCACGCTGAAGCTCTCGCTGTACGAGGACACCGGCGCCATCGTCGCCGCCATGACCACCAGCATTCCCGAGGCGCCGGGCAGCCAGCGCAACTGGGACTACCGCTACTGCTGGCTGCGCGACGCGTTCTTCGTGGTGCGCGCGCTCAATTCCCTGAGCGAAGTGGGCACCATGGAAGACTACCTGCGCTGGCTGGGCAACGTGGTGATCGGCTCGCACGGCGAGCACATCCAGCCGCTGTACGGCATCGGGCTGGAGCGCGAGCTGCCCGAGTCTTTTGTCGAGAACCTGGCGGGCTATCGCGGCATGGGCCCGGTGCGCGTGGGCAACCAGGCGCAGGAGCATTTCCAGCACGACGTGTACGGCAATATCGTGCTCGGCGCGGCGCAGGCCTTTCACGACCACCGGCTGCTCAGCCGCGCGGGGCTGGCGGAGTTTCCGCACCTCGAGGCGGTGGGCGAACAGGCGGTGCGCGTCTACGGCACGCCCGACGCGGGCATGTGGGAGCTGCGCACGCGCGCACGCGTGCACACCAGCTCGGCGCTGATGAGCTGGGCGGCCTGCGACCGGCTCAGCAAGATCGCCCGCGCGCTGCACCTGCCCGAGCGCGCCGCCTACTGGCACGGCCATGCCGCGCGCATGAAGGAAGAGATCCTCGCCAAGTCGTGGTGCGAAGAGCGCCAGGCCTTTGCGGAGAGCTTCGGCGGGCACGAGCTCGACGCGAGCATCCTGCTGATGGTGGAGGTCGGCCTGATCGACGCGCGAGACCCCCGCTTCATCTCGACGGTCGACGCAATGGAAAAGTCGCTGTGCGACGGCCCCTACATGCGCCGCTACGAGGCCGCCGACGACTTCGGCAAGCCCGAGACCGCCTTCAACATCTGCACCTTCTGGCGCATCGACGCGCTCGCCAAGATCGGCCGCAAGGCCGAGGCGCGCCAGATCTTCGAGACCATGCTCGCGGCGCGCAACCCGCTGGGCCTGCTGTCGGAAGACACGCACCCGGTCACGGGCGAGATGTGGGGCAACTTTCCGCAGACCTATTCGATGGTCGGCATCATCAACGCGGCCGTGCGCCTGTCCGCTCCCTGGGATTCGTGCATATGAGTCGTCTAGTCGTCGTTTCAAACCGCGTGGCGGACCCACGCAAGCCGGCAGCCGGCGGCCTGGCCGTCGCTCTCGGCGAAAGCCTGCAGCAAAGCGGCGGCATGTGGTTCGGCTGGAGCGGGCAGGTCGTCGAAGGCGGCCCCACGGGCGAAGGCGAACTGCACCGGCAGCAGGCCGGCAAGGTAACGCTGGCCACCATCGACCTGAGCCGCGAAGACCACGATAGCTACTACCTCGGCTACAGCAACGACGTGCTCTGGCCGGTGTTCCACAACCGGCTCGACCTGGCGCACTTCGACGCCGGCTTCATCGGCGGCTACCGGCGCGTGAACCAGCTGTTCGCACGCAAGCTGCTGCCGCTGCTGAAGGAAGACGACATCATCTGGGTGCACGACTACCACCTGATCCCGCTGGCAGCCGAGCTGCGCGCCATGGGCTGCAGGCAGCGCATCGGCTTCTTCCTGCACATTCCGCTGCCGCCGCAGATCATCACCGCGGCCATCCCGCAGCACGAATGGCTAATGCGCTCGCTGTTCTCGTACGACCTGATCGGCTTCCAGGCGCAGCAGGACGTGCAGCACTTCGAGCACTACGTGCGCAACGAGGCCCACGGCGAGTACCTGGGCAACGACATGTACCGTGCCTACGGTCAGACGGTGCGAAGCAGCGCCTTTCCCATCGGCATCGACGTCGACGAATTCGCGGCGCTCACGCATGCAAAAGAATCGCGCGACATGTACGAGACCATGAAGCGCGAGTATTCGAGCCGCCGGCTGCTGCTGGGCATCGACCGGCTCGACTACTCCAAGGGCATTCCGCAGCGGGTGCGTTCGTTCCGCGAGTTGCTGGCCAACTACCCCGAAAACCGGCGCAGCGCCACGCTGATCCAGATCGCCTCGCCCACGCGCGAGACAGTCGATGCGTATGGCGACATCCGGCGGGAGCTCGAATCGCTCTGCGGTGCCATCAACGGCGACTACGGCGAACTCGACTGGATGCCGGTGCGCTACATCCACCGCATGGTGGCGCGCAAGCGTGTGCCGGGGCTGTGCCGCGCGGCGGCCGTGGGGCTTGTAACGCCACTGCGCGACGGCATGAACCTCGTCGCGAAGGAATACATCGCGGCACAGGACCCGGCCGACCCGGGCGTGCTGGTGCTGTCACGCTTTGCGGGAGCGGCCGAGCAGTTGAAGGAAGCGCTGCTGGTGAATCCGTACGACACACACGGCACGGCGGAAACTGTTCAGCAGGCGCTGCAGATGCCGCTGGAGGAGCGGCGGGAGCGGCACCAGAAGTTGTTGTCGCGTATTCGTGAGCAGGACATTCACTGGTGGCGGAATAGCTTTCTCGAGGCGCTGCGGGAAGCGGCTAGCGAACGTTGATTGTTCGGGGTGCGATCACGCCGACGGGGGACATTCGCGGAGGGGAGTACCCGGTGTCATTCGCACGCACCCCGAACAAGTCCCCTACCAGCCAGTAAGCAGACGCACAAAGCGCATCACCGGCCGCGCCTCCACAGCCGAAACCTGCGCAACCAGCGGCACGTGCACCCGCAAATGCACCGGCGTCAGCGCAGACACTTCGATCCAGCCGCCGTGCGGCAGCCGATGCACCTCGCCTTCCTCGAGCAGCGTCTCGGCCATGAACACAGTCTCGCCGAACCATCCGGGCGGCGACACGACCCGGGCGCGGCCCTCGGCCAACTGGAGCCAGGCCCCGGCATCGACCGAGGTGCGCAAAGACTGGCCGGGTTCGAGAACGATGGAATCGGGCGCTTGGGAGAGGGTGGTGATCATGGCGAACCTCGGGTGAATGAGGGTTCATCGTAGAAATTCCGTCGCCTAAAAAACAGGCACACGCCATGGCTATTGCGACCGTAACAGCGGTGCCGCCGACGCATCTGTTATGGTCGTTTTCCTTAGCAACTGCATCTGTTTTCGGATGCCCGATACGGGGAACATCGCCCCCATGGACTCGCTACCGCTCTACCGCCAGCTCTCCGCGCACTATGTGGACGCGATCCACACCGGCTCCCTCAAGCAGGGCGACAAGCTGCCCTCGCTGCGCAGCCTGATGCGGCTGCACGACATCAGCCTGTCGACCGCGCTGCAGGTCTGCCGAGCCATGGAAAGCGACGGCTGGGTCGAGGCCCGCGACCGTTCGGGCTACTTCGTGCGGCGGCCGCAGCGCATGGCCATCGCGCCGATGGAAGAGCCGATTGCCGACGTGCCGCCCGACCCCGCGCAGTTCGTCAGCATGCGCACGCGCATGGCCAACTTCATGGCGCGCGGCCGGCATACGGGCGTGAAGCTCAACTTCGCCATCGCCCGCGCGGCTCCCGAGCTGTATCCCGCCGAGGCCCTGCGCAACTCGATGACGCGCGCACTGCGCCAGCGGCCCGAGCTGCTGACCACCGCCTCGTCGCAAAAAGGCCACGAGCAGTTCCGTGAAGCGCTGGCACAGCGCAGCCTGCGCGTGGGCATGACGGTGCCGCCCGACGAAGTGCTCGTCACCAACGGCTGCATCGAGGCGCTGAACCTCGCGCTGCGCGCCATCGCCAAGCCCGGCGACACGGTGGCCGTGGAGTCGCCCACCTTCTACGGCCTGCTGCAGGTGCTCGAAAGCCTGGGGCTGCGCGCGCTGGAGATTCCGACCAGCCCGCAAACGGGCATCTCCCTGGAAGCGCTCGACCTCGCCATCCACACCTACGACGACATCAAGGCCGTGGTGGTGGTGCCGCACCTGCAGAACCCCATCGGCAGCGTGATGCCCGACACCCACAAGCAGCGGCTGGTGCACCTGTGCGAGAGCCACGGCATCGCGCTGGTCGAAGACGACACCTACAGCGACCTCGTGGAAAGCGACGCGCCGCTGCGCGCGGTGAAGTCGTGGGACCGCACGGGCAACGTGATCTATTGCGCGTCGCTGCACAAGGTGCTGGCGCCGGGGCTGCGGCTGGGCTGGATCACCGCCGGGCGCTGGCACGCTCAGGTGGAAATGCTCAAGTACGCGCAGACCCGCAACAACGAGGCGCTGGCGCAGATTGCCGCGGGCGAGTTCGTCGCGAGCGGCGGCTACGACCGCCACCTGCGCCGGCTGCGCGAGCGGCTGCACGTGCAGCGCGACCAGACGGCGGATGCCATCGCCAAATACTTTCCGTCGGGCACGCGGCTGAACCTGCCGCGCGGCGGGCTGCAGCTGTGGGTCGAGCTACCCGGGCAACGCTCGTCGGTGGACGTGTTCGACGCGGCGCTGCGCGAGCACATGCTGGTGGCGCCGGGCGCGCAGTTTTCGAACTCGGGGCGCTTCGACAACTACCTGCGCATCAACTGCGGCTGGCCGTATTCGAAGGCGGTGGATGCGGGGCTGCAGCGGCTGGGCGAGATCGTGTCGGCCGTGCGGCCGCCGCACTAGCAGCCAGCCGGCGATTCAGACGATGTAGAACACGACGGCGTCGCGCCTTGCGGCCGCGCCGGCGAAGAAGCGCTTCACACCTTCCATGAAGCCCTCGAGGTCCCGGGCGCCGTCCTGCCAGACCTTGGCCCAGTAGAGTTCGCTGAACTTCGCCGGCTCGCCGGTGAAACGGCCCATCAGTTCCGCCACGTCGCGCTGCGCGAGCCGGGCCGCGGTGCGCTCGACGTGAGCAGCCGTGAGATAGATGCAGCCCAGCCCGTCGGTGCCGTCGAGCTCCTCGCCGTCCACCGCCTCGGGCAGCAGCGTGCGCACCACGTCCCAGGCCTGCTCCACCGTCTGGCTGTCGTGCGGGCCGCCCTGCGCGGCCGGCGAATGCAGGAAGCCCGACACGGTGGACGGATCGATCACCAGCGCGCGCAGCCGGTAGCGGTCCAGGGCGTAGAAGGCGCCGCCGATGCTCATGTGCTGGGTTCCATGCGTGCGGCGCGAGCGACCGTGGCGAGCACCATGCTCACGCTGTCGATGTTGCGCTGCGCGTTGTCGATGTTCCTGAAGTGGTCGGGCGCGCAGATCTGGTTGAGCAGCAGCGTGCGCTTGAAATGCATCAGCGCCTGGCGCAAGTCGCCCTCTTCCTGCGCGATCAGGCCCAGGTCGTTGTGGGCGGTTGCGGCCGCCTGGGAAATGCCCCGGCAGCTGCCCTGCTGGATGTCGAGCGAGCGCTCGAACAGCGGCCTGGCCTTGTCGAATTCGCGGCGCGCCATGAACAGGCTGGCGAAGTTGTTGAGCATGTCGGAGTGCAGTTCGGCGTCGCCCTCGCCCGGCGGGAGCTTGTCCAGATGAACGAGGGCGCGCGCGTAGCAAAGCTCGGCTTTGGCGTCCTGGCCGGACTCGGCATAGAGAAACGCCAGGTTGTTGAATGCGCGCACCACGCCATCGCTGGAGCCGCCCCGGGCTTCGGCCACCGCCATGGCGATGGTCTTCTTGTAGAGCGCTTCGGCCTCTTCGGCCCGCCCGGCCGCGGCATGCAGCAGCGCCAGGGTGTTGGTCGGCCCGCGCCGCCAGCTGTCGTCGAGGCCGAGCAGCCCGATCATGGCCAGGGCTTCGTCCGCCGAGGCCTGTGCCTTGTCGTACCACTGCAGCCGGCGGCACAGTTCCGCATAGCTGGCCAGCTGGAGCACCACGGCCCTGTCCGCGCCGCCGTACAGCCGGCGACTGGCGGCGACGGCTTCGGCGCAGAACTTCTCGGCCCGGGGCAGGTCGCCCTGGGCCAGTGCGTCGCGGTAGCGCGCGTCGCGGTCTTCGAGCAGGTTCAGCAGCGCGCCTTCTTCGTCGGATGCAGCGCCGTGGGCCTTGCGTTCGGCGATGCCGGTCAGGGTCAGGTCCAGCGCCTTGCGGGCGATGTCCATGTCTTCCGCCGGCATGCCGATCTTGCGGCCGATGGAAAGGCTTTCCTCCAGGCTGGCCCGGGCCCTGTCGAAGGCCTTGAACTGGTAGCAGGCCTGGCCGAGCATGCACAGCGTCATCGCGAGGTTCTGGTGCGGGCCCTTGAACACGCGGCGCGCGGTGGCGACGATCTGCTCGGCGATGGCGACGGCTCCGGCCCAGTCTTCGGCCTCGGCGGCGGCCACGAAGCGCTCCTGCAGCTTGTTGGCTTCAGCGAGGGCGGCGAGGTCGTATTCCTTGGCCTCTCGTGTCCCGGCGCGACGGGCGCGCTGGCGGGCCGGAGCTTCTTCACCATCTTCGACAGCGGCCCCGTCCTGCTGCTTCATCCGCCGGTAGATCCAGTAGACGTCGAACAGCATCCATGGCAGCACAAGCGCCAGGCCGAAGCGCGACCCCGGCAGGCCGGCGACGCCATACAGCAGTAGCGCCAGTTGCGCCGCGCCGCCCAGGTAGCTCCCGAGATAGAAGCGATGCGCCCCGATGAAGCCGCCTACCAGCCACAGCAGGTAGGCATAGGAGCGACGGCGAGGCAGCAGGGTCATGATGTTCGCCGGATCGTACGATGTGGCCGTTCAGTCGAGCAGCGCCAGTGCGGCGTAGTCGCCGACCTTGTCGCCCAGGCCGGCGGGCACGAGCGTCACACCACGCGTAAGCGGGAGCAGCTTGCCGTCGACCTGTGCCTGCAGCCGTGGCAGCACGAAGTCGCGGTGGTGCCAGAACACGCTGCCACCCAAGCTGATGCGCTGCAGGTCGAGGGTAATGACCATGTTGTAGAGCATCCGCCCGAACACGCGACACAGGGCCTCCGCCGTTTCCAGCGCCTTGGGTTCGCCAGCGGATGCGGCAGAGAACAGATCGGCGGCAGACTGCCCGAAACGGTGCCCGATCGAATTGCCGCCCGCCAATGCCTCGACGTCGCCGTAGTTGCCACAGCCGCAAAGCGCACCGCTGTCGTCATCGACCACGAAACTATGCCCCGCGTGACCAGCATTGCCGTTCTTGCCGCGCAGGGCCTTGCCATCGACACAAAGGCCAACGCCCACGCCGGTGCTCCAAGTGGCATAGGCGCAGTTGTCCAGGCCCTTGAGCGCGCCCCAATGGCGCTCGGCCTCGAGTGCTGCCACGGCGTCGTTCTCGACCCGGACGCTGCCGAAACGCTGGACCAGAGGAGCCTCGATGATTGCGGTCATCCACGCGTTGGGCAGGCCGCGCGATGGCCCAGCGATGCCACCGCAGATATTGGGAGTGGCGAGTTCGACCAGACCGTCGCGCAGCTCGAAAGGCCCGGTCGACGACACGCCCACGCGGTCGATGGTTGCGGCATCGATGCCTTGCTCCGCGCAGACCTCGTCGATCATCCGCATGATCTGCACCGCCACCGCGTCGTTGTCGCCGGTCTTGGCCGTGGGCTCGCTGCGGCGGCCGATCAGCGGCGCGTCGCTCGAAGCGGAAAGGCTTACGGCCACCTTGGTGCCGCCGATGTCTACGCAGGCTCTCATTGCTGTTTGTCTTTTCTCTACAGAAGACGCGCGACCAGCGCCGCGATCATGCTGAGCACCACGGTGCTGGCAATCGGCAGTTGCCACTCGCGGCCGAAGGCGCGGAACTCGAAATCGCCGGGCAGTCGTCCGAAGCCGAAGCGGCGCAGCCAGGCCGTCAGGCCGCTCATGAGCACCAGTGCGAGGACGACGACGATCAGCCAGCGGAACATGTTCGACAGTCTAGGCCGAGAGGATGGCCATCGCTTGCCGGTGGAGTTCGGGCGTTGCCGCCGCGATCACCCGCCCGTCGGACTTCAGCCCCAGCGGCTGGCCCTGCCAGTCGGTGATGACGCCGCCTGCGGCCTCGATCAGACCGGCGGGGCCGAGGTAGTCATAAGGCTGCAGGCCGGTCTCGACCACGAGGTCGATGGTGCCGCCCGCCAGCTGGGCGTAGCCGTAGCAGTCGCCGCCGAAGCGGCGCATCGCGCACTGGCGGCTGAGCCGGTCGAAGGCAGTCCAGTCGGCCAGCGCGAAGATGTCGGGCGAGGTGGTGACGATGCGGGCCTTGGCCACCTCGGTGCAGCTGCTGGCGCGCACGGGCTGGCCGTCGCGCGTGGCGCCCTTGCCGGCCTCGCCGATCCAGCGCTCCTTGAGCACCGGCATGTCGACCACGCCCAGCACGATGCGGCCGCCCTGCAGCACACCGATCAGCGTGCCCCACAGCGGCGAGCCGGTGATGAAGCTGCGCGTGCCGTCGATGGGGTCGAGCACCCAGACGCGCTCTGCGTCGAGCCGCTCGGGGCCGTGCTCCTCGCCGTAGATGCCGTCGGCAGGCACGCGCGCACCAAGAATTTCGCGCATGGCCGTCTCGGCGGCGCGGTCGGCCAGCGTGACCGGGCTTTCGTCGGCCTTGGTGATGATGTCCAGCGGCGTACGGAAGTAGTGCATCGACTGCGCTGCGGCGGCATCGGCCAGCGCCTGGGCAATCGACGAAAGATCGGGGGTCGAGGAGCTCATGGGAGAGTGGTTAACACATGCCAAAACCTGCGATTAGACCCGAGCCGGGCCGGGTTTGACACGGCGGGGGCGCCGGTCCTAGCATGGCCCGAAAATTGCCAGGAGACAAAACAAATGGCCTCGCTCAAATTCCTGCGCACCACGCTGCTCGCCCTCCTGCTCGGCGCCTCGGCCCTGCTGGCGCACGCCACCCCTTCCGACGCCGAGGACAAGCTGATCGACACGCTGATCCAGCGCGTCTCGAAGATGTCGGCCATGGTCTTCCTGCGCAACGGCAACGAATACACCGCCGCCGACGCCGCCAAGCACATGCAGGCGAAGTACGACTACTTCAAAAAGGAGCTGGTGACGGCCGAAGACTTCATCGAGCGCTGCGCCTCGCGCTCGGAGATGACGGGGCAGGCCTACAAGGTGAAGCTCAACAACGGCACGGTGCGCGACGCCAACGAGTTCCTCAACGGCGAGCTGCGCTCGATGCGGCAAGCCGCGAAGAAGACCAGCGGCTAGCTAGCGCTGCTGCCCCCAGCGGCGCACCGTGAGCCGCTCCAGCGTCTTGAAGCCCAGGCTCTCGACCAGCAGGCCGATCAGCACCACCATCGCAAGGCCCGCGAACACGCGGTCGGTGTACAGCTCGTTGCGGTTCTGGAAGATGTACCAGCCCAGCCCGCCCTTGCCCGACGAGGCGCCGAACACCAGTTCGGCCGCGATCAGCGTACGCCAGGCAAAGGCCCAGCCGATCTTCAGGCCCGACAGGATCGACGGCAGCGCAGCCGGCACCAGGATCTGCAACACGTAGCGCAGGCCCTTCAGCCCGTAGTTGCGCCCCGCCATGCGCAGCGTTTCGGGCACGCCCTGGAAGCCCGCATAGGTGTTGAGCGCCAGCGGCCACAGCACCGAGTGGATCAGCACGAACACGAGGCTGCCGCGCCCCAGCCCGAACCACAGCAACGCCAGCGGCAGCAGCGCGATGGCGGGCAGCGGGTTGAACATCGAAGTTAGCGTGTCCAGCAGGTCGCGGCCGATCTGCGTCGACACGGCGAGCGTGGTGAGCGCGAATGCCAGCAGCACGCCGGCGAGGTAGCCCTGAAGCAGCACGGCCAGCGAGATGCGCACCTTCTCGATCAGCTCGCCGCTGGCAAGCCCTTCGAACAGCGCGCTCGCCGTGGCGGTGAAGGTGGGCAGCAGCAGGTCGTTGTTCTGCCAGCGGGCCGCAAGCTCCCACAGCACGGCGATGACGGCGAGGATCAGCCCCTTGCGCAGCCAGGCCTGCGACCAGATACGCGCGCCCAGGGGCAGCGTGCGTTCGACCGGCAGCTCGGTGAAGGGCTCGAGCGTGCGCTCGTATTCGGGGCGGATGGGAGGAACGATGGCACTCATGCCGCGGCCTCCTCATGTTCTTCCTCGAAAAGCATGTCGTGGATGCGCTGCGCCGTGCTTTGGAACTCGGCACCGCCCAGGCTCGCAAGCGAAAAGCCGTGGCTGTTGATCTCGGCGCGCATGCGCCCCGGGTGCGGCGAAAGCAGCGCGATGCGGTTGCCCACTACCAGCGCTTCTTCGATCGAGTGCGTGACGAACAGCAGCGTGAAGCGCACCTCGTCCCAGAGCTCGAGCAGTTCCTGCTGCATCTTGCGGCGCGTGAGCGCGTCGAGTGCGGCGAAGGGCTCGTCCATCAGCAGCACGCGCGGCTGCATCGCGAGCGCGCGTGCAATCGCCACGCGCTGCTTCATGCCACCTGAAAGCTGGTGCGGATGCACATCGGCAAACTTTGCAAGGCCGACCTTGTCGAGGTAGTGCAGCGCACGTTCGGCGGCTTCCTTCTTGCCGAGCGTGCGCGAAGCCAGCAGCGGGAACATCACGTTCTGCTTCACGGTCTTCCACGGCGGCAGCTGGTCGAACTCCTGGAACACGACGATGCGGTCGGGGCCGGGCTGCGTTACGCGCTGGCCTTCGAGGCGGATCTCGCCCTCGACCGGCGGGATGAAGCCCGCCACGGCCTTCAGCAGCGTGGACTTGCCGCAGCCCGAGGGACCGAGCAGCACGAAACGGTCGGCGGCGTGGACATCGAAACTCACGCGGTGCGTGGCGCGGACGACTCGCTCGGGGGTGCGGTATTCGAGGCTGACCTTGTCCACCTGTAGCAGCGGTGCGCTTTCTTGCCCCCTCTCCCTCTCCCGCTCGCGGGAGAGGGTTGGGGTGAGGGCGGGTGGCGATGCCAGAGGCTCCCCCCTCACCCCCGCCCTCTCCCGATGTGAGAGGGAGTCACCCCGGGAAGGCAAAGCCGCTGCCGTGCTCATCGATCAATTCCCCGACGAATTCTGCGCATCGTCGAAGAAGTAATCCTTCACCGAAGCCGGCTTGTTCTTGATCGCGCCCACGCGGTGCATGAACTCCGCCAGCGGATACGTGTTCTGCGGCGTGGTCTTGAACTGCACTTCGGGGTTCTTGATGATCTTCAGCAGCAGATCGCGGTCGAGCTTCGCGTTGCTCACCTTCAGGTAGATATCGGCCGCCTTCTCAGGGTTGGCCGTGACGAACTTGGCCGCTTCGTCGAGCGCATCGACAAAGGCCTTGTACATCTTCGGGTTCTCGCTGCGGAATTTTTCCGTCGCGTAGAGCACCGTCGCCGACGACGGACCGCCCAGCACCTGGTACGAGTTGAGCACGATGTGTGCATTCGGATTGCCCGCGAGCTCCTGCTCCTGGAACGGCGGATTGCCGAAGTGCCCCGTGATCTCCGTGCCGCCCTTGATGATGGCCGCAGCCGCATCGGGGTGCGGCAGCGCCACGCTGATCTTGTCGAGCCGGTTGAACTCCTTGTCGCCCCACAGCTTGGCCGAGGCGAACTGCAGCACGCGCGACTGCACCGACACGCCCACGGCGGGCAGCGCGATGCGGTCCTTGTCGGTGAAGTCGGCGATCGTCTTCACGTTCGGGTTGTTGCTAACCAGGTAGTACGGGAAGTTGCCCAGCGAGGCCACGCCCTTCACGTTCTGCTTGCCCTTGGTGCGGTCCCACAGCGTGAGCAGCGGGCCCACGCCGGCGCCCGCGATCTCGATGTTGCCGGACAGCAGCGCGTCGTTGACGGCCGAGCCGCCCGAGAGCTTGACCCATTCGACCTTGGCATCGACGCCCGCGGCCTTCGCGTGCTTCTCGATGAGCTTCTGCTCCTGCGCGACGTTGAGCAGCAGGTAGACGATGCCGAACTGCTCGGCGATGCGGATCTGGCCTTCGGCATGCGCAGCGAGGCTGCCGGCGAGAAGGCCGAGGCCGGTGACGAGCGCGGCGGCTTTGCGGGTGAAGCGGTTCATTGACGGGGGTCCGGAAGAGAAATCAGAAAGGCGTGTCGCCGACGATGGTGGTGCGGTTGAGGCGGCGGCGCAGGTGGTCTGGCGTACCCGCTGCGAGGTGCATCAGCGAGCGGTTGTCCCAGAACACCAGGTCGTGCGGCGCCCACTGGTGGCGGTACACGAACTCGGGCTTCACGCTGTGCGCGAACAGCTCGGCGAGCAAGGCGTCACTTTCGCCCTGCGGCAAACCGACGATGCGCGTGGTGAAGTGCTCGCTGACGAACAGCGCCTTGCGGCCTGTCTCGGGGTGCGTGCGCACCACGGGCTGGACGGCTGGGGCGACCTGATCGATCTGCGCTTGCGAGAGCTTGGGGCGCCACGGGTTCTTCGCGCGCAGCTCTTCGTACTTGGCGAGGTAGCTGTGCTCGGCCTTCAGCGGCAGGACGCGCTGCTGCAGCTCGGGGCTCAGCGACTCCCATGCGAGATGCTGGTCGGCGAACAGCGTGTCGCCGCCTTCGCTCGGCAGCTCCTGCGCGTGCAGCAGGGAGCCCAGGCTGGGGTTGGGTTTGTACGAAATGTCGGAATGCCAGTAGACGCCTGCGTCGCCAAGGCCGATGGGCTCGCCGTTCTCCTTGATGTTGGAGACGATGAGGATCTCGGGGTGGTTCTTCAGCTGGAATTGGTGCAGGACGTGGATTTCGAGCGGGCCGAAGCGGCGGCTGAAGTCGATGTGCTCCTGCGGGGTGATCTGCTGGTCGCGGAATACCAGGACGTGGTGGTCGAGGTGGGCTTTGTGGATTCGGACGAAGTCTTCGGTGCTGATTGGCTTCGAGATGTCGAGGCCGATGATTTCGGCGCCTACGGGGGCATCGAAGGGGCGCACTTCGAAGTGCTGTGCGGCGGGCTCGGGCCTGCTGCTGGAAAGAACGGCTGTCATGCCGGGAATGTAGGGGCCGGTTTGTTGTTTCCCAACGAACTCTTCGTTGATAGCTTATGACTTTGGATGTTTGGGACGGGGGCCGGGTCTCGCCCCGGCCCCGGAACACAAACAACCACAGTCACTCAAAGCGTATGACTGCGATCCCCATCAACAAACCCCATCGCATCCCAAGCCCCCCCAACAGCAAACCCGACAACCTTGAACAGTTCCCCCATCTCATGCTCATGGATCAACCGCGCAGCCATCGCCCGCTCGGCAACAGACCCGGCTTCCATCCGAGCCAGCAACCCACAGTTCAGCAGAAACCGCGCCTGACTCGTATAGCCCAGCACCTCAAGCCCCGCGTCCTGCCCAGCCAGCGCAATACCCGTGAAGTCGACATGCGCAGTGATGTCCTTGTAGCCCACATCGGACAGCGGATCGCCATCAGCCTGGTGCGCCCGGTGGCACATCACCGTGCCCATGTGCCGCTGCGGGTGGTAGTACTCGGCCTCGGGAAAACCGTAGTCGATAAGAAAAGCCGCGCCCTTCCCGAGCCGATCCGCCAGCGTCGCAATGAACGCCCGAGCCTGCGGATGAATCTCGGTGAGGTAGTCGTGCCCGCCGGGCACTTCGATCGGCGGGCGAAGTTCGGTGGGGCGGTCCGCCCATGCCCAACCGTCGTCGCTCGCATTGCGCACCACGCCGCGTTCGAACCACTGCCCGCCCACACGCGCCAGCAATTGCACAGGCATCGCATCGAGCACTTCGTTTCCGACCACCACGCCTTCCATCGACTCAGGCAGCTCGTTCAGCCACTCGACACGATCCGCATACCGCACCAGCGCCTGCTGCTGCCGCTCCCGCAGCGTGCCGGACAGATCGACGATGCGATAGCGCACATCGGTACGCCCCATCTCGTCGAGCGCATGCAGCAGCTGCACCGCCAACGCACCAGAACCAGCGCCGAATTCCCACACCGTGTCGGTCCCCGTCTTCTCCAGCGCCTCGGCCACCTGAGCTGCCAGTGTCTGCCCGAACATCGGCGTGAGTTCCGGCGCCGTCACGAAGTCGCTGCCCGAAGAAGGCATGTGCCCGAACTTGGCGGAAGTGTTGGCGTAGTAGCCCAGGCCGGGCGCATACAACGCGAGTGCCATGAAGCGGTCGAACCCGATCCATCCACCCGCGCGCTCGACGGAACGCGCGATGAGGTGGTCGAGGGCGGTAGGTAAACTGCTGGGGGTCGTCTTTGTCGTCACAGCGCCATTCTCCCTCCCCCGCATGAGCCCCGTTTCCCAAGCCCCTGCCTCCCGCCGCACCGTTCTCGTCACGGGCGCAGGCCGCAGGCTGGGCCGCGAGATCGCGCTGGGGCTTGCCGCAGGCGGCTGGCAAGTGGCGGTGCACTACCGGAGTTCGCTGGCCGAGGCCGAGCAGACGGTGGCCGACTGCGCCGCACTCTCGGGCGACTCGGCCCTGTTCGCCGCCGACCTCGAAGACGAACAGGCCACGCGCGCCCTGCTGCCCCGCGTGGTCGCGCGCTTTCGCAGCGTCGACGCCGTGGTGCACAGCGCAGCGCTGTTCGAGCACGACGAAGCCGCCACCTTCGGCTATGCGCTCATGGAACGCCATGCGCGCAGCAACACCGGCGCGGCCATCCTGCTGGCGCAGGCGCTGCATGAACACGTGACGGCGCGCAACGCGCAAGGCGCGGTTGTCCATCTGCTCGACCAGAAGTTGTGGAACCCGAACCCCGACTTCCTGAGCTACACGCTGTCGAAGGCCGCGCTCGAAGCCGCTACGCCGATGCTGGCACTGGCCCTCGCGCCTCGCGTGCGCGTGGTGGGCGTGGCGCCCGGCCTCACGCTGGCGAGCCACATGCTGGACGACGACAAGTTCGCGCAATTGCACAAACTGTCGCCGCTGGGCCGCTCTTCCACGCCGGATGACGTGGTCGCCACAGTGAAGTTCGCGCTGGAGAACCGCTCGATCACCGGCACCACGCTGCTGGTAGACGGCGGCCAGCACCTGATGAAATTCGAGCGCGATTTCTCGCTCATGTGAGCACCACCACCATGTCCACTCCCTCGCAAGGCCACCAGACACTCACCCTCCAGGGCCTGCGCTTCGACGCCAACCTGGGCATCCTCGAACAGGAGAAGACGGCGCCGCAACCGATCCTGGTCGATGCCGAACTCAACCTCGGCCCGCAGCCGCTGCTGCCGCAGGACGACGACATCTTCCACGTGCTCGACTACCGCAAGGTGCGCCGCATCATCATCGAAGAGTGCACCGCCGAGCACGTCAACCTGCTCGAAAGCCTGATCGGCAAGCTGGTGCAGCGCCTGCTGCAGCTGCCCGGCGTGGTGGGCGTGCGCGTGAAGATCGCCAAGCTCGAAATCTTCGACGACTGCGAAGTGGCGATCCGCATGGAAGCCGGCGAGTGGTGAGCAACAGCCCCTCAGGCAGCTGAACCACAAGCCACGGCGGGCTTGACGGCCAAGGGCCACATCCGCACGGCAAGCGCACCCAGCCCCGACACCGCCCCCAGCAAGGCCACGGCCGACCAGCCCCACTGCGCCAGCACCAGGGCGCCGAGCGCGGAACCCGTGGCCATGCCGATGAACACGCCGGTGAAGAACACCGCATTGAGCCGGCTGCGCGCACCGGGGTCGATGCCGTAGACCACGGTCTGGTGCGCGATCAACGCGGCCTGCAGCCCGAAGTCGAAGCCGATGGCGCTGGCCACGATCAGCCCCAGCCGCGCGGCGGGTGCCATCAGCGGCGCAAACAGCATGGCCGCGAACGACACCACGACCAGCACGGCGCCCATGCGGATCACCAGTTCGGGGCCGCGGCGGTCCGCAAGGCGCCCGGCGAGCGGCGCGGCCAGCGCACCCGCGGCGCCGGCCAGGCCGAAGGCGCCGGCAGCTGCGCTGCCCAGATGAAAGGGCGCGCCGTGCAGCATCACGGCCAGCGTCGACCAGAAGGCGCTGAAACCCACCGACAGCAGGGCCTGCGCGAAGGCGGCGCGGCGCAGCGCGCTGTGGCGCTTCCACAGATCCGCCAGCGAGCCCAGCAGCGCGCCGTAGCCCAGCTGCGTGGTCGGGCGCAGGTGCGGCAGGCCGCGCGCCGCGGCAACGCCAATGAACGCAATGCTGGCCGCCGCGACCATGAACATCGTGCGCCAGCCGAAGTGCTCGGCCACGAAGCCGCTGAGCACGCGCGACAGCAGGATGCCCAGCAGCAACCCCGTCATCACCGTGCCGACGATCTTGCCTCGGTGCGCTTCGGGCGCCAGCGTGGCGGCGGCCGGCACCACGTCCTGCGCCATGGTGGCGGCAAGGCCGATGACGAGGCTGGCCGCCAGCAGCGGGCCGACCGAGGGCGAAAAAGCTGCACCGAGCAGCGCCAGCACCAGCACCGTTGCCTTGACGAGGATGATGCGGCGGCGGTCGAAGCGGTCGCCCAGCGGGGCGAGCAGCAGGATGCCGAGCGCATAGCCCAGCTGCGTGAGCGTGGGGACGAAACCCACGGAACGGGCCGAGGCGCCGATGTCGGGCCCGAGCACGCCCAGCATGGGCTGGCTGTAGTAGAGCGCCGCGACACCGAAGCCGGCGCTGGCGGCCAGCAGCAGGATCAGCGAGCCGGGCAGTCGCTCATGCGTCGATTGAATGGAAGACATGGTGTTAACCCTTAGAACCAGAAGCAAGGGCCGGAGTTTGCAGGGCGGTGGCGGTCAAAGGTAGCCTCCCGGGTCGAACAATTGATATACGCTCGACGCATGGAAAAGCCCGCTCCCACCGACCGCATCGAGCTGATGCAGACCTTCGTGCGCATCGTCGAGGCCGGCAGCCTGTCGGCCGCAGCCACGCAGATGGGCACCACCCAGCCCACCGTGAGCCGCCGCCTGCAGGCGCTCGAGCGCTCGCTGGGCGTGCGGCTGCTGCAGCGCTCCACGCACGCGATGAAGCTCACGGAGGACGGCGAGCGCTGCTTCGACCGCGCCAAGGAGCTGATCCAGAGCTGGGGCGCCTTCGAGGCCGAGCTGCGCGGCGTCGGCGACCAGCCCGAGGGCCGGCTGCGCGTGGTGGCGCCGCACGCCTTCGGGCAGCAGTTGCTGGTCGGCCCGCTGGCCGGGTACCTGCAGCGCCATCCGCAGGTGACGGTCGAATGGCTGCTGCACGACAGCCCGCACGACCAGACGCCCGACTTCATCGCCGAGGGCGTCGACTGTGCGATTCGCGTCGGCGAAGTGACTGACCCGGCCGTGGTGGCGATCCGCCTGTCCGAGGTGCCGCGCATCGCGATTGCCGCGCCTTCTCTTTTCGAGGGTGCAGCCGCAGTGCCCACCCACCCCCGCGAGCTGGAAGCCCTGCCCTGGCTGGCCGCGCGCAACTTCTACCGCACCGAGGTCGTGCTCACGCACGAGACCACCGGCGAGGTGTGCCGCGTGCCGATCCGCCCGCGCCTGATAACCGACAGCCTCTACGCCCTGCGCAGCGCCGTCTTGCTGGGCCTGGGCGCAGGCGTGTCGTCGACATGGATGCTGACCGAGGAGATCGCCGCGGGCCGGCTGCTGCATCTGGTGCCGCAGTGGCGCGGGACGCCCGCGCCGGTGTACCTGGCGTACCCGTACGCGCGCTTCTACCCGGCGAAGCTGCGGCTCTTCGTCGAGGCGATGCGCACCGCCTTTCCCGCCGCGTAGCGTGCGGAATGGGGATCGAGGACAATCACCCCCTTCCCCCGACTCCCCGAAGTAGCCTGCCCATGAACGCCGTCTGGATCGACGAGGCGCCCGCCGCCGCCGACGCCACTGCCAATTCCCTGAAGATCGAGCGCGAAACGCACAAGCTCGAAAAGCGCCTGTGCCGCCAGGTCGGGCAGGCCATCGTCGACTACAACATGATCGAAGAGGGCGACAAGGTCATGGTGTGCGTATCGGGCGGCAAAGACAGCTACGCGCTGCTCGACATCCTGCTCAAGCTGAAGGCGCGCGCGCCGATTCACTTCGACATCGTCGCGGTCAACCTCGACCAGAAGCAGCCCGGCTTTCCCGAAGAGGTGTTGCCCAAGTACCTGAGCGACCTGGGCGTGGACTTCCACATCGAGAACCAGGACACCTACAGCATCGTCAAGCGCGTGATCCCGGAGGGCAAGACCACCTGCGGCCTGTGCAGCCGGCTGCGCCGCGGCATCCTGTACCGCGTGGCCGACGAGCTGGGCGCCACCAAGGTCGCGCTGGGCCACCACCGCGACGACATGCTGCAGACCTTCTTCCTCAACATGTTCTTTGCCGGCAAGCTCAAGAGCATGCCGCCCAAGCTGGTGAGCGACGACGGCAAGCACATCGTGATCCGCCCGCTGGCCTACGTGGCCGAAAAAGACACGGTGCGCTGGGCCCAGCACCGCGAGTTCCCGATCATTCCGTGCACGCTGTGCGGCAGCCAGGAAAACCTGCAGCGCAAGCAAGTCGGCGAAATGCTGCGCGAGTGGGACAAGAAGTACCCCGGCCGCGTGGAGAACATGTTCACCGCGCTGCAGAACGTGGTGCCTTCGCACCTGCTCGACGGAACGCGGCACGACTTCAAGGGTCTGAAGGCGACGGGCGTGGCGGATGACGACGGCGACAAGGCCTTCGACACCCCCTCCTTCGATCTGCTCTCCCAGGCACCTGCCGCCCTGCGCATCGTCCAGGGCTGACCGGGCAACCCAGGGGAATTTTGGGCTTTGCGCCCGGAGACCCTCATGAAACTTGCGTTCTCTGCTCTTCTTCTTGCAGCAAGCCTGACGGGTTGCGCCACCTCCTGGGTGGTCGACAGCGACGTCAAGAGCTTTGCCTCCCCCGGCACCGTGGCGCCCGGCGCCACCTACCGCTTCGACCGCCTGCCGTCGCAGCAGGCCGACGGCGCGCGGCAGGAATCGCTCGAAGCCATGGCCGCCGCGGCGCTCGACAACGTCGGCCTGCGCCGCGACGACGCCAAGCCCCAGTACACCGCGCAGATCGGCGCGCGCGTGACGGCCGGCCTCTCGCCCTGGGCCGATCCGTGGCTCTACAACGGCCCCTGGGGCTATGGCTACGGCGGCTATGGCTACTACGGCCGGCGCTGGTACGGCGGCGGCTGGTATGGCGGCCCGGCGTTCGCGCCGCCCGCCAACCCCTGGTACGAGCGCGAAGTGAGCGTGGTGCTGCGCGAGGTGAGCTCCAACCGCGTGGTCTACGAGACCCGCGCCCGCAACGATGGTCCCTACACCTCGAGTGCGGCGATCCTGCCGGTGATGTTCCAGGCCGCGCTGCAGGGCTTCCCGAACCCGCCGCAGGGCGAGCGCCGGGTCAACATCGAGCTGTCAACGGCCAAAAAGTAGCGCTTCTAGAATCCCGCGAATGGAAGAAGCCACCCGCCTGATCGCCGTTCGCCACGGCGAAACCGCCTGGAACGTCGACACCCGCATCCAGGGCCAGCTCGACATCGGGCTCAACGAGACCGGACTCTGGCAGGCGCGGCGCGCCGGTGGTGCGCTGGCCGACGAGCCGATTGGTGTCGTCTACGCCAGCGACCTCTCGCGCGCCTGGCAGACCGCAGAAGAAATCGCCAAGCCCCATGGCCTGGCCGTGCAACCCGAGCCGCGCCTGCGCGAGCGTGCCTTCGGGCATTTCGAGGGCCTGAGCTTCGCCGAGATCGAAGCCACGCTGCCGGTGCAGGCCAAGCTCTGGCGCGAGCGCGACCCCGAGTTCGAACCCGACGGCGGCGAGAGCCTGCTGGTGTTCCGCGACCGCGTGACAGGCGTGGCCTCCGAGCTGGCGGCACGACATCCGGGCGAGCTGGTCGTGCTGGTTGCGCACGGCGGCGTGATGGACGTGCTCTACCGCGCAGCCACCCGCCAGGAGCTGCAGGCGCCACGCACCTGGCAGCTGGGCAATGCAGCCATCAACCGCATGCTGTGGACGCCGGAAGGTTTCAGCCTTGTGGGCTGGAGCGATACCGCCCACCTGGCGGCGGACACGCCGCTCGATGAGCCCACGACCTAGCGCGACGGCACGATGGGCCGCTTGCCTTTCTCCGACCCGGGCAAGACGCTCCCATGAAAAGAACAAATTCGCCCCCCTCGGCGTACGCCAGTTGGGATGCATCCCAGACGCTGTCTGCGCCGTGGACCGACGCCACGCATCTGGGAAGCTTCGTCACCCTGGAGGCCGGCGACACCATTGCGCGCGAAGGCGAACGGCACGACTACTTCTATCTTTTGCGATCGGGGTTCGTTCACTCCACGATCCAGCGAAGCAACGGCTCGGAGTTCCTGCTCGAGATCTTCGGACCGGGTGCGATTTTTGGCGAAGGCCCGGCGTTTGCCGACAGTCCTCGGCCCACGACGACCCGGGCGGTCGCGCCGGCCATTCTCAGCCGCTATCGCCCGGCGGATGTCGCGCAGCAATTTTCGGAGCTTCCCGAGCTCGCGACCTCGTTGATCCAGCTGCTCGGCTTCAAGAATCACATGATCGTCGCCAAGCTTGCCGGGGTGGCCTCGGCGGCGCCCAAGGAGCGGGTCATCGATTTGCTGCTGCGTGTGGCACGCCTGCCATCGGCGCAGGCATCGAAACAACTCACCGTAGATCTGACGCATGAGCAGATCGGCGCCATGACGGCATTGAGCCGCGTCACCGTCACCCGCACGTTGAATGCGCTGGCGGGACACGGGCTCATTGAAACGCGGGCCCGGCAGGTCAGCATCCCGAATGCGCCGGCCTTGCGGCGTTTCCGCGATGCGTCACCGTAAGAAAAAGGCCCACTTCCTGTATCGCTGGATACCGTCGAGCCCTTCCCCCATCGCCATCATTCACCCCGTCACACACATGGATGGGAAGAGCGGAGGAGGGAACGAGAGGAGCCGTTGAAGAAGAGGCCCGCCTTCAATTGGCGATGGCCCGGGTGTGACGTTTCGCAGGACTGCCAAAGTCCTTTCTGGCCGGGTGGCTCACGCTCATGACCATCCGGCATCTTTTGGATCGCCGTCAGGCGTGCGAGGCGGCGTGACCGCCCGCTGCAGCTTCGGCCTTGGCCTCTCCCGGCAGATCGACCATCGGCCCCGTGCCGCTGTAGCGGTCCAGCGCCAGGTAGATGGCAGGCGTGATGTACAGCGTGATCACCTGCGAGAAGATCAGCCCGCCCACCACGGCCACGCCCAGCGGCTGGCGCAGCTCGGCGCCGGCGCCCAGGCCCAGCGCGAGCGGCAGCGCACCCATCAGCGCGGCCAGCGTGGTCATCAGGATCGGGCGGAAACGCAGGCGGCAGGCCTCGCGGATCGCGTCCACCGGCTGCATGCCCTCGGTGCGCTGCGCGTCGAGCGCGAAGTCGATCATCATGATCGCGTTCTTCTTCACGATGCCGATCAGCAGCAGGATGCCGATGGTCGCGATCAGCGTCAGGTCGAAGCCGAAGAGCTTCAGCGAGATCAGCGCGCCCACCGCCGCCGAAGGCAGCCCCGCCAGAATCGTCAGCGGGTGGATGTAGCTCTCATACAGCACGCCCAGCAGCACGTAAATGACCAGCACCGCCAGCACCAGCAGCACGGCCTGACTCGACTGCGAACTCTGGAACACCGCCGCATCGCCGCCGTAGGTGGTGATGATCGACTGCGGCATCTTCAGCTCGTCCTTGAACTGGTCGATCTTCGCGGTCGCGTTGCCCAGCGGCACGTCGGGCGCGAGGTTGAACGACACCGTCACCGCCTGCAGCTGGCCCTGGTGGTTGACCGAAGTCGGCCCCACCGTGCGCTTGACAGTCGAGAAGGCCGACAGCGGCACCAGCCTGCCCGTGGTGCTGCGCACCGACAGGCGCGAGACGTCTTCCTCGAACTGGCGGTCGTTGTCGGCGGCCGAGAGGATCACCTGGTAGGTGTTGCTCGAACCGTAGATGCTGCCGATCTGGCGGTCGCCATACGCGTTGTACAGCGCGGTGCGCAGGTCGCCAACAGCCACGCCGAGCACGCCGGCCTTGTCGCGATCGATGTCGAGCGTGGCCTGCAGGCCGCGGTTCTGCGAATCGCTGGTCACGTCGCGGAAAGCCGGGTCGGCGCGCATGCGCTCCATGAGCTTGGTAGACCAGGGCACCATCTCGCCCGCGTTCACGCTCTGCAGCGTGTACTGGAAGCGCGCCTTGCTCTGGCGGCCGCCCAGGCGCAGGTTCTGCACCGGCTGCATGTAGACGGCGATGCCCGGAATCTCGCGGAAGCGCTGGCGCAGCGACTCGAGCACCTTCGCCATCTGCGGGCGCTCGCTGCGCGGCTTGAGCACCGCGAACAGCCGGCCGGAGTTCTGCGTGGCCGTGGGCCCGCCGACGCCGACGAAGGAGCTCACGTAGTCGACGCTCGGGTCGTCCTTGAGCGTGGCGGCCACACGGTCTTGCAGCGCCTTCATGGCGGTGAATGAAATGTCTTCGGCGGCCTCGGTCGTGATCTGGATCTGGCCGATGTCTTCCTCGGGGAAGAAGCCCTTCGGGATGGTCGCGAACAGCCAGCCCGTGATGACGAAGGTCAGCGCCGCCATCATCAGCATCACCTTGCGATGCCCCAGCGTCCAGTCGAGCGTACGCATGTAGCCGCCATGTACCGCGCGGTAGCCGCGCTCGAATGCGCGGCCGATGGCAGTGCCCGGCTCGGGGTGTTCTTCTTCGTGGTCGAGCGCGCCTTCCTTGCGCGGCACCTGCTTGAGCAGGCGGCTCGCGAGCATCGGCACCAGCGTGAGCGACACCACGGCCGACACCAGCACCGCCAGCGCCACCACCACCGCGAACTCGTGGAACAGCAGGCCGATCACGCCCGGCATGAAGAAGATCGGGATGAACACGGCCACCAGCGAGATGGAGATCGACACGATGGTGAAGCCCACCTCGCGCGCGCCGCGCAGCGCCGCCGCGAACGGGTCCATGCCCTTCTCGACATAGCGCATGATGTTTTCGAGCACCACGATGGCGTCGTCCACCACCAGGCCCACCGCCAGCGTGATGCCGAGCAGCGAGATGTTGTCGAGGCTGTAGCCGAAGGCGTAGAGCAGCGCCACCGCGCCGATCAGCGAAATGGGAATGGTCGCGGCCGGAATCAGCGTGGCCACCAACCGGTGCAAAAACAGGAAGATCACCAGCACCACCAGCGCGATGGTGCCCAGCAACGTGAGCTGCACGTCGTGCACGGCCTCGCGAATCGACAGCGAGCGGTCGTTCACCATCTGGATTTCCACCGACTGCGGCAGCTCGGCCTTGAAGCGCGGAATGAGCGCGCGCACCGCGTCCACCACCTGCACGGTGTTGGCGTTGGGCTGGCGCTGCACGGCGAGCGAAATCGAGTCCTGCCCGTTGAAGCTGCTGGCGGTCTTGACCGACTCGAAGCTGTCCTCGATGGTCGCCACCTCGTCGAGCCGCACCGGTGCGCCGTTGCGCTGGCCGACGATCAGCTTGGCGAAGTCGGCCGCCTTCATGAGCTGGCGGTTGGCCTGGATGGTGAGCGTCTGGCGCGGGCCGTCGAGCACGCCGACCGGCGTGTTGGCATTCGCCGAGTTCACCGCCTTGGCGAGTTCGTCGAGCGTGATGTTGCGCGCGTTGAGCAGGTCGGCGTTGGCCTTGATGCGCACCGCAAAAGCCTTGCGGCCATACACGCCCACCTGCGCCACGCCGTCGATGGTCGAGAGCGTGGGCGAGATCAGGTTCTCGGCGTAGTCGTTGAGCTCCGACGGGTTCATCGACGGCGAGATCAGCGCGATGAACAGCACCGGCGCATCGGCCGGATTCACCTTGCGGTACGAGGGCAGCTGCGTGAGCTCTTGCGGCAGCTGGCGCTGGGCGCGCAGCAGCGCGGCCTGCACGTCAACGGCGGCGGCGTCGATGTCGCGGCTGCTCACGAACTCGAGCGTGAGCGAGGTCACGCCCTGCGTGTTCACCGAGCTGATGGTCTGCAGGCCCGGGATGGTCGAGAACTGCTTTTCGAGCGGCAGCGCCACCGACGATGCCATGGTGTCCGGGCTCGCGCCCGGCAGTTGCGCGTTGACGTTGATGACCGGCGTGTTGTAGCTGGGCAGCGCGGCCACGGGGATGCTGAAGTACGCAAAGATGCCGATGACCACCACGGCCGCAGACAGCAGCACCGTCATCGCAGGACGACGGATGCAGAGCTCCGAAATGTTCATGCGCGTTCCTGCTTCGGCGGCTTGATGTCGGCGCCGTCGGAAGACGCTGCACTGCCCGGCGTGACGCCGGTAGTGCCGTTGGCGGGCGCTGCAGGCTCGGCGGGCGCACCCGGCGCCTTGACGTCAACGCGAACCTTGCCGCCCGGGCGCACGTTCTGGCTGCCTTCGATCACCACCTGCTCGCCTGGCTCCACGCCGCTGACCGCGACCTTGGTGCCGAAGGTGTGCAGCGTCTTCACCTTGCGGCGCGTGGCGGTCTTGCCCTCGTCAACCACATAGAGCGAAGTGCCCTCGGACAGCATCATCAGCGCCGCGGCCGGCACAACGGTGACGCCATTGAGCGTGCGCACCGTGATGCGCGTGCCGACGAACTGGCCCGGCCACAGGCTCTGGTCGGCGTTGGCGAACACGGCCTTGGCGCGCACAGTGCCGATCTGAGGATCGACGGTGTTGTCGACGAAGTCGAGCGTGCCGCTCAGCGGCGCCTTGCCGCCGGTGACGACGGCTTCGACCTTCGAACGCGAGCGCGCGGCCTCCAGCAGGTCTTGCAGGTTGCCTTCGGGCACCGGGAAGCTCACGGCGATCGGGTCGAGCTGCGTGATGGTGACCAGCGACAGCGTCGGCTGCACCAGCGTGCCCGGATAGATGTTGACGGCGCCGATACGCCCCGCAATGGGCGCGCGCAGCGTGGCATAGCCCAGCGCCACCTGCGCCGACTGCACGGCCGCGCGGTCGGCGGCCACGGCGGCGCGCTGTGCCTCGAGCTGCGAGAGCGTGGCGTCGGCAGCGCTCTTAGCGATGAAGTTCTGCGCCACCAGGTCCTGGCTGCGCTTGTACTGGCGCTCGAGGTCGGCCATGGTGGCCTCGTCTTTTTGCTGCTGTGCGCGGGCGCGGGCGAGATTGGCCTGGTCGTTGCGGTCGTCGAGCGTGAACAGCAGCTGGCCGGACTTGACGAACTGGCCTTCCTTCACGTGCACCGCGCTCACCGTGTTGGTCACCTGCGGGCGCAGGTCGACGCTGTTGAGGGACACCACGCTGCCGTTGACCTGCACGGTCACCGGCACGTCCTGCTTCTGCGCCGTGGCCAGCGTCACGAGCGCAGGAGCACCGCCGCCGGAAGCTGCGCCGCCGTTGGCTGTCGGGGCCTTGGCACTCTTTGTGGCGGACTTGTCGCCGGACATGCTCCACCACCCGCCTGCGACGGCTACGATCAACACGCCCGCAAGGGCGACCGCGACATTTTTCTTCATGGGTTCTTTGTGCACTTTGGGCTGACAGCGACTATTGGAGCAGCGGCTGACTCTCGGTGTTCATGGGGCCTGTAAAGAAATGTAAAGCAGGTCAACCCAAAGCCCCGCATAACTGACTGTGGCCGGTGCGAGAGAACCACACCCCCTCGCTAAAATCGCCGCTCCACAGCCTCTGGATAAACCCCATGAACCGCTGCAAGACAATCACGAATGCTCTCACTTTCATAGCAGTTTGCACAGCAGCCATTGCTGCTGCAGGCCTTTTCCCGCTCACCGCCAGCGCCCAGGACGAAGTGCCCCGGCCGCAGACCCAGAACGAATCGCTCGTTGGAGGTCGCACTTTCCCTATCGGCACTTTGCGCGGCAAATTCATGGTCACCAACGCGCCCGAGGTCGAACTCGACGGCAAGTCCGACCGCCTGGGCGCCGGCGCGCGCATCCGCAGCGGCCAGAACATGCTGGTGATGCCCGGTGCCATCGTCGGCCAGAAGTACCTCGTCAACTACACGCGCGACGCCGCCGGACTGCTGCGCGAGGTGTGGATCCTCACGCCCGACGAAGCCATGGCCAGCCGCGAGTCGCTGGACAAGCCGCTCCTGAACATCTGGCCGTTCACCTCGAACGACACCGTCAACACGCAATAACGCAGCGGCGCGCCGCGCGCACCTGCAGCCCTCCACCCTCGGAGGGCAGAGAGAGTTCCCCATGAAAAAAGTATTCATCAAGACCTTCGGCTGCCAGATGAACGAGTACGACTCGGACAAGATGGCCGACGTGCTCAACGCAGCCCAGGGCTACGAGCCCACGCAGAACGTGGACGAGGCCGACCTCATCCTGTTCAACACCTGCTCGGTGCGCGAGAAGGCGCAGGAGAAGGTGTTCTCCGACCTCGGCCGCGTGAAGCACCTGAAGGCCAAGGGCGTGAAGATCGGCGTGGGGGGCTGCGTGGCGAGCCAGGAGGGCGAGGCCATCATCGCGCGCGCTCCCTACGTCGACATCGTGTTCGGACCGCAGACGCTGCACCGCCTGCCCGAGATGCTGAACGACCGCGAGCGCCTGAACCGCCCGCAGGTGGACATCAGCTTCCCCGAGATCGAGAAGTTCGACCACCTTCCGCCCGCGCGCGTCGAGGGCGCGACGGCCTTCGTGTCGATCATGGAAGGCTGCTCCAAGTACTGCAGCTACTGCGTGGTGCCCTACACCCGCGGCGAGGAAGTGAACCGCCCCCTCGACGACGTGCTGGTCGAGATCGCCGGCCTGGCCGACCAGGGCGTGCGCGAGATCACGCTGCTGGGCCAGAACGTGAATGCCTACCGCGGCAAGATGGGCGACACCGCCGAAATTGCCGACTTCGCGCTGCTGATCGAATACGTCGCCGAGATCCCCGGTATCGAGCGCATCCGCTACACCACGAGCCACCCGAACGAGTTCACGCCGCGGCTGATCGAGGCCTACGCGAAGGTGCCGCAGCTCGTGAGCCACCTGCACCTGCCGGTACAGCACGGCAGCGACCGCATCCTGATGGCAATGAAGCGCGGCTACACCGCCATGGAATACAAGAGCACGGTGCGCAAGCTGCGCGCCATCCGCCCCGAGCTCGCATTGAGCAGCGACTTCATCGTCGGCTTCCCCGGCGAGAGCGACGACGACTTCAACAAGATGATGAAGCTGATCGACGACTGCCAGTTCGACGCCAGCTTCAGCTTCATCTTCAGCCCGCGCCCCGGCACGCCCGCCGCCGCGCTGCACGACGACACGCCGCACGAGGTGAAGCTCGCGCGCCTGCACACGCTGCAGGCCGTGATCGACACCAACGTGAAGCGCTTCGGACAGGCGCTGGTCGGCACCACGCAGCGCGTGCTGGTGGAAGGCGCCTCGCGCAAGGACGCGAACGAGCTCATGGGCCGCACCGCCTGCAATCGAGTCGTCAACTTCGAGGGCGACGCAAGGCTCGTTGGCCAGATGACCGATCTGCGCATCACCCGCTCGCTGGCCTACACGCTGCGCGGCGAGGTGGTCACGAGCGAATCGTCGATGCCGGCGCTCGCCCACTGATGGCGAAGCGACCTTCCATACGGGGCTCGTTCCAGCAGCTCCTGCTGTTTGCCTTCTTGCTGATCACCGCGCTGCTGGTTGGCGTGGCGCTGCGCTCGGTGCTGCAGTACGACGTACTGATGACGCAAAGCCGCGACGCTGCCGCGCGTGCGCTGCGCCTGTCGGGCGCGTCCCAGTCGCTGGCCGAACGCAGCGCGGCCATGGAGCGCGCGGGGCGCCAGTCGCTGGTGCTCAACGACGCGGTGCTGCGCCGCCGCTTCGACGACGCGGCGCGCGAGGCGCACCAGGTGCTGGAGCGCCTGGAAAAGAACGGCCTCGCGCCCGCCGGCATCGAGATGTGGCGCACCCAGCTCGGCGTGATCGAGGGCCTGATGAGCGGCAACGCCGACAGCGCCCTCGCCCGCGAAAGCACGATGGCCATGCAGTTCCGCGAGCTCGACGCGCTCAACACCAACCTCGCGCAGCAGGCGCAGTTTTTGATCGAAACGCAGAACGACGCGCTGGCCAAGCGCATCGAGAACGCGCGCCGCCGGTTGATGCGCGAAGTGGTCGCCGCCAGCGTGCTGGCCGTGTCGCTGGCGCTGGCCTTCGGCATCTGGCTGGCGCGGCCGTTCAAGCGGCTGGAGCACGCCATCGTCGGCCTCGGTCAGAACCGGCTCGACGAGCCCATCGACATCCGCGGCCCGGCCGACGTGCGGCGCGTGTCGCAGCAGCTCGAATGGCTGCGGCTGCGCCTGACCGAGCTCGACGCCGACAAGGCGCGCTTCCTGCGCCACGTATCGCACGAGCTGAAGACGCCGCTGGCCGCGCTGCGCGAGGGCGTCTCGCTGCTCGAAGACGGCGTGACCGGGCCGCTGAACCCGGCGCAGCTCGAAGTCGCGCAGATCCTGCAGCAGAACACCGTGGCGCTGCAGGGCCAGATCGAGGCGCTGCTGCGCTTCAACGCCGCCGCCTTCGAGGCGCGCGAATTGCGCCGCGAACGCACCGAGCTGCTGCCGCTGATCGAGGAACAGATCGAGGCGCAGCGCCTGCAGTGGCAGTCGCACGGACTGCGCGTGCGCGCCGAGGGCGAGCCCATTGCAATGACGGTCGACCGCACCAAGCTCGGCACCGCAATCGCCAATCTGTTGAGCAACGCCATTCGCTTTTCGGTAACGGGCGGTGTCATCACCCTGGCGGTGTCGGGGACGCCCGAGGCGGTGCACATCGACGTGAACGACGCCGGCCCCGGCATTGCCGAGGGCGACCGCGACCGGATCTTCGAACCCTTCTTCCGCGGCGAGCGCCAGCCCGAGCACACTGTGAAAGGCACGGGCATCGGACTTTCCATCGTGCAGGAGTACATTGCAGCCCACGGGGGCCGCATCACTCTGCAGCCCGGCGGTCCCGGTGCTCGCTTTCGCATCGAACTGCCGCGCACGGCCTGACCTCCCCGGCTTCCCCTCTCCAACACTGCCTGACCGCCTCGCGTCCTTTCTTCGACCCATGTCTTTTTCGTTCGTCCGCCGTTCCTCCTTCGCCGGGGCGATGACCGTGCCTTTCGTCCTGCTGCTGGCCGCCTGCGCCACGCAGCCCAAGCCGCCCGCGGAGGCCGATGCGCTGCCGCCGCCCCCGGTCGTGCCGCGCGTGATGCCGGTCGAGGCCGAGCCCAAGGCCCCGGCCACGCAGCCGGCCTCGTCGCTCTTCACGTTGATGACGCAGGGGCCGCAGGCGGCCATGCTGTCGTATGCCGACAGGGTGCGCCCGCTGAACGGCGCCGACCTGAACACGGAAATCGCACGCATCGGCGACCCCGGCGATGCGCCCACGGCGCAGATGCAACTGGCGCTGCTGCTCTCTCAAACCCGCGTGCCGGCCGACCTGGCGCGCGCGCTGGGCCTGCTGCAACGCGTGATCGCCAACCCCGCGCCCGAGGCGCAGGCCCTGCATCCGCTGGCACGCGCCCTGGCCGCGCGCTATGTAGAGCAGCGCCGCGTGGAAGACGACCGTGACAGGCAGGTGCAGCAGCTGCGCGACAGCCAGCGCCGCATAGACCAGCTGAACGACCGCATCGAAGCCCTGCGCGCCATCGAGCGCAGCTTTGCGCGGCCCAACACCACCCCGGCCGCAGCCACCCCTGCGGCGCCGCCTACCGGAAGCAAACCGAACCAATGAGCACCTCTGGCGCCCGTCTTCTCGTGGTCGACGACGACCCGGACATGCTGCGGCTGCTCTCGATGCGGCTGAGCTCGGCGGGCTACCAGGTCACGGCCGTCACCTCTGCAGAGACGGCGCTCACGCAGCTCGAGATCGAACATCCGCAACTCGTGCTGAGCGACGTGCGCCTGCCCGGGCGCGACGGCCTCCAGCTGTTCGACGAGATCCGCAAGCGCCACCCTTCGCTGCCGGTGATTCTGCTCACCGCGCACGGCACCATTCCCGACGCGGTCGAGGCTACGGCGCGGGGCGTGTTCACCTACCTCACCAAGCCCTACGACGGCCGCGAGCTGCTCGACAAGATCGCGCAGGCACTGGCGCTCGGCGCCCCCGCCACCACGCCGAGCAAGGCCGGCGACGACAGCTGGCGCGCCGAGATCGTGAGCCGCAGCAACCGCATGGCCGAGCTGCTGGCCGAGGCGCGCATGGTCGCCAAGTCAGATGCTTCCGTGCTGCTGCGCGGCGACTCCGGCGCCGGCAAGGAGCTGCTGGCGCGCGCCATCCACAAGGCCAGCGCGCGCGCCGACAAGCCCTTCGTGGCCGTGAACTGCGGCGCCATTCCGGAAGCGCTGCTCGAGTCGGAACTGTTCGGCCACATGAAGGGCGCCTTCACCGACGCCCACGCGAATCACAAGGGCCTGTTCCAGCAGGCCGACGGCGGCACGCTGCTGCTCGACGAAATCGGGGACATGCCGCCCGCCCTGCAGGTCAAGCTGCTGCGCGTGCTGCAGGAGCGCGCGGTGCGGCCACTGGGCGCGAGCCAGTCGATCGAGGTCGACGTGCGCATCGTCTCGGCCACCCACCGCGACCTCGACGCCGCAATGGAAGCCGGCCAGTTCCGCGAAGACCTGTATTACCGCCTGAACGTGGTGACGCTCACGCTGCCGCCGCTGTCGGCACGGCGCGAAGACATTCCGCTCTTGGCCAATCACTTCCTGCAGCGCCTGTCGACCAAGTACGGCAAGCGGCTGTCGGGCTTTGCGCCCGAGGCGCTGAAGGCGCTGACAACGGCAGCCTGGCCGGGCAATGTGCGCCAGCTGTTCAACGTGGTCGAGCAGGTCTGTGCGCTGTCGAGCTCGCCGCTGATTCCGCTGGCGCTGGTGCAGCGGGCGCTGCGTGTGCCGACGGTCGAGGTCCAGACCTACGCCGAAGCCAAGCAGCGTTTCGAGCGCGATTACCTCGTCGGCCTGCTGAAACTGACGGACGGCAACGTGGCCGACGCGGCCCGCCTGGCCGACCGCAACCGCACGGAGTTCTACCGGCTTTTGCAGAAGCACGAACTCACGCCGGGCCACTTCAAGGCCGATGCTGTCGCTCCGGGCGGGGACCCTGTCGCCGAGTAGCGACGCACCTAAGTCGTTGATTTATATGGCCTATCCCCACCAGCCCAGAAGGCTTGTCGGGATTCGGCGACAAAAACAGGGGTTTTGGGGCCTTCCAGCAGCCTCTTCCCGCGAAAAACACCGTCAGATCGCTCCAAGTCGTTGATCTGAAAGCGTTTTTCCAGCCTGGCACAGGGTTTGCCCCTGTACAGGCATGACAGCACTCACCAGCCCATCTTTCGCACTGCGTCAGCAGCGCGACGGCCTGCGTCAAAAGCAGTTTTCCCCCTCGCGGCCCCGTGCCGCGGGTCATTCGCTGGCCGCGCTCGCAAGCGCTGGCGGCGCTGAGCCGGATTGCGTGATCAAGCGCTTTCCTGCCATTGGCGACACCCCTTCCCTCGACAAGCAACGTTGGTAAATCACATGAAGCCGAACGACTTCTCCCAACTGAATGTGCTGGCCGATACCGATTTTTCGCACCGCAGCCCGGTTCGCGAAGAACGCCATCCCAACTCGGTCACCGCTCCCCCCGTCAACCGCGGTTCCATGGCACCCCGCCCCTGGCGCGGTTTCTGGAACAGCCTCGGCACCGCCGCGCTGGTCAAGCTCGGCGCGGGCCGTGATGCCGAAGCCGGCGTCCACGACGCCCGGCAGGCGAAGCAACCCTGGCAGCGCGCCGCCGCCCAGCGCCGCTTCGCCTTCATGATGCTCACGCTGCTGAGCACCGTGATCGCGTCGTCGCTGTTCGCCAGCGTGCAACCCGACTACGACAACCTCTGGCTCGAATACGGCCAGATCGGTCTCTACGGCCTGCTTTCGGGCTGGGTCGTGACCGGCTTCGTGACCGCGCTCATGGGCTTCTACGTTTCCGTGCGCGGTGACAAGCACGCCCTCTCGGCGAAACAGGTGGTCAACCACCCGATGAATCCCGAGGCACGCACCGCGATCATCATGCCGATCTGCAACGAGGACGTGGCCACGGTGTTCGCCGGCCTGCGCGCCACCTGCGAATCGGTCGCGGCCACCGGCCACGCCAAGCAGTTCGACGTGTTCGTGCTGTCCGACAGCTACAACCCCGAGACCGCCGCCGCCGAGCGCGCCGCCTGGGAAGACCTGCGCGCCGCCCTGGCCGAGAGCCCGAACCAGCCGCAGGTCGAGGTGTACTACCGCCTGCGCACCCGCCGCACGCACCGCAAGGCCGGCAACGTGGCCGACTTCTGCCGCCGCTGGGGCAAGGACTACCGCTACATGGTCGTGCTCGACGCCGACTCGGTGATGAGCGGCGACTGCCTGACCTCGATGGTCAAGCTGATGGAAGCCAACCCTACCGCCGGCATCATCCAGACCGCGACGCAAGCCATCGGCCACGTCACGCTGCACGCCCGCGCACAGCAATTCGCTTCCCGCGTGACGGGCCGCCTGTTCACGCTGGGCATGCAGTTCTGGCAACTGGGCGAATCGCACTACTGGGGCCACAACGCCATCATCCGCGTCGAACCCTTCATGAAGCATTGCGCACTGGCCCCGATCAAGGGCACCGGTGGCATGTCGGGCGGCATCATGTCGCACGACTTCGTCGAAGCTGCGCTGATGCGCCGTGCCGGCTACAACGTGTGGCTGGTGTCCGACCTGGTCGGCAGCTACGAACAGCAACCGCCGGACCTGCTGGCCGAACTGCAGCGTGACCGCCGCTGGTGCCAGGGCAACCTGCAGAACGCCCGCCTGATGGCCGAGCCCGGCATCCACCCGGTGCACCGCGCGATGTTCGTGACCGGCACCATGGCCTATGTCTCGGCTCCGCTGTGGCTCGCGTTCCTGACGCTGGGCACCGCCCTGTGGCTGAGCGGCTCGAGCCTCGTGTCGAGCTGGAGCGTGCTGCCCGCCGAACTGGCCGGCCTGTGGGTCTGGACCCTGTGCCTGCTGTTCCTGCCGCGCGTGCTGGGCATCGCTGCCGTGCTGATGCGCGGTGAGCAACGCCAGTACGGCGGTGCGTGGGGCCTGGTGAAGAGCTCGGTGATGGAAAGCGGCCTTGCCATCGTGCAAGCCCCGGTCCGCATGCTGGCCCATTCGCTGTTCGTGCTGGTCGCCCTCACCGGCATCAAGCTCGACTGGAAGTCGCCCCCGCGTGAAGCCGCTGCCGTGCCGTGGAAGGTCGCTGCCTCGCAGCTGGCGCCCATGACGCTGGTGATCGCCATGCTGGCCGTCGGCGTCGCGATGATCGACCCGAGCGCACTGATCTGGCTCATGCCCGTTGGCCTGCCGCTGCTGCTGGCGATCCCGCTGACCGTGCTGACCAGCCAGATCGCGCTGGGCACCACGCTGCGTGACCGCGGCTACCTGCTGATTCCCGAGGAATCGCGCTCGCCGGCCGTGCTGCGCCGCGCATGGATGCATGCAGTGCGCCTGGCGCGCCCCGCACTGGCAACCGTCTGATGCGCTGAAGACACAGCACCTCGAAAAGCCGGCCTCAGGGTCGGCTTTTTTCATGGCGCGTGGCTAGAATCGCGCCTTCCTTTTTTCAACCCACGGATCCCTCGATCCCCTGGAGCGCCAAGTGCCCCGATTCGCCGTCATCACCCTCTGACGCCGACAACGCCACTTCATTGCTGGTCAAGTCGGGCGCCTGGCTGCGCTTTCCGCTGACCGCACTCTTTTCCAGCTTCGCTCCCGCACGTTGTCGGTTCTTCCTGATTTCCATCTGGAGAACAACGTGTTCCCTCTCTCTTCTTCTCTTTCATCGATTCCGCTGCTCAAGTACCCGCGTACTGCGCATCTGGAAGGCTCGCGCCTGCAGGCCGGCGACAGCGACGACGGCCAGACGCCGCTGTCGGCGCTGCATGGCCAGCACGTGGTCATCGAGGAAAAACTCGATGGCGCCAATGCGGCCGTGTCGTTCACTTCGGCGGGCGAACTGCTGCTGCAATCGCGCGGTCACTACCTCGCAGGCGGCGCCGACGAGCGGCAGTTCAACCTGTTCAAGCACTGGGCCGCCGCCCATGAAGCAGCGCTGCTGGAGCGCCTCGAAGACCGCTACGTGATGTACGGCGAATGGTGCTTTGCCAAGCACAGCTGCTGGTACGACCGGCTGCCGGCCTTCTTCCTGGAGTTCGACATCTACGACCGGCAGGCGCAGCGCTTTCTCTCGACACCGGCGCGGCATGCGTTGCTCGTGGGCAGCCCCGTGCTGCCGGTGCCCGTGCTCTACGAAGGCGAGATGCCGCGCCATGCCAAAGCACTGCGTGCCCTCGTGCGGCCTTCGCTGGCGCGCAGCGCGGACTGGAAGACGGCCTTCGAGGACGCGGTGGCGCACGAAGGCCAGCCGCTCGATCTCGTGCGCCAGCAGACCGACCTGTCCGATCTGGCCGAGGGCCTGTACCTCAAGACCGAATCGGATGGGCAGGTGACGGGCCGCTACAAGTGGGTGCGCCCGGACTTCGTCCAGACCATCCTCGACTCGGGCTCGCACCACAGCCGCCGGCCGGTGCTGCCCAACCAGCTCGCGCCGGGCGTAGATCTCTACGCACCGACGCCGCCGGTCACCTGGCAAGACCTGGGGCTGCGCACCTTGCGCGACCCCGCCGAACTCGCAACCCAAGGGAGGCCGCGATGACATACGACGATCTGCGCGCCCTGGTGCCCACGCCCGACAAAGGCACCGACTGGGCGCAATGCTGCGACCTGCTGCCGGCCTTGCTGCGCCTCGAAGAGACGCCGCAAGATCCGTACTACCACGCCGAAGGCAACGTCGGCATCCATACGCGCATGGTGCTCGACGCGCTGATGCAGGACGCGCACTACCAGCGCGCCGATGCCGACGGCCGCTTCGTGCTGTTCATGGCCTGCCTGCTGCACGACATCGCCAAGCCCGACACCACGGTGATCGACGAAGCCAGCGGCCGCATCGGCCAGCCCGGCCACTCGCGCCGCGGCGCGGTCGACGTGCGGGTGCTGATGTGGAAGGCCCGCGTGCCTTTCGCGCTGCGCGAGGCCGTATGCCGGATCATCGCCGTGCACCAGGTGCCGTTCCATGCCTTCGCCTCGCGCAAGGGCGTGCGGCCGGAGTGGCTGGTGCACAAGCTCTCCTGGGAGTTGAGCCTGCCCGACCTGTGTTGCGTGGCGCGCTGCGACATGCTCGGCCGCCACTACGAGAAGCGCGCGGACAGCATGGCCGACATCGCGCTCTTCGAGGAGCTGGCGCAGGAAGAAGGCTGCTGGGAAGGCCCGCGAAAAATGGTCGATGCCCACACGCGCCTGGCCTACTTCCGCGGAGCCGACACCAGCCCCGACTACCCGCTGTTCCAGACGCCGGGCTCACGGGTAACGGTGATGTGCGGCCTGCCGGCCAGCGGCAAGAACCACTGGGCAGCACGGCACCGCAAGGGCTGGCCGGTTGTGTCCTTCGACGATGCACGCGCCGAACTAGGCCTGAAGCACGGCGAGAACGACGGGCTCGCGGCGCATCACGCGGTCGACCAGGCGAAGGCGTTGCTGCGCAAGCAGGAGCGCTTCGTCTGGAACGCCACGCACCTGAGCCAGCAGATGCGCACCAAGACGCTCGACCTGCTGTGGGCCTACCACGCGCAGATCGAACTGGTGTACCTGGAAGCGCCACACGCAGAGCTGATGCGCCGCAACCGCGAGCGCGACACGACGCTGTCGAACGCGGGCATCGAGCGGATGCTGCATCGCTGGGAGTTGCCCGCGCCCGTTGAAGCGCACGAGACGGTCTACGAAGTGCAGACCTGAAGACAGAAGGCCCGCCAGTGCGAACCGGCGGGCCTTCTTATATATATGGAGGGGCGAAGCGTTCGCCTAGAACGGCAGCTTGGGACCGCCGGGCCCACCCATTCCGCCCATGCCCTTCATGCCGCCCATCTTCTTCATCATCTTCATGAGGCCGGCGCCCTTCATCTTCTTCATCATCCCCTGCATCTGCTCGAACTCGTTGAGCAGGCGGTTCACTTCCTGAACCTGCACGCCGGCACCGGCCGCGATGCGGCGCTTGCGCGTGGCCTTCAGCAGTTCGGGCTTGCGGCGCTCCAGCGGCGTCATGCTGTTGATGATGCCTTCCTTGCGGCGGATGTCGCGCTCGGCGCGGGTCATGTCGGCTTCGGTGGCCTTGGCGGCCATCTGCGCGGGCAGCTTGTCCATCAGGCTGGAGAGGCCGCCCATCTGCTTCATCTGCTGCAACTGGCCGAGGAAGTCGTTGAGGTCGAAGCCCGCGCCGCTCTTGACCTTGGCGGCGAGCTTCTGCGCCGCCGCCACGTCGACACCGGCCGTGACCTGCTCGACCAGCGCGACGATGTCGCCCATGCCCAGGATGCGGCCCGCATGGCGCTCGGCGTCGAACACCTCCAGGCCGTCGATCTTCTCGCTGGTGCCCGCGAACTTGATCGGCACGCCCGTGACCTGGCGCACCGACAGCGCCGCACCGCCGCGCGAGTCGCCATCGGTCTTGGTCAGGATGATGCCGGTGAGCGGCAGCGCTTCCTTGAAGGCCTTGGCGGTGTTGATCGCGTCCTGGCCCTGCATGGCATCGACCACGAACAGGGTTTCGACCGGGTCGAGCGCCGCATGCAGCTGCTTGATTTCGGTCATCAGCACTTCGTCGATGGCAAGGCGGCCGGCCGTGTCGACCAGCAGCACGTCGAAGTAGTGGCGCTTGGCGTGGTCGAGCGCGGCGCGTGCGATGTCGAGCGGCTTCTGGTCGGGCGTGCTCGGGAACCACTCGGCGCCGGCCTGCTTGGTAACGGTCTTGAGCTGCTCGATGGCGGCTGGGCGATACACGTCGCCCGACACGGTGAGCACCTTCTTCTTGCGCTTTTCGATCAGGTGCTTGGCGAGCTTGGCGGTGGTGGTGGTCTTGCCGGCACCTTGCAGGCCGGCCATCAGGATCACCGCCGGCGGCTGGGCCGCGAGGTTGATGTCGGACACGCCCTCGCCCATGGTTGCGGCGAGTTCCCGATTGACGATGCCGACCAGCGCCTGGCCCGGCTTGAGCGAGCCCAGCACTTCCTGGCCGAGCGACTTCTCTTTCACGCGGGCGACGAAGTCGCGCACCACGGGCAGCGCCACGTCGGCCTCCAGCAGCGCCATGCGCACTTCGCGCAGCATGTCCTGCACGTTGCTTTCGGTGATGCGGGCCTGGCCGCTCATCGTCTTGACGAGGCGGGAGAACTTTTCTGTGAGGGCGGTGGCCATGAAGAGGAAGCCTTGCTGCCCGCTGGGGCGGGACAAATGGAAAATCGCAGGAAACGAAAAATCTGAAGCCAGTATCGCCGCCCCGCCCTGGTGGAACACCGCGGAACCGGCTTCGCCGGGCCGCTGGTGTTGCCCCCGGTGAGGGGGTTGGCGAAGCGACACGAAGTGCGCGAAGCCTGGGGGAGGTCTTAATTCAGCCGGTACACTCCGGCCGATGATTTTAGCGATCCCCTCCCCGCTCGGCGTGGCGCTGGGCATCGCCACTGCGGTTGCCTACGGTTTCGTTGCCGGTGCCGGTGCCAAACTGAGCCGTCAATCGACCCAGTGGGCCCTCGGAATTGCGTGGATTCTGCATGCCGCCGTGCTGGCCCACGGCCTCATCGGCAGCGAGCCGCGCTTCGGTTTCGCACCCGCCCTGTCGGTCACCGCGTGGCTGGTGCTCACCGTCTACGCGGTCGAAAGCCGCATGTATCCCCAATTGAAGGTGCGGCGCGCGCTCGCCTGGCTGGGCGCGGCCGCGGTGCTGCTGGCCATCCTGTTTCCCGGTACGCCGCTGCACGTCACGGCTTCGCCGTGGCTGCCGCTGCATCTGGCGCTGGGCATCGCCTCGTACGGCCTGTTCGGTGCCGCTGTCGTGCACGCCTGGCTGATCACCCGTGCCGAAAAGCAGATCCGCCTGGCCACCGCCGAGCCGCAGGGCGGCGTGCCGCTGCTCACGCTCGAACGGCTCACCTTTCGCTTCGTCACCGCAGGCTTCGTGCTGCTGTCGGCCACGCTGCTGGCCGGCCTGCTGTTCAGCGAGCAGCTGTACGGTGCCGCCGGCCGCGTCTGGAAGTGGGACCACAAGACCATCTTCTCGGTGCTCGCCTGGATCACCTTCGCGATCCTTTTGATCGGCCGGGCCCGCTTCGGCTGGCGCGGCCGCACTGCGCGCCGCGTGCTGTACGCCGGCTCGGCCCTGTTGCTGCTGGCCTACGTGGGTTCACGCTTCGTGCTCGAAGTGGTGCTTGCGCGTCCTCCCGTCTGAAATGAAATACCTCCTCGTCCTCGCGGTGCTCTGGGTCGCGATCTGGCTCTGGCGCAAGAATCGCCGCGAAGAAATGCGCGACGCCATGCGCGAGCGCGCGGCCAAGGCGCAGCAGCGCCCCCCCGCACCAGCCGGCCCGCCGCAGGCCATGGTGCGCTGCGCCCATTGCGGCCTGCACCTGCCGGCGACCGATGCCATCGCCGGCCCCGGCGGCGCGGTCTATTGCAGCACCGCGCACCGCGAAGCCGCAACGCCCCAATGAGCGCCCCCCTCTGGTCGCGCGGCGAGCCGGTCACCGACTGGGACGTGCTCGACCAGGGCACTGGCGAAAGCTCGGCGCTGATCCGGCTCTGGCGTGGCTTCATGGCCGCGCGCTGCTTCATCGCGCTGGTGCTGATGCTGCTGCAGGGCGTGGCCTTTGTCATCGGGCAGACGATGCAGCCGGTGGCCATCACCATCTCGGCGCTCTACCTCGCCGCGACCTGGCTGGGCATGCGCTACACGCGCGTGCAGCCGCCGATCCGCGGTTTTGCCGCGCTCTGGCTGCTGACCATCGGCATCGATCTGGCCGCCTTCACCGCCTTGCAGGTGCTGCAGGGCGGCAACGTCAACTACACGCCGCTGTTCGCGCTGCCGGTGCTCATGAGCGCGGTGCTGGGCACCATGATCGTGAGCCTGGGCACCACCGCCACGGTCACGCTGCTGTTGCTGGCCGACGCGGGCTGGCACTGGCTGCAGCAGCCGGGCGATTCTTCGCCGCGCTTCGTGCAGGCGGCGCTCACCGGCACGGGTCTCTTCGTGGTGGCGCTGCTCGCGCACGAAATGGCCCGCCGGCTGGCGCGCGAGGAAGCCGTGGCGCAGCGCAGCCGCAGCAGCGCGCAGATGCAGGCGCAGGTCAACGACCTGGTGATCGAGACGCTGAGCGAAGGCGTGCTGGTGATCGACGCCGAAGGCCTGGTACATGCGGCCAACCCAGCAGCCGATGCCATCCTTGGCCAGGGCCTGGCGAAGCTAACGCTGCCGTTCCCGCTGCATGCCCAGCCCGCATGGCATGCACTGGCCGCGCTGGCGCGCCAGACCTTCGCGCGGCGGGCGCCGCAGACGGAAGAAATCCCGGTGGCGCAGGTGCGCGGCGCGGCGCGCGAGGTGCGCGTGCGCACGCGGCTCACGCCCACCAGCGAGAAGCGCATCGACAGCCTGTGCGTGATGTTCCTGCAGGACCTGCGCGAGCTCGAAGCCCGCATCCGCACCGAGAAGCTGGCCGCAATGGGCCGCATGTCGGCGGCCGTGGCGCATGAAATCCGCAACCCGCTGGCCGCCATCACCCAGGCCAGCGCGCTGCTCAACGAAGACCTGACAGACCCGGCGCACCGCAAGCTCACGAGCATGGTGCAGCACAACGCGCAGCGGCTCGCGCGCATCGTGGACGACGTGCTCGACGTCTCGCGCGCCCGCCAGCAGCGCGTGCTGTCGCTCGGCGAGCAGGTCGTGCTCGACCCTGCGGTGCAGGTGCTGGCCGAGGAATGGGTGCGCCAGACCCAGCGCAAGGGCGTGCTGGTGTCGCTCGATGCGCCCAGCAGCGAGGTGCGCTTCGACGCCGAGCACCTGCGCCGCCTGATCGTGAACCTGCTGGACAACGCCTCGCGCTACGCCGGCAAGCGCGAAGACTCGATCCAGGTGCTGACCGCGCTGCAGCGCAGCGGCACCAACCGCCCCAGCCTGATGGTGTGGAGCGACGGCGCGCCGCTGGAGCCGGCGGTGCAGCGGCACCTGTTCGAGCCTTTCTTTTCTTCCGAGAGCCGCTCCAGCGGGCTCGGCCTGTTCCTGTGCCGCGAGCTGTGCCGGCGGCATGGTGCCACCATCGGCTACGAGCGGCGCGCGCTGGTGCCGGGCGGGCCCGAGGGCAACGAATTCTTCGTCAGCTTCGCCCCCAGCGAAAACCGGCTGACACAATAGCGCCGTGAGCACCCCCCCCCCTTCCACCCAGCGACCGGCGCAGATCCTGGTCATCGACGACGAACCCGACCTGCGCACGCTCTATGAATTGACGCTGCTGCGCGAGGGCTATCGCGTCGAGGCCGCGGGCAGCGTGTCAGAAGCCTGGCAGCACCTGGAGGCCGGCCGCTTCGACGCCGTGATCACCGACATGCGGCTGCCCGACGGGCAGGGCATGGAGATCATCCACCGCATCCAGAAGGCCCAGCGCAGCGAGCGCTGCGTGGTGATGACGGCATACGGCTCGGCCGAGAACGCGGTGGAAGCGCTGAAGGCCGGCGCCTTCGACTACCTCACGAAGCCGGTCGACCTGAAGCAGTTCCGCGCCGTCGTGGCTTCCGCCGTGCAGGCGCGGCTGGCGCCGCAGCCGGTGGCCAAGCCCGTGCAAGCGGTACCCGCGAGCAACAACAGCGCCGACGCAACGGTGGTCACCTCCGGCACCGGCATCGCCGCGCTCGACCGTCTCGTGGGCGAATCGGAGCCTATGCGCCTCGTCAAGTCGCGCATCGCCAAGGTGGCGCGCGGCATGGCGCCGGTGCTGGTGCGCGGCGAATCGGGCACCGGCAAGGAGCTGGTTGCGCGCGCGGTGCATGCCTGCAGCCAGCGCAGCGAAGGCCCATTCGTCGCGGTGAACTGCGGCGCGATTCCCGAGAACCTGCTCGAGGCCGAATTCTTCGGCGCGCGCAAGGGCTCGTACACCGGCTCCTCGCAAGACCGTGACGGCTACTTCCAGGCCGCGCGCGGCGGCACGCTGTTTCTCGACGAGATCGGCGACCTGCCGCTAGCCATGCAGTCGAAGCTGCTGCGCGCGATCCAGGAGCGCAGCGTGCGCTCGATCGGCTCGACGCAGGAAGAAGCTGTCGACGTGCGCATCGTCAGTGCCACTCATAAAGACCTGCACGCCGAAGTGCAAGCCGGCCGCTTCCGCCAGGATCTTTTCTACCGCCTCAACGTGATCGAGATCGCCGTGCCCGCGCTGCGCGACCGCCGTGAGGACCTGCCCGCGCTGTGCGCCGCGCTGCTCTCGCGCATCGCACAGGACGGCGGCCTGCCCGTGCCGCATCTGTCGAACGAACTGCTGCGCCGCCTCGCGCAGCATCCGCTGAACGGCAACGTGCGCGAGCTCGAAAACCTGTTGCACCGCGCAGTGGCGCTGAACGACGGCGACGAACTTCATCTCGACCTGATGGGCGGCTTCACTGCTGCGGCCGAAGCCGCGGCGTCCGCGCCAGCGCCGCTATCGCCCGTCGCCGACGCGCCTGTCGCGCTGGCTCCGCTTCCGAGCGTGCCGGTGGCGCCGCCCAAGGTCGCGCCGCCGCCGCTGCCCTCCGACCTGCAGGCTTATCTCGATCAGCAGGAGCGCGAGATCCTCGTGCGTGCGCTGCACGAGAGCGGCTTCAACCGCACCGCGGCCGCCGCGCGGCTCGGCATGAGCCTGCGCCAGATCCGCTACCGCATCGCGCGACTGGGCATCACCACGCCCAACGGCGACGATGGCGCGAGCAGCCATGTCGACGACTGAAGCCAACGACAGCGGGCTCTGGCAAGCCGGCTGGTACCGCTTCGCGAAGGCGCTGCGCTCGCCGAATTTCGGGCCCCGTCCCGCGGGCGCGCAGACCGACCTCATCGTGCTGCATTCAATCAGCCTGCCGCCCGGCGAATATGGCGGCGACGCGGTGCAGCAACTGTTCACCAACCAGCTCGACTGGGACGCACACCCCTACTTCCAGTCGATCCGCGGCCTCGAGGTGTCCTCGCATTTCTTCGTGCGCCGCAACGGCGAACTCTGGCAGTTCGTGAGCTGCGACGACCGTGCCTGGCATGCCGGCGTGTCGTCGTGGCGCGGCCGCGGCAACTGCAACGACGACTCCGTCGGCATCGAGCTCGAAGGCCTCGAAGGCCAGCCCTTCGAAGAGCCGCAATACGAGACGCTCGCGAGCCTGTGTGCCGCGATCGCGCAGCACTACGCGATCGCGCACATCGCCGGCCACGAGCACATCGCGCCGGGCCGCAAACAGGATCCGGGCGCGGGCTTCGACTGGCGCCTGCTGCGCGAACAGCTCGGCTGGAATCCACAGATGTTTCCGCCGCAGGTGGTGCAGCGCTAATTTTTTCAATCGTGCGGCACCTCGTGATGCGTCGCTCTTGCAGCGCAGCAATGCGAAAATAGCAACCGCGCGATTCAGCAACCATGCGGCCTGCAGGCCCAAATCGGCTTGCAAGCCAAGCCCCATGCGGGTTGAGAGACCATAGGCCAGTATTCAAGCGGCATCGCTGGCCGTGTCCTATGGCGGAAGTAATACCGGCAATCCTTGTATCCATAGGAAAACGCTACATCTAGTGGGTTGTACACCCCCCGCACCCTAGATATAGTGTCCCCTGTCCGGTCATCCACACCGGCGCAGCGCCCGGCCCAGGCGCCGCCATCCAACAAGAATTGCCAACCGAGAGGAAGCGAATGCAAACTGCCCTGAACCCCCAATCGACCCCGCGTGCCGTTCCCTCGACGCCACCGCAACAGCAGCGAGACACTGCTGGCTCCCCCACCGGCCAGAACCTGGCCCACTACCAGATCATCCGCCGCAACGGCGCTGTCGTGCCCTTCGAGCCGAACAAGATCGCCATCGCGATGATGAAAGCCTTCCTGGCCGTGCACGGCACTCAGGGCGCGGCTTCGGCCAGCGTGCGCGAAACGGTCGACGTGCTCACGCAGGGCGTGATCCGCGCGCTGGTGCGCTCGCGTCCGGGCGGCGGCACCTTCCACATCGAAGACGTGCAAGACCAGGTCGAACTCGGCCTGATGCGCGGCGGCCACCATGAAATTGCCCGCGCCTACGTGCTGTACCGCGAACGCCGCACGCAGGAGCGCTCGAAGCAGGGCGAGCAAGACGTGCCGGCCGCGCCCGCACTGCACGTGCTGGACAACGGCGAGCTCGTCACCCTTGACCTGAACGAACTCAAGGGCCTGATCGAGTCGGCCTGCGAAAACCTGGGCGACAGCATCACGTCCGCCCCCATCGTCGCCGAGACGATGCGCAACCTGTACGACGGCGTGCCGCTCGACGAGGTCTACAAGGCTTCGATCCTGGCGGCCCGCACGCTGATCGAGAAAGACCCCGACTACACCTTCGCCACCGCGCGCCTGCTGCTGCACACGATCTTCAAGGAGATCATCGGCCGCGAAGTGATGCCGGTCGACCGCGCCACCGCCTACGCCGACTACTTCCCGCAGTTCATCAAGAAGGGCGTGGACAACGACCTGCTCGACGAAAAGCTGCTGCAGTACGACCTGCCCCGCCTGGGCGCGGCGCTGAAGGCCGAGCGTGACAACCAGTTCGACTACCTCGGCCTGCAGACCCTGTACGACCGCTACTTCCTGCACGTGCGCAAGACCCGCATCGAGCTGCCGCAGGCCTTCTTCATGCGCGTGGCCATGGGCCTGTCGCTGAACGAAATCGACCGCGAAGCCCGCGCCATCGAGTTCTACGAAGTGCTGTCGTCGTTCGACTTCATGTCGAGCACGCCCACGCTGTTCAACGCCGGCACGCTGCGCTCGCAGCTGTCGAGCTGCTACCTGACCACGGTGCCCGACGACCTCGACGGCATCTACGAGTCGATCAAGGAAAACGCGCTGCTGTCGAAGTTCGCCGGCGGCCTGGGCAACGACTGGACCCGCGTGCGCGCGCTCGGCAGCCACATCAAGGGCACGAACGGCGAATCGCAGGGCGTGGTGCCGTTCCTGAAGGTGGTGAACGACACGGCAGTGGCCGTGAACCAGGGCGGCAAGCGCAAGGGCGCTGTCTGCACGTACCTCGAAACCTGGCACCTCGACATCGAGGAGTTCCTGGAGCTGCGCAAGAACACCGGCGACGACCGCCGCCGCACGCACGACATGAACACCGCCAACTGGATCCCCGACCTGTTCATGCGCCGCGTGATGGAAAAGGGCACCTGGACGCTGTTCTCGCCCTCCAACGTGCCCGACCTGCACGACCTGTTCGGCGCCGACTTCGAGAAGGCCTACGTGGCCTACGAAGAGAAGGCTGCCCGCGGCGACATCAAGCCCGCGCGCACCATCCAGGCGACCGACCTGTGGCGCAAGATGCTCACGATGCTGTTCGAGACCGGCCACCCCTGGATCACGTTCAAGGACGCCTGCAACGTGCGCTCGCCGCAGCAGCACGCAGGCGTGGTGCACTCGTCGAACCTCTGCACCGAGATCACGCTGAACACCAGCGACACCGAAACCGCCGTCTGCAACCTGGGTTCCGTGAACCTGCTGCAGCACCTGAAGGACGGCAAGGTCGACCAGGAAAAGCTGAAGAAGACGATCTCCACGGCGATGCGCATGCTCGACAACGTGATCGACATCAACTACTACGCCGTGAAGAAGGCGCGCGACTCGAACCTGCGCCACCGTCCGGTCGGCCTGGGCCTGATGGGCTTCCAGGACGCGCTGTACGAACTGCGCATTCCGTACGCATCACAAGAAGCCGTGCAGTTCGCCGACGAGTCGATGGAAGCCATCTGCTACCACGCCTACTGGGCCTCGACCGACCTGGCGCGTGAACGCGGCAAGTACTCGAGCTACAAGGGCTCGCTGTGGGACAAGGGCATCCTGCCGATCGACTCGCTCGACCTGCTGGAAAAGGCACGCGGCGGCTACGTCGAAGTCGACCGCTCGGCTACCCTCGACTGGGACGCGCTGCGCTCGAAGATCAAGGCCGACGGCATGCGCAATTCGAACTGCGTGGCCATCGCACCGACGGCGACCATCTCGAACATCATCGGCGTGGACGCTTCGATCGAACCCTGCTTCGGCAACCTGTCGGTCAAGTCGAACCTGTCGGGCGAATTCACCGTGATCAACCACTACCTGGTGCGCGACCTGAAGCGCCTGGGCCTGTGGGACGACGTGATGGTGATGGACCTGAAGCACTTCGACGGTTCGCTGCGTCCTATCGACCGCGTGCCGCAGGATGTGAAGGCGCTCTACGCCACCGCGTTCGAAGTCGAAACCACGTGGCTGGTCGAAGCCGCTGCGCGTCGCCAGAAGTGGATCGACCAGGCGCAGTCGCTGAACATCTACATGGCCGGTGCATCGGGCAAGAAGCTCGACGACACCTACAAGCTCGCGTGGCTGCGCGGCCTGAAGACCACGTACTACCTGCGTACGCAGAGCGCGACGCACGCCGAGAAGTCGACGGTGCAATCGGGCCGTCTCAACGCGGTGTCGTCGGGCAACGACGCACCCTCGGGCATGAGCGCACTCGAAGCCGCCGCTGCTGCAGCGAAGGCACAGATGAGCGCAATGCCCGCCACCGACATCGCGTTCTGCGGTGTGGACGATCCGACCTGTGAAGCGTGCCAATAACGCGTCGATGCTCGCGACAGTGAGTCAGTGAGGTGCATGCAAAAAATCGCGCGACGTTCACTCAATGAAGGCATTGACTGACATCGCGCGATGCATGCGAGCAACATAACAACCACATAAATGGCGTGCGATGTGAACGAGCACTTTGCAACTCACATCGTTACTCCGATAATTTGAGCATTGGATTTTTCTATGTTGACCTGGGACGAAGAAGTCAAGCCCTCCTTACCAAAGGATATGCAACAAGGATTGCAGCACCACAACGCATCGACCAGCGGCTTGCCCGCAGGCCGTTCGGTGGACGCTCCGACTTCGTCGATTGCGCAACCCGCGCTCCGCGCGCTCGATGACGGCGCGGTCGTGCGTCCAGTTGCCGCCGCAGTAGCAACGCCTGCTGCCACCCAACGCGTCAAGGCTTCCGACAAGCGCATCATCAACGGCCAGACCGACGTCAACCAGTTGGTGCCGTTCAAGTACAAGTGGGCGTGGGAAAAGTACCTCGCCACCTGCGCCAACCACTGGATGCCGCAGGAAGTGAACATGACGCGCGACATCGCGCTCTGGAAAGACCCGAACGGCCTGACCGAAGACGAGCGCCGCATCGTCAAGCGCAACCTCGGCTTCTTCGTGACCGCCGACTCGCTGGCCGCCAACAACATCGTGCTGGGCACCTATCGCCACATCACGGCCCCCGAATGCCGCCAGTTCCTGCTGCGCCAGGCCTTCGAGGAAGCGATCCACACGCACGCGTACCAGTACATCGTCGAGTCGCTCGGCCTGGACGAGAGCGAGATCTTCAACGCCTACAACGAAGTGCCGTCGATCCGCGAGAAGGACCAGTTCCTGATCCCGTTCATCGACGCCATCAGCGACCCGAACTTCAAGACCGGCACCCACGAGACCGACCAGACGCTGCTCAAGTCGCTCATCGTGTTCGCCTGCCTGATGGAAGGCCTGTTCTTCTACGTCGGCTTCACGCAGATCCTCGCGCTGGGCCGCCAGAACAAGATGACCGGCGCTGCCGAGCAGTACCAGTACATCCTGCGTGACGAGTCGATGCACTGCAACTTCGGCATCGACCTGATCAACCAGCTCAAGCTCGAAAACCCCGGCCTCTGGACCTCCGAGTTCAAGGCCGAGATCAAGGCGCTCTTCATGCGCGCCGTCGAGCTCGAATACAAATACGCCGAAGACACCATGCCACGTGGCGTGCTCGGCATGAACGCCTCCATGTTCAAGGGCTACCTGCGCTACATCGCCAACCGGCGTGCACAGCAGATCGGCCTCGAAACGCTCTTCCCGAACGAAGAAAATCCGTTCCCCTGGATGAGCGAAATGATTGACCTGAAGAAAGAGCGCAACTTTTTCGAAACCCGCGTGATCGAGTACCAGTCGGGTGGTGCGCTCTCCTGGGATTGAATCTTTCGACAAGAATTAATGAATTCAAGAATTGCCCTTGCCACCGATCGCGCCAAAGAGCGCGGCATGGACTGGGGCTCAGGTGTTCATGGTGCTGGGGCTCAGATCTCAACGCCATGAATCGCTTCACGCTACCCAACGTGCGTGGAGTGCTTCAATAGGTTGATTTTTTCAACTTGATCAAGGAGAAATAGAAATGGCAACTGCAAAGAAAGCGCCGGCTAAGAAAGCCGCTGCAAAGAAGGCTCCGGCAAAGAAGGCTGTGGCCGCTAAGAAGGCTCCGGCAAAGAAGGTAGCCGCCAAGAAGGCACCGGCCAAGAAGGTCGCTGCCAAGAAGGCTCCTGCGAAGAAGGTAGCCGCCAAGAAGGCAGCACCGGCCAAGAAGGCCGCTGCCAAGAAGGCTCCGGCGAAGAAGGCCGTAGCGAAGAAGGCGCCTGCGAAGAAGGCTGCTGCCAAGAAGGCCCCGGCAAAGAAGGCCGCCGCCAAGAAGGCGCCTGCGAAGAAGGCTGCTGCCAAGAAGGCGCCTGCGAAAAAGGCTGCGGCCAAGAAAGCCGCGAAAAAGCCTGCTGCCAAAAAGCCTGCTGCGAAGAAGGCTCCCAAGGCCGCTGCGCCCGCCAAGGCTGCAGCCGTAGCGCCTGCCCCTGCGGCGCAAACGACGCTGAATCCCCAGGCAGCCTGGCCGTTCCCCACGGCCAGCAAGCCCTGAGTTTCTCAGCGGCCTTGAAGGCGCAAAGCCCGACACCTCGCGGTGTCGGGCTTTTTTATTGGCGCTTCTGCGGGAAGAAGATCAGAGACCCAGGGCCTTGCGATCGATCTCGTAGTTCTGCGGGCCACGCTGCGCGATCTTGATCGCGCCGACCTTGTTGCCCAGCGCTGCGCACTGCGCCAGCGGCCAACCCTTTTCCAGACCGAACAGCAGCGCGCCACGCCATGCGTCGCCGCAGCCCGTGGGCTCGACCACTTCGGTGGCCACCACGCCCGGCACGTGCTCGCGCTCGCCGTCAGTCCAGATCTCGCAGCCCTCGGCCGCCAGCGTGACCACCAGTCCGCGCACGCGCTTCGAGATCTCGGCCAGGCTCCAGCCGGTGCGCTGCGACAGCATCTTTCCTTCGTAGTCGTTCACCACCACCCAGCTCGCGAGATCGACGAAATGACGCAGCGCCTCGCCGTCGAACATCGGCAAACCCTGGCCCGGATCGAACACGAACGGAATGCCGGCGGCAGCGAACTGCTCCGCGTGCTGCAGCATCGCGTCGCGGCCATCGGGCGCGATGATGCCGAGCTTGATGTCGTCGCGCGCAGCCACCTTCGTGATGTGCGCCTGCTGCATCGCGCCGGGGTGGAAGGCGGTGATCTGGTTGTTGTCGATGTCGCTCATGATCATCGCCTGCGCAGTGAAGGTGTCGTCGAGCTGGCGCACGAACTCGGTGTCGATGCCCAGCGAGCGCATGCGCTCGAGGTACGAGGCGCCGTCGCTGCCGAGCGTGGCCATCGGTAGCGCAGTGCCGCCCAGTGCATTGAGGCTGTAGGCGATGTTGCCGGCACAGCCGCCGAAGTCGCGCCGTAGCGTCGGGACCAGGAACGACACATTGAGGATGTGCAGCTGGTCCGGAAGAATCTGGTCGGCGAACCGGCCCTCGAAAGTCATGATGGTGTCGAACGCGAGGGACCCGCAAATCACTGCTGCCATGGTTGAGCCGTTGGTTGAATGGTGGATGGAAGAGAAAAGGACGCGTGCAGGCAAGCGCCCCGCTCAGGGATAGAAAGCTTCGACGCGGTAACCCGCGATCGGCGGTAGCGCTGCGGCCTCAGAAGCGGACAAGGTCAGTGGCAGCGAGGCTGCGCGGTCGGCGCGGGCCTGCAGCACCGTCGGCGCACCGTAGTCCGCCGGCAACAACACGCGGCGCACGACGGCGCGCTCCTGCGTGTCGAGCAGCGAGAGTTCGACGGCAGGCATCGCGAGCGGCACGGTGGCGCCATTGCGCAGGGTGAAGCTCAGGCGGTAGTCGTTGCCCCCGCTCTTCTCGCGCGCGAAGGCCGCGCCTTCGATCACGATGTCGCCGATCTGGCGCAGGGCCGCGAGTTCGCAGCCCGTGTATTGGCACAGTGCCGCCAAGGCGGGCCGCAGATTGGGCTGGCGCGCGGCAATGCCGTCGCGCTCGTGGCGGATGACCTGCAGGATGAGCAGCAGCACGGCAATCACCGCCAGCAGGACCAGCACGATGCGCACGCCCTTGCGCTGCCAGAAGCCGGTTGCCCTCTCGAAGGACTCGTCGTCGTCCGCGAAGGGATGCCCTATTGGCAGTTCGAAATCCGGGGAGAGCGCAAGGTCGGACTCGCTTTCAGCCTGCACCACAACAGGCGAAGCCTTCGCAGCCGCACGCTCCTCACGCGCCTTGGCGCTCGCGATCTTGGCCGACTTGATGCGGGCGCGGCGCAGCGCCTTCTGCATCTGCACCTGGTCGTGGTCTTTTTCTTCCTGCTCGCGCTCCCCTTCAGCGCCGTCGTCGCTCGCTCGCTCGATCATCAGCCCGCGCATTGCCTTGATGCGCGGGGCGACGGGCAACGGCGGCGCCGGGGGTGGCGGCGCGGGCGGCGGCGACGCGAGATTCAGGTCGATGTTCGGGAACGGCGGCAGCGTGCTCGGTGGAGGCTTCCACGCGGGTTCGCTGACGTCGAGGTCGGACCATGGCTCGTCGGCGACGATGCCGTGTTCGGGCAATGACAGCGAGAACTCAAGCGCTGCTGGAGGTGGTGGTGGCGACGCCGGCGTCGGTGCAGGCGCTGGAGCCTCCGGGGGTAGCGCATGCCGAGGTTGCTGCTCGGGCTCGTCGTCGAAGAAGTCCGCATCTTCGGCAGGCGACGAGGGCTCCAACTCGAGCGGCGGCGGTGGCGCAGGAAGTTCGGGCGCGACCTTGGGCTCCGAGGCGGACTCGACCAGCCCCGGCATGTAGCCACCGCCCTGCACCGGCGGCGCTGCACCATCGGGCGCCTCGTGCAGATCGAGCGTGGCGTCGAACACATGGCTGCATCGGCCGCAACGCACCCAGCCATCAGAGATGCGAAGCTGGTCGCGCACCACCTTGAAGGTGGTGGTGCAGGCGGGGCAGCGCGTGACGAGACTCATGACCGGGCGATTGTAGGGTCGAGCCCCCGCCACGGGAGGGGCGCAAGGCGGCTCAGCAGCGCGCGGTCATGAGGATCCAGCCGTCCTCGGTGTCGCTGACTTCGAGCGTTGCGTACGGCGCGTAGGCCTCTTTCAATTCATCGGCCTGGCGCTCGAGGATGCCGGCCATCACCAGCGATCCGCCCGCCTTCACATGGTTGCGCAGCAACGGCGCGAGCACCTTGAGCGGCGTGGCCAGGATGTTGGCGAGCACGGTGTCGTAGTGGCCCTTAGCCGCTTCGGGCAAGCCCGCGTTCAGCCGGACGCCGTTGGCCTCGGCATTGAGCCGGGTCGACGAGACCGCGGCTTCGTCGATGTCGACAGCGTCGATGTCGGTTGCGCCGAACTTCGCCGCACCGATCGCAAGAATGCCGGAGCCGCAGCCGTAGTCGAGCACGCGTTGGTTGGCCAGCACGCCGTCGCCCTGCGTCGCAATCCACCGCAGGCACATGCGCGTGGTGGGATGCGTGCCGGTGCCGAAGGCCAGGCCCGGATCGAGCCGAATCACCTCCTTTGCCTGCTCGGGCGGCTCGTGCCACGTCGGCACGATCCAGAACTCGGGCGTGATCTCGACGGGAGCGAACTGCGATTGCGTCAGGCGCACCCAGTCCTGCTCGGGCACCGGCGCAATGCCGAGCACCTCGCAGCCTTCGAAGAAGTCTTGCAGCGCGAGCACCGACGCAGCCTCTTTGGCGAGCGCCTCGTCGGGGAACAGCGCGATCACGCGCGAACGCTGCCAGCCCTCCTTCGGCGGCGGCATGCCCGGCTCGCCGAAAAGCGCCTGCTCTGCGTCGGTCTGCGCGTCGGCGTCTTCCACCGACACGCTCAATGCATCGAGTGCATCGAGCGCTTCACCGAGCGTTTCGACCCGGTCTTCCGGCGCCATCAGGCGGAGTTCGAACATCGCGGCGTCCCGGGTCAGCGCTTGTGCGCAGCCAGCCACTCTTCGAGGTAGTGGATGTTGGTGCCGCCGGTCATGAACTTGGAATCGACCATCAGCTCGCGGTGCAGCGGGATATTGGTCTGGATGCCTTCGATCACGGTTTCGTTGAGCGCCGTGCGCATGCGGGCCATGGCCTGCTCGCGCGTGTCGCCGTAGACGATGATCTTGCCGATCATGGAGTCGTAGTTCGGCGGCACGAAGTAGTTGGTGTACGCGTGCGAGTCGACGCGAACGCCTGGGCCGCCCGGCGGGTGCCACATCGTGATGCGACCCGGCGACGGCGTGAACTTCCACGCGTCTTCGGCATTGATGCGGCATTCGATGGCGTGGCCGTGCATCTGGATCTGGCGCTGTGTGAACGGCAGCTTTTCGCCGGCCGCGACCATGATCTGCGTCTTGACGATGTCGATGCCGGTGGTGAACTCGGTCACCGGGTGCTCCACCTGCACGCGCGTGTTCATTTCAATGAAATAGAACTCGCCGTTCTCGTAGAGAAACTCGAAGGTGCCGGCACCGCGGTAGTTGATCTTCTTGCAGGCGGCCGCACAGCGCTCGCCGATCTTCTCGATCAGCTTGCGCGGAATGCCCGGCGCGGGCGATTCCTCGATCACCTTCTGGTGGCGGCGCTGCATGGAGCAGTCGCGCTCGCCCAGGTAAACCGCGTTCTTGTGCTTGTCCGCGAGGATCTGGATTTCGATGTGGCGCGGGTTCTGGAGAAACTTCTCCATGTACACGGCCGGATTGTTGAAGGCCGCGCCGGCTTCCGCCTTGGTCATCTGGATCGCGTTGACCAGAGCAGCCTCGGTGTGCACCACGCGCATGCCGCGACCACCGCCGCCGCCCGCCGCCTTGATGATGACCGGGTAGCCGATGGCACGCGCGATGCGCTTGTTGGTGGCGGCGTCGTCCGAGAGTTCACCCTCGGAGCCGGGCACGCAAGGCACGCCGGCCTTGATCATGGCCTGCTTGGCCGACACCTTGTCGCCCATCGTACGGATGTTGTCAGGCGTCGGGCCGATGAACTGGAAACCGCTCTGCTCCACGCGTTCGGCGAAGTTCGCGTTCTCGCTCAGGAAGCCGTAGCCGGGGTGAATCGCTTCGGCATCGGTCACTTCGGCCGCCGAAATGATCGCCGGCATGTTGAGATAGCTCTGCGCCGAGGGGGCCGGGCCGATGCACACGGCTTCTTCGGCCAGCTTGATGTACTTCGCGTCGCGGTCGGCTTCGGAATACACCATCACGGCCTTGATGCCGAGCTCGCTGCAGGCACGCTGAATCCGGAGGGCAATCTCCCCCCGGTTTGCAACCAGGATCTTCTTGAACATGGTCACTCGATGATGAACAGCGGCTGTCCGTATTCGACCGCCTGGCCGTTTTCGCCGAGGATCTGGGTGATCGTGCCGGACTTGTCGGCCTCGATTTCATTGAGGATCTTCATCGCTTCGATGATGCAGATGGTATCGCCTTCGTTGACCTTGCTGCCAACCTCGACGAACGCAGCAGCACCCGGGCTGGACGAACGGTAGAAGGTGCCGACCATGGGCGACTTCACGGCATGGCCGGCCGGAGCGGCTTCGGCCGCCGGTGCGCTGGCCACGGCGGGTGCCGCGGGAGCGCCGGCTGCGGCCGGTGCGGCAGCCGCCTGAGGCGCCGCCAGGGTTTGCACATACTGCACCGGAGCGGCGCCGCCGCCCTTCACGATGCGAACCTTGCCTTCGGTTTCGGTGATTTCCAGCTCGGAAATATTCGATTCGGACACCAGATCGATCAGTGTCTTGAGTTTGCGCAGATCCATGGGACTCCAGTGCCGGCTGAGCCGGTCTTCAGGACATAACTTGTTCGAAAATCGGTGATTTTCGGCGTTCGGCGTCTAACGCCAGCGTAAGGAACTGATTCTAACCATGAACCAGTTCGCGTCGCCAAGTGTCCAGGTCGGTGGTCTCGAGCTTGCCCATTTTACGGGCGGCCACGGAGCCGTTCGCATTCAGGACCAGCGTGAAGGGCAAACCGCCACCCGTATTGCCCAGATTCTTGACCAGCTCCGTACCCTGAAGGCCGGCCAGGCCGGTTGGGTAGGTGACGGGCGTGCGTTGCAGGAACTTGCGCACGGCGCTGGGTTGATCGATGGCCAATCCAACCACTTGCCAGCCGTTGGCGCCATTTGCACGGAAGAAAGCGTCGATCATCGGCATTTCTTCAACGCAGGGCGGGCACCACGTCGCCCAGAAGTTGAGCAGCAGCGGCTTGCCGCGCAGGCTCGACAGGACGAGGTCACCACCCTCCGGGCGCTCGAAGCTCTGGGCCCAGAAGGCCGCGTCGAGCATCTCCCCGCCCGCTGCGCCACTGCTGCGCTCCTTCCACCATGCGCCGCCGAGCCCGGCGGCCGCAGCCGCTGCCGCCACGCCGGCATAGAGCATGCCGCGTCGGGTGGGCGAAGAAGTCATTCACTTGTCCTTTTCTCGTTCAATCAGTCGGCGCAATGCGGGCAGATCGCCACGCGGCACGCGCCCCTGGGCGTCGGGCTTCAAGGCCCCGCGCAGGTCGTCGAGGTCGTAGACCAGCAGGTGCACGCCGATTTCCTCGCCGAGTGCACGGCTCGGGGCGTGCACGCTCAGGGCCTCGACCTGCTCGCCATGAAAGCCGGTCACCATGCGCGGCTCGTAGTCCACGTGGTGATCGATCAGGGCGATTTCGGCCGATTTGGAATCATCGCAAAACAACTGAATATAAATGTCTGACAACCGGGTGGCCGTTCCGTGCCACACAGCGCCGCCCACGTGGGGGCGGAAGACGGCCATGCGCTCCATCCATTCGAGCGCAAGCAGCCGCAATGCATGCAATTCCTGCGGCTGGGTATCGGCGCAGAAAAGCTCGATGTACTCGCGCACCTCGGCCTCGACCTCGTCGTTGTTGGGCAGCGCGGTGCGCGCCGAAAGGCCCAGGTCACGCAGGGCCCGGCGCTTGGCCGGACCATATTCCAGTCCCTCCTCGACGACAAGGCGGGCTGCAGTGGCGGCAATTTCACGCTTGGACGTGTCCATCGGGGCATTTTGCCCGCAGTACGCGCCCCACACATCAACATCAGTACGAAGCGCGGGACAAACACATGGCCCAAGCACGGGCGCGGCACATCGCTTCCCTAGAATCGACCGATGCACATTCATATTCTGGGTATCTGCGGCACGTTCATGGGTGGCGTGGCCGCCCTGGCGCGCGAGGCAGGCCACCGGGTCACGGGCTGCGACGCCGGCGTGTACCCCCCGATGAGCGACCAGCTGCGCGCCCTCGGCATCGACCTGATCGAGGGCTTCGGCGCCGACCAGCTTTCCCTGGCGCCCGACATGTTCGTGGTCGGCAACGTGGTGTCCCGCGCGCGGCTGCCCGACGGAAGCCCCAAGTTCCCGCTGATGGAAGCCATCCTCGACGCCGGCAAGCCCTACACCAGCGGTCCGCAGTGGCTGGCCGAGCATGTGCTGCTCGGCCGCCACGTGCTGGCCGTGGCCGGCACGCACGGCAAGACGACGACCACGTCGATGCTGGCCTGGGTGCTGGAAAAGGGCGGCAAGGCGCCCGGCTTCCTGGTGGGCGGCGTGCCGCTGGACTTCGGCGTCTCGGCCCGGCTGGGCGACGGCCCGGCCTTCGTGATCGAGGCCGACGAGTACGACACGGCCTTCTTCGACAAGCGCAGCAAGTTCGTGCACTACCGGCCGCGCACCGCCGTGCTGAACAACCTCGAGTTCGATCACGCGGACATCTTCGATGATCTTGCAGCCATCGAACGACAGTTTCATCACCTCGTTCGCACCGTGCCGAGCACGGGGCGGCTGGTAGTGAATGCCACCGAAGAAAGCCTGCAGCGTGTGCTGACCCAAGGCTGCTGGAGCGAACTCGCGCGCTTCGGCACGAATGGTGAATGGCAGGCGCGCGGCACGCACGACGCCTTCGACGTGCTGCAGCGGGGCGAGTTGGTAGGCCGAGTCGAATGGGAGCTCTCGGGCCTGCACAACCAGATGAACGCGCTGGCCGCCATCGCCGCGGCCGAACATGTGGGCGTGGCGCCGGCCGAGGCAGCCCGTGCGCTGGGCAGCTTCCGCAACGTGCGCCGGCGCATGGAGCTGCGCGGCACGGTCGAGCAAGGCGGCGGCGCAGTCACGGTCTACGACGACTTCGCCCACCACCCGACAGCCATCCGCACCACACTCGACGGCCTGCGCAAGAAGCTGGATGCTGCTGGCAAGCAAAGTGAGCGCATCCTCGCGGCCTTCGAGCCGCGCAGCAACACGATGAAGCTGGGCGTCATGGCGGCGCAGCTGCCCTGGAGCCTGGAGGCGGCCGACCTGTCGTTCTGCCACACGGCCGGCCTCGACTGGGATGCCGCAGCAGCGCTCGCGCCGATGGGCGACCGCGCACAGGTGGTCGGAGCCATCGAGCCGCTGGTGAAGCAGATCGTGGCCGCGGCCCGCCCGGGCGATCACATCGTCTGCATGAGCAACGGTGGCTTCGGCGGCGTGCACGACAAACTGCTTGCGGCGCTGCGCACGGCGACGGCATCATGACCGCCATGCCGCTCACACGCGCCCACGAACTGATCGAGACCCTGAAGCTGCAGCCCCACCCCGAGGGCGGCTGGTACGGCGAGGTGTTCCGCTCAGCATCGAGCGTCACGCCCACCGACGGTCGCGCGCCGCGCAGCGCGCTGACCAGCATCTACTTTTTGCTCGAAGCGAGCCAGCATTCGCGCTGGCACCGGGTGCTGTCCGACGAAGTCTGGGTGCATCTGGAAGGCGTACCGCTCACGCTGTGGACCTGCGACGCCGCAATGCGCACGGCGCCGGCCCATGTGCGGCTGGGCCCGGTCGATGCGCACGGCACGCGTCCCCAGCATGTGGTGCCCGCCGGCCAATGGCAAGCGGCCCGGCCGATCCAGGGCCACAGTTCAGGCGACTACACACTGGTCGCCTGCATGGTCGGGCCGGGCTTCGATTTCGCCGACTTTTCGATGGTGCCGCCCGACAGCGACGAAGCTGCGTCGATGCGGCACCATTGGCCTGACCTGGCCAGGATGCTCTAACCCGGGCTTCAGCCCCGGCGCTGCTTGACCGCCTTCGAGAGCGTGTCGAGCACCTGTACCGAATCGTCCCATCCCAGGCAGGCGTCGGTGATGCTCTTGCCGTATTCGAGGCCCGACAGCTGGTCCTTGCCCGGCGTGAACTTCTGGGCGCCCGGTTGCAGGTGGCTTTCGACCATCACGCCGAAGACCCGGTTCGAGCCGCCGGCGATCTGCGCGGCGATGTCCTTCGCCACCTCGATCTGCTTCTGGTGCTGCTTGGAGCTGTTGGCATGGCTGCAATCGACCATCAGCGTGGGCGGCAGCTTGGCGGCCTCGAGGTCCTTGCAGGCGGCTTCGACGCTGGCGGCGTCGTAGTTCGGCGCCTTGCCGCCGCGCAGGATCACGTGACAGTCGCGATTGCCGTTGGTCTGCACGATCGCGACCTGGCCGTTCTTGTGCACCGACAGGAAGTGATGGCCGCGCGCCGCCGCCTGGATGGCATCGGTGGCGATGCGGATGTTGCCGTCGGTGCCGTTCTTGAAGCCGATGGGCGCCGAGAGCCCCGAGGCCAGTTCGCGATGCACCTGGCTTTCGGTGGTGCGTGCACCGATGGCGCCCCAGGAGATCAGGTCGCCGATGTACTGCGGCGAGATCACGTCGAGGAACTCGCTGCCCGCCGGCAGGCCGATGCGGTTGATGTCGATCAGCAGCTGGCGCGCGATGCGCAGGCCTTCGTCGATGCGGAAGCTTTCGTCGAGGTACGGGTCGTTGATGAGCCCCTTCCAGCCGACAGTCGTGCGCGGCTTCTCGAAGTACACGCGCATCACGATTTCCAGCGTGCCGGCGTATTTCTCGCGCTCGACCTTGAGGCGGCGGGCATATTCGAGCGCGGCAGCCGGGTCGTGGATCGAGCAGGGACCCATGATCACCAGCAGCCGGTCGTCCTTGCCGGCCATGATGTTGTGGATATTGCGGCGGGTGCCTTCGATCAGGGTTTCAACGGGCGTGCCGCGGATCGGGAAAAAGCGGATCAGATGTTCGGGAGGGGGCAGCACGTTGATGTCCTTGATGCGTTCGTCGTCGGTCTTGCTGGTTTTTTCGACGCTCGCATACCAGCTGTCGCTGGCGGGGGCAGTGTTCGTGCTCATGGTTGCTTCCTTGTCTGTCGGGTTTGAGTGGATATCGCAGGGGCAAAAAAAAACCGCCGGGGCTCAGGGCACCGGCGGTTTTGGGAGGGTGTTCGTTTGCTTTACGCGCTCGCCTCTCGTCCGCCGGAAACCGGGAACCAAAAGTAGGCAAAGAAATAAGCGCGGAGGGCGGACATGTGCGCGAAATGTAGCACGGAAAGCAAAAACCCGATCAAGCGGCCGGGCGCGGCGTTGTTTACCGGTAGCCCGACTCGTTGGCGTTGTGGATGATCCAGATCAGGTTGCCGCTGGTGTATTCGCCCATGCCGCCACCCGCGAAGATGAGGCGGCCCTGACCCTTGTAGGTCATTTCGAAACGGTGGCGGTCGCTGCCGAAATAGAACGGAATGAAGGCCTTGCCCGTCACGTACGCGCCCTGATCGGTCGGCGGCCCCGCGAGGTCGGTGACCTGCCTGGCGCTCATGCCGATCTGCAGGCGCGCAAACTTGCTGTTTCGCGCCGGGTTGCCGGTGATTTCGCCTTCGTAGCCGTTGAGGCCCTTGACGGTGCGGCCGCTGCCGGCTTCGACCTTCGACGAGTCGACCACGTTGCCCTGGGCATCCATGCCGGCCTTCGCGCCGCCGCGCGCCGGTGCCGCGGGGGCGGCTGCAGGTGCCGGCGCAGCCGCAGGCTGGCTGCCCCCGGAACCGCCGCGCGACGCGCAACCTGCGCTTGCCAGCACCACCACGGCAGTCACGGCCCACAGAGCCGCGGACGAATTGATCCTGATCCTCATCGAACGCTCCTTGTTGTGAAAGGAGCGCAGCTTAACAAGCCCTCAGGCCGTACCGCCTACGGTCAAACCATCGATGCGCAACGTCGGCTGGCCGACGCCCACGGGCACGCTCTGGCCTTCCTTGCCGCAGGTGCCGACGCCCGAGTCGAGCGCCATGTCGTTGCCGATCATGGTCACGCGGGTGAGTGCGTCGGGGCCGTTGCCCACGATGGTCGCGCCCTTCACCGGGTACTGGATCTTGCCGTTCTCGACCCAGTAGGCCTCGCTGGCCGAAAACACGAACTTGCCGCTCGTGATGTCGACCTGCCCGCCGCCGAAGTTGGTGGCGTAGAGGCCCTTCTTGATGCTCGCGACGATTTCCTTCGGATCCTTGTCGCCGCTGAGCATGTAGGTGTTGGTCATGCGCGGCATCGGCACGTGTGCGTAGCTTTCGCGCCGGCCGTTGCCGGTGGGCTTGACCTTCATGAGGCGCGCGTTGAGCGAGTCCTGGATGTAGCCCTTGAGGATGCCGTCCTCGATCAGCACGTTGCGCTGGCTGGCGTTGCCCTCGTCGTCGACGTTGAGCGAGCCGCGACGGTCGGCGATCGTGCCGTCATCGAGCACCGTGACGCCCTTGGCCGCCACGCGCTGGCCGATGCGGCCCGAGAACGCGCTCGAGCCCTTGCGGTTGAAGTCGCCCTCGAGCCCGTGGCCGATGGCTTCGTGCAGCAGGATGCCGGGCCAGCCGGAGCCGAGCACCACGGTCATTTCGCCGGCGGGTGCCGGGCGTGCGTCGAGGTTGGTCAGGGCGGCCTTCACGGCATGGTCGACGTACTCGGCGATCTGTTCGTCGGTGAAATAGGCCAGGCCGAAACGCCCGCCACCACCGCCGGAGCCGATTTCGCGACGGCCGTTCTGCTCTGCGATCACCGTGACCGACAGGCGCACCAGCGGGCGAACGTCGGCGGCCAGCGTGCCGTCGGCACGGGCCACGAGCACCACGTCGTACTCGCTCGCCAGGCCCGCCATGACCTGCGCCACGCGCGGATCGCGCGAGCGGGCCAGCTTTTCGACCTTCTCGAGCAACTTCACCTTGGTGGTGCTGTCGAGCGTGGAAATGGGGTCGATACCGTCGTAGAGCGAGCGGCTCGATGCGATCTTGCGGGCCGGCGTCTTCACACGGCCCGTGCGGCCGGCGGAGGAAATGGAGCGCACCGTGCGCGCCGCGTCGAGCAGCGAGGCCTCGGAAATGTCGTCCGAATAGGCAAAAGCGGTTTTCTCGCCACTGACCGCGCGCACGCCGACGCCCTGGTCGATGCTGAAGCTGCCGGTCTTGACGATGCCCTCTTCGAGGCTCCAGCCCTCGCTGCGCGTGTACTGGAAGTAGAGGTCGGCGTCGTCCACCCGGTGCGCGGTGATCTCGGCCAAGGCCTTGCTCAGATGCGATTCGTCGAGGCCGAACGGCGTGAGAAGGAGCTGTTGCGCCGTGGCGAGGCGCTCGATGGTGGGTTCGCGAGAGATCATCGCGACATTCTAGGCAGCCGCCCTCTTCCGCGCTGCCCCAAAGGGCACTCGGGCGCTACTAGTTTTGCGCCAGCTTCCTTGCCCGGGCGATCGACATCAGGATCCCCAGCCCCAGCCCCAGCGTCACCATGGCCGTGCCGCCATAGCTGATGAACGGCAGCGGCACCCCCACCACCGGCAGGATGCCGCTCACCATGCCCATGTTCACGAAGGCATAGGTGAAGAAAATCATGGTGACCGCCCCCGCCAGCAGGCGCGAGAACAAGGTTGCCGCATTGGTCGCGATCACCAGCCCCCGGAAGATCAGCAGGATGAAGGCCGAAATCAGCGCCAGGTTGCCCATCAGCCCGAATTCCTCGGAATAGGCGGCAAAGATGAAGTCGGTGGTCCGCTCGGGAATGAATTCGAGGTGCGTCTGCGTACCCTGCATGAAGCCCTTGCCGCCCACCCCGCCCGAACCGATGGCGATCATCCCCTGGATGATGTGGAAGCCCTTGCCCAGCGGGTCCTTGCTCGGGTCGAGCAGCGTGCACACGCGCTGCTTCTGGTAGTCGTGCAGCACGCGCCAGTCGACCCCGTCGGCGCACAGCCTCGACTCGAAACCCACGATCAGCGTCACGGCCACCGCGCCGATCAGCACCGGCGGCACGATCAGCTTCCACGGCAGCCCGGCAAAGAAGATCACCGCCAGCCCGGCGGCCAGAACCAGCAGCGAGGTGCCCAAGTCGGGCTGTTTCATGATGAGCCCGACCGGCACCGCCAGCAGCACCGTTGCCACCACGAAGTCGAGCGGCCGCAACTGGCCTTCTCGTCGCTGGAACCACCAGGCCAGCATCAGCGGCATCGCGATCTTCAGGATTTCGCTGGGCTGGATCACCACGCCCACGTTGATCCAGCGCTGGGCGCCCTTCTTGGTGATGCCGAACAGCGCCACCGCCACCAGCAGCGCCACGCCCATCGTGTAGAGCGGCACGGCAGCCAGCATCAGCCGCTGCGGCGGCACCTGCGCCACCACGAACATGATGAAGCCGGCCAGCAGCATGTTGCGGCCATGGTCGACGAAGCGCGAGCCATGGTCGTAGCCCGAGGAATACATGGTCAGCAGCCCGGCAAACGCGAGCAGCAGCACGGCGAAGGCCAGAAAGCCGTCGAAGCCCTGGAAGATGGGCGCAATGCGACGCGCCAGGGAGGGCTGATTGAACACGGCAGACATGAGGGCGGATTATCCGGCTTATACGAATCCCCGGCGCGTGTCCCCCCGTGGAAATCCCCATCCCCGACTGTCACGGGTCGTTCGCCCCTTGCTCTTACATTCGGGGATTCATAAAAAAGGGAGGATCGGATGGCGTCTCAACGTCTGCGCTTGTCGCTCGTGACAGGTCTTTGCATTTCGGTCGTCGCGTGCGGCGGCGGTGGCGGCGGAGGGAGCTCAGGGCTGCCCTTCGGACTGGCCGGCTCGGGTAACTCGTCCACCCCGAATTCCTCTGCTTCGACCTCGCCCACCCTGAGCGGCACGGCCGCCACCGGCGCGGCCTTCGGTGGCGCCGCCGTCACGGTCCAGGATCAAAGCGGCGCGACGGTCTGCACCACCCAGACCGACGGGCAAGGCACCTACCGCTGCGCGCTGTCCGCAGCCACCAAGGCTCCCCTCGTAATCACCGCGGTGCGCGACGACCAGTCGCTTTACAGCACGCTCGCCAACAACGGCGGCACCGCCAACATCACGCCGCTGACCACGGTCATCGTCTCTCGGCTCTCGCCGGATGGTCGCCCCGCCAATCTGGCGGCGGCCATCCAGGCCGACGCCGGCACCGTGACCGACGCGCGCCTGCAACAGCAGACAGCCGCGCTCGTTGCCGCGCTGAAGCCGGTGCTGGACGCCCTCGGGCAGGCCACCTTCGATCCGATCACCGGCCAGTTCAGCGCCGACGGCACCGGGCACGACAAGGTACTCGACGCGCTGCTGGTCAGCGTGCGCCCCGACAGCGGCGCCGCCAACATCGAGATCACGGTGAAGGGTCTGCCGGCGGGCGACAGCGCTGCGCCGGCCTCCATCATCTTCCGTAGCAGCGACGCCTCCGTTCCGGCTCTGCCGCCGGGCATCACGCCGGACCAACTGGCCGGCCTTCCCCCGCCGCCCTTGCTGGCCGACCTGGTCGACCGCCTGAACGCGTGCTATCGGCTGCCGCTGTCGCAGCGCGTCACCGCGCCGAACGACACAACGGCAGTGACCGGCGGGCCGACTGATGTGATCGCACCCGCCTGCCGCGAACTCTTCGTCGGCGACGACCCTGCCGGCTACCTCCACAGCGGCTTCGGCGTGGGCCGCGACGCCAACAACCAGGGCGGCTTCACCAGCCTCTTCCGCCCAGAAAACACGGGCCGCACCTGGGACCGCGCCAACTTCGAGTTCTTCCGCCCGAACGGCGACCTGGCACTCAGCTACCGCGCAACCGACGTGGGAGACAACGTCACCTTCGGCACCGTCACCGTGCGCAAGGTGGGCAGCACGCTCAAACTCGCCGGGGACGGCCATGTCTACGCCTCCAACGTGCGTCCGGTGTTCGCTTACCGCGACATGATCAACTCCCCCGCATTCAACTCGTACACCACGGGTTACGGCATCCCGATCCGGAATCGGCAGGAAGGCGGCGCGGCAGTCTTCAGCAAGGTCATCGTGACTTCGCCGCTGAACAAGGTCCTGACCTTCATCCCGCAACCCGGCCTGTCGTTCCTCGTGGTGACCAGGCCCGACGGCACGCCGGAGCTCAACAACGGCATCAATCTGCGCGGCATCTACGAGAACCCGTCGACGCCCGGCAGCCTGGCGAGCCGGGAGCCCGGCATCGGGTTGCTCGACCCCCAATACACCGACACGCAGATCAGCCAGTTGCAGGACCAAAGCGTGTGGAAATTCGAGTTCGTGCACGCGAAGCCGGGCGTACCCAACGTGATCCAGTACGAGCGCACTCTCTCTCGCGCAGCAACGATCGGCGAGATCCGCCAGCAGCCGCTGTTCGACCTGGCGCCGCCCATGCGCACCCAGCTGGTCGCCCGCACCAATGCCAACGCTGGCCTGGTCTACCCCGCGAACAGTGCGGGTCAGCCGAACATCCTGGACATCAGCGTCACTGGCAACCAGGATGCGTGGGTCGTGCCGAGCGGCGCGCTGGCCCCCGCCGTGCTGACGGCCTACGGCTTCGCCAAGTCAGGCACCCGTTTCAACGACAACATCGCGCTGTCCTCCACGGCGCGCAAGGCGGTGATCGACTGCTCCGCCGAGACGGCCGGCGACACGCATTGCGACAGCGCTGCTGGCAAGCAGTACGCCGAAGGCACGCGGGTGCATTACCTGGCGTTCGAGGCCTACAACGCGCGCAGCCTCGGCATCACGCGCTACGTGCTGTTCTACAAGCAGTTCTGAATGAACATCCGAGGGCCCCGTATCGGGCGCGGGGTTCTCAATCGAATTCGAGTTGAACGACCGTGCGCCCAGGTCGGCTTTCAACCGTCAGCCGAGCCCCGATGGCCCCCGAACGCTCCGCCAGCGACCGCGGCCGATGCTTCACGGCGTCGAAGCCCTTGCCGTTGTCGATCACCCGCAGTTGCACCGTCGTGCCCTGCATCCCGGCCTCGAATCGCAGCACGGTGGCCTGGGCGTGCTGCAGCACGTTGGAGATCGCCTCGAACAGCAGGAACTGCAACTGCCGCATGCCTTGCGCGCCGAGCCGCTCTACCGGCTCCACCTCGTCCACCGCCCATTCGAACTCAATGCCCGAAGACGCCAGGCGGGGTTCCAGCCGGTAGCGCGCCGCTGCGAGCAGCGCACCCACGTCGCCCGGCGGCAGGTGGATCGAATCGATCTGCAGCTTGAGCTGGTCCAGCGAATCGCGCAGCGTGCGCAGCAGGTCGCCCGAGCTGGTCTGGCCCGACTGCAGCTGCCGGATCGCCGAAGTGATGTGCGAGCCCATGCCGTCGTGCATTTCGCGCAGGATGCGTTCGCGCTCGTGGGTGCGCGCCTGGTCACGCGCCGCGGCCTCGAGTTCGGCATACGTGGCCGCCAGCTCGCGTTCGCGCTGGGCCACCCGCTCGGCCAGGGCCGCGACCGATCCGCGCGCCAGCACGCTCGCCGCACGAAAGCGCCGCAGCACGATCAGCAGCAGCGCCACGCCGAAGAACACCGACGAATAGCGCACCCAGGTGGTCTCGCCATAGGCATCGCTGAGGCGGATCACCAGCCAGTCGCGCACGCCGAACATCACTGTCACCAGCGCGGCGCCGGCCACCAGCAAACGCTCGGCGCTCGGTTTGCGCAGGGTGTCGACGGCGAAGGCGCTGACGAAGGCCAGGACGAACACGATCTGGACGGCAAGCCAGCCGGTGAGCCACATCGGCTCCTCGCGCTGCAGCGACAGCGCGCTGAACAGCACCGTAGCGACCACGATGCCGGCAATAGGCCAGCGCACCCACTGGTAGCGGCGGTCGCGCCCCCACCCCGCGAGGTGGTAGACGAACATCATGGAAGAGGCAGCCCAGCCCGCATAGCAGGCGGCCATCAGCACGCCCCAGGCCCCCCAGGACAGGGGAGGCTCGGCGATCACGCCGTCGGCCACCCGCACCGCCCAGCAGAACTCCGCCAGCGCGGCCCAGAAGTAGATGCCGTCGCGCCGCTGGGCGCCCTTGGCATCGGCATCGACCTGCGTCAGCCACAGCGCCAGCGCGATGCCGCCGACGATCAGGCTGAAGGCCATCAGCAGCACCGAGCCGGTGAAGCGCCATGCATAGGCGCTCTCGAAGAGTTCGGTGCGAACCGGCGCGGCCGGCCCGATGACCACTTGAGACAGCCCCGCGCGCCGGGCGGTGTCGGCGTGCAGACGGATCTGCAGGAGGTTGTCACCCTTTCGCAACAGGCGCCCGGGCACCGGCACGTAGATGGGCGCCTTGGCGTAGTCGGCGTCGTTGCTGCGGTCCAGGTCGCCGTAGACCTGCAGCAGCGCGTCGTTCAACTGCACCTCGAAGACGTTGCCGACGCGCGGAATGAAAATGCCCCACGGCGTCTCGGCCTCGGCCTCGAGCGTGAACGGCAGGTCGAAGCTCGCCATGCCCGGGCGGCCGTTGTGCTGGCGGTCCCAGTGGTAGGACAGCTCGACCGGCTCGGTGCGCGTGACGCCGTCGACCGTGGTCGTCACGGTGCCCTGGCGCAGTTCGATCGGCGCCTCGGACGCGGCCGTGGCCGCGCTGGAGACTCCGGCAATACCCGCGAGGAGCATCGCCAGCCATAGCATCAGCAGCGACGCCCATTTTGGTCGCATCTGTGCTCAGCCCGGATGAGACAACAGGCCGAGCCGCGTCGCTTCGAAAACGGCCTCGCTCTTGGAATGCACGGCGAGCTTTCCGTAGAGATTCTTGATGTGGGTCTGCACGGTGTGCACGCTCAGGCCCTTGAGCCGCGCGATCTCCGCGTACGAGAAGCCACGCGCGATCAGCGTCAGCACCTCGTGTTCGCGAGCCGACAGCAGGCCGCGGTCGGATTCGTCCGCGGCTGCTTCGGGCGCAGCACCCGGCGGCGCGCCGGGAACGGCCGCCGATTGCAGGCTGCGGTACTTCGCGAGCACGCGCCGCGCGATCATGGGCGAGATCGGCGAAGCGCCTGCCTTCATCTCCACGATGGTCTGCGCGATGTCCTCCGGCGCGGCGTCCTTGTGGATGTAGCCCACGGCACCCGCCTCGATGCTGGCGAGCACGTTCTCTTCGTCGCCGAAAACAGACACTACCAGCGGCTCGCAGCCTGGAAAGCGCGCCACGGCGTCGCGGATCACGTCGAGCCCGGTGCCGTCGGGCATGCCGAGATCGACCAGAAGCACGTCGGGAATGGTGGTGGTGCGGGACAGCCAACCCAGCGCTTCCTGCACCGTACCCGCACTGCCGAGCCAGAAGAGGCGCGGGCTGCGCTGCACGCTGGCCTCGAAAAAGGCACGCGCGCGGCTATCGTCTTCGACGACCAGCACACCCCAGCGGCGTAGCGTCGCGTCGTCCTGAGCCTCAGTGTTCATGGGCATGAGCATAAGCCCCGGCGCGCACCGGGAATCCATACACGCCTCCCCCGTTCATGGGATGCCCACGATGAAGCATCGCCGCGAAACTTTCGCCGCTTTTTTGCAGGGCATATCCCCCTTCCCATGCAAATGAAGTAACCCGAACGTAGGCCATTCATGCCGCAGTGGTCAAGGCCTTAGTACTTTTGAATTCCCGACGCACGGCACACCCCGAACCGGGGCACGCGAAATGCCGGCGCGCCTCGGGCTCTCAGTAAGCTATGGCCTTACCGAAGAACCTCGTCCGGCGGGTTTTTTGTATGTTGGAAGCGGCCTCGCGAGAACAGACCTCATGCAGAATTACCCGTTCCCGGCAAGCGAGGTGCGACGCCCGCACCTCCCGTCTTTTCCTCGCATGGATCCGCAAACCACACACCTGCTTTACCTGCACGGTTTCCGTTCTTCGCCTCGTTCGACCAAGGCCCGGATCGTCGCGGAGCGCGTGGCGCGGCAGCATCCGAATCTGCAGTGGTGGTGCCCGCAATTGCCGCCGTCGCCGCACGATGCCATCGACATGGTGATGAAGGGCATCGCGCACTGGCCGCGCAAGTCGATGGCGGTGGTGGGCTCGTCGCTCGGCGGCTACTACGCCACCTACGTGGCCGGCATGACGCGTTGCCGCGCGGTGCTGCTCAACCCGGCCGTGCATCCCGCGCGCGACCTCACCCGCTACATCGGCGACCAGACCGTCTGGCACGACCCCGCCGAGCATTTCTACTTTCGTCCCGAATACATCCACGAGCTTCGTGCGATGGAAGTCGGCCCGCTCACGCGGCCCGAACGCGTGTTCGCGATCATCGCCAAGGGTGACGAGGCGCTCGACTGGCACGAAATGTCCGCGCGCTACCCCGACAGCAACATCAAGCTGCTCGAGGGCAGCGACCACGCCCTGTCGGATTTCGAAAAGGCCCATCTGGACGACGTGATGGCCTTCATCAACCCGGTCTGAGCACAGCCGGGCCGAGCGGGCCCATCCTGCATGGGACAATCCGCGCCATGTTTGTATTGTTTGAAGAAGCCGGCAAGTACCTCGGCGGCCGCGTGCTGTCGGAGGCCGAAGCATCGGCACAAGTCGAGCTCGAAACCGGCAAGCGCGTCAAGGTCAAGGGCGCCAACATCGTGCTGCGTTTCGAGAAGCCGTCGCCCGCCGATCTGATCGCCGAGGCGCGCTCGCTCGCTGCCGCCCTCGATCTCGACCTCGCCTGGGAGTTCGCGCCCGAGGGCGAATTCGCCTTTGCCGAGCTGGCCGCCGAATATTTCAGCGAAAAGCCCTCGCTCGCCCAGCAGGCGGCCGCCCTGTTCGCGCTGTTCGAGGCGCCGCACTACTTCCGCCGCGCGGGCAAGGGGCGCTTCAAGAAGGCGCCGGCCGAGATCGTGCAGCAGGCGCTGGCCGCCATCGAGAAGAAGAAGGTCATCCAGGCGCAGATCGCCGAGTGGGCCGCGCAGCTGGCCGAGGGCATTTGCCCCGCGCCCGTGCGCGAGCAGCTCTACAAGATCCTGTTCCGCCCCGACAAGAACGCCCCCGAATACAAGGCCGTGGTCGACGCCGCGCGCGCCACGCAGCGTCCGCCGCTCGACCTGCTGGAGCGCGCCGGCGCCATCGATTCGCCCTACCAGTTCCACTGGCGGCGCTTCCTGTTCGAGAACTTCCCCAAGGGCACGGGCTTCCCCGCGCTCGCGGCGCCCGCCATCGTGGACGACCTGCCCGTGGCCGCCGAGGTGCAGGCCTTCTCGATCGACGATTCGCAGACCACCGAGATCGACGACGCCCTCTCCGTGCAGGGCCTCGGCACCGGCACCGTCACCGTCGGCATCCACATCGCCGCACCAGCCCTGGCGCTCACGCCGGGCAGCGCCATCGACAACGTGGCGCGTGCGCGCATGTCGACGGTCTACATGCCGGGCTACAAGATCACGATGCTGCCCGACGAGGTGGTCAACACCTACACGCTGCTCGAAGGCGGCGACCGCCCGGCCGTGTCGCTGTACGCACGCTTCGACGAAGCCACGCTGGAGCTGCAAGGCACCGAAACGAAGCTGGAGCGCGTGCCCATCGTGGCCAACCTGCGCCACGACCAGCTCGACACCGTCGTCACGCAGCCATGGCTCGAAGACGCGTCCTTCCAGAGCGACAACACTCCGGAAGCCGCCGCAAAACTGCGCGCCCCGCTCTCCTTCCTGTTCCGCCTTGCCAAGCAGCTGAAGGCGCAGCGCGAAGTGGTGCGCGGCAAGCCCGAGAACTTCAACCGGCCCGACTACAACTTCCGCCTCGTCGGCAACGAGGGCGAGCCCACCGGCAGCGAGCAGGTGCAGATCAGCACGCGCCAGCGCGGCGCGCCGCTCGACCTGATCGTGTCCGAAGCGATGATCCTGGCCAACAGCAGCTGGGGCGGCTGGCTCGGCGAGCTGGGCGTGCCCGGGCTCTACCGCAGCCAGGCCAGCCTCGCGCCCGGCATCAAGGTGCGCATGGGCACGCGCGCACTGCCGCACGCGGGCCTTGGCGTGAAGAGCTACGCCTGGAGCACCTCGCCGCTGCGCCGCTACACCGACCTCGTGAACCAGTGGCAGATCATCGCGGCCGCGCGCCACGGCAAGACCGCGGCACTGGCCGCGCCCTTCAAGCCGAAGGACGCCGACCTGTTCTCCATCCTCTCTGGCTTCGACGCGGCCTATGCCACGTACAACGCCTACCAGGGCGGCATGGAACGCTTCTGGACGCTGAAGTACCTGCAGCAGCAGGGCATCACCGAGCTCGAAGCCACCGTCATCAAAGACCTGCCGAACGGCGCGCTGGTGCGGGCCGAAACGCTGCCGCTGGTGTTCCCCGTGGCCGGCCAGCAGGAACGCGGCGCCCGCCTGCGCGTGAAGCTCGGCGAGATCGATGAGATCGCCCTTGACGTGAGCGGCACGGTGCTCGAACGCCTCGACACGCCGAAGGCCGATGCGGCCCTCGCAGACGAAAGCGATGAGGGCGACGAAGAAGAAGTGGTCGCAGGCCCGATCGCCATTGCCGTCGACCTGAGCGACAGCGAGGCTGCTGCGCCCGAAAACACACCCGCATGAATTTCGGCGGATCGTCCGAAGAAATGCGGCCCCTGGAGGAGTTTCGAGAATGAACTTCAAGGACCTCAGCACGCTGCAGATTGCACTGGGCGTGTCGGTCATTGCGCATGCCGCACTGCTCGCGGTGCGCTTCGTCGATCCCGAATCGTTCAACAAGGTCTTCAGCGACACACCGCTCGAAGTGATCCTGGTCAACAGCAAGACCAACGACAAGCCCGACCCCAGCGCCCGGCTGCGGGCCCAGACCTCGCTTGCAGGCGGCGGCGACCTCGACAAGGGCCGCGCAACCAGCCCGCTGCCACCGTCGAGCTTCACCACCGTCGGTGATTCGTTCGAAGATGCGCAGCGCAAGGTCGACGCGATGCAGACCGAGCAGATGCAGATGCTCACCCAGCTCAAGCGCGACTTGGCAGCGATGCCCGCGCCCGACCCGCGCAACCCCGGGGACCCGACCGAGGCCACCGCGCAGGAAGAAAAGCGCCGCCAGATGATCAATCTGCTGGCCGAGATCGAGCGGCGCGTGAACGAAGAAAACGCACGCCCGAAGAAGCGCTTCCTGAGCCCCTTCACGCGCGAAGCGGCCTTCGCCACCTACGTCGATTCGCTGCGCCGCCGGGTGGAAGCGCAGGGCACTGCCAACTTTCCGACGCTCGCCGGCAAGAAGCTCTACGGCGAGCTGACGATGACCATCACGGTCAACTTCGACGGTCGCCTGCTCTCGACGGTGGTCGATGAAAGCTCGGGCATTGCGTTGCTGGACAAGCGCGCCCAGGCCATCGTTGCCAGCGTCGGCAACTTCGGCACCTTCACCGACGCGATGCGCAAGGAGCACGCCGACCAGATCGTGATCCGGCCGCACTTCCGGTTCGCGCACGACGGGTCGGTCGAACTCTCCTCGCAGTAGAAACAGACGCAACAAGAGAAGGCAGACGCCATGGACCTGTACTGCGTCATGGGCAACCCCGTCGAGCACAGCCGCTCGCCCCGCATCCACGCGCGTTTTGCCGAGCTCTGCGGCCAGCAGATGGACTACGGCCGGCGGCTGATTCCGCTCGGCGCGTTTGCCGAAGGCATCGCGGCCTTTCGCAGCGAAGCCGCCGAACGCGGCGACACAGCGCGCGGCTGCAACATCACCGTACCCTTCAAGTTCGAAGCCGCTGCGCTCGCGCAGCACACCAGCGAACGCGCCCTGCTCGCGCAGGCGGTCAACACGCTGCGCTTCGACGCCGACGGCAGCATCCATGCGGACAACACCGACGGCATCGGCCTGGTCAACGACATCGTTCGCAACGCGGCCGTGCCGCTACAAGGCAAGGCGCTGCTGCTGATCGGCGCGGGCGGTGCGGCGGCCGGCGTGCTCGGCCCGCTGCTCGACGCGGGCGCTTCGCGCGTCGTGGTGGCCAATCGCACCGTGGGCAAGGCCGTCGAGCTGGTTCGCCGCCATGCGGCCATTGCGCTGCGCCACGGCGCGTCGCTCGAAGCCTGGACGCTCGACGAAGTGCCGGGCGCCTTCGACGTGGTGGTCAACGCCACCGCCTCCAGTCTCGCGGGTGATGCAGTGCCTGTGAAGGCCAGCGTGCTGCGCGCCGGCGGACTCGCGGTCGACATGATGTACGGCCCTGCGGCAGCGGGCTTCATGGCCTGGGCCGAGGCGCATGGCGCGGTCGCGCGCGACGGACTCGGCATGCTGGTCGAGCAGGCAGCCGAGTCCTTCGAGATCTGGCGCGGCGTGCGGCCTCCTTCCGCGCAAGTGCTGGCTGAAATTCGAGCCGAGCTGAAATGAAGGCAGTGCTGCGCCTGATCGCCTGCCTCGTGGTGGCGGGCGTGGCACTCGAGCTGTTCTTCGTGGTGCGCATCGCAACGATGGCGGCGCTCGATCCGCAGAGCACCGCGTTCCAGCGCTCCGAGGCTTTTCAGATCGCCATCCACCAAGGCAGCGGAGCCGGCTGGCGGCAGGAGTGGGTGCCCTACGCGCAGATCAACGACACGCTCAAGCGCGCCGTCATCGCGAGCGAAGACGCCGGCTTCGTCGACCACAACGGCGTGGAGTGGGAAGCCATAGAGCGCGCCCGCCAACGCAACGCCAGGGCCGAAGAACTCGCCGCCAAGCGCGCAGCGCGCGCGGTGGCGCGTGGCAAGCCGGTACAGCCGGTGCGCCTGCGCGGCGGCTCAACCATCACGCAGCAGCTTGCGAAGAACCTGCTGCTGTCGGGCGAGCGCACCTTGCTGCGCAAGGGCCAGGAGCTGGTGCTCGCCACGCTGCTCGAAGTGCTGCTCGACAAGCGGCGCATCCTCGAGATCTATCTCAACAACGTCGAGTGGGGCGAAGGCGTGTTCGGTGCCGAGGCCGCCTCGCAGTACTACTTCCGCAAGCCGGCCTCGCGCCTGAGCACCAACGAGGCCGCGCGCCTGGCAGTGATGCTGCCGAGCCCCAAGTTCTTCGAGCGCCGGATCGGCTCGCCCTACCTGAGCGGGCGGGCGTCGACGGTCATGGCGCGGATGCCTGCGGCCGAGCTGCCCTGACGACCGCATCGCGCAGGCCCTCGATGGCCAGCACGGCAGCAAAGCCGATCACGTAGGCCAGCACGTCCCACCAGTCGGCCGTGCTGCCGAGCACGATGCGCAAGGCGCGGTTCGGAATGTGCAAGTGCCACGCCGCCGCAAGGTACTGCCCGAGCTCGACCGCAAGGCCCACGCCCAGCGCAGCCAACGCCAACGGCAGCACCCGCGCGCCGATCACCGTCCTGAAGACGAAGTAGACCCACACCACGGCCAGCACGTCGCCGAAGAAGCTGCGCAGCCAGCCCCAGCGCGCGCCGACGGTGGCCAGCAGCACGAGAACGAGAAACAGGGCCACCGCCCACACGAGTGAAAGAGGATCGAAACGCCATCGCATGGCCCGTATCATCGCGCCCATATGCTGGCAAAGCTCACGGGTTGGTTGTTGTTGGGAATCGTCCGGTTGCTCACTGGCGCGCAGGCGCGCTGGTATGGCTGTCCGCCGAAAGCCGAGCAGCGCATCTATTTCGCCAATCACCAGAGCCACGCCGACCTCGTGATGATCTGGGCGGCGCTGCCCGAAGAGTTGCGCAGCATCACGCGGCCCATCGCGGCGCGTGACTACTGGGCCAACACGCCGGTCAAGCGCTGGATCACGACGGAGGTGTTCAACGCGGTGTACGTTGAGCGACAGGCGTCGGCGCCTGCTGCAGCGGCGGCACCTCCCGTACCCGCACCTGTGGTGGCCGAAGCCCTGCCACCGCAACGCCCGCCGATGCCTGCCGAGCGCATCGAGCCCTCGATGGAACCTCTGCTGCCCTTGACGCCGCCGGCACCACCCGCAGAGACCGCGCCCGAAGCACAGGGCCGGCTCGACCTTCCCGAGCCGCCCGCTCCACCGCCTCCTCCAGAGCCGCCACCGCCCGCGGCGCCCGAAGAAGTCCCGGTCGCTGCACCGGCCCCAGCCGTCGATCCACTCGCCCCCCTCGTCGAAGCGCTGCGAAGCGGCGACTCCATCATCATCTTCCCCGAAGGCACGCGCGGCCACACGGGCGAGCCGCAGAAGTTCAAGTCGGGCCTCTACACGCTCGCCACCATGTTCCCCGACGTGGTGCTGGTGCCTGCATGGATCGACAACGTGCAGCGCGTGATGCCCAAGGGCGAGATCGTGCCGGTGCCCATCCTCTGCTCCGTCACCTTCGGCGCGCCGATCCGCGTCGAAGAAGACGAAGAACGCCGGCCCTTCCTCGACCGGGCGCGCGCCGCGGTGATCGCCTTGCGCGACGTCTGACGACATGAACCAGTTCCTGCGCAACCTCACCCCGACCCAGCAAGTCGCGGCGCTCTTCCTCATCATCTTCGGCGTGCTCGTGATCGTGAGCACCACCGCCTTCTTCCTGAGCTTCAGGGAAAAGCGCAACCCCGTGCACGACGCCACCTGGCAGGCCGAGCTCGCGCACTTCCGCGCGCTGCTGGGCACCACCTGGTTCATGGTCATCATTTTCTGGATCGGCTGGGCACTGGGCGAAACCGTGGCCACCGTGCTGTTCGCGCTGATCTCCTTCTTCGCGCTGCGCGAGTTCATCACGCTCTCGCCCACGCGGCGCGGCGACCACCGCAGCCTGATCCTCGCCTTCTTCGTGGTGCTGCCGATCCAGTTCTGGCTGGTGGCCACGGCGCGCTTCGACCTGTTCACCGTGTTCATCCCGGTCTACGTGTTCCTCGCGATACCGGTGGCGAGCGCGCTGGCCAACGACCCGAGCCACTTCCTGGAGCGCAACGCCAAGCTGCAGTGGGGCATCATGGTCTGCGTCTACGGCATGAGCCACGTGCCGGCGCTGCTGCTGCTGAGCTTTCCGGGCTACGAGGGCAAGAGCGCCTTCCTCGTGTTCTTCCTGGTGTTCGTGGTGCAGACCTCGGTGCTGGTGCAGCACCTGATATCGCGCCGCACACAGCGCGCGCCCTTCGCGCCCAACGTGAGCCGCAGCTTCAACTGGACCAGCTGGGGCATCGGCATCGTGGTGGCGAGCCTGGTGGGAGCGCTGTTCTCGTTCATCACGCCATTCAAGTTCGGGCAGGCGCTCGCGGTGTCGGTCATTGCCTGCATCGCGGGGTCGATGGGGCACCTGGTGATGAAGGCGCTCAAGCGCGACCGGGGCATTCCGAACTGGGGGCAGAAGGGCGTTGGCGTGACGGGGGCCAACGGCCTGCTGGACCGCGTCGATGCCCTGTGCTTCGCCGCCCCAATCTTCTTTCACTCCATCCGCTGGTACTTCAACGCCTGAACCTCATCAAGCCTTGCGGCGCACCACGCGGTCGAAGGCCTGCTTCGCCGCGCGTCCGAAGGCCTTGGCCTTCAGCGCCTGCAGCTCGCGCGTCAGCCGCGTGCGCTGCTCGGCCGACAACGCCGTGCCGAAACGGCCCAGCGCAGCTTCGAGCGCCGCGCGCTGCGCCTCCACACGACCTTGCCGGCCCTCGGCCTCGGCCAGCCATTCGCAGGCATTGGCGACGCGTTCGCGCAGCGCGGCATCGCCTGTATCGCCGAAGCGCGCAATGAGCGCGCGATACGCCTTGGCCTGCCCCACGGGATCGCCGAGCTTGTCGAGCGCCTTGGCCTTGTTGATCATCGACTTGGCGGCCCACAGCTGCAGCGTGCCTTCCCTCGCGCCGGTGGTGCGCGCGACGGCTTCGTCGTAGCAGGCCACGGCCGCCTTGAGCTGGCCGGTCTGGCGCAGCGTGGCGCCCTTGCGAAACAGCGCGCCGACCACGCGCCCGCGCAGGTCCGGCAGCTCGGAGTTGCCCCAGCGCGCGACGATCTCGTCGTGCACCCGCATCTCGTCGTCGTGCAGGCCGAGGCGGTCGAGCGCGGTGCTCTTGTACTGCAGGCACAGCGCGACTGTCTCCTGCATCTCCGTCGACGGGTCGGCGCCGTAGCGCGCGTCCATCGCATCGGCTGCGGCTATCACTTCGGCAAAGCGGTCCAGCGCGACTAGGCAGAAGGCCTTGTGGACGAGCGCCCGCGCGCACTGGCGGCGCAGCTCGGGATGGGGCGATGCGGAATACGCGGCCAGCACTTCGTCGAACAGTGCGATCGCCTCGCGCGACTCGCCCGCATCGCCGTGCTTGCGGCCCTGTTTGACCTTGTCGCGCACCTCGTCGCGCAGCTCGGGCGGCAGCTCCGTATCGGCCTTGCGCAGTCGCTTCAGGCAAGCCTGGCGGCCAGCGTTGGCCTTGGACAGGGTGTCCTGCAGCTCGGACGTGGGCGTGTCCTTCAGCTGCTTCGCGAGTTGCTCGTACACCGCGAGCGCATCCTCGGGCCGGTTGAGCCGTTCGAGCAGCACGAAGCCCTTGTTGAGCAGTGCGCTCGCCACGGTGCGCTGCACGCCGGCGTCGGTGTCGGCGCCGAAGGTGGCGAGCAGCCGCTCGCAGGCGGCCAGCGCGACCTCTCCGTCGTCCTGCTCGCGCAACCCCACCGACCAGTCGTAGGCACGGCGCACGGCCATGCGGCGCACCTGCGACGACTCGTCGCGGCCGTAGCGGTCGAGCAGCCAGCCGACCAGCTCGGCGCGGTTCGCGTGCTCGTCGATGCCGAAGCCGTCGAAGAACAGTGTCAGCGCCCGCACGCCTTCGATGCGCAGCTCGGGCGCCGCGTCGGCGAGGCCGGCCTCGATCTGGTCGGCCACGGCCAGGCACATCACCTGGGCCTGCGCGTGCTGCGCCAGTTCGCGCAGGTTCAGCACCGAGGCCAGGCGCGCACGCGCCACGCGCAGCACCACGCCGGGGTCGGTGCTGCCGTCGAAGCGCTCGATCGCTGCTTCCAGCGTGGCCAGCGCATCCTGCGGCAGGCCGCGGTGATGTTCGATCTCGGCCTTCAGCAGCCGGGCCTCCACGCGCCACGCGTCGAGCGCGGCATCGGGCTGGCTGTCGAGCAGATCGCTCATGGCATCGCAGGCTTCGCAGCGCGCCTCTGGCTCGTCGATCCACCAGGTGCGCTGATACAGCGCATGGGCGATGTGCTCGCGGATCGCGGGCTCGCTGCGCTGGCCGTGCGCGGCGATCAGGCGGTCGAGGGTGGCGAGCGCGTCGGCGGGGCGATGCATCTGGCGCAGCATGTGCGCCAGCAGGCGCAGCGCCTGGCAGCAGGGCACGACCACGCCGACGTCGGGCCTGGCTGCGTACTCGTCGAGCAGACGGGTACAGGCGGCCAGTGCCTCGTTGCGGCGGCCCAGGTCGTTGAGCAGTTCGATGCGACGGAAGCTCGCGGCCGCGCGTTCGGCGGGGTGCTGCTGCAGGCGTTCGATCAAGGCTTGCGCCTCGTCCAGTTGCCGCTGCGCGGAGGACTCGACTACATTCACATTCGCTTCCTTGTGTGGCGCGCCCTGCGGAAAGCGGGGCAGACTGTACGAATCGGCACGGATTCTGCCCGCGATAGCGCTGCTTTCGAGCGATAGTTCGGTCCCTTCTCTCTCCTCTTTGCACTGGCGTAAGCCTTTTCGCTTCCTTTCATGCGCATTCTTGGCATCGACCCCGGCTTGCAGACCACCGGCTTCGGCGTGGTCGACGCGGACGGCCATGCGCTGCGCTACGTGGCCAGCGGCACCATCAGTACCCGGCACCTGGGCACCGGCAACCTGCCGGCGCGCCTGAAGGTGCTGTTCGACGGCATCGCGGAGATCACCGCGCGCTACCAGCCCGATGCGTCGGCGGTCGAAATCATCTTCGTCAACGTCAACCCGCAGTCGACGCTGCTGCTGGGACAGGCGCGCGGCGCCTGCGTGACCGCGCTGGTGAGCAACAACCTTTCCGTGGCCGAGTACACCGCACTGCAGATGAAGAAGGCGGTGGCCGGCCACGGCCAGGCCGCCAAGGCGCAGGTGCAGGAGATGGTGCGGCGGCTGCTCGAGTTGCCAGGCTTGCCGGGCGCCGACGCGGCGGACGCGCTGGGCATTGCCATCACGCATGCGCAGGTGGGGCGGTCGATGGCGCGGCTCGCGGAAGCGGCCGAGCTGTCGAAGACGCATGCCGGCACCTACCGGCAAGGGCGCTCGCGCTGACTCAGCGCACGATGTAGCGCAGTTCGCCGAGGCGCTTGCGGCGCTCTCGCACTTCAGCGGCGACGATGGCCGCATCGCCTGCCAGAGCCCGCGCGATCCAATCGGCCAGCTGTGGCATGTCGTCGGGCGTGAAGCCCAGTCGCACGATCTCCGGCACGCCGAGCCGCAGGCCGTTGATGTCGCCGTCCACGGGTGCGATCGGCAGGCCGATGCCGCAGGCCAGCAGGCCGCCCTGCGCGAGCTTCTTCGCCGCACGCTGCCCGCCACCCCAGCGCGCCGCTTCGACCGCGAGCTGGTGCGACTGGGTGAAGCCGCGTGCCTTCGCGAACACGGGCAGGCCTTGCGCATCGAGCGCACGCGCCAGGGCCTGCGCGGTCTCGCGCATCGCGGCCGCATAGGCAACGCCATGCACCTTCCAGTCGAGCAGCCCGCGAGCCAGCGCGGCGGTGCGGCCTGCATCCGAGTTGGCCGTGAGGCCGGGGTAGGCGATGGCATCGATGCGCTCCATCAGCGCCGCGTCGTTCGACACAATCAGCCCGCCCGCCGGGCCGCCCAGGCTCTTGTAGGTGCTCATGGTGATTGCATGCGCGCCCTGCTCGAGCGGCTGCGGCCACGCCTTGCCGGCCACCATGCCCGAGAGGTGAGCGGCATCGAACAACAGCTTCGCGCCCACGCTGTCGGAGATCTCGCGGATCGCGGGCACCGGGTGCGGGAACAGGTTCAGGCTGCCGCCGATGGTGATGAGCTTCGGCTTCACCTCGCGCGCCAGCTTTGCCAGCGCAACCACATCGACCGTGTAGCCGTCGGCATCCACCGGCGCGGAGACAGGCTTCAGGCCATAGAGCCCGGCCGCGCCCGCCGCATGGTGCGTGACGTGGCCACCGATGCTGGGCGGCGGCACGATGATCGTGTCGCCGGGCTGGCAGGTCGCCATGAACACGTAGAGATTCGACAGCGCGCCGGAGCTCACGCGCACTTCGGCGAACTTCGCGCCGAACACCTCGGCTGCAAGCTCGGTCGCGACGACCTCGATGCGCTCGATGGCTTCCAGCCCCATCTCGTACTTGTCGCCCGGATAGCCGAGCGACGGGCGCGAACCGAGCCCGCGCGACAACAGCGCTTCGGCGGCCGGGTTCATCACGTTGGTGGCGGGGTTGAGGTTCAGTCCCTCGACATCGTGGATGCGGTGGTTGTCGGCCACCAGCCGTTCGATCTCGGCGGCGACGCCCGCCGCATCGCGTGCAGCGGCATCGGCGGCAATGGAGAGCACGTGGTCTTCGCTGGCGGCGGGAACCCAGGGGCGGCGTTGCAGGGCGGCTGGCATGCGGTGGATCTCGCTGGAAGTGGTGAATGGCCGCATCGTCGCCTGCCGCCGCCGGTCGGGCAAACCGGATAATCTGGGCCTGGGCCCTAGAAAAACTTGGCCTGAAGGATTGCTCCGATGCCGCTCGCACCGCCCCGCCCCCGCCTGCCGCCGCACACGGCCGTGCGCGCCTTCGAGGCAGCTGCGCGCCACGGCAGCTTCGCGCGCGCAGCCGAAGAACTCTTCGTCACGCCGGCCGCCGTCGCACAGCAGATCAAGACGCTGGAGACATGGGCCGGCGGCGCGCTGTTCGAGCGGCACAGCCAGGGTATTCGCCTCAGCGCGCACGGGCGGCGCGCGCTGCCGGCGCTCAGCGCTGCCGTCGACCAGCTCGGCCTCGCAGTACAGGCGCTGCGCCACGAGACGCAGACCGCAGCGCGCCGCAGCACGCTGCAGGTGGCCGCCCTGCCGGCCGTGGCGCAGCTGTGGCTGTCGCCTCGGCTCTCGAAGCTGAAGGCCGCGCTGCCCGGCGTGCAGGTGTCCGTCACCGCGTTGGAGCAGCCGCCGAACTTCCGCCGCGAGCCTTTCGATCTCGGGTTGTTCTATGCGCGGGCCGGTGAGCACATCGAGGCTGCCGTCGGTGCGCAGGCGATTCCGCTCGTGCGCGACCGGCTGCTGCCGGTGTGCAGCCCGCGCCTGCAGCAGCCGTTGCCCAGCGGGCGTCCTCGCTCGCTCGATGACCTGGCGGATCTGCTCGCGCGCTGTGGCGGTTTGCACGACACCGTGTGGCGCGACGATTGGCCGCGTTGGCTGCAGGCTGTTCGCCCCGGCTTCACGGCAGTCGAAGCCGAAGCGATGGCTGCCGGGCCGGACTTCTCGCTCTACAGCCTCGCGCTGCAGGCCGCGCTCGATGGCGAAGGAGTGTTGATGGGCCGTGAGCGGCTCGTTGCGCCATTGCTTGCGCAAGGCAAGCTGCATGCGCCTTGGGGACGGCCGAAGGCGGTGGGAGACACGGTCATGCTGCTGGTGCCTGCGCACCGCAAGGGGCCGCTGCTCGCACAGCAAGTGCAGGCCCTGCAGGCACTCGCCGCAGCCTGAGCAGCCCTATCGCCGGAAATCCAATCGCCCGTTGGGCCAGCGGCCGTCGATCCGGCGGTTGTCGACGATCAGGCCCACCCAGGGCTGCGTGATGGCCGGATTGCTCAGGTTGATGTAGCGGCCCACGAGTGTGTCGGGATCGACATAGCGAACATCGAGCAGGGCCTGCCGGGCACCGCCATCCCAATCGAACAGCAAATAGAACCGGCTGCCGGCCACCCGCACGGTGGCCTTGCCCTGCTTCCACGCAGCTTCGGAGTCACCGGGGATCGTCGGATCGGCGCCGCCATTCCAGCGGCTGGACCATGCGCCGACGATTGAGGACGGCGCGTCGTTCACCGGTGTGCCCCACGCAGGCGCGTTCGGGTCATCGGGCCCGCCGTGCAGTTCGATGCTCTCGGCAAACGCTTCGATATCTGCGCCCTCCGGGTCGGGCGCATCTTCAACGCCGAATGGATTCCGGCTGGGGGATGTGTTGGTGTTCATGGCGCCATCGTGCGCCGGAGTGCGCTGCCACGCATGCCGTTTCCGGACATGCGAACGAGGACGCGAAGGCTACGCCACCCGCTCGGCGATCAGCACCGCGAAGAAGCCAAACGCCGCCAGCAGCGTCCACTTCAACACGATCCACCCGATGCGCCGGTACTTGGCCTGCCCCGTGCCGGCATAGAACGCAAAGCACACGCCTGCCACCAGCAGAAGCAGCAGGATGGCCCAGCGGAAAAGAAGCATGTGGGACTAAAAGCGGACGTGGCCTACCAGGCCCGGGCGACTTCGCCGAAACCGCGCGGTGCGCGCTTCTCGTCCTCGAAGGTCACGACTTCGTAGGCGTCGCTGTGCGAAAGCAGTTCGCGCAGCAGCTTGTTGTTGAGCGCATGGCCCGAGCGGAACGCGGTGTAGGCCGCCAGCAGCGGCTTGCCGATGATGTACAGGTCGCCCATGGCGTCGAGGATCTTGTGCTTCACGAACTCGTCGTCGTAGCGCAGGCCGCCCGCATTGAGCACCTTGGTGTCGTCCATCACGATGGCGTTGTCGAGGCCGCCACCAAGCGCAAGGCCCTTGCTGCGCATGTACTCGACTTCCTTGGTGAAGCCGAAGGTGCGCGCGCGTGCGATGTCGCGGCTGTACGAGTCGGTGCCCAGGTCGAACTCCACGCGCTGGCCGGTGGAATTGACCACGCGGTGGTCAAAGTCGATCTCGAAGCTCAGCTTGTAGCCGTGGTACGGCTCCAGGCTCGCCCACTTCTCGTTGGCGCCCTCGCCTTCGCGCACTTCGACCTTGCGAGTCACGCGGATGAAGCGGCGCGGCGCCTTCTGCAGCGCGATGCCCGCGCTTTGCAGCAGGAACACGAAGGACGAAGCCGATCCGTCGAGGATCGGCACTTCGTCGGCCGTGATGTCGATGTAGAGGTTGTCGATGCCCAGCCCAGCGCAGGCAGACATCAGGTGTTCGACGGTCTGCACCTTTGCGCCGCCGGTGGAAACGGTGGATGCAAGGCGCGTGTCGGTGACCGCCTCGGCGGTCATGCGGATCTCTGCCGGCTCGGGCAGGTCGACGCGGCGGAACACGATGCCCGTGTCGGCGGGAGCCGGTCGCAGGGTCAGCTCCACGCGTTGGCCGCTATGGAGCCCCACGCCCACGGCGCGGCTGATCGACTTGAGGGTTCGTTGTTGCAGCACGGCCGGGATTTTAGGCGCGCGACGGGCATGGCGCCCTATGCCCCTCGCTATGGCACCGATAGACATGGGTTCTATGCAATCCCGCCAAATTGGCGCGAAATGGACGCAAAGGGCACGAGGTGAGCGCAGCGCCTAGAGCCAGCAGACGTCCCTTTCAGGTCGTCCCTGTGCCCCTTGCGAACCCTCGTGCCCTCTGCGTTTGGTCGAGTTCACCCCGCGATGGCCTCCAGCGAGACCATCGAATGGGGTGTCCTCTTAATCAGCCTGGCGGCGCAGGAAGGCCGGGATCTCGAAGTCGTCCATGCCGCCCGAAGACAGCGCGTCCACCTTCGCTGCAGCCATCGTGCGGTTGGTGCGCCACACGCTGGGAACGGCCATGCCGTCGTAGTTGGGCTGGCTGTGGCCGCCACCACTGGCGTGCCCCGTACCACCGAGCGTCGGCACGTTGAACGGGATGTTGTCGGTGCCGGTGCGGATCACTTCCAGCGTAGGTGCCTGGCGGCGGGCATCGGCACGCGACAGGCCGGTGGCCACCACCGTCACGCGCATCTCGTCGCCGAGGCTGTCGTCGTATGCAGCGCCGTAGATCACGTGCGCATCCGGCGAAGCGTAGGCGCGGATGGTGTTCATCGCGAGCTTCGATTCGTTCAGCTTCAGCGAGCCCTTCGACGCCGTCACCAGCACCAGCACGCCCTTGGCGCCCGAGAGGTCGATGCCTTCGAGCAGCGGGCAGGCCACGGCCTGTTCGGCTGCGATGCGCGCGCGGTCCGGGCCAGCTGCGGCAGCGGTGCCCATCATGGCCTTGCCGGGTTCGCCCATCACGGTGCGCACGTCTTCGAAGTCGACGTTCACGCCGCCGTACTCGTTGATGATTTCCGAGATGCCGCCCACGGCGTTCTTCAGCACGTCGTTGGCTTGCGCAAAGGCTTCGTCCTGCGTGACGTCTTCGCCCAGCACGTCGAGCAGCTTCTCGTTGAGCACCACGATCAGCGAGTCGACGTTGGCTTCGAGCTCGGCCAGGCCGGCGTCGGCGTTGGTCATGCGGCGACCGCCTTCCCAGTCGAAGGGCTTGGTCACCACGCCCACGGTGAGGATGCCCATTTCCTTCGCGACGCGCGCGATGACCGGAGCAGCGCCGGTGCCGGTGCCGCCACCCATGCCGGCCGTGATGAACAGCATGTGCGCGCCGTCGATGGCCGCGCGGATGTCGTCCACCGCGAGCTCGGCCGCTTCACGGCCCTTGTCGGGCTTGCTGCCCGCACCCAGGCCGCTGGTGCCGAGCTGGATGATCTTGTGCGCGCTGCTGCGCTGCAGTGCCTGTGCGTCGGTGTTCGCGCAGACGAACTGAACGCCCTGCACACCGCGCTCCATCATGTGGGCGACCGCATTGCCGCCGCCACCGCCAACACCGATCACCTTGATCTGCGTGCCCTGATTGAACTCTTCGACTTCGATCATTTCGATGGTCATTTTTAACTCCTTGAATCTTGCAGTTGCCGTTGTGTGTCTATGAATAATTCTTGTGCCGTGACGAGATCAACGATGCGTCCGTCACGATGGTGGACCTGTTCGTCGCCATCGCTCGTTGAAATGCAATGGGGGGCTGCCACGCGCGAGCCAGAGTGGAGACTTGATCATGGCTAGAAATTCCCCACGATGAAGTCTTTGAAACGTCCGAATGCAGTCTTTACCGACCCATTCTTCTGCGCGACCTTGAAGCCACGCATGCGCGCGAACCGTGCTTCTTCGAGCAGGCCCATCACCGTCGCTGCGCGAGGCTGCGCAACCATGTCCGACAGCGCGCTCGAATACTTCGGGATGCCGCGGCGCACGGGCTTCAGGAAGATGTCTTCGCCTAGCTCGACCATGCCGGGCATCACCGCGCTGCCGCCCGTGAGCACCACGCCCGACGACAGCACCTCTTCGTAGCCCGACTCGCGCACCACCTGCTGCACCAGCGAGAAGATCTCTTCGATGCGCGGCTCGATCACGCCGGCCAGCGCCTGCTTGCTCAGCATGCGCGGGCCGCGGTCGCCGAGGCCCGGCACTTCGACCTGCGTATCGGGGTCGGCCAGCAGTTGCTTGGCATAGCCGTTCTCGACCTTGATGTCTTCCGCGTCCTTCGTCGGCGTGCGCAGCGCCATGGCGATGTCGCTCGTGATGAGGTCGCCCGCGATCGGGATCACGGCCGTGTGGCGAATCGCGCCGTTGGTGAAGATCGCCACGTCGGTCGTGCCCGCGCCGATGTCGACGAGCACCACGCCGAGCTCGCGTTCGTCTTCGGTCAGCACCGCCTGGCTCGAGGCCAGCGGGTTCAGCATCAGCTGGTCGACCTCGAGGCCGCAGCGGCGCACGCACTTGATGATGTTCTCGGCCGCGCTCTGCGCACCGGTCACGATGTGCACCTTGGCCTCGAGCCGCATGCCGCTCATGCCGATCGGCTCCTTCACGTCCTGGCCGTCGATCACGAACTCCTGCGGCTCCACCAGCAGCAGGCGCTGGTCGCTGGAGATGTTGATGGCGCGCGCCGTCTCCACCACGCGGGCCACGTCGGCGGGCGTCACTTCCTTGTCCTTCACCGCCACCATGCCGCTCGAATTGATGCCGCGGATGTGGCTGCCGGTGATGCCGGTGTAGACGCGGCTGATCTTGCAGTCGGCCATCAGCTCGGCCTCTTTCAGGGCCTGCTGGATGCTCTGCACGGTGGCGTCGATGTTCACCACCACGCCGCGCTTCAAGCCGTTGCTCGGCGCAATGCCGAGGCCGGCCAGCTTGAGCTCGCCTCCGGGCAGCACTTCGGCCACGACCACCATCACCTTGGCGGTGCCGATGTCGAGTCCTACGACCAGGTCTTTGTATTCTTTAGGCATTGAGATATGTCCTCGATTTCTCGATGAGCGCTACTTGATTTTTCTTGGGGCCTCTGGCGAGACCGTGGTGACGCCGCGCAGCCGCAATGCATACGCGTCGTTGTGTCGCAGGTCGGCGCCCTCGACGTCGGCCATCGTGCGGCGGTACTGGCCCGCGACCTGGGTCACGGTCTTCAGGAACCGCTGCAGTCGTGCCGTCACCTCCTCGCTCTGGCCGCGGCCGAGCTCTATCTCGGCACCGCTGTCGAGCACCACCTTCCAGCTTCCCCGGCTCGACAGCGTGAGCTCGTCGATGCTCATGTCGTAAGGCTGGAACTGCGGCTGCAGCACGCGGTACATCCCCAGCACCTGGCCGGCCTGTTCGATCGGGCCGTCCAGGCGCGGCAGGTTGTCGTCCACCTCCGCCACGTTGGCCTCGAACACGTCGCCGAAGCCGTTGATCAGCTTCGAGCCCGCGTCGTCGCCCCAGTTGGCAACCGGCACCTGCTCGGTCAGCGTCACGCGCAGCTTGTTCGGGAACTCGCGCCGCACCACCGCGCTGCGCACCCACGGCACCGACTCGAAGGCGGCGCGTGCGCGCCCCAGGTCGATGGTGAAGAAGTTGCCCGTGAGCTGCGGCGCCACATTGGCGCGCAGTGTGACCGCGTTGTTGTGCGTGACTTCGCCGTCCACCTTGATGCCGCCGATGGGGAAGAAAGGCTGCCGCAGCACCCACCACGCACCCGCCGCCAGCAGCATGAGCGCCACCATCGCGAAGGCAATGTTCGCGACGATGTTCATGAGCTTGACGTCGAAGGGAGCGGGGATGCTGTCGGCCATGGCTATAGCGAGCCTCCCGTTGCGTCGAGCGCGGCCGAGGCCAGCACCCGCAGGCACAGGTCTTCGTACGCGATGCCCGCGGCGCGGGCCGACATCGGCACCAGCGAATGGCTGGTCATGCCGGGCGAGGTGTTCATCTCCAGCAGGAAGGGCTTGCGATCGCTGGCGCGGATCATCACGTCGGCGCGGCCCCAGCCGCGGCAGCCGAGCGTGCGATACGCAGCCAGCGTGATGCGCTGGATCTCGTGCTCTTCCGCTTCGGGCAGGCCGCTCGGGCACTGGTACTTCACGTCGTCGGTGAAGTACTTGTTCTGGTAGTCGTAGGCGCCTTCGGGTGCGGAGATGCGCACCACCGGCAGCGCGCGCGCGTCGAGCCCGTGGCCGAGCACGGCGCAGGTCACTTCCTCGCCTTCGATGAATTCCTCGCAAAGCACGTCGGCGTCGTACTTGGCCGACAGCGTGATCGCGTCCTGCATCTGCGAGTAGCCCTCGACCTTGGTCACGCCGATAGAGGAGCCCTCGCGCGGCGGCTTCACGATCAGCGGCAGGCCGAGCACGTCGGGCACGGCCATGATCTGCTCGCGGCTTTGCTGGTCGAAGGCCAGGCGCACGTACTTGGGCGTCGGCAGGCCATCGGCCTGCCAGATGCGCTTGGTCATGACCTTGTCCATGGCCACGCTGGAAGCCATCACGCCCGAGCCGGTGTAGGGAATGCCGAGCAGTTCGAGCGCACCCTGCACCGTGCCGTCCTCGCCATGACGGCCGTGCAGCGCGACGAAGCAGCGCGCGAAGCCTTCGCGCTTCAGGTCGGCCAGATCGCGCTGCGAGGGGTCGAAGGCGTGCGCATCAACACCGCGCGAGCGCAGGGCTTCGAGTACACCGGTGCCCGACATCAACGAGATTTCGCGTTCGGCGGAACTGCCGCCGAACAGCACGGCAACCTTGCCGAAGAGTTTGGGGTCCTGAAGGCTCATGAGGCCCTCCCTTTGCGCGAATCGCGCTGCGATGTTGAAGGTGCGACGGCGGTGACAGCCGCTGCGCCGAGTTCGACGACCTTGCCCGGTACCGCGCCGATGGAGCCGGCGCCCATGGAAAGCACCACGTCGCCCGCGCGGGCGTTGTCGAGAATGGCTTGGGGCATGGCGGCGATGTCGTCGACGAACACCGGCTCGACCTTGCCGGCCACGCGCAGCGCGCGCGCCAGCGTGCGGCCATCGGCCGCCACGATGGGCGCCTCGCCCGCGGCGTAGACCTCGCCGAGCAACACGGAGTCGGCCGTGCCGATGACCTTCACGAAGTCTTCGAAGCAGTCGCGCGTACGGGTATAGCGGTGCGGCTGGAAGGCCAGCACCAGCCGGCGGCCCGGGAACGCGCCGCGTGCGGCGGCGATGGTGGCCGCCATCTCGACAGGGTGATGACCGTAGTCGTCGATCACGGTGAAGGTGCCGGCCCCACCTTCGTTATGGCCGCCTTGCACAGCCACATCGCCGTAGCTCTGGAAGCGTCGGCCCACGCCCTTGAAGCCTGCAAGGCCGCGCTGCACGGCTTCGTCGGGAATGCCGAGTTCCACAGCCACCGCGATCACCGACAGCGCATTGCGCACGTTGTGCTCGCCCGGCAGGTTCAGCACGATGGGCAGGTCCGGCAGCGTCACGCCATTGCGGCGCTGCGCGGTGAAGTGCATCTGGCCGCCGACGGCGCGCACGTCGATGGCGCGCACCTGGGCGTCCTCGCCGAAGCCGTAGCTGGTGACCGGGCAGGTCACGTCGGCCACGATCTCGCGCACCGCCGGATCGTCGGTGCAGAGAATGGCCACGCCGTAGAAAGGCATGCGGTGCAGGAAGTCGACGAAAGCCTTCTTGAGCTTCGCGAAGTCGTGCCCGTAGGTCTCCATGTGGTCGGCGTCGATGTTCGTGACCACTGCCATCACCGGCAGCAGGTTCAGGAACGAGGCGTCCGACTCGTCGGCCTCGACCACGATGTAGTCGCCGCTGCCGAGCTGCGCGTTGGCGCCCGCGCTGTTGAGGCGCCCGCCAATCACGAAGGTCGGGTCGAGCCCGGCGGCGTCGAGCACGCTCGCCACCAGGCTGGTGGTAGTGGTCTTGCCGTGCGTGCCGGCAATTGCAATGCCCTGCTTCAGGCGCATCAGCTCGGCCAGCATCAACGCGCGCGGCACCACCGGAATGCGCTTCTCGCGCGCGGCCAGCACTTCGGGGTTGTCCGACTGCACGGCGGTGGAGGTGACGACCGCGTCCGCGCCGTCGATGTGCGCGGCGGCGTGGCCCACGAAGGTGCCGATGCCCAGGCCCGCGAGCCGTCGCAGCGTGACGCTGTCGGACAGGTCGGATCCGGTGATCTTGTAGCCCAGGTTCAGCAGCACTTCGGCGATGCCGCTCATGCCGGAACCACCGATGCCCACGAAATGGATGTGACGAATAGCGTGCTTCATTTGGCAAGCTCCTCGCAAGCGCGGACGACCGCCTCGACGGCTTCGGTCTTCTGCATGGTCTTGGCCTTGACGGCCTTGTCGATCAGCGCGGTGCGCTCGGTTTTCTGTAGCAAGTCAGCCAGCAATTCAGGAGTGAGGTCGGCCTGCTGCACGAGCCATCCGCCGCCCGCGTCCACGAGGAAGCGCGCGTTGGTGGTCTGGTGGTCGTCGACCGCCGAGGGGAAAGGCACGAACAGCGCTGCTGCGCCGACGGCCGCGATTTCTGTGACGGTGCTGGCGCCGGCGCGCGCGACGATGATGTCGGCGTCGGCGTACGCCTGCGCGGTGTCTTCGATGAAGGGCGTGAGTTCGCCTTCGACGCCGGCCGCCGTGTAGTTGGCGCGCAGCTCATCGATTTGCTTGGAGCCGCTCTGGTGCAGCACCTGCGGGCGCGTGGCCGGCTCGATGCGCGCCAGCGCCTGCGGCACAACAGTGTTGAGGCCGCGTGCGCCGAGGCTGCCGCCCACCACCAGCAATTTCAGCGGACCGGTACGGCCCGCGAAACGCGTGGCCGGATCGGGCTGCGAAGTGAAGGCCGCGCGCAATGGGTTGCCCACCCACTGCGCCTTCTTCAGCACATTGGGGAAAGCCGTGAACACGCGATCGGCCACGCCCGCCAGCACCTTGTTGGCGAGGCCGGCGACCGAGTTCTGCTCGTGCAGCACCAGCGGCTTGTTGAGCAGCACGCCCATCATTCCGCCCGGAAAAGTGATGTAGCCGCCAAGGCCCACCAGCACGTCGGGCTTCACGCGGCGCACCACGCGCAGGCTCTGCCAGAAGGCGCGCAGCAGCTTCAGCGGCAGCAGGAACAGCGTGAGCGGGCCTTTGCCGCGCACGCCGCCGAACTGCACGGGCTCGAAGGCGAAGCCGCGCGGCGGCACGAGTTTTTCTTCCATGCTGCCGGGCGCGCCCAGCCAGTGAACCTGCCAGCCGCGCTCGCGCAGGGCCTCGGCCACCGCGAGACCCGGGAAGATATGGCCGCCTGTGCCGCCTGCCATGACGAGTGCGGTGCGCGTCATACGCGACCTCCCCGCATCAGCACGCGGTTTTCGTAGTCGATGCGCAGCACGATGGCCAGCGCCACGAGGTTCATCAGGATGGCCGAACCGCCGAAGCTCATCAGCGGCAAGGTCAGGCCCTTGGTCGGCAGCGCGCCCAGGTTCACACCCATGTTGATGAAGGTCTGGAAGCCGAGCCACACGCCCACGCCCTGGGCCACGAGGCCCGAGAACACGCGGTCCAGCGCAATCGCCTGGCGGCCGATGTGCATGATGCGGCGCGTGAGCCAGAGGAACAGGCCGATGATCAGCAGCACGCCGACCAGGCCGAACTCTTCGCCGATCACGGCCAGCAGGAAGTCGGTGTGTGCCTCGGGCAGCCAGTGCAGCTTCTCGACGCTGCCGCCCAGGCCCACGCCGAAGATCTCGCCGCGCCCGATGGCAATCAGCGAGTGCGACAGCTGGTAGCCCTTGCCCAGCGCGTGCTCTTCGCTCCACGGATCGAGGTACGCAAAGATGCGCTCACGGCGCCACGGGCTGCTCGCGACGATGGTGCCGAAGGCCACCACCACCAGCGCGGCAATCACGAAGAACATGCGCGCGTTCACGCCGCCCAGGAACAGGATGCCCATGGCGATCACGGCGATCACCATGAACGCGCCCATGTCGGGTTCGGCCATCACCAGCATGCCGACCACCACCACCGCGATGCCCATCGGCAGCACGGCGCGGAAGAAGCGCTCCTTGATCTCCATCTTGCGCACCATGTAGCTGGCGGCGTAGAGCACCATCGCGAGCTTGGCCAGCTCCGAGGGCTGGAAGCGCATGAAGCCCATCGGCAGCCAGCGGCGCGCGCCGTTCACGTTGATGCCGATGTGCGGAATGAGCACGGCCACCAGCAGCAGCAGCGAGGCCACGAAGAGCCAGGGCGCGGCGCGCTCCCAGGTCTTCATCGGGATCTGGAAGGCCAGCAGCGCGGCGATGAACGCGAAGATCACCGAGGCCGCGTGCCGCGTGAGGAAGTACGAGGCGCTGTAGCCCGCGCGTGCGAAGCGCGGGTTGTCGGGCAGCGCGATGGAGGCCGAATACACCATGATCAGGCCCCAGGTCAGCAGCGCGACCGTGACCCAGACCAGCGCCTGGTCGAAACCCAGCACGCGCATCGGCGTGGCTTTTGTCTGCGCGATGCCGGCGCCGCCCAGCCGCACGGGCAGGTGCACCGGCAGCGAGTCGATCCCGCTGCGGGCGCGCCTGAACCAGCCGCCGAAGCGACTGGTGGATGCGTTGGGCGTGGCGCCTGAGGCGGCAGAGTTCAAACCGTGTCCTCCGTCGTCGAATCGCCCATGCCGCGCGGGCTGTCCTCGTAGGCCTGCACGGCCTCGCGGAACACCTCGGCGCGGTGCGCGTAGTCCTTGAACATGTCGAAGCTCGCACAGGCCGGTGACAGCAGCACGGCGTCGCCGGGGTTGGCGCGCGCGGACGCGAGCTTCACGGCCTCGTCCATCGAGGCGGCATGCAGCAGAGAGACGCCGGTCGATGCCAGCGCGGCTTCGATGAGCGGTGCGTCGCGGCCGATGAGCACCACGGCGCGCGCGTACTGGCGCACGGGCTCGGCCAGCGGTTCGAAGTCTTGTCCCTTGCCATCGCCGCCGAGGATGACGACCACGCGGCGCTCTTCGCCCAGGCCGATCAACGCGGCCACGGTGGCGCCGACGTTGGTGCCCTTGCTGTCGTCGAAGTACTCGACCTCGTCCACGATGGCGATCGGCTCCACGCGGTGCGGCTCGCCGTGGTATTCGCGCAGGCCGTAGAGCATGGGGCCCAGCGGGCAGTCGGCGGCGCTGGCCAGCGCGAGTGCGGCCAGTGCGTTCATGGCGTTGTGGCGGCCGCGGATGCGCAGCGCGTCGGCGGGCATCAGGCGCTGCAGGAAGATTTCTTCTTCCACCACGGCGCCGCGCTTGCGCTTCTGCGTTTCGTCAGCTTCCAGCGCGCGCACCAGCCAGGCCATGCCGTTGACGCGCTCGATGCCGTAGTCACCCGGGCGCAGCGGCATGGCCGCGCCGAAGGTGACGTGCGTGCGGATCTGCGGGCGCTGCAGCTTGACCCTGACGGGCGCGGGCAACATCGCCATCACGCCGGCATCGTCGCGGTTGAGGATCATCAGCCCATGCGCGCCGAAGATGCGCGCCTTGGCCGCCGCGTAGGCCGGCATGTCGCCATGCCAGTCGAGGTGGTCCTGCGTGAGGTTGAGCACGGTGGCGGCCGTGGGCTCGAAGCCCTGCACGCCGTCGAGCTGGAAGCTGGACAGCTCCAGCACCCACACGTCGGGCAGCGTGTCGGCATCCATGTGCGCCGAGAGCGTGTCGAGCAGCGTCGGGCCGATGTTGCCGGCCACGGCCACGGTCTTGCCCGCACGCTCGACCAGCTGGCCGGTGAGCGAGGTGACGGTGGTCTTGCCGTTGGTGCCGGTAATGGCGAGCACCGCGGGCGCATAGCCCTTGGGGGCTTCGGGCTCGACGATGGGCGCCAGCTCGAGCTGCGGCGATTCTTCTTCGACGGCGGCCGAGGCCGGGTTGGTGGCGGAGATTTCGGCGATCTTGGCGACGAACTCCGCGGCTTCCCTGGCGGCGGTCGGGACGTAGGGCTTGCCGGTGACGGGCAGGCGGGAAGCGGTGGCGGGTGCAGGAGCCGAAGCCTCGGAGGACTCGGGGACAACGGCGGGCACTTCCGGCGCGGGCTCGTCTGCCGACTCGACGACTTCTGCGGCCTCGGGCGGCAGCGGCACGGCGACGCTCATCGACGGATCGCGCGGCATTGCTTCAGCCTGCGCGGGCACGGTCGGCTCGGACGCGGCTTCTGCGGCGAGTTCGGGCGCTTCGGCTTCGACAGGCTCGGGCGGCTGTGGCTGTTGTACTGGCTCGGCCACGGCTTCAGCCTGCTCGACGTGCGCGGGCTCGTCCAGCGGCAGTTGCGCCTGCGCCTCCGGCTCGGCGGTTTCCACGGGCGCTTCTGCCACCGGCTCGATGGGAGCTTCCGCCTCGGGTTCCGGCTCGGCCTCGACCACCGGCACTTCCACCGTCCGCAGGTCCAGCAACGCACGCGCGAACAGATCCAGCTCGCCACCGACCGGCAGCCCGACAGCACGCGCCGCTTCCACCACCGGCGCAATGGTCGCGGGCGACAGCCCCGGCGAGCGATACACCGCGCGGATCGGCGTGCCTTCGACCAGTGCAGCCGTGAACGGCCCGCCGACGAACGTCACCCCGGGCAGCTCCGCCTGCAGCGTCGCGAGCAATGCCGGCGCCTCGCGCGTGTCGGCCACGGTCACGACGGCGCCGTGGCGCGCGCACCAGCGCGTCATCGCCAGCCCGGACGCACCGAGGCCGAGGATGAGAACGGGGAGGTCTTTCAGATGCCGCATGGTTCCGTTACCGCAGCTTCAGCGTCGAAAGACCCACGAGGCACAGCAGCATCGTGATGATCCAGAAGCGCACCACGACCTGCGTTTCGCGCCAGCCGCTCTTCTCGAAGTGATGGTGCAGCGGCGCCATCTTGAGCACGCGGCGGCCTTCGCCGTAGCGCTTCTTCGTGTACTTGAAGTACATGACCTGTGCCATCACCGAGATCGCCTCGACCACGAAGATGCCGCCCATGATGAAGAACACGATCTCCTGGCGCACGATGACCGCGATGGTGCCCAGCGCGCCGCCCAGCGCCAGCGCGCCCACGTCGCCCATGAAGACCTGTGCCGGGTGCGTGTTGAACCAGAGGAACGCGAGCCCCGCGCCGGCCATTGCCGAGCAGAACACCAGCAACTCGCCCGAGCCCGGGATGTTGGGGAACAGCAGGTACTTGGAGTACACCGCGCTGCCCGTGACATAGGCGAACACGCCCAGCGCCGAGCCCACCATCACCACCGGCATGATCGCCAGGCCATCGAGGCCGTCGGTCAGGTTCACCGCATTGCTCGCGCCCACGATCACGAGGTACGTGAGGATCACGAAGCCGATACCGCCCAGCGGGTAGCTCACTTCCTTGAAGAACGGCACCAGCAGGTTGATCTTGGGCGGAAAGTCGAGGTCGAAGCCCGACTGCACCCACGCGAAGAACAGCTGCACCACGCGCCAGTTGGAGCTCTCCGAGATGCTGAAGAGCAGGTAGAAGGCCGCAATCAGGCCGACCACCGACTGCCAGAAATACTTCTCGCGCGAGCGCATGCCTTCCGGGTCCTTGCGCACCACCTTGCGCCAGTCATCGACCCAGCCGATGGCGCCGAAGCCCATCGTGACCCACAGCACGATCCACACGAACCGGTTCGAAATATCGAACCACAGCAGCGTGGCGAAGGCGATGGCGAACAGCACCAGCACACCGCCCATGGTGGGTGTGCCGCTCTTGGTGAGGTGCGTTTCCATGCCGTAGCCGCGAATCGGCTGGCCGATCTTGAGCGCGGCCAGGCGGCGGATCACGTACGGGCCGGCCACCAGGCCGACCACGAGCGCGGTCAGCGCAGCCATCAGCGCGCGGAAGGTGAGGTATTGAAAAACGCGCAAGAACCCGAACTCGGGCGAGAGCGTCTGCAGCCATTGGGCCAGGGTCATCAGCATGTGGTTTCGCGCGGCTCATGCGTCATGACCGGCCTCCTTTTGTTGTTGTGGTTGTGCTTGCGCCTCGACGACCTGCACCACGCGCTCCATCTTCATGAAGCGCGATCCCTTGACGAGCACGCTGCCGAGTTGCGGCAGGCGCGCGAGCACGGCCGCGCCGAGCGCGTCGAACTCTTCGAAATGACGTCCGTCGGCACCGCCGAAAGCAGCGGTGGTGTGCGCCGTCGCAGCGCCCAGCGTGTAGACGGACTCGATGCCGCACTGGCGCGCCCGCTCGCCGACTTCGGCGTGGAACTCGGGCGAGCGGTCGCCCACCTCGCCCATGTCGCCGAGCACCAGCAGGCGCGGGCCCGGCAGGGCGGCGAGCACGTCGATGGCGGCGATCACGGAATCGGGGTTGGCGTTGTAGCTGTCGTCGACCAGCGTGAGCGCATGGCCGCCGGCCAGCACGATTTCGTTGGCGCGCGAACGGCCCTTGACCGGCTCGAAGGCCGACAGGCCCGCTGCAATGGTCTCGACCGACACGCCGGCCGCGAGTGCGCAGGCCGTGGCAGCCAGCGCATTGACGACGTTGTGCCGGCCCGCGATGTGCAGGCGCGCATCGAAGGCGCCGATCGGCGTGCGGATGCGCACGGCCCAGGCACCCTGCTTCCATTCGGCGCTGTCGAGCGAGATGTCGGCATCTTCCGATTCGCCGAAGGTCATGCAGCGGCGCGAGCCGCCGGCGTGCGCCATGTCGGTCCACAGAGAAGTGAAGGCGTCGCCATAGGGGAACACGGCGGTGCCGCCTTCGGGCAGCACCGCGAACACGGCGGCGTTCTCGACGGCCACCGCCTCGACGGTGGCCATGAACTCCTGGTGCTCGCGCTGGGCGTTGTTGACGAGTGCGATGGTCGGGCGCGAGATGGCGGCCAGCCGCGCGATCTCGCCCGGATGGTTCATGCCCAGTTCGAGCACCGCGCGCTGGTGCTGCGCGCGCAGGCGCAGCAGCGTGAGCGGCACGCCGATCTCGTTGTTGAAGTTGCCGGCGGTGGCCAGCGCGCGTTCGGCGCGGAAGGCGAACAGCACGGCCGCGATCATCTGCGTGACCGTGGTCTTGCCGTTGCTGCCGGTCACGGCGATCAGCGGCAGCTCGAACTGCGCGCGCCAGCCCGCGCCGAGCGCGCCGAGCGCGACCAGCGAGTCGGGCACTTCGAGGCCGCTGAGGCCGGCGGCCTCGAGGCCGTGATGCGCAATGGCGGCCACGGCGCCGCGCTTCTTGGCGTCCGCCAGGAAGTCGTTGGCGTCGAAGCGCTCGCCCTTGAGCGCGACGAACAGGTCGCCCTGCGCGAGCGTGCGCGTGTCGGTGTGCACGCGGGCGATGACGGTCGAAGCGTCACCCACCAGGCGCGATCCCGGAATCCATTGCTGCACCTGGGCCAGCGTGATGTTGAGAGGCGTCGTGTCGGTCATGCCGCGGCCCCCCTCTTTGCCAGCGCCTGCAGCGCATGGGTCTTGTCTGAAAATTCGATGCGCTGGCCGGCGATTTCCTGCCAGGCCTCGTGGCCCTTGCCGGCGATCAGCACCACGTCTTGCGGGGCGGCCTGCGCGATGGCGTCGGCGATGGCGGCGGCGCGATCGGGCTGCACCTGGGCGGCCTCGGGGCGCGAGAAGCCGCGCAGCACCTGGCTGATGATCGCGTCGGGCTTTTCGCTGCGCGGGTTGTCGCTGGTGACGACAACGCGGTCGGCCTGGCGCTCGGCGACGGCGGCCATCATCGGGCGCTTGATCGGGTCGCGGTCGCCGCCGCAGCCGAACAGGCACCAGAGAGCGCCGCCGCGCTGCTTTGCCAGCGGGCGCAGGCCGATCAGGGCCTTGTCGAGCGCATCAGGCGTGTGGGCATAGTCGACCACGGCGAGCGGTGCGCCTTCGCCGGTGCCTGCGCGGTCCATGCGGCCCGGCACGCTGGTGAGGTTGGCGCAAGCGGCCACGGCCTGGGCGAGCGTGAGGCCCAGCGCGCGCAGCGTGCCGAGCACGCCCAGCAGGTTGGCCACGTTGTACTGGCCGATCAGGCCGGTCGACAGGCGCTCCACCGCGGCGGTGCCGTGCTCGGCCACCGAGAACTGCAGGCCCTGCGCGTCGTAGCCGATGTCGCGCGCCACGAGGCGGGCCGGCTTGCCGCCGGCCGAGACGGTCCAGACGTCGAGCGCGCCGATGCCGGCGTCGATCAGGTTCGCGCACAGGCTGGCGCCGTGCGTGTCGTCGATGTTGATCACCGCCGCGCGCAGGCCGGGCCAGCGGAACAGCTCGGCCTTGGCCTGCCAGTAGGCGTCCATGCTGCCGTGGTAGTCGAGGTGGTCCTGCGTGAAGTTGGTGAACACGGCCACGGCGATCTGCGCGCCGTCGAGGCGGCGCTCGGCGATGCCGATGGACGATGCCTCGATGGCGCAGGCACCGAAGCCGCGCGTGACCAGCGAGCGCAACTCGCGCTGCATCATCACCGGGTCGGGCGTGGTGAGGCCGGTGTAGGTCAGCTCGGGCGGCACGCCGATGCCAAGCGTGCCCATCACCGCGCAGGGCGACGGCGCATCGCGCTGCATGGTGCCGTCTGGCCGCATCGCGCGCACGCCACCCGCCGCGCGCAGCGTGGAGAGCGATTCGGCCAGCCACCAGGCGGTGGATGTCTTGCCGTTGGTGCCGGTCACGGCCAGCACGTCGAGCAGGGCCGAGGGGTTGTCGTAGAAGGCCGAGGCGATCGGGCCGGTGGCGGCCTTCAGGCCAGGGTAGCTGACGATGCGGTCGTCGCCTTCGAAGCCGAAGGCCTCGACGCCCTCGTGTTCCACCAGGCAGACCGCCGCGCCCTGCGCCAGCGCGGCCGCCACGTGCTTGCGTCCGTCGGTGGCGGCGCCAGGCCAGGCGATGAAGACGTCGCCCGCGCCCACGGCACGACTGTCGGCGTGCAGCGCGGCCTGCGGCACGCGCTCCTTGAGCCAGGCCGCGGCGAGTTGAGGTGAAGTGAAGCTCAGCATGTTCAGAAACTCTCGTCGACGCCCTGCGTCATCACAAGCGGTTTGACCGCCAGATCGGGCGGTACGTTCATCATGCGCAAGGTCTGCTGCACGACTTCGCTGAACACGGGCGCCGCGGCGACGCCGCCGAAATACTGGCCGTCGCTGGGCTCGTCGATCATCACGGCGACGATGATGCGCGGCTTGTCGATGGGCGCCATGCCGGTGAACCAGGCGCGATATTTGTTACTCGCGTAACCCTTGCCGACCTGCTTGTGGGCCGTGCCCGACTTGCCGCCGACCGAGTAGCCGACCGTCTGCGCGCGCGTGCCGGTGCCGCCGGGGCCGGCGGCCATCTGCAGCATCTTGCGCACCGCCAGCGCGTTCGACGGCGAGAACACGCGCACGCCGACCGGCGGCTCGGAATTCTTCAGGATGGTGACCGGAATGATCGAGCCGTCGTGCGCGAACGAGGTGTACGAATGCGCCATCTGGAACAGCGACGCCGACAGGCCGTAGCCGTAAGCCATGGTGGCCTGCTCGACCGGCTTCCAGGTCTTCCACGGGCGCAGCCGGCCCGTCACGGCGCCGGGGAACTGGATCTGCGGCTTCTGGCCGTAACCGAGCGCGGTGTAGGTGTCCCACATCTCGTGCGGGGTCATCTTCTGGGCGATCTTGAGCGCGCCGACGTTGCTCGACTTCTGGATCACGCCTTCGACCGTCAGCGTGCCGTAGTTGTGGGTGTCGCTGATGGTGAAGCCGCCGATCTGGAATCGGCCGGGGCCGGTTTCGATCAGGGTCGAGGGCTTCACGCGGCCGGCTTCGAGTGCCATGCCCACCGTGATCGGCTTCATGGTCGAGCCGGGCTCGAAGGTGTCGGTGAGCGCGCGGTTGCGCAGCTGCTCGCCGGTGAGGTTCTGGCGCTTGTCAGGCACGTAGCTCGGGTAGTTGGCCAGCGCCAGCACTTCGCCGGTGACGGAGTCGAGCACCACCACGCTGCCGGCCTTGGCCTTGCGCGCGGTCACGGCATCGCGCAGCTTCTGGTAGGCGAAGAACTGCACCTTGCTGTCGACGCTGAGCTGGATGTCCTTGCCGTCGAGCGGCGGCACGGTTTCGCCAACGCCCTCGACCACGCGGCCCAGTCGGTCCTTGATGACCCGGCGCGAACCCGCCTTGCCGGCCAGCTCCTTGTTGAACGCGAGCTCGATGCCTTCCTGGCCGTTGTCTTCCACGTTGGTAAAGCCCACCACGTGCGCGGCAGCCTCGCCCTCGGGGTACTGGCGCTTGTATTCCTTGCGCTGGTAAATGCCCTTGAGGTTCATGGCCGCGATCTGCTTGGCGATGGGCTCGTCGACCTGGCGCTTGATCCAGACGAAGGTCTTGTCCTCGTCTTCGAGCTTCTTGTCGAAATCCTTCTGCGACATCTCCAGCAGCTTGGCGACCTGCTTGAGCTTGGCGCGCACCTCGGGGTCGTCGCGCTCGATGTCTTCCGGAATGGCCCAGATGCTGGGCGCCACCACGCTGGAGGCCAGGATGAGCCCGTTGCGGTCGAGGATGCGGCCGCGGTTGGCCGGCAGCTCGAGCGTGCGCGCAAAGCGCACTTCGCCCTGCCGCTGGAAGAAGCTGTTGTTGAGCACCTGCACGTAGGCCGCCCGGCCCGCCAGCATGACGAAGCCGAGCGCAATGCCCGCGACGATGAACTTGCTGCGCCACACCGGCGTCTTGCTCGCGAGCAAGGGGCTGGTGGTGTAGCGCACGCTGCGGTTGCCCCGGTTCATCGTGCGGCCCTCGCTGCGGTGACCGGCTTGGCCGCCGGCTTGGGCGTGGTCGGCGCAGGCGCCACCGGCGCGACCGCGGGGATCACCGTGCCGTCAGGGCGCACGTACTGCGTGATCGCCGGCGAGGTGGTGCGCATCTGCAGCTGCTCCTTGGCGAGCTTCTCGACGCGCAGCGGCGTGGCCTGTGCGCGCTTCTCGACCTGCAGGCGATCGCGGTCGGTCTCCAGGCGACGGGCTTCCTGCTGCACGCGGTCGAGCTCGGTATAGAGCTGACGCGACATGTACTGCGTGTGCACGAGGTACAAAGCCGTCGCAATGACGGCCAGCAGCAGCAGGATGTTGAGGCGGGCCATGATCAGTTGGCCCCGGTGCGTTCTGCGACGCGAAGAATGGCGCTGCGCGAGCGCGGGTTGCCGCCCACCTCGGCGTCGGACGGCTTGATGCGCTCCAGCGCGCGCAGTTTCATGACCTTCGGGGCGGCAAACGGCGCGCGGCGGTCGTAGACCTCCTTCGAGTGCTTGGCGATGAACTGCTTCACGATGCGGTCTTCCAGCGAGTGGAAGCTGATCACCGCGAGCCGCCCCTGGGGTTTGAGCACGGACAGACTCGCTTCTAGCGCCTGTTGCAGCTCTTCAAGCTCGGCGTTGATGAAAATCCGAAAAGCCTGAAATGTGCGCGTTGCAGGGTTCTGGCCCTGCTCGCGGGTTTTGACCGTGCCAGCCACGAGCTCGGCCAGTTCGGTGGTGGTTGAAATTGGGCCCCGTTCTTGTCGGCGAGCAACAATCGCCTTTGCAATCTGAACAGCAAACCGTTCTTCGCCATAGTCACGGATCACCTCTGCAATCTGCTGAAGTTCGGCCGTTGCCAGCCATTCGGCCACGCTCTCGCCGCGCGTGGTGTCCATGCGCATGTCGAGCGGGCCGTCGAAACGAAAACTGAAACCGCGCACCGGGTTGTCGATCTGCGGCGAGCTCACGCCCAGGTCCATCAGCAGGCCGTCGACGCTCGCGTCGGGCAATTCGCCCAGCGAGCGGAATCCCTGGTGGCGGATAGAAAAACGCGCATCGGAGATGCGCGCTGCTTCGGCCACTGCTTCCGCATCCTTGTCGAATGCGATCAGCCTGCCTTCCGGCGCCAGCCTGGAGAGGATTGCACGCGCATGCCCTCCCCGCCCGAAAGTGGCGTCCACGTAGGTGCCGGTTGCCGCCGTGCTGCCGGAAAGAAGGGCTTCCACCGCTTCGTTCAGCAAGACGGTCGTATGGGTCCATGGGGTGTTCACTTGAGTCCTCAGAACGCAAAGTCCTGAAACACATCCGGCATCTCGCCCTGGGTGGCCTCGGCCTCCTTGGCCTCGTACGTGGCCTTGTCCCAGAGTTCGAAGTGGTTACCCATGCCCAGCAGCAGCGTCTCTCGCGTGATGCCGGTGGCCGCGCGCAGTTCGGGCGACACCAGGATGCGGCCGGTGCCGTCCATCTCGACGTCCATCGCGTTGCCCAGGAAGACGCGCTTCCACCACTGCGCCGACATCGGCAGCGCGGCGATGCGCTCGCGGAATTTTTCCCATTCGGGACGGGGGAACACCATCAGGCATCCGTGCGGATGCTTGGTGATCGTGAGCTGGCCGCCTGCCGTCGCGCTCAGGACGTCACGATGCCGGGTCGGCACGGAGAGCCGCCCCTTGGCATCCAGACTGAGCGATGAAGCGCCTTGAAACACGACCACGAACCCCTGTGTTGGGAGTGCTGCGGCACCCGAAAGGGGCACTACCCGCACTTTTTCCCACTTAACTGCACTTTTTTGCACTGTAGCAGGAAACACTTCGGAAGCAACTGGCCGTTTGGGCTATTTTTTGTAATGGAATCAACGACTTAGCGCCGATTCCAAAACCATGGAATCGGCGAATTTCGTTGAAAATGAAGTACTTAGCTCACGCAATGAATGTGATGCGTGAAGGATTCCCCCGTTACAGGGGGAAGGAGAAGCGGCTTCAGAGAATGAAGCGCGAAAGGTCTTCGTCGTGACTTAGTGCCGCAAGGCGCTGGTCGACATAAGCGGCATCGATGCGGATCGATTGCCCTTCGAGGCGGGTCGCGTCGAAGCTTACCTCATCCAGCAGGCGTTCCATCACGGTCGACAAACGGCGTGCACCGATGTTCTCGGTGCGCTCGTTCACCTCGAAGGCGATGGTGGCCAGCCGGTTCACGCCTTCGGGCGTGAATTCGAGCGTCACGCCCTCGGTGGCGAGCAGCGCCTGGTACTGCTTCACCAGCGACGCGCGGGTCTGCGTGAGGATGCTTTCGAAGTCCGCCACCGAGAGCGACTGCAGCTCCACGCGGATCGGAAAGCGCCCCTGCAGCTCGGGGATCAGGTCGCTCGGCTTGCTCAGGTGGAAGGCGCCGCTCGCGATGAACAGCATGTGATCGGTGCGCACCACGCCGTATTTGGTGGTGACGGCCGTACCCTCCACCAGCGGCAGCAGGTCGCGCTGCACGCCCTGACGCGACACGTCGGAGCCCTGCGCTTCGCTGCGCGTGGCGACCTTGTCGATCTCGTCGATGAAGACGATGCCGTTCTGCTCGGCATTGGTGATCGCCTGCGTGCGGATCTCGTCCTCGTTCACCAGCTTGGCCGCCTCCTCGTCGATCAGCAGGCGCAGCGCCTCGGCGATCTTGAGTTTGCGCGTCTTGCGCTTGCCGCCGCCGATCTGGCCGAACATGCCGCGCAACTGCTCGGTCATTTCCTCCATGCCGGCCGGGCCCATGATTTCCAGCGGTGTGCGGGTCTCGGCAAGGTCGAGTTCGATCTCCTTGTCGTCCAGCTGGTGCTCGCGCAGTTTCTTGCGGAAGGCCTGGCGGGTGGCGTTGCCCGTGTCGGCCACCGCGCCATCGGCACCGCGTGCGGGGGGCAACAGCACGTCGAGGATGCGGTCTTCGGCGGCGTCTTCGGCACGCGCGCGCACCTTGATGCTTTCCGATTCGCGGGTCTGCTTGACGGCGATTTCGGCGAGGTCGCGAATGATCGAATCGACGTCCTTGCCCACGTAGCCGACCTCGGTGAACTTGGTGGCCTCGACCTTGATGAAGGGCGCGTCGGCCAGGCGCGCGAGGCGGCGGGCGATTTCGGTCTTGCCCACGCCCGTGGGGCCGATCATGAGGATGTTCTTCGGGGTGATCTCGTGGCGCAGCTTGTCTTCGACCTGCTGGCGGCGCCAGCGGTTGCGCAGGGCGATGGCCACGGCGCGCTTGGCAGCCGGCTGGCCGACGATGTGGTTGTCGAGCTCGGAGACGATTTCCTGGGGAGTCATGGACATGGTCAGAGCGCTTCCACCGTGTGGTTCATGTTCGTGTAAATGCAGATTTCTCCGGCGATCGCCAGCGATTTGCGCACGATCTGCTCGGCCGAGAGGTCGGTGTTGTCGATCAGCGCCTTGGCCGCCGACTGGGCATAGGCGCCGCCTGATCCGATGGCGATCACGCCGTCTTCGGGCTCCAGCACGTCGCCATTGCCGGTGATGATGAGCGAGGTGGTGGCGTCGGCCACGGCGAGCATGGCCTCGAGCTTGCGCAGCACGCGGTCGGTGCGCCAGTCCTTGGTGAGTTCGACTGCCGCGCGGGTCAGGTGCCCCTGGTGCTTTTCGAGCTTGGCCTCGAAGCGCTCGAAGAGCGTGAAGGCGTCGGCCGTGGCGCCGGCAAAGCCGGCGAGCACCTTGCCGTGATAGAGGCGGCGCACTTTGCGCGCCGTGCCCTTGATGACGATATTGCCGAGAGTGACCTGCCCGTCCCCGCCAATGGCGACCTGGTCGCCTTGGGGGGTCTTGCGGCGCACGCTCACGATGGTGGTGCCGTGAAACTGTTCCATCGCAGCCATCTGGGGGTGCGCCGCGGCAATGCAACCGCCATAGGGCGGCGCAGGTTTTAGTTTTTCCTAACCGTCACTGTCGAATGATCGGCAATGCCTACCAGGTTGAACAGCGCAGCAATCAACCGGTGCGCATCGACGAACTGCACGCGCTCGCCATTGGCATCGCGTGCGCGCACCCAGCTCAGCAGCGTGCCCACGGCGGCCAGGTCCATACGCAGCAGCGCGGCACACGAAATGACCGGGGCCGTGGTGTGGCGCAGGTCGTTGTCCAGCCGTTGCCAGCTCGACAGCGACTCGCCCCGCAGATCGCCCGCCAGCGCGGCAAAACCGCTGTCGGTGGACGGAAAGCTCTCCGAATCGCCACCGACCGACAGCAGCGACCACACCGAGCTGGGCCGGCTCGCGGGCGGCGCGGCCAGCGTGGTGCATTCGCCCTTCGGGTCTTGCCAGGAGGGCGGCGACACCTCGTAGGTGATGCAGTAGTTGAGCGCCACCAGCTCAAAGTCGTCGGGCAGGTGCATCAGGCGAAGCGCCGCAAGGTGCAGCTGCCACCAGATGTCGTCGGTGCCACGCTCGTTGTTGGGTGCGGCCTCGGACAGCACGGCCAGCAGTTGCGCCGAGCCCATGAAGCGCAGCTGCACCGGCGAGTCGGCCCAGTGGGTGAACAGCACGCGCAGCGGCGCGGCAGCCTCAGGCTCGACGGCGTGCAGCCCGCGCCAGTCCAGCGTCCACACCGAGCCGGCCTTCGACAGCGCACGGGTGAGCTCCATCAGGCCTTCGCGCGCCAGGCGCGTGGGACAGGTCCAGTCGGCATGGGCGCTGCTGCCTTCGGCAGCGGCCCCGGCCGCCTCTTCGCTGGCAGTGACGGCCTTGACGCTGCGGGCCAGCTCATCGAGCGAAACCCAGTCGGGGCCCATGCGCCGCATGCGCTGCGCATAGCGCATGCGGGCGGCTGCGAACTTGGCGGCGTCACCGGTTGCGCGGTACAGATCGAACAGGGCGCGCCAGCGGTTGTCGTCGCGTTCGGCCGCGGCGTCGTGCCCGCCCTCGGTGGGCGTCGTGCCTTCGGTGGAGGCCAGGGCCTGCAGCAGGATGGCTTCGGCACCGGTGTCGTCGCCGTGCGCGAAACGGATCACCGCCTCTTCCAGCGCGCCGTCGTGCGCAAGGCGCGACGACAGCAACGGCACGCTGGCGGCCACCGCCGGGGCATCGTCACCAGCCTCGGCTGCAGCCGCTGGCGGGATGATGGGCAACACGGCGGGCTCGGACAGCAGATCGTCGGTATGCACCGGCGGCAGCGTCTCGGCGCCGGCGTCAGGCGGCGGGTTGACCAGCGTTTCGCCGTTCGGGCCCCGCCCCTTCCACCACTGCTGCGACATCTGCTGCTCGATCTCGTCGATCTTCTTGAGCGTGAGCGCGCGGCCTTCCGATTTCTCGGAGGTGCTGTTGATGTTGAAGGAAGACGGCGTGACCGTCGCCTCGAAGGCGTGGGCGGCGGCCTCGCGCTGGCGCAGCTTGCGCAGCATGTCGAACTCGCGCCGGCGCACGAAATCGTTGCGCTGGCGCCGCTCGATCATCTCCTTCAGCATCTCGCGGCTGTAGGTCTGCTGGGCGGGCAGCGAAGAGTCCGAGGTCGAGGCGGAGGCATCCAGCTCCGACCAATCCTTCAGGGGATTGCGGACAAATTTGGCCACCTTGGAAAAAAGGCGGCCCGATTCTTCCTTAGGCATTCGGCGAAGGCTATCGAAGTCGCTGGGTTCTATCTACCTTGACCCTGTTTCAATCCCCGAACATCTTTTGCTTGAGTTCGCGGCGCTGTTGCGCTTCGAGCGACAGCGTGGCAGTCGGGCGGGCCAGCAGGCGGCCGACACCGATGGGTTCGCCGGTTTCGTCGCAGTAGCCGTAGTCGCCGGCGTCGATGCGCTGGATCGACTGCTCGATCTTCTTGAGCAGCTTGCGCTCGCGGTCGCGGGTGCGCAGTTCGAGGGCGTGTTCTTCCTCGATGGTGGCGCGGTCGGCCGGATCGGGCACGACCACCGTGTCTTCACGCAGATGCTCGGTGGTCTCGCCGGCGTTCTCGAGAATGCCGCGCTTGAGTTCTTCGAGCTTCAGACGGAAGAACGCCATCTGCTTTTCGTTCATGTACTCGTCGTCGGGCATGGCGATGACTTCAGCGTCGCTCAGCTCGGAAGGAGTCTTGGTCTTCCAGTTGTTGGCCAGCTTCGGGTCTTTCTTCACGGCCAGGGGCGGCGGCGGCACCAGCGCGGTGGAAGGCGCCTGCGAGAAGCTGGACTTGGCGGCGGTCGATGCGACAGATTGCGGCATCGAGGGCACGGTAAGTTGCGACAGCCGGGACACGCGGCCACCACGCGCGGCGGGTGCGGGCGTGGGGGTTTGAACGGGCATCGAGGGTGTCGCCGGGGCGGAAGTGGAGGCGGCAGCCGTTTTTTTCATGGGGATCGAGGGGGCAGAAGGAACGGCAGCAGGGCGGCCGACGGGTTTGGATGACGATGAGCCCGCGCCTGCGGTCTTGGTGGCGGCAGTTGCAGGCTTGGCGGACTTCTTGGTCGCAGCGGTCGCGGCCTTGGCCGGTGGTGCTGCGGGCTTTTTGGACGGCGCGCTTTTCTCCTTCGCTGCGGGGCCATGTGCGGTGGCGGAAACCTTTTTGGCCGCAGGTACAGCCTGCTTCGCAGCCGGCGCCTTCTTTGTGGCGGGCTTGGGTGCTGGCGTGGCCTTGGCGGCGGGTTTCTTCACGGTGACTGGCTCCTTGGTCGAACTGGAACGCGCTTTCACTGGGTGTCTCCTCCCATGGGAGCCACTTGCGGCTTTCAGACCACGCAGGCTCCCCGTTGTCGGGGTGCTCGCCAGTGGCGAACCCCGGGGTTATACCCCCGAAAGCCCACCAGGAACGTGCGGCGCCCCGTGCCGGAAGTCACATCTTGTCCACGAGAACTGGACATGGCTGCCGGAACAGGCGCGCGATTGTATAGAGAACTCGCAGGCGCGGGCGATGTCTCGGCGTGCCGGCCAACTCCGTTAGCATCACGCGGCGCTGTCTGTGGGAGCAGCGCGGCCCCGGGCCTTTGTCCATATGGCGCAGGGGGCCTATCCGTTCATTCGCAAAAAGAAAGCAAGTCTTGAACAAGAAAGTAGTTTTGGGAGTCCTGGCCGCGGCTATCGCCGTCGCCTACGGCGGCAGCACCTGGTGGGCCGGCACGCAAATCAAGTCGCGCTACGACATCGCCTTCGACGAATTGCCGAAGCAGACCGCGCTGGTGCGCGTGACCGAGCGCAAATATGAACGCGGCTTCTTCGGTGCCGTCAGCACCGTGACGCTGGAAATCGGCTGCGCAGCCGATGCCGCCGCCCCGGCAGCAGCAGCACCCGCCGCCGCCGACAAGCCCGCCGAGGGCGAGGAAGCCGAAGCAGACGAAGAGGAAGACGCAGGCGGCATCAAACCGCCCAAGCAGCTGCGCCTGACCATCCGCGACACCATCCATCACGGCCCGCTGGCCGGCGGCACGCTGGCAGCGGCCACCATCGACAGCGAACTGGTGCTCGACGAGAAGACGCAGGCCGCGGCGAAAAAGCTGTTCGGCGACGCCAAGCCCCTGAGCGCGCGCACCAAGGTCGGCTTCAGTGGCGCCTTCACGACCGACCTGACCGTCGCGCCCGCCAAGCTGGTCGAAGAAGGCAAGGGCCGCCTCGACTGGCAAGGCGTGCAGGCCCGCCTGGAAGTCAACGCCGCGCGCACCCAGGCGCGCTACGACCTGACCGTGCCCGGCCTGGACTTCAGCGAAGCGCGCAGCGGCGTGACCATGAAGATGGGCAAGCTCGCCGCCAAGGCCGACATGGACATGAGCGCCGGCTGGTTCCTGGCCACCGGCAAGACCGAAGGCCGGCTCGACACCCTCGAGTTCGCCGTCAAGAAGAAGGCTGCCGAGGACGGCGCCGCACCGGCAGAACCACCAAAGGCGCTGCCGGCAGTCGTGCTCCAGAACATCGAACTGGTCGGCGAAGCCAGCACCAAGGACGGCCTCTATGCGTCGAGCGGCACGTTCAGGGGCACCGGCAAGATCGGCGAGACGAAGATCGACAAGTTCGAACTGACCAGCGGCGCGCGCCGCATCCATGCCGCCGGCTACAAGAAGCTGGCCGACGCCTGGATGCAGTCCAGCGCCGCCAGCGGCTGCGGCAAGGGCGGCAGCAAGGCATCGCAGGCAGCCATGCAGGCGCTGGCCGAGCAGCTCGCCCCCGACCTCAAGGCCATGGCGAAGTACGGCCCCGAAGCCGGCCTCGACAAGATGCTGGTCGAAATCGACGGCAAGCGTGCCGAAATCGGCTACACGGTCAGCATGGCCGGCGTGACCGACGAAGACCTGCAGATGCCCGGCACCGCGCTGCTCATGAAGCGCGGCGTGCTCAAGGCCCACGCGCGACTGCCCATGAAGTGGATCGAGAAGCTGGCCGAAACCGGTGCAGAGAGCGGCCAGACGCCTCCGCCCGAAATGGTGGCCGGCCTGGTCGAGCAAGGCGAGCAGAGCGGGTTCGTGAAGCGTGACGGCGACGACGTCACCGCCCAGGTCGAGTACAGCGAAGGCAGCCTGAAGGTCAATGGCAAGCCGCTGGGCGGAATGGGCGCAACCGGCAAGTAAGCCGGCCCCGGCCCGAATGAAAAACGGCGCTGGCCTTTTGAGGCCAGCGCCGTTTTCTATTTCAGCAAGCCTTCAGCTCAGACCAGGCACTGCTCCAGCCCCTGCTCGAGAATTTCGCGCGGCAGCTCGATGCCGATGAACACCATGCGGCTCTGGCGCGCCTCGTCCTTGCCCCACTCGGGGCCCAGGTCGCTGCCCATCAGCTGGTGCACGCCCTGGAAGATCACCTTGCGCTCGGTGCCCTTCATGTTCAGCACGCCCTTGTAGCGCAGCATGCGCGGGCCGTAGATGTTGACGATCGCGCCCAGGAAGTCTTCCAGCTTGGCCGGGTCGAAGGCGCGGTCGGCCTTGTAGACGAAGCTCTTGACGTCGTCGTCCGTGTGGTGATGGTGGCCGTGGCCCTCGTGCTTGTGCGAGGGGTGGTCGCACGCCTCGCCATGCGCGTGGTCATGGTCGTGATGGTCGTGGTCGTCTTCCTTCAGGAAGTCGGGGTCGATGTCGAGCTTGGCGTTCAGGTTGAAGCCGCGCAGGTCGAAGATGTCCTTCAGCGGCACGTCGCCGAAATGCGCCTTCTGCTGCGGCGCGCGCGGATTCATGTGCTTCAGGCGGTGAATGAGCGCATCGGTCTCTTCGGCCGACACCAGCTCGCTCTTGCTGATGAAGATCTGGTCGGCAAAGCCCACCTGGCGGCGCGCTTCCTGGCGGTCGTTGAGCTGCTGAGGCGCGTGCTTGGCGTCGACCAGCGTGAGGATCGAGTCGAGCAGGTAGCTCTCGGCGATCTCGTCGTCCATGAAGAAGGTCTGGGCCACGGGGCCGGGGTCGGCCAGGCCCGTGGTCTCGATCACCACGCGGTCGAAATCGAGCAGGCCCTGGCGCTTCTTGGCGGCCAGCATTTGCAGCGCTTCGCGCAGGTCTTCGCGGATGGTGCAGCAGACGCAGCCGTTGCTCATCTGCACGATCTGCTCCTTCGATTCGGTCACGAGGATGTCGCTGTCGATGTTCTCTTCGCCGAACTCGTTCTCGATGACCGCGATCTTCTGGCCGTGGGCCTCGGTCAGGATGCGTTTGAGCAGCGTGGTCTTGCCCGAGCCGAGAAAGCCGGTGAGGATGGTCGCGGGAATGAGGGCCATGGGGATAGTGCTCCGGAAGCGGAAAACAGGAGATGGGGGCGGGAAATGGGACGAAAAGGCGTGGCCCGGCAGTTTAGCCAATGCCACTGAGTTGCGTTGGCGGCAGGGTCAAGACGGCGTCAGGCGGGCTTTCTGACCACCACCAGGCCCTTCAGGTACTCGCCCTCGGGAAACTCGATGGTCATCGGATGGTCGGGCGCGGCGCCCAGGCGCTCGGCGATGTAGCCGTCCACGCCCGCATCGAGCCCCGCCGAGGCCACGATCTTGTGGAACAGGTCGGCGCTGATGCCGCCCGAGCACGAGAAGGTCAGCAGCACGCCGCCCGGCTCCAGCAGCTTCAGCGCCAGGCGGTTGATGTCCTTGTAGGCCCGCGCAGCGCGTTCGGCATGCGCCACCGTGGGCGCGAACTTGGGCGGATCGAGCACGATGGCGTCGAAGGTGCGGCCCTGGTCGATGAACTCGCGCAGCACGGTGTTGACGTTGGCATCGAGAAACTCGGTCTGTATGCCCTGCCCCTCGAAACCATTGAGCGCGAGGTGGCCACGCGCCCGCTCCAGCGCGGGCAGCGACGAATCGACCGACACCAGCTCCACGCCTTCGAGCGCGCCCGCAGCCTTCAGCCCCGCCAGCGCCGCAACGGTGAAGCCGCCCGTGTAGCAGAAGCAGTTCAGCACGCGCCGGAAGCGCCGGTGCTGCGCCAGCTCGGCAAAGCGCTGGCGGCTGTCGCGCTGGTCGAGATAGAAGCCGGTCTTGTGGCCGGTCGCGATGTCGAGCGAGAGCTTCCAGCCGTGCTCGCGAATGGTGATTTCGGTGGGGCCATCGCCGCGCAGCCAGCCCGTGACGGGCTTCAGGCCTTCGCGCTCGCGGCCGCTGGCGTCGGAGCGTTCGTAGAGCTTGCCCAGGCCCGTGGCCTTGAGCAGCGCGTCGGCCAGAACATCTTTCCAGCGCTCGACGCCGGCCGAGAGAAACTGCGCCACCAGCGTGTCGCCATAGCGGTCGACGATCAGCCCCGGCAGGCCGTCGGCCTCGCCGTGCACCAGCCGCACGCCGTCGCTCTGCAGGTCGAACAGGCCGCGGGCGGCCACGGCGCGCGCGCACACCGAGGCGAAGAAGGCAGCGTCAATGCGCTGCGTTTCGACGAAGCTCCAGGCGCGCGCGCGGATCTTTGAAACGGGGCTGAAGGCCGCCCACGCGAGGAAGGCGCCCTCATGCGACTCGACGCGCACGGTCTCGCCGGAGTCGGCGCCACCGCGCGCGATGGCCGATTCGAAGACCCACGGGTGGCGGCGCTGCATCGAGCGCTCTTTGCCGGGTTTGAGGCGAAGTGTTTTCATTGTTCTTTGCTTACTTGTCGTTCTCTGGCTTGGCTTTCGCACGTGGGTGTGCCGCGTCGTAGACCTTGGCCAGGTGCTGGAAATCCAGCCGCGTATAGACCTGCGTTGTCGCAATGTTCGCGTGCCCCAGCAGCTCCTGCACCGCGCGCAGGTCGCTGCTCGATTGCAGCACGTGGCTCGCGAACGAATGGCGCAGCATGTGCGGATGCACCGGCGCAGCGAGGCCGGCCTTGAGGCTGCGCTCGCGCAGCAGCTTCCACACCGCCTGCGACGACATCCGCATGCCCTTGGCGCTGATGAAAAGCGCGGCCGCCGCTTGCGGGTCGCGCAGCCGGGCGGAGGTCAGCCCGGCGCAATCGCCGCGCACCACGAGCCAGTCGCGCACCGCCTCAGCCGCCTTGCTGCCCATCGGCACGATGCGGCGCTTGCTGCCCTTGCCGAGCACGCTGGCCTCCATCGCATCCAGATCGACCCAGCCCCGCGCCGTGTTGCTCGCCTGCGCATCGAGCCCCGTGAGCTCGCTCACGCGCAGGCCGCAGCCGTAGAGCACCTCGACGATGGCGCCGTCGCGCGCCTCGGTCCATGGGTCGGCCTCGGGGTCGTACAGCTCGGCGAGGCGCACCGCGTCGTCCACGCCCAGTGCCTTGGGCAGCGGCCGGCCGGCCTTGGGTGCGTGCACGTCCTGCACGGGGTTGAAGCCGATCAGCCCTTCATTGCCCAGCCAGCGGTAGAAGCTGCGCCAGCACGACAGCACCAGCGCAATGCCGCGCGGCTCGCGCCCGGCGCTGTGCAATTGCGCCATCCAGCGGCGGATGTGGGCGGTCTGCACGCGGTCCAGCGGCAGCTTTGCCTCGGCGGCACGCTCGCGCAGGGCCTGCAGGTGAAAGGCATAGAGCTCGACCGTGCGCGCCGCGAGCCGGCGCTCGACGCGCACATGCTCCAGGTATTTTTCGATCCAGTCCGGGGGAGTGGATGCGACCGGCTCAGAAGAGATAGCCATGGCCGGCATTGTTGATGATGGCTGCCGGCTCGCGCAATGCGCCCTTGGACAACGGCCCCAGCGCCCGCCAGCACGACGTGGGCGCCGCCGCGTACTGCACGTCGAAGCTCTGGTCGAAGCCGCTCTTCTTCACGAGCCGCTCGATGCGCCACAGATGGAAGGGCTCCGACACGATGACCACGCTGCGCACGCCGGCTGCCAGCAGCAGCGGACGCGACAGCGACAGATTCAGCCGCGTGGAGGTCGATGCAGGCTCGAGCACCATCGGCCCCGCAAAGCCCGAGGCCACTGCGTGTTCCCCCATCGTGATGGCCTCGATGCGGCTGTCCTCGGAATCAACGCCACCCGAAAAAGCCAGCTGCCTGACCAGGCCGGCTTTCGCCATTGCCAGGGCCACGTCGACCCGCCCCGTGAGGCACGGATGCGGCTTGCCGTCGAGGTACGCGCGGCTGCCGAGCACCAGCGCCGCATCGGCCGGGCGCTGCGGCGGATGCGCTAGCAGCTCTTCGGCATGCCACCAGAGGAAGGCTCCGATGGCCGCATACACCACCGCAACAGCCAGCACCCCGCCGGCCAGCACGACCTGCCACGGCCGCCGCAACCAGCGCGGGCGCTTCAAGGACGCAGCCGCGAAAGTCCGCCCGAGGCCAGCTCGGCGATGCGCTCGAGAAAGTCGGTGCCCATCTCGGCGTTGAAGCGCTGCGCATCGGGCGACGCCAGCACCAGCATGCCGAAGGCCGGCGACTCGGCGTCCGGGCGCAGCGGAATCAGCGCGATCGACATCGCGGCCTGCGGCTCGGGCAGCCAGTTGGCCGCCTCGAAGCCCGAATTGAGCCCGCAGTACGGCGAGGTCAGCGAGGTGGCCAGCGCCTTCACGTCGTCGCTCACCCACTGGGCATAGGCTTCGTTCAGGTATTCGCTGCCGCAGTCCCACACCTTGATGGCGGTCTGCGGCACCAGGAACAGCGACTGCAGGTCGACCGCGATGCGGTACGGCAGGCTGCGCGGGTCGCGCGTGGTCAAGAGGCCCTTGGTCCAGCGCTGCAGGCGGTCGGCAATGACGACGTTCTCGGTGCCGTGGCGCACCATGTCCATCAGGCGGTGCTCCAGCGCCTTGATCTTTTCGCGCAGCATCTCGGCCTGGCGCTCCTGCAGGCTCACGGCACGGTTGCCGTGCGGGCTGGTGAGCTGCACCTGCGCCAGCAACTGGGCATGGCGCTCGAAGAAGTCGGGCGTGTTCGCCAGGTAGTTGGCGATGTCGTCTTCGGTGATCGGGTTCATGGCGTTGGCGTCGTTGTTGTTCGTGAAGTTGGTCGTCATGGCAGCTCCGGCACCTCGATGTCGCCTTCGAAGACTGTGGTGGCCGGCCCGGTCATCAGCACCGGCTGCCCTTCTCCCTGCCACTCGATCGTGAGAATGCCGCCGTGTGTCTGCACGTCGACCCGGCGCTCCAGCAGGCCAAGGCGAATGCCCGCCACCACCGCCGCGCAGGCACCCGTGCCGCAGGCCAGCGTTTCGCCAGCGCCGCGCTCGAACACCCGCAGCTTGATGTGCGAGCGGTCGACCACCTGCATGAAGCCCGCATTCACCCGCTGCGGAAAGCGCGGATGGTGCTCGATCTGCGGGCCCTGCTCGGCCACCGGGGCGGTGTCGACGTTGTCGACCACCTGCACGGCGTGTGGGTTGCCCATCGACAGAACCGCTACCGAAACGATAGCGGTGCCCGCGCGCGTGCCAAGGGCAAGGTGCCACTTGTGCCAGGCGCCTTCGGGCTGCGGGTCGAGCCCGGCGATGTCGAAAGGCACGCGCTCGGTTTCGAAGACGGGGGCGCCCATGTCGACCGTCACGCGGCCGTCGGCGCCCATGCGCGGCTCGATCACGCCGGACAGCGTCTGCACGCGCACTTGCGTCTTGTCGGTCAGGTGGTGTTCGTTGACGAAGCGCATGAAGCAGCGCGCGCCGTTCCCGCACTGCTCCACTTCGCCGCCGTCGGAGTTGTGGATGACGTATTGAAAGTCGACGCCTGCCGCGGGCGAAGGCCGCACGGTCAGGATCTGGTCGGCGCCGACGCCGAAGTGGCGGTCGGCCAGAAAGCGGTATTGCGCGGCACTGAGGCCCAGCGTGCCGCGTGTTTCGTCCAGCACGACGAAATCGTTGCCGGCTCCCTGCATCTTGGTAAAGCGGATTCGCATCCCGGGATTATCGCCACCGGCACTACCCTTGGCGACCACGGGCCCAAGCCCGTGGCCACGAAGACGGAACGATCAGGCCTGGATGAACGCCAGCAGATCGGCGTTCACCTGGTCCTTGTGGGTGGTGCAGGTGGCGTGCGGCGCACCTGCGTAGACCTTGAGCTGGCTGCCCTTGATCATCCCGGCCGCAAGCTTGCCGGTGGCCTCGAAGGGCACGACCTGGTCGTCGTCGCCGTGGATCACGAGCGTGGGCACGTCGATCTTCGCCATGTCGGGGCGGAAGTCGGTTTCCGAGAACGCGGTCACGCAGTCGATGGTGGCCTTGATCGAGGCCTGCAGCGCGATCTGCAGCGTCTGCTTGAAGACGCCTTGCGACACCTTGGCGCCGGGGCGATTGGTGCCGTAGAAGAGCGTGCTGAAGTCGTCGAGGAACTGCGGGCGGTCGGCGGCCAGGCCGGCGCGGATACCGGCGAACAGCGAGGCGTCGGGGCCCACGGGGTGGTCGGCCGTCTTCATGAACAGCGGCGTCACGGCGCTGATGAGCGCGAGCTTGGCCACGCGAGCGCTGCCCTTGCGCGCGATGTAGCGCGTCACGTCGCCGCCGCCCATCGAGAAGCCCGCGAGGATCACGTCCTTCAGATCGAGCTTTTCGATCAGCTCGGCGATGTCGTCGGCGAAGGTGTCGTAGTCGTAGCCGGTCCAGGGCTGGCTCGATCGGCCGAAGCCACGGCGGTCGAACGCGATGGTGCGGTAGCCACGCTCCGCGAAGAACAGCATCTGGGCGTCCCACATGTCGGCGCTGAGCGGCCAGCCGTGGCTGAAGAGAATGGGCTGGCCCGAGCCCCAGTCCTTGTAATAGAGCTCGGTGCCGTCGCGCAGTGTGAGTGTGGTCATGGTTTTCCAGTGGAGTGAAAAAAAGAAAAAAGGAAGGGAAGGAAAAATCAGATCGCAAGAAAGTGATGCACCTCGGGCTTGCCCGGCCCGATGTGAAAGCGCAGCGCCTCGCCCTGCAGGTCGGCATCGGCCTTCGACACGCGATGGTGCTGGCGCAGATGCTCCGCCCACGATTCGACGAGGAACCACTCCATCACCCGCTCGGGGTCGGCCGTGTGCTCGTGCACGCCCCAGGCATAGGCGCCGTCGCGGCGGCGTTCCAGAGACAGGCGCTTCATCGCATCGAGAAACGCAGGGCGGTCTTCCTTGCGGATGCGGTACTCGACCTGGATCATCACCGGCCCGCGGTCGTTCGCCACCGGTTCGGCGAGCAGCGGCTCGGGCCAGTGGTTCGATGCCTGCAGGTCAGCCTCGCCGGCCGGCAGCCGCACGCGATGGAAGACCAGCCCGGCCACCACGAGCCCCACAGCCCCCGCCACCAGTGTGGCCGGCACGCCGATCTGCTGCGCCACCAGGCCCCAGCCCAGGCTGCCCGCAGCCATCGCGCCGTTGAACACCGTGAGGTACACGGCCAGCCCTCGCCCTCGCACCCAGTTCGGCAGGATCGACTGCGCCACGCCGTTGAGCGTGGTCAGCGCAACGATCCAGCCCAGGCCCAGCAGCAACAGCAGCAGCACCGCCAGCCACTTCGGCGGCGCGAAGACCAGGCTGCCCATCACGGCCGCGGTGAGCAGCGCGGCCAGCAGCAGCATGCCGTCCGCGTCGAGCCGGGCGCGCAGGCGCGGCAGCACCAGCGCGCCGCCAATGGCGCCCGCGCCCACGGCGCCGAGCAGCACGCCATAGAAGCCCGCGCTGCCGCCGAGCATCTGCCGCGCCACCAGCGGCAGCAGCGCCCACACCGAGCTGGCGAACAGGAAGAACACCGCCGCGCGCAACAGCACCACGTGCAGCTCCTTGCTGGCGCGCGTGTAGCGCAGGCCGGCGCGGAAGGCGCCGAAGAAGTTTTCCGACAACCCGCTGTCGACCGGCGCGGGGCGCTTCCACCACAGCAGCGCCGCGATCACGAACACGTAGCTCAGCACGTCGACGCCATAGGTGGCGGCCGCGCCGAAGCTCGCAAGAATCAGCCCGCCCGCAGCCGGGCCGATGGAGCGTGCGATGTTGATGCCCAGCGAGTTCAGCGCCACCGCGCTCTTCAGATCGCTGCGCGGCACCAGCTCCGGCACGATCGATTGCCAGGTCGGCCCCATCAGCGCCGCGCCGATGCCGCCCACGAAAGTCAGCGCGATCAGGTACTCGACCGTGAGCGAGCCGGTGTGCGAGAGCACCAGCAGCGCACCGCTCACGGCCGCGAGCACCACCTGCACGAAGATCAGGAAGCGCCGCCGGTCGAGGATGTCCGACAGCACGCCCGCCGGAATCGCAAGCAGGAAGATCGGCAGCGTGGCCGCCGTCTGGATGAGCGCCACTGCCGTCGGGTTGGCGGACAGGTCCGTCACCAGCCACGAGCTGGCCACGTCGCGCATGAAGCTGCCGATGTTGCCGATGTTGCCGAGCACGGTGGCAGCCCAGAGCACCGCAAACACCGGCTGGCGCAGCGGCGCGAAGGCGCCGGGTTGCGGTGCCGGTGCGACCGCACTGTGCGAAGGTTCAGACATGGGCGCGCTCCTTCAGGTCATGCCAGGCGACGAGCAGAAAGCCGCCGACCAGCCCGAGATGTTCGAAGAAGGAGTTTGCCGCCATGAAGCGCTCCTGCCCGATCGGCATCTGCCAGAAGCGCAGCGCCACGAAAGTCGCCATCAGCGTGAAGCCCGCAAGCGCCAGCGCACCCAACCAGCGCAAGCGACCGGCGAGGATCAGCGCCGAGGCCCCGAGCTCCAGCACGATGACCGCCACGGCCAGCGGGCCGGCGGGCGACAGGCCGAAGTGGTTCATCTCCGCGAGGGCCGAGTTGAAATCCATCGCCTTGTTCAGCCCGCCCTGAAGATAGGCGGCGCACAGCAGCAGCAAGGCGATCCAGCGAATCGCAGGCGAAGTGGTCCAGCGCATCGTCACACCGCCCAGCAGGCGCAGCCGAGCGCGCCCCAGAAGCTCTTCAGGTCGGCAATGGGCAGCTTGCTGCTCCAGGCCGTGGCGTGCTGGTGGCCGTGCACGTTGCAGTTGTTGGCGCAGGCGCAGGCCGCGGCGGCATTGCGCAGAACCTTCTGCATCGGCGCGCCCTCGGCGGTGTCGGCCCAGCCGGCATAGCCGCCGAAGGTGCGCGCGGGCGACCAGTCTGGCATGGCCGGCGGTGGCGCGCCTTCGTCGTGCGCGGCGAAGGCGCCGGCGCCGTAGACCACCTTGCCGCCCACCATCGTGAGCAGCGCGGTGGTGTCGGCAATCTCCGATTCGGCGCAGGCGAAAAAGTCGCGGTCGGGCACCACGAGGTCGGCGAGCTGGCCGGCCTGGATACGGCCCTTCTTGCCCTCCTCGTTCGAAAACCACGTGACGTTCTCGGTCCACATGCGCAGCGCCTGTTCGCGGTCGATCAGGTTGCGCTGCGGCGTGATCTGCAGGCCGCCCACCGTCTTGCCCGTGACCAGCCACGACAGCGACACCCACGGGTTGTACGAGGCCACGCGCGTCGCGTCGGTGCCGGCCGACACCTTCACGCCCTTTTCGAGCATGCGCTTCACCGGCGGCGTCGCCTCGGCCGCGCCCGGGCCGTAGCGCTCGACGAAATACTCGCCCTGGTAGGCCATGCGGTGCTGCACCGCGATGCCGCCGCCCAGCGCCGCGATGCGGTCGATCGACTGGTCGGAGATGGTCTCGGCGTGGTCGAAGAACCAGTTCAGGCCGGCCAGCGGCGTGTCCTGGTTGACGCGCTCGAACACGTCGAGCGAGCGGCTGATGGTCTCGTCGTAGGTGGCGTGCATGCGCCAGGGCCAGCGGTTCTGCACCAGCACGCGGATCACTTCCTCCAGCTCGCCTTCCATCTCGGGCGCCATGTCGGGGCGCGGCTGGCGGAAGTCCTCGAAGTCGGCGGCGGAAAACACGAGCATCTCGCCGGCACCGTTGTGGCGGAAGTAGTCGTCGCCCTGCTTGTATCTGGATGTCGCGGTCCAGTTCAGGAAGTCCTGCTTCTCCTGCTTGGGCTTCTGCGTGAACAGGTTGTAGGCCAGGCGGATCGTCAGCTGCCCGTCGTCGGCCAGCTTCTGGATCACCGCATAGTCGTCGGGGTAGTTCTGGTTGCCGCCGCCCGCGTCGATGGCACCGGTCACGCCCAGCCGGTTGAGCTCGCGCATGAAGTGGCGCGTGGAATTGAGCTGGTAGTCGAAGGGCAGCTTCGGCCCCTTGGCCAGCGTGGCGTAGAGGATGGCCGCGTTGGGCTTGGCCAGCAGCAGGCCCGTGGGGTTGCCGGCGCTGTCGCGCACGATCTCGCCGCCGGGCGGCGCGGGCGTGTCCTTCGTGTAGCCCACCGCGCGCAGCGCAGCGCAGTTGAGCAATGCGCGGTCGTACAGGTGCAGGATGAAGACCGGCGTGTCGGGCGCAACGGCGTTCAGCTCCTCGATGGTCGGCAGGCGCTTTTCCACGAACTGGTGTTCGGTGAAGCCGCCCACCACGCGCACCCATTGCGGCGCCGGCGTGTTCGCAACCTGCCGCTTGAGCATGCCCATGGCGTCGGCCAGGCTGCGCACGCCGTCCCAGCGCAGCTCCATGTTGAAGTTCAGGCCGCCGCGAATGATGTGCAGGTGGTTGTCGATCAGCCCCGGCAGCACGCGCTTGCCGTGCAGGTCGATCACGCGGGTGGCGCTGCCAGCCAGCGGCAGCACCTCTTCGGCGCGGCCGACGCGGGTGAAGCGACCGTCCCTGATGGCCACGGCGTCGGCTACGGGGTTGGCGCGGTCCAGCGTGGTGAAACGGCCGTTGTGCAGGATCAGGTCTGGGGTTTCGGTGTTGGTGGTCATGTTGTCGGAGAAGGAGGCGACGGCAAGGCCGGGAGCTGCGAGGGTGGCGCCGAGCGCTCCGAGGAGGCGCCGGCGGCTGGGGTCTGCGGATGGCTTCATGCGTCGCGCCTGCCGGAAGACTGGGCTTCGGCGGTGTTCACCGCCGTCGGCTGCGCACACTTCGGCAGTTCGCCGAACACGTGCGGCTTGACCTGGTGGTGCAGCCACGAGGTGGCCACCGCATCGGGCTTGATCACGCTCTTGATGAGCGGCGGGATCTGCTCGCCGAGCAGGATCCCGAGAAGCCCCACCAGGGCGATGACCGGCGGCGCCGGCGAGCGCACCTGGAACAGTGCGTAGATCACGCCGACCAGCAGGCCGAGCGCGAGCGACAGGACATAGGGCTTCATGATTTCGTTCGCCTCGGCGTTGTCGATCAACCTTCGTGTGCGCCGAACATGGTCTTGGCGTAGGTCACGCCCAGGCCGTAGGCGCCGCCCACCTTCTTCGCGATGCCGGTGGTCAGCTCGTAGGTGTCGCCGCGGGCCCAGTCGCGCTGCAGCTCGAGCAGGTATTGCAGCGAGGTCATCGGCTGTGCGCCGGCCTGCACCATGCGTTCCATCGCGCGGTTGTGCGCCTCGGCCGACACGTCGCCGCAGGCGTCGGCGATCACATACACCTCGAAGCCCTGGTCGAGCGCCGACAGTGCCGGCCCCACGATGCACACGCTGGTCCACAGGCCCGCCAGCACGATGCGCGGCTTGCCGATCTGGTTCACGCGCTCGATCACGGCGGCGTCTTCCCAGGTGTTCATCGAGGTGCGGTCGAGCATCTTCTGGCCGGGGAAGGCGTCGGTGATCTCGCTGAACATCGGGCCCGAGAAGCTCTTCTCGGCCACCGTCGTGAGAATGGTCGACACGCCGAAGCCGGCGGCCGCCTGCGCCACCAGCGCGGCGTTGTTGCGCAGGTTCACGGCGTCGATCGAGTGCGTGGCAAAAGCCATCTGCGACTGGAAGTCGATCATGACCAGCGTGTGGTCGGTGGGGGTGAGCAGCTTGGCGCCGGCGGTGGGGGTGGCCTTGATGGACATGTGAAGCTCCTTGCGGTTGAATGGATATTCGATTGAATTCACAATTGCTTTCGGAGGGAATCTCCTTGGCATGGGCTGAATCATCGGGTCCCCATCAACTGTCATCGACGAAACTTTTCACAGGCAATGATCGAAGTTTTCGATCATTCCTTTTTCACCCCCTTTCTCACTCCTTTTTCTCTTCAAGGAACCGCAGCGTGCTCAAACTCAGCCTGGAAGCCATCGAGGTCGTCGACGCCATCGCCCGCCACGGTTCCTTCGCCGCCGCCGCCACTCGCCTGAACAAGGTGCCCTCCACCATCTCGTACGCCGTGGGCAAGCTGGAGGAGCAACTGGGCATGCTGCTGTTCGAGCGCAACGGCCCGCGCGTGACCCTCACCGCCGCCGGTGAAGAAATGCTCAAGGAGGGCCGCTGGCTGCTCAGCGCCGCGAGCGATCTCGAATCGCGCATGCGGCTGATCGCCACCGGCTACGAGTCGGAGCTGCGCCTCGTGCACGACTCGCTGATTCCCACGCAGGCGCTCATCGACGACATCCGTGCCTTCGAAGACCTGCGCTGCGGCACGCGGCTGCGCATCGGCTGCGAGGCGCTCACCGGCAGCTGGGAGGCGCTGCGCGAGGGCCGCGCCGACATCGTCATCGCCGCAGGCGAAGGCCCGGCCGGCGGCGGCTACCAGGCGGTGACCGTAGGCAGCCTCGACTTCGCCTTCTGCGTCGCGCCTTCGCACCCGCTCACGCGGCTCGGCCGGCCGCTGCAGCGCGGAGACCTGCTGGAGTGCAACGCCATCGTGGTGGGCGACAGCGCGCGCACGCTGTCGGAGCGCACCGTCGGCCTGCTGGCCGGCCAGCCGCGCATCACCGTGCCGTCGATGCCCGCGAAGATCGCCTGCCAGGTGGCCGGCCTGGGCCACGGCTTTTTGCCGCGCGCCTGCATCGTGGGCGAGCTGAAGCGCGGCACGCTGGTCGAGTTGCCCACCGAGGAACCGCGCCCGCCCGAGGCCTTCTGGCTGGCCTGGAAGACCGGCGCGCAAGGGCAAGCGTTGCGCTGGTGGCGCGAACGGATGAACCGCACGCTGGTGCCGGCGCTGCTGCCGCGCTCGGCCTTCTGAGCCGCCGCGGCAGCGCCTTGCGGACCTACCCGGCCGTGCCCGGATAGTCGGACACGAAACCGCCGCCTGTCGGATATCTCGTGAAGAACCACATGGAAGCCTCGTCATCCAGACGGATGCAGAACAGCTTCTCGTCGCGCTCAGTCAACCTCAGCCCGTAGGCGTAGATCCGTTCTTCGACCTCATCGAGCAGCGAAAGCGCGCCTTCATCGACGAGGCTGTTGTACTCATCGATGAGCGCGACCAACTCCTGCGGAAACCGGTTCTCAAGAATCCGGGCGGAGAAACAGTACGGGATGTCTTCGTCAGCCCTGTAGTCGACGACGGCGATGACCTCTCCGTGCTTCGACAGGATGCGGTCGATCATCGAGCCGGCCTTTGCAGGAGCGCTCAGCCGGCCGCGCGCAGCTTGTCCAGCGCCCGGTCGAGGAACGCCAGCCGGTCCTGCCCCCAGAAGCGCTCGCCGTTCAATATGAAAGTCGGCGCCCCGAACACGCCTGCCTCCACCGCCTCAGCGCTGTAGACGCGGTAAGCCGCCAGCGTCTCGGCCGCCTGCTCCAGCGCCTGCAGCGAGGCACCGTCGTAGCCGGTCTCGTCGGCCACCGCGATGCGCACCTCGGCCTGCGAGGTGTCGCGCTCCTCGGCCCACAGCGCGCGCAGCAGCGCATGCGACAGCGGCTGCGCGTCGAGCCCCTGCAGCTGCGCGGCGATCACCATCCAGCCCGGGTACTTGTTCCAGTTGGGGTCGGTCGGCGCGCCCTTGGGGTAGTGCGCGGGCACCAGGTTCATGGGCATGCCGAGGTAGTCGCTCCAGCGGGCGAGCTCCAGCGCGTGGTAGGTGCGGCGCGGCTCGGGGCGGGTCTTGAGCGGAATGCCGCCTGTCTGCGGCACCACGGCCTGGAAGTCGTACGGTTTGAGCGTGAGCCGCACGTGGTGGCGGCGCACGATGTCTTGCAGTTGCGGGCCGCCGAGGTAGGCCCAGGGGGAGGAGAGGCTGTAGTAGCAGTCGAGCGCGATCATGTTTCGATTATCTTCAGCGCATGCCCGACGCCACCGCGCTCCCCACCCTTCTCCCCTTGGGGTTTGCGCAGGCCATGCCGGCGCGATGAAGTTCCCCGCCTTTCTCTTCTCGCTGTTTCTCTCCAGGCTGGCCGACCAGATCCTGCTGTTCCTGGTGCCGCTCGTGGTGTTCCAGGTGACGCAGGACGTGGCTTGGTCGGGCTACGCCTTCGCGGCCGAGACGCTGCCGCGCTTTCTGTCGTTTCCCGTTTGCGGCGCGCTGTGCGACCGGGTGTCGCCGCTGAAGCTGCTGCGCGGCAGCCAGATCTTTCGCGCACTGGCCTGCGTGCTCGGCGTGCTGGCCAACGAAGCCATGGGCGGCATCTGGTGGCTCGTGGGGCTGTCGGCCGTGTGCGGCGTGCTCACCACGCAGGGAATGATGGCCCGCGAGGTGATGCTCCCGCAGATCGCCAGTGGAACCCGCGGCCTGGGCTTCGACAAGGTGCTGGCCTATGCGCAGACCGCCGACCAGACCGGCATGGTGCTCGGCCCCCTGCTGGCGGCTGCGCTGATTGCCGTGTGGCCGTGGCAGGCGGCAGTGTGCGCTGCGGCGGCGCTGTTCCTGCTGGCCGACGTAGCCACTGCCTGGTGGCGGCGCGGCAACCCCGTCGAGTTGCACGAGCCGCAGGGCGAGCCGGGGCAGCATCTGCTGAAACCCATCGCCACCGCACTCGGCCATGTGCTGCGCCTGCCGGGCCTGCTGCGGCTGACCATGCTGACAGCAGGCGTGAACCTGATGCTCGGCACCACGCTGGCCTCTTCCGCCGCGATGGTCACGGGGCTGCACCAGCGCTCCGCCACCTACTACGCGTGGCTGCAGACACTGGGGGCCGTGGCCACCATCGTGATCCTGCTGGCGATCATCCGGGGATCGATCGCGCTGAAGCACATGGGCATCACCGCCTACCTGCTGATACTGGCCGGCGGCCTGCTCACGGCCGCAAGCACCAGCCACTGGGGCTATGCGGCCGGCTTCCTGCTGGTGATCGGGTTCGACAAGATGTTCAGCATCTACATCCGCATCCACCGGCAGCGCATCATTCCGGCGCAGGACTACGGCAAGACCACCGGCGTGATCGTGCTGCTGAACAACCTGACGCAGCCGCTTGCGGGGTTGATCGTCGGTGCGTTTGCCGATGCGACGCAGACGCGTGGAGTGATCTTTTCGGTGTGCCTGCTGGTGGGGGCCATCGGCATCGTTGCCGCCGTTGTGGCCAGCAGGAGCGCCACTGCTGCAGAGCCTTGATGGCAGCGGTGGTCAAATCCAACCGCCATGCTCAACCTGAACCGTTTCGATCTCATCTCCCTGCGCCTTTTCGTCGCAGTCGTCGATGCAGGGAGCCTGACGGCGGGCGCGGATCGATTCGGCGTTTCGCTCCCGGCGGTGAGCAAGCGCATCACCGACCTCGAACGGCATTGCGGCGTCGCCCTGCTCCAGCGGGGGCAGCGCGGCGTGACCGCCACGCCGGAGGGACAGACCCTGCACCGGCACGCCATCGAGGTGATCGCGCGGCTGGAGCAACTCGTGCAGGCCGTCGACGATCTTCAATCGGGTGCCACTGGCCACCTGCGGTTGTGCGCCAATCCTTCAGCCTTCGGAGGCTTCCTGCCGAGCGTGCTGGCAGCGTATGCCCGCCGCTATCCCCATGTCGTGATCGACATGGAAGACGCATTGAGCGAGGACGGTATCCGCGCCGTGCTTAAAGGCACGGCGGAGCTTGCCGTCATCGGCGACAACGTTCCGCGTGAAGGCCTGGAGACCATCGTCTGCAATATCGACCAGCTGGTCCTGCTCGTGCCGGCAGGCCATGCGCTGGAGGGCCGGCAGAACGCCTCCATCGAGGACGTGTTCGACCACGACCTCGTCACGCTGGCACGAAGCGCGTCGCTCACGCGCAAGGTAATGGCGGCGGCCGACGCGGTACAGCGCACGCCCCGCATCCGGGTGCAGGTACGCAGCTTCGATTCGATGTGCCGCATGGTCGCATCGGGGCTGGGTCTGGCGATCCTGCCGCGCGCCGCTGCCGCGCTCTATGCCCAGGCCCTCGGCCTCGTGCAGGTTGGCCTCGAAGGCATCGAGATGGAGCGCGTGCTGCTGCTGGCCATGCGCAGCCGCTCGGAACTGTCCGCACCGGCAGCCGCCCTCGTGGAGATGATCGAAGGCACGGCCGCGTTCAGCGAAGCACAGCGCTCTCGGACGCCTGCCGGATGAGCCGGTCACGATCGGCAGGCAGAAGAAAGCCCTCGGCAAACGCCTTGCCGGCTGCGGCGCGAACCGCAGCCTCGTAGCCCTCGTGGCTGCCGTAGCGCTCTTCGAGCGACAGGCGCGGGTCGCCGCGGGCGATGCGCTCGGCACGCGTTCGCGCGAACGGCACATAACCGCCCACGTAGTTGCACACCTGCCCCTGATGGAAACCCCCGGCAGTGATGTTGAAGCCCAGGTAGGTGCCCAGCGGCGCCATCACGAGCACGGTGGGCACACCCCCGATCTCGTTGCCGTCGGCATCGACCTTCGGCACCTTCATCGGGATGACCTTCCTGATGACCGGCGGCACGCTGGTAGGCACGCCAGAAGCTTCCGCGTGATCGAATTGCGGGCCCCAGTCGTAGTCGAACACCGGAAACGCAAAGTTCTCCCGCTGGAAGATCGAGTCCGGAATGCCGGGCACGGCGCCCGGAAAGCCCATTGCCGCCCTGTTCGCGTCAACCAGCGTCTTGCCCGCCAGCGTGGGCCATCGGCTCGGCGGCGGCGGTGTGCCCTTCAACACCCAGTCGCGCATGGCCATGCGCAGCACGTTGGTGATCTCCGTGTGCGGCACCGGGTTCGCCGCCAGCGTGCCGCGGCCAAAGCTGTTGCCGGGGCAGGTGGGGCTGGTGGCAGTCTCCGGCGGCATGTGCGCGAAGCCACCGGATCCGCCGCCGTGGCTGCTGCTCGGCACGTAGTAGCGGCGAACGTTGCGGGGCAACGGAATGTCCGCGTCGCCGGCCGTGCCGATCCATTCCGGCGTCAGCTTCAGCGCGTACACCTCGGCCGACCCGAAATGCTCGATCACCTTCGGGCAGGTGCTGTTCTTGTCGCAACGCGAGAAGATGCTGCCGGTGGGCTGCTTGCGCACCGGGTCTGGCCAGTCCGCCCACCACTGCGGGCCTTCGCTGCCCTGCTGGTAAAGCTCCAGCACCCCGTCCGGCTGGGCCCAGCGCGAGTTCGCGGCCACCCGGCGGCCCGCGATGATCGGCCAGGCTCCGTCGTAGACCATGCGGTTGCGTTCGTCCTGGTTCAGGCCCATGAAGATGAACTGCCGCACCATGTTTCCGGACTGCGACACACCCCGCACGGCCGTGCCCTTGACGAAGCCTGCAACCGGATTGCGCGTGCCGGAGTCGTCGGCGGCTTCGTAGCGGAAGAAGGTGCCGACGTCGCGGAATGCCGCCATCCCCACGCCCAGGACGTAAGCGTTCTGTGCCGGATACACCACCTGGTACAGCAGCTTGGGATCGAAGCCGTTGCGCAGACAGATATGCACCGGCAGGTTGCCAGGTGCGTTGGCGGGGTTGTTGTCGATCGGCGTACCGGGAAACGGGTTGCCGGCGTCGCATTTCGCGAATGCCCAGTCGCCCGGGGCGATGTCAGGCCCCTCGGTGACAACGCCGTCGACAGTCTCCTTCGTGTGCGTCTTCAGCGTCGCCTTGGTCGTGTCCAGCGTGGCCGGGAGATATGGCACAGGGTTCGTCTGCACCATCAGCGGCTTGGAGTCCGGGCCGCTCTGATTGACGATTCGCGCGAGCACATTGCCTGTGACGGCCACGCCACCCACCTTCGCGATGGGCGCCGCCACCCAATGATTGGTGCCCGAGGCGCGGTTGACTGGAACGCCCGTGTTGCCGGCGTTGTCCGCCTGCCAGCCGCTGCGCAGGCCAATGTCGCCCAGTTCGCGCTCTTCGACGACGATGGTTCCGGCGCCGCCGCGATTGGGTACGTCATGCCAGAGAAAGCCGCTCGCGCGGTTCATGTCGACCGGCTTCACCAGATTGAACGAGGCCTCGTAGCGCACCTTGCCATCGGCATCTGCCCCCAGCTTGATGTCGGTAACGATGCTGTTGTGCGGATCGTTCGGGTCGAGCTCGCCGAAGGCGCGACCGCGGATCTGCTCGTACGGAATCGACTGCCCCGTGAGCGCCGAGACATCGTCGATCACGATGCGGGTGACACGAGCCTCGGCCGGTGCGGCAGCCACGATCGCCGCCACGGCCGCCGCGAGCCAATGAAGGCGTAACCGGCGCCCGCTCAGGTTTCTGGGGTGCATGCTGTCTCCTGTTTTTATGCTGCTCCGAACGTGTCGGCGCCTTGCATCCTCACGATTCGGAGGCACGCCGACAATTCGCGTCTTGTTTAGCCGGTCTTAACCGATGGTTAAGGACAGGCGCAGCGAGCGCTGCTACATCACCTTGACAGCACGCCCGATGAACTGGATCGGCCCCGTCGGCCGGTCGATGGGCGAGCCGTTCTCGGGCTCCAGCGTGAGTTCGAACAGCTGGTTCGGCTCCAGCGGCGGCAGCTTGTCGATGGGAATGCGCAGCGTCTGCCCCTGCTTGACCAGCCCCAGCGACACCGGCCCGCGCCACTGATCGGCCTTGGTCCAGAACTGCAACGCCTTCTGCGGCGGCACCTCGAACGTGCCCAGCGGCACCAGGCTCAGCTGGCGCGACGAGGTGGTCTGGATCACCCAGCCCGGCGACTTGTCCTGCGGGGCGACCAGCACCACCATGTACTGCGGCTGAGGCAACGGGCGCATGACGAGCACCGCAACCATCAGTGCGGCGGCGGCGAACCCGCCAGCGGCCAGGCCACGCCAGAGCTGAAGATTGTTCCACCAGCTTGGGAACGCCGACGGACGCGCGGGCTTCGGCTTCGCTACGTTGCCAAGGCTCTGCTCGATGCGCGCCCACAGCGCAGGCGACGGGTCCGCTGGCGGCGCAAGCGCGGTCAGTGGCAACAGCCGTGCCTCCCAACCCTGCACGGCTTCGCGCAAAGCCGGCTCGGCATGCATACGCGCTTCGACCGCCGCGCGCGCGCCGGCCGACAGCGTGCCCAGCACGTACTCGCCCGCCACTGCGTCGATGTCGTCGTCGGCCGGGTTGTTGCTGCCGCTCATGCCATGCACTCCCGCAGCGCGCGCATGCCGCGCTGGATCCAGGCCTTCACCGTGCCCAACGGCGTTTGCAGCCGCTCGGCGATTTCGCCGTGTGAGCAGCCTTCGACATACGCATAGAGGATGCAATCGCGCCGCGCCGGCTCCAGCCCTTTCAGGCAGTTGTCGAGCCTGCCCAGATCGGCGCGCAATTCGAACGGATCGCCAGCCGAGGCATATGCCACCAGCGCGGCCTGGTCGTCGATGGCTTCGGCAGCGTCTTCGCTCACGTCCACCTGGCGCGCACCGCTGCGCACCATGTTCAGCGCCGCATTGCGCACCACGCTGTAGACCCACCCACGGCCTTCGCCGCGCGCCGGATTGAAACTCTCCGCGCGCTGCCAGATGCTGATGAAGGCATCGTGCAGCACGTCTTCAGCCTGCTGGCGCTGGCGCACGATGCGCAGCGCCACGCCCATCAGGTAGCGGCTCTCGCGCTCGTACAGCTGCTGCAAAGCCTGACGATCGCCGCGTGCGCAAGCCATGAGAGCGGCGTCGTAGTCGAAGGGCGCAGCGGTGAGCGGCGGGTTTTGCACCGGCCGATGGTAGTGGAGCCGAGGGCTCCACCGCTGAATCACCCGCCGATCAGGACGCCTTCCAGAAGATGTAGTCGGCCTGGTACTGCACGACCTGCTTCTGGCCCTTGGTGGCCGGAGTACACGGAACGGCAGCCGGAGCCACACCGCCCTGCAGCGCTACGCGCTGGATATAGGTAACGCCCGTCATCGCGCCCGAACCCACGGCCGGATTGGCCTTCACGAGCTGGAACGGCAGGCTGGTCGGCCCCGAGGGCGCGACGGCCAGTTGCGTGGCCGTGAGCTTGGAGCCGTCGTTCGACTCCCAGGTGGCCGGCGGGCCGTAGTACTTGCCGACCTGCTTGCCGCCGCGGTCCCACAGCTTGGCGTCGGGGCCGACGAACACCCATTCGGTCTGGCCGGGGGTGTTGGCCTTGTCGCGGCATTCATACGTGATGTCGCCCTTGCCGATGGTTTCCATGGCGACCTTGTTACCGGCCGGCACCTGGATGGTTGGCGGCAGGCTGGACTGGTTGAAGGCGGGGCCTGAAGACATCGAGCCGCAGGCGGTGAGTACGGCGGCAGCGGCGGAGACGGCGCCGAGAACGGCGAGTGAACGGGCGGAACGGGAGGTGTGCATGGAAATACTCCTGGGTTGTAGATGGGCGGCAGCAGCTCCTCGCTGCTGAAGGGTCTACACGCCAGAAGTGGGTTTGGATGCAGGGGGAGCGAAAGATTTTTTGGACGAGCAGCGAGCCCTGAATTGAATGTGCGTCGTACCGTGAAATACGAACGGCCGTTTAACGATAGACAACAGTGCTTACTCGCTCGGCCACGTACACCTCCCGGGTCATCAACTCTGGGTGTATTGAATGGATCGAAAGGTTCTTGTGGTCGGCGATCCGCCGGCTCCTGGTGGGAGGGTGCTGCCCTATGACGGTCCGATGCTCGATATGTTCGGCCACCGCGCCGCATTGATCGGCGGCAGGGCTTACTGCGAAGGGTGCAACAGCGTCGGCATCATCGCAAAGGCGGGAGGGCCACGGCGCCCGCAGTTCATATCGGAGGTGGCGCTGGAGGGGGATGTGGTGGTGTGCCACTGCCCGGTGCCGCAACCGCTGCTGTCGATGCTGCAGCAATCGGCGGTTTATGACGATGACGCCGCGCATGCAACAGGCTTGTCCCCGTTGACTTCGACAACGACCAAGGTCTCCAGTCCCGAGATGGCTGCCTTCAAGAAGACGGTGGACGACAACGTCACACATCCACCCGAGGCCGAACAAACAGAAAACATCTGCCCAAAAATGACCAACAAGGCCTTCGCTACCTTGATGATGAAATTGCGAGATATGGCAGTCGACTACATCACAAAACAGCGTCTACCCGAATTGGAGCGTTGGGATGAAGAGGCTCAGGCTCGCGTGTTGACATGGTTTGGCATTGCCGATCAGAGCACGCGTGAACACTTGCGCAAAGGCTTGACTGAATGCGTTCGCGTACTTCAGGGCCTGAAAGCGAAGAATTTTGTTCGGTTCACGGCAGGCGGCAAGCTGGCGACCTGTGTTCTGAACGACGGAGTGGGTACTGTCGCGGCGGTATGCAAGCCGGATACCGCAACCCATACCATTGCGATTGCATTGCCGTTCTGCGAGTTCCAGTATGACAACAGGGTCATCTTCGGAACAAACAAGGTCTTAGACGGTGACTCCAGGCTTTTGACTCTGATCCACGAAGTGACGCACTTCGACGATACCTTCAGCTCGAACGACACTTGGTACGGTACGACAAACTCAAGGGATCATGTCAGCACGGAGAATCTGGCCGCACTTCGGGTCAATGCGGACAGCATTGCCGCCTATGTTCTCAACGTTGACAAGGATGCATCGAAATGAAGAACAACCGGCGCTCTTTTCTCCGGCACTTCACGGCATCTCTTGCCGTGCTGTTCACACCGGCAGTGTTGGCATGCAGCCCGATCAAGAGTATTGGTATCGTGTTCGACTGGAACTCTGCAGAAGTTCCGGCCAAAGAGGTTCTCAAGCTTGCAAACTGGACCTCCATGCTTCGCGTGAGGTATCCAAACCGGGAAGCCATCTTCATGACCACGCAGGCAGCGTTTGGCGAGAACGATGCAAGCAACCTGGGATTGGAGCGCACCAGAAATGTTGCAAAGGTCCTCACGGAGGATTTGCAGTTCGATGTGCAACGAATCAAGCTCCCCACCAAAGGGTATATCGCCGCCGCGCCAGCTCCCAAGGGAAGTGACTTGGTGAAACGCGTCGATATTGAGTTTCTTCCGGCCTGCCCGCACGAGTGCCCATGTCAAAAGGGCGACCCTCTTTACAAACCACAGGCTTCGCAATGACGAAGCTCAGATTCAACGGCCTGCTTTCACTGATTCTGATCACCGGGCTGCCGACTGCGCTGGCCTGCAGCCCGATCAAGGTCAGAGGGGTGTATTTCGAACGTGACTCTTCGGCAGTTCCCGCATCGCAAGTTTCCAGGCTGGCGAACTGGATGATCGATCTTCGCCAACGGTATCCGAACCATCAAGCTTTCTATGTCAGCGCTTCCACGGAGCCCGGCGAGCAGGCCCCCAATCGTCTGGGGATGGATCGTGCACGCAACATTGCTCGCGTGCTTCAGGAAAATCTGCAGATCGCTCCAGCGAAGATTGAGCTCCCGGAACGAAGCTACGTCGAAGCGCCCGTTTCCGCATATTTGAAGCAGCGGGAGAAGAGCCAAGGCGTCAGAGTGGACCTCGGTTTTTTACCGGCTTGCCCACATGAATGCTCTTGCCAGCTAGGGGACCCGCTCTACAAGCCGAAGGCGCCGACGCAATGAAAGGCCGACTCCTTGCCCTCACCTGGGCCCTCACTCCCGCATGGGCCATCGCCTGTTCCTTTGGCGACCTCGAACACGACGTTCAGTTCGCCCCCGCAAGCACGCATCTCGAATCGCCGCAGGTCCTCTCGCTGACGAACTGGTTTGTCGAGCAGCAGAACCCAAAAAGGGCGACCGGCGGCATCTACCGCGCCGACATCTATGCCGGCGCCATCAAGGGCGATGCCGCTTCGCTGAAGAAGGCGAACCTCCGACTTGCCGAGATCGCCGATCTGTTGAAAACCTTGAGCACCACGGCCTCCGTCGAAGTGCAAGGGCACGTCGATGAGTTCGAAAGCCAGGCGATAAGGCACCCGGAGCGTCTGGATGTTCTGAACGCAACCGTTCAACCCGCGTGTGCCAAAACAGTCTCATGCTGCAAATGGTCTGAAGGACCTGCCGCGCCGCCCAGGCAGCAGTAAGCCGATGCACCGACGAATCATCTGGGCTTTGGCCACGGCCCTCGCTGCGGGGCAAGCAACGGCATGCAGCTACATCGTGGCGACTCAGATCAGCTTTGAAAGCGGCGCGGCGGAACTGGATCGATCACAGATCATCAAGCTCTCGGAGTGGCTGAACCGTTCCTATGCAGCCTTTCCCAAGTACACGGGCGCGGGGGTAGAAACCGGCGCTTCTGGCGCCGTTCCCAGCGAGGCAAAGGCGTTGGCTGAACTGCGTGCGGCCAACACGGTAAGAGCGCTGCGTGTGTTGCTGCGCACCGACCTTCCCGTGGAGACGTACTCCCGGGCATACCGCTCTCCAGAGAGTCCATTCGGAGAGAGCAACGATTTCGCTGCGCTCCATCTCTATCCTGATGTTGAGGGACTGAAGCTACCGAGGTGCCATTCGCACATGGGCGCGGTCGTTGTGTGGGAGGTTCAACGGCTGAGCTGAACGATCACGTCGATGGTGTGCTCTGCGCAGCGAAATAAAGGAGGAGTCCGAAGGACGGGGGACATTCGCGGAGCAGAGCACGCCGTCGGCGTGAGCGCGCCCCGACAAAGCCCCATGAGCTGTTTGAAACGCGCTCTCACCCCTTCCCCCGTATCAACTGCGCCACCAACAATGGCTGCTGAGGGAGGCAGGCGCACCGACTGCCTGATCGATCGCTCCCGCCCCAGCGTGCCGCATCAGAGCTCGTTGCAATAGCTGCTGACAGGCGCCCCAGCCAGCTCAGCCGCCATCGTGTCCCAAGCGCCGGACGACACCACGCCCGCGATATGCGCCTCATGCTTGCTCCGTGACTCCCACGACTCGACCAGCGTGAACACGCAGTCGTTGTCGCCGTGCCCGAACAACTGCACACCACGGCATCCATCCGCCGATGGCAGCGACTGCTTGACCTGCTGCATGAGTTGGGCAAACGCGGATGCGCGCTCGGGCTTGGCTTCGAAAGTGATGATGACGTTGATCGGATTCATGGAAATTTCTCTGTCGTTTGCTTTAAGAAAAAGGCAGACGGCAGGTTAGCCAGCGCCCTCCCCCACGCCAAGGCACGAAGCTGCGAAGAAATTGACCATGGCTGCGAAAGACGCAGCCGCCCCCACGTCGGTGAGTCAGTCAGTCGGTCAGTCAGCCCGACTGAACGCGCCGCACGTACTCAGCAGGCGTTGCCTCGAAGCGCCTGCGAAACGCGCGATTGAAATGCGCCGCGCTCTCGAAGCCCACCTTCGCAGCCGCATCGCCGGGCCGCAGCCCCGCGCCCAGCATCAGCATGCGCGCCTCTTCCAGACGCAGGTCGCGAATGCAGCGCATCGGCGTGACCCCAGCCACCTCGCGAAAGCTGTGCGCGAAGTGCGAAGGGCTCATGTGCACGTGGCTGGCAATCTCGGCCACCGACAGTGGCCGGCCCAGATGGCGGCGCATGAAGGCGATGGCCGTCTGTATGCGTGCGCCTGCCTTGGTAACGGCGCCCGCGCTGCGGATGGCGGCAGCGGCCTCGGAGCGCAGCAGCCGCAGCACGATTTCTTCAACCGCCAGCGGCGCGAGCGTGCGGCGATCCACCGGGTCGTCGGCCGCCAGCAGCAGGCGGGCAAAGGCCTCGACCACCTCCGGCCCCGCCGCAGCCGTGAAGTTCTCCGTCACACGGGCGGGCTCGGCCAGCGTGCCGCTTTCTGCCAGCGCGACAAAAGACTTCACCAGCATGTCGGGCGGCAGGTCGAGATGAATCGCGAGGTACGGATGCTCGGCGCTCGCCCCGACGACCGTGCCGAGGCACGCGACCTCGGCCCCGAGCACCAGGCACTGCGTGGCGCCATAGTCGAGCGAATGACGGTCGCCGAGGTGCGCGGTCTTGCGGCCCTGCAAGACCACCACCACGCCCGGCGTGAGGCGCTGGGTTTTCTCGTAACGCACCGGGCGCGAGAACCGATAGCAGCGCAGCCCCGGATACAGCGCATCGGTACGGCCGTCCGCAGGGGTTCGCGCCGCGACCATGTCGCGCAGACGGGCCCAGGCGGCGGTGGGAATAGCCTCGGGCTTGTTGTCGGCGACGGGCGAAGCTGGCATCGGTTTTGTTGTGGGGAGAAGAAGAAAAGCGCGATGCGCAGCGTTGCCGGTTGGCGCGTGCCCGTTGTCAAGGGCGCACAGCTGTTGCTATTGGGCGCCGCCGACGTTCTTCCGAAGCGCTTCGCGCACTGCGCTGGTGGCGCCATTGACGATATCGATGCGCACCAGCAGCGCGTCGTTGAGCAGGCCCAGCAAGGCGCTCAGTTCGGTGCGGCTGGGGGTGAGCACCTCGCTGTCGTTCAGGGCGCTGGTGTCGACGAGCTTTTTGAGTGCGCTGTAGGCGCGCATCACGTCGTGGAGGGTGTCGGCGTCGTCGCAGGCTTGCAGGGCGAGATCGTCGAGATTCGAAGATGCCGGCTCAAAGCAATTGGAGCGAGCACGATCCTGTGCGCGGGTGGGTACAGATTCAGCCACGGAGGCCTCCAGTTGGGTTCGGATTGCTACAGCCGACACCTCCGCTTCCAAACGGTGGCGGCAGCTCGAACGGGTTGGAAGACCGTGAACCCTCTTGCGAAAGCCGGCAGGGCGTGAGCCCTCCCATCCGAGCCACCTAAAAAGGCACGCGAACGAAAAAGCCGCAGACCATGTGCGGTGACTGCGGCTTTCGTCGCAGAGAGTTCGACGGGCTTCCAAACCCGATCGCGCATTGCGCGACAGCGGGGAGTATATCGGAGCCACCCGCCGAACATCTGCTCAGGATTTCATGCGACAGCTATATCAGTCTCGAAATTGGTCGAAATTTAATTAAATTTCTAAAAATTCTCAGAAACACCCAGCTTCTTATCCAATTGATTTAAAAATCTACCCTTCAATAGATTAGCCTCTTGGCCTTGAGCACCGCGAAGCAAAACAAAAGAATTCCCCATCAATTCTCGAAAGTTTCGATGATTCGCCATCGAACCACCGGTCATATGGATAGTTAATAACTTGAAAAACACCATCTCAACGACGAAGGAATTTTTCTTAAAGTCTCTCAGCAAATCTTCAATCATTTTCATTGCATCAAGATCATCTGAATCTAATGCAAGAAAAACGGATAACACTCGAACCAAAGTTCGAGGGTCTGCGGCGCGCTCACGAATGAAAAGTTGAAGCTTAGGAGTGGCGAGAACTTCAGCAATAATTGCCACCATCACTTGCGGAATTATTGCGCGCACAAGCGAGCTAGCACTTTTTCCAAAATTCCTTTCCTCACCTTTCCCGGCAATACCTTCAATAACTTCTTTTGCCTGATCTGGCAGGGAAAGTATCACTGCAATTGATGCGTTTGCCCACATCTCCAAAGCCAAATCAAAGCTACTTCGCTTTAATTCAACATCATCTACCAATTCAGAATTTCTAAGAATCACCGAAAAGGCTCGCAGGCTTTCCATATAACGAGAAACCTGATCGATATCCGGGAGATGCTTTCTCTTTCTGGTGTGCTCATGATCGGCCGACAATTCATTAGGCCTTTCGTTTTCGAGCTCTTTTTTATAATGCTTCGAGTCATTGGAGAGAATCTTCTTTTGAATTACCTCCAAAACGTCTTGATCTATTGCCGCATCAAGCCGATCAATTTCATCCAAAGGAAAATCAACGTCAATCTCCTCTGCCATTTGGCTACAAAGCTCTCCCGATTTCCTCAAGACATCCGCACGATCACGATGCAGTCCGGTGAAAAGATCAAGCTCGGTCACGTAACGATGAACATTTTTTGCGGTTAATGCATCACGCCACATACTAGGCGTTTCTGCGAATTTTCTTGCAAGAAAAAAGGCTCTAAAGCAATCAAACTTAAATCCCACCCGGTGATCAAATGAATAAATCAATCCCTTTCTGATCAATTCCGCAGAGAATCCATCAGTTGACACCGAAAGGCCTCGTTTTTTAAAATATTCAGCAATAAAGGAATCAAAATCCACCACCGGAACCCAGTCAGCATCTTGACTATCAAGTAATGTCGCAAATTCTGCCAAGAAGTGCTGCTGTATGGTTGAATCAAATTCTTTTCGAGCTTTAGATTCATTGAATTTTTCCAAAAGCCCTTCAATCAAAACTTCAATTGCTGAAGCTTGATTTATGACATTCGCATTCGGCCTCTGCTCCAGCACCCATGATAGAACGGAAACTAAAAATGGCGTAGTTGGAACTCGGAGTCGAGAAAGTAATTTATTGATGACATCGACTCTTTGCTCAAGAGCCGCATCTCCTGAGCCGAACCATCTCTTGACAAGCTCCTTGGTGTGTTTTCGCCTAAACGTATGAACATAAACTTTTTGAGCAATTGAATCGAGATGAGAAGACGCATTTCCCGTTACGCTTTCCAAAATTTCTTCCGAAGCGGCCAAAATGTATCGGGCTTTCGGATATTGCATCATTAGTCCTCGAACTACATCGACCACCTTTGCGTCATGGGGGCGAACGTTATCGATGCAAACCAATGTCTCCCCAGCATCCAGTAGCTTAACCAGATCTCTTCTAGCAATTTCACTTCCACAAAACTCAACAGCCTGTTCCAGCAGTCCAGCTGATGTCATTTTTTTGAGGGCATTTACATCAAGCACCAACCCAATGCGGGCAATAGGGTGGAATTCTTGATAGTAATTAACTGCAATTTGGTGAAGCAATAGAGATTTACCGGCCTCTCTCTTCCCTACCAGCAAAATTGTCCGTTGCATGGCTGCCAGCGCGGCAAGGCCTGTATATGACCCCGGAGGCGGTTCTGCCCCTTTCATTTTCGCAACAAGTTCTTTTTCAGAAAAAACCGAAAGTGGTGGCTCAACAAAAATTGCCCCCATAGATTTAGGAGCTAATTCCGAGGAATTATAAGAAAGCAGCATGGAGTTAGCTCGTTCATGAACTGCTTTTATTACTTCGCGGTGAATTACAACCTTAGTGCCCTGTTGATGTGTTGTAAATGGCGTCTCCCACTTACCCATTGGTGCAAATCTATTTGCATCATCAAACTCATTTCGCTCCAAATAATACTCTCGGGCATTAATCAGCCAGCGCAAACCTTCTCGATCAATATCAATGATCGAGTAACCATTAAAATACTCTCGCGTTTGATACACACAACCTGTATTACTCGTAAACAAATTCCCAATATTCGAATGCAGTGAATTGGCGTTGTTATCATGTTTATGACCGCACAAAAACCCATCAAAATTCAAAGTTAGGTACCTTTGAATATTTGAACGCTCCTCAGGAGCGAGCCACTCTAAAGGATGATGAAATATCGCAATTCGCATATCAATTCCTGGATCAGCAAGCTCCTTTCTCGCAAGATCCAACGCATATTCCCCAACATATAAGGATCCATAGTCATTTCTCCCGCCGCCTTGCGTCATCCAAGCCGAATTAAGACAAGCAAATCCAATCTTAGACGCCCCATTTGATATAACTTTTGTGTAAAAAATCGGATGCCTTGAGAATGCATCCTCATCAATTACAACTGCAAGCTTTCGAAACCCGGCCAAATGTTCCCACAATGGGACAGATGCGGGATCTAATGCTTGCCGCACCAATTCGCTCGCCTCATCAGGTGTTTTTATTTTTTCAAAAATGGGAGAAAGAAATTTCGCCCTGCGACCAAGATCAACATCGTGATTTCCAGGGCAAATTAGAAAAGGCAAATCACTGCCGACAGTATTTCTTATTTCAGAGACAAAGTGACTCAAGATTTTTTCAATATTGACATTATTCGTCTGTCCTTTTGCCGCAATGTCGCCGGAAAAAACCACAGCAGCGGGCTTATTCAATTCACATACAGAACGAATATCCCGGCATAGTGCAGAAATTACCGTTGACTGATGAAGATCCTCGGTAAAGTGAAGATCTGATATATGAATAATTCTGAACACAATCCCTCCAGGATTTTTTGTTTCTGAAAGAAACTAGTATCCACATTCTCTGAAATTCCGCCATGGGGAAACCCCATTAGGTCGTCTCACCGCGTGCCAAGCGGATGTTCTTTTCAGATTGGTTTCTCATTTCTATATTTGCCTTAAAGTCAATTATCTTCTGCCTGTTTGTCCGTATATTTGCAAAGATAACTGCGAGACACTCCCTCCCGTCCAAGAAGGAGTGCCCTCATGCCAATCGCCTTACTAGCGCTGACCCTCAGCGCCTTCGCCATCGGGACGACCGAGTTCGTCATCGTTGGCCTCATCCCCACTGTGGCCGCCGATCTCGGCATCGGCCTTCCCTCCGCCGGCCTGCTGGTCAGCCTCTATGCGCTGGGCGTCGCCATCGGCGCGCCGGTGCTCACGGCCCTCACGGGCAAGCTGCCGCGCAAGGCGCTGCTGCTCGGGCTGATGGCGCTGTTCACGGTCGGCAACTTGCTGGCGTGGAAGGCGCCGAGCTATGAATCGCTGATTGCCGCCCGCGTGCTCACGGGGCTGGCGCACGGGGTGTTCTTCTCCATCGGCTCGACGATTGCCACCGGCCTGGTGCCGAAGGAAAAGGCGGCGAGCGCCATCGCGATCATGTTCACGGGCCTCACGGTGGCGCTGGTCACGGGCGTGCCGCTGGGCACGTTCATCGGCCAGCACTTCGGCTGGCGCGAGACTTTCCTGGCCGTGTCGGCGCTGGGCGTTATCGCCTTCATCGGCAGCTGGATCTTCGTGCCAAGCAACATCCGCCACACGCCGCCGGCCTCGTTGGCGCAGCAAGCCAAGGTGCTGGCCGAGCCGCGCCTGTTGCTGGTGTATGCGAAGACGGCCATCGGCTATGGCGGCTCGTTCATTCCGTTCACGTTTCTCGCGCCGATCCTCACTGACGTGTCTGGCTTCAGCGCCGGCGCTGTGGGCTGGGTGATGCTGGTGTACGGCATCTCGGTGGCGGTGGGCAACATCTGGGGCGGCAAGCTGGCCGACCGCATGGGCCCGATTCCGGCGCTGAAGATCATCTTCGCGCTGCTGGCCGCGGTGCTGCTGGTGTTCAACTTCGCGGCGCCGCACAAGTGGCTGGCTCTGCTGGCGGTGCTGATGTGGGGCGCGGTGGCTTTCGGCAACGTGCCGGGGCTGCAGGTGTATGTGGTGAAGCAGGCCGAACGCTTCACGCCGCAGGCGGTAGACGTGGCCTCGGGCCTGAACATCGCGGCTTTCAACCTGGGCATTGCCGGCGCAGCCTGGGCCGGTGGGCTGATCGTGACGCACCTCGGGCTGATGCACACGCCGTGGATTGGCGCGCTGGTGGTGCTTGTCTCTCTGGCTCTCACGCAATGGAGCGGATCGCTTGATCGGCGTGCAGGCATTCCGGTTCGCGCTTCGGGGCCGGTGCCGGTCGGTCACTGAACCTCCCCTCTTTTTTTCAACACGCAAGGACAACACACATCATGAACACGAACAACAACACCATTCCCGCCTTCGGCCTCGGCACCTTCCGCCTGAAGGGCCAGGTGGTCATCGACTCGGTGAAGAACGGCCTCGACGTGGGCTACCGCACCATCGACACGGCGCAGATCTACGGCAACGAAGCCGAGGTGGGCCAGGCCATTGCCGAAAGCGGCGTGGCCCGCAGCAGCCTCTTCATCACCACCAAGATCTGGACCGACAACTACGCCAAAGACAAGCTGGTGCCCAGCCTGAAAGACAGCCTCGCCAAGCTGCGCACAGATCATGTCGACCTGACGCTGATCCACTGGCCCTCGCCCGGCAACGCGGTGCCGGTAGCCGAGTTCATGGGCGCGCTGGCCGAGGCCAAGGCGCAGGGGCTCACGAAGCGCATTGGCGTGTCGAACTTCAACATCGCGCTGATGAAGGAAGCCATTGCGGCCGTGGGCGCGGAGCAGATCGCAACCAACCAGATCGAGCTGCACCCCTATCTGCAGAACCGCAAGGTGGCTGAGTTCGCGAAGAGCCAGGGCATTCACATCACTTCTTACATGACGCTGGCTTACGGCAAGGTGCTGGGCGACCCGGTTGTCGAGGCGATTGCCAAGGCGCACGGCGCGACCACGGCGCAGGTGGTGCTGGCGTGGGCTATGCAGCTGGGCTACGCGGTGATTCCGTCGTCTACCAAGCGTGCGAACCTTGAAGGCAATCTGCGCGCACAGCAGCTGAAGCTGACGGATGCGGAAATGGCGCAGATTGCGGCACTCGACCGCAATGAGCGCCTTACCGATCCGGCCGGTCTGTCGCCGGCCTGGGACTGATTGGCCGCCGGTTTCATACCTCCTACCAATACACAGGCTTGAACCCCCAGGCCTGTGCTTCGAACCCGGTGAAGCTGATGGGGTTGGCCACGGCACTCGCTCCGGAGGTGTTGCTGGTGAGTCCGATGACCACCGGCGCCTGCGCATTGCTCGCCCCGAATTTGCTCTGGATGTACCAGTAGCCTGGCACTTCGGTGGACAGCAGGCTCCAGAGCTGCGTGTCGGAGTCGCCCAGCGCCTTGGGCTGCATCACCACCGGCCCCGAGCCGGTGGTGGCATGGGGTTGCAGGGTCATGACGTACTCGGAGCCCATCAGCGTCTGCAGGTACCACCATCCCGGCGCCAGCGGCCCCGCGGGGACGAACAGCCACTGCTGGTTGACGGTCTCGGGCTGGTTGACGGTGAACCCGATGACCTGGGTGTCCTTTGCGGCGCTGTTCCCGTACACGTCCAGCACATAGTGGTTGCCGGGCAGGTATTGGATGTAGTACGGCCCGAGGTTCAGTTCGCCCGTGGAAGTGCCGGGTGCTTTTGCTGCCCCCTTTGTTGCGATAGTCGACATCGTCGTTTCTCCTTTCCAGGAATGCGTTTGCTTGCTGCTGTTTGTGGATGCCGCTCAGGGCAGCACGGGGCCGTGGTCGTGTTTGACCCAGTACTTCTCCACGAGGACTTCCGCATGCGCGATGTCGGCATGCTTGCCCTTGTCCTGCAGCAGGTCGATGGCCTGCTGGTAGGTCGTGTTCTCCGGAATGAAGAACGGCAGCGTCGGGTTGATGTTCGTGTAGCGGTCGCCCAGCAGCATCTTCGCGATCATCGGCATGAGCTCTGTCGATGTGCCGTTGAGGCACATGTCGAGCATCGGCGAAGGCCTCGCCTGGTTCATGAGGAACGGCGGCGTGTTGTTGAACGGATTTGCAACGCCGTTCATCCACTGGTCGGCGCCCCAGTTGTGGGTGTCGCTGGCAACCCAGTCGGGCATGTAGCCGGTGCCGAAGGTAATGGCCGTGATGTCCTCGAGCTTGTGCCCGGCCTTCACGGCCAGCGCAATCGCCGCGACTGTAGGGTCGTGATTGAAGAAGGCGCCGTCTACGTTGCCTTCATACGAGCCCAGCTGTCCGGGCATCGCGCCGCTCGAAGTGGCCGCCTTCGCGATGGTCACGTCGCCGAGTTCGGGGTCCATGTTCGTGTACATCAACGGCTTCCACGGTGTCGGCGTCTGCAAGGAGTCCTTCACCTCGAGCCCGCCGACGTTGAAGGACACGAACAGCACCTTCTGCCAGTCGACATCAGAGACTTTCATTTCCTTGTGCAGTTCGAACTGCGAGTCGTAGACATCCGTGATCTTGTACGCGGGCTCCTTCGGGTTCGTGTTCATGTTGTCGTAGAACTCGATCTCGCCCCTGCCCTCGCGCGTGGTGAAGAAGGTGATGAGTTCCGGCGGCGTCGTTCCCGCCAGCAGCTCGCTCGTGATGATCGAGCCCGTCGAACACCCGGCGATGAGGTCGGTGTTTTCGAGGATGTTCGGGAACTTCGTGTACAGCTCGTTCAGGATCGTGACCGACATCAGCCCTCGTATGCCACCGCCAACGAACGAGAGGATGGTGAATTTCGTGTTTTCCGCCATTGCCAACTCCTTTCAAGAGAAATGACTTCCATGAAATAAATTCCCGGCCGGGGAAGCGGAGTCTGGGCGCTGGTCGCGTTTGTCGCTACGAGTGAAATCCCGTTCAATCCATCAGCGTAATTCCGAAGGCCGCGCAACGATTCGGAACGCACCACAGTGGGACAAAAGCTGCGCGAAGGTACTCGTCTTCATGCAGCTGAGTTGCGAAATTCGTCGAGCGCGTACCTAAGTTCGCGCTCCTCTTCAAGGGTCAGCGCAAGTGCCAGTTCGCGAAAGCTGGATTGGTAACAGGGCAACATCAGCGCTGCGATGAGTGCGTTGGCGTTATTGCTGCTGTTGTTTGCGATGTGCGCGTGGCACGCGGCGATGCTTCGATAGATATCGATCGCCTGTGCAACCAGTGCAGAGGGTTGCGTTGTCGCGGTGTTCCTGACGCTGCTCATGCCGACTCCTCATAGCGCGCTTCGTATCGCGCCATGAGGCAACTCTATTCACGCTGGCTTGCGGTGGGGAGTAACAACATCGTCGTGAATCGCGCGCTGGCGGCGCTCGAGTAGCCAGCGCAGGTGAACTCTTGAAGAACGCTAGAGCCCGAAGGTCGCGACCGAGGCCCAGAACGCTACCCAAACTGCACCAAAGCCCACCAGAACCATCGCGACCACGAAGACCACGAGATAGCTCAGGCGAGTCACGATACTCGGCGTGCTCGGAACGCAGCGCCAGTAGATCAGCGCCGCCCAGAGAAGCAGTGTGACCGCCACGACTGCCGCGACGGGCCCCGACAGCGGCATGATTCGATGCCGCTCCAATGCCGTCAGGCAGACATTCAGGACCGGGATAGACACGGCCCAGGCCAGCACGTTCAATACGAGGCGCAAGGCGACTCTCATCGGATCGCCTCGCCCTTGAAGAAGTGTCCGGACATGGGGCTTTCCCATCCGGGCGTCTGGAAGCCCGGTGTGGCGATCAGTGGCACGTAGCCCATGACGCTCTTGAGCAGACCTGCGACGTACGAACTGCTGTTGTATTCGCCCGGGCGCATCCGCGATCCTCGGATGTTCTTTGGCACCGAGTACGGAGCTACGTAGCTCGAAAAGCTCTGTGAGTTGACGACCAACCTGCGTGCGAACTCCTGCCGGCTCATGCCCTCGGGCGGTTGGAGTTGGATCCTCACCTTCACCCCGGCGGGGAGCGAGTTCTCGTACTTGTTGGTCCTGATCAAGCCCATGTTCTTGAAACCTGCCTCGGTCATCGTCGGTTGACCATCGATCACGGTGATACCGCTGTACGCGTCGTCGATGATGATGGACAAATGTAAATCGGGCGGATCGGGCCAGCTGACGTATCCAGCCAGACCTGCGGCGATGCGCCCATAGAGGGTAACGGTGGGCTCCGAGTGCTGCGCCCGTGCGACGGAATTCGCGCCTGTAGTAGTCATAGATCCTCCCCTTTTGAAATCTCGAAACTGATTTTTTCGAGAAGCATACGGGGTGGATATTTCAGCCACTCAGGCAGCTGCGCGGGCGCTTCAGGAACCCCTACGCGTCGCAGCCCAGTCCGAAAGAATCTGCACAGCCTCACGGTCGAGCTTCTGCTCCGCAGGAAGGCTGCGCTCTGTGAGCGTGGCACCAGCTTCGGCGCGAAGCGCATCGACATCGATGGGGTGCCGCGCCGCCACAGTCACACCCTTGAATGCCTCGCCCGACTGCGCGAGCGACGCGGCGTAGTACAGCTTGGTGATGCCCGCGATGTGCATCGCCGCCACGCACATGGCACAAGGCTCGCACGAGGTGTAGAGCTCGCAGCCCGACAGGTTGACGGTGCCGAGCTTGCGGCAGGCGTCGCGGATGGCTTCGACTTCGCCGTGTGAAGTCGGGTCTGAATGCGCGACGGAATGGTTGAAGCCTTCGCCGACGATCACCCCGTCTTTGACGACGACTGCGCCGAAGGGCTCGGTGCCTGGCTCCTGGAGCGCTTGTGCCGAGAGGGCCAGTGCGCGTTGCATGAATTGCTGTTGGTACATGGTGTTCAGGCCTTTCTGGCGCTGCTGTCTAGCGCCGTGAGCGTGTTCGTGGCGTGGTGCGTTTTCGGCGAGAAGAGCCCAGCCGTTGCCGCGGCATAGCGCCGCGGATCGAAGCACAGCATGAGCGGCAGCAGCAGCACCACGACTACGGCAAGGTAAGCCCATGCGAGCGTGAAGCCGCCAGTGTGCTCGCGCACCCAGCCGGTGACGAAGGGCGCGAGCGCGGCGATCATGAAGCCTACGCCCTGCATGAAGCCCGCGAGCGCGCCGGCCTGTGCAGGGTCTGGCAGGTGATCGAGCGCCAGCACCATGCACAGCGAGAACGCACCGCCGAGGCCGAAGCCCAGCACGACGGCGATGGCGACGGCCGGCACAGGCGCATCGAAGGTCAGCGCGCAGAAGCCCGCCAGTTGCGCAACCAGCGTGAGCAACAGCCAGGGCCGCAGGTCGCGCCCCCGGCTGCGCGCAATGGCGGGCATGGCGAGCGCGGCGACCACCTGCGCAGCCGTCATCAGCGCAAGCACCGAGCCGCCCTGTTGCGCGGTCCAGCCCTGCTGGGCATAGAAGTGCGGCAGCCACGCGACGAGGCTGGTGTAGCCGCCGTTGATGAGGCCGAAGCACGCCGCCAGCAGCCATGCGCGGCGGCTTGCGAAGCAGCGCAGCCACGAGAGGTTCTGGCGCGGCGCATCGGCGACAGTGAATTCCATGCGACGCATGTTGAGCCAGTACAGCAGCGCGAAGGTTGCGAGCAGGGCCCATATCGCGAGGCCCGCATGCCAGTCGGGCTGCGCGCCGCCGAATGCGTGCGCCACCCACGGGCTGGCCATGGCGCCAAGCCCGCCGCCGCCCATGATCGCGGCGGAGTACAGCCCCGTCATCACGCCGATGCGCGTCGGGTAGGCCTGCTTGACGACGCCGGGCATCAGCGCCTGCACCAGCCCAACACCCGCGCCCGCGAGCGCCGCGCTCCACAGCAGCGCAGCCGCGCCGCCCGCCACATAGCGGCTCGCACAAGCGAAGGCAATTGCTACGAGCCCGAGCGCGACGCCGCCGCGCGCGCCGATGCGTTGGCCCACCGCCGCGCCGCACAGCGACGTGGCCCCCATCGCGAACATCGGCAGCACTGTGAGCAGCGCCACCGCATGAAAGCCGATGCCGGTCGCAAGGCGTATGGGTTCGAGCAGCGGGCTGCTCGACGTGAGAAAGGCACGCAGGTTGAGCGCCACCAGCACGATCACTACCGCGAAGGCGACGCCTCCGTCACGACTGCGCCCTGCCCTCACAAAGACGCCACGTCGGCCTGCAGCACGCCGTTGCGCGCCACGATGCGGCCGCCCGCCACCACCAGCTTGCGCACGGGCCGCGACACCACGGCCTGCGCGACGGTCTGTGCATCGACCAGCACGAGGTCGGCGCGGTTGCCGGGCACGAGGCCGTAGGCCTCGAAGCCGCAGCCGCGCGCGCCGGAGTGCGTGACGGTGTCGAGTGCGACTTCGATCTCGTCGTCGCGGCGCAGGTTGTAGCGCAGGCCGATGATCATGGCGCGCTCGAGCATGTCGGGGTTGCCGTAGGGCGACCAGGTGTCGCGGATGCCGTCGTTGCCGCCGAGCACGGTCACACCGGCCTGCCGGCAGGCCATGAGCGGCGGCACGGTGCGCGAGGGCGGCGCGCTGGTGACGAGCACCACGCCGAGCCTGGCCATGCGCGCGAGCAGCGCTTCGCGCTCGCGTTCGCTCACGTCGCCCAGACAGAAGCCGTGGCTGATGGCCACCCTGCCCTGCATGCCCAGCGCCTCTGTGCGCTGCAGGATCAGGTCGAGCGAAAACGCGCCCATGGCGCCGGGCTCGTGCAGGTGGATGTCGATGGGGCGCTGGTGCTTGTCGGCAATGCCGAACAGCACGTCGAGCGACTTCACCGGGTCGCCGTCGATGGCGCAGGGGTCGAGGCCACCGAGCACGTCGGCGCCCTGCGCAAGCGACTGGTCGAGCAGCTCGGCCGTGCCGGGGCGGCCCAACAGGCCCGACTGCGGGAAGGCGACGATCTGGATCTGCTGCACGTCGCGCAGCACCTCGCGCGTGCGCAGGGTGCCTTCGAGATGGCGCAGGCCGGCCTGCGTGTCGACGTCGACGTGCGTGCGCAGCCGCGTGGTGCCGCGCGCGAGAAAGGCCTTGGCGAGCACCAGCGACTGCGTGGCCGCGTCGTGCCCGCTGGAGTGGCGAAAGGCGCGCTCGTTCTCGATCTTGTCGGTGAGGTTGGTGCCGACTTCGTTGCGGTACCAGTCCATGCCCCACATCGTCTTGTCGAGGTGGGTGTGGCCTTCGACGAGGCCGGGCAGCAGCAAGGCGCCCTGGCCGTCTTCGATGGTGGCGCCGGCCGGTGCGGCAAGCGCGGTGCCGATCTCGGCAATGCGCCCGTCCTGCACCCGCACGTCGACCGGGGAGGCGCCCATGGGGCGCACGTTGCGGATCAGGAGCGATGGCATGTTGAGAGTCCGTTCGTTGAAAGCATCAGGCAGGTTGCGCTGCAACGGTACGCGGCACGATGCGCGCCGTGAAGAGCGCCACGATCACGAACACCAGCGCATTGGTCGCCAGCGCCACGAGCCCGATGTTGAGCGACTTGAAGACGACCGGTGCAGCCGGGAACAGCGTACCCAGGTTAGAGCTGGCGGTCATCATGAAGGCCAGCACCGCGCCGCCCGCCAGGATGCCCGCGAAGGCTGCGTGCTTGTTGCCGAAGGGCTTCTTCATGAGGCTGAACAGCAGCGAGGGCAACAGCTGCGTGAGCAGGCTCGACGCGAAGATGGCCACCGACACGATGGTGGTGCCGCCGCGCAGCACGAAGTACACCGCAACCAAGGCAAACACCGGCAGCACGCCGCGCGCCACGCGCGACACCTGCTTGTCGGTGGCGTTGTGGGCGAAGCCTTCCTTGTAGACGTTCTTGCCGATCACGGTGGAGGCCGTGAGCAGAATCATCGAGCCCGGCACCAGCGCCGTGAGCACGCCCGTGCCGCCGATCACGCCGACGAACCATGGGTCGAAGGTGTGCTTTGCCAGCCCGAACAGCGCAAGGTCGACCTCCGAGCCCTTGAGCCCAGGCACCTGCAGGATGGCCGCGAAGCCGACGAGGAACAGGAAGGCGATGACCACCTGGTACAGCGGCATCAGGATGGTGTTGCGGCGCACCGCGCTCGCGCTCCTGGCGGCATACACCGAGGTGAGGTTGAACGGGTACAGGTAGTAGCCCAGCGCCGTCAGCAGGATGGTCGAGTTGTACCAGGTGAGGTTCAGGCCTTCTTTCGGGAACTCGAAGAAGCTGGGGTTGGCCGCGTGGATGGCGGTGAACATGGGCGTGACGCCGCCGTAGTAGTGCCACGGCAGGTAGATGCCGAGGAACACGGCGAGCGCGAGGATGAGCACGTCTTTCACGATGGCGATGCTGGCCGAGCCATGGATGCCCGAGAACAGGATGTAGCTCACCATGACCACGGTGCCGATCCAGATGGCCACCTGCGGCGCGATGGAGCCGTATGAAGCTTCCGACACGATGATGCCGAGCCCGCGCAGCTGGATGGTCAGCAGCGCGACCATGCCCATGAGCGCGACGATGGACACCAGCACGCCGAGCGGGCGGCTGTCGTACTTGTGCGCGAAAAAGTCGGAGAACGACACCAGCTTGTGCGCGGTGGCGTAGCGCCAGATGGCCGGCAGCATCCAGAAGGCCATGAGGTAGGCCAGCCCGCCGTAGGCCAGGATGTAGAAGGCCGGCGAGCCCTTGCTGTAAGACCAGCCGCTGGCGCCCAAAAAGGTGAAGGTGGAAAACGATTCGCCCGCCATCAGCAGGAACACCATGATCGCGCCCAGCCCGCGCCCGCCGAGCGCCCATTGCTCCAGGCTCATGGTGCGGCCGCGCCGCGCGAGCACCGCGAGGCCCAGCGCGCCGACGACGAACAGGGCAATCACGCCGAGTGCGGCGTTCATCGGGCTTCTCCGTTGGCCGCTGTGGGCGCATCGAGGTCGCCTTCGGCGCGGTCGATGACCACCATGATCAGCGAGGTCAGCACCAGCCAGCTGACGTTCCACACCATCAGGAAGGGCATGCCGAACACAAAGGTGGGCGCGACGGAGGACAGCCATCCCCCGCTGAAGAAAGCGGCTACCGGCAGCGCGGCCAGCCATTTGGCGGATTTCATGGGTTGCCTCGATTCCTGTTCTGGTTGAGATTCGAATTCATTTTTGGTTGACCATATACAATTATTTTGGTTAACCAAACGAGACGAATGGTACGGAGCGAGAGGGGCCGAGTCAATCCGGGGGATTTCCCGGAGGCGACACGGCACGGGCAATAATCCCCACGCCTATGCCTTCCACCGCACGCAAATCCCCCACTTCCGCCGCCCCTGCAGAGCCCACCGACGCCGACGAAGCCAACGTGGACGAACGCGTCTACGCCGCCGTGTCGAAGGCACTGCTCAGCGGCAAGCTGCGCCCCGGCACTCCCCTGCGCGAACGCGCACTGGCAGAGGCGCTGGGCTGCACGCGCGGCGCGGTGCGCAAGGTGCTGGCGCGGCTGGGGTCGGAAAAACGGCTGGTGCTGGAGCACAACCGCGGCGCCTTCGTGCCCAACCCGTCGATCGACGACATGCGCGGCATCTACCGCGCGCGCCGCATCGTCGAAGCCGGGCTGGTGACCACGCTGTTCGGCAACCTCGAACGCGAGCAGGTGGCCGCGCTGCGCAAGCACGTGCAGGCGGAGCAGAAGGCGTTCAAGGAAGGCAGGCGTGAAGACTCGATCCGGCTGGCGGGCGACTTTCACCTGCTGCTGGCGGAGATGGCGGGCAGCGACGAGCTGCTGTCGTACATCCGCCGGCTGATTTCGAACACCGAGCTCTACAAGGCGCTGTACGACTCCGCCGAGGCCGCAAGCTGCGCGCCGCGCGAGCATGAGCAGATCATCGAGGCGCTGACGACGGGCAAGTCGCTCGACAAGGCGCTGGCCGTGGCGCTGGAGCACCTCGACGAGCTGGAGCAGCGCGTCATCGCAGGCGCGGCGGCCGAGCAGGAGGTGGACCTGGCGACGCTGCTGAACGGCGGCGGCACCACCGCGCACGGGCACAGCCACTGAGGCATCCACGCTTCGCTCGCGGGCGAAGTGTCGGTTGGCAGGGCTCGCGATGATCGGCGCCATGCACACACTCTCCTCCGCCAGCAAGCCCCACACCAACGTCGCCTTCGAATGGGCACTGCTCGCGCTGCTGGCCACCTGCTGGGGCGCTTCGTACACCTTCATCAAGATCGGCGTGGCGACGATCCCGCCAGTCACGCTGATCGCGGCACGCACGCTGATTGCCGGCCTGCTGCTGCTTGCGGTGCTGCGCATGCGCGGCGTGAAGCTGCCGAAGGAGCCGGCGATTTGGTGGCGCTTCGCGCTGCAGGCATGCCTGAACAGCGTGCTGCCCTTCACGCTCATCGCGTGGGCCGAACGCAGCGTGGATGCGGGCCTGGCAACCATCCTCAACTCGACCTCGCCGATCTTCATCTTCCTGCTGGGGCTGGGCCTTGGCGGCTCCGAGAGGCCCACGCTGCGGCGCCTGTTCGGCGTGGGCGCGGGGCTGGCGGGCATCTGCCTGATCGTCGGCTTCGAGGCGCTGAACGGGCTCGGGCATTCGCTGCTCGCGCAACTCGGGCTGGTGGCCGCCGCCGTCTGCTACGGCTGCGCCGCGATGTTCGGCCGCGTGTTCAAGGGGCTGGACCCGATGGTGCCGGCCGCCGGCTCGCTGCTGAGCGGCACGGCGATGCTGCTGCCCGCGAGCCTTGTCATCGACCGGCCGTGGACGCTCGCGCCGTCTGCCGCTTCGATGATGGCGGTGCTGGCACTCGCAGTGCTTTCCACCGCGCTGGCCTTCACGATCTACTTCCGGCTCATCAAGACGCTGGGGCCGATGTCGACGGCTGCGCAGGCTTATCTGCGCGTGCCTATCGGCGTGATGATCGGCGTGGTGTTTCTTGGCGAAGCACCGGCGCCCACGGCGTGGGCCGGCCTTGCATGCATCATGGCCGGCGTGATCGCGATGACGATGCCGGCGCGCCGGGCGTGAACTGAACCACGGCCCGTAGCTGGCAACTCAGTCGATGCTGATGTTCGCGGCCTTCGCGACCTCGGCCCACTTCACGCGGTTGTCGTGCACGGTCTTCTTGAACTGTGCCGGCGACTCGATGCGCACGGTGTTGCCCTGGCTCTCGAAGCGCTCGCGGATCTCGGGCTGCTCCAGCACCGCCTTCACGGCGGCATTGAGCTTGTCGACGATCTGCGGGTCGGTGCCCTTGGGCGCGAAGATGCCGAACCAGATCGAGCTGTCGAAGCCCTTGGTGCCCGGCAGGCCACTCGATGCGATGGTGGGCACTTCTTTCACTGCCGGCACGGCCGCCGCGGTGGTCACGCCCAGCAGGCGCACCTTGCCGGCCTTGTAGTGCGGAAGGATGGTCTGCACCTGGTTCATGATGCAGCAGGTCTCGCCGCGCACCACCGAGGTAATGGCCTCGGGGCCGCCCTTGTAGGGCACGTGCACCATGTTCAGGCCCAGGCGCGAATTGAATTCGGCAAAGGCCATGTGCGTGCCTGCGCCGTTGCCTGTAGACGCATAGTTGTACTTGCCGGGGTTGGCCTTGACCAGCTCGACGAATTCCTTCAAGGTCTTGACGTTGATCACGTCGGGATTGATCGTGAGCACGTTCGACACGTCGAGCACCGGCGCCACCGGAATGAAGTCGGCTTCCACGTCGAAGGGCAGCTTCTTGTAGAGCGCGGCGTTGCTGCCGTGCGTGGCGGCTGTGCCGAAGGCAAGCGTGTAGCCGTCGGGTTTCGAGTGGGCCACGTAGTCGCTGGCGATGTTGCCTGCGGCGCCAGACTTGTAGTCGATGACGACGGGCCGCCCGAGCTGCTTTGCCAGCGGCTCCTGGATGACGCGGGCCACCACGTCGACGCCCGAGCCGGCCGGAAAGCCCATGATCAGCGTGACGGGTTGTTGCGGCCAGTCCTGTTGAGCGAGGGCGGCGGGCACGGCGAGCGAGGCCGCTGCCAGCAGCAATACACGGCGGGCAAGACGAGTGAGTGGAGAATGGGCCATGACAGTCTTTCGGTCGTTCAGTCTTTTGTCTTCAATGCAGACGGTGCAGGCGCGAATTGTGGCGCGCCGCTGATGCCCGATTCCATATGAGCTTATGCGCGTCGACATGCATGTATCGCGCCTGCTCCCCATAATTGCCCCATGGTCCGTTCCTCCCAACAACTACACACCCCACGCGAGCCCGCGCCCCTGCGCGCGGCCGCCACGGTGCTGCTGCTGCGCGACAGCGCCGCCGGCATCGAAGTGCTGATGACCCGCCGCTCGGCCACCGCCAGTTTCGCGCCCGGCGCCTACGTATTTCCCGGCGGCCATATCGACGACGCCGACGAAGCGGCCAAGCGCATCGCCACGCGCCGCCCCACACAAAGCCGCGTGCAGCGCACGCAGGCCATCGCGGCCATTCGCGAGGCTTTCGAAGAGCTGGGCATCCTGCTGGCGCACCATGCCGACGGAAGCCCTGTCAGAGCCGAAGAAGTCGCCGCAATGGACCGCGGCGACACCGCCGGCACCGCCTTTGCCGACCAGTGCGCGGCACGCGGACTGGTGCTCGACTCAGACCGCGTGTTCACCTTCGCGCACTGGATGACCGATCGCGACCTGCCCAAGCGCTTCGACGTACCCTTTCTGGTGGCGCGCATGCCCGAAGGCCAGACGCCCACCGCCGACGAGAGCGAGCAGTTCGAGCCCAGCTGGGTGCATCCGGCCGATGCGCTCGCGCGCCATGAGGCCGGCACCTTCTTCATGATCTTCCCGACCGTGCGCACGCTGCAGCGCATGGCCGCGTACCCCACCGTCGATGCCCTGCTCGCGGCCTGTGCCAGCGAGGCCCCGCTGTGGACCAGTTGCCCGCGCGCCGGCCTGCTCAAGGGCGAGGACGCGCGCTACATGGAACACGAGTCGCCCTATGGCGAACTCGCTCTGGTGTGCCCCGACGGCCAGCTCCTGCACGCGCTCGACTGGCAGAGCGAGCACCCGGTGCCGCTGCTGAAGAACGTGATGCGCCTCACCGCGCCCAACCCGAGCGCGATGACTGGCCCGGGCACCAACAGCTACATCGTGGGCGACGCGGCGACGGGCTACATCGTGATCGACCCGGGCCCGAACGACTTCGACCACATCGGCCGGCTGTGGCGCGCCGCGAAGGGCGACATCCGCATGATCGTCTGCACGCATTCGCATGCCGACCACTCGCCGGGTGCGGCGCCGCTGCAGGCGCTGTGCAAGAACGGCAAGCCGCCGATCCTGGGCCTGGCCTCGAAGCCGACCGCGCGCGCCACCGCGCGCTTCACGCCCGAGCGCGAACTGGCCGATGGCGAACGCCTCGTGCTGTCGGGCGCCAACGCTGCCAACGAAACCGTCACCCACACGCTGCACGTGATACACACACCCGGCCATGCGGCCAACCACCTGTGCCTGGTGCTGGAAGAAGACGGCCTGCTGTTCTCCGGCGACCACATCCTCAACGGCAGCACCACGGTGGTCGATCCGCCCGATGGCGACATGACGGCGTACCTCGATTCGCTCGACACGCTCGATGCAGCCTGCGAGGCCGGTGGCATCGACTTCATCCTGCCGGCGCACGGCTACGTGATCGGCGTTGCCCGCACCGCCATCGGCATGCTGAAGGCGCACCGCCTGAAGCGCGAAGCCAAGATCGCCGCCGCGATGCAGAAGCTGCCCGAAGGCACACCCGAAGAATGGCTGCCGCTGGCCTACGACGATGTGCCCGAACGCATGTGGCCAGTGGCAGCCCGCTCGCTGGCCGCGCACGTGGCGCGCATCCGCCAACTGGCGGCGCCCCGATGAACATGAAAACTGCTCCCGTCGAAGACGAAGGCATCCGCCTCGCCAAGCGCGTGGCCGCAATGGCCGGCGTGTCGCGGCGCGAAGCCGAGCTGCTGATAGAGAACGGCGCAGTGCGCGTCGATGGCGTGCCGCAGATGCTGCCGCAGTCGCGCGTGCTGCCGCACCAGCAGGTCGATATCGAGGCGGGTGCCAAGCCCGAGCCGGTAGTGCCTGTCACATTGCTTCTGTACAAGCCTGCCGGCATGGCAACCGACACCGCGCACCGCCTGCTGGTGGCTGCGAATCATCACGAGCCCGAGCGCGCCGGACAGCGCTTTCTGCCGGCGCATGCAAAGGCGCAACGCTGCATGACGCCGCTCGAAACCGGCGCCAGCGGGCTGGTCGCGTACACGCAGGAATTCCGCATCGAACGCAAGCTGCAGGAAGACGCCGGCATCCTCGAACACGAGGTGATGGTGGACGTGGCCGGCCCGGTGAGCGCCGAGGTGCTGGCGCGGCTGGAACGCTCGCCCGCGCGCGTGAGCATCAGCCGCCAGAGCGACGAGCAGACGGGCCTGCGCTTCGCGCTCAAGGGCGCGCGGCCTGGGCAGATCGCCAACATCTGCGACGGCGTAGACCTGCGCATTCTGGCGATGCGGCGCATCCGCATCGGCCGCGTGCCGCTGGCGGGGCTTCAGCCCGGGCAGTGGCGCTACCTTGCACCCCACGAACGCTTCTGAAAAACAACAACGAAGAAATAAAGAAGAGAAGAGAAAGAGGACGACAACGACGATGCACCGCATGTTCGCGGCCTGCAATTTTCAGCCAGCGGCCCCGATGGGCCGCCGTCAGGGAGACTGAGCCATGAAGTTCGGACCACCGAGCACCGCCCTGGCCTGCACCGTGCCTTTGGCACTGGTGGCGGGCTGCACGCTTTTCGCGCCACCACCGCCGCCCGCGCCACCGGCACCACCGCCTGCCGTGGTCTCGAAGGACGGCCTGGCGCCCATCACAGAAGAACAGGTCGAGCGCATCCGCGAAGCCATCGGCGGCAAGCCGCCCAGCCCGGCCGTCGGCAAGGTGGTGCGCAGCGCCTCGCCGACCATCGAGTCCTTCGTGCGGACCGAGGGCTGCATCACCGCGCGCAACGGTGCGGTGCTCAACCCCTTTGCCGCGCCCGGCCGCCTGTTCGACGGCACGGGCTTCCAGGGCGGCCCGATGACGGAAATGCAGTACCACGACAAGACCGCCTGCGTGACGGTGAAGCGCATCCAGAACTGGAAGATGGTCACGCCGAAGCTGCTGCGCTTCGAGGTGGTCTACGTGGGCGACGACGGCGAGGAGCGCGCCGTGAAGCGCCATGAGCTGATGCGCCAGCCCAAGGGGGGCTGGCTCTTCACGCGCTGATTCCGCCCCCTCGCGCAGACTGGGACAAACCCGAGGGACAGTGCTTTTCCGCACAGTCCGGGCACCCGGGCGCGCAACAAATGTTGCACAAAGCGTAACGGCATGTACGATCCCTGCCGGCCGAAAGGTGGCAGACCTTGGCCGAGGCTTCATCGCTGCAGACACCCGACATAAACAGGGGGCGCAGCGATGCATTCGAATCACATGTCCGAGGGAGAAACTCATGTTCGCTATCCGCAGCGCCGTTATTCCGGTGTTGGCATCGTTCGTCTTCGCCGGTTGCACGCACCTGCCGGCCACGCAGCCGGTCAAGCCTGAAGTGCTCGGCGCCCTCCAGCCCGTCGAGGTGAAGGTCGGCATCAAGCAGGCCGAGCTGTATGCGGCCTTTGTCCGTTCGAATGCGGCTGCCACCGGTGCCGCGGCATGCGGGGCCGTTCCGGGGTTGGGCATTCTGCTGGCCGCGGCCTGTGGCGGTGCGATGGGCGCGGTGGATGCAAGCGTCAACGCCACGCGGGCCAAGGCGGCCGAAGAGAGCGTTCGCCCGCTTAAGGACGAACTGGTCGACGTGAACTTTGACCAGCTCATGCGCGAGTCGCTCACGCAGTCGCTGCAGTCGGTGCCCAACATGCAACTCGCGGACGTGGCCGTTACCAAGACCGTCACCACGGAGGCGTACGAGAAGACGTTCAAGGGCTCGACGTCGAACGCGGTGATGTTCATCAACCTCGACTACCACCTGTCGCCCGACTTCTCCACGCTGGAAGTCTCGGCGCGAGGCCTGATCTATCCGCGCGGGGCCACGGCGCGCAAGGCGGCCAAGCTGCCGACCGCGCTGTCGGCAACGCCTTCGGAGCCGGCACTTGCGCTGCAGAACGCGACCTACCGCAGCAACATCATCTACCGCGCGAAGCACCCGGCGTCGGGTGACGACGCCACGAAGAACATCGCGGCCTGGAAGGCCGACAACGCTCGCCTGCTGAAGGTGGCGCTGCTGGACGGCATCGCGCAGTCGACGGCGCTGCTGGCCTCCGATCTGCAGAGCAAGCACCCCATCTATGCAGCCGCGACGGCCAATGTCGACACCCCGCTCGGCCTGAAGGCCAACCTGGTGTCGCAACGCAATACCGGCAAGCTGCTTCGCTACCCCGACGGTTCGCTGTACTTCGATGCGGCACTGGCCAACGTGGCAGCCGCAGCGCCGGCGGTTGTGGCTACGTCCCCAGCTACTCCTTCGGCCGATGCAGCCGCCCCGGCGGCGGCAGTGTCCGCCGTGCAGGCTGTCGCGGACACGGCTGCGAAGTGACCCGCATGGGTTGGCGCCGCGCAGCCTGCTGCGCACTGGCGGCGCCGCTGCTCCTGGCGGGCTGCGCGTCGGACAAGGTTGCAGGCCTGCATCGCCGGACTGCAGCTGCACAGCTGCCCCCCACAGCGCCGGCCTGCGCGTTCTCCCTCGGCGGCATCGACGACCAGCGCGACGCGCAGAGCCTGGGCCAGATGGGCCGCACGCACATCGACGGCGCGGGCTTCGACGGATGGTTCAGGAGCGGCATCGCATCGATTCCCGGCTACACGCGCGATGCTGGCGCACCGGCGATCCGGGTCACGGTGCTGAAGGCCTATGTGCACGGCCTCGTCACGCTGAAGTCGGCCAACCTCGTCGTGCGCGTGCAGTTTCCGCCGGAGGGTTCGGGCGCGACAACGACGACGAAAACCTATCGCGGCTTCGACGACTCGATGAACTGGTCCACGTCCGAGAGCGAAATCCAGGAAGCCTTCAACACGGCACTGGACAGCCTCACCGCGCAGATCGGCACGGACCTGAAGAAGCGCTGCAAGGGCTGACTCACGCCGTGAGCGTGCGGGCCTTCTGCGCGCGCAGCGCCACCGCAAACGACAGCTGCGCCACGATGCCCGCCCCCGCCAGCACGATGGCCGATGCCAGCGCGGGGTTGCGGTGGCCCATGCCCGCGAGCGCCGTGCACAGCGCGCCCACGGCCATCTGCGTGAAGCCGTAAAGGCCCGAGGCCGAGCCGATGACCTGCGGGTTCACGCTGATTGCCTGCGTGAGCGCGGCCGGCGAGGCCATGCCGGCGCCGACCGTGAACAGGAACATGCAGGCGACGATGAGCGGCACCGAAAGATGATCGGTCAGCGCCGCGCCCAGCAGCACGAAGGCCGCGGCCACGCTCAGCGCATTCGAGCGAACCATGAGACGGTCGACCCGCACACGCGAGATCAGATGGCTGGTGAGGAAGCTGCCGAGCCACACGCCCGACACCAGGATGGCGAGGTAGATGCCCGCCTCGTGCGCCGGCCGGTGCAGCTGGTCCACGAAGATGAAGGGCGCCGAAGCGATGAAGGCATACATCGACGTGGTGGCGCAGCCGCCGCCGACCGAGAAGCCGAGAAAGGCCGGCGAGGCCAGCAGCTTCCTGTAGTTGCGGGCGAGCTCACGCGCATTGACAGCCGCGCCGGGCGCGCCGGTTTCGGGCAGCAGGCGCCAGGTGAACAGGAAGCCGATGACGCCGAGGGCAAAGAGCGCGTAGAAGATCGAGCGCCAGCCCAATGCGGTGGCGAGCGCACCGCCGAGCAGCGGCGCGAGGCTCGGGCCGATGGTGACCATCAGGTTCATCAGCGCAAGGCGACGCGTGGCCTCTTGCGGCTCGGCCGTGTCGCGCACGATGCTGCGGCCGAGCACGAGGCCGGCGCAGCCACCGACCGCCTGGAACAGGCGCGCCGCGATGAGCGAATGCACTTCGGGCGCGACCGCAGCCGCAAGACCCGCCACGCAATACAGCCCCAGCCCGAACAGCAACACCGGCCGTCGCCCGTAGCGATCGGCCAGCGGGCCGTACACCAGCTGGCCCACTGCCAGGCCGAAGATGTAGAGGCTCACCGTCATCTGCATGGCGCCGATGCCTGCGCCGAGGCTCTTCGCGGCAATGGGCAGCGCGGGCACGAAGATGTGCATGGCCAGCGTGCCGCTGAAGGTGACCAGCGCCAGCAGCCACAGCGGCGCGTGGGGGCGGCGCTGTGGCTCGGAGGTGATGGCGGCGGTCATTGCTTGGTGATGGTTGCGCCGCCGGTCAGGTTGCCTTGCGCAAGGCTCGTATCTTCAGGCTCCCAGCCGCCGCCCAGCGCCATGAAAAGCATGACCTGGTCGTCGGACAGCTGCGCTTCGCTGGCGGCCAGCGCGGACTCGCTGGCGGCCAGCGCGCGCTCGGCGTCGAGCGAATCGAGGTAGCCGGTGCGGCCGTTCTGGTAGAGCTGGCGCGCCTGCCGCGCGACGATGGCGCTCTGGTCGCGCGAGGCTTCCAGCGCAGCGCGGCGGTCGAGTTCGCGGGCGTAGTTGCCGAGCGCGGTCTCTGTCTCGCGCAGCGCGGTGAGCACGGTGCCGTCGAACTTGGCGAGCGCGCCGCGCGTGCCGGCCTCGGCTTGTGCGATGCGCGCCTGGACCACGCCGGTGTTCGGGATCGTCCACGAGATCAGCGGGCCGAGGCTGTAGCTCATGCTGTCCTTGCGCCCGAAATCGGCGGCGGTGCTGGCCGACATTGCCGACAGGCCGATCGACACGTGCGGGTACAGGTCGGCCGTGGCGACGCCGATGCGCGCGGTGGACGCGGCCAGCGTGCGCTCGGCCTGGCGGATGTCGGGCCGGCGGCGCAGCAGCTGCGCGCCGTCGCCCACGGGCAGCACACCGGCCACGCGCGGCGGCGTGGTGCAGCCGGCCACCTCGCGCGGAAAGTCTTGCGGCAGCGCGCCGGTGAGCGTGGCCAGGCGGTACAGCGCGGCCTGGCGGCTGGCCTGCAGCGGCGGCAACGCGGCGTTGAGCGATTGCAGCTGCGCACGCGCGCGGCCCGCATCGATGGCGCCGGCGCGCCCGGCCTTCTGCAGGCGCTCGGTGACGTTCACCGCGTCTTTCTGCAGGTCGACGGACTTCTGCGCGATCTCCAGGCGCAAGCCGGTGGAACAGGCTTCGGCGTAGGCGCGCGCGGTGCCCGCTGCGACGTTGACGCGCACCAGGTCGAGCGCGGCTTCGGCCGCTTCGGTGTTGGCGGCGGACGCCTCGATGGCGCGGCGCAGCTGGCCGAACAGGTCGACCTGGTACGACAGCGAGGCGCCCAGGCTGTAGTTGAAGGTGCTCGGCGGCTCGTAGCCGCGCTGCAGCAACTGGATGCCCGACTGGTGGCCGAACGACGGGCCGCCGTTCACGCCGATGGTGGGGTACTTGCCGCCGGCCACTTCGTCGTCGATGGCGCGCTCGCGCTCGAGGTTAGCCACGGCCTGGCGCAGGTCGGTGTTGTGCGCGAGAGCCTGCTCGACGAGCCTGTCGAGCAGCGGGTCGTGGTACAGGCGCCACCAGTGCGCAGGCAGCGGCGCGGCGTTGGCGGGCGCCTCGGCGAAGGGCTTGCCGGCAGCGCTCTGGCTGGCGAGCGCCTCGGGCGGCTGCTTGTAGTCGGGGCCGACCGCCGCGCAGGCCGCGAGCCCGGCGGCGACGGCCAGCGATGCAAGGCGAAATGCGAAGCGGGTCATGCTGTTCATCCCTTCTGCGGCGCCGGGGTCGTTGCCACCGTCTTCTGCGCCGCCTTGTTCTCCAGCACCTGCACCGTCACCGTCTGGCCCGCAACAAGGCGCGCGCCCTGCGGCAGCGGATCGAGCTTGATGCGCACCGGAATGCGCTGCGCGAGCCGCACCCAGTTGAAGGTGGGGTTCACGCTGGGCAGCAGGTTGGCGCTGGTGGAGCGGTCGTGGTCGGCGATGCCGGCGGCCACGCTGTCGACCGCGCCTTCGAACACCGCGCCGCCGCCCATGGGCGTGACGCGCACGCGGTCGCCGAGGTGGATGCGGGGCAGCTTGGTTTCTTCGAAATAGCCTTCGACGTAGAACGACTGCGCATCGACCAGCGCGAGCACCGGGCGGCCCGCAGCGGCGTAGCTGCCCTGGCGCAGGTCGAGGTTGGTGACGAGGCCGTCGGTGGGCGCGCGCACCTGGGCGCGCTGCAGGTTGAGGCGGGCCGAATCGAGCGCCACTTCGGCCTGCGCAACCGCGGCCTGCATCTGCTCGACGCGCGAGCGGGTCTGTTCGCGCGACTCCTTCGAGATCAGGTCGTCGAGCCCCGTGTTGCGCGTGTTCTCGCGCTGCGCCTGGGCGCTCTGGGCGCGCTGCGCGGCGAGCACGGCCTGGGCCTGGCGCACGGCAAGGTCGTAGCGCGCGCGGTCCACCTCGAACAGCAGCGTGCCGGCGGCGACCGGCTGGTTGTCGCGGATCGGCACGGCGGTGACGAGGCCCGACACGTCGGGCGCGATCTGCACGACGTTGGCGCGTACGCGGCCGTCGCGCGTCCACGGTGCGAGTTCGTAGTGGTCCCACAGTCGCAGGCCGGCCCACACGGCGGCGGCCACCACGACCACGGTGAAAAGAACGCGCCCGAGGCGCTGGGCCCACGGATTTTCTGCGGAAGGACTGGTGGTGGCTTTCATGGAGATCTCGTTGTCTGTTTGTTTATTGGAGGTAGGAGGTGACGCGGCTCAGCGCGTAGAGCAGCAGCAGGTAGAGCGCCATGTCGAACAGCGCCGGATGCCACACCCAGCGGTACACGCCGGTGGCCGCGAGCAGGCGGCGCACGCCCCACAGCGCGAGCAGCGCGCCGAGGGCCAGCACCATGATCCAGGGCAGGTAGAGGCCGTAGAAACTGGCTTCGCCGATCATGCGGAAGCTCCTTGCCTGGACGCGCCCAGCATCGGCGGTGCGTCGGGAAAAAGATTGCGGCGCAGGCCGACCAGTGCGGTAACGGCGGCGCGCGACGTCGATGAAGCAGCGGTGTCGCGCGCTTCGAGCATTGCGTTCAGCGCCTCGTCGATCTGCGGCAGCAGGCCCGGCGGACGCGGGTTCATGCGGCCTTCCGAACGCTGGCGGAAGAAGCGCGAGATGCCGCCCAGCAGCGCGGCCGATGTAGCCAGCGGCAGCTGGGCGCGCACGCGCTGCAGCACGGCGATGTCGGCGCCCATGCGCAGGTCGCGCAGCGCATCGTTGGCCGCCACGCCTTCGACGGTGCCGCCGGCCTGCGCGATGCGCGGCGCGAGCAGGCCGATGCGGTCGAGCATGCGCACGGCATAAGCATCGCTCTGCGCGTACTGCGGTTGAGAAGACGCGGCCATGTCGCCGAGTTCGCGCCATGTGGCGCGCTGGATGCGGCGCGCGCTCCAGTCGGCGCCCACCGAACGCACCAGGCGGGTGACTCGCGCAGCAACGACCACGCCGACGATCTGGCCGATCATGCTGTTAAGGAAGCTCACGAGATCGGAGCTGGCCGTGTCGTGCAGCGCGAGCGTGCCGGCCACGCCGAAGATCAGCGCCATCGCGGGCATGAAATGCGTCGGGCGCGGCAGGTAGAGGCCCAGCAGCAGGAAGAGCGGCGCGCAGATGACCACGAGCATGCCGAAGTCCTGCACCGTGGGCATCAGCACCAGCACATAGAGCGCCGAGATCGGAATGGACAACAGCGTCCACTTCAGGAAGCCGTGGATCGCCGGCACGGGGTCGTCCATGGTGGCGAAGAAGCAGCAGAAGACGGCAGCCATCATGGTCGCGGCCGAGCCCATGGGCCAGCCGGTGACGATCCAGAACGCGCCGCACAGGCAGATGGCGATGACGGCCGCAAGCGCGGACAGCAGCGCCATGCCGTAGTCGCGGTGCAGCACTCGACTGCCGAGCGCTGCCGTGCGGCGCAGCGGAGCGGCGCCCTTGAGGCCTTCGTCGATGTCCAGGCGCAGCTGGGCGCAGGCGGTCCAGCCGTCGACGAGTTCTGCGAGACGGCCTGCGAGGCCGATGCGCAGGGCGCGGCCCCATGGAGTCTGTTGCTCCGCGCTCGCGGGTGTGGCGCCCAGCACGTCGATGGCGCGGCGCAGGGCTTGCAGGCGTTCGGCGCGGGTTGCTGCATCGCCGGTGGGTTCTGCTTCTTCACGCAGCCACTGTGCGGCCTGTGAGAGCACGGCAGCCACATCGGGTGCGAGCCGGCCTTCGGCCTGCTCCAGCGCCTGCAGGCGGTCTTCGACGGCCGACAGGGCCGGAGTGAGCGCGGCAACGCGGTCCTGCATGGCGCGGATGGCGCCGGCGGTCCAGCGCAGGTGCGTGGTGTCGAAGGGCACATGGGTGGAGAGCAGGCGCAGCTGCGTGATGTCGCCGGCGAGGCGGCGGCGGTCGTCGTCGAGGCGTTTCGGATCGGCGTTGCTGCTGCGGCCGGCAGGCTGCAGCAGGTCGCCGAGCCACTTGCGCGCGTCTTGCAGCGTGCGGTCGAGCAGGCCCAGCACGGTCGGAGCAAGCCCCGCGGGCAGCACGAGGCTGTGGACCAGCGTGGCGCAGAAGATGCCGAGGCCGATTTCTTCCACGCGCGCCACGGCGGTGTCGAACAGCGCGAGCGGCGTCTGCACCGACGGAAAGCCGATCAGTGCCGCCGTGTAGCCCGCGAGCATGAACACATACGAGCGCGGCGTGCGGTCGAGCAGCGAGATGCACAGGCACAGCCCGACCCACAGCGCGAGCACCAGCGTCAGCAGCTCGGGCGCGTTGGACAGCGCGGGCACCAGCAGCACGGTGGCGGTGCTGCCGATGAGCGTGCCGAAGAAGCGGTACGCCGCCTTGGAACGCACGGCGCCGGCCAGCGGATGGGCAACGATGTAGGTGGTCATGAGCGCCCAGAACGGACGCGGCAGGCCGGCGCGGCTGGCAAGGTACATCGCCAGCATGGCCGCGGCGAAGCTCTTGCCGGAAAAGAGAAGCTCCGCGCGGCTGAAGCGCGGCAGGCTGAGCGCGGCCATTTACTTGCGCCCTTCTTGCGGCGGCTGCGCGGCGCGGCCCAGGCGCTCTTCGAGCACGGCGAACACGCGCAGGCAGGCGGCGATGTCTTCGTCCGGCACGCCTTCGAACATTGCGGTGCGCATCAGGCTCAGCGCTGCCTCGATGGGCGCGCAGGCGGCCTTGCCGGCTTCGGTGAGATGCAGGGTCTTGGCGCGGCGGTCGGACGGATCTTCGTGCCGCTCGACGAAACCGGCCTCGACCAGCTGATCGAGCGAGCGCACCAGCGAAGGGCCTTCGATGCCCAGCGCCTCGGCCAGCACGCCCTGGCGCACTTCGCCGTTCATGCGGCCGAGCATCACGATCGGCCAAGCCAGCGATTGCGACACCCCGACGTGCGCCACCGCCTTGTCTGCATGGGCGCGGTAGCCGCGCTGCAGCACCGAAAGCGACATGCCGAGCCGCATCAGCGCGTTTTCGCGTGTCGGTTGGGAGTTGTCGGAGTCGGTCACGGTAGCCGTCTATTAATTAGCATGCTATCTATTGTACGGGTAACTACCAATCCCTGCTGGCGGCAAGGCTGTCGCCCGCCTTCAGGCCGAAGGCGCGAAAAAAGAAAAACGGGAAGAAGAAAAGTGTGAAGCCCGCCGATAAGCCGGATTCTGTGCATCGAGGGCCTCTTGCGAAGCCCTCGACGTGACCGCCATTACTCTGGGCCGTCTGTCACCAGACGGCTCGATGCCACCTACCCGCCAGCTCAGCGGAACCACCTCAATACTGGCCTACTTGGTGTTGCTGCGCGCAGAGATTGCCCGTTTCACCCGAACTTAATCGGCTCGTCTCTGTTGCTCTGATCCTCACCTCACGGTGGAGAGTCGTTAACTCCTGCGCTGTCCTATGCAGTCCGGACGTTCCTCCAGTGCGCTCTTTCGAGACTTGCACCAGCGGCGGTCTGGCGTGCTTCACGGGGCGGATTATCGCCTCACGGGCGAAAGCGCCTTTTCAGGCGATGCTGCGCCGCTATTTGTAACCCGCCGCCTCGTCGGCCCGAACTAAGGGCATGACGCAAAACACCAGACGCCGCTTCGCCATTGCCGCTGGCACTTCGACCCTGGGGCTGGCCATTGCCCAGTTCTTCGGCTGGGGCACACGCCCTGCGCAAGCGGCGGAGAACGAGAAATTCGAAGTCACGCACACCGAGGCCGAATGGCGCAAGCTGCTCACCGCGAGCCAGTTCTCGGTGCTGCGCCAGGAAGGCACCGAGCGGCCCTACACGAGCCCGCTCAACGACGAGCACCGGGCCGGGCGCTTCAGCTGCGCGGGCTGCGCGCTCGACCTGTTCTCCTCGAAGACCAAGTTCGACAGCCGCACCGGCTGGCCGAGCTTCTGGCAGCCGCTCGACAAGGCCGTGGGCGAGCACCAGGACCGGTCTTTCGGCATGGCGCGCACGGAAGTGCACTGCCGCCGCTGCGGCGGCCATCTGGGTCATGTGTTCGACGACGGGCCCAAGCCCACCGGGCTGCGCTACTGCATGAACGGCGTGGCGATGACCTTCACGCCTGGAGCGGCATAGGAGTCGCAGGGGTCATGGGCTGGTCTCACAATGCGCGCTGTCCGTCCGACAAACGCATTGACCCAAGGAGACTCCGTCCATGAAGGCCCAGAACATCCTCGAGACCATCGGCAACACACCGCACATCCGCATCAACCGCCTGTTCGGCAATGCGAAGCAGCAGGTGTGGATCAAGTCGGAGCGCGCCAATCCCGGCGGCTCCATCAAGGACCGCATCGCGCTGTCGATGGTGGAAGACGCCGAGAAAAGCGGCGCGCTCAAGCCCGGTGGCACCATCGTCGAGCCCACCTCGGGCAATACCGGCATCGGCCTTGCCATGGTGGCGGCCGTCAAGGGCTACAAGCTGATCCTGGTGATGCCCGACAGCATGTCCATCGAACGCCGCCGCCTGATGCTGGCCTACGGCGCCTCGTTCGACCTGACACCGCGCGCCAACGGCATGAAGGGCTCCATCGCCCGCGCTGAGGAAATCGTGGCCGGCACGCCCGGTGCGTGGATGCCGCAGCAGTTCAACAACCCCGCGAATGTCGAAGTGCACGTGCGCACCACGGCAGAGGAAATCGCGGCCGACTTTCCTGATGGCATCGACGTGCTGATCACCGGCGTGGGCACGGGCGGCCACATCACGGGCGTGGCGCAGGTGCTGAAGAAGAAGTGGCCGAAGCTGCAGGTGTTCGCGGTCGAGCCGGTGGCTTCGCCGGTCATTTCCGGCGGCGCGCCGGCGCCGCACCCCATCCAGGGCATCGGCGCGGGCTTTATTCCGAAGAACCTCGACACCTCGCTGCTCGACGGCGTGCTGCAGGTCGATGCCGAACCGGCGCGAGAAATGGCCCGCCGCTGCGCGCGCGAGGAAGGCATGCTGGTCGGCATTTCGTCGGGTGCCACGCTCGCTGCCATCGCGCAGAAGCTGCCCTCGCTGGCACCCGATGCGGTGGTGCTGGGCTTCAACTACGACACCGGCGAGCGCTATCTGTCGGTAGAGGGCTTCCTGCCCGCTTGATCTGGCTCGCCCCCAGGCTACGCGCACTTCGTGTCGCTTCGCCAACCCCCTACCGGGGGCAACACCAGCGGCCCGGCAAAGCCGGTTCCGCGGTGTTCCACGAACGACGAAGCTAAAATGGCCGGCTGCTTGATAGTCACAAGCCCCATGCCATGCTGAGAATCTCCGAACTCAAACTCCCGCTCGACCACGCGCCCGACGCGCTGGTCACCCTGATCGCCAGGACGCTCGACGTTCCGCTCGACGCGATCGCCTCCCACACCGTCTACAAGCGCAGCTTCGACGCGCGCAAGGTCGAACTGCTCACGGTCTACATCTGCGACGTGCAGCTGGCCGATGCCAAGCTGGAAGCCGCGCTGCTCGCCAAGCACGCGGGCCATCCGCACATCCAGGCCGCTCCGGACATGCGCTACACGCCACCGGCCAATGCGGCAGAAGGCACTGCCCGGCCGGTGGTGATCGGCTTCGGCCCCTGCGGCATCTTCGCGGCGCTGATGCTCGCGAAGATGGGCTTCAAGCCCATCGTGCTCGAACGCGGCAAGACCGTGCGCCAGCGCACCCGCGACACCTGGGGCCTGTGGCGCAAGAGCGTGCTCAACCCCGAGTCGAACGTGCAGTTCGGCGAAGGCGGCGCCGGCACCTTCTCGGACGGCAAGCTCTACAGCCAGATCAAGGACCCGCGCTTCCTCGGCCGCAAGGTGATGGAAGAGTTCGTGAAGGCCGGCGCGCCGCCCGAAATCCTTTACGTCGCGCATCCGCACATCGGCACCTTCAAGCTGGTGAAGGTGGTCGAGAACATCCGCGAGCAGATCGTGGCGCTGGGCGGCGAGATCCGCTTCGAGCAGCGCGTGACGGACGTGCACATCGAAGACGGCCACCTGCGCGGCCTCACCGTGCTCGACCAGACGACCGGCCAAAGCAGCGAGCTGCGTGCCGACCACGTGGTGATGGCGCTGGGCCACAGCTCGCGCGACACCTTCGAGATGCTGCACAAGCGCGGCGTGCACATCGAGGCCAAGCCCTTCTCCATCGGCTTCCGCGTGGAGCATCCGCAGGGCCTGATCGACCGCGCGCGCTGGGGCCGCCATGCGGGCCACCCGCTGCTCGGCGCGGCCGACTACAAGCTGGTGCACCACGCGAGCAACGGCCGCTCGGTCTACAGCTTCTGCATGTGCCCCGGCGGCACCGTGGTCGCAGCCACCAGCGAGCCGGGCCGCGTGGTCACCAACGGCATGAGCCAGTACTCGCGCAACGAGCGCAACGCCAACGCGGGCATCGTGGTGGGCATCGACCCGCGCGATTTCCCAGGATGGGAATCCAATTCCTCCGGCGATGCGCTCGCGGGCATCGCACTGCAGCGCGAACTCGAAAGCAACGCCTTCGTGCTCGGCGGCGGCGACTACCGCGCGCCGGGCCAGCTGGTGGGCGACTTCATCGCCGGCAAGCCCTCTACGGCGCTCGGCAGCGTGACGCCGTCGTACAAGCCGGGCGTGACCCCGACCGACCTGCACAAGGCCCTGCCTGCCTACGCCATCGAGGCCATGCGCGAGGCCTTCCCCGCCTTCGGCCGCAAGATCAAGGGCTTCGACACGCACGACGCGGTGCTCACCGGCGTCGAGACGCGCACCTCGTCGCCCATCCGCATCACGCGCGGCGACGACTTCCAGAGCCTCAATGTGCGCGGTCTGTACCCCGCCGGCGAAGGCGCGAGCTACGCGGGCGGCATCCTGTCAGCTGGTGTCGACGGCATCAAGGTGGCCGAGGCCGTGGCGCACGGCGTGCTGGCCGAGGCCGAACGCGAACGCACCGCGAGCGTCTGATGCAAGTCATGCACTTCGAGCGCCCCACCCTCGGCCAGCTGACCGCCGCCACGCTCGCGATGGCAGCCGTGGTGCTGGCTTCCAACATCCTCGTGCAGTTCGCCATCAACGACTGGCTGACCTGGGGCGCCTTCACGTACCCGGTGGCGTACCTCGTGAGCGACCTCGTCAACCGGCGCTTCGGCCCCGGCATGGCGCGGCGCGTGGCATGGGTCGGCTTTGCCGTCGCCGTGGGAATCTCGCTGCTGCTCGCGCCGGTGCGCATCGCGGCGGCCTCGGGGCTGGCCTTCATCGCTTCGCAGCTACTCGACATCGGTGTGTTCGACCGGCTGCGGCGCGGCCTCTGGTGGCGCGCCCCGCTGGTGGCCACGGTGATTGCAGCGGTGCTCGACAGCATCGTGTTCTGGGGCATCGCCTTCGCGGGCACCGAAGGCCCTTGGTTCACGTGGGCGCTGGGCGACCTCGCCGTGAAGCTCGCCGTTGGCGTGCTGATGCTGCTGCCGTTCCGGCTGCTGATCGGCCGGCAGGCGGCGCGGGCTTCGGCCCTGGGCCACTGAGGACATCGATGGCGAACGACGACTTCCACTTCTACGAGCCCGCCAAGGGCCACGGCCTGCCGCACGACCCGTTCAACGCGATGGTCGGGCCGCGCCCCATCGGCTGGATTTCGTCGCAGGACGCGAACGGCGTGCTCAACCTCGCGCCCTACAGCTTCTTCAACGCCTTCAACTACACGCCGCCCATCGTCGGCTTCGCCAGCATCGGCGCCAAGGACAGCCTGCACAACATCCGCCAGACGCGCGAGTTCGGCTGGAACCTGGCGACCCGGCCGCTGGCCGAGCAGATGAACCGCTCGTGCGCCGCCGTGCCGCCCGAGGTGAACGAGTTCGAGCTCGCCGGGCTCACGACCGCCGCCTCCAAAACCATCGCGGTGCCGCGCGTAGCCGAAAGCCCCGTGTCCTTCGAATGCAGGCTCACGCAGATCCTGCAGCTAGAAGGCGTGGACGGCACGCCCGTGCAAACCTGGCTGATCCTCGGCGAAGTGGTGGGTGTGCACATTGCGCGCCACCTGCTGAAGGACGGCATCTACGACACCGCCGCGGCGCAGCCCATCCTGCGCGGCGGCGGACCGGCGGACTATTTCGAAGTCAGCCCCGACAATCTCTTCAGGATGTTCCGGCCGCGCTGAAGGCGCCAAACCGGACTTCATTTCTTTCCCTTTCATTCCACCGCGACCCTCGCCGCGCCCCCCCGCATGACCGACGCTTCCACCGCCACCCCGAAGACGAACGCGCGCCCGCCCCGGCGTCAGCAACTGGACATGGCCGATCAGCTGAAGCAGCTGCAGGCCGGCCCCGATGCGGATTCGGGCACGAGCACCAGCGCGGAAACTCCCGCGCAGCAGCCTCGCCAGTCCCGCCCACCCCGCCAGAACAACCAGGGCGCAGGCAACCAGCGCCCGCAGCGGCAGCAACAGCAGCCGCGCAAGCAGGGTGCGCAAGGCCAGGCACAGGGCCAGGCAGCGGCTCAACCGCAGCGCGCGCCGCGCAAGGTCAACCCGGTGCTCGAGCGCCTGTTCGATCTGTACCCGCAACTCTTCGGCGCGCGCTTCGTGCCGCTGAAGCTCGGCGTGTACGAGGAACTGCTCGCGCGCCACCCCGAAGACTTCAAGGCCGAAGACCTGAAGATCGCCATGGGCCAGCACGCGCGCTCCACGCGCTACCTGGAGGCCGTGGCCGCCGGCCTGGCGCGCCACGACCTCGACGGCAACGCGCTCGACCCGGTCGCGCCGGAGCACGTGCACCACGCCATCCTCGAGCTGCACCGCCGCCGCCTGCAGCGTGCCAACGGCGAAGACCTGCGCCCGCAGCTGGTCGCGCGCATCGCCAAGGCCATCGAGGCCTCGGGCCTGGATCGCGAAGCCTATGCCGTGCTGGTGCGCTCGCGTGACGAGAACAACAACGCCGTGGTGGACGAGGCCCTGGCCGAACTCGCCCAGCAAGCCGCCAAGCGCGAGGCGCTGCTGCGCGCCTTCGAGGCCAGCGGCCGCAGCGAGCAGGAGTTCGCCGACATGTACGGCATGAAGCACGGCGATGTGACGCGCACGCTGCAACGCGCGCGCGCCGATCGCGAGGCACCTGCGGCGCCGGCCGTCGAAGCACCCGAAGCACCCGCAGCAGACTGAACACGCCACACAAACAAAAAAGCCGCCACAGCAATGTGGCGGCTTTTTTTCATGGCGCCGCGGACTTGCCGCGACCGACTGATCAGCGCTGCGCGTTCTGCAGCGCAGCAATGCGCTCTTCGATCGGCGGGTGCGTGGCAAACAGCTTGCCAATGCTGCCGGTGATGCCCATGGCCTCCACGGCCTTCGGCAGTTCGCCGGCCGGCAGGCCGCCCAGGCGCGCGAGCGCGTTGATCATTGGCTGCTTCTGGCCCATCAGCGCGGCCGCACCGGCGTCGGCGCGGAACTCGCGATGGCGCGAGAACCAGGCCACCACCATCGCGGCGGCGAAGCCGAGCACGATGTCCAGCACGATGGTGCTCACGTAGTAGCCGATGCCGGGGCCCGACGAACGGTCGTCGCCGCGGCGCAGGAAGCTGTCGACCGCATAGCCGATCACGCGCGACAGGAACACGACGAAGGTGTTCATCACGCCCTGGATCAGCGTCATCGTGACCATGTCGCCGTTGGCGATGTGGGCCACTTCGTGGCCGATGACGGCCTCGACCTCTTCGCGCGTCATGCCCTGCAGCAGGCCGGTGGACACCGCCACCAGCGACGAGTTCTTGAACGCGCCGGTCGCAAAGGCATTGGGCTCGCCTTCGAAGATGCCGACCTCGGGCATGCCGATGCCGGCCTTGTCTGCGAACTTGCGCACCGTGCCGACGATCCAGGCCTCGTCGGGCGACTGGGGGTTGTCGATCATGTGCAGGCCGGTGGTCCACTTGGCCATGGGCTTGCTGATGAGCAGCGAGATGATCGCGCCGCCGAAACCCATCACCAGCGCGAAACCGAGCAGCGCGCCCAGGTTGAGCCCGTTGGCCGTGAGGAAGCGATTGACGCCGAGCAGGCTGGCGACCACGCCGAGCACCGCGACGACCATCACATTGGTCAAAACGAACAGAAGGATACGTTTCAAGTTGAATTCTCCGTGGGGAAACCTGCCACCTAGATGAGGACCCCGGGGCCCTCTTCAAGCCGTGCGCGGCATGGAGGCCCTGGGTGTTGTAGTGCGTTCTGGGCGCTCCGGTCGGCGGCAGCCGGTAGAGCCATGATAGGAGCAAAAGTTCTATGCCCCTGGTATTCCCCGGCCCGGCAAGGGCCTGAAAACCTGCGGATCGGCATAGAACGCCGCCGCCTCGTTGCCGCCCCACCAGCCGGGCACGCCGAGCACCGGCAGCGGCACGAAGGGCTTGCGTTCGAGCTGCCGCGCGTCGAGCGCCTGCGCCATGCGCGCGTCATCGAACGCCGCCGGGCCGCTCGGGTCGTGCGTCAGCAGTACGTGTGCGGTGATCGGCTTGCGCGGCGTGACCAGTTTTTCGAGCAGCGCATGGCCGAAGAGCAGCAGGCGCGCCTCGCTCCACAGCCCGCGTTGCGTGACGAACAGCGTGTGCCAGTCGCGCGCGATCAGCGCCTGCCAGAGCGCGGGTGGCGCATCGAGCACTGCGCCGTTCTCGTCGAGCAGCGTGAGCGCATCGCGCAGCGGGCCTCGCACGGCGGCAACGCCGCTTCGCGCGATCTCGGCCGCCTGCAGTTCGTTGAGCCGGCGTTTGGTCTGCGGAAAGGCGAGCCACACGAGTCCGTTGAAGAAATCGTGCAGGTTGTCGCGCGTGGGGACGGTGCGGGTCTGGAAGATGTGGGCCTCGTAGGCCTGGCCTGCGGGCAGCGCGTCCTGATGTACGAAATCGGGCGCCTGCGCGGGCTTGACTGCCTGCAGGGCGGCCGCCACCCCGGCGTGCCGTGCGGCCTGCTCTACCGCGACGCCGCTCGAACGATAAGGCGCCAGCCAGGGCTGCGCCCAATCAACCGCCGGCAGGGTCAAGGCGCGGGCGCGCCCGTCCAGCGGATGCGGTCAGGGTGCTGCATCACGGCGAACTCCGACGTGAGCTTGTCGAAAAGCTTGAGCGAGCTGCCGTGCTTGCCGAGCAGGCCGGCCGTGCGCAGGGCCTTTGCCACGTCGTTGAGCGGCACGTCGTTGCCGCTGCGCAAGGCCGGTGCAGCCTGCAGGATGAATTCGGCCGCTTCGGAGATTTGCGGTTGCTGTTGCTGCTGCGGTGGCGGCGCGGCCTTAACGGCCTTCGCCGTCTTGCGGGCCGGCGTCTTGGCCGCGGCCTTCTTGGCCGCAGGCGTCGCCTTGGCCCGCGCGGTCTTCGCGGGTGCAGACTTGGCCGCAGCCGCCTTCTTCGCCGGCGCGGTGCGCACCGCGGGCTTCGTGCCGGCGTGGTGCGCGAGGTCCATGAAGGCGTCGTACACGCCGACCGTCTCTTCGCCCGTCTTGCCCTGCTGGCCGATGCCGCAGACGCGGCAGCCCTTTTCGCGCAGGCGGATCACGAGCGGCGCGAAGTCGGAGTCGGAAGACACCAGCACCACCACGTCGGGCCGCTCGTTGATGGCGAGGTCGATGGCGTCGACCGACAGCGCGATGTCGGTGCTGTTCTTGCCGGCCGACAGGTTCACCATCGGCCGCACCGACAGCCGCTTGAACATCGCCTGCCGGTTCACCGCCATCTCGGCGTTGCAATACGCGCGGCGCACGTGAATGGCGCCGTATTCATCCATCGTGCGCTGCACGGCCTGTTCGATCACATCGGCCGAGACGTTGTCGGCGTCGATCAGCAACATCACGCGCAGCGTCGGTGTCATGAGAGCTTCCAGTTGATCGTTTCGCCGCCGCGCAAGGGCTTGAGCGTGGCGTCGCCGTAGGGCACGGTCTCCGGCACGGTCCAGCTTTCGCGCTTGAGCGTGATGGTGTCGGTGTGGCGCGGCAGTTCGTAGAAGTCGGGGCCGTGGAAGCTCGCGAAGCCTTCGAGCTTGTCGAGCGCATTCACGCTGTCGAAGGCCTCGGCGTACAGCTCGATGGCCGTGAGCGCGGTGTAGCAGCCGGCACAGCCCAGCGCATGCTCCTTCAGGTGCGCCGGGTGCGGTGCGCTGTCGGTGCCCAGGAAGAAGCGGTCGCTGCCGCTGGTGGCTGCCTCGACCAGCGCCACGCGATGCGTCTCGCGCTTGAGCACAGGCAGGCAGTAGTAGTGCGGGCGAATGCCGCCGGTGAAGATGGCGTTGCGGTTGTACAGCAGGTGGTGCGCCGTGATGGTGGCTGCCGTGAAGCGATCGGCGTCGCGCACGTAGTGGGCGCCTTCCTTCGTGGTCAGGTGCTCGAACACCACCTTCAGCTCGGGAAAGTCGCGGCGCAGCGGAATCATCACGCGGTCGACGAACACGGCTTCGCGGTCGAACAGGTCGATGGCGGGGTCGGTCACCTCGCCATGCACCAGCAGCAAGAGGCCGTGCTTCTGCATGGCTTCGAGCGTCTTGTAGGTCTTGCGGATGTCGGTCACGCCGGCATCGCTGTTGGTGGTGGCGCCGGCCGGGTAGAGCTTGAGCGCGCGCACGCCGGCTTCGGCTGCCAGCGCGATCTCCTCGGGCGGCAGCTTGTCGGTGAGGTAGAGCGACATCACGGGCTCGAAGGCCGTGCCTTCGGGCACGGCGGCGCGGATGCGGTCGCGGTAGGCCACGGCCTGTGCGGCAGTGGTCACGGGCGGGCGAAGGTTGGGCATGATCAGCGCGCGGCCGAACTGGCGAGCGCTGTGGGGAACGACGGCTTCGAGGGCGGCGCCATCGCGCACGTGCAAGTGCCAGTCGTCGGGGCGGGTGATCGTGAGGGTGTCTGTCATGGCGCTGGGATTGTCGCATCGCCCCCCTGGCGCCCTCCCACCGGGCTACGGATGCGAGAACACGCGACAGGCGTTCCGGGGCACCTGCTGGCTCCACTTGACGTGGTTGACCGAACTGCGCGCCCCCTTGCCCGGCGGCCAGGGGTCGAAGATTCGCAGCGTGGTGCCGCGCCCGCCGGGATCGTCGTCGCCGCGAATGCCCACGACAAGCACCATGTGGCCCGGACGGCCGACACCGGCGGCATACCCCCTCGCACCCCACGGCAGATCGAACATCAGCGGCCCGTGCTGCAGCGCGGCACGCAACTGGCCGACCGACCAGGGCGCCGGCGGGCGCACCGCCAGGCCGTGCGCGGACGCAAAGAGCGCATCGGCCGTCATGGCGTCGTCGGCATTCGCGAAGGTGCGCAGGCCGCCGTCGTCGGCGATCAGCTCGGTGGGCGTGCGCGCCACCACCGCCTGCACGTTGGAGCGCGTGATCATGGCCGTGCAGGCGGCCCAGCACTGGCCGGGCGTGGGCTGCGGAATCAGCGCAACAGGGTGCAGGATCGGCGCGTGGCACTCGTTGCCGAACACCAGGTTCTGCGTGCAGGGGCCCGCCTCGCCGTCTTCGGCGAGCCAGTTCGCGGCCTGCAGGCGGCGCACCGCAATCCGGGTGATCGGGCCGTAGTCGCCGTCGAGCACGAGCCCGGGGTTCGGCTGGAGCTTCCGGTTCAATGCCTCCTGCAATCTGCGAACGTCGGCGCCACGTGCACCCTGCGTCAGTGTTGTCATCGGTTCTGTTCCCTTCGCCCCACAGACTGTCGGTGCAAACGGTTGCATTGTCAAAAACGGGCTCCGCCGCGTCCATCGGTCGGACGGCATATCCGGGATGGCGACCCCGCTTGGCCCGGGGCACGCCCGTTGCTTGACGTGCTGCGCCATTCGGCCGAAGGTTCGGCCGGCCCAGGCCTTGCGAGAACAAGAAAACAGGAAACCGCCATGCTGTCCACGGCAATGCTTTACTTTCGCGAGACCGCCAAGGCCGGCTCACTGCGCCGCGCCGCGGAGCAACTGGGCGTGGCGCCGAGCGCCATCAGCCGCCAGATCGCCAAGCTCGAAGGCGAACTGCAGACCGCCCTGCTCGACCGCCGCGCCAACCGCACCACCCTCACGCCGGCCGGCGAGCTGGTGCTCGCACACGCCGACCAGGTGCTGCAGAACAGCGAGGCGCTGCGCGGCGCGTTGCAGGAGCTGATCGGCCAGCCCGTCGGCACAGTGCGCGTCGGCAGCATCGAGGGCATGGTCAGCCACTTCCTTGCGAACAACCTGGCGCGCTTCCAGAAGCGGCATCCGCAGGTGAAGCTGCAGGCCTCGGTGGTGGGCTCGCGCGCGGTGCTCGAAGCGCTGCAGGAAGGCCGCATCGACATCGCGCTGGCCTTCAACCTGCCCGAGCGCCACGCCTTCCGCGAACATGCGCGGCTGGAGCAGCCGCTGTGCGCCATCGTCGCGCCCACGCATGCGCTGGCGCGGCGGCGCAGCGTGTCGTTCCGCGAACTCGAAGGCCACCGCGTGGCGCTGCCCGACCGCTCGTTCCAGATCCGCCACCTGGTCGACCGCATCGCATCGAAGACGCAGGTGTCGCTCGACCTGGTGATCGAGACGAGCACGCTCGACATGGCCAAGGGCGTGGTGCGCAACAGCGATCTCATCACCTTCCTGCCGCGCTATGCGGCGCTGCACGAGGTGTCGAACGGAGACCTGTGCGCCGTGCCGCTGCAGGAGCGCGACTTTGCCGCCACCGCGACCAGCCTGCTCACGATGCCGGGGCAGCGCCAGTCGCCGGCGTCGCGCGCACTGCTCGAAATGCTGGCCACCAGCATGGGGCGCTACGGCTCCAACGCGGTGCCGCGTTCTGATTCCGGCAACACGCGCGTGCAGAAATGAGCCTTCCCGTCGGCCTCGTCGCTCCCTACATTGGGCGCTGACGAGGAAAGACGGCATGACAACCACAAGCACCGAAACCACTGCGTTCCCCGAAGGCGGCTACCGCTACGCGAAGGGCGTGTTCCAGTATTCCGCCGGCGTGGCGGCGCTGCCCGGCTTTGCCATCGAGCGGGTGCGCTTCCAGCAGGCCGTGCCGCTTGCCGACGGCTTCGACGCCATCGCGGCGCACCTGCGCGCCATCGGCCGGCCGCTCACCGCGCTGTGCGCCTGCGAACTGCGCTCGCCCGCGCCGTTCTCCGAGTGCGGCTTTCACGACTTCAACCGCATCTATGCCGGCACGCTCGAGCGCTGGCAGCTGCTGCGCGGCGACCACAACCCGGTGGCGCGCACCAACGTGTGCCCGCGCGTCGGCGCACCGGCCACGCCGGCCTTCCAGGCCTTCTCGTACACCGTGCCGGCTGACGACGATGCCGGGCCGCCGAGCTTCGTGGTCTCGGGCGGCGGCGAAGCGCCCGACGGCCACGCCAGCTACCGCGAGGTGATGGTCCGCCTGGGCGACACCAGCCCCGAGGGCCTGCGCGCCAAGCTCGGCTACGTGATGACTGAAATGGAACGCCGCCTGGCCGTGCTGGGCTTCGGCTGGCGCGATGCCGCGGCCGTGCAGGCCTACACGGTGCATGACATCGGCGCGCTGGTGTTCGACGAAATCGTGCAGCGCGGCGCGCTCACCACCGGCCTGACCTGGCACCTCGCGCGCCCGCCGATCGTGGACATGGAAGTCGAGATGGACCTGCGCTGCGCAAGGCGCGAGATCGCGCTGTCATGGCCCTAGGCCAGGCAGGGACTGACCGCCTGCTGGCACATGTCGTGCTTGAGAGTTTCCTTTCGTCCTTTCCGCCATTCCACCCAACGGAGTTCCATGTGAAGCGTGCTGCCCCTGCCCTGTTCCTGAAGCCCCTGGCCGCCTGCGCGGCACTCGCCATCCTGGCCCTGGCCGCGCCCCATGCGATGGCCCAGGAAAAGACGCTGCGCATCGCCATGACGGCAGCCGACATTCCGCGCACGCTGGGCCAGCCCGACCAGGGCTTCGAGGGCAATCGCTTCACCGGCATTCCGATCTACGACTCGCTCACGCAGTGGGACCTGTCGAAGGCCGACGCACCGAGCGTGCTGATTCCCGGCCTCGCCACCTCGTGGGCAGTGGACGCCAAGGACAAGACCAAGTGGGTCTTCAAGCTGCGCCCCGGCGTCAAGTTCCACGACGGCTCGGCCTTCACCGCCGACGCCGTGGTGTGGAACGTGCAGAAGGTGCTCGACAAGGACGCCCCGCAGTTCGACCCCAGCCAGGTCGGCGTGACGGCCTCGCGCATGCCCACGCTCAAGTCGGCGCGCAAGATCGACGACACGACGGTCGAACTCACCACCAGCGAGCCCGACGCCTTCCTGCCGATCAACCTCACGAACCTGTTCATGGCATCGCCCGCGCACTGGCAGAAGAAGTTCGATGCCGCCGCCGGCGCCACGCCCGCCGACAAGGCCAAGGCCGCCTGGACCGCCTTCGCCGCCGACCCCGCTGGCTCGGGCCCGTTCAAGGTCACGCGCTTCGTGGCGCGCGAGCGGCTGGAGCTGGCCGCCAACAAGACCTACTGGGACGCCAGGCGCGTGCCGAAGATCGACAAGGTCGTGATGCTGCCGATGCCCGAGGCCAACGCGCGCACCGCCGCGCTGCTGGGCGGCCAGGTCGACTGGATCGAGGCGCCCGCGCCCGACGCCATGGCGCAGATCACGCAGCGCGGCTTCAAGATCTATTCGAATGCACAGCCCCATGTGTGGCCCTGGCAGCTCTCGTTCGCCGAAGGCTCGCCCTGGCTCGACAAGCGCGTGCGCCAGGCCGCCAACCTGTGCATCGACCGCGGCGGCATGAAGCAGCTGCTGGGCGGCATGATGGCCGAGCCCAAGGGCACGGTGCCGCCGGGCCACCCGTGGTTCGGCAAGCCCACCTTCGACATCAGGTACGACGTGAAGGCCGCGCAGGCGCTGATGACGCAGGCCGGCTACTCGGCCGCCAAGCCGATCAAGGTGAAGGTGCAGATCTCGGCATCGGGCTCGGGCCAGATGCAGCCGCTGCCGATGAACGAGTTCGCGCAGCAGTCGCTCAAGCAGTGCTACTTCGACGTGCAGTTCGACGTGATCGAATGGAACACGCTGTTCACCAACTGGCGCAAGGGCGCGAAGGACCCGTCGGCCAACGGCGCCAATGCGGTCAACATCAGCTTCGCGGCCATGGACCCGTTCTTCGCGATGGTGCGCTTCGTGAGCACCAAGGCCTTCCCGCCGGTGTCGAACAACTGGGGCTACTACGGCAGCCCCGAGGTCGACAAGCTGGTGGCCGATGCGCGCACCAGCTTCGACGACAAGGCACGCGACGCCGCGCTCGCCAAGCTGCACACGCACATCGTTGACGACGCGCCCTTCGTGTGGATTGCGCACGACGTCGGTCCGCGCGCCATGTCGGCCAAGGTCAAGAATGTGGTGCAGCCCAAGAGCTGGTTCATCGACATCGCCACGATGACGATGGACTGAGCGTTTCTTCCAGCCAGCCACGAGCCAGCCAATGTTCGCCTACCTCCTGCGCCGCGTGATCTACGCCGTGCCGATCATGATCGGCGTGGCCCTCGTGTGCTTCCTGCTCGTGCACATCGCGCCGGGCGATCCGCTGGTGTCGATATTGCCGCCCGATGCGTCCGCCGACCTGCAGGCGCAGCTGCGCGAGCTCTACGGCTTCAACCGTTCGCTGCCCGAGCAGTTCGCGATGTGGCTGTGGCGCGCGATGCACGGCGACCTGGGCGTGTCCATCGCCAGCAACCGCGCGGTGGCCGGCGAGGTGTTCACCGCCGTGGGCAACACGCTGCGGCTCGCGGTGGTGGCAACCTTCATCGGCTTCGTGCTGGGCTGCCTGTTCGGCTTTGTGGCGGGCTACTTCCGCAACTCGTGGGTCGACCGCCTGGCCTCGATGTTCTCGGTGCTGGGTGTGAGCGTGCCGCACTACTGGCTGGGCATGGTGATGGTGATCGTGTTCTCGTCGCAGCTCATGTGGCTGCCGGCCACCGGCGCAGGCCCCAGCGGCTCCGACGACTGGGCCTGGGACTGGGAGCATCTGCAGTTCCTGCTGCTGCCGGCGCTCACGATGTCGGTGATTCCCATGGGCATCATCGCGCGCACCGTGCGCGCACTGGTGGCCGACATCCTCGACCAGGAGTTCATTGTCGGGCTGCGTGCCAAGGGGCTCACGCACCTCGGCGTGTTCCGCCACATGGTGAAGAACGCGGCGCCCACGGCGCTGGCGGTGATGGGCCTGCAACTGGGCTACCTGCTCGGCGGCTCGATCCTCATCGAGACCGTGTTCTCGTGGCCGGGCACCGGCTTCCTGCTGAACTCGGCCATCTTCCAGCGCGACCTGCCGCTGCTGCAGGGAACGATCCTGGTGCTGGCACTGTTCTTCGTGCTGCTGAACCTGCTGGTCGACGTGCTGCAGACCTTGCTCGATCCGCGCATCGCGCGCGCCTGAAGAAGAAAGCCGCCAAGCCATGTCCACCGTGCTTCCCGCCTCTTCATCTTCCGCAATCGCAGTCGAACCCTTGCCGGCCCAGCGCTCGCGCGGCTACTGGGCCTCGGTGTGGCTGCGCTTCCGGCGCGACCCGGTCGCCGTGGGCGCGGCCATCGTCGTGCTGCTGCTGATCGCGCTCGCAGTCTTCGGCCCATGGCTCGCGCCGTCTGACCCATACCAGTCGTCGATGCTCAAGCGCCTGAAGCCCATCGGCACCGAGGGCCTGCCCTTCGGCAGCGACGAGCTGGGCCGCGACATGCTCTCGCGCCTCATCGTCGGCGCGCGGCTGTCGCTGTTCATCGGCATCACGCCGGTGCTGTGCGCCTTCGTGCTGGGCACGATCATCGGCATCGTCGCAGGCTACGCGGGCGGGCTGACCAACACGCTGATCATGCGCACCATCGACGTGTTCTACGCCTTCCCATCGGTGCTGCTGGCCATCGCGCTGTCGGGCACGCTGGGCGCGGGGGTGGTCAATTCGCTGATCTCGCTGACCATCGTGTTCATTCCGCAGATAGCGCGCGTGGCCGAGAGCGTGACCACGCAGGTACGCACCCGCGACTACGTGGAAGCGGCGCGCGCTTCAGGCGCCAGCCCCTTCACCATCGTGCGCGTGCACGTGTTGGGCAATGTGCTCGGCCCGATCTTCGTGTACGCCACCAGCCTGATCGCGGTGTCGATGATCCTGGCTTCGGGCCTGTCGTTCCTCGGTCTCGGCGTGAAGCCGCCGGAGCCCGAGTGGGGGCTGATGCTCAACACGCTGCGCACCGCCATCTATGTGCAGCCATGGGTCGCTGCGCTGCCGGGCGCGATGATCTTCATCACTTCGATCTCTTTCAATATCTTGTCCGACGGGCTTCGGTCCGCCATGGACAACAAGGGGTGAGCATGGAATTCTGTTCTTCGATGCAGTGCGTTTCAGGGCGCGCTCACGCCGACGGGGTACCTTGCTCCGCGAATGTCCCCCGGCCTTCGGCCTCCTCCTTTATTTCGCTGCGCAAGGCACCCCATCGGCGTGATCGTTGTTCGCAGCGGTGGTTGATCGGCCAGCACCACAGCCGCGCCCATGTGCGAATGGCACCGGGTGCTCCCCGCAGCGAAATAAAGGAGGAGCCGAAGGCGGGGGACATTCGCGGAGGGGAGTACCCGGTGTCATTCGCACGCACCCCGAACGCAGTGGACAGGAGCTAACAAAAATGGACGCACCCAAAGACATCGGCGGCCCAGCCCAACCGCTCCTGACAATCAAAGGCCTGGTCAAGCACTTCCCCCTGAAGAAAGACCCACTGGGCCGCGGCGGAGGCGTTGTGCGCGCGGTCGATGGCGTCGACTTCGAAGTTCTCAAGGGCGAAACGCTCGGCGTGGTCGGCGAGTCGGGCTGCGGCAAGTCGACCACCGCCCGCCTGCTGATGCAGCTCATCGAACCCACACGCGGCGAAGTCGTGTTCGACGGCCGCGAAGTCGGCAGCCGCGACCTGCCGCTGAAAGAATTCCGCCGCCAGGTGCAGATGGTGTTCCAGGACAGCTACGCCTCGCTCAACCCGCGCCTCACCATCGAAGACTCGATCGCCTTCGGCCCGCAGGTGCACGGCGTATCGCGACGCGAATCGGTGGAACGGGCGCGCGACCTGCTGGCTCGCGTGGGCCTCTCGCCGCAGCGCTTTGCCGAACGCTACCCGCACGAACTCTCGGGCGGCCAGCGGCAGCGCGTGAACATCGCGCGGGCACTGGCACTGCAGCCGCGCATGGTGATCCTCGACGAAGCCGTCTCCGCGCTCGACAAGTCTGTGGAAGCACAGGTCATCAACCTGCTGCTCGACCTGAAGACCGAGTTCGGGCTGACCTACGTATTCATCAGCCACGACCTCAACGTGGTGCGCTACGTGAGCGACCGCGTCATGGTGATGTACCTGGGCCAGGTGGCAGAGATCGGCCCGGCCGATGCGCTGTACGACGCGCCCGCGCACCCCTACACGCGTGCGCTGCTGTCCTCCATGCCGTCGATGGACCCTGACCACCGCACAGAAGAAGCCGCGCTCGCGGGCGATCCGCCGAACCCCATCAACCCGCCCTCGGGCTGCCGCTTTCATCCGCGCTGCGCGCTGGCCGCGCCGGTGTGCGCCAAGGTCGTGCCCGAACGCATCGTCACCGGTTCGCAGCATGCGGTGAGCTGCCTGATCCACGAAGCCGGCAGCGGGCATCCGATGGCCATCGAAACGCAGAGGCAGGCAGCATGAGCGCCGCGCCGGGCCGCCCCAAGCAAGCTCGCACCGCAGTGCGAAGCACGAAGGTACCCCAATGAGCGACAACAACGAACCGATGGTCCGCCTGCGCGACCTCAGCGTTACCTTCAGCGGTGGACGCAAGCCGGTGCACGCCGTCAGCGGCGTGAGCCTCGAAGTGCAGCGCGGCGAGGTCGTCGCGCTGATCGGCGAATCGGGCTCGGGCAAGAGTGTGACCATGCGCACCCTGCTGCGCCTGCACCCCGAGCGCCGCACCCGCATGGGCGGCACGGTGCAGGTGGCCGGCCGCGACGTGCTCGCGATGTCGCAGCGCGAGCTGGCCGACTTCCGCGGCAAGGTCGCGTCGATGATCTTCCAGGAGCCGCTGCTGGCGCTCGACCCGGTGTATTCGGTGGGTGCGCAGATCGTCGAGTCGATCCGCCGGCACGAATCCGTCACGCAGGCCGAGGCGCAACAACGTGCGCTGGCGCTGTTCGAGCGCGTGCGCATCCCGAGCCCCGAACGGCGCCTGCAGGCCTATCCGCACGAGATGTCGGGCGGCATGCGCCAGCGCGCCATGATCGCGCTGGCACTCGCCTGCAAGCCCCAACTGCTGCTGGCCGACGAGCCCACCACTGCGCTCGACGCCACGGTGCAAATTCAGATCTTGCTGCTGCTGCGCGAGCTGCAGCGCGACCTGGGGCTGTCGGTGATCTTCGTCACGCACGACATCGGCGCCGCCGTCGAGGTGGCCGACCGCATCGCCGTGATGTATGCCGGCCGCATCGTCGAGGAAGGCACTGCGCGCGAGCTGATCCGCTCGCCGCGCCATCCGTACACGATCGCGTTGCTCAAGAGCCGCGCGCACGGTGCGCTGGCGCGCGGCACGCGGCTCGAAACCATCGGCGGCGCGCCGCCCGACCTGTCCGCGCTGCCGCCCGGCTGCGCCTTTGCCGAACGCTGCACGCTCGCAAGCGACGCCTGCCGCGCCGCGCAACCACCGGTGGTCGAGCTCGCGCCGAACCACCGCGTGCGCTGCATCCACACCGATGCGGCGGCGGCCATTGCGCCGGTGCTCGTCGCCTGACTGACAACCTCCACAAACCGTTCACCGCCATGCATCTGCACGACCCCGCCCACGCCTTCGTTCCGTACCCCGATGCGCCGGTGCCGCGCGCTGCGACCGGCCCACTGGCCGACCTGAGCTTTGCCGCCAAAGACCTGTTCGACGTGGCCGGCTACCCCACGGGCGGCGGCAACCCCATCGTGCTGGCGATGTCGGGCATCAAGACCCGCACCGCGCCGACCGTGCAGAAGCTGCTCGATGCCGGCGCCCGCTTTGCCGGCAAGACCGTGACCGACGAACTGGCGTTCTCGATGAACGGCAACAACGCGCATTTCGGCGCGCCGATCAACGGCGGCGCACCCACGCGCATTACCGGCGGCTCGTCTTCTGGCTCGGCCTCGGCCGTGTCGTCGAACCTGTGCGACTTCGCGCTGGGCACCGACACCGGCGGTTCGGTGCGCGCGCCGGCCAACCACTGCGGCCTGTACGGCCTGCGCCCCACCCACGGCCGCGTGAGCCTTGAAGGCGCGCTCGACCTCGCACCCAGCTTCGACACCTGCGGCTGGTTCGCGCGCGACATCGGCACCTTCGCGCGCGTGGCCGATGTGCTGCTGGGCGCCGATGCGGCGGCCTTGCCCGAACGCGTGCGGCTGCTGCGGCCCGACGACGTCTGGGCGCTGGCCGTGCCCGCCGCAATCGAAGCGCTGAAGGGCGCAGCCGACCGCGTGCAGGGCCTGCTCGGTGCCGCCAAGGGCACCACGGTGGCGCTGGAATCCTTCGACACGATGTACTGGAACTTTCGCTACCTGCAGTCGCGCGAGGCCTGGCTCACCGATGGTCCATTGATCGAACGCTACGCGCCGCCGCTCGGTCCGGGCGTGGCCGAACGCTTTGCGTGGTCGCGCGAAGTGACCGATGCGCAGGTTGCAGCGGGCCGCACCTTCCGCACCGCGTTTCGCGAGCACCTGGCCGCGCTGCTTGGCACCGACGGCGTGCTGCTGATGCCAACCATGCCCGACATCGCACCGCTGCGCAGCGACAGCGAAGCCGCGCTGGAGGACTACCGCAACCGCGCGATCCGCATGCTGTGCATCGCGGGCCTGGCGGGCTTTCCGCAGCTATCGATGCCGCTGGCTTCGCGCGACGGTGCGCCGCTGGGCATTTCGCTGCTCGGACCGGCGGGGTCGGACCGATCGCTGGTTGCGCTGGCGCAGCGCCTCGCGGGCTGAGGCCGGCCAAGCCTCAGAACTGCACGCTGCCGCTCCGCCGAAGAAAGCAGACGTCGCAATCGACGCCGCCTCCCGCACGCTCGATCACCACGAAGTCGCCCGCATCCACCGCCAGCAGCGCGTGATGCCAGGTTCCGGGCGCGAGCACCACGCCCTGGCGCCCGTCGGTGACGAAAGCCGCGAGTTGCTGTGCCGAGGTGGGCGCCTCGCCCGCGCGGGCGACCACGATCACGAAGCGCCTGTCGCCCAGCGGCACGAAGGTCTGGCTGCCGAGCGCGTGGCGCTCCATCTCCGATACCTCGTGCGGAAAGCGCCGCGCCTGTGCGCGGAACAGCGCGAGCATCGGCCGTCCGCCTTCGGCGTCGAGTTGCAGGTCGCCGAGCAGGTCGAAGCGCTGTGCATTGCCTCCGTTGATGGGCCGGCCCTCGCCGGTGGGTGCCTCGATCACGGTGCCATACGGGGCAAAGGCATGGGAAGTCAGCGGCTGCGCGACGAGCAACGCTGCGCTGGCGGGAGAAAAATCGTTCATGCCGCAATTGCAGCAGAAAGCATGCCTTCCGCCACGCGAGGGATACTGTTCGCCATGAGCACGACAGAGCCCCAGTTGATCGCCCCGGCGCTTGCCGATGGCGGCCTCGCCGCCATGTTCGCGGCACCGGGCGGCGCCCAGGCCTTTGCCGTACGCTGGCAAGGCGGCGTGCACGGCTATCTCAACCAGTGCCCCCATGCAGGCGGCCCGCTTGATTTCGAAGGCCAGGTGCTGGAAAGTTCAGGCCGCTTCCTGATGTGCGCGCGGCACGGCGCCATCTTCGAGCCCGACACTGGCAAGTGCGTCGGCGGCCCCTGCCGCGGCGCACGGCTCACGCCGCTGGCGGTGCATGAAAAAGCGGACGGCAGCGTGTGGCTCGGCCAGGCCGAATGAAGACGAAGACAACCCTCCAGGAGAAAAAAGATATGCGCAGCAACAACAGGCTTCACCCCCTCACCCTGTCGGTCACGGCCCTCGCCTTCGCCGGCCTCATGGCGGGCTGCACCGGCATGTCGCCCGGCAGCGGCAAGGCCTTCACGGGCATGAAGGTCACGTCGAGCGCCTTCGGCGACAACGGCGTCATTCCGGCCGACTACGCCGGCGCGGGCGACTGCGGCGGCAAGAACGTGTCGCTGCCCGTGGCCTGGAGCAACCTGCCGGCCAAGACCAAGTCGGTCGCCGTGCTGGTGTTCGACCCCGATGGCGCGGCCGGCCTCGGTGTGTCGCACTGGGTGGCCTACAACATCGCGGCCGAGCGTGGCGAGCTCAAGGCGGGCGAAGGCCAGGCGGGCTCGAACTTCAACTTCACCATGGGCCCGAACGTGGCCGGTGCGCCCGCTTATCGCGGCATGTGCCCGCCGGTGGGCGACCGGCCGCACCACTACGTGATGACCGTGGTTGCCACCGACTTCGCGCCGGGCAGCCTGCCGGCAGGCCTTGCGCGCGACGCCCTGCTGGCCGCGCTCAAGGGCCATGCACTGGGCGGGCAGAGCGTGGTGGGCCTCTACAGCCGCTGAATGCAGCGGGTGCGCGAGTAATAATTAAGGCTTCAGTTCGCCGGCATTCGTCAGCCATGGCTGCAGCCGCTTCTTCGAAAGCTTCATCGATGGCCCAGCCCGCTGCCGCGTCCTCCCCCTCTTCGGCCCCACCGTCCATCGGCGACCTCGACGCCATGTTCGACCTGGCGCCCGTCTCGCTCTGGATCGAAGACTACGGCGACCTCAAGCGCAAGCTCGACGGCTGGCGCGCCGAGGGCGTGACCAACCTGGTGGCGCACCTGCATGCGGACCCGCAGCGCGTGAGCGACTGCATGGCGCTGCTGAAGGTGCTGCGGGTCAACCAGCACACGCTGAAACTCTTTGCCGCCGACAGCCAGGAGACCCTGCTGGGCGCGCTGGACCGCGTGTTCCGCGGCGACATGTCAGCCACCGTGGTGCACGAACTCGACCAACTGTGGCACGGCCAGCTCACCTTCGAGAGCGAAACCGTCAACTACGCGCTCGACGGCCGGCGGCTCGACGTGCGCGTGCGTGCCCGCGTGCTGCCGGGTTACGAAGACAGCTGGAGCCGCGTGCTGGTGTCGCTCGACGACGTTACCGAGCGCGTGGCCGCGCAGCGCCTGCGCGACGAGAGCGCCATGTACGCGCGCAGCCTGTTCGACCGCTCGCCCGTGTCGCTGTGGGTGGAAGACTTCAGCGCGGTGCGCTCGCTGCTCGAGAGCATCCGTGCGCGCGGCATCACCGACTTCGCCACCTTCATCAAGGTGCACCCCGACTTCGTCGCGCGCTGCATGCAGGAGATTCGCGTCATCGACGTGAACCACGAGACGCTTCGCATGTTCGGCGCGCCCGACCTGCCCACGCTGCTGGGCAGCATCTCGCGCATCTTCCGCGACGAGATGCGCGAATCGTTCGCCGAGCAACTGCAAGACCTGTGGAACGGCAAGACCGTGCAGCATCGCGAGGTGCTCAACTATTCGCTGTCGGGCGAGGTGCTGAACATCCACATGCAGTTCGCGGTGCAGGAAGACCGGCAGGGCACCTGGGACCTGGTGCTGGTGTCGCTGGTCGACATCACCGCGCGCAAGAAGGCCGAGGCCTATCTGGAGTACCTCGGCAAGCACGACGTGCTCACGCAGCTGTGCAACCGCACCTACTACACCGAAGAGCTGAACCGCCTGTCGCGCAAGGGCCCCTGGCCGGTGTCGATCGTGGCCATCGACCTCAACGGCCTGAAGCAGATCAACGACCATGAAGGCCACGCGGCCGGCGACTCGCTGCTGCGCCGCATGGGCGAGGTGCTCGACAAGGCCGTCGACCCGCCGGCCTGGCCCGCGCGCATCGGCGGCGACGAGTTCGCGGTGCTGCTGCCGATGACCGACGAGCGCGGCGCCGAGGCAATGCGCGAGCGCATCCTCACGCTGCTCGAAATGAACAACCAGTTCCACGCGGGGCAAAGCGGCCACGCCTTGAGCCTGGCCATCGGGCTCGCGACCTGCCACGGAGACGAGTCGCTGGAGGTGGCGCTGCAGCGGGCGGACCGGGCGATGTATGTCGACAAGTCACGGCATTACGAGACCGTGGAGAGACACCAGCGGCACGCGTGACCGGCACGATGCGAGTGCCGGCGCCTCCAGTTCACTCCGGCACCGGCACCCGAACCCGCTCCAGAATGAAATCGATGAACGTCCGGATCGCCCGCGTGTGCTGGCGGTTCGGCATGTAGAGCATGAACATCTGCGTGCCGAAGATGCTCAGGCGCCAGTCGTCGAGCGTGGTCACGACGTCGCCTTTGCGCACGTCTTCCTGCACCACGTAGTCGGGCACGAGCCCGATGCCCAGCCCCGCGAGGATGGCCTGGCGCAGGAACAGGAAGTTTTCCGAGATCAGCGTCGGCTCCAGGATCACTTCGCGCCTCGTCTCGCCTTGGTAGGCCGACACGCGCAGCTGTCGCCCGATGACGGCGGCGGTGACCACCGGCGCGCCCTGCAGCGCGTCCAGCTGCACCGGCAGCGGGTTCTTCGCCGCGTAGTCGGTTGAAGCACACGCCACATAGCGCACCGGCCCCATCTCCCGCGCCACCAGGTTCTGCGGCGGCTCGGGAATCACGCGGATCGCGATGTCTACTTCGTCGCGCAGCAGGTCCTCGATGCGGTTCTCGAACACCACGTCGAGCACGATGCCGGGGTACTGGCGCTTGAAGTCGATCAGCCAGTCGGCCATCACGAGCTGGCCGTAGCCGCTGGGCACGCTCAGGCGCACGCGGCCCTGCAGGCCCTGCCCCAGCGTCGTTACCGATTCGCGGGCCGCCAGCAGTTCGCCCTGGATGGCGACGCCGTGCTGGTAAAGCCTGAGGCCAATTTCAGTCGGCTCGGCGCGCCGGGTGGTGCGCCGCACCAACTGCGCGCCGACTGAGCGCTCCAGCTGGTTCAGGTGGTAGCTGACGTTGGCGCGGCTCATCTTGAGCCGGCGGGCCGCCGCGCTCAGGTTGCCGGCGTCAAGAATTTCCACCAACAAAGTGAGCGACTGGAGGTCCATGGGTCGATTGTGTCAAAAATTCTTTGACAGTCTGTCAACCGCCTATGCAATTGTCAAAGCAGCGCAGCGGGCAAAGAATGCTGGGTTCACCCCCAGAGCCTCGAACCGCACGGTTCGGCAACGCAAAGAGACAAGCAAGCACATGGCCACCACAACTCCCAGCCCCTCCACGTCCAACGGACCCGTCACCTTCCAGCGTCGAGGCGACGTGTTCGTGGTGACCATCGACAACCCGCCCGTCAACGCCCTGGGCGTGGATGTGCGCCGCGGCCTCGTGGGCGCCATCGACGCGGCCGAGGCCGACAGCGCCGCCGCGGCGGTGCTGATCGTCGGCGCGGGCCGCAACTTCATCGCTGGTGCGGATATCCGCGAGTTCGGCAAGACGCCGCAACCGCCGTCGCTGCCCGAGGTCTGCCTGAAGATCGAGAACTGCACGAAGCCGGTTGTCGCCGCAATCCACGGCGCCGCACTGGGTGGCGGGCTCGAAGTGGCGCTGTCGGCGCACTACCGCCTCGCATCGCCCACGGCCAAGCTCGGCCTGCCCGAAGTGGCGCTCGGCCTTCTGCCCGGCTCGGGCGGCACGCAGCGTGCGCCGCGCCTCATCGGCGTGAAGCCCGCGCTCGAGCTGATGCTCAGCGGCCGCCATGCGGGCGCGAAGGAAGCGCTGTCGCTCGGCCTCGTCGACCGCCTCGGCACCGATGCCGACGCGCTGGCCGAAGGCCTCGCCTACGCGCAGGAGCTGGTCGCCGCCAAGGCCCCGGTGCGCCGCACGCGCGAAGCCGGCGCGCTGGCCGACAAGGAAGCCAGCCGCGCAGCCCTCGAAGCCGCGCGCGCCGACACCGCCAAGAAGAGCCGCGGCCTGTTCTCGCCGATGAAGATCATCGAAGCCGTCGAAGGCGCGCTCACGCTGCCCTTCGACGAAGGCATGGCGCTCGAACGCAAGCTGTTCCTGCAATGCATCGACAGCCCGCAGCGCGCCGGACTGATCCACGCCTTCTTCGCCGAGCGCGAAGTGCTGAAGGCGCCCGAGACCAAGAGCGCGAAGCCGCGTGCGCTGGAGTCGGCCGGCATCATCGGCGGCGGCACCATGGGTGCGGGCATCGCGGTGGCGATGCTCGACGCGGGCATGCCAGTGACCATGATCGAGCGCGACGACGCCCAGCTCGCGCGCGGCCGCGCCAACGTGGAGAAGGTGTACGACGGCCTCATCAAGAAGGGCCGCATGACGCCCGAGGCCAAGACCGCCGTCATGGCGCGCTTCTCGGGCTCCACGTCTTACGACGCGCTCGCGCAGGTCGACATCGTGGTCGAGGCCGTGTTCGAGGAAATGGGCGTCAAGAAGGCCGTGTTCGCCGAACTCGACCGCGTGTGCAAGCGCGGCGCGGTGATCGCCACCAACACCTCGTACCTCGACATCGACCAGATCGCTGACAGCATCTCGCGCCCGCAGGACGTGGTGGGCCTGCACTTCTTCTCGCCCGCCAACATCATGAAGCTGCTGGAGATCGTGGTGCCCGCCAAGGTGAGCGCCGACGTGGTCGCCACCGGCTTCGAGCTTGCGAAGAAGCTCAAGAAGGTGCCGGTGCGCGCCGGCGTGTGCGACGGCTTCATCGGCAACCGCATCCTCGCGGTGTACCGCCAGGCCGCCGACCACATGATGGAAGACGGCGCCTCGCCCTATCAGATCGACGAAGCGGTGCGCAACTTCGGCTACCCGATGGGCCCGTTCCAGGTGTCCGACCTGGCCGGCGGCGACATCGGCTGGGCCACGCGCAAGCGCAAGGCCGCCACGCGCGACCCGCAAGCGCGCTACGTGCAGGTGGCCGACCGCATCTGCGAGCGCGGCTGGTTCGGCCAGAAGACGCAGCGCGGCTACTACCTGTACCCCGAAGGCGCGCGCACCGGCGTGCCCGACCCCGAGGTGCTGGCCATCATCGATGCCGAGCGCGAACGCGCGGGCATCAAGCCGCGCGCCTTCACCGAGGAAGAAATCATGCGCCGCTACATGGCCGCGATGGTCAACGAAGGCGCCAACGTCGTGCTCCAGCGCATCGCCCTGCGCCCGCTCGACGTGGACGTGACCTTCCTCTACGGCTACGGCTTTCCGCGCCACCGCGGCGGCCCGATGAAATACGCCGACACCGTGGGCCTGCCCAAGGTGCTGGCCGACATCCGCGAGTTTGCGAAGGAAGACCCGATCTTCTGGAAGCCCTCGCCGCTGCTGGTCGAGCTGGTCGCGCAAGGCGCCGATTTCGCCAGCCTCAATCAATCCGAGTAATCAGAGTCCATTCCAGTCAGCCGTCCAGGAGACATTCCCATGCGTGAAGCCGTCATCGTTTCCACCGCCCGCACCCCGCTCACCAAGGCGCACCGCGGCGAATTCAACATCACCCCCGGCCCCACGCTGGCGGCCTTCGCGGTGAAGGCAGCGGTCGAGCGCTCGGGCCTCGACGCGGCGCTGATCGAGGACGCGATCCTCGGCTGCGGCTACCCCGAAGGCACCACCGGCCGCAACATCGCGCGCCAGGCCATCATCCGCGCGGGCCTGCCTATCAGCATCGCCGGCACCACGGTGAACCGCTTCTGCGCCTCGGGCCTGCAGGCGATTGCGATGGCCGCGGGCCGCATCGTGGTGGACGGCGCGCCGGCCATGATCGCGGGCGGCGTCGAAAGCATCTCGCAGATCCGCTCGCGCAGCGCCACCGATGCTGGCGACAGCGGCATGGACCCGTGGATCGTCGAGCACAAGCCCGAGCTGTACATGGCGATGATCGAAACCGCCGACATCGTGGCAAAGCGCTACGGCATTACCCGCGAGGCGCAGGACCGCTTCTCCGCCGAGAGCCAGCGCCGCACCGAAGAAGCGCAGATCGCCGGCCGCTACAAGGACGAGATCGTCGCCTGCACCACCACGATGGCCGTGACCGACAAGGAGACGAAGGAAGTCACCTACCGCGAAGTCACCGCCACGGAAGACAACTGCAACCGCCGAGGCACCACCTACGAGGCACTCGCCAAGCTGAAGCCCGTGATGGGCGAGGACAAGTTCGTCACCGCAGGCAACGCCTCGCAGCTGTCGGACGGCGCATCGGCCTGCGTGCTGATGGAAGCCAAGGACGCCGAGCGCGCCAACATCAAGCCGCTGGGCGCCTTCCGCGGCCTCGCAGTTGCCGGTTGCGAACCCGACGAAATGGGCATCGGTCCGGTGTTCGCAGTGCCCAAGCTGCTCGCACGCCACGGACTCAAGGTGCAGGACATCGGCCTGTGGGAACTCAACGAAGCCTTCGCCTCGCAGTCGATCTACTGCCAGGACAAGCTGGGCATTCCGTCGGAGCTTCTGAACGTGAACGGCGGAGCGATCTCCATCGGCCACCCCTTCGGCATGACCGGCGCGCGCCTCACGGGCCACGTGCTCATCGAAGGCAAGCGCCGCGGCGCGAAGTACGCCGTGGTCACGATGTGCATCGCCGGCGGCATGGGCGCGGCCGGCCTGTTCGAAATCTATTGAGGAGCCTGCGATGGACCTGAACTTCACCCCCGAAGAAGAAGCCTTCCGCAGCGATGTGCGCGCCTTCCTGGCCGACAAGCTGCCCGTGCGGCTGTCGGAGAAAGTGCGCGGCGGCAAGATCCTCGAGAAGGTCGACATGCAGGAATGGCACGCCATCCTCAACGAGCGCGGCTGGCTGGCCAACCACTGGCCCGAGCAGTACGGCGGCCCGGGCTGGACGGCGGTCGAGAAGTTCATCTTCGAGCATGAATGCGCCCTCGCCTTCGCGCCACGCATCGTGCCCTTCGGCGTGAACATGCTCGGCCCGGTGCTCATCAAGTACGGCAACGAGGCGCAGAAAAGCTACTGGCTGCCGCGCATCCTGAACGGTGCCGACTGGTGGTGCCAGGGCTATTCGGAACCCGGCGCGGGCTCCGACCTGGCAGCGGTGAAGACCTCGGCCGTGCGCGGCATCGACGCGCAGGGCGACCACTACATCGTGAACGGCCAGAAGACCTGGACCACGCTGGGCCAGCACGCCAACATGATCTTCTGCCTGGTGCGCACGAACCGCGAGGCGAAGAAGCAGGAGGGCATCAGCTTCCTGCTGATCGACATGAACTCGCCCGGCGTGGAAGTGCGCCCGATCATCACGCTCGACGGCGAGCATGAGGTCAACGAGGTGTTCTTCTCCGACGTGCGCGTGCCCGCCGAGAACCTCGTAGGCGAAGAGAACAAGGGCTGGACCTGCGCCAAATACCTGCTGACTTACGAGCGCACCAACATCGCGGGCGTGGGCTTCTCGGTGGCAGCGCTCGAACAGCTCAAGGGCATTGCCGCCACGCAGACCAAGAACGGCAAGCCGCTGGCCGAAGACCCGGCTTTCGCGGCACGCATGGCGCGCGTCGAGATCGACCTGGAGAACATGAAGACCACCAACCTGCGCGTGATCGCGGCGGTGGCCGGCGGCGGCGTGCCGGGCGCGGAAAGCTCGATGCTGAAGATTCGCGGCACCGAGATCCGCCAGGAAATCTCTTCGCTGGCCCGCCGCGCGATGGGCGTGTACGGCCGCCCCTTCATCGCAGAAGCGCTGAAGGACGACTTCACGGGCGAGACCTTCGGACCAGCTTATGCATCGGCTGCCGCCTCGCGCTACTTCAACAACCGCAAGCTGTCGATCTTCGGCGGCTCGAACGAAATCCAGAAGAACATCATCAGCAAGATGATCCTGGGCCTGTAAGGAGACATGCAATGAACTTCGAACACACCGAAGACCGGCGCATGCTCGCCGACAGCCTGAATCGCTTCATCGCCGAGCAGTACGCGTTCGACGCACGCGACCGCATCGCGAAATCGGAGCACGGGTTCAGCAAGGAAATCTTCCAGCAGTTCGCCGAACTGGGCGTGATCGGCGCGCTGTTCAGCGAGGCCGACGGCGGCTTCGGCGGCGGCGGTTTCGACATCGCCGTGGTCTTCGAGGCACTGGGCCGCGGCCTGGTGGTCGAGCCGCTGCTGGGCGCGGTGATGGTCGGCGAGGCGATCAGCGCCGCCGGCAGCGACGCGCAGAAGGAAAAGCTCGGCGACATCATCAACGGCGTGACCATCGCGGCCTTTGCGCACGACGAGGCCGACACGCACTACGAACGCACGCGCGTGGCCACCAAGGCCGAGCGCAGCGGCGATGGCTGGGTGCTCCACGGCGCCAAGGCCGTTGTGCCGCAGGGCGAGCAGGCCGACCTGTTCCTCGTCTCCGCCCGAACCTCGGGCAAGGTGGACGACGAAGCCGGCATCTCGCTGTTCCTCGTGCCCGCGAAGACGGCCGGCCTCACGGTGCGCGGCTGCCCCGCCATCGACGGTGGCCGTGTCGCCGAACTCGCGTTCGACGGCGTAAAGCTGGGCGCCGATGCACTGCTCGGCACCGAAGGCCAGGGCCACGCTACGCTGGAACGCGCCATCGGCCGCGGCGTGCTCGCGCTGTGCGCCGAAGCGCTGGGCGCGATGGAAGCGGCCAAGACCGCGACGCTGGAGTACCTGCGCACGCGCAAGCAGTTCGGCACGCTGATCGGCAGCTTCCAGGCACTGCAGCACCGCATGGCCGACCTGCTGCTCGAGATCGAACAGGCCCGCTCGGCCGTCATCAACGCAGCGGCAGCCATCGACACCGGCGACCGCCTGACGCGCGAGCGTGCGCTGTCGGCCGCCAAGTTCAGCATCGGCCGCATTGGCGCGCTGGTGGCGGAAGAAAGCATCCAGATGCACGGCGGCATCGGCATGACGTGGGAGCTGCCGATGCCCCACTACGCCAAGCGCCTCGTGATGATCGACCACCAGCTGGGCGACGAAGACCATCATCTGCAGCGCTACATTGCCCTTGGCAAAGAGTCCGGCAAGGAGTTGGCGGCATGACGGACAAGACCGTGCTGATCTCGCAGGAGGGTGCTGTACGCATCCTCACCAACAGCAACCCGGCCGCGCGCAACGCGATCACGCCGACGCTGTACGCCGAGCTCTCGGCTGCGCTCACCGACGCACAGAACGACCCCGAAGTCGGTGCCATCGTCTTCACCGGTGCGGGCGATTTCTTCTGCTCCGGCGGCGACCTCAACCTGCTGGCCAAGCGCCGCGAGCTGCCCGCGTCGGAACGCCGCGAAAAGCTCGAAGGCCTGCATGACCTGATCCGCGCGATCCGCGATTGCGGCAAGCCCGTGATCGCGGCGGTCGAAGGCGGCGCTGCCGGCGCGGGCCTGTCGATGGCGCTGGCCTGCGACATGCTGGTGTCGGCACGCGACGCCTTCTTCACCGTGGCCTACGTCAAGGTCGGCCTCACGCCGGACGGCGGCGCCACGGCATTCCTCTCGGAGTTCGTCTCGCGCCAGGTGCTGACGGAGATGTGCCTCACCGGCGACCGCATGCCGGCCGAGCGCCTGCACGCACTGGGCGCGGTCAACCGCCTGACCGACAAGGGCGCGGCGCTGGCCGAAGCCATCGCGCTCGCAGCCAAGGTGGCAAGCGGCCCGCAACGCGCGAGCGCCCGCATCAAGACGCTGTGCCGCCAGGCACACCGCGCCACGCTGGAAGAGCAGCTCGACGCCGAGGCCGTGTTCATGGTCGAGTCGCAGGCGGACGCCGAAGCGGCCGAAGGCATCGGCGCGTTCCTCGGCAAGCGCAAGGCCGACTTCGTCGCGCTGCGCCGACAGAAGCAGGACGCGTCCTGACACGCGCCGTGCTCACCCTTCCAACCTCTTGCACGCAGGTGCGGAGGTTTTTCGTCCTTCTGGAGCTGCCATGTCTTCGCTGAATTCCTCGCTGCCGCTTGCCGGCGTGCGCGTCCTCGACTTGTCCCGCATCCTCGCGGGCCCCTGGTGCGGCATGGTGCTGGCCGACATGGGTGCCGAAGTCATCAAGGTGGAGCACCCGGGCCGCGGCGACGACACGCGCGACTGGGGCCTGCGTGTCGGCAAGACCGAGACCGCCTACTTCAACAGCGTGAACCGCAACAAGCGCTCGGTCACGCTCGACCTGCAGACGCCCGAAGGCCAGCAGCTCGCGCGCGACCTCGCGAAGCAGTGCGACGTGGTGATCCAGAACTTCAAGTTCGGCGGCATCGACAAGCTGGGCCTGGGCTACGAGCAACTGAGCAAGGAGCAGCCCGGCCTCATCTACTGCTCGATCTCAGGCTACGACCGCACCGGCCCCGAAGCCGCACGCCCGGGCTACGACCTCGTCGTTCAAGGCGAGGCCGGCCTGATGGCGCTCAACGGCGAAGCCAACCAGCCGCCGCTGAAGTTCGGCGTGGCTGCCGTCGACCTGTTCACCGGCATGTATTCGGCGCAAGCCATCCTGGCGGCGCTGTACCAGCGCGAGAAGACCGGCAAGGGCCGGCATGTCGAGATGGCGCTGTTCGACTGCGGCCTGATGATCACCGCCTACTACGGCCTCGAAGCGCTGCTGATGGGCGAAGACCCGCCGCGCTACGGCAACTCGCACCCATCGATCGTGCCCTACGGCGTGTTCGATGCGGCCGACGGACCGCTGGTCATCACGGTGGGCAACAACGCGCAGTTCGCGCGCTTCTGCACCGACGTGATCGAGCGTCCCGACCTCGCTGACGACGAGCGCTTCAAGACCAACATCCTGCGTTCGGCCAACCGCGCGGTACTGCTGCCCGAGCTGCACGCCGAGCTGGCCAAGCGCCAGCGCACCGACCTGCTCGCGAAGCTCACCGCCTCGGGCATTCCGTGCGGCGAAGTGCTGGGCCTGCTCGAAGCGCTGCAATCGAAGCGTGCGACCGATGCCGGCCTCGTGACTACGCAGCCGCACCCGGTGGCCGGCACTGTCAACGTGCTGGCGCCGCCCTACCGTTTCGACGGCGAGCGCCTGCCAGTGCGCAGCGCGCCGCCCACATTGGGCGAAGGCACGCACGACGTGCTGCAGTCCCTGCTCGGCCTGTCGGATGAAAAGCTGGCCGCGCTCAAAACAAGTGGCGTCGTCTGAAGAAGACAGGCGCCCGCATTTCCAAAGTAGACAAGACCCAATGGCATCCTTTTCTTCCCTTCGCAGTTCCCTTCGCAGTCCCGTTCGCCGCGCCCTTCTCGCACTCGCCCTGCCCCTGGTGGCCGGCACCGCCTTCGCGCAGGCCTGGCCCGCCAAGCCGATCACGCTGATCGTGCCCTTCCCGCCCGGCGGCCCGACCGACGTGGCCTCGCGCATCGTGGCGCAGAAGATGTCGGTCGCGCTCAAGCAGAACATCGTGATCGACAACCGCAGCGGCGCATCGGGCACCGTGGGCGCTGCTGCCGCGGCCCGCGCCGCGCCCGATGGCTACACCTTCGTGATGCTGGCCACGCCCACGCTGCTGGCCTCGCACCTGTACGGCCCCACCGGCTACGACATCTTCAAGAACTTCACGCCCGTGGGCTCGGTGTACGACCTGCCGATCGTGCTGGTGGTCAACCCCAAGTCGCTGCCCGACGTGACCGGCGTGCAGGGCCTGATCGCCAAGGCCAAGGCCGAAGGCGGCAAGCTCAACTACACGAGCGCGGGCGCCGGCAGCTTCGGCCACCTGACGACCGAGCAGCTGAAGACCATCGGCAAGTTCGACATGCAGCACGTGCCCTACCGCGGCAGCGCGCCGGCCGTCACCGACCTGATCGGCGGCCAGGTGCCCGCGATGTTCTCCGACCTCGTGGGCGTGCTGCCGCACATCAAGGCCGGCAAGCTGCGCGCCATCGCGGTCGGCTCCGGCCAGCGCGTGAGCCTGCTGCCCGACGTGAAGACGGTGGCCGAGCAGGGCTTCCCGGGCTTCGACGCAACCTCTTGGGGTGGCCTGCTGGCGCCGGCCGGCACGCCCAAGGAGGTGATCGACCGCATGAGCGCCGAACTCAAGACCGCGCTGGCCGACAAGGAAGTGCAGGACAAGCTCCAGAGCGTCGGCACCTTCTCGGCCTACCGCACGCCCGAACAGACGGGCGTGCGCATGCGCGAGGACTTCGAGCGCTGGGGCAAGGTCATTCGCGACAACCACATCACGAACCAGTAAAACTGGCCGCGCCGGCAGGGCGACAACACCAAGGAGACAAGACATGACAACCAGGCACGACAACAACTACAGCACCCCGGTCGGCGCGCCGTTCCGCCCCGCCCTTCCCGTTCGCAGCCTCGCCGACATCCGCAAGCTCGAAGAGACACCGCTGGAGCAGGCGCTCACGGTGCGCAGCACCTACGAGATCTTCCGCAACGCGGGCCATGCCTTCGGCAACAAGACGGCGCTGACCTTCCTGCGCACAGGCAACCCGGCCGACGAACCCATTCGCTGGTCGTACGCCGAGTTGCTCGCGCGCATCCACCAGACCGCGAACATGCTGCACACGCTGGGTGTGGGGCCTGACGACGCGGTGGCGGTGCTGCTGCCTGGTTGCCTGGAGTACCACCTCGCGCTGTGGGGCGGCGAAGCGGCCGGCATCGTGCAGCCGCTGAACGCGCTGCTCACCGACGAGAAGCTGGTTGCGCTGATGACCGCGGGCCGCGCCAAAGTGCTGATCGCCTACGGCTCGGACAGCGAATCGGGCATGTGGTCGAAGGCGATGCGCCTGCGCGGCCAGGTGCCGACGCTGACCACCGTACTGCGCGTTGCGCCGCACGATGAAGCGCCTGGCACTGCCAGAACGCTCCCCGAAGGAGTCGCCGAGTTCGACGTGCTGCGCGCCGCGCAACCCGACGACCGCCTCGTGAGTGGCCGAGACATCGCGCCGACCGACATCGCAGCCTACTTCCACACCGGCGGCACCACCGGTGCGCCGAAGCTCGCGCGCCACAGCCACGGCGCGCAGGTGTTCACGGCCTGGGCCAGCGTGCAGGTCGCGGGCATGAACGAGAACGGCATCTCCATCAACGGCTACCCGCTGTTCCATGTGGCGGGCGTGCTGCCGGCCTCGCTGTCGTCGCTGTCGGCGGGCGTGGAAGTGATCATTCCCACGCCCTCGCTGCTGCGCAACAAGGAGGTGCTGGCCAACTACTGGAAGCTGGTGGCGAAGTACCGCCCGACCTCGCTGTCGGCCGTGCCTACCGTGCTCGCGGCGCTGGCCAATGTGCCGCTGGACGGCGCAGACATTTCATCGATCACCTACTGCCGCACCGGCGCCGCCGTGCTCGCGCCCGAACTAGCCGCGCGCTTCGAGCGCCTGTTCGGCCTGCACGTGCACGAGAGCCTGGGCATGACGGAGATGGCCGGCATCTCGACCATCACGCCGCCGGGCGTCGACGGGCCCGCGGGCTGCGTCGGCTTTCGCCTGCCCTACATGCAGATGCGCGTGGTGGCGCTCGACGAGAACGGCAACGCCAGCGACCGCGAGATGCCGCCCGGCGAGCAGGGCATGGTGCTGTTCAAGTCGCCCAATGTGTTCTCTGGTTTCGTGGACCCGGCCGACAACGCCAAGGCCTTCACGGCCGACGGCTGGCTCGCGACCGGCGACCTGGGCTGGATCGACAGCGAAGAGCGGCTCAACCTCACGGGCCGCTCGAAGGACCTGATCATCCGCAGCGGCCACAACATCGACCCCAAGACCATCGAGGACGCGCTGGGCGCGCATCCGGCCGTGCAGCTGTGCGCCGCGGTCGGTGCGCCCGATGCCTATGCGGGCGAACTGCCGGTGATCTTCGCGACGCTGGTGCCCGGCGCCTCGGCAACGGAAGAAGAGCTGCTGGCCTTCACCGCCGAGCGCGTGGACGAAGCGCCCGCAAAGCCCAAGTGGGTGTCGGTGATCGAGACCATGCCGATGACCAACGTCGGAAAGATCTACAAGCCCGAGCTGCGCGCGATGGCCGCACGGCAGGTGGTGAGCTCGACGGTCGTCGAGGTGTGCGTTTCGCTCGGCCTGCCCGAGGCCGCGCGCCCCGTCGTCAAGACCGATGGCGAGAGCCTCGTACGTGTGCTGATCGACGGCGCGGCGGCGGGCGCGCTCGCCGCATCGCTTCAGGAGCGGCTGCAGAAGGCGCTGGAGCCGCTGCCCTTCAAGACGCGCATCGGGGCGCAGTGATTTTTGAAACCAAGACAGAGAGACAGAGACAAGCCATGACCATCCGCCTTCCGAACCGCCGCGCCCTGCTGTGCGCCGCTGCTTCCGTTGCCACGCTGTGCGCGCTGCCCGCAGCAAATGCCCAGACCGCTTACCCGAACAAACCGATCCGCCTGGTCGTGCCCTTCGCCGCCGGCGGCGCCACTGACGTGCTTGCGCGCGTGATCGGCCAGAAGATGTCGGCCGGCCTGGGCCAGCCCGTCATCATCGACAACAAGCCCGGCGCGGCCGGCATCATCGGCACCGACGCGGTCGCCAAGGCTGCGCCCGATGGCTACACCATCGTGCTGGGGCTGAGCAATTCGCTGATGACCAACGAGTTCCTCTACGAGAAGCTGCCCTACGACACGCAGCGCGACCTCACGCTGGTCTACCAGATCGCGATGGCGCCGCTGGTGCTGGTGGTGCACCCGAGCGTTCCCGTGAAAACCGGCCCTGAGCTGCTGAAGTACGTCACCGCCAACAAGGGCAAGGTGGCCTACGGCTCGTACGGCGTGGGCGCGTACCCGCACCTGGCCGGCGCGCACATGAGCCTGGCGACGCAGTCCGACATGAACCACGTCGCCTACAAGGGCGAGGCGCCGATGATGCAGGACCTGATCGGCGGCCAGATCCAGATGGCTTATGCCAGCGCGCTGGTGGCCAAGCCGCACATCGATTCCGGGAAGATCCGCGCCATCGGCGTGAGCGGCGAGCGCCGCATGAGCACGCTGCCCAACGTGCCTACGCTGGCAGAGCAGGGCCTGAAGGACGAGGCCTACCGCGTGACGGGCTGGCTCGCCATCGCGGCCCCTGCAAAGACACCGAAGCCCATCGTGGACCGCATCGCCGAAGAAGTGCGCAAGGCCACGCAGCAGCCCGACGTGCGCGAACGTGTGGCAGCCATGGGCTTCGAGATCAAGGACAGCTCGCCCGAACTCTTCGCCACCACCTGGAAGGCGGAGCGCCCGGTGTGGGAGCGGCTCATCAAGCAGTCGGGCGCCAAGCTCGAGTAATCCATTTCTTCGTCATTCAAAGGAACAGCCATGAAAGTTCTTGTGCCCGTGAAACGGGTCGTCGACTACAACGTGAAAGTGCGCGTCAAGAGCGACGGCACCGGAGTGGACATCGCCAACGTCAAGATGAGCATGAACCCCTTCGACGAGATCGCCGTTGAAGAAGCCGTGCGCCTGAAGGAAAAGGGCGTTGTGACCGAAGTCATCGCCGTCTCCTGCGGTGATGCCAAGTGCCAGGAAACCCTGCGCACCGCCATGGCCATCGGCGCCGACCGTGGCATCCTCGTGGAAACCACCGAAGAACTGCAACCGCTGGCCGTCGCCAAGCTGCTCAAGGCGCTGGTGGACAAGGAACAGCCGTCTCTCATCATCCTCGGCAAGCAAGCCATCGACGACGACGCCAACCAGACCGGCCAGATGCTGGCGGCTCTTGCTGACCTGCCTCAAGCCACCTTCGCCTCCAAGGTCGAAGTCGCTGGCGACAAAGCCACCGTCACCCGCGAAGTCGACGGCGGCCTGGAAACCATCTCCCTGAGCCTGCC